>NZ_JAOWFR010000022.1:0-406565 GCF_030333565.1 Citrobacter sp. CK185 | reverse complement strand
CCATGCCGAACTCAGAAGTGAAACGCCGTAGCGCCGATGGTAGTGTGGGGTCTCCCCATGCGAGAGTAGGGAACTGCCAGACATCAAATCAAGCGAAGGGCCCGGTCGAAAGACCGGGCCTTTTTGCGTTTACGCGCCCTGAGAACTGCTGGATGGCGGCTGTGCCTTATCCGGCTCACGTTCCACCAGATAAGCGCAGCGCCACCGGGCAGTTAGTGAATGACTTGCGACAAGAACGCCCGGGTACGCTCT
Organism: Citrobacter sp. CK185; assembly: GCF_030333565.1. NCBI lineage: Bacteria > Pseudomonadati > Pseudomonadota > Gammaproteobacteria > Enterobacterales > Enterobacteriaceae > Citrobacter > Citrobacter sp. CK185. The sequence continues at coordinate 406,313 of NZ_JAOWFR010000022.1, read as the reverse complement.
GATTTAGGATGGGCAAAAAACTCTTCCGGTGGCGCCTGCTCAACAATTTCACCGCGATCCATAAAGATCACCCTGTCTGCTACCGTTCGGGCAAAGCCCATTTCGTGGGTGACGCAAAGCATTGTCATCCCGGACTGTGCCAGACCAATCATGGTATCCAGCACCTCTTTCACCATCTCAGGATCCAGCGCGGAAGTCGGCTCATCAAACAGCATAATTTTGGGCTTCATGCATAGCGAACGTGCAATAGCCACGCGCTGCTGTTGCCCGCCGGAAATCTGCCCTGGAAACTTATGGGCGTGCTCAGCGATGCGCACACGTTCCAGGTAATGCATCGCCAGTGCTTCAGCTTCTTTCTTTGGCATCTTCCGCACCCAAATCGGCGCCAGAGTACAGTTTTGCAGTACCGTCAGATGTGGGAAGAGGTTGAAGTGCTGGAACACCATACCGACTTCCTGTCTTACCCGCTCGATATTGCGAATGTCTTCATTGAGTTCAATACCGTCTACCACAATACGCCCTTGTTGATGTTCCTCCAGATGATTAATACAGCGAATGGTCGTGGATTTACCCGAGCCGGAAGGGCCACACAGCACGATACGCTCCCCCTGTTTCACGTTCAGATTAATGTCTTTCAGAACATGAAACTGACCGTACCATTTATTGACGTTTTCCAGCGTGATCATCGCGTCGGCAGGTTGAATTAATAATTGGCTCATAAAATCCTCAGTGCGGCGTACGCCCGGTGTTAAAACGTTTCTCCAGATGCTGGCTGTAACGCGACATGCTGAAGCAGAAAATCCAGTAAATCAGTGCGGCAAAAACATACCCTTCGGTCGACATCCCCAGCCATGCAGGGTCAACAGTCGCCTGCTGAACGCTACTGAAAAGGTCAAATAAACCGATAATGATCACCAGGCTGGTATCTTTAAACAGGGCGATAATGGTGTTCACCAGACCCGGAATCACCAGCTTCAACGCCTGGGGTAGAATGACCAGTCCCTGGGTTTTCCAGTACCCGAGCGCCAGAGATTCCGCGGCCTCATACTGCCCTTTCGGTAATGCCTGTAACCCTCCGCGTACGACCTCCGCGACGTAGGCAGACTGAAAAAGGATCACCCCAACCAGCGCCCGGATAAGTTTGTCGATACTGGTTCCTTCCGACATAAACAGCGGCAGCATGACCGAAGACATAAACAGCACGGTGATTAACGGTACGCCTCGCCAGAACTCGATAAAGATAACGGAGAGCATCCGAACGATCGGCATATGAGAGCGACGGCCCAGCGCCAGCAAAATTCCCAGAGGAAGGGCACCCGCAATACCGACGGAAGCGATGATCAACGTGAGTGTTAATCCTCCCCATTGCCGCGTTTCTACCCGCTCCAGCCCGAAGAAACCGCCATACATCAGCCACCAGACAACAATGGGATAGATAACCGCCCATGCGGCGATGTAGCGCCCGCGACGGGGCATTGCTTTCCAGAACATCGGCACAATGGAGGCCAGACCAACAAGTAATGCCAGGTTGATGCGCCAGCGTTGGTCATGTGGATAAAGCCCATACATAAACTGACCAAAACGTTCGTGGATAAATACCCAGCAGGCACCCGCCTTCGTGCAATCAGCACGCGTCGAACCCACCCAGTTAGCCTGTAGAAACGCCCAGTTCAGCAAGGGGGGAATGAGTATCCACATGAGCCACAGACAAAAAAGGGTTAGCAGGCTATTGGACCAACTGGAAAAGAGATTTTTACGTACCCACAAAATTATGCGACCTGCGCCGTTATTGGCCGGGCGCATGGGATGAGACAGAAGAACTTTTGTCATCATGGTTCCTTAGCGCTCAATCAGGGCGATACGGCGGTTATAAATATTCATCAGCAGGGAAATACTGAGGCTGATGATCAGATAAACCGACATGGTGATGGCGATGGTTTCAATGGCCTGACCCGTCTGGTTCAGTACCGTTCCGGCAAACAGGGAAACCATATCCGGGTAGCCGATAGCGGCGGCAAGTGATGAGTTCTTCACGATATTCAGATACTGGCTGGTCAATGGAGGAATGATCACGCGCAGTGCCTGGGGAATGATGACCTGACGCAGCGTTACCGGATTAGGGAGGCCCAGTGAACGCGCGGCTTCATGCTGGCCGTGGGGAACCGCCTGGATACCGGAACGGATGATCTCAGCAATAAATGCCGAGGTGTATACCGAAAGCGCCAGCGTCAACGCAGCCAGTTCTGGAATTAATGCCATCCCTCCCCGGAAGTTAAACCCGCGTAACTCAGGCACATCCCAGTGTAGCGCCGCGCCAAATAGCCACTGAGCGACAGCCGGCAATAGCACGATGAGCGCCAACGCCGTAGGCCATGTTCGGCGCAATTGCCCCGTCTTAATCTGGTACGTTTTATTGAAGCGAAAGAGCCCGGTGGAGATGACGATCGCCAGAAGGATTGCCACACAAAAAGCGATAACGCCTTCACCCAGCTGTGGTGCCGGAATATAGAGTCCCCGATTACTCAGAAAAACCAAATCCAGCGCGCTGACCGCCTGCCGTGGCCCGGGTAAATTACGCAGGACGGCAAAGTACCAGAAGAAGATTTGCAGCAATGGCGGAATATTGCGAAAGGTTTCGATGTAAATGGTCGATAACTTACGCAATAACCAGTTATCCGACAGGCGTGCAAGGCCGAGGAAAAAACCTAAAAATGACGCAAAAACAATACACAGTGCGGAGACCAGCAGGGTATTGAGCAAGCCGACCAGAAAGACGCGGCCATATGTATCCCCTTGCTCGTAGTCGATCAGGTGCTGAACAATACCGAACCCGGCGCTGCGATCGAGAAACGCGAATCCTGAGGTAATCCCCCGGCTGCTCAGATTGTTAATCGTATTATGAATTAAATAGACCGCAACACTGACAACCGCAATAACGGCGAGTATTTGAAATAACCAGGCGCGGACCGCAGGGTTAGAAAAGGAGAGCATTCCTTTCACGGTTGAGCGGCGATGGGACATAAGAAAACCTCGGTAACCATAACTCTGGGCTGAGCGCCGCAGGTGCGGCGCCCGTTACATCACAACGGCTTAGCGTACGGGTGGTGCGTACTGAATGCCGCCGTTATTCCAGAGATTGTTCTGGCCTCGTTTGATCTTCAGCGGGCTTTCCGATCCCACGTTACGTTCAAAGATCTCCGCGTAGTTACCAACCTGTTTAATGATGTTGTAGGCCCATTTGTTATCCAGTTTCAGATCCTTACCGTAATCCCCTTCTTTGCCCAACAAATGCGCCATGTCCGGTGTTGCCGGATTCGCCGCTTTCTCATCTACGTTCTGCGAGTTAATCCCCATTTCTTCAGCATTCAGCATAGCGAACAGCGTCCAGCGGACGACAGAGAACCACTCATCATCACCACGGCGCACAACGGGCCCCAGAGGCTCTTTTGAGATGACTTCAGGCAAGACGATCCATTCGGCAGGGTCGCTCAGCTTGATTCGCAGGGCATATAACTGAGACTGGTCAGAAGCCAGCGTGTCACAGCGGCCCGATTCCAGCGCTTTGGCTGACTCATCAGAGCGATCAAAAGTGACCGGGGTGTATTTCATTTTGTTGGCTTTAAAATAATCGGCCACGTTCAGTTCGGTATCCGTGCCAGCCTGTATACATACAGTGGCGCCGTCCAACTCTTTAGCGCTTTTTAACCCCGCTTTGTTATGCGTCAGGAAACCAATCCCGTCGTAATACGTCACGCCAGTGAATGACATGCCCATACCTGCGTCGCGTGAAGAGGTCCAGGTTGTATTACGGGATAACAGATCGACTTCGCCGGATTGCAAGGCGGTGAAGCGTTCCTTTGCAGTGAGTGGGGTATATTTTACTTTTGTATCATCGCCAAAGACGGCTGCGGCAACGCCACGACAAACATCGACGTCAATACCCGTGAATTTACCGCTTGCATCTGCATAAGAAAAACCAGGCAGGCCGTCACTGATCCCACATTGTACGAATCCTTTTTTCTTTACGGCATCCAGTGTTGCGCCAGCATGCGCTTGATTTGCAACAGCAAGCAGCACGCCGACCGCAGCCAGGCTGGCTATCATCATCTTTTTCATAATGCATCCTGTGTGGAGAAATTATCGTTATAGAGAGACGTTCTGGAACGTCTTTACCTGTCTGTGGCTTTGGCCATACTCTTTTAAGCAAAGGTAGTGCCAGGTTTTGCGAACGAATGCTCGACGCAATATGCAGAGTGTAGACAGGAAAAAATAAATGCAGCGCCCTGAAATGGTGCGAAAATGAAACGTAAGCCACATTTTGGAGCAAAATATTTAAATTTACGGGCGCTGTGCGGAATAACGATTTCGCCCGTTAATATCGGCAGGATAAGTATGATAAATGCAGTTTCACTAAGACAGAATAATGAAAAACGCCAATCTTATAGAGTAGATATGTGAGAGAAATCTATAATTAATGATTAATAATAAATCGATTGTCCAGAGCTTTGTCTTATATTAAAAGCGCGGGTTGCCGCGCTTTTAATAAAACCTATTTCGTCAGGGCAACAATCCCCAGCGTCAGGCCTGCGACAGCGGCTGCGCCACCGGCAATCGCCCCCGCTGTTTCCCAGTTATCCTGCGTGGTGCCCTTCATACAGGTATTGGTATGAACCAGACGACCCTGGTCGTCATAAACCGGAACGCAAGGAGAGTCATGCGCACACCCCGCCAGCAAGGTTGTGAGCAATGCAACAGGAATTAATCTTTTCATGGTGTTACCTCAAAAATAAACGTTTCGCTACATCCAGCAAAGTCGAATGCTCCGCTAGCTGCGAACCCGGCGCTATTTTATCACGCCTTAAAAAAGCACCCGCATGTGGAATAATTTCAATTCATGTGGATTGTAAAAATAATGGAGAAAAGGATGGCTAAGTGGTGCATGTCTGGTAAATAGCAGGGAAAATAAATGACTATCTTTTTAATACATAAATGGATAATTATTTTGGAAAAAGGCGCCCGAAGGCGCCGTAATTTTAGTGGTTAATCATGATGCCGGTTAAAACGACGTCTCACGACCACAAAGAAGACCGGAACGAAGAAGATTGCCAGCAATGTCGCCGTCAGCATTCCTCCCATAACCCCTGTTCCCACCGCATTTTGCGCGCCACTGCCTGCGCCATGACTGATAACCAGCGGCATAACGCCGAGGATGAACGCCAGAGATGTCATCAGGATTGGGCGTAAACGCATACGCGACGCTTCAAGCGTTGCCTCAATCAACCCTCGTCCCTCTTTCTCCATCAGATCTTTGGCAAACTCCACAATCAGGATGGCGTTTTTAGCAGAAAGACCAATGGTTGTGAGCAGGCCAACCTGGAAGTAAACGTCGTTATTCAGTCCGCGAAGCGAGGCGGCCAGCAATGCGCCGACCACGCCGAGCGGTACGACGAGCATAACGGAGAACGGAATGGACCAGCTTTCATACAATGCAGCCAGGCAAAGGAAGACCACAATCAGTGAGATTGCATACAACGCCGGAGCCTGGTTGCCGGAGAGGCGCTCCTGATACGACATGCCTGTCCAGTCATGACCAATACCGTTCGGTAATTTTGCCGCCAGGCTTTCCATTAATGCCATCGCTTCCCCGGTACTTCTGCCGGGCGCCGCTTCACCCAACAGCTCCATTGAAGGCATACCGTTGTAGCGTTCCAGACGTGGTGAGCCGTAAATCCACCGTGCCGAACTGAAGGTGGAGAACGGAACCATTTCACCGTTTGCGCTACGGACATACAGATTGTTGATGTCACCGGGCAACATGCGGAACGGCGCATCCGCCTGGACATAGACTTTCTTCACTCGTCCATGATCGATGAAATCATTCACGTACGTGCCGCCAAGCGCGGTGGAAATCGTCTGGTTGATGTCTGACAGGCTGACTCCCAGAGCCTGTGCTTTTTCCTGATCGACATCCAGCTTGAACTGTGGCGTATCTTCCAGTCCGTTAGGGCGTACGCGAACCAGCAGGTCAGGATGCTCTTTTATCATACCCAGCAACTGGTTCCGGGCTTTGGTGAGCTCCGTGTGACCCAGGTTCGCCTGATCGATCAGTTCAAAGTCAAACCCCGTTGCCGTACCCAGCTCAATAATCGCGGGCAGGTTGAACGGGAAGACAAGACCATCCTTTATCTGGCTGAATGCCCTGGTTGCGCGGGCAACGATCGCTTCTACGCCATTTTCTTCGCCGGGGCGTTCTTCCCAGGGCTTCAGGCTAATAAAGACGATACCGGAGTTCTGCCCCTGTCCGCTAAAGCTAAAACCATTCACGGTAAAGACGGATTCAACGTTGGCTTTTTCCTGGTTCAGATAGTAGTTCTGAATCTGATCCAGCACTTGCTGCGTACGTGTCTGCGTCGCGCCAGCAGGTAACTGCACCATCGTCATGAATACGCCCTGATCTTCTTCCGGCAGGAAGGAGGTGGGTAAGCGCAGGAACAAAATGGCCATGCCGCCGACGATAAGGACATACAGCAGCAAATAACGCCCGGTCTTGCGCAAAATACCGCTGACGCTGTTACTGTAATGCCCGACGCTTTTCTCAAACAGCGTGTTAAACCACCCGAAGAAGCCACCTTTCTTTTCATGGTGATCGGCAGACGCAGGCTTAAGCAGCGTGGCGCAAAGCGCAGGCGTCAGGATGAGCGCAACCAGTACAGAAAGCGCCATTGCAGAAACGATAGTCAGCGAGAACTGGCGGTAAATTGCGCCAGTTGAGCCGCCAAAGAAGGCCATCGGCACAAATACGGCGGAAAGCACCATCGCGATCCCCACCAGCGCGCCCTGAATCTGCGACATTGATTTCTGAGTCGCTTCTTTGGGCGGTAGCTTTTCTTCCACCATCACGCGTTCGACGTTTTCCACGACGACGATAGCATCATCGACCAGCAAGCCGATGGCGAGCACCATCCCGAACATTGTTAACGTATTAATAGAGAAACCGAACGCCGCCAGGATGGCGAATGTACCCAGCAGTACAACCGGCACCGCAATGGTCGGTATCAACGTCGCGCGTATGTTTTGCAGGAAAAGATACATGACCAGGAAAACGAGGATGATTGCTTCAAACAGCGTTTTCACCACTTCATGAATCGATATTTTCACAAACGGCGTGGTGTCATACGGGTAGACCACTTTCAACCCTTGCGGGAAAAACGGTTGTAGTTCCGCAAGCTTTGCTTTAATGGCCGCTGCCGTATCCAGCGCGTTCGCGCCGGTTGCCAGCTTAATACCCAGACCTGTCGCCGCCTGGCCATTAATCTTCGTCACCATGTTGTAGTTTTCGCCGCCCAGTTCGATGCGGGCCACATCTTTAAGATGGACCATCGAACCATCCTGATTCACTTTCAGCGTGATGCGGCCAAACTCTTCAGGCGTTTTCAGGCGTGTTTGCGCGATGATAGAGGCGTTAAGCTGCTGTCCCGGGATGGAAGGCGTCCCGCCCAGTTGGCCTGCGGCAATCTGGTTGTTCTGCGTTTTCAGCTGGTTAATAACATCTAACGGCGTCAGTTGGTATTTGTTTAACGCATTGCTGTCGAGCCAGATACGCATCGCGTACTGTGCGCCAAACAGTTGGACGTCGCCGACGCCGGATGTCCGGCTGATGGTATCTTTAACGTTAGATGCCACATAATCGGAAATATCATCCTGCGTCAGGTTCTTATTGTCGGAAACAAAACCGGCCACCAGAAGGAAGCTACTGCTTGATTTCTCGACGCTGATACCTTGCTGCTGTACTTCCTGCGGCAACAAAGGCATGGCCAGTTGCAGTTTATTTTGTACCTGAACCTGTGCGATATCCGGGTCGGTGCCGGACTGGAACGTCAACGTAATAGTTACGCTACCGGACGAGTCGCTGGTGGACGACATATACATCAGGTTATCGATACCGTTCATATTCTGTTCGATAACCTGCGTTACGGTATCCTGCACCGTTTGCGCGTCCGCTCCCGGGTAGGTTGCGGAAATCGCAACGGCGGGCGGCGCGATGGTCGGGTACTGCGCAACGGGCAGCTGCATGATCGCCAGGGCGCCAGCCATCATGAGAATGATGGCCAGAACCCAGGCAAAAATCGGGCGATTAATAAAAAAGTTTGCCATGTCCGGTTACCTTATTGCGCTGCATTCGCCGCAGGGGCATCGGTGGTGGCTTTAACCTGTTCGCCCGGGCGGGCTTTCTGCAAGCCGCTGACGATAACTTTGTCGCCCGGTTGCAACCCTTTGCTGATTAACCATTTATCGCCGATCGCCTGAGTAGCGATAACGTCGCGCGCTTCAACCTGATCTTTATCATTGACGATCATCACCATCGCATCGCCACGCGGCGTACGCGTTACGCCCTGCTGTGGAACGAGAATGGCATTGGGCTGAATGCCTTCATCAATTCGCGCGCGGACAAACATACCGGGAAGCAGGGTGTGCTGAGGATTGGGGAAAACAGCCCGAAGGGTGATAGAACCGGTACTTTCATCTACCGTAACGTCGGAAAATTGCAGCGTGCCTTTCAGCGGGTACGCCTGACCATTTTCCATTACCAACTCGACGTTGCTGCGGGTGTTGTCTTTGTGCAGGCTACCCTGCTCGACGGACTGCCTGAGACGCATAAAATCGCTGCTGGACTGCGTCACATCAACGTAAATAGGATCAAGCTGTTGCACGGTCGCCAGTTCGGTTGCCTGACCATTGGTTACCAGCGCGCCTTCGGTGACACTGGATTTACCAATGCGGCCGCTGATCGGCGAAGTCACTTTGGTGTAGGCGAGGTTGATGCGCGCGCTTTCTACTGCGGCTTTTGCGGCGATAACGGCGGCATCAGCCTGACGAGCATCGGCGATGGCCTGGTCGTACTCTTGTTGGCTAATGTATTTTGTGCCAACCAGCGGAACGTAGCGTTTAACCGTTAAGTGTGCAATGGCGGCGGCAGCTTCGCTTTTTGCCAGCTCGCCTTTGGCGCTGTCGTAATCAGCCTGATAAGTCGCCGGGTCAATCTGATAAAGCGACTGGCCTGCTTCGATATCGCTACCTTCGGTGAAATTCCTTTTCAGTACAATGCCGCTGACCTGAGGCCGGACTTCCGCAATACGAAATGGCGTCGTGCGCCCCGGTAGTTCGGTCGTCACCGCTAAGGGGGCAGATTCGACTACGTGGACGGTGACTTGCGGCTCAGCAGGGTGAGCTTGCGTATCTCCCTGATCGTTACAACCGGCGAGTAACGCAGCGGAGATTATGATGAATGAGGGCAGGAGTGCAAACCTGGCATGTTTCGTCATTACTGTTCCTTAGAAAACCGAAGCTCGTTATTTACCGGATAACGGTAAGGCGTTAACGCGCACAAATAAAATAGCAGTTGGCTATCCTACAAATTATCAGCTCGTGATGTAAGCAATACTTATTTCCGGTCGTCATGCACGGCACGTAAAAGCAAAAAAAGATTAATATCCTGTCGTTTCATAATGCGGTGGAAAAGTAAAACCCTGTCTTTCATTAACACAAATAGAAATATACATTCTTTTGGTGAATAGTTTTATTTGATTCATTTGTATTTATTATTTATTTGGATGTATTGTGCGTAATAATACACGAGGGATCTCGTTTAAATAAAAATGAAGTGATACATTTGCGCGTTATCCCTGAACAGTATTTACTGTCATCCTTCGGTTTCAGACACACTTCATTATGGCCAGGAAAACAAAAGCGGACGCCCTCAGAACCCGACAACACTTGATTGAAACAGCGATCGTACAGTTCGCCTTGCACGGGGTCGGCAGCACCACGCTAAACGACATTGCAGACGCCGCGAATGTTACGCGGGGCGCTATCTATTGGCATTTTGAGAACAAGACGCAGTTGTTTAATGAGGTATGGGGTCAGCAACCGCCGCTACGCGATCTCATTCAGGACAGGTTAACAACGTGTGGGGGCGATAATCCGCTACAGAATTTGCGTGAAAAACTGATTGCCGCTTTGCAATATATTGCTGAGGTGCCCCGACAACAGGCATTAATGCAGATTTTATATCATAAATGTGAATTTCATAATGATATGATATCAGAGCAGGATATTCGGGAAAAAATAGGCTTCAGTTATCAGATAATGCGTGAAGCATTACAGCAATGTATGAATAAAGGACTGATTGCGACCGGTCTTGATGTCGAAGTCAATTTAATTGTGCTTCATGGCAGTTTTAGCGGGATCGTAAAGAACTGGTTAATGAATCCTTCCAGTTATGATCTCTATAAGCAGGCGCCACAATTAGTGGATAATGTATTAAAAATGTTAGTTCCGAATGGCAATGTGATGGTATTAACGCAGAATAACAACCCGGTCGTGGAAGCGTAACGGTTATCCCCAACTGTGCGTCGGCATAATTTGCATAGAACTGGCTGGCGTACTACTCAAGGTCGGCGCAGTTGACGAGTTTGAGCGGGTTAACCGAATTCATGTTGCGGCATTTATCGTATTCCGTTGTCATCAGTTCGATCCACTGCATGAGTAATGCGTCAAAAAGGAAAACGGAGACTGCGAAAACAACCAGCCACCAATACTTACGAATCATTGCCAAATCCTGTGTATTCATGCCCAAGCGTGCAAGGAATATACACGAAACAACGCGGCAGAAAAGCAGACTTACAATGCTTTTACTTCACCTGAGATGCATCCGTCATTTCGGCCATACGGCTCTTTTTGGACAGGTTTGTTGTCTTGCGCTTCTTCACCTTTGCCAGTTCGTTTTCCGCATAGTGAGAGGTGACGTTCAGCCTTCTGATGCCCATTTTTACGTATTCATCGTTGATTTCGATGCCGACAAATTTTCGCCCGGTTTCCACGGCTACGGCGCCCGTCGTGAAGCTTCCGGCGAAGGGATCTAACACCGTGTCGCCCGGGTTTGAGGAGGCCAGGATGATCCGGCTCAACAGCGCTCTGGGTTTTTGCGTGGGATGGTTCTCATACTCATCCATTAAGTAACGGACGCGGGGAAAATCCCAGACGTTTCCGGGGACTTTTTGTGTGTTGTAGGGCTGGGGCGGATTTTTGCGGTAATCGATCAACGCTCTTTTTGCGCCGGTTTTGGTTTCAACCAGGATGTCATCACGATTAAACGTATAGTTCTTCGCATCTTTTACCATCATCAGGATGGGTTCATACATTGAGCCAAAATACTTTTTGGCCTGCACGCCTGAGCTGTCGTACGACCATATGATGCGGCTTTTGATATCGAACAGTTTCCTGCATTTGAGGTCGAGATAGGGCATGTTCTCTGTGCTGTTCATGATGTACATCGTGCCGTGTTTTTTTAGCACCCGATGGCACTCATCAATGCATTCAAACAGCCAGGCCAAAAAGGTCTCTTCGTCCCAGGACTCCACCAGACCGTCAAAATTTTTTCCGATGTTGTAGGGCGGGTCGGCAAAAATTAAATCGGCACTTTCCGGGGGCAGTTTTTTCAATTCTGAAAGCGCATCACCGTGAATGATCTTCTTCGATTCATCGCCAAAATATTGCGGCTCAAATCCGACATTCATGAACAAACTCCTGTCTGACGCGAATAAAAAAGGCGCTTCCCCATGCCGAGTAGCGCCTTTTTAAACAAGCAATTAGCTAATCGAAATTAGTTCATGCCGTATTTTTTCAATTTTTTACGCAGCGTACCACGGTTGATGCCCATCATCAGGGCAGCACGGGTCTGGTTACCACGGGTGTATTGCATCACCATGTCCAACAGGGGCTGTTCTACTTCAGCCAGTACCAGCTCATAGAGGTCATTAACATCCTGACCGTTCAGTTGAGCAAAATAGTTCTTCAGTGCCTGTTTAACCGAGTCACGCAGGGGCTTTTGAGTCACCTGATCCTGAGAGTTAACGGTAGAAACGGTCAGTACGTCAGAATTTACGCGTTGTTCGAACATAGTTCTGTCAGCTCTTTATTTCATTACGCAAAATTTTCGAAGTATGCCTCCAACGCCTCCAGCTGTTCGCTGGCATCCTCAATGGCGTTGAATGTGCGCCGAAACTGGTCATTTGGAGCGTGCTCCTGGAGATACCAGGAGACGTGTTTACGTGCAATTCGGTACCCTTTTGCCTGGCCATAAAAGTCATGCAGTTCCCGAACATGCGCGCAAAGCAAGCGCTTAACCTCTGCCAAAGGCAGGGGGGGTAGCAACTCCCCAGTGTCCAGATAATGCTGGATTTCCCGAAAGATCCAGGGTCTTCCCTGAGCTGCGCGGCCTATCATCAGGGCATCCGCCCCCGTATAGTTGAGCACAGCTCTGGCTTTATGCGGGTCAGTAATGTCGCCATTCGCGATAATCGGAATGGAAACTTTCTGCTTAACTGCCCGAATACTGTCGTATTCAGCATCTCCATTGAACAAACAGGCGCGGGTGCGTCCATGAATGGTCAGAGCCTGAATGCCACAGTCTTCAGCCAGTTGGGCAATCTCTACGCAGTTACGGTGTTCCGGGGCCCAGCCGGTGCGAATCTTCAGGGTGACAGGAACGTCCACTGCACTCACGACCTCGGTTAGTATCGACTTCACTAAATCCGGGTACTGCAAGAGGGCTGAACCTGCGAGCTTGCGATTCACTTTTTTAGCCGGACACCCCATATTGATATCAATAATCTGGGCGCCGCTTTCCACGTTAATACGTGCGGCATCGGCCATCTCAACAGGGTCGCTACCGGCGATTTGCACCGTGCGAACGCCTGGCTCATCAACGTGCACCATCCGTAAACGAGATTTGTCGCTTTCCCAAACCTGCGGGTTAGAAGACATCATCTCGGATACCGTCAATCCTGCTCCCATCTCATAGCACAGCGTCCGAAAAGGTCTGTCAGTAATGCCAGCCATGGGCGCTGCGATCAGGCGATTTCTAAGCTGGTATTGTCCGATGCGCATGAGTTAAGAAATGACCATACTGTGACTGCAAGGCGGCGTATATTACGCATTTTTTGCACGAGATGAAAGGCCAAACTTTGACCAATCCTCTGAGGTGGATCAAAGAATCGCAGTTAAGATGAACGATGAGAATTAATTAACTTTATAAATCATTGCGTTATAAAATGAGGCCGAATTTTTATACGCTTACAATTTTGCGTAACTTCTCATTTTTTCTTCTATGGCTGACGGCTGGACAACATAATCTGCTGATTTAACCAGCAGATTATCGTTTCATAGTGTGATCGCCGCCTCATTTCAGGACAGGATCGCGAAGCGTCGGTATCGACCATTCGTTAATGACGCGGCCATTCAAAGGCTGGACAGGGCGATTGTTGGCAGGGTGTATCGTATGGCGAAATTTTTCCAGTTGACCGGCAGAAAGCGTCATAGGCTGTTTCAGGACAATCCAGGTTACGCCTTCGCTACAGGGAGGCGTCGTTAACGAACCGCTAAAGCGCCAGTAGGTTCTGTCTTCCGGCAACAGCAGATTGATATCGACGGGGGAAAGCAACGGTATGCTGTCGCCCGGGGTTGCCGGGATGGATTGCCATAAACGTTCAATTGTCTCATTTGGCTCACCGATATCAAACATGACGGCAACGACGGCAATCTCACCTTCCTGGTTTTTGTGCGTCAGGTGCAGCTCCATCGCATAGTGTTTACCATTGATGGTATTTTCACTTGGGGCATGAAAATGAAATTCTGCTAAAGCATAAGGCTGATCGTCAATCTGAGCGAAAGCAGAAGAATAGGGGTTCATTGTTGCCTGAAGAGTGTGGTTAACGTTCAGGAGCATGTCGGCGCGATCGATGTACTGTACGTTAAGCGGCGGGAGCTGGATTTCATTCGTGGTGAGAATATCAACAGGGGACTGGCTCATCCCGGTCTGGCACAGTTTGTATGCTTTATTGATTTCACCCCAGTGCGCGGGAGAGGTGTCGCCTTCATAGCTCCAGTCAGTTGCCGAAACGGAAACGGGCATCATACAGATTGCCAGAAAGACAGTGGTCAAAGAAATTAACTTCATGCATTTACCCGATGAATTGAAAACAAAATAACATTATGTAAATCAATCAATTATAAAGAATATTGTATCGGTGACGAGCAGGAGAGGAAAGCGAACCGTGTGAAAAAGGCGTGGCCAGATGACCACGCCGGAAAGGACTGATTATTTTTTACGACCGGTAATGCGGCACCACTCTTCTTTCTCTACCACCGGGTCGAGCGTAAAGAGTTCGGTATAGGCTTCGCATACGCTTTCCGCCTGGCTGGCCAGGATGCCGGAAAGCCCCAGTAAACCGCCCTCAACGGGCAGTACGCTGATTAACGGGGCCAGTTCACGTAATGGGCCAGCCAGGATGTTAGCGACCACCACATCGGCTTTCATGGCTTCTGGCTGGTCTTTGGGGAGATAGAGCTCCAGACGCTCAGATACGCCGTTGCGCTCTGCGTTATCACGGCTGGCCTGGATCGCCTGCGGATCGATATCGATCCCGATAGCTTTCGCTGCGCCCAGTTTTAATGCGGCAATCGCCAGGATGCCGGAACCGCAGCCAAAGTCGATCACCGTCTTACCGTTCAGATCAAGCCCGTCGAGCCATTGCAGGCAGAGGGATGTGGTGGGATGCGTGCCGGTACCGAAGGCCAGACCCGGGTCCAGCATGACGTTGACGGCGTTCTCATCCGGTACATCGCGCCAGCTCGGGCAAATCCACAGACGCTCGCCAAAGCGCATCGGGTGAAAGTTGTCCATCCATTCGCGTTCCCAGTCTTTATCTTCCAGTTGCTCAATCTTATGCGCGAAACCTGCGCCCAGCAGCGGATGATGCTCAAGGATTGCCACCACCTCTTTCATGTCGGTTTCGGCATCGAACAGGCCGATAACGTCGGTATCGCCCCACAGACGCGTTTCACCTGGCAGCGGCTCAAATACCGGCGTGTCGTGCGTGTCCTGGAAGGTCACAGAGACCGCGCCGGTTTCCACCAGCGCATCGCTAAGTTCTTCGGCGTTCGTACCGGTCGTATTCAGTTTCAGTTGGATCCACGGCATGGCAAAACTCTTTATTTATCAGTAGTCAATAAGGTGGCTTGCTGGGCAGATGAACCAAAACGGTTTCCGGCCAGAAAAGCCAATAAACTGAGCAGTAGCGAGGGCACGATGGGGTGAAAGCCCAGGTACTGAACGTTAAAGGTGGCGAGCACGGCATACAACACGCCGCCAATGATCATAGCGCTTAGCGCGCCTGTCGCGTTTGCACGCTCCCAGTACAGGCCCAGCACCAGCGGCCATAAGAACACCGCTTCCAGGCCGCCGAAAGCCAGCAGGTTAAGCCAGATAATCATTTCCGGCGGTTTCCAGGCCGCGAGCAGCAGCAACGCGCCTAACAGCAGCGTGATGATGGCTGACATCCGCTTCAGGCGAGTTTCGTTATGCATTTGCTCCGGGCGAATATTCAGATAGAGATCTTTAATGATCGTAGCGGAACTTTGCAGCAACTGGGCATTGATTGTCGACATAATGGCCGCCATCGGCGCGGCGAGAAAGATGCCGGCGGCAATCGGCGGCAGAACTTTAACCATCAGCGTTGGAATGACCAGGTCCGGTACGGTCAGGTCAGGAATCACCGCCCGTCCCAGCGCGCCCGCCAGGTGCATACCGAACATCAGGATCGCCACCACAATCGTGCCGATGATAATGCCGCGATGCACCGCCTTACTGTCTTTATAGGAGATGCAACGCACGGCAGTATGCGGCAGGCCGATCACGCCAAAGCACACCAGCACCCAGAATGAGGTCATAAAGGTCGGTGACAGAATGTCATCCGCGCCCTGCGGCGTCACCAGTTTCGGGTCGATCGTTTGCAGGGTTTCGACCGCGTGTCCGAGCCCTCCTGCCGCATGAACCACGCCGACCAACAGGACGATGGTGCCAATTAGCATGACCATGCCCTGCATCGTATCGTTGAGCACGCTGGCGCGAAAACCGCCAAATGCGGTATACAACGCGATGCTGACGCCAAAGATTAACAGCCCTGTTTCGTAGGGGATGCCCGCTGCGGTCTCAAGCAGGCGCGCGCCGCCAATAAACTGTACGGTCATCGCCCCGACGAAAGCCACCAGCAGGCTGAGGCTTGCCAGCCAGACCAGCAGACGGCTTTGATAGCGGGCAAACAGCATATCGTTAAGGGTGACGGCGTTGTAGCGCCGCGCCAGAATAGCGAACTTCTTACCCAGAATACCCAGCGAGAGCCAGACGGCGGGTAACTGGATCATCGCCAGCAATACCCAGCCCAGGCCGTATTTATAGGCCGCGCCCGGGCCGCCGATAAATGAGCTGGCGCTGATGTAGGTGGCGGTCAGCGTCATCGCCAATACAATTCCGCCCATCGAACGGCTACCGAGGAAATACTCATTCAGGAAGGTGCCCGTCGTCCTTTTTCGCATGGCATAGACCGACAGACCAAACACCACCAGCAGATAGGCGATAAGCGGCAGAATGACTTCAGGCTGCATCATCGTCCTCCAGAGGAATGTCGCGATAGATAAATTTCACCATAGCCCAGCACAGTAAAATGAAAACAAGCGGCGTCAGCAGGCAGGCCATTTCAAACCAGTGCGGAAGGCCTGTTATGCCGGGTGCCGCGCCTGGTAAGTAAGCAGTCACCAACCACGCAGCCAGATACAGAAGGGTCAGCCACAGCGCCCAACGCGCCTCTTTGTTGGCCTGAACAAAACGCGTGTCCATTTTTTGTCCCTTGTGGATGAAGAAAGCGGGGATTGTACCTTATGGGATGTACCGGAGGGAAAAAAACAAAAGGCCGGAAAACCGGCCTTTTTCAATTAACGCACGCTTATTTTTCCTGAAGACCGAGTTTCTTCTCCAGATAGTGGATGTTGGTGCCACCGTGCTGGAAGTGCTCGTCGTTCATGATGCGGGTTTGCAGGTCAATGTTGGTTTTGATGCCATCAATGATCAGTTCCTGCAATGCGTTTTTCATACGGGCAATCGCCACGTCACGGTTTTCACCGTAGCAGATCAGCTTGCCGATCATGGAGTCATAGTACGGCGGTACGGTGTAACCCGCGTAGATATGGGACTCCCAGCGTACGCCAAAGCCGCCCGGCGCGTGGAAACGCGTGATTTTACCCGGGCTTGGCAGGAAGGTGTTCGGGTCTTCGGCGTTGATACGGCATTCTACCGCATGGCCTTTCACCACAACTTCTTCCTGCTTGATGGACAGCGGCTGGCCCGCAGCGATACGCAGCTGTTCTTTGATCAGGTCAACGCCGGTGATCATTTCAGTAACCGGGTGTTCTACCTGAATACGGGTGTTCATTTCGATGAAATAGAACTCGCCGTTTTCGAACAGGAACTCAAACGTACCTGCTCCGCGATAGCCGATATCGACACACGCTTTGGAGCAGCGCTCGCCGATGTAACGACGCAGTTCCGGGGTAATGCCCGGCGCTGGCGCTTCTTCGACCACTTTCTGGTGACGACGCTGCATGGAGCAGTCACGTTCTGCCAGATAGATAGCGTTACCCTGACCGTCAGCCAACACCTGAATTTCGATGTGGCGTGGGTTTTCCAGGTATTTTTCCATGTACACCATGTCATTGCTGAAGGCTGCTTTCGCTTCCGCTTTGGTCATGGAAATGGATTGCGCCAGTTCGGCATCACCGCGCACAACGCGCATGCCGCGACCGCCACCGCCGCCGGACGCTTTGATAATAACCGGGTAGCCGATGCGTTTTGCAATGGCGCGGTTTTTATCCATATCGTCGCCCAACGGGCCGTCAGAACCCGGTACGCATGGAACGCCAGCCTGCTTCATTGCGCTGATTGCGGACACTTTATCGCCCATCAGGCGGATGGTGTCGGCCTTCGGGCCAATGAAGATAAAGCCGGAGCGTTCAACCTGCTCAGCGAAGTTGGCGTTCTCAGACAAGAAGCCGTAACCCGGATGGATTGCCACCGCGCCGGTGATTTCAGCGGCGCTGATGATAGCCGGGATGTTCAGATAGCTTTTTACGGACGGAGCCGGGCCAATACAGACCGTCTCATCCGCCAGCAATACGTGTTTTAAATCGCGATCCGCGCTTGAGTGCACAGCCACGGTCTTGATACCCAGTTCTTTACAGGCACGAAGAATACGCAGTGCAATCTCGCCACGGTTGGCGATGACAATTTTATCCAGCATGTTCGCCTCGTTATTCGATGACGACCAGCGGCTCGTCAAATTCTACCGGCTGACCACTTTCGACCAGAATTGCTTTCACCACGCCGGATTTATCGGCTTCGATCTGGTTCATCATTTTCATGGCTTCAACGATGCACAGGGTATCGCCCGCGTTAACTTTCTGACCGACTTCGACGAATGCTTTCGCATCCGGGCTCGGGGTGCGGTAGAAAGTACCAACCATTGGGGAACGTACGATGTGACCACTGATTTCCGCTGATGCAGCAGGCGCTTCCATTGCTGGAACAGCCGCCGGAGCGACAGCGTTAGACAGAGCTGGCTGCTGCATTGGCGCAGCATAAGCTTGTTGCATCACTGGAAAACCTGCGTTTGGCGCGGTGCGGCTGATGCGCACAGACTCTTCGCCTTCAGAAATTTCCAGTTCGGAGATGCCTGATTCTTCAACCAGCTCGATCAGTTTTTTAATCTTACGAATATCCATGAGTGGGTTCCGTACTCTTTGTTTAGTGTGATTGTGACAGGCGTTTTACCGCCGTCTGTAAAGCGTATGAGTAACCGTCAGCGCCGAATCCGCAAATGACGCCAGCCGCAATATCGGAAAGATACGAATGCTGGCGAAACGGTTCCCGCGCATGTACGTTGCTCAAGTGAATCTCGATAAACGGGATGCTCACCGCGAGCAGCGCATCGCGAATCGCAACACTGGTGTGCGTAAACGCGGCCGGATTAATCAGGATATAGTCCACAGTGTCTTTAGCCTGATGAATACGGTCGATGAGTGCGTACTCCGCGTTAGACTGCAAATGATCCAGCGTCACATTCAGCGCGTCGGCCTCTGCATTCAAACGGTTAACAATTTCCGTTAATGTCAGGGTGCCGTACTTATCGGGTTCACGGGTGCCGAGCATATTAAGGTTCGGACCGTTTAAAAGCAAAATGTGTAATTTGTCGGCCATCGTGCAGCTATCTCCTGCGATTCTCCGGTAAAAAACAAAATATACCTTTGATGCGCGATTGTCACCCTTTCAGCGGCTTAAAAACCCTGTCCGGGAAACCAAGGTCGCACATTATAACGATTTCGTAGCATTTGGCAGCTAAATACTGGTCTTATCAGGGAAGATTATCAACTGCTAACACGTAAAGACCCAAGGCGAGTCCTGGTTTTGCAACAAACCGCACATAACGGAGGCGTTACAGCATTTTGCCCGCAAACGACCGCCACCACTGGCGAAATGTCTTGTAGCGCCAGGCTAAAAGCACCAGCGCCAGCAGGACATAAATGACTGGCTGCGGCGATAAAATTTTTACCGACCACAGATAATGAATGGGAGCCAGAATCGCGACAAGATAAACGAAGTTATGCAAACGTTGCCAGCGTTTCCCCAGTTTTCGTTGCGCCGCCTGCGTGGAGGTCAACGTAAGGGCGAATAAAATGAACCAACTGATAATGCCCAACGTTAAATAAGGACGAGTGATTAACTCCTGGCCCAGCAGCGCCAGATTATTTATGCCCAGTTCAAGTAGCGCATAGCTGGTTAAATGCAGCGTGGCCCAGGCGAAGCACCATAACCCTAACAAGCGGCGGGTGCGGATCAATAATGGCTGTTTAGCGTAGCGCGCCAGCGGTGAAACCAGCAAGGTAGCGAGCAAAAATTTCAGCGCTGTCCTACCGGTAAAGTGTTGAATATCTTTGACCGGATCGGCGCTGAGCCCTTCCTGATTCACCGCCCAGACGAGCCAGAGAAACGGTAATAATCCGGCAAGATGCAGCAGTACTTTTAGCCAGACGATCTGTTTTTGTGTCAGACGCACTTAGAAATTCTCCCGCAGATCCAGACCGCGATATAAAGACGCCACTTCACTGGCATAGCCGTTAAACAGCAGCGTCGGCTGTCTTTGTACATCCAGAATGCCGCCCGCGCCAATAAAACGCTCGGTCGCCTGTGACCAGCGCGGATGATCAACGTGCGGATTCACGTTGGCGTAAAATCCGTATTCGTTTGGCGCGGCCAGATTCCAGGTGGTCGGCGGGCGTTCGCGGGTCAGTTTAATACTGACGATCGACTTAATCCCCTTGAACCCGTATTTCCACGGCACTGTCAGACGGATGGGCGCGCCGTTTTGCGGCGGCAGCGCTTTACCATAGACGCCGACAGTCAGCAGCGTGAGCGGGTGCATTGCCTCGTCCAGACGCAATCCTTCGACGTAAGGGTATTTTAGCCCGCCGCCGATAAAGCGGTCTTTTTGTCCCGGCATATCGTCGGGCGCGTAGATCGTTTCGAACGCCACATAGTTGGCATTGCTGGTGGGTTCGACCAGTGCGAGCAGTTTATGTAAGGGGAAGCCAATCCAGGGAACCACCATCGACCATGCTTCAACGCAGCGCATACGATAGATTCGCTCTTCCAGCGGGAAACGCGTCGTGAGCGCATCGTGATCGAGCGTTAAGGGTTTCGCCACTTCGCCGCTAATTTTCAACGTCCAGGGATCGGTTTTCAGGCTACCCGCGTTGGCGGCCGGGTCTGCTTTATCGAGGCCGAATTCATAGAAATTATTATAGCCGGTGACTTTGTTTTCCGGCGTTAACGGGAGGTCGTTTTGCCAGGCGGCGGGTTTGCTGAAATCAAGCGGCTTACCGGCAGGCGCAGGGGGACGATCGTTGCCTTTAAACCAGCTCAGCAGGTCGGCCTGGGCGGTGGCGGGCAGAGAAAGGGCGGCCGCGCTGATGCCTAAAGCTTTCAGTACCTGGCGGCGCTGCAACATAAAAACGGACTCCGCGGTTACGTCGGCTTCCGTCAGTTTTTTCATTTTCATAGCATCCTCCGTCATGCGTTTTTTTAAGCATGACGGAGGCGAAACGTTAACGCGAATATGTCACGAAAATTTGAAGATTAGGCAATCTTCACCAGCGTACGGCCCTGTGCCTGGTTATTGATGATGGCATCGGCGAATTTTGGCGCGTCTGCCAGCGTGATTTCTGTTGCAGCTTGCGCATAGAAAGAGGCTGGCAGGTCGTTGACCAGGCGTTTCCAGGCTTCTGCGCGGCGGGCAGGCGGAGTCATCACGGAATCCACGCCCTGCAAGCGGACATTACGCAGAATAAACGGCATGACCGTGGTGGGGAGCGCGAAGCCGCCCGCCAGACCACAGGCCGCAACGCAGCCGCCGTAGTTCATCTGCGCCAACACTTTCGCCAGCACTTTATCGCCAACGGTGTCGATGGCCCCGGCCCAGAGTTGTTTTTCCAGCGGGCGGGATTCGGCAAACTCATCGCGCCCCAGAATGCGGTTGGCGCCCAGGCTACGCAGGTAGTCGTGAGTGCTTTCGCGTCCTGACACGGCCACAACCTGGTAGCCCAGCTTATGCAGCAACGCAACGGCAGTGCTGCCCACGCCGCCGCTGGCGCCGGTCACGACAATCTCGCCATCTTCAGGACGAATGCCTGCGTCTTCCAGCGCCATCACGCACAGCATGGCGGTAAAACCGGCGGTGCCGATAATCATCGCATTTCGGCTATCAAGACCTTTCGGGAGAGCAACCAGCCAGTCGCCTTTTACGCGGGCGCGCTCAGCCAGACCGCCCCAGTGGTTTTCGCCCACGCCCCAGCCGGTCAGTAAAACCTCCTGACCGGCATGGAAGCGGGGATCTTCACTGGCGCGTACGGTTCCGGCGAAATCGATGCCAGGAATCATCGGAAAGTTACGGATGATTTTCCCTTTCCCGGTGATGGCCAGAGCATCTTTATAGTTCAGGCTGGACCAGTGGACATCTACCGTTACATCCCCTTCCGGTAGCCGACTTTCTTCAAGGGTCTGAACGGAAGCAAGGGTTTTACCGTCCTGCTGTTCTAAGATCAAAGCCTGCATAACCTGTCCTCAATTTGCATAGTGGATTGGAAAAATATTTATGAAGACTATACTCGCTAATCAAAACGTGATGCCGATTCAACGCAATAAATTGCCAGATAGACCTGATTTGGTAGTATGCCCGCTGAGCTGTGCAATTTAACGGACTTCGCGTTCAGAGTTGCTCTTTCATGTCGTTTATAACTGTCGGAGTTAACACACGGATGCGATTAACGACGAAATTCTCAGCCTTTGTCACGCTGCTTACCGGGTTAACGATCTTCGTTACGCTCATCGGCTGCTCGCTGAGTTTTTACAATGCCATCGAGAATAAATTCACCAGCCGCATTCAGGCGGTCGCCACCGCTATTGACACGCATCTTGTCTCCTCTGATTTTGTCACGCTAACGCCGCAGATTAATGAACTGATGGTATCGGTCGATATCGTGCGCGTCGATTTGTTGCAGGATGGCCGCCAGGTGTATAGCCATTCGCGCAACAGCAGCTATCGGCCAGCGGGAAGCAACAACCTGTATCGTGAGCTGACGATTCCGCTGGTAAAGCATCCCGGCACCTCGCTGCATGTGGTGTTTCAGGACCCGATGGGCAACTATTTTCACTCGCTCGTGACCACCGCGCCGCTCACGCTGGCGATCGGCTTTATCGTTCTCATCTTGTTCTTATCGGTACGCTGGCTACAGCGCCAGCTGTCCGGGCAGGAGCTGCTGGAAATTCGTGCAACGCGTATTCTGAACGGCGAACGCGGGCCGAATGCGCGAGGGTCGGTCTATGAATGGCCCGCGCGTACCAGCAGCGCGTTGGATATGCTGCTGTCTGAAATTCAGTTTGCCAGCGAACAGCGCAGTCGTCTGGATACGCTTATCCGTTCTTATGCGGCGCAGGATGTCAAAACCGGGCTGGGCAATCGCCTGTTTTTTGATAACCAACTGGCGACGCTGCTGGAAGATCAGGAAAAAGTGGGATCGCATGGCGTGGTGATGATGATCCGCCTGCCTGACTTTAACCTGCTTCACGACAGCTGGGGGCGCGATCTCGCGGAAGAACAGCTGTTTGCGCTGATTAATCTGCTGTCGACATTTATTATGCGCTACCCGGGTTCGTTGCTGGCGCGCTACCACCGCAGCGACTTTGCCGTCCTGTTGCCGCACCGCACATTGAAAGAAGCGGAGAGCATCGCCGGGCAGTTATTAAAAGCGGTAGATGCATTACCGGTTAATAAAAAGCTCGATCGTGACGATATGGTACATATCGGCATTTGCGCATGGCGTAGCGGTCAGTCAACGGAGCAGGTGATGGAACATGCCGAAGCCGCGACCCGAAATGCCGTGTTGCAGGGAGGGAACAGTTGGGCGGTGTATGACGATTCGCTGCCGGAAAAAGGCCGTGGCAATGTACGCTGGCGCACCCTTATTGAGCAGATGCTCAGCCGGGGCGGGCCGCGGATTTATCAGAAACCGGCGGTAATGCGTGAAGGACGTGTACACCACCGGGAGCTGATGTGCCGTATCTTTGACGGCGCCGAAGAGGTGATTTCGGCGGAATACATGCCGATGGTATTGCAGTTCGGTTTATCGGAAGAGTATGACCGCTTGCAAATTAGCCGTTTGATCCCGCTGCTGAAATACTGGCCGGAGGAAAATCTGGCGATGCAGGTAACGGTAGAATCGTTGATCCGCCCACGGTTTCAGCGCTGGCTGCGTGATACGTTGATGCAGTGCGAAAAATCGCAGCGAAAACGTATTATTTTTGAACTTGCCGAGGCAGATGTTTGTCAACACATCAGTCGGTTACAGCCTGTTATTCGTTTAATGAATGCGCTTGGCGTTCGGATCGCAGTGACACAGGCGGGTTTGACGCTGGTGAGTACCAGTTGGATTAAAGAACTTAATGTGGAATTACTGAAACTTCATCCGAGTCTGGTAAGAAACATTGAGAAACGAACGGAAAACCAGTTGCTGGTACAGAGCCTGGTGGAAGCCTGCACGGGAACGCATACGCAGGTTTACGCGACAGGCGTCCGTTCGCGTAGCGAGTGGCATACGCTGACGGGGCGCGGAGTGGCGGGCGGACAGGGGGATTTTTTTGCCTCCTCCCAACCACTTGACACCAACGTGAAAAAATATTCGCAAAGATACTCGGTTTAACCTGCCGTTTAATTTGTTTTCACGTAGAATAACGCGCGCTGTGCCTCATGGGGGTGTGCTTGTCTGCTCGCCAGATTGTTGCAGCAAATATGCAGGTAAACGACCTTTTACAGGTTGCAAATGAAGGCCAGGATTGCTGCTGATGTATTCAGTTCTGATGGACCCAGACAGAGATTTGTAACAAAGGAAACGTACTGCGCTAATTTTCACCGTAGCAGATGATTTTTGCGCCTTGTCGCTGCTGCGTGTGGTTGGTAAAGTAAGCGGATTTTGTTTTCCGCCCCAGCTTTCAGGATTATCCCTTAGTATGTTGAAAAAATTTCGTGGCATGTTTTCCAATGACCTGTCCATTGACCTGGGTACTGCGAATACCCTCATTTACGTAAAAGGACAAGGCATCGTATTGAATGAGCCTTCCGTTGTGGCCATTCGTCAGGATCGTGCCGGTTCACCGAAAAGCGTGGCCGCAGTAGGTCATGATGCGAAGCAGATGCTGGGTCGTACGCCGGGCAATATCGCTGCTATTCGCCCGATGAAAGACGGCGTTATCGCTGACTTCTTCGTGACTGAAAAAATGCTCCAGCACTTCATCAAACAAGTGCACAGCAACAGCTTTATGCGTCCAAGCCCTCGTGTGCTGGTGTGTGTACCGGTAGGAGCGACCCAGGTAGAGCGTCGTGCGATTCGTGAATCCGCACAGGGCGCTGGCGCTCGTGAAGTGTTCCTGATCGAAGAGCCGATGGCTGCGGCAATCGGCGCCGGTCTGCCGGTGTCTGAATCAACCGGTTCAATGGTTGTCGATATCGGTGGCGGTACGACGGAAGTGGCCGTTATCTCTCTGAACGGCGTGGTTTACTCTTCTTCTGTGCGTATTGGCGGCGACCGCTTCGACGAAGCGATCATCAATTACGTGCGCCGTAACTACGGTTCTCTGATCGGCGAAGCGACCGCAGAACGTATCAAACACGAAATCGGTTCTGCGTATCCGGGCGACGAAGTGCGTGAAATCGAAGTTCGCGGGCGTAACCTGGCGGAAGGCGTTCCACGCGGCTTTACCCTGAACTCCAACGAGATTCTGGAAGCGTTGCAGGAGCCGCTGACCGGTATTGTGAGCGCGGTGATGGTTGCGCTGGAACAGTGCCCGCCGGAACTGGCGTCTGATATCTCCGAGCGCGGTATGGTGCTCACGGGCGGCGGCGCGCTGCTGCGTAACCTTGATCGTCTGTTAATGGAAGAAACCGGCATTCCTGTCGTTGTTGCTGAAGATCCGCTGACCTGCGTGGCGCGCGGCGGCGGCAAGGCGCTGGAAATGATCGATATGCACGGCGGCGACCTGTTCAGCGAAGAGTAATCGGATACCGGCAGGGTGATGGTTTGATTACCCTGCCGACTCTGATACGAGAATACGCAAACTTATGAAGCCAATTTTTAGCCGTGGCCCGTCGCTACAGATTCGCCTTATTCTGGCGGTGCTGGTGGCGCTCGGCGTGATTATAGCCGACAGCCGCCTGGGGACGTTCAGCCAAATCCGCACGTACATGGATACCGCCGTCAGCCCTTTCTACTTTATTTCCAATGGTCCCCGTGAATTACTCGACGGCGTGTCGCAAACGCTGGCTTCGCGTGACCAACTCGAACTTGAAAACCGGGCGCTGCGCCAGGAACTGTTGCTGAAAAACAGCGAATTGCTGATGCTGGGGCAATACAAACAGGAGAACGCGCGTTTGCGCGAGCTGCTGGGTTCGCCGCTGCGTCAGGACGAACAAAAAATGGTGACTCAGGTCATCTCCACGGTTAACGATCCTTACAGCGATCAGGTGGTGATCGACAAAGGAAGCGTGAATGGGGTCTATGAGGGGCAACCGGTCATCAGCGACAAAGGCGTAGTGGGCCAGGTCGTTGCGGTGGCGAAACTGACCAGCCGCGTTCTGCTTATTTGCGATGCGACACATGCGTTGCCGATTCAGGTGCTGCGTAACGATATCCGCGTCATTGCCGCCGGTAACGGCTGCACGGACGATTTACAGCTTGAGCATTTACCGGCAAACACCGACATTCGCGTTGGCGATGTGCTGGTAACGTCGGGTCTGGGCGGCCGTTTCCCGGAAGGGTATCCGGTGGGCGTGGTTTCGTCCGTCAAGCTGGACACCCAACGTGCTTACACCGTGATTCAGGCGCGTCCGACTGCGGGTTTACAGCGTTTGCGTTATCTGCTGCTGCTGTGGGGAGCCGATCGCAACGGCGCTAATCCGATGACGCCGGAAGATGTGCATCGCGTCGCTAACGAACGACTGATGCAGATGATGCCGCAGGTTCTGCCTTCGCCAGATGCGATGGGGCCGCCAGCGCCAATGCCGGACCCTGCCACGGGGATTAGCCCGGCGCCTGCCGCGCCTCAACAACCGTCGGCTACGCGCGCAACGGGGGGGCAATAGTGGCAAGTTATCGTAGCCAGGGTCGCTGGGTTATCTGGCTCTCGTTTCTTATTGCGCTATTGCTGCAAATCATGCCCTGGCCGGATGACATCATCGTTTTCCGGCCAAACTGGGTGCTCCTTATCTTGCTGTACTGGATACTCGCACTGCCGCACCGCGTAAATGTGGGTACAGGTTTTGTGATGGGTGCCATACTGGATCTGATCAGCGGCTCCACGCTTGGCGTGCGGGCCTTGTCGATGAGTATCATTGCTTATCTGGTTGCACTGAAATTCCAGCTATTCCGTAACCTGGCGCTCTGGCAACAGGCGCTGGTGGTGATATTGCTCTCACTGGTCGTGGACATTATTGTTTTCTGGGCCGAGTTTTTAGTGATCAACGTCTCTTTCAGACCGGAAGTGTTCTGGAGTAGTGTAGTAAACGGTGTGCTCTGGCCCTGGCTTTTCCTGCTGATGCGCAAAGTGCGCCAGCAGTTTGCTGTGCAGTAAAGGTTTCTATGACTGACGTTTATCTTGCTTCCGGTTCACCTCGCCGCCAGGAGCTGCTTGCGCAGCTGGGCGTCTCTTTTGTACGTATCGTTACGGGAATTGAAGAAACGCGTGGCGAAGGCGAAAGCGCGCAACAGTATGTCTCCCGTCTGGCGCGGGAAAAGGCGCAGGCAGGCGTGGCGCAAACGGCGCGCGACTTGCCGGTGCTGGGCGCCGATACTATCGTGATTCTTAACGGTGAAGTGCTGGAGAAACCGCGCGATGCAGAACACGCGGCGCATATGCTGCGCAAACTGTCGGGGCAGACGCATCAGGTGATGACGGCCGTCGCGCTGGCGGACAGCCAGTACGTTCTGGATTGTCTGGTGGTGACGGAGGTGACGTTCAGAACACTGAGTGATGAGGACATCGCGGGCTATGTCGCCAGCGGTGAGCCTATGGATAAAGCTGGAGCATACGGTATTCAGGGGCAGGGTGGCTGTTTTGTCAGGAAGATAAACGGCAGCTATCACGCCGTGGTCGGCTTACCGCTGGTTGAAACGTATGAGTTGCTGAGCAATTTTAACGCACTGCGTGAGAAAAGGGATAAACATGACGGCTGAATTGTTGGTAAACGTAACGCCATCGGAAACACGCGTGGCGTACATTGATGGCGGTATTCTTCAGGAAATTCATATTGAGCGTGAAGCGCGACGAGGCATCGTAGGCAATATCTACAAAGGCCGTGTAAGCCGTGTACTTCCGGGTATGCAGGCGGCTTTTGTAGATATTGGACTGGAGAAAGCCGCGTTTCTTCATGCTTCAGACATTATGCCGCATACCGAATGCGTGGCGGGTGAAGAGCAAAAGAACTTCACCGTACGCGACATCTCTGAGCTGGTGCGTCAGGGGCAGGATCTGATGGTGCAGGTGGTAAAAGATCCGCTTGGCACCAAAGGCGCGCGCCTGACGACGGACATCACGCTGCCTTCCCGCTACCTCGTCTTTATGCCCGGCGCGTCGCACGTTGGCGTTTCTCAGCGTATTGAAAGCGAAACCGAACGTGAACGCCTGAAGAAGGTGGTGGCGGAGTATTGCGACGAGCAGGGTGGATTTATCATCCGTACGGCGGCGGAAGGGGTGTGCGAAGAGGATCTGGCGTCGGACGCCGCTTACCTCAAACGCGTCTGGACGAAAGTCATGGAGCGTAAAAAGCGGCCGCAAACGCGCTATCAGATGTACGGCGAACTGGCGCTGGCGCAGCGCGTACTGCGTGATTTTGCCGATGCCGAGCTGGACAGAATCCGCGTGGATTCGCGTCTGACGTACGAGGCATTGCTGGAATTTACTGCGGAATATATCCCTGAGATGACCAGCAAGCTCGAACACTACAGCGGTCATCAGCCGATTTTCGATCTCTTTGATGTTGAAAATGAGATTCAGCGCGCGCTGGAACGCAAGGTGGAACTGAAATCCGGCGGTTATCTGATTATCGATCAAACCGAAGCCATGACCACCGTTGATATCAATACCGGGGCGTTTGTCGGGCACCGTAATCTCGATGACACGATCTTCAATACCAATATTGAGGCGACGCAGGCGATTGCGCGGCAGCTGCGTCTGCGCAATCTGGGCGGTATCATCATCATCGATTTTATCGACATGAATAATGAAGATCATCGCCGTCGGGTACTGCATTCTCTGGAGCAGGCGCTGAGCAAAGATCGCGTGAAAACCAGCATCAACGGCTTTTCGCAACTGGGTCTGGTAGAGATGACCCGCAAGCGTACCCGCGAAAGCGTGGAACATGTGCTATGCAATGAATGTCCAACGTGTCATGGACGCGGTACGGTGAAAACGGTGGAAACCGTCTGCTATGAAATTATGCGTGAAATCGTGCGTGTGCATCATGCCTACGACTCCGATCGTTTCCTCGTTTATGCCTCTCCAGCGGTGGCGGAAACGTTAAAAGGCGAAGAGTCGCACGCGCTGGCAGAGGTGGAAATTTTTGTCGGCAAGCAAGTTAAAGTCCAGATTGAACCGCTCTATAACCAGGAGCAATTTGACGTCGTAATGATGTAAAAGACCGCCGTTTCCAGGCCGGATAACGGGTTTGTGAGTCACATTTTTGGCAGACAAGGAGAGACGCGTGAGGCGATTGCCGGGGATATTACTGCTCACTGGAGCCGCGCTCGTCGTCGTCGTTGCGCTGCTGATCAGTGGATTGCGCCTTGCGCTCCCCCATCTGGATAGCTGGCGTCCGGCGATCCTCAGCAAAATTGAATCTGCCACGGGTATTCCTGTTGCCGCCAGCCAGTTGCATGCGAACTGGCAAACCTTTGGCCCCACGCTTGAAGCCCGGGACATCCATGCCAGTTTGAAAGATGGCGGCGAGCTTTCAGTAAAGCGCGTCACGCTGGCGCTGGATGTCTGGCAAAGCCTGTTGCATATGCGCTGGCAGTTTCGCGATCTCACCTTCTGGCAACTGCACATCCGCACCAATACGCCGATCCAACGCAGCGACGGCGACGAAGGCATTGAAACCAACCGTATTAGCGATCTTTTCCTGCGTCAGTTTGATCACTTCGATCTCCGGGACAGCCAAATTAGCTTTCTGACCTTATCAGGCCAGCGAGCCGAACTGGCGATCCCGCAGCTTACCTGGTTGAACGGCAAAGACAGGCACCGCGCGGAAGGTCAGGTCAGTCTCTCCAGCCTGACCGGGCAGCATGGCGTGATGCAGGTTCGTATGGATCTGCGTGACGACGACGGGCTGCTGAACAACGGTCGGGTCTGGCTACAGGCCGACGATATTGACGTGAAGCCGTGGCTGGGCAAATGGATGCAGGATAACGTGGCGCTGCAAACCGCACGCTTTAGCCTGGAAGGCTGGATGACGCTCACGAAAGGCGAAGTCTCCAGCGGCGATATCTGGCTTAAGCAGGGCGGCGCGAGCTGGCAGGGTGATAATCATTCGCACACGCTTTCCGTTGATAACCTGACCGCGCACATTACGCGTGAACAGCCGGGCTGGCAGTTTTATATTCCTGACACGCGTATCACGCTGGATAGCAAACCCTGGCCGCGCGGCGCGTTAACGCTGGCCTGGGTGCCGGAACAAGAAGTTGGCGGTCAGAACAACATACGCAGCGATGAATTGCGTATTCGCGCCAGCAACCTTGAACTGGCCGATATGGACGGGCTGCGTCCGGTGGCTGCGAAACTCTCGCCTGCGCTGGGCGACATCTGGCAGGCCACACAGCCACGCGGAAAAATAGACACTCTCGCGCTGGATATCCCGCTACAGGCGACGGAGAAAACGCGTTTCCAGGCGTCGTGGGATAACCTCGCCTGGAAGCAGTGGAAGCTCTTACCGGGCGCGGAACACTTCTCCGGCACCTTGTCCGGCAGCGTGGAAAACGGCGCGCTGACCGCCTCGATGCAGCAGGCCGAAATGCCGTATGAAACCGTCTTTCGCGCACCGCTGGAAATTGAAAACGGCGTGGCGACGCTCACCTGGCTGAAGAATGACAAAGGGTTTCAGCTGGACGGGCGCAACATCGACGTGAAAGCGAAAGCCGTACATGCGCGCGGCGGTTTTCGTTACCTGCAACCCGCCGGAGAGGAGCCCTGGCTGGGGATTCTGGCGGGGATTAGCACCGATGACGGTTCACAGGCCTGGCGTTATTTCCCGGAAAACCTGATGGGCAAAGAGCTGGTTGATTACCTTAGCGGCGCGATTCAGGGCGGCGAAGCGGATAACGCCACGCTGGTGTATGGCGGCAATCCACATCTTTTCCCCTACAAACATAATGAAGGTCAGTTTGAAGTGCTGGTGCCGCTGCGTAACGCGAAGTTTGCTTTCCAGCCGGACTGGCCCGCGCTGACCGACCTCAACATTGAGCTGGACTTCCTGAACGATGGCCTGTGGATGAAGGCGGATAGCGTCAATCTGGGCGGTGTTAAGGCCAGCAATCTGACCGCGATCATCCCGGACTATGCCAAAGAAAAGCTGCTGATTGATGCCGATATCAATGGGCCGGGTAAAGCGGTCGGCCCGTATTTTGACGACACGCCGCTGAAAGATTCTCTCGGCGCCACGCTGGAGCAACTCCAGATTGACGGCGATGTGAATGCTCGCTTACATCTTGATATTCCGCTGGATGGCGAGCTGGTCACCGCCAAAGGGGACGTCTCGCTGCGTAATAATAGTTTGTTCATTAAGCCGCTCGACAGCACGCTGAAGAACCTGAGCGGTAAGTTCAGCTTCAACAACGGCAATCTTAAGAGCGAACCGTTAACGGCAAACTGGTTTAATCAGCCGTTGAACGTGGATTTCTCCACCAATGAAGGGGAAAAGGCCTATCAGGTCGACGTCAACCTTAACGGCAACTGGCAGCCGGGCCGTATGGGCGTGCTACCTGCGCAGGTGAACGATGCTATAAGCGGCGGTATGGCGTGGAACGGTAAAGTGGGCATTGCGCTTCCTTATCACTCTGGTGCGACATACAACGTAGAACTGAAAGGCGACCTGAAGAATGTGAGCAGTCACTTACCGTCACCGCTCGACAAGCAGGCCGGGGAATCCTTGCCGGTGAGCATTAAGGCTGACGGTAACTTGCGTAGCTTCGCGCTGACCGGCAGCGCCGGGAAAAATAATCACTTTAACAGCCGCTGGCTGCTGAATCAGAAACTGACGCTGGATCGGGCAATCTGGACAACGGATAGCCGCACCACGCCGACATTGCCTGACCGACAAGGCGTTGAGCTTAATCTTCCGGCAATGGATGGCGCAGAGTGGCTGGCGCTGTTCCAGAAAGGCGCGGCGGATAACGTTGGCGCAAAGACCAGTTTGCCGCAGCGCGTGACGCTACGAACGCCTTCGCTGTCGCTGGGCGGGCAACAGTGGAATAACCTGAGCATTGTCTCTGAGCCGTCGCTGAATGGTCAGAAGGTCGAAGCGCAGGGGCGCGAGGTTAACGCCACGCTGGCGATACGCAATAATGCCCCGTGGCAGGCGAACATCAAATACCTGTATTACAACCCGAGCGCGGCGAAGCGTACAGACGGCGCGCAGGCGACCTCGCCGTTCTCCTCCCTTGAGCGAGTCAGTTTCCGCGGCTGGCCTGATGTGCAGTTACGCTGCGTCGAATGCTGGCTGTGGGGGCAAAAATATGGGCGTATTGACGGCGACGTCGCGATTCAGGGAAATACGCTGACCCTGAGTAACGGGCTGCTGGATACGGGCTTCTCCCGGCTGACGGCTGAGGGTGTCTGGGTGAACACGCCGGGTAGCGAGCGCACGTCGCTGAAGGGGAAACTGCGCGGCCATAAAATTGATGCCGCAGCGGGATTCTTTGGCGTTTCGACCCCCATCCGCAACGCCTCGTTTAACGTGGACTATGACTTACACTGGCGTAACCTGCCCTGGCAGCCGGATGAGGCTTCCCTTAATGGTATTTTACGTACCCGCCTGGGGAAAGGTGAAATTACCGAGCTGAGCACCGGTCATGCGGGGCAGCTTCTGCGTCTGCTGAGTTTTGACGCACTGCTGCGTAAGCTGCGTTTTGATTTCAGCGATACGTTCAGCGACGGTTTCTACTTTGACTCTATTCGCAGTACGGCGTGGATCAAAGACGGCGTGATGCACACTGACGATACGCTGGTGGATGGGCTGGAGGCCGACATCGCCATGAAAGGTTCTGTCAATCTGGTGCGTCGGGAACTCGATATTGAAGCCGTCGTTGCACCGGAAATCTCCGCCACGGTAGGGGTTGCCGCCGCGTTTGCGGTGAACCCGATTGTCGGGGCGGCGGTATTTGCCGCGAGTAAAGTGTTGGGGCCGTTGTGGAGCAAAGTCTCCATTCTGCGCTATCGCATCACGGGCCCGGTAGACAAACCGCAGATTAACGAAGTCCTGCGCCAGCCGCGTAAAGAAAGCCAGCAATGATTTGACGGGGGCGAGTAATTGCCCCAATCTCAGTAAATAGAAATGAATGACGAACTGCAAAAGCCGGATGGCGCTGCGCTTATCCGGCCTACATAACTTCTACCGCAGTCCGGTATTGAAGCGCCTGATGGCGACGCAGGCGCGTCTTATCAGGCCTACAACAGTAACTAACGAGTAGCAAAACGATGAGTCTGAACCTGGTAAGTGAACAATTGCTAGCGGCGAACGGCCTGAACCATCAGGATTTGTTTGCCATTCTGGGCCAACTGGCCGAACGCCGTCTCGATTACGGCGATCTCTATTTTCAGTCGAGCTATCACGAATCCTGGGTTTTAGAAGATCGCATCATCAAAGATGGTTCTTACAATATCGATCAGGGCGTTGGCGTGCGCGCTATCAATGGTGAAAAAACAGGGTTTGCCTATGCCGATCAGATCAGCCTGCAAGCGCTGGAGCAGAGCGCGCAGGCCGCGCGTACCATCGTGCGCGACAGCGGCGACGGCAAAGTAAAAACACTGGGCGCGGTAGAGCACCCGATGCTTTATACCGCTATTGACCCGCTACAGAGCATGAGCCGCGAAGAGAAACTCGACATTCTGCGTCGCGTGGACAAGGCGGCGCGTGAAGCCGACAAGCGCGTACAGGAAGTGACGGCCAGCCTGACCGGTGTGTATGAGCTGATTCTGGTGGCGGCGACCGACGGTACGCTGGCGGCGGATGTGCGCCCGCTGGTGCGTCTGTCTGTCAGCGTGCAGGTAGAGGAAGACGGTAAACGCGAGCGCGGCTCCAGCGGCGGTGGCGGTCGTTTTGGCTATGACTTTTTCTTAGGTGATTTGGACGGTGAAGTACGCGCCGATGCCTGGGCGAAAGAGGCGGTGCGCATGGCGCTGGTGAATCTGTCGGCGGTTGCCGCTCCGGCGGGAACATTACCCGTTGTGCTGGGCGCGGGCTGGCCTGGCGTGCTGCTGCACGAAGCGGTAGGCCACGGACTGGAAGGGGATTTCAACCGTCGCGGTACGTCAGTGTTCAGCGGCCATATCGGTGAACTGGTCGCGTCCGAACTGTGTACCGTGGTTGATGACGGCACGATCGCCGATCGCCGTGGTTCGGTCGCCATTGATGATGAAGGTACGCCGGGCCAGTACAACGTGTTGATTGAAAACGGCATCCTGAAAGGGTACATGCAGGATAAACTCAACGCGCGTCTGATGGGCGTTGCGCCGACCGGTAACGGACGTCGTGAATCATATGCGCATCTGCCGATGCCGCGTATGACCAACACCTATATGCTGGCCGGGAAATCCACGCCGCAGGAGATTATCGAGTCTGTGGAATACGGTATCTATGCGCCTAACTTTGGCGGCGGGCAGGTGGATATCACTTCCGGGAAGTTTGTGTTCTCGACTTCAGAAGCGTACCTGATCGAAAACGGTAAGGTGACGAAACCCGTGAAAGGGGCGACGCTGATTGGTTCTGGTATCGAAGCGATGCAGCAGATCTCTATGGTCGGGAACGATCTGAAACTGGATAACGGCGTTGGCGTCTGCGGTAAAGAAGGGCAGAGTCTGCCGGTAGGCGTGGGCCAGCCGACGTTAAAAGTGGATAACCTGACCGTGGGCGGCACCGCGTAAAGTCGTTTTGTAGGCCCGATACGCCGTTACGTTATCGGGCATTTTGCCGGGTGCGGCGTGAACGCCTTATCCGGCCTGCCTGTTCTACAGGCGGGCTGCTGATCACTTCTCTTTTCCCCGACCGTACATTCCCTGAAATAGCTGCGCGACATCGACAAAATAGTCTGTCAGATAGTTAATCACCACCTGCACCTTCAGCGGCAACTTATCTTTTTCGGTATACAGCGCGTAAACTGGGCGTGGATCGGACTGGTAGCGGGGCAGCAGGATCTCCAGATCTCCGCTGTTGATCTCATTGATCACCCACATCAACGGAACGTAGGCGATCCCGGCGCCTGCGGTCAGCCAGCGGCTGAGCGTCATCGGATCGTTGGTGACGAAGCGTCCTTGTGGGATCAGCCGGGTGGAGATCCCTTCCGGCGCAATCAACTCAAACTCGTTATCCGGGCGCACGCTGTATTCCAGCCATGAGTGATTGCTGAGGTCGGCGGGTTTTTCCGGCACGCCAAATTGTGCGAGATAGCTTTTGGCGGCGCACACCACCATCGGCATTGCCCCCAGACGGCGTGAAAACAGGCTGGAGTCCTGCAACGCACCGACGCGAATCACCACGTCCAGACCATCGGCGATCAGGTCCGG
Organism: Citrobacter sp. CK185; assembly: GCF_030333565.1. Classification (NCBI taxonomy): domain Bacteria; kingdom Pseudomonadati; phylum Pseudomonadota; class Gammaproteobacteria; order Enterobacterales; family Enterobacteriaceae; genus Citrobacter; species Citrobacter sp. CK185. The sequence goes on along the minus strand of NZ_JAOWFR010000022.1, from coordinate 370,990 downwards.
CGCCGGGATGCCGGTCACCAGGTTAACCGTCAGGCCAGGGTACTCTTTCAGCATTTTGGCCGTTAACCCGGCGAGGACATTTTGTGCCATGGTTGAAGAACAACCAATTCGCAGGGTGCCGATAGGCGTGTTGTTGAAGGCATAAAGCTGCTCATGGACATCCTGTACTTCGTGCAGCATCCGACGGCAACCCTGATAATAAATTTTACCGGCCTCGGTCAGCCCAATGCTGCGCGTACTGCGGTTTAGCAGCTTAACCTGTAGCTCATCTTCCAGTTTTGCCACGGTCTGGCTGATAGAGGAAACGCTCATTTGTAGCTGTCTGGCAGCGGCGGTAAAGGAGCCAAATTCAACGACTTTGGCGAACACCGACATGCGTTTTAATCTTTCCATTATTCACTCTGGCTTAAAAGTGATTTAGATCACATATTATAGATAACAGCATAACAGTTACGTTAATATATTATTATTCAAATAACCGCTATGCCGCTCTCGCCTGTCTTTCCACGCCCTTCCCTGCGGTGGCATTGGCTGAAAACTGTATCGCCTGCACTCTCTTTATAAATCAAGGTCAACATGAGTCTGTTTCCCGTTATCGTGGTGTTTGGTCTCTCCTTCCCACCGATATTTTTCGAATTGCTTTTGTCACTGGCGATTTTCTGGCTGGTGCGCCGGATGCTGGTTCCAACCGGCATTTATGACTTCGTCTGGCATCCGGCTCTGTTTAATACCGCGCTGTATTGCTGCCTGTTCTATTTAATATCGCGCTTGTTCGTTTGAGGTAGAAGTGAAAACACTAACAAGAAAACTCTCTCGTACGGCCATCACGCTCGTACTGGTCATTCTGGCCTTCATCGCAATTTTTCGTGCCTGGGTCTATTACACCGAGTCGCCGTGGACGCGTGACGCGCGCTTCAGCGCCGACGTGGTTGCCATTGCGCCAGACGTCGCGGGCCTTATCACCAACGTGAGTGTGCATGATAACCAGCTGGTGAAGAAAGACCAGATACTGTTCACCATCGATCAGCCGCGCTATAAAAAAGCCCTCGAAGAAGCGGAAGCTGACGTTGCCTACTACCAGGTGCTGGCACAGGAAAAACGCCAGGAGGCTGGCCGCCGTAACCGCCTTGGCGTCCAGGCGATGTCGCGTGAAGAGATCGATCAGGCCAATAACGTTCTGCAAACCGTATTACATCAGCTTGCCAAAGCGCAGGCGACGCGCGATCTGGCAAAATTAGACCTCGAACGTACCGTGATTCGCGCCCCTGCTGACGGTTGGGTCACCAACCTGAACGTCTACACCGGCGAGTTTATTACCCGTGGCTCAACGGCGGTTGCGTTGGTGAAACAGCACTCTTTCTACGTGCTGGCCTATATGGAAGAGACCAAACTGGAAGGCGTCCGTCCAGGCTATCGCGCAGAGATAACGCCGCTTGGCAGTAACAAAGTGTTGAAAGGCACCGTTGACAGCGTGGCGGCTGGGGTCACTAACGCCAGCAGCACGCGTGACGCCAAAGGGATGGCGACCATCGACTCCAATCTGGAGTGGGTACGTCTGGCGCAGCGTGTTCCGGTACGTATCCGTCTGGACGATCAGCAGGACAACCTGTGGCCTGCCGGGACAACCGCAACCGTTGTGATTACCGGCAAGCAGGATCGTGATGAAACGCAGGACTCCTTCTTCCGTAAAATGGCGCACCGTCTGCGCGAGTTTGGTTAATCACCATGGGTATCTTCTCCATTGCCAACCAGCATATCCGCTTTGCGGTAAAACTGGCATGCGCCATCGTCCTGGCGCTGTTTGTTGGCTTTCACTTTCAGCTTGAGACGCCGCGCTGGGCGGTGCTGACCGCCGCGATTGTCGCCGCAGGCCCGGCATTCGCCGCCGGCGGGGAACCCTATTCCGGCGCGATTCGCTATCGCGGGATGCTGCGTATCATCGGGACATTTATTGGCTGTATCGCCGCGCTGACCATTATCATCACCATGATTCGCGCGCCGTTATTAATGATTCTGGTGTGCTGTATCTGGGCGGGATTTTGTACCTGGATCTCCTCGCTGGTGCGGGTTGAAAACTCCTATGCATGGGGGCTGTCCGGGTATACGGCGCTGATCATCGTCATTACCATTCAGGCGGAGCCACTACTGACGCCGCAGTTCGCGGTTGAACGTTGCAGCGAGATCGTGATTGGTATCGTCTGCGCCATTATGGCGGATCTGCTCTTTTCGCCGCGTTCAGTGAAACAGGAAGTGGATCGTGAAGTCGACGGCCTGCTGGTGGCGCAATACCAGCTGATGCAGCTGTGTATTAAGCACGGCGACAGTGAGGAAGTGGACAAAGCCTGGGGCGATCTGGTGCGGCGGACGGCGGCGCTGGAAGGCATGCGCAGCAATCTCAATATGGAGTCATCGCGCTGGGGGCGCGCCAACCGCCGCCTGAAAGCGCTGAATACGCTCTCGTTGACGCTGATCACCCAGTCCTGTGAAACATACCTGATTCAGAACACTCACCCGGAGTTGATCACCGACACCTTCCGCGAGCTGTTCGAAACGCCCGTCGAAACCGCGCAGGACGTACATAAACAGCTTAAGCGGATGCGTCGCATCATTGCCTGGACCGGCGAACGTGAAACGCCCGTAACCCTTTACACCTGGGCCGGTGCGGCGACGCGTTATCTGCTGCTGAAGCGCGGCGTGATTGGCAACGCCAAAATCAGCGTGACGGAAGAGGAAGTGTTGCAGGGCGAGCCCGTCGTGAAGGTGGAATCTGCCGAGCGACATCACGCGATGGTTAACTTCTGGCGTACCACGCTGTCCTGTGTGCTGGGCACCTTATTCTGGCTGTGGACGGGCTGGACGTCGGGAAGTGGCGCGATGGTGATGATTGCGGTCGTCACGTCGCTGGCGATGCGCTTACCCAACCCGCGCATGGTCGCAATCGACTTTATTTACGGGACGCTGGCGGCGCTACCGTTGGGCCTGCTCTATTTTTTAGTGATCATCCCGAATACGCAGCAAAGCATGTTGCTGCTGTGTCTGAGCCTGGCGGTGCTGGGATTCTTTCTCGGGATCGAAGTCCAGAAACGGCGGCTGGGTTCAATGGGGGCGCTGGCCAGTACCATTAACATCATCGTGCTGGACAACCCGATGACCTTCCACTTCAGCCAGTTCCTTGACAGCGCGCTCGGGCAGATTGTGGGGTGCATGATGGCGTTTATCGTCATTCTGTTGGTTCGTGATAATTCACGCGACAGAACCGGACGTGTACTGCTTAACCAGTTCGTTTCCGCAGCGGTGTCTGCAATGACCACCAACGTTGTGCGCCGTAAAGAGAACCACCTTCCGGCGCTGTATCAGCAGTTGTTCTTGTTAATGAACAAATTCCCGGGCGACCTGCCGAAGTTTCGTCTGGCGCTGACGATGATCATTGCGCACCAACGTCTGCGTGATGCGCCCATCCCGGTCAATCATGATTTATCTGCTTTTCACCGCCAGCTCCGGCGTACGGCCGATCATGTGATTTCAGCCGGAAATGACGATAAGCGTCGGCGCTACTTTGGACAACTGCTGGATGAGCTTGATGTCTATCAGGAAAAATTGCGAGTCTGGGAAGCGCCGCCACGGGTGACGGAGCCGGTAAAACGGCTATCCGGCATGTTGCACAAATATCAGCACGCCTTGACGGATAACTAACACTCAGGAGCCGACGCCAAAAGCGTCGGTTTTTTTGTGGCTATACTTATCTGACGTGCGGAAAACATGACATCAGGAGGAGAAAGAACCATGCAAACGCTCCAGGACAACGAACTTTTTCAGACGGGATATCTGGTTGATGGACTTTGGAAAACGCTGGATAACACCTTTGATGTTCTTAATCCGGCAACCGGTGAAACGATAGCCGCCGTTGCCAAAGCCGGTAAAAAAGAGACCGAAGAGGCGATTGCGGCGGCGGCAAAAGCCTTCCCTGCCTGGCGGGCCAAAACGGCAAAAGAGCGCTCGGCCATTCTGTATCGCTGGTATGAACTGATCATTGAGCATAAATCCTGGCTGGGCCGTCTGATGACCACTGAGCAGGGGAAGCCGTTGAAAGAGGCGGAAGGCGAAGTGGAGTACGCCGCCAGTTTCATCCAGTGGTTTGCTGAACAGGCCAAGCGGGCGAATGGTGAAATAATCCCGCCGATCAAACCCGGATCGCGGATCTTTGCCACTCGTGAACCGATTGGCGTCGTGGCGGCGATTACGCCGTGGAACTTCCCGATGGCAATGTTGACCCGTAAATTAGGCCCGGCGCTGGCGGCAGGCTGTACGGGGGTCATTAAACCGGCGAATAACACGCCGCTTAGCGCATTCGCCTTGCTGACGCTGGCGAAGAAAGCTGGCGTACCTGACGGCGTGCTGAACGCCGTCGCGGGCAATACCCCAGAGATCAGCGACGCCATTATGGCCAGCCACGAGGTGCGCAAAATCTCCTTTACCGGATCGACCGCCGTTGGGAAAACGCTGGTGCGTAACGCGGCTGACACGATGAAGAAAGTCTCGATGGAACTGGGGGGCAATGCGCCGTATATCGTGTTTGACGATGCGGATATTGACGCTGCGGTACAGGGGGCGATCGCCAATAAATTCCGCAACGCGGGGCAGGTGTGCGTCAGCGTTAACCGTTTCTATATCCATGAGTCGGTCTATGACGAATTTACCCGCAAGCTGGCGGATGCCGTACAAAAACTGAAGGTCGGAAATGGTCTGGAGGAGGGCGTGATCGTCGGCCCGCTGATTGAACCGGCGGCTGTCGATAAAGTGCGTGAGCACGTTGAGGACGCTATCGCAAAAGGAGCGAAGGTGCTGGCAGGTGCTAAAGCGCATTCGTTAGGCGGGAATTTCTGGCAGCCCACTGTACTGGGCGACTGTAGCGATGGGATGAAACTGGCCAGTGAAGAGACCTTCGGGCCGGTCGCGGCCTGCTTTCGTTTTACCAGTGAAGACGAGGTCATTCAGCGCGCCAACAATACGCCGTTTGGCCTGGCGGCTTACTTCTACACGCAAAATTTACAACGCGTATTCCGTGTTTCCCAGGCGATTGAAAGCGGCATGATTGGGATTAATGAATGCGCCGTATCAACCGAGCTGGGGCCATTTGGCGGGGTGAAAGAGTCGGGTCTGGGGCGTGAAGGATCGGTGCTGGGGCTTGAAGAGTTTCTGGAAGTGAAGACCCTGCACATCGGCGGCCTGTAATGTGACTGCGTCGGGGATGGTGGCTGGCTATGAACATCTATACCTTTGATTTTGATGAAATAGAAGACCAGAACGATTTTTACCGCGAATTTACGCGGATGTTTGGCCTTGCCAGAGAGAAAGTCGGCGATCTTGATTCTCTATGGGATACTCTCATGAGCGAGGTGCTGCCATTGCCGCTGGAGATTGAGTTTGTTCATCTGCCGGAAAAACTGCGCAGGCGTTACGGCGCGCTGATTTTGCTGTTTGATGAAGCAGAAGAGGAACTGGAAGGGCAGCTGCGGTTTAATGTTCGCCATTCGTGACGACAAACATAAAAAAGCCCCCGGCAGTCGGGGGCAAGTCGTCGGACTAGACGACGAGGGTTTATTTGTAAAGTTCTGCCGTAGCGTGCCAGTTGTCACCGCTACGTGCTTCAGTAATCTGATAGGCGGATGCGCCGTTTGCTTCTGCTTTTTTGTTCAGCATTTCATGCATATCCATCGGGGAAGAACCGATAGCGCTTACGGAAACAGAGCCGATAGCCTGACGGCCTTGCGCTTGTTCTGCGTTGATGGATTCGGCTGCGAATGCGCCAAAAGAGAGAACGGACAGAACGCTTAATGCTGCAACAGTAGTTTTGATTTTCATGATTTTTACCTCGTCGAATTCTTTTATTAGGGTCTGTGTTTCGTGACCCTCATCACAAAATCAAGTATACACTAATCACGCGATTAATTAATACCACGCTAATGGTTTCATGGGTTATTGTGTGTTAATGATTTGTTTTTTTATAACCGTATGGAATTAAAAACGTGTTAAAAAGCGTGTGATTAAGATTAAATGTAATAAAATCATAAGGATATGAAATTTTGCAATTTGTGCGTTTTTTCCATTGCACATTCACCATGTAAATGATTTTTGACGGTTAAACGCACTATTTGTTAAGTGACAGGCAGTGAAAAATGACGGCGGAAGAGGTGGCGGCAGGTTTTTTCCCCGTCGCGCTTAACGACGGGGAGAAGGGATTACAGCTCTTGTTCGAACAGTTCCAGAATGGCTTCGTACAGATCTTTCACCGTAAAGCCATTCGCGGGGGTGGTGAAAATGGTGTCGTCACCGGCAATGGTTCCGAGAATGCCTTCCGCTTTCCCCAGCGAGTCCAGCAGACGCGCGATCAGCTGTGCGGCGCCAGGACTGGTATGGATCACCACAACAGCATCGTTGTAGTCGATATCTAACACCAGATTCTTTAAAGGGCTGGAGGTGGTTGGCACGCCTAGCTCAGCCGGGAGACAGTAGACCATCTCCATTTTTGCGTTGCGGGTACGCACCGCGCCGAACTTGGTCAGCATGCGCGAGACCTTGGACTGGTTGATGTTATCAAAGCCCTGATCCTGTAACGCGAGGACGATTTCGCCCTGTGAACTGAATTTTTCTTCTTTGAGTAGCGCTTTGAACGCCTTGACTAATTCTTCTTGTTTAGCCGAGCTTCGCATAAGTCACCCGTAATATGAGGATGGAAACAACATTATTATGCATACAGATGAATTTTTATGCAAACAGTCTGCCTCACCGGAGGCTGAAATAATGTTATGAAAGAGCGGAATTCTATCAAATTCCGTTATCAAGAAACATGCCTGCGTCACGGCGCGCAAATAAGCTTAAAAGTAAATTAAATGTTATCAAATTGATGTTGTTTTGGAGGGGCAGTAGAGTATATTGTCAGCACCTGTTGGAAAGTTGTTCTGTGGTTCAGGCGCTTTTGAATTACGTAAATTAGCTTTTCTATTACGTAAGTTAAATGCATAAAAGCCAAATTTGCGTGACTACGCATTCTTGACGCGTGGTGGTTGTATTCATTGGATTTGTGAATTATGGTCGCCGCCGCGGAGCAACAAACACTTAGCTTATCAATATAATAAGGAGTTTAGGATGAAAGTCGCAGTCCTCGGCGCTGCCGGCGGTATCGGCCAGGCGCTTGCACTACTGTTAAAAACCCAACTGCCTTCAGGTTCAGAACTCTCCCTGTACGACATCGCTCCAGTGACCCCAGGTGTGGCCGTTGACTTGAGCCATATCCCTACAGCAGTAAAAATCAAAGGTTTCTCCGGCGAAGACGCGACCCCGGCGCTTGAAGGCGCAGACGTCGTACTGATCTCGGCTGGCGTGGCGCGTAAACCGGGTATGGATCGTTCCGACCTGTTTAACGTCAACGCAGGTATCGTGAAGAACCTGGTACAACAGATCGCAACGACCTGTCCGAAAGCCTGTGTGGGCATCATCACCAACCCGGTGAACACTACCGTCGCTATCGCTGCTGAAGTGCTGAAAAAAGCAGGCGTTTACGACAAGAACAAACTGTTTGGCGTGACCACGCTGGACATCATCCGCTCCAACACCTTTGTTGCGGAACTGAAAGGCAAACTGCCGACCGACGTTGAAGTTCCGGTTATCGGCGGTCACTCTGGCGTGACCATTCTGCCGCTGCTGTCGCAGATCCCGGGCGTCAGCTTCACCGAGCAGGAAGTGGCTGACCTGACCAAACGTATCCAAAATGCGGGTACGGAAGTGGTTGAAGCGAAGGCTGGCGGCGGATCGGCAACCCTGTCTATGGGTCAGGCTGCTGCGCGCTTTGGTCTTTCTCTGGTGCGCGCGCTGCAAGGCGAGAAGGACGTGGTGGAATGTGCCTACGTTGAAGGTGACGGCCAGTATGCGCGCTTCTTCTCTCAGCCGTTGCTGCTGGGTAAAAACGGCGTGGAAGAGCGCAAGTCTATCGGCAAACTGAGCGCGTTTGAACAGAATGCGCTGGAAGGTATGCTGGATACGCTGAAAAAAGATATCGCCCTGGGCGAAGAGTTCGTTAACAAGTAAGCGCTTTTGTGCAGGCCGGATAAGACGCGTTTGCGTCGCTGTCAGGCCTGGCGATAATGCCGGATGGCGGTGTAAACACCTTATCCGGCCTACAAGTTAACCGAGACACAGTAAAAAACCGGAGATGACTCCGGTTTTTTTATTACGTTAATTTGTCGCCGGGTATTCCTGAATGGTGACCTGGAGCGTCAGCTTTTTATCGTCACGCATCACAATCACCGGGATCACCGAACCTGGACGTATTTCAGCAACCTGATCCATGGTCTCCAGAGCGGAAACGGCAGGTTTGTTGTTGACTGAAATGATCACATCATTGACCTGAATACCCGCCTGCGCAGCCGGGCCGTCCGGCGACACTTCATTGACCACAATCCCCTGGATTTGATCCATTCCGGCGCCCTGCGCATGCAGCGGCGCGATTTCTCGCCCACCGATGCCGATATAACCGCGAATCACGCGACCATCGCGGATCAGCTTATCCATAATCTTGGTCGCTAACTGGAACGGGATTGCAAAACCGATCCCTTCCGGCGTCTCGCCGTCGTTACTCTTATCAAATGACAGGGTGTTAATGCCCATCAGTTCGCCCAGCGAGTTAACCAGCGCTCCGCCGGAGTTACCGTGGTTGATGGAGGCGTCCGTTTGCAGGAAGTTTTGTCGTCCGGTCGGGTTCAGACCGATACGCCCGGTGGCGCTGATGATCCCCTGAGTAATGGTCTGCCCCAGGTTATACGGGTTGCCGATGGCCAGAACCACATCACCAATATGCGGTGAGCGTTTCGTGTTGATCGGGATTGTCGGCAGACCGCCCGTGGCATTAATCTTTAACACCGCCAGATCCGTCAGCGTATCCGAACCAACCAGCAGCGCTTCAAACACGCGTCCATCCTGTAGGGCGACAATGATCTGATCCGCATCGTTGATCACATGCTTATTGGTGATGATGTAACCGCGCTGATCCATGATCACGCCCGATCCCAGCGTGCGGATCTCAAGCTGATTATGCGTGGTGCTGTTCATACTGCGGTTATAAACGTTGACGACGGCAGGCGCGGCGCGGCGAACCGCCGAATTATAGCTGGCTGGCGTCTCATCCGCGCTGTCGAATTGCGGTGTGGTCAGGGTATTTATTTTGCGCAGCGAGGGCATGGCCGCCAACAGAATGGCACCCACAATAAGACCAATTGCGACCGAACGTAAGATCTTCACAAACATGATGGAGGCGTCATTAAAAAAGGGAACGGCAGCAGCATACCACGAGTTAACCGGACATCGCACGTGGGGCTGATGTCCGGTTAACGATGACTTAACGCAGGAGCAGGTAAATGTTCTCGTTACCGCGTACGACCTGTAGCGCAATAATCGACGGTTTCGCTTCCAGCACTTTGCGCATTTCCGCAATCGAGTGCACGCGATCGCGGTTAACGCTAATGATCACGTCATCTTTGTGCAAACCGGCCTGGGCGGCGGGACTGCTTTTTTCAACGTTATCAATTTTGATGCCTTTATTGCCGTCTTTTAACTGACCATCGCTCAGCGTTGCGCCCTGCAATGCCGGGGCGATCATCTCCGCGCTGGCGGAGGATGACGTGCTGGTGTCGAGGGTGACTTCGACTTCTAGCGGTTTGCCGTCGCGTAACAGACCGAGCTTCACTTTCGTGCCGGGTTCCGTCGTTGCGATGCGTGAGCGCAGTTCGGCAAAGCTGCTCAGCGGCTTGCCGTTGAGACTGGTGATCACGTCGCCGGATTTCACACCCGCTTTCGCGGAACCTGAACCCGGGAGCACTTCGCTGATGAACGCCCCGCGCTGTACATCCAGCTTGAAGGCTTTGGCGATATCGGCGGTCAATTCCATGCCTTTAATTCCCAGCAGGCCGCGTTTAATTTCACCAAACTGAATCAGCTGTTGCGCCAGCGTGCGCGCCATATTACTCGGAATCGCAAACCCAATGCCGATGCTACCGCCGCCAGGTGCCAGAATAGCGGTGTTGATGCCGATCAGCTCGCCGTTGAGATTCAGCAGCGCGCCGCCGGAGTTGCCGCGGTTAATCGAGGCGTCGGTCTGAATAAAGTTTTCCAGCCCTTCCAGATTCAGCCCGCTCCGGCCAAGCGCGGAGACAATGCCGGAGGTGGCGGTTTGCCCCAGACCAAACGGGTTGCCTACCGCGACGGCAAAGTCGCCGACACGCAGTTTGTCGGAGTCGGCGATGGCGATTTGCGTCAGGTTGCTGGCGTTCTGGATTTGCAGCAGCGCGATGTCGCTCTGGTCGTCGCTGCCGATCAGTTTAGCGTCAAACTCGCGTCCGTCATTTAACTGAACGCTGATCTTCTGTGCCTGATTAATGACATGGTTATTGGTCAGAACGTAGCCTTTGGCGGCGTCAATGATGACGCCCGACCCCAACCCTTCGAACGGCTGAGAGGGTTGATCAGGCAACTCGTCGCCAAAAAACTTTTTAAACTCTTCTGGAACCTTCTGGCTTTGGGTCGCGGTTCCCTCAACCTTCACGCTAATCACGGCCGGCAGCACTTTTTCCAGCATTGGCGCGAGACTAGGGAGCGCCGCCTGACCGGGAATCTGCGCGGGTATCGATGCGACGGCCTGAAACGGTGCCGAGAGCGTTAACCCGACACTTAACGCTAATGCACTTAACAACGGGGTTTGTTTTTTCATGGAGCCTGCTCTCGTACCTTGAGTGAACGGAAAGACGATTCAAAACAGTTTGATGTTATTGAATTTTCGGCCTGGTAACAATGAGGTTAATGACTAAATAATAGCTGGGACAGGAGAGAAGAGACGGGCGCAATCGCTGCGCCCGAAAAATTTCTTAACGATGTGCGATTAGTCGCGTTTTGCGCCACTACGCAGCAGGCCGGAAGCGCCTTCGGAATAGTCACGCGGCATCTGAACCGGCGCCTGATCGTTACTGGCTTCAGACTCCGCCAGACGGTTACGGAACGGGTTCGATTCCGCAGACAGTTCCGGCAGCAGGCTGCTGGAGCTTTTCGCCATGTGCTGATATAGCTGACGATAATCATGCGCCATGGTATCCAGCAGCTCGGCGCTGCGGGCAAAGTGGCTGACCAGCTCTTCACGATACTCTTCCAGCTCAGCTTTATTCTTTTCCAGTTCGTACTGCAATGCCTGCTGTTGGCGTAATTTACGATTACCAAAACGCATGGCTACGGCACCAATGATGATACCGACGACTAACCCAATTAGCGCATATTCCCAGGTCATGAACATCTCCCGTTGTCTTTTGTTTCCGTAGGGTGTTGGCTTTAGGCTCCATGCCTGCGCCTGATTATGCCACTATAACCGCTAATCCCGTAGAAGTGGAATCCCGTGTTTATATCACGTAATGTAGAACGGCCTTTTTTTCGTCAGCCGTGAACGTCGGCACATCGATTTTCAAGGAATAACAATAACATCATGCAAAGCATTTCCCCCACATCGCGTTACCTTCAGGCCCTCAACGATGGCAGCCATCAACCCGACGACGTGCAAAAAGATGCGGTCAACCGACTGGAGTCGATTTACCAGGCGCTGATCGCCAAAACGCCTCCGGCGCCGCAAACCGGCGGACTGATGGCCCGTTTCGGTAAACTGCTTGGCAAACGTGAACCGTCAGCGAATGCGCCGGTGCGTGGTCTGTATATGTGGGGCGGGGTCGGGCGAGGGAAAACCTGGCTGATGGATCTCTTCTATCATAGTCTGCCGGGCGAGCGGAAACAGCGTCTGCATTTCCACCGCTTTATGCTGCGCGTGCATGAGGAGCTGACGGCGCTACAGGGGCAGACCGACCCGCTGGAGATTATTGCCGACAGTTTCAAAGCCGAAACGGATGTGCTCTGCTTTGATGAGTTTTTTGTTTCCGACATCACCGACGCGATGCTGCTTGGCGGCTTAATGAAAGCGCTGTTTGCCCGCGGCATTACCCTGGTGGCGACCTCGAACATCCCGCCGGATGAGCTGTACCGCAATGGCCTGCAACGTACCCGCTTCCTTCCGGCTATCGACGCTATCAAAGCGCATTGCGACATCATGAATGTGGATGCCGGGGTGGATTATCGTCTGCGCACGCTGACGCAGGCGCATCTGTGGCTTTCGCCGCGTAATAACGAAACGCAGCAACAGATGGATAAACTCTGGCTGGCGCTGGCCGGTGCGAAACGTGAGAATGCGCCAACGCTGGAAGTGAATCATCGTCCGTTACCGACGATGGGGGTGGAAAACCAGACGCTGGCGGTCTCCTTCATCACCTTATGCGTGGACGCCCGCAGCCAGCATGACTATATTGCGCTGTCGCGCCTGTTCCACACGGTTCTGCTGTTTGATGTGCCAGTCATGACGCCGCTGATGGAAAGCGAAGCGCGCCGTTTTATCGCGCTGGTGGATGAATTCTACGAGCGCCATGTGAAGCTGGTGGTGAGCGCCGACGCGCCTTTATATGAGATCTATCAGGGCGAACGCCTGAAGTTTGAGTTCCAGCGCTGTTTGTCGCGTTTGCAGGAGATGCAGAGCGAGGAGTATCTGAAACGCTCGCATATGCCGTAGGCCGGATAAGGCGTTTCTCCGCCATCCGGCGCAGGTTGCCTGGTGGCGCTTCGCTTATCAGACCGGCAGAAATGCCCCGCACAAAACCCATTGCAAATCACAAAAAGGGGTCGATCTTTGCCCCTGACTTCTCTATAATCCTGCGACCCCACGTTACAAGAAAGTTTTTTCCCAAAACTTTTTGTGTGCTGGCATTGGCTATTCGAAGGGGTAGGTTTGCCGGACTTTGTCGTGTGAACCTCAACAATTGAAAACGTTTGGGTGTTCACCAACGTGTAACTATCTATTGGGTAAGCTTTTAATGAAAACTTTTACAGCTAAACCAGAAACCGTAAAACGCGACTGGTACGTTGTTGACGCGACCGGTAAAACTCTGGGCCGTCTGGCTACTGAACTGGCTCTTCGCCTGCGCGGTAAGCACAAAGCGGAATACACTCCGCACGTCGATACCGGTGATTACATCATCGTTCTGAACGCTGACAAAGTTGCTGTAACCGGCAACAAGCGTACTGACAAAGTGTACTATCACCACACCGGTCACATCGGTGGTATCAAACAAGCGACCTTTGAAGAGATGATTGCTCGCCGTCCTGAGCGTGTGATTGAAATCGCGGTTAAAGGCATGCTGCCAAAAGGCCCGCTGGGTCGTGCTATGTTCCGTAAACTGAAAGTTTACGCTGGCAACGAGCACAACCACGCGGCACAGCAACCGCAAGTTCTTGACATCTAATCGGGATTATAGGCAATGGCTGAAAATCAATACTACGGCACTGGTCGCCGCAAAAGTTCCGCAGCTCGCGTGTTCATCAAACCGGGCAACGGCAAAATCGTTATCAACCAACGTTCTCTGGAACAGTACTTCGGTCGTGAAACTGCCCGCATGGTAGTTCGTCAGCCGCTGGAACTGGTCGACATGGTTGAGAAACTGGATCTGTACATCACTGTTAAAGGTGGTGGTATCTCTGGTCAGGCTGGTGCGATCCGTCACGGTATCACCCGCGCTCTGATGGAGTACGACGAGTCTCTGCGTTCTGAACTGCGTAAAGCTGGCTTCGTTACTCGTGACGCTCGTCAGGTTGAACGTAAGAAAGTCGGTCTGCGTAAAGCACGTCGTCGTCCGCAGTTCTCCAAACGTTAATGGGTTTCTGCTCCGGCAGATTACCATTGGCGAAAAAACCCGCTTCGGCGGGTTTTTTTATGGAAAAAATGCGCGTGTGTCCAAAGTAATCCTCTGATTGCCACCTCTTTTTCCCCATTTCCAGAATCGACTCACCACAAAGGTCACAAAATCTGGTAAACTATCATCCAATTTTCTGCCCAAATAACGGGTATTGTTCATTTTTTGTTTGCTTTTTGAACAATAATGACTTTTCCGCAGGCGGGTGACATAACTTCTGGCTGGCCACGCGGTGGCTGGTAGCAGTAAAAATTCTGAATATACCTGGAGGTTTTCATGGCTGTCGCTGCCAACAAACGTTCGGTAATGACGCTGTTTTCTGGTCCTACTGACATCTATAGCCATCAGGTCCGCATTGTGCTGGCGGAGAAAGGTGTTAGTTTCGAGATCGAGCATGTGGAGAAGGATAACCCACCTCAGGATCTGATTGACCTCAACCCGAGTCAGAGCGTACCGACCCTGGTGGATCGTGAGCTGACCCTGTGGGAATCTCGCATCATTATGGAATACCTGGATGAGCGTTTCCCTCATCCGCCGCTGATGCCGGTTTACCCGGTTGCGCGTGGCGAAAGCCGCCTGTACATGCACCGTATCGAAAAAGACTGGTACACGCTGATGAACGTCATCGTGAACGGGTCCGCTTCTGAAGCTGACGTTGCGCGTAAACAACTGCGTGAAGAGTTGCAGGCGATCGCGCCTGTGTTTGGTCAAAAACCGTATTTCCTGAGCGATGAGTTCAGCCTGGTTGATTGCTATCTGGCGCCGCTGCTGTGGCGTTTGCCGCAACTGGGTATTGAGTTCAGCGGTGCGGGCGCTAAAGAGCTGAAAGGCTATATGACCCGCGTCTTTGAACGTGACTCGTTCCTCGCTTCTTTAACTGAAGCTGAACGTGAAATGCGCCTCGGTCGGGGTTAATTAGTATGGATTTGTCACAGCTATCCCCACGCCGTCCATATTTGCTGCGTGCATTCTATGAATGGTTGCTGGATAACCAGCTCACGCCGCACCTGGTGGTGGATGTGACGCTGCCTGGCGTGCATGTCCCTATGGAATATGCGCGCGACGGGCAAATTGTTCTGAACATTGCTCCCCGTGCGGTTGGCAATCTGGAGTTGGCCAACGACGAAGTGCGTTTCAACGCGCGCTTTGGCGGCGTCCCACGCCAGGTCTCCGTACCGCTGGCTGCGGTACTGGCGATCTATGCGCGTGAAAACGGCGCAGGCACAATGTTTGAACCTGAAGCCGCTTACGATGAAGACGTCGCCAGCTTAAATGATGACGATGTAACGCCGGGCGCGGAGAGCGAAACGGTCATGTCCGTGATTGATGGTGATAAGCCCGATCATGACGATGACAACAATCCTGATGACGATCCGCCGCCGCCGCGTGGTGGTCGACCCGCATTACGCGTAGTGAAGTAACCAAGACAGACAGGCCCTGAGGGCCTGTTTTTTTTCACGCCAGCCACGATTTCACCCCACTTTCGATCCTGTGATAGGATGGCCTTAGTTGCCGTTTTCCTCGACGATTTACATAATGGACGCTATGAACGCATTTGATTCGCAAGCAGAAAATTCTCCGCCAACCATCGGCCGTAGTTTGCGCAGCCGTCCGCTGGCGCGTAAAAAACTGTCGGAAATGGTAGAAGAAGAACTGGAGCAGATGATTCGTCGCGGTGAATTCGGCGAAGGGGAGCAACTGCCGTCTGAGCGGGAGTTGATGACCTTCTTCAACGTGGGCCGCCCGTCGGTGCGTGAAGCGCTTGCCGCGCTCAAGCGTAAAGGTCTGGTGCAAATCAATAACGGTGAACGCGCCCGCGTGTCGCGGCCTTCTGCTGATACCATCATCAGCGAACTTTCCGGCATGGCGAAAGATTTCCTCTCGCATCCCGGCGGTATCGCCCACTTTGAGCAACTGCGCCTGTTCTTTGAATCAAGCCTTGTGCGCTATGCGGCGGAACACGCGACGGATGAGCAAATTGATCTGCTGGCGAAAGCCCTGGAGATCAACAGCCAGTCGCTGGACGATAACGCGCTCTTCATTCGTTCCGACGTCGAGTTTCACCGCGTGCTGGCGGAAATCCCCGGCAATCCGATCTTCATGGCGATTCATGTCGCGCTGCTGGACTGGCTGATCGCTGCGCGTCCTGCGGTCTCCGGGCAGGAGTTACATGAGCATAATAGCGTGAGCTATCAAGAGCATATCGCTATTGTCGATGCTATTCGTCGGCGCGATCCAGATGAAGCTGACCGCGCGCTGCAAACCCACCTCAATAGCGTATCCGCCACCTGGCACGCCTTCGATCAAAAGAAAAAATTGCGTTAGCGATCGCGATCCTGACGATCGTTTAGTGAAGTAGATCGCACTCTGTGCGTTCTGTACTGGGGTGCTGCTTATTTGATCTGGTATAACAGGTATAAAGGTATGTAGTCAGATAACACTAATCATCGACAGAGGTCGTTATGGCAAAAGATTTACGAGGCGTAATGCCAGCGTTGTTAACTCCTTTTGATAACCAGCAGAAACTGGATATTGAGAGTCTGTGCCGTCTGGTGCGTTTCAACATTGCGCAGGGCATTGATGGGCTGTACGTCGGCGGCTCGACCGGAGAAGCGTTCGTTCAGAGTCGCGCAGAAAGAGAGCAGGTCCTGGAAATTGTGGCGGAAGAGGCGAAGGGCAAAGTGACGCTGATTGCCCATGTCGGTACGGTCAGTACCGAAGAGAGCCAGCAGCTGGCCAGTGCGGCGCATCGTTACGGTTTTGATGCCGTTTCCGCCGTGACGCCGTTTTATTATCCGTTTAGCTTTGAAGAGCATTGCGATCACTACCGCGCCATTATCGATTCCGCTGAAGGATTACCGATGGTGGTGTACAACATTCCTGCGCTGAGCGGCGTGAAGCTGACGCTGGAGCAAATCAACACGCTGGTCACGCTGCCCGGCGTTGGCGCGCTGAAACAAACCTCCGGCGATCTCTATCAGATGGAGCAGATCCGCCGTGCGCATCCTGATCTGGTGCTCTACAACGGTTATGACGAAATCTTCGCTTCCGGTCTGCTGGCAGGCGCAGACGGGGGCATCGGCAGCACTTACAACATTATGGGCTGGCGTTATCAGGGGATTGTTAAGGCTTTGCAGGAAGGCGATGTAGCGAAAGCGCAGCATCTGCAAACCGAGTGCAATAAGGTCATCGATCTGCTCATTAAAACCGGCGTGTTCCGTGGGCTGAAAACGGTGCTGCACTACATGGATGTGGTCTCCGTACCGCTGTGCCGTAAGCCGTTTGCGCCGGTTGATGAGAAGTATCTGCCTGAACTGAAAGCGCTGGCTCAGCAGTTAATGCAAGAACGCGGTTGACCGGTTGCCGGATAGCGCTAACGCTTATCCGGCCTACAAAATATGAAACGTAGGCCGGGTAAGGCGCAGCGAAGCCGCCATCCGGTAAAGCGACAATAAAAATCGTCGGGAGAATGAAAAATGAGTACTTCTACCCAGAATATCCCGTGGTATCGCCATCTCAACCGGGCGCAGTGGCGGGCATTTTCCGCCGCCTGGCTGGGATATTTGCTTGATGGTTTTGATTTTGTGTTGATTGCTCTTGTTCTGACGGAAGTGCAGGGCGAGTTTGGGTTAACGACGGTTCAGGCGGCCAGCCTGATCTCGGCGGCGTTTATTTCCCGCTGGTTTGGCGGGCTGATGTTGGGCGCAATGGGTGACCGCTATGGCCGACGTCTGGCGATGGTCACCAGTATCATTCTTTTCTCTATGGGGACGCTGGCCTGCGGTTTTGCGCCCGGCTATACCACCATGTTTATCGCCCGTCTGGTGATCGGTATGGGAATGGCGGGCGAATATGGCTCCAGCGCCACCTATGTCATTGAAAGCTGGCCGAAGCACTTACGTAATAAAGCCAGTGGATTCCTGATTTCCGGTTTCTCCGTCGGGGCGGTCGTGGCGGCGCAGGTTTACAGCCTGGTGGTTCCGGTCTGGGGCTGGCGCGCGCTGTTCTTCATTGGCATTCTGCCGATCATTTTCGCGCTCTGGCTGCGTAAAAATATCCCTGAAGCGGAAGACTGGAAAGAGAAACACGAAGGCAAAGCGCCGGTGCGCACGATGGTGGATATTCTCTACCGGGGCGAACATCGCATCGTCAATGTGCTGATGACGATCGCCGCCGCAACCGCGCTGTGGTTCTGCTTTGCGGGCGACCTGCAAAACGCGGCGATCGTGGCGGTGTTAGGGTTACTGTGCGCCGTTATCTTCATCAGTTTTATGGTGCAAAGCAGCGGCAAGCGCTGGCCAACGGGCGTGATGCTGATGATCGTGGTGCTCTTTGCTTTCCTCTATTCATGGCCGATTCAGGCGCTGTTGCCAACGTATCTGAAAACTGAACTGGCTTACGATCCTCACACTGTTGCGCAGGTGCTTTTCTTTAGCGGCTTTGGGGCGGCAGTCGGCTGCTGCGTGGGCGGTTTCCTCGGCGACTGGCTGGGTACGCGCAAAGCCTACGTTTGCAGTTTGCTGGCTTCCCAGGTGCTGATCATTCCGGTATTTGCGATTGGCGGCGCAAACGTCTGGGTACTGGGTCTGCTACTGTTTTTCCAGCAGATGCTGGGGCAGGGGATCTCCGGGATCTTACCGAAACTCATTGGCGGTTATTTTGATACCGACCAGCGAGCGGCAGGTCTGGGCTTTACCTATAACGTCGGCGCACTGGGCGGCGCGCTGGCCCCTATCCTCGGGGCGCTGATCGCACAGCGTCTGGATCTGGGCACCGCGCTGGGATCGCTCTCCTTCAGCCTGACCTTTGTGGTGATCCTGTTGATTGGGCTGGATATGCCGTCTCGCGTACAGCGCTGGCTGCGTCCTGAAGCATTACGTATGCATGATGCTATCGACGGAAAACCGTTCAGCGGGGCCGTGCCGTTTGGCGGCGACAAAAGCGCCTTTGTAAAAACCAAAAGCTGATGAGGCTTGCCCGGCCAGTTTGCCGGGCGACCTGCGTAAGGAAGTGGATATGTCGTTACTTGAACAACTGGATAAAAACATTGCCGCCAATGGCGGGTTGATTGTCTCCTGCCAGCCGGTTCCTGGCAGCCCGCTCGATAAACCGGACATCGTGGCTGCGATGGCGCTGGCGGCGGAGCAGGCTGGCGCCGTTGCGCTACGCATTGAAGGCGTGGACAATTTGCGGGCGACCCGTGCGCTGGTCTCCGTACCGATTATCGGTATTCTCAAGCGTGACCTTGACGACTCCCCGGTACGCATCACGCCATTCCTTGAGGATGTGGATGCGCTGGCACAGGCCGGGGCGGATATTATTGCGGTTGACGGTACTGACCGTGTACGTCCGGCGACCGTCGATGCGCTGCTGGCGCGTATTCATCAGCACCAGTTGCTGGCGATGACCGACTGCTCGTCACTGGAGGATGGCTTAGCCTGTCAGCGGCGTGGCGCGGAAATTATCGGCACCACGCTGTCGGGATACACCACGCCGGACACGCCGGACGAACCTGACCTCGCGCTGGTCAACGTCCTGCATGATGCCGGATGCCGGGTGATTGCCGAGGGGCGTTACAACACGCCGGCACAGGCCGCTGAAGCCATGCGTCACGGCGCGTGGGCGGTGACGGTGGGATCTGCCATTACGCGGCTGGAACATATTTGTCAGTGGTACAACACGGCATTGAAAAAGGCGACGTCATGAGCACGCTGGCGATCGATATTGGCGGCACCAAGCTGGCTGCCGCGCGGGTGGATGATGATTTACGCATCCGCGAACGACGTGAATTGCCGACCCCCGCCAGCAAAACGCCGGATGCGCTGCGAGAGGCGCTAAAAGTGCTGGTTGAACCGCTGCAAACGACCGCGCAGCGGGTGGCGATAGCCTCTACCGGCATTATCAGAGAAGGCGCGCTACTGGCGATAAATCCGCATAACCTGGGTGGTCTGCTGCATTTTCCGTTGGTGCAGACGTTAGAAGATCTTACCGGTCTGCCGACGCTGGCGGTGAATGACGCGCAGGCGGCGGCATGGGCGGAATACCATGCCCTTACGTCTGATGTCCGCGATATGGTGTTTATTACCGTGTCGACCGGCGTTGGCGGCGGCGTGGTGAGCGACGGCAGATTGCTCACCGGGATGAGCGGTCTGGCCGGGCATCTGGGGCATACTCTGGCCGATCCGCAGGGGCCGGTTTGCGGTTGCGGCCGACGCGGCTGTGTGGAGGCTATCGCCTCAGGACGCGGCATCGCGGCAGCGGCGCAGGGTTCCCTGGCCGGGTGCGACGCCAGAACTGTCTTTGCACATGCGGCGGCCGGGAACGAACAGGCTGTGCGTCTGGTTCAGCACTCCGCGCAGGTTGTCGCGCGGTTAATTGCCGATGTTAAAGCGACAACGGATTGCCAGCAGGTGGTTATTGGCGGCAGCGTAGGGTTAGCTGAGGGATATCTGGCGCAGGTACGCCACTTTCTGGCGCAGGAACCAGCGGTTTATCAGGTGGCGTTGAGCGCAGCGCATTACCGACATGACGCGGGGCTACTGGGTGCCGCGTTGTTAGCTCAGGGAGATAAATGATGTTGATGGGAGAAATTCAGTCGTTACCGTCTGCCGGGCTGCATCCGGTATTGCTGGATGCGTTAACCCTGGCGCTGGCGGCAAGGCCGCAGGAGAAAACGCCCGGGCGCTACGAATTGCAGGGCGACGATGTGTTTATGAATGTGATGCAGTTTGCCACGCAGTCGCCGCAGGAGAAAAAAGCGGAGCTGCATGTGCAGTACATCGACATTCAGCTGTTATTGACGGGTGAGGAGCGCATTCTGTTCGGCGTAGTCGGGTCAGCGCGCGAATGCGAGGAGCTGCATGGTGAAGAGGATTACCAGCTTTGCCGCCGTATCCATGAACAGCAGTCCATTACGCTGACACCGGGGATGTTCTCCGTGTTTATGCCGGGGGAACCCCATAAGCCCGGGTGTATGGCTGGCGAGTCAGGGGAGATTAAGAAAGCTGTGGTGAAGGTGCGCGCCAGCTTATTAGAGGCATGAAAATACCGGATGGTTTATAGCCATCCGGTGTAACGCTTTATATCTCCCGATAGTGCATAATCCCGTCAGTCGAGTTGTTGAAAATTCAGCTCGTGACGCAGTGCTTTTCCTGATGTGCAAAGTAAATTGGTTATTCAGTTGATTCAACTTGCTGTGCAGTCAGTGCTATTTGTGAACGAATGAGCTCATCTGCCAGTAGTTTTTCGTCAGGCAACTGCACTTTGTACTCGCTCGCCATGATGGTATTCGGCAGGCCGTTTAGCGCGTAATGCGCTTCCCCCGCGCCTTTTCCTGCGCACAAAACCAACCCGACGGGCGGGTTTTCTCCCGGCATTGTCCAGTGCTCTTTGGCATAGTTCAGGTACATATTCATCTGCCCGGCATCCGCATAACTGAATTTGCCGACCTTCAGGTCAACGAGCAACAGGCAACGCAAGCGGCGATGGAAGAACAACAGATCGACGCGGAACCAGCTATCGTCTATGCGTAATCGGCGCTGGCGGCCGACAAAAGCAAAATCGTCACCAAGCTCCAGCATAAAGTCCATCAGGTGACTGAGCAGCGCCTCTTCGAGATCCGACTCGGAATACTCGTCCTTCAGGTTAAGAAATTCCAGAATGAACGGGTCGCGTATGGCTCGCTCCGGCAAGACTGTTGGCTCGGCGGGCGCAGGCTGCTGCAACATGGCGGATTTGTCATGGGACAGTAGCGTCCGTTCGTAGAACTGGGTGGAGATTTGCCGATCGAGTTGCCGCACAGACCAGCCGTTACGTAGCGTCTCTTTCTCGTAAAAAGTGCGGGCATCGGGATTTTTTACCGATAGTAAACGCACGTAAGCTGACCAGGGAAGCGGAAAAACTTTAGCGAGTTGTATCAAATGTGAAGATTCCGCAGACACTGTCTGCGGAATTTCAATATACTGAAAACATAGATAAAATGTTCTCATTTGCCACAGATTCCTGGTGGAAAATCCACGCTTATAGCGCTGGCTTAAATCTGCGGATAACCGCTCAATGAGTTGAATACCATAAGCCGCTCGTGCTTCGCCGCCTTGTTCAAACTCGACAATTCTCCTGCCGATTTCCCAGTAGGTTGCCGTCATCAAAGCATTAATACTGCGGACGGCCTCGGTATGGGCATTGTCCACTAATCGAATAATACCGTCATGGATTTGCTGATAATCGTCAGCGTGTTGAAGTGGTGTTGGTACAGTCATGTCATCCCTGGCGCGATAGTTGCGAAATGAAAAATATATCGCTACCAATACGCTTCAGGCATATCCCGGTCAATCCAGGAGAGGTGTATTACATTGAGTTACAGCCGTATTTGCGAGCGGCTTTCGAAGAATGAATTCGCATATATTTAGCAGAGAAATATTGGCTCCCCATCCATCAGCGTCAGGCTGTGGCAGGGGAGCCAGAAGTATTACACTTCCAGGTAATTCAGGATACCGTCTGCCGCTTTACGGCCTTCGGCAATTGCCGTGACCACCAGATCCGAGCCTCGCACGATGTCGCCACCGGCGAAGATTTTCGGGTTGCTGGTCTGGAAGGCGTTTTCATTACCTTCCGGCGCGATAATCCGCCCCTGGGAGTCCAGCTCCACGCTGTGTTTCGCCAGCCACGCCATGCTGTGCGGGCGGAAACCAAACGCCATTACCACCGCATCTGCCGGGATCACATGCTCGGAACCGGCGACGATTTCCGCACGACGACGACCTTTCGCGTCCGGCGCGCCCATTTCGGTACGCACCATCTTCACGCCGCTTACTTTACCGTTGGCATTCACTTCTACGCCCAGCGGCTGCACGTTGAACTGGAATTCGACCCCTTCTTCGCGCGCGTTTTTCACTTCGCGTCTGGAGCCTGGCATGTTCTCTTCGTCACGACGATAGGCGCAGGTGACGTGCGTCGCGCCCTGGCGAACCGAGGTACGCACGCAGTCCATCGCGGTGTCGCCGCCGCCCAGTACCACGACGCGTTTGCCTTCCATACTGACGAACGGTTCGTCAGTGGTTTCGCCAAAGCCCATGATCTGTTTGGTGTTGGCAATCAGGAACGGCAGGGCATCGAACACGCCGTCGGCATCTTCGTTTTCCAGCCCGCCGCGCATTGATTGATAGGTACCAACGCCGAGGAACACCGCATCGTACTCTGCCAGCAAGTCGTCCAGCTGCACGTCGCGACCCACTTCGGTATTCAGTTTGAACTCAATGCCCATGCCGGTGAAGATCTCACGACGGCGGGTCATCACCTCTTTTTCCAGCTTGAAAGCCGGGATACCGAACGTCAGCAAACCGCCGATTTCCGGGTGACGGTCAAAGACCACCGCCTTCACGCCGTTACGGGTGAGTACGTCGGCACAGGCCAGCCCTGCCGGGCCCGCGCCGATAATCGCCACGCGTTTGTCGGTCTGACGCACGCCAGTCATGTCCGGGCGCCAGCCCATTTCGAACGCTTTATCGTTGATATAACGCTCGATGTTGCCGATAGTCACTGCGCCGAACTCGTCGTTGAGCGTACAGGAGCCCTCGCACAAACGATCCTGCGGGCAGACGCGGCCGCACACTTCCGGCAGCGTGTTGGTCTGGTGAGACAACTCCGCCGCTTCGAAAATACGTCCTTCGTTCGCCAGCTTCAGCCAGTTCGGGATGTAGTTATGTACCGGGCACTTCCACTCGCAGTACGGGTTGCCGCAGGAGAGGCAGCGATCCGCCTGCGCTTTGGCCTGGCCTTCGGAAAACGGTTCGTAAATTTCAACAAACTCGATTTTGCGGATCTTCAGCGCCTTCTTCGGCGGATCAACACGTTGCAGGTCGATAAATTGGTATACGTTCTGACTCATTGCTCTACCCCTTACTGCGCCTGCACACGCAGCTCAGCTGCGCTACGACTACGGTGACCCAACAGTGCTTTCACATCACTGGACTTCGGCTTAACCAGCGCGAATTTGGTTGAGAATACTGACCAGTTAGCCAGGATCTCTTCACCGCGCTGAGAACCGGTATGCTGCACATGCTCGGTAATCAGACCGCGCAGATGTTCTTCGTGGATGGCCAGGTCATCGACGTTCAGCACTTCCACCAGCTCCGGGTTCACGCGTTTGCGGAACTCGCCGTCTTCATCCAGCACGTAGGCGAAGCCGCCCGTCATGCCAGCACCGAAGTTAACGCCCGTTTTGCCCAGTACACAGACAATACCGCCCGTCATGTATTCACAGCCGTTGTCGCCAATGCCTTCTACCACGGTGATGGCCCCGGAGTTACGTACTGCGAAACGTTCGCCCGCGCGGCCCGCCGCATACAGACGACCGCCGGTCGCGCCGTACAGACAGGTATTGCCGATGATGCTGGCCTCATGACTGCGAAACGCTGAACCCACCGGAGGACGCACCGCCAGCAGACCGCCCGCCATGCCTTTACCGACGTAGTCGTTGGCATCGCCCGTCAAATACAGCTCCACGCCGCCCGCGTTCCAGACGCCGAAGCTCTGACCTGCGGTGCCGCTGAAGTGTGCCTTGATCGGGTCAGAGGCCAGCCCCTGATCGCCATGCGTCTGAGCGATATAGCCAGAGAGCGACGCGCCCACGGAGCGGTCGGTGTTGCGAATGTCGAACCAGAAGGTTTTACTCTGGCGTTCATCGACAAACGGCTTCGCCTGTTGCAGCAGTTGCGCGTTCAGCACGCCGTTATCAAACGGCGGGTTATGCTCGGTGCAGTACAGCGCTTTACCCGGATGAGGCTCAGCGGTTTCCAGCAGTCGGGACAGTTCCAGCTTCTGCTGCTTAGCGGTAAACCCTTCCAGCTCTTTCAGCAGGTCGGTACGGCCAATCAGATCCACCAGACGCTTCACGCCAAGCTGAGCCATCAGCTCGCGGGTTTCGCGGGCGATAAACTCAAAGTAGTTGGTCACTTTGAACGGCAGGCCGTGGTAGTGGTTCTTACGCAGTTTGTCATCCTGAGTCGCCACGCCCGTCGCGCAGTTGTTCAGGTGGCAAATACGCAGGTATTTACAGCCCAGCGCCACCATCGGGCCGGTGCCGAAGCCAAAGCTCTCCGCGCCGAGAATCGCCGCTTTGATGATGTCGAGGCCGGTTTTCAGGCCGCCGTCCACCTGCAAACGAATCTTGTGACGCAGACCGTTAGCCACCAGCGCCTGCTGGGTTTCCACCAGACCCAGCTCCCACGGACAGCCCGCATATTTCACGGAAGAGAGCGGGCTGGCGCCGGTGCCGCCGTCATATCCGGCGATAGTGATCAGATCCGCATAGGCTTTCGCCACGCCGGTAGCGATGGTGCCGACGCCCGGTTCAGAAACCAGCTTCACGGAGATCATCGCTTTCGGGTTGACCTGTTTCAGGTCGAAAATCAGCTGCGCCAGATCCTCGATAGAGTAGATATCGTGGTGCGGTGGCGGAGAAATCAGCGTCACGCCCGGTACGGAATAGCGCAGTTTGGCGATGTACGGGGTCACTTTGTCACCCGGCAACTGGCCGCCTTCGCCCGGCTTCGCGCCCTGAGCGACTTTAATCTGAATGACGTCAGCATTAACCAGATACGCTGGCGTTACGCCGAAGCGGCCGGAAGCGACCTGTTTGATGCGCGACACTTTGTTGGTGCCGTAGCGCGCCGGGTCTTCGCCGCCTTCGCCGGAGTTGGAGTTACCGCCGATGCTGTTCATCGCTTCCGCCAGCGCTTCGTGCGCTTCCGGGCTCAGCGCGCCGATGGACATCGCGGCGGTATCGAAGCGTTTAAACAGCTCGTTTGCCGGTTCAACATCGTTGATGCTGATGGCGTTATCGCCAGGATTGAGCGCCAGCAGATCGCGCAGCGTTGCCGCCGGACGTTCGTTAACAAGCGCGGCATACGCCTGGTAATCGCGGTACTCGCCGCTCTGCACCGCCTGTTGCAGGGTGCGCACCACATCCGGGTTATAGGCGTGGTATTCGCCGCCGTGCACGTATTTCAGCAGGCCGCCCTGATCCAGCGGTTTACGCGCCAGCCAGGCACGTTTCGAGAGGTTCAGCAGATCCTGCTGGAAGTCGGCAAAACCGGCGCCGCCAATGCGGCTGACTACACCCTGGAAGCAGTGGCTCACCACGTCGTCATGCAGACCGACCGCTTCAAACAGTTTGGAGCAGCGGTATGAGGCGATGGTCGAAATGCCCATTTTGGACATGATCTTGTACAGACCTTTATTGATGCCGTTACGGTAGTTCAGCATCACGGTACGGTAGTCTTTGGCGATGGCCTGGGTGTCGATCAGACGGCCCAGCGTTTCATAGGCGAGATACGGATAGATCGCCGTGGCGCCAAAGCCCAGCAGCACGGCAAAGTGGTGCGGGTCACGCGCGCTTGCGGTTTCTACGATGATGTTGGCATCGCAGCGCAGGCTCTTATCCACCAGACGAGTCTGTACCGCCCCGACAGCCATCGGCGCCGGAACCGGTAAACGGTTTTTCCCGATGTTACGGTCAGAGAGCACCAGCAAGACGGTGCCGTTACGCACCATCTGTTCAGCCTTATCGCACAGCGCTTTCACCGTTTCTTCGAGCGAGGTTTCCGTCACATCGAAGGTGATATCCAGCGTATCGGCGCGGTAATGCTCCTCTTTCATGGTAGTGAGCTGTTTGAAATCGGAGTACAGCAGAATTGGCGATTTAAAGCTCAGACGGTGCGCCTGTCCTTCCGCTTCGCAAAAGACGTTCATCTCGCGGCCAATACTGGTGGCCAGCGACATGACGTGCGCTTCACGCAGCGGGTCGATTGGCGGGTTGGTCACCTGCGCAAACTGCTGGCGGAAGTAGTCGTAAATAATGCGCGGCTGGCTGGAAAGCACGGCGAAGGGGGTATCATCACCCATTGAACCGACCGCTTCCTGGCCGTTTTCGCCCAGTACGCGGATGACGGAATCCAGCTCTTCGGCGCTGTAGTTAAACTGTTTCTGATAGCTGGCGAGCATGTCGTCGTCCAGCTCGCGGTTTCCGACCTGATCGTCGGCCAGATCTTCAAACGGCACCAGGCGGCGGACGTTCTTCTCCATCCACTCTTTATACGGATGGCGGCTTTTCAGATCGTCATCGGTTTCCGCAGAGTGCAGGATGCGCCCGCCACGGGTGTCGATCACCATCAGTTCACCGGGGCCGACGCGGCCCTTTTCCACGACTTCGTCAGGCTGGTAGTCCCAGATCCCCACCTCAGAGGCGCAGGTGATCAGTTTATCTTTGGTGATGACGTAGCGCGCCGGACGCAGACCGTTACGGTCGAGGTTACAGGCAGCGAAACGACCGTCGGACATCACGATGCCCGCCGGGCCATCCCACGGCTCCATGTGCATGGAGTTAAAGTCAAAGAAGGCGCGCAGATCCGGGTCCATATCCGGGTTGTTCTGCCATGCGGGCGGCACCAGCAGGCGCATGGCACGCACGATGTCCATCCCGCCTGCCAGCAGCAGTTCCAGCATGTTATCCAGCGAGCTGGAGTCGGAACCGGTCTCGTTGACGAACGGCGCGGCGGATTGTAAATCCGGGATCAGCGGCGTCTGGAATTTATAAGTACGGGCGCGCGCCCACTGACGGTTGCCGGTAATGGTGTTGATTTCGCCGTTGTGCGCCAGGTAGCGGAACGGCTGCGCCAGTGGCCAGCGCGGCACGGTATTGGTGGAGAAGCGCTGGTGGAACAGGCAAATGGCCGATTCCAGACGCAAATCCGCCAGGTCCAGGTAGAAGCGCGGCAGATCCGCCGGCATACACAGACCTTTATAGATGTTCACCAGGTTCGACAGGCTACAAACGTAGAAGTCTTTATCGTCCTGAAGGCGTTTCTCAATGCGGCGGCGGGCGATAAACAGGCGGCGTTCCATATCCCGGGGACGCCAGCCCGCAGGGGCGTTAACAAAAATTTGCTCAATACGTGGCAGGGAGGAGAGGGCGATTTCACCGAGGACACCTTCGTTGGTCGGCACATCGCGCCAGCCCACAATCGACAGGGTTTCCCGCTGTAATTCTTCTTCGACGATACGACGTGATGCCGCCGTCAGCTCAGGGTCCTTATTCAGGAAGAGCATGCCGACAGCGTAGTTTTTGGCTAAACGCCAGCCGCGCTCTTCTGCAACGATGCGAAAAAAGCGATCGGGTTTTTGCAGCAGCAAACCGCAACCGTCGCCGGTTTTACCGTCAGCGAGGATCGCGCCGCGGTGCTGCATACGGGCCAGTGCGTGTATGGCGGTACGCACTACCTTGTGGCTAGGTTCGCCTTCTATGTGGGCGATCAGGCCGAAACCACAGTTATCCCTCTCAAGGGATTTATCGTACAACATATCAGTGAACCTCCCCAGGCTCTGCGGGACTCCCATCCGATACCGATTGCGCACGGGCACAGAAAGAGCGTGGCGACGGGGGTTGCGTATCATACGCTTACCTCGCATTCGCCCTCTTTTATCCTTTTCGCATCGGTAAATACGTTTAAGAGGGAATCTCAATTACTGCATAAATATGATGAGCAGGCTGCTCATCCAGAAAGCTTCCAGCGGATTTCCAACTTATCGGGAATCCACACACAGGTCAAATGGCAATCTTATTTATGCAAAAATGTGCTATAGGTCGATTAACTTTATGAATGTATTGAAAATAATGACTTTTTTACATTGATTTGATGCGGCATAAGCGCAGGGGAGAGTGTGATCTGTCTCACTATCATAACGGCCTGTTAACCCTTATCTCACCTTGATTATCCGTAATGCTTAGCATTTTATGCTGGTTTAAGCGGCGCAGGCATTTCATGATACTGTTTTTTAGCCAGTGTCATCAGAAGATAAAAAAAGTGTGCAGTTATAAGGAAAAGTAATTAGCTATGGAGTGAATGAAATTGCGGTAATTTTGCTTGATTATGCAATAAATAAAAGCCTGCCGGAGCGATTGATCCAGGTCATCGCCGACAAAGGCTAAAAATGGCAGGCTTTGGCCTCTTTTCAAGGCGCGGTCTATCAGATTATGCAGTTACAGAAATTAGTCAATATGTTTGGTGGGGATCTTTCTCGTCGTTATGGGCAAAAAGTTCATAAACTGACGTTGCACGGCGGATTTAGCTGTCCAAACCGCGATGGCACCATCGGACGTGGCGGGTGTACTTTCTGTAATGTCGCCTCTTTCGCCGATGAGGCGCAGCAGTATCGCTCTATTGCCGAACAACTGGCGCATCAGGCGCATCTGGTCAATCGCGCCAAACGTTATCTGGCCTATTTCCAGGCGTACACCAGTACCTTTGCCGAAGTGCAGGTGCTGCGTTCTATGTATCAGCAGGCGGTAAGCCAGGCCAGTATTGTCGGGCTGTGCGTCGGTACGCGCCCCGACTGTGTGCCGGATGCGGTGCTCGATCTGCTCTGCGAATATAAAGACCAGGGCTATGAAGTGTGGCTGGAACTGGGATTGCAAACCGCGCATGACAAAACGCTGCGCCGTATTAATCGCGGCCATGATTTTGCCTGTTATCAGCGAACCACCCAACTGGCGCGCGAACGCGGGCTGAAAGTGTGCTCGCATCTGATTGTGGGTTTACCCGGCGAAGGGCAGACGGAATGCCTGCAAACGCTGGAGCGCGTGGTGGAAACGGGCGTGGATGGCATTAAGCTGCACCCGCTGCATATTGTAAAAGGCAGCATTATGGCGAAAGCCTGGGAGGCGGGACGCCTGAACGGCATTGCGCTGGAGGCGTACACGCTGACGGCGGGGGAGATGATTCGTCGTACGCCGCCGGAGGTTATTTATCATCGCATTTCCGCCAGCGCCCGTCGTCCGACGTTGCTCGCCCCGCTATGGTGTGAAAATCGCTGGACGGGTATGGTGGAGCTGGACCGCTATCTTAACGAACATGGCGCGCAAGGCTCTGCGCTTGGCACTCCGTGGGTGCAGCCGGAGAGCTAACCATCCGTAGGCGTGTAGGCCTGATAAGCGAAGCGCCATCAGGCAGCCTGGCGCACATTGCCGGATGGCGGCTATGCCTTATCCGGCCTACCGCCTACCCGGTCATTTCACCGATAACCTCCGCATTTATTGCACAATTTTCAACGTACTGCTCAGAATTGAGTATTATTGTGCGAAGTTGTCGTGAAGGAATCCCCTATGAAGCAAATTCGTATGCTGGCGCAATACTATGTCGACCTGATGATGAAGCTGGGTCTGGTGCGCTTTTCGATGCTGTTGGCATTAGCGCTGGTGGTGCTGGCGATAGTGGTGCAGATGGCGGTCACCATGGTGTTGCATGGTCAGGTCGAAAGTATTGATGTCATCCGCTCCATCTTTTTTGGCCTGTTAATCACGCCCTGGGCCGTCTATTTCTTGTCGGTGGTGGTGGAGCAACTGGAGGAGTCCAGGCAGCGCCTGTCACGGCTGGTACAAAAGCTGGAAGAGATGCGCGAGCGCGATCTCAAACTCACGGTACAACTGAAAGACAATATTGCTCAGCTTAATCAGGAAATTGCCGATCGCGAAAAAGCGGAGGCTGAGCGCCAGTCGACCTTCGAACAGCTAAAAGTGGAAATCAAGGAGCGTGAAGAGACGCAGATTCAGCTTGAACAGCAATCCTCTTTCTTACGCTCTTTCCTCGATGCGTCGCCGGATTTGGTTTTTTATCGCAATGAGGATAAAGAGTTTTCCGGCTGTAACCGCGCGATGGAACTGCTGACCGGCAAGAGTGAAAAACAGCTCGTCCATTTAAAACCGGCTGACGTCTATTCTCCCGAAGCGGCGGAAAAAGTGATTGAGACCGACGAAAAAGTCTTCCGCCATAACGTCTCGTTGACCTATGAACAGTGGCTCGATTACCCGGACGGGCGCAAAGCGTGCTTTGAAATTCGCAAGGTGCCCTATTACGACCGCGTTGGTAAACGTCATGGCCTGATGGGCTTTGGGCGCGATATTACGGAACGTAAGCGTTATCAGGACGCGCTTGAACGCGCCAGCCGCGACAAGACCACGTTTATCTCTACGATCAGCCACGAGCTGCGTACGCCGCTGAACGGCATTGTCGGCTTAAGCCGCATTCTGCTGGATACCGACCTTACCAGCGAGCAGGAAAAATACCTGAAAACCATCCATGTCTCTGCGGTCACGTTGGGGAATATTTTCAACGATATCATTGATATGGATAAGATGGAGCGGCGTAAAGTCCAACTGGATAACCAGCCGGTAGATTTCACCAGTTTCATGGCGGATCTGGAGAATCTCTCCGGCCTGCAAGCGCAGCAAAAAGGGCTACGCTTTGTGCTCGATCCGACGTTGCCGCTGCCGCATAAGGTGATCACCGACGGCACACGTTTGCGCCAAATTCTGTGGAACCTGATCAGCAACGCCGTGAAGTTTACCCAGCAAGGGCAGGTGACGGTGCGCGTACGCTATGACGAAGGCGATGTGCTGCATTTTGACGTGGAAGATTCCGGCATCGGTATTCCGCAGGATGAGCAGGATAAAATCTTCGCCATGTATTATCAGGTGAAAGACAGTCATGGCGGTAAACCCGCGACGGGGACCGGGATTGGCCTGGCGGTATCGCGCCGTCTGGCAAAAAATATGGGCGGCGACATCACCGTTTCCAGCCAGCCGGGTAAAGGTTCCGTCTTTACGTTAACCGTACATGCGCCAGCCGTGGCGGAAGAGGTCGAGGACACGCTGGAAGATAATGACATGCCGCTGCCTGCGCTGCATGTGCTGCTGGTCGAGGACATTGAGCTGAACGTCATTGTGGCGCGTTCAGTGCTGGAAAAACTGGGCAACAGCGTTGACGTGGCGATGACCGGGAAAGCCGCGCTGGAAATGTTCACCCCGGGTGAATACGATCTGCTGCTGCTGGATATTCAACTGCCGGATATGACGGGTCTGGATATCTCCAGAGAACTTACCCGCCGCTATGCGCGGGAAGAATTACCGCCGCTGGTCGCACTCACTGCTAACGTCCTGAAAGACAAGAAAGAGTATCTGGACGCGGGAATGGATGATGTGTTGAGCAAGCCGCTGTCGGTTCCGGCGTTAACCGCCATGATTAAAAAATACTGGGATACCCGTAACGAAGAGGAGAGCACTGTGACATCTGAAGAGAGCAGTAAATCGCAAGCGTTGTTAGATATCCCGATGTTAGAGCAGTATATCGAACTGGTCGGCCCGAAATTAATTACGGATGGACTGGCGGTGTTCGAAAAAATGATGCCGGGTTACTTAAGCATTCTGGAGTCCAACCTGACGGCGCGGGATACCAAAGGCGTTGTTGAAGAAGGCCACAAAATTAAAGGCGCGGCGGGCTCCGTCGGGTTGCGTCATCTACAGCAACTGGGTCAGCAAATTCAGTCGCCGGATCTTCCTGCCTGGGAAGATAACGTGGGGGAATGGCTTGAAGAGATGAAGCAGGAGTGGCAGCACGACGTCGCGGTGCTGAAAGCCTGGGTGGCAAACGCGGAAAAAAAATGACCCCGGATTGACCGGGGTGCGCGAATACTGCGCCAACACCAGGGAAATCGTGGCTGCGCCGTAAGTTATGATTGTTTTTTACACAGGCGCAGCTCTGCTTTTCAGGCCGCACGCAGTTAAGATAGCAAATCTTAAATGTTTTGTTACATGAATCAGTTAAATGTGTGAAGCGCAGCATTTTAATCAGAATTATTAATACGCTTCAGTAAGTTGCGAAAAGGATCATCACGATGAAAAAAATTGGCGTAGTGCTCAGTGGATGTGGCGTATACGACGGCGCCGAGATTCATGAAGCCGTTCTGACCCTTCTGGCGATTGCCCGCAGCGGCGCGCAGGCCATCTGCTTTGCGCCGGATAAACAGCAGGCTGATGTGATTAATCACCTGACGGGCGAAGCGATGGCGGAGACGCGAAATGTCCTGATCGAAGCCGCGCGCATTACGCGAGGGGAAATTCGTCCACTCGCCCAGGCGGTCTCCAGCGATCTGGACGCGCTGATTGTTCCGGGTGGATTTGGCGCGGCGAAAAACCTGAGTAATTTTGCCAGCCAGGGCAGTGAGTGCCGGGTAGATAGCGACCTGGCCGCGCTGGCAATCGCCATGCACCAGTCGGGTAAGCCGTTAGGGTTTATGTGCATTGCCCCGGCAATGCTGCCCAGGATTTTTGGTTTCCCGCTTCGTCTGACGATTGGCACCGATATCGATACGGCGGAAGTGCTGGAAGATATGGGGGCCGAGCATGTGCCATGTCCGGTTGACGATATTGTGGTGGATGAAGATAACAAAATTGTCACCACGCCTGCTTACATGCTGGCGCAGGATATTGCACAGGCGGCGACCGGCATTGAAAAACTGGTGTCTCGCGTACTGGTTCTGGCTGAATGAGTAAAGGGCGTTTCACTCCGCTGGCGTCCCTGCGCCGTTTGCTCCTGCGCATCCTTGTGGTGCTGGC
Source organism: Citrobacter sp. CK185 (assembly GCF_030333565.1). Taxonomy (NCBI): domain Bacteria; kingdom Pseudomonadati; phylum Pseudomonadota; class Gammaproteobacteria; order Enterobacterales; family Enterobacteriaceae; genus Citrobacter; species Citrobacter sp. CK185. Next base: position 337,723 of record NZ_JAOWFR010000022.1, on the reverse strand, counting down.
GGTTTTTTGGGGCGGCGGCATCGCGCTGTTCAGCGTCGTTCCGGTGCCTTTTTCCGCAGTGATGGTGGAGCGGCAGATTAGCGCGTGGCTGCAAGGCGATTTCGGCTATGTTGCGCATTCCGACTGGGCTGGCATGGATGAGATCTCGCCGTGGATGGGGCTGGCGGTGATTGCGGCGGAAGATCAGAAATTCCCGGAGCACTGGGGATTTGATGTTTCGGCCATTGAGAAGGCGCTGGCGCACAATGAGCGTAATGAAAACCGAATTCGTGGGGCGTCCACGCTTTCTCAGCAAACGGCGAAGAATCTCTTTTTATGGGATGGCCGCAGTTGGCTGCGCAAAGGGCTGGAGGCCGGGCTCACCGTCGGGCTGGAAACCGTCTGGAGTAAAAAACGCATCCTGACCGTCTACCTGAATATTGCGGAGTTTGGCGATGGCGTGTTTGGCGTGGAAGCGGCGTCGCAGCGCTATTTTAATAAACCAGCCAGCCGGTTAAGTATGTCAGAAGCCGCGCTATTAGCGGCGGTGCTGCCAAACCCTTTACGCTTTAAAGCGAACGCGCCTTCAGGCTACGTGCGTAGCCGTCAGGCGTGGATTTTGCGTCAAATGCGCCAGTTGGGCGGCGAATCGTTTATGACGCGTAACCATCTGTATTAAGATTGTGCTGACGCGCGGCCTCAAGAGAGGGGAGCGGCAGCGCGCTTTTGTCTTCTTCCTGGCGGTTCATCTTCAGCGCCGCCACCAGACCCGGTTGGGCGATCAACCGTTCCCACTGTCTTTCCTGTTTGCGATGGCAAAACCAGGCTGACCAGCTTGCCAGCGGGATCAGCGTGCTCTCGCCGATGTTGTCGCAGATCACCGGGATCGCTTCGGATTCGCTAATGCGGTGACACAGAATATTTTGCGGCTTCAGGGTCATGGTGACGATGCGGTTATCGTAGATATAACGCTTGAGCGTTTTCAGCAACTGGCGCAGGACGGCGGCATCTTCGTCATTGCGGCACTGCGCCACAAATTCAGTCAGCGTGACGGACGGTTTGCCATCGAAATCGGTTATCACATCGTAGACGTAGCCCGTACCACAATCGGTCTCTACCGTACCGTGATAGCGCGGGATGCCGCTCCAGTCTTGCAGGTAACGTGACAGATGCGCGTAATATTTCAGCTCACGGCGGATCTCTTTCTTGCCGCTGCGGTCGGCATTGTAAATGATCTTAATGCAGCGTTGGGCATCGCCCGGATGCGCATAACATTTACGATGGCGTCCGGTGCCCAGGGGATTTTGTTCAGATAAAAGTATCATGAGATCTCCTGGTAATGTTGCTAATAGAACCAGTATGAACGCTCAACTTAAATAGAACGTAAACAACCCCTCTTAAGGTTTTCTTAAGGTTTAATCAGGACGGAAAAGCGCACGGAATGTACAATATCGACGCAGGCAGAAAGACGAGGGAATAAAAAAAACGCCGGGTGGCGTTTTCTGGGGGAGAGGAAGAGACGAAAGCGAAATGGCCTAATCTTCGTCGAATCCTGAATTGAACAGCGCGATCACCGCCGCCAGCGCTTCGACCTCCTGCGGGCCGGTAGCTTCAATTTCTATCTGGCGACCTTTAGCAGAGTCCAGCATCAGCAGGGCAATGACGCTATTGGCTTCGGCTTCGGTGCCTTCATCATTGCGTAACAGCACTTCGGCCTCAAAACCCTGCATTAATTCAAACAGTTTCATGGCAGGCCGGGCATGCATACCCAGCTTGTTCGTGACTTCTACAGTCTGCTTCACGGTCATGTTTTGCGTTTTTCCAGCGTTCTATGGCGTGACTGCACGTTCTTACCGCGTGAGCGGAAGTAGTCTGCCAGCTGTTCTGCAATATACACCGAACGGTGTTTCCCGCCGGTACAGCCGATGGCTACGGTGAGATAGCTACGGTTGTTTGTCTCCAGCATGGGTAACCATAACTCAAGATAGCTGCGAGTCTGGTAGATAAAATTGTGTACTTCTGTGTGTCTGTCGAGGAATGCCGCAACCGGTTTATCGAGGCCGGTCATTGGACGCAGTTTCGGGTCCCAGTGCGGGTTAGGCAGGAAGCGCACGTCAAAAACATAATCGGCATCGATTGGAATACCGTGCTTGAAGCCGAAGGACTCGAACACCATTGTCAGCTCGCGCTCGCGTTTGCCCAGCAGACGGGTACGCAGCATTTCCGCCAGTTCATGCACGGACATTTCAGAGGTATCGACAATCAGATCGGCGCGGGAACGCAGCGGTTCCAGCAGATCGCTTTCCTGGTCGATGGCGCTCTCCAGGGAGAGATTTTTGCTGGAAAGCGGATGCAGACGGCGCGTATCGCTGTAACGGCGAATCAGCGTGTTGCGATCGGCATCAAGGAACAGAAGCTGTGGTGAAAACGCATCGGGCAGGTTGTTCATCGCCTGCTCGAAAATTTCAGGGGACTCAGGCATGTTACGCACGTCAATGCTGACGGCCGCAGAAATCTGGCGATCGGCCAGCGTACGAGCCAGATCGGGCAACAGCACCACGGGGAGGTTGTCCACGCAGTAAAAACCCATATCTTCCAGCGCACGCAGGGCGACAGATTTCCCTGACCCTGAACGACCGCTGACGATCATCAGTACCATGTACCGTTTCTCCTCACAACAGATGCCATTGGGTGGTTATGCCTCATCCTTTCCACCTTCGGTGTCAGTGATGATTTGATACAGCTCTTCGTCACTCTGCGCGGCGCGCAGACGGCGGCAGATGGTTTTATCCGCCAGACGTTTAGCGACCAGCGACAGTGTATGCAGATGCGTTTTGGTCTGATCTGCGGGCACCAGCAGGGCGAAAAGCAGATCGACCGGTTGATTATCAATGGCATCGAAAGCGATAGGCGTTTCGAGTTGGACGAACACGCCGACGGCGCGCAGCGTATCTTCTTCCAGCTTGCCGTGCGGGATGGCGATACCATTGCCAATGCCGGTACTGCCCATTTTCTCACGCGTCAGGATTGCTTCAAATACCACCTGCGGAGGCAGGCTGAGCTGTTTTGCCGCCAGTTCACTGATAATCTCCAGCGCACGTTTTTTGCTCTGGCAGTGAACGCCGCTGCGCGTACATTCCTGGTTAAGTACGCTGCTCAGTTGTAGAGTCGTATCGTTATTTGTCATAATTTCACCTAAGAACCTGTTCCATCAGGATGATTCCTGATGAGGCAGATTCGGAGCGCTAACTGTACAAATGGCCTGTTGTGCGTCACAACAGGCCGTCCTGCACTCGCTAACTGCCCGGACAATTAGTGTTGTTTCAGTTTATCTTTGTGTTTCGTTAGCTGCCTTGCCAGTTTATCGATCAAACCGTCAATGGCGGCATACATATCCTGACCTTCCGCGCTGGCGTGAATTTCGCCACCGTTTACATGCAGTGTCGCATCCGAGATGTGTGTTACCTTCTCCACTTTCAAAACAACGTAGACCTGATTAATCCTGTCAAAATACTGCTCAAGTTTGGCGAATTTGGTTGAGACAAAGTCGCGCAGGGCTTCAGTAATTTCGACGTTATTTCCAGTGATGTTGAGCTGCATAGTGTCTTCCTTATCGGTTGGTTCAAACCAGCTGTTTGCGCTGATTGGACGGCGGAATGGATAAAGACTCTCGGTACTTCGCAACGGTGCGGCGCGCCACCATGATACCCTGATCCGACAACATAGAGGTTAACTTGCTGTCGCTCAGCGGCTTCGCGGGGTTCTCCGCAGCAATTAATTTCTTCACCAGCGCACGTATCGCCGTGGAAGAGGCTTCGCCTCCGCCTTCGGTATTCACATGGCTGGAAAAGAAATACTTCAGTTCAAAAATGCCGCGTGGACTGTGCAGATACTTCTGCGTGGTCACACGGGAAATCGTCGATTCGTGCATCTCGACGGCCTGGGCGATGTCCGCCAGCACCATCGGTTTCATAAACTCTTCGCCTTGCTCGAAGAAGGCCTGCTGCTGCTCAACAATACAGCGGCTCACGCGTAACAGGGTGTCGTTGCGGCTTTCCAGACTTTTGATCAGCCACTTCGCATCCTGAAGGTTGCTGCGAATGAACTGGCTGTCGGCATCATTACGCGCGCCGTTGCACAGGGCGGCATAATGTTGATTGATCTGTAGACGGGGAATGCTGTCGCCGTTCAGCTCCACCATCCAGTAACCGTTATGCTTACGCACCAGCACATCCGGGATCACATATTCAGGTTCGCCGGTCTGGATAGACTGACCCGGTCTGGGATCGAGCGACTGGATAAGATTGACCGCCTCTTTCAGCACCTCTTCTTTCAGCCGCGTAACGCGCATCAGGGTGCGGAAGTCATGATTGGCCAGCAGATCGAGGTGATCGCTGATGATCAACCGGGCGTCTTCCAGCCAGGGCGTGGATTTATCGAACTGTGAGAGCTGGATCAGCAGGCAGTCACGGAGATCTTTCGCCGCCACGCCGATGGGATCGAAGCGCTGAACGCGTTTGAGTACCGCTTCTATTTCATCGAGGCCGATCTCTTCATCGCCGATGCTTTCGAGAATGTCATCCAGCGAAATGGTGAGATAGCCGGTATCATCAACGGCATCGACAATTGAGGTGGCAATCGCGCGATCGGTATCCGAGAACGGAGTCAGCCCGACTTGCCACATCAGGTAGTCCTGGAGGGACTGCGTGGTTTCGCCCTGGTACACCGGCAGCTCGTCGTCGATGTAGTCGCCGCTGGTGCCGGACGGCGTACCTGCGGTGTAAATCTCATCCCAGCTGGCGTCAAGCGGCAGCTCTTCGGGCATCTCTTTTTGTTCGAGCGCGTCTGCGGTATCCAGGGCTTCGTTGTCCTGGGTTTCGCGCGTGTCGATTTCATCGTGAAGATCGGTTTGCTCAAGCAGCGGATTACTCTCCAGCGCTTGCTGAAGTTCCTGCTGAAGTTCCAGCGTAGACAACTGCAACAGACGGATGGCCTGTTGTAGCTGGGGCGTCATCGCCAGTTGTTGGCTGAGCCTGAGTTGCAAACCTTGCTTCATGTTCAGAGTCGTTTTCTCCCGCTGTGACGTCGCAGTCTTCTACCCTATCAGAGTCTGAAGTCTTCCCCAAGGTATACGCGCTTAACGTGCTCGTCTTGCAGGATTTCTGTCGGTGTGCCGTGTGCGATCAGATGCCCCTGGCTGACAATATACGCGCGTTCACACACCGCCAGCGTCTCACGAACGTTGTGGTCGGTAATCAGAACGCCGAGGCCGCTGTCGCGCAGGTGCTCGATAATGCGTTTGATGTCGATGACGGAAATCGGGTCAACGCCTGCAAACGGTTCATCCAGCAGGATAAATTTCGGATTTGCGGCCAGTGCGCGGGCAATCTCCACACGGCGGCGTTCACCGCCGGACAACGCTTGTCCGAGGCTGTCGCGCAGATGCTCGATGTGGAACTCTTCCATCAGTTCATTGGCGCGGTCTTCACGCTGTTCGGTCGTGAGATCGTCACGAATTTGCAGCACCGCCATCAGGTTATCAAACACGCTCAGACGGCGGAAAATGGAGGCTTCCTGCGGTAAATAGCCAATACCGCGACGCGCGCGGGCATGCAGCGGCAGCAGGCTGATGTCTTCATCGTCAATAATAATGTTGCCAGCGTCGCGTGGCACAATGCCCACCACCATGTAGAAGGTGGTGGTTTTGCCTGCGCCGTTCGGCCCGAGCAGACCGACGATCTCCCCGGAATTCACGGTCAGGCTGACATCTTCCACCACGCGACGGCCTTTATAGGCTTTCGCAAGATTCTTTGCAGTTAATGTTGCCATAACGAATTAGTTACCCTTCTTCTGTGCCGGGGTCTGGTCTTTGTTTTTGTCCTGCAACTGCGACGGCACCAGAACCGTCGTTACACGTTTGCCTTTTTCGCTGAACGCCTGCATTTTCTGCTCTTTCACCAGGTAAGTGATCTTATCGCCGGTGATGTTGCTGTCGAGCTGCTCCAGGTAGGCGTTACCGGTCAGGACGACGAAATCTTTCGCCAGCTCATAATGCATTTTTTGGGCATGGCCTTTTACCGGCTTGCCGTTGTCCTGCATCTGATAAAACGTCGCCGGGTTGCCGAAGCCGTCGATCACCTCTTTGCCTTGCTCGCCGCCCGGACGGGTGACGACCACTTTGTCGGCATTGATTTTGATGGTGCCCTGAGTCACGACGACATTTCCGGTAAACGTCACCACGTTACCCTGCATATCCAGTGACTGCTGGTCCGATTCAATATGAATCGGTTGTTCGGTATCGCCGGTGACCGCGAACGCCGGAAGACTGGCGGCCAGAAGTGTGCTGGCAAGCACAAGATTAAGGCTGAGTTTGTTTGTTTTGAATTTCATAGGAGGTTCTAACCTTTTCAATCAGCTCGGCGTTCTTGCTGCGTAAGTTGCCGCGCATTTTCAGTCCGCTGGAGTTAAATGTTGTTCCGTATAACGTGACCAGATCTTCAGAGGTGACATCCTGCGTCACCAGGTTGATCGTCGCGTTATCCGTCGTGATTCTGCGTAGTTGAGCGTCAGGCGCCAGCGCATTGACTTCAACGTGACCATACAGATAGAGCATCCGGTCTTCGGTCAATTTCGCCTTATCCGCTTTAATCGACCATGTCGGGACTTTATCTTTATCAAAGGTGGTTAATACCGGTTGGGTAAACCACGAAAGCGCCTGTTCTGAATAATATTCAACGTGCTGCGCAATAAGACGATAGTTCAACGCGCCTTCCGGGCTATAGACGACCGTATCGGTATGCTCGCTCTTATAAGTCGGATCGCTGGTGTTCACCACAACCTGAGCAGGATCGTCTTTATCCGCCAGATTAATTCCGATCAACACCAGTACGGCCAACGACAGTAGAATGATAACCCAACGTCTGGTTTTACTCATATCGATTGCCCTTTGGCCTCATCAAGCTTACCCTGCGCCAGCAAGAGTAGATCGCACACTTCCCGCACCGCGCCGCGTCCACCGGCGATATGCGTCACATAGTCGGCGCGGGGGATCAGGAGCGGATGCGCATCAGCGACCGCAACGCTCAGACCCACTTTTTCCATCACCGGCCAGTCGATCAGATCGTCACCGACGTAAGCCACATTTTCAGGCGCAACGCCCAGCTTATCGAGCAGGTCGCCAAACGCGATAAGTTTGTCCGACTGCCCCTGATAGAGATGCGTGATCCCCAGGGTGGCACAGCGATCTTCTACAAGTTTAGCCTTTCGTCCGGTAATAATAGCGACCTCAATCCCGGAAGTGAGCGCACAGCGAATGCCGTAGCCATCACGGACGTTAAAGGCCTTCAGCTCTTCACCGTTGTTGCCCATATAAATCAGACCATCAGACAGCACGCCATCCACATCGAGGATGAGCAGACGGATGTTTTCCGCCTGGGTGATAACCTGTGTACTGACGGGGCCATAACAGGTCGCAAGCGACGCACCTGCTTTACTCATTTCTTTTATCCTTGAGTTTCTACACTACGCCTGCACGCAGTAAATCATGCATATGTAACACACCCAGTAACTGGTCGCCATCAGCAACCAAAACGGAGGTGATATGACGGGACTGCATTAAGTTCAGGGCGTTAACGGCGAGAATACCGGGGCGAACGCGAATTCCCCCTGGCGTCATGACGTCGGCAATCCCTAACTGGCGAACATCCACACCCATATCGAAAACACGACGCAAGTCGCCATCGGTAAAGATGCCGTCAATCTTCATTGTGTCATCACAAATGACGGTCATGCCGAGATTTTTACGCGTAATTTCCAGCAGGGCATCACGCAGGCTGGCGTTTTTATTCACATGCGGGATTTCATCGCCGGTGTGCATGATATCGTTAACGCGCAGCAGAAGTTTACGGCCAAGTGCGCCGCCCGGATGCGACAACGCAAAATCTTCGGCGGTAAAGCCGCGGGCTTTTAATAACGCGACTGCGAGCGCATCGCCCATGACCAGCGTAGCCGTGGTGCTGCTGGTCGGCGCCAGACCCAACGGGCAGGCTTCTTTCGGCACTTTAACACACAGATGCACATCCGCCGCACGCGCCATGCTGCTTTCTGGCCGCCCGGTGATACAAATCAGCGGCACCTGCAAGCGTTTGAGAACCGGGATTAATGCGGCAATCTCATTGGATTCGCCAGAGTTGGAAATCGCGATCACCACATCCTGCGAGGTGACCATGCCGAGATCGCCATGCGCGGCCTCGCCCGGGTGAACAAAAAAGGCGGAAGTGCCGGTGCTGGCAAAGGTGGCGGCCATTTTCCGCCCGATATGACCTGATTTTCCCATCCCCATGACAACGACTTTGCCTGTGCACGAGAAGATTTTTTCACAGGCGAGCGTGAAGTTCTGGTCGATGTATTGATCAAGCTCCGCCAGGCCTTCACGTTCAATCTCCAGGACGTCTTTGCCTGCTTTCTGAAAGTCAAAACCCGGTTGTAACGCTAAGTGCGACATAGTCCGTTTTCCCGTTATCCAATAAGAAGCGGCGATAGCCAGTACAGCATCGCCAGCCATACGATAAAACCGCCGGTCAGCAGCACGCCTGCGCCCCGACCAATCTGGCGCGGACGCCGCCAGCACAGCAATGCCAAAACAATGCTCACTAACAGCATCACGCTATAGTCACGCCCAAACGCCAGCGGGTTGACGTCGCCTGGCGTAATCAATGCAGGCAGCCCCAGTACGATGGCGATATTGGAAATATTGGCGCCGATAATGTTGCCAATGGCGATATCATTTTCACCTTTGCGGATGCCCGCGATCGCCGTCGCCAGCTCCGGCAGGCTGGTGCCAATCGCAATTACCGTCAGGCCGATAGTCAGTTCGCTCATGGCGAAGTAGTTCGCCAGTACGGTGGCGTTATCAACCACCATCCGCGTCGCCATCGGCATAATAATCAGCGCGATACCCAGCCACAAAAACGCGACGGGTAAGCCGCCTTCGCGCGGCAGCTCCGCCACCTGCTCCCGGGTGAGGCTGTCATTTCCCTGCCGCTCCGCCAGGCGCGCGATCTTAACAATGAACAGCAGCCATAGCACGGCCAGCAGCAGAAGAAAGATTCCGTCGCTACGGCTCAGCTCGCCATCGTGCAGGACGGAACCCGCCAGCACACTGACAAATAACATTAGCGGCAATTCGCGGCGCAAAACATCAGAATGCACGGTAAAAGGGTGAAACAGCGCCGCCAGGCCCAGAATCAGCAAGATATTGATGATGTTGGAGCCGAGCGCGGTGCCCACGGCTAAATCCAGTTGCCCGTGAAGCGACGCGGCAACTGAGACAATTATCTCCGGTAATGATGTTCCGATACTGACGACCGTCATCCCGATAATGAGCGGAGGAATCCCCACTGCCCGGCACAAAATCGATGCGGCAAACACCAGACGATCGGCGCTGTAGACCACCAGAAGTAAACCAATAATTAACAGCGCCGTAGCTAAAAGCATCTAAAGTCCTTTCTTCAGGTATACTCGCCGGTCCACTGGAGGGATCTTCTGGAAGCCGTAACGAAGTCTTAATTTTGACTTTATGCGGCTAAAAAGTAAAACAAATGCCAGCTTTAGCTAACTAGGGCAGGTAATATTCTGTAAATATGTTGGGTTCATGGCTAAATTCAGCGCCATGCTTAGATCAACAAGGCGATACAAAGGATGAATCAATGGGTCAGTCTGTGGCGAATTTAGTCGATATGCGCGACGTCAGCTTTTCGCGTGGCGACCGCTGCATTTTCGATAATATTTCCCTGACCGTGCCACGCGGGAAGATCACGGCGATCATGGGGCCATCGGGGATCGGTAAAACCACGCTGTTACGACTGATTGGCGGACAGATCCCGCCGGATAGCGGGGAAATACTGTTTGATGGCGAAAACGTACCTGCTATGTCTCGCTCGCGGTTGTACACGGTACGAAAACGGATGAGCATGCTGTTTCAGTCGGGGGCGCTGTTCACCGACATGAACGTGTTTGATAACGTAGCCTACCCGCTGCGGGAGCACACGAATTTACCCGCGCCGCTGTTGAAAAGCACGGTGATGATGAAACTGGAAGCCGTTGGTCTGCGCGGCGCGGCAAAGCTCATGCCCTCTGAACTGTCCGGGGGGATGGCGCGGCGTGCGGCATTAGCCCGTGCTATTGCGCTGGAACCCGACCTCATTATGTTCGATGAGCCGTTTGTGGGTCAGGACCCGATTACGATGGGCGTACTGGTGAAGCTGATTTCAGAACTGAACAGCACGCTGGGCGTAACCTGCGTTGTCGTGTCCCACGATGTGCCGGAGGTGCTGAGCATCGCGGATCACGCCTGGATTATGGCGGACAAAAAAATCGTGGCGCACGGTAGCGCGAAGGAACTGCAAGAAAATGCCGACCCGCGCGTCCGCCAGTTCCTGGACGGTATTGCCGACGGGCCGGTTCCGTTCCGCTATCCGGCGGGCGATTATCACTCCGATTTACTCGAAACAGGGAGTTAAGCCACTCATGCTGTTAAATGCGCTGGCATCGCTTGGACACCGGGGGATCAAAACCCTCAGAACGTTCGGGCGTGCCGGGTTAATGTTATTCAATGCGGTGATTGGTAAGCCGGAATTTCGCAAGCATGCGCCGCTGCTGGTGCGTCAGCTCTATAATGTGGGCGTCTTGTCGATGCTCATTATTATCGTCTCTGGCGTTTTTATCGGCATGGTGCTCGGGTTGCAGGGCTATCTGGTTCTGACGACCTACAGCGCGGAAACCAGCCTGGGTATGCTGGTGGCGCTTTCATTGCTGCGTGAACTGGGGCCGGTTGTCGCGGCGTTGCTGTTTGCCGGGCGCGCAGGGTCTGCGCTGACTGCGGAAATTGGTCTTATGCGAGCGACTGAGCAGCTCTCCAGTATGGAAATGATGGCCGTCGATCCGCTGCGCCGGGTGATCTCTCCGCGCCTGTGGGCGGGGGTGATTTCGCTGCCGCTGCTGACGATTATCTTCGTGGCCGTTGGCATCTGGGGAGGATCGCTGGTTGGCGTTAGCTGGAAGGGGATCGATGCCGGTTTCTTCTGGTCGGCGATGCAGGATGCCGTCGACTGGCGTCTGGATCTCGTGAACTGTTTGATTAAGAGCGTGGTGTTCGCCATCACGGTAACGTGGATTGCGCTGTTCAATGGGTATGACGCGATTCCGACCTCTGCCGGGATTAGCCGCGCAACCACGCGCACCGTTGTGCACTCGTCTTTGGCCGTTCTGGGTCTGGATTTTGTGTTGACCGCACTGATGTTTGGGAATTGAGTTCATGCAAACGAAAAAAAGTGAAATTTGGGTAGGGATCTTCTTGCTGGTTGCGTTGCTGGCGGCGCTGTTTGTTTGCCTGAAAGCGGCCAATGTCACCTCAATGCGCACGGAGCCGACCTACACGATTTATGCGACCTTCGACAATATTGGCGGCCTGAAAGCGCGCTCTCCGGTGCGCATCGGCGGGGTGGTTGTCGGCCGGGTTGCGGATATCTCGCTGGATCCGAAAACCTACCTGCCGCGCGTCACGCTGGATATTGAAGAGCGCTATAACCACATTCCTGATACCAGTTCGCTGAGTATCCGCACCTCTGGTCTCCTGGGGGAGCAATATCTGGCGTTAAACGTTGGGTTTGAAGATCCTGAACTGGGAACGTCTATCCTCAAAGATGGCGACACTATTCAGGACACCAAGTCCGCGATGGTGCTTGAAGACATGATTGGTCAGTTCCTTTACAACAGTAAAGGGGACGACAATAAGAATTCTGGCGATGCGCCAGCGCCAACTGAAGGCAATAATGAAGCGACACCGCCTGCGGGCGCAACAAATTAATCACAGGAGAATCGATGTATGTTTAAGCGATTAATGATGGTAGCGCTGCTGGTCATTGCACCGTTGAGCGCGGCAACCGCGGCGGACCAGACTAACCCGTATAAATTGATGAATGAGGCGGCGCAGAAAACCTTCGATCGTCTGAAAAACGAACAGCCGAAAATCCGTGCCAACCCGGATTACCTGCGCGACGTCGTTGACCAGGAACTGCTGCCGTATGTGCAGGTGAAATACGCGGGCGCGCTGGTACTGGGTCGTTACTACCGGGAGGCGACGCCGGCGCAGCGTGATGCCTATTTCGCGGCGTTTCGTGAATACCTGAAACAGGCTTATGGTCAGGCGCTGGCGATGTACCACGGCCAGACTTACCAGATTGCGCCGGAACAACCGCTGGGCAATGCGACCATCGTGCCGATCCGCGTGACGATCATCGATCCGAATGGCCGTCCTCCGGTTCGACTGGATTTCCAGTGGCGTAAAAACACCCAGACCGGTAACTGGCAGGCTTATGACATGATCGCGGAAGGCGTCAGCATGATCACCACAAAACAGAATGAGTGGAGCGATTTGCTGCGTACTAAAGGCATCGACGGCCTGACCGCGCAGTTGCAGTCAATTTCTCGTCAGAAAATTTCGCTGGAAGAGAAAAAATAATGACGCAGTCACTTAGCTGGACGCGCGAAGGTGACACGCTGGCATTAGCGGGAGAGCTGGACCAGGACGTGCTGAACCCGCTGTGGGATGCGCGCGTTGATGCGATGAAAGGCGTAACCTGCATCGATCTGAGCCAGGTCTCCCGGGTGGATACCGGTGGTCTGGCGTTACTGGTGCATCTTGTCGATCAGGCGAAGCGACAGGGCAACAGCGTTTCGCTGCAAGGGGTAAACGAGAAGGTTTACACGCTGGCGAAGCTCTATAATTTGCCTGCTGACGTGCTTCCACGTTAATTTTTGTAGGCCGGATAAGGCCTTGTGCCGCCATCCGGCAAAACCCCTAAGTGGGATTTGCCACCAAAGCCTTGCCTGATTTATCAGCTGGGCTTTTTGCTTATTTATGACAGCGCCACTTTGCTCTAAGATGTTGGGCTGTTTTCCCTATTTGACGAATGAAGAGCCCATGGAAAATCATGAAATTCAGAGCGTGCTGATGAGCGCACTCTCCCTCCAGGAAGTCCACGTCTCTGGCGATGGCAGTCACTTTCAGGTTATCGCCGTGGGTGAGATGTTTGACGGCATGAGCCGGGTCAAGAAGCAGCAGTCTGTTTACGGCCCGTTGATGGAGTTTATTGCGGATAACCGTATCCATGCCGTATCGATCAAAGCGTATACCCCAGCGGAATGGGAACGCGATCGCAAACTTAACGGTTTTTGAGCGACGGGCGACACGCCGGTAGCAGATATGAATTCTTAACAGAGAACAGAATAATGGATAAATTTCGTGTACAGGGGCCGACAACGCTCCAGGGCGAAGTCACAATTTCAGGCGCTAAAAATGCCGCATTGCCGATCCTTTTCGCGGCGCTGCTGGCAGAAGAGCCGGTAGAGATCCAGAACGTTCCAAAGCTGAAAGACATCGATACGACGATGAAACTGCTCAGCCAGCTTGGAACGAAAGTGGAACGTAACGGTTCTGTCTGGATCGACGCCAGCCAGGTCAACATCTTCTGCGCGCCTTATGAACTGGTAAAAACCATGCGTGCGTCGATTTGGGCGCTGGGGCCGCTGGTGGCGCGTTTTGGTCAGGGGCAGGTTTCTCTGCCAGGCGGCTGCGCCATCGGCGCGCGTCCGGTCGATCTGCACATCACTGGCCTGGAACAACTGGGCGCTGAGATCAAGCTGGAAGAAGGCTATGTGAAGGCGTCTGTTAATGGTCGCCTGAAAGGCGCGCATATCGTGATGGACAAAGTCAGCGTCGGTGCGACGGTGACCATCATGTCTGCGGCAACGCTGGCCGAAGGGACCACCGTGATTGAAAATGCCGCGCGTGAGCCGGAGATCGTCGATACCGCGAACTTCCTGGTGACGTTGGGAGCGAAGATCAGCGGTCAGGGCACCGATCGTATTACCATTGAGGGCGTTGAGCGTCTGGGCGGCGGCGTATACCGTGTTCTGCCCGATCGCATTGAAACCGGCACCTTCCTGGTCGCGGCGGCGATTTCCGGCGGTAAAATCGTCTGCCGTAACGCGCAGCCGGATACGCTGGATGCCGTACTGGCTAAACTGCGTGACGCCGGAGCGGATATTGAAACCGGTGAAGACTGGATCAGCCTGGACATGCATGGCCAGCGTCCGAAAGCTGTGAATGTGCGCACCGCGCCGCACCCGGCTTTCCCGACCGATATGCAGGCGCAGTTCACGCTGCTGAACCTTGTCGCGGAAGGGACGGGCTTCATCACGGAAACCATTTTCGAAAACCGCTTTATGCATGTGCCTGAACTGATCCGTATGGGCGCGCACGCGGAAATCGAGAGCAACACCGTGATTTGCCACGGCGTTGAAAAACTTTCCGGGGCGCAGGTGATGGCGACCGACTTGCGTGCGTCTGCGAGCCTGGTGCTGGCGGGATGCATTGCAGAAGGCACGACGCTGGTCGATCGTATTTATCACATCGATCGTGGCTATGAGCGCATTGAAGACAAACTGCGCGCGCTGGGCGCGAATATTGAGCGTGTGAAAGGCGAGTAATTTTTTCCGCATGCACTGGTAGCCCCTGTTCGGGGGCTACTGTTCAGAGCGTTATCCGTTCCTTACTTCTCTATTTCCCTTTTCGAGCCCGCATCAGACGCGTTCTGTCAATGAACTCATGGGTTTCTGGGTCATGATAGCGCGACGGCCAGATCACCCAGGGTTCTGTACCCAGCGCTTTCGCAATGATGAGCTCTCCTTTCGGCCACGGTCGGGTCAGGGCGTTTGCCAGCGTCGAGGAACTTAATCCATTCTTGCGTGATTCCGCCGCCATAGATGTCCCTTTTTTACGTAATCCGGCAATGATGTCTGCGGGATGCCAGTCAATGAGTTTATTTTCCATTATTCCCTCACTCCTTCGGTCAGTCAGTCGCTTGCGGCCTGGATAATCAGCCTGTGAGAAATACTATACGCCAGGTGATAGTATTGCTCTAATATGTTCCTGTAAAGAGTATGCATATTCATAAAATGTGACAGCATACGTGCGATGGGAAAAGGGCCGGAAAAGAAATGAGTAACTGGAATTTACTGGAACTTAAAGATTCATCCCGCGCAAAGCACGGGATGAGAAAGGCGGGTTAACGATCGCGTTGTACGGCGATGTGCGCCAGACCGATCAGGGCTTCGCGCCACGGCGTATCAGGCAGAATCTGTAGGGCGGCGATGGCTTTATCGGCCTCGTCTTCTGCACGCTGACGCGTCCATTCCAGTGAACCGCAGGCGGTCATAGCTTCCAGAACGGGTTCCAGAAGGTGGCGACCATTGCCTTGTTCAATGGCGGTACGGATCATTTGTGCCTGCTCTGGCGTACCGTTACGCATAGCGTGCAGCAGCGGCAGCGTTGGTTTTCCTTCGTTGAGGTCATCGCCGACATTTTTACCTAACTGCTCGCCATCAGCGCTGTAATCGAGTAAATCGTCAATCAGCTGAAAGGCCGTACCGAGATAACGACCATAATCCTGCAACCCTTTTTCCTGCTCAGGAGTGCAGCCTGCAAGAATACCGGAACACTGCGCCGCAGCTTCAAACAGGCGCGCCGTTTTGCTGTAAATCACGCGCATGTAATTTTCTTCGGTGATGTCCGGGTCGTTGACGTTCATCAGTTGCAGCACTTCGCCTTCGGCGATGACGTTCACCGCTTCTGACATTACCTCCAGCACTTTCAGCGAGCCAAGGCTGGTCATCATCTGGAACGCGCGGGTGTAGATAAAATCACCGACCAGGACGCTGGCGGCGTTGCCAAATGCCGCATTCGCCGTTGCCTTCCCACGACGCATATCGGATTCATCCACAACATCGTCGTGTAGCAGGGTGGCGGTGTGGATAAACTCGATTAAGGCAGCGATCGTGACGTGCGCATTTTCCTGATAACCAACGGCGCGCGCAGCGAGTACGGCAATCATCGGGCGGATACGTTTTCCGCCGCCGCTAACGATGTAATACCCTAACTGATTGATCAGTTGGACGTCGGAATTGAGCTGTTCAAGGATTGTCGCATTGACACCCGCCATATCTTGCGCGGTTAACTCATTGATTTTTTCTAAATTCATCGCAAAAGCCGGGCTTATCGCCCCGATTAACTCATCATGGGATGAGATAACTAAGGGTTTAGGGTTAGGAATATATGCTGATTGTACTGAAAAAACGGCGCAGATAAACGTTACCGTACACGTTGTGTTTTTTTTCTTCATGTATTGACGGTAGCACTTGTCAAAGGCTCGCGTTTTGCGTAATATTCGCGCCCTATTGTGAATATTTATAGCGCACTCTGAATCATTGAAAAGGCGTGCGCGGAAGCGGAGTTTTTTATGTACGCGGTTTTCCAAAGTGGTGGTAAACAACACCGAGTAAGCGAAGGTCAGACCGTTCGCCTGGAAAAGCTGGACATCGCAACTGGCGAAACTATTGAGTTCGCTGAAGTTCTGATGATCGCAAACGGTGAAGAAGTCAAAATCGGCGTTCCTTTCGTTGATGGCGGCGTAATCAAAGCTGAAGTTGTTGCTCACGGTCGTGGCGAGAAAGTTAAAATCGTTAAGTTTCGTCGTCGTAAACACTATCGTAAGCAGCAAGGCCACCGTCAGTGGTTCACTGATGTGAAAATTACTGGCATCAGCGCCTAAGACCTGAGGAGAGATTTAAATGGCACATAAAAAGGCTGGCGGCTCAACTCGTAACGGTCGCGATTCAGAAGCTAAACGCCTGGGCGTTAAGCGTTTCGGTGGCGAAACCGTTCTGGCGGGTAGCATCATCGTTCGTCAACGTGGCACCAAATTCCACGCTGGCACTAACGTAGGTTGCGGTCGTGACCACACTCTGTTTGCTAAAGCAGACGGTAAAGTGAAATTCGAAGTTAAAGGCCCGAACAACCGTAAATACATCAGCATCGTTGCTGAGTAAGTTCTTCGTGGTCCGGTAACGGATTAAAGCCCCGCAACGTGTTGCGGGGCTTTTTACATTGAAAACCCGGAAAATTTTCTTGTAGGGAAAACGGGCATGAAGCAGCAGGCTGGCATTGGCATCCTTTTAGCACTCACCACTGCAATGTGTTGGGGCGCTTTGCCAATTGCAATGAAGCAGGTGCTGGAGGTGATGGAACCTCCAACCATTGTCTTCTATCGCTTTTTAATGGCGAGTATCGGCCTCGGCGCGATCCTGGCAGTTAAAAGAAAGCTCCCGCCATTGCGTATTTTTCGCAAACCGCGCTGGCTGGTGTTGCTGGCGATTGCAACAGGTGGACTTTTCGGGAATTTCATCCTGTTCAGCTCTTCCCTGCAATATTTGAGTCCGACGGCATCGCAGGTTATCGGTCAGCTGTCACCGGTTGGCATGATGGTCGCCAGCGTCTTTATTTTGAAAGAAAAGATGCGCGGCACGCAGGTGATTGGCGCGCTCATGCTGCTTTGTGGGCTGGTGATGTTCTTTAATACCAGTCTGGTCGAGATTTTTACCAAACTGACCGATTACACCTGGGGTGTGATCTTTGGGGTCGGTGCGGCGACGGTCTGGGTGAGTTATGGCGTCGCGCAAAAGGTGTTATTGCGTCGTCTGGCCTCACAGCAGATCCTGTTTTTACTGTACACTTTATGTACGATTGCGTTATTGCCGCTGGCGAAGCCGGGGGTTATCTCGCAGTTAAGCGACTGGCAGCTCGCGTGTTTGATTTTCTGTGGGCTGAATACGCTGGTAGGATATGGCGCCCTGGCGGAAGCGATGGCGCGTTGGCAGGCAGCGCAGGTGAGTGCGTTAATCACGCTCACTCCGCTGTTTACGCTGTTATTTTCAGATCTATTATCTATGGCCTGGCCCGATTTCTTCGCCAGACCGATGTTAAACCTTTTAGGTTATCTCGGTGCGTTTGTCGTGGTTGCGGGCGCGATGTATTCCGCCATTGGTCATCGTATTTGGGGCGGTTTACGCAAGCATGAAACGGTGGTTTCGCAACCCCGCTCAGGCGAATGATTTACGGAGAGTAAAATGAAGTTTGTTGATGAAGCATCGATTCTGGTCGTTGCTGGCGATGGCGGCAATGGTTGCGTGAGCTTCCGCCGCGAAAAATACATCCCGAAAGGCGGCCCGGATGGCGGTGATGGCGGCGATGGCGGCGACGTCTGGCTGGAGGCCGACGAAAACCTGAACACGCTGATCGATTACCGCTTTGAAAAATCGTTCCGCGCTGAACGTGGTCAGAATGGCGCAAGCCGTGACTGCACCGGTAAACGTGGGAAAGATGTCACGATCAAAGTGCCTGTCGGTACGCGTGTTATCGATCAGGGCACCGGCGAAACCATGGGCGATATGACCAAACACGGTCAGCGTCTGATGGTTGCCAAAGGCGGCTGGCACGGCCTGGGCAATACCCGCTTTAAGTCCTCTGTTAACCGTACTCCGCGTCAGAAAACGATGGGTACGCCGGGCGATAAGCGCGATTTGATGCTGGAGCTGATGCTGCTGGCGGACGTGGGTATGCTGGGTATGCCAAACGCCGGTAAATCAACCTTTATCCGCGCGGTATCTGCGGCAAAACCGAAAGTGGCGGACTATCCGTTTACCACTCTGGTGCCGAGCCTTGGCGTTGTGCGTATGGACAACGAAAAGAGCTTTGTGGTTGCCGATATTCCGGGGCTGATTGAAGGCGCGGCGGAAGGCGCGGGTCTGGGGATTCGCTTCCTGAAGCACCTGGAACGTTGCCGCGTACTGCTGCACCTTATTGATATCGATCCGATCGACGGTTCCGATCCGGTGGAAAACGCCCGTATCATTATCGGCGAACTGGAAAAATACAGTCAGGATCTGGCTGCTAAGCCGCGCTGGTTAGTGTTCAACAAAATTGATTTGCTGGACCAGGCCGAAGCGGAAGAAAAAGCGAAAGCTATCGCGCAGGCGCTGGGCTGGGAAGATAAGTACTACATGATTTCCGCAGCCAGCCAGACTGGCGTGAAAGATCTCTGCTGGGATGTGATGACCTTTATCATCGAGAACCCCATCGTTCAGGCTGATGAAGCGAAGCAGCCGGAGAAAGTGGAGTTCATGTGGGACGATTATCACCGTCAGCAGCTCGCTGAAGTCGAAGATGAAGCAGAAGATGACTGGGATGACGACTGGGACGAAGACGACGAAGAAGGCGTCGAGTTCATCTACAAGCGTTAATCTGGTTCAAATGCCCGGTGGCGCTTACGCTTACCGGGCCTACGGATAGTAGGCCGGATAAGGCGCAAAGCGCCGCCATCCGGCAATTAAATGACCCATCTAGTGTGTAGGCCGGATAAGCGTCAGCGCCATCCGGCACTATCCTCACCTAGTTGTTCTGATAAAGATCTTTGTACAACCGGCTTTCAAAACGTACTAACGGAATACGACGATTGCGCTGGTCAGCTGGCGTAACGGCATACCCGGAAAGATACTGAACAAACGCCATCCGTTGCCCACTTGCCGTTGTAATAAATCCCGCCAGATTATAGACCCCTTGCAGCGAGCCTGTTTTCGCCGAAACTTTACCATCGACCCCAGCCTGATGCAGACCCGCACGGTATTGCAGAGAGCCGTCATATCCCGCCAGCGGCAGCATGGAGATAAAGTTCAGCTCGTTGTCGTGTTGGGCGATGTATTGCAGCACCTGCATCATGGTGGCCGGGGCAATCAGGTTGTGGCGAGAGAGGCCCGAACCGTCAGCGATGATGGTATTGCCAATATCAACGCCAGCCTGCTGACGCAGGATCTGGCGTACGGCATCAGATCCCGCCCGCCATGTGCCGGGGACGTTGAAGCGTGCGTGGCCGATCATGCGAAAGACGGTATCGGCAATCATGTTGTCCGATTTTTTCAGCATAATCTTAAGCAAATCATGCAGCGGCGCAGACTGCTTGCTGGCAACCACCGTTCCGGGTTCGTTGACCTGCGTCTGGCGTAACAGCGTACCGCTGTAGGTAATACCTGCCTGTTTTAACTCGTCTTTCAGGATTGCTCCGGCATAGCTGGCGCCGTCCTGAATGGCGAAGGCCAGCGGTAACGGTTCGGCGCGCTGCGGCAGACAGCCTGTCAGCGTGAAGCGGTTTAAATCCCCCGGAACGACATCCAGCTCACAGTATTGCGCTTCCGCAGAGCCGCGTGGGAGAGTGCGAACCTGACTGAACATGGTCACCGGGTAATAGGACGCCACGCGAATATACGCTAAGTCATTCGGTTTTTGCGCGCTGTAGAGGGAGATGGAAAAGCAGTTGCGATCGACAATGGCGGCTGCGGGGGGGGCGCTAAAACATTGCGTCATGTCATTCCAGGGCCAGCCTGGCGCTTTATCATGGCTGGCGAAAATGGAGGTGTCGATGAGCACATTTCCCGCAATTTGCGTCACGCCGGATTTTTTCAGCGTCGCGACCATATTGCGAATATCCTGGCGTTTTAGCGTCGGATCGGCACCAAATCGCGCCACTAAGTCCCCTTTTAAGACGCCATTGTCCACGTTGCCTTTTGTCTCCAGCGTGGTGGTAAAACGAAAATCGGGGCCGAGCTGAATCAATGCCGCGAGGGCCGTGATCACTTTTTGCGTACTGGCGGGCAGCGCCATCTGCTGGCTATGGTAATCAATCGCGGGCGTGGACGCGCCGACCTTCTGAGCCATGAAAGCAAGGTTGGCCCCATCAGGGAGCTGATTGATGTATTCATCAACATTCGCGGCCTGGACGCTGAACGCTATACTGGTGGTCAATCCGATGATAAATCTGGAAAATCGCATAATCTCGCGCTAACAACCTGGAAACAAGCCGTCATACTACGGCGCAATGCCCTGGAAAGTAAACGATGACCCATAGGGAACTCCAGGGTAAAATACGTATCAAATTGAGAATTGTAGCTGACCTGGGGCTTTGTACCCGGGTCGGTATTTTTTTGCTTCTGGCTTTGGTAGAACGCATACCGGAGCAGGCTTAGCAGCCGAGGCGGGGTCAATCACCCCCTACAGGAATGTTCAAGAGGTATAACAAATGCAAGCTATTCCGATGACTTTACGTGGTGCCGAAAAACTGCGCGAAGAGCTGGATTTTCTGAAATCTGTGCGCCGTCCTGAAATCATCGCCGCTATCGCGGAAGCGCGTGAGCATGGCGACCTGAAAGAGAACGCCGAGTATCACGCTGCGCGTGAACAGCAGGGTTTCTGCGAAGGACGTATCAAGGATATCGAGGCGAAGCTGTCGAATGCGCAGGTGATCGACGTGACGAAGATGCCGAACAACGGACGTGTTGTTTTCGGCGCAACGGTAACTGTTCTGAATCTCGATAACGATGAAGAGCAGACCTGGCGTATTGTCGGCGATGACGAAGCGGATTTTAAACAGAACCTGATTTCCGTGAATTCACCTATCGCGCGCGGCCTGGTTGGCAAAGAGCAGGATGACGTCGTGACCATCAAAACGCCTGGCGGCGAAGTGGAATACGAAGTGATTAAGGTGGAATACCTGTAAGAATTACCCAATACTCAAGATGTTGATGTATTGTAAAGAAAGGAAAAAGGCCGCTATGCGGCCTTTTATCAACGAAGAGAGCGTGGCATTTTGCTCTCCTGCTTGCGGAAAACCCCTCGTTTTACACAGATTTTGTGTTCGACTTTAGGATATTCTTAGCGTGGCAGCGAGATTTTACGTTCTTTAGTTGGGCGATAAAGTACCAGCGTTTTACCGATGACCTGTACGTTACAGGCGCCGGTTTCGCGTACGATAGCTTCCACGATCAAGGTTTTGGTTTCGCGATCTTCCGAGGCGATCTTCACCTTGATAAGTTCATGGTGCTCTAACGCTTGTTCAATCTCGGCCAGTACCCCTTCGGTCAAACCATTGTTGCCAAGCATAACTACCGGCTTGAGCGGATGTGCCAGACCTTTCAGGTGCTGTTTTTGTTTAGTACTCAGATTCATCGTATATTTTTGCTTACGTTGGGATTGAAAACGGGTCATTCTACCGCCATCTCCCATATATCACCAAATGAGCGCGTAAAAATTTACGCTACGGGTAACGATGAATTGCCCCGACGGGAAAGTTAAATGACAGGTAAAAAGCGTTCTGCCAGCTCGAGTCGCTGGCTTCAGGAACACTTTAGCGATAAATATGTTCAACAGGCGCAGAAAAAGGGGTTACGTTCCCGTGCCTGGTTTAAACTTGATGAAATACAGCAAAGTGACAAACTTTTTAAGCCGGGGATGACAGTTGTCGACCTCGGTGCTGCGCCAGGAGGCTGGTCACAGTATGTGGTCACGCAGATTGGCGGCAAAGGCCGTATCATCGCTTGCGATCTTTTACCTATGGATCCTATCGTTGGTGTGGACTTTCTTCAGGGCGACTTTCGTGATGAACTTGTTATGAAAGCGCTGCTGGAACGCGTGGGTGACAGTAAAGTACAAGTTGTCATGTCAGATATGGCACCAAACATGAGCGGAACACCGGCGGTGGATATCCCCCGCGCCATGTATCTGGTGGAACTGGCGTTAGAAATGTGTCGTGATGTGCTGGCGCCAGGTGGAAGTTTTGTAGTGAAGGTGTTCCAGGGCGAAGGTTTCGATGAGTACCTAAGGGAAATTCGCTCCCTGTTTACGAAGGTTAAAGTTCGTAAGCCGGACTCTTCGCGTGCGCGTTCACGCGAAGTGTATATTGTAGCGACCGGGCGAAAACCATAACCGGGGGATTTCAGACGAAAGTTTGAAAGAAGCTGGATATAGAGTATCCTGACGCTGTTTTTAACACAGTTGTAATAAGAGGTTAATCCCTTGAGTGACATGGCGAAAAACCTAATACTCTGGCTGGTCATTGCCGTTGTGCTGATGTCAGTATTCCAGAGCTTTGGGCCCAGCGAGTCTAATGGCCGTAAGGTGGATTACTCTACCTTCCTGCAAGAGGTCAACCAGGACCAGGTTCGTGAAGCGCGTATCAACGGACGTGAGATCAACGTTACCAAGAAAGATAGTAACCGTTACACGACCTACATTCCGGTTAACGATCCGAAGCTGCTTGATAACCTGCTGACCAAAAACGTCAAGGTTGTTGGCGAACCACCTGAAGAGCCGAGCCTGCTGGCTTCAATCTTTATTTCCTGGTTCCCGATGCTGTTGCTGATCGGCGTCTGGATCTTCTTCATGCGTCAGATGCAGGGCGGCGGTGGCAAAGGCGCCATGTCGTTCGGTAAGAGTAAAGCGCGCATGCTGACGGAAGATCAGATCAAAACCACTTTTGCCGATGTCGCAGGTTGTGACGAAGCGAAAGAAGAAGTGGCTGAGCTGGTCGAGTATCTGCGTGAACCAAGCCGCTTCCAGAAGCTGGGCGGTAAAATCCCGAAAGGCGTCCTGATGGTCGGCCCTCCGGGTACGGGTAAAACCCTGCTGGCGAAAGCTATTGCAGGCGAAGCGAAAGTCCCGTTCTTTACGATTTCCGGTTCTGACTTCGTCGAAATGTTCGTCGGTGTTGGCGCATCTCGTGTGCGTGACATGTTCGAGCAGGCTAAGAAAGCGGCGCCGTGCATTATCTTCATCGATGAAATCGACGCCGTAGGCCGCCAGCGTGGCGCGGGTCTGGGCGGTGGTCATGATGAACGTGAACAGACATTGAACCAGATGTTGGTTGAGATGGACGGCTTCGAAGGTAACGAAGGTATCATCGTTATCGCGGCGACTAACCGTCCAGACGTACTTGACCCTGCGCTGCTGCGTCCTGGCCGTTTCGACCGTCAGGTCGTGGTAGGTCTGCCAGACGTGCGTGGTCGTGAGCAGATCCTGAAAGTGCATATGCGTCGCGTACCGCTGGCGCCGGATATCGATGCGGCAATCATCGCACGCGGCACGCCGGGCTTCTCTGGCGCCGATCTGGCGAACCTTGTGAACGAAGCGGCGCTGTTTGCTGCCCGTGGCAACAAGCGTGTGGTATCCATGGTTGAGTTCGAGAAAGCGAAAGACAAAATCATGATGGGTGCGGAACGTCGCTCCATGGTGATGACGGAAGCGCAGAAAGAATCTACCGCTTACCACGAAGCAGGCCATGCGATTATTGGTCGCCTTGTTCCAGAGCACGATCCGGTGCATAAAGTGACGATTATTCCGCGCGGTCGTGCGCTGGGTGTGACCTTCTTCCTGCCTGAAGGCGACGCGATTAGCGCCAGCCGTCAGAAACTGGAAAGCCAGATCTCCACGTTGTACGGCGGTCGTCTGGCGGAAGAGATCATCTATGGCGTAGAGCATGTTTCTACCGGTGCGTCGAACGACATTAAAGTCGCGACTAACCTGGCGCGTAACATGGTCACCCAGTGGGGCTTCTCCGATAAGCTCGGCCCGCTGCTGTATGCAGAGGAAGAGGGTGAAGTGTTCCTGGGGCGTAGCGTTGCGAAAGCCAAACACATGTCTGATGAAACCGCGCGTATCATCGACCAGGAAGTGAAAGCGCTGATTGAACGTAACTACAATCGTGCTCGTCAGATCCTGAATGACAATATGGACATCCTGCATGCAATGAAAGATGCGCTCATGAAGTATGAGACCATCGATGCGCCGCAGATTGATGACCTGATGGCGCGCCGCGAAGTTCGCCCGCCGGCTGGCTGGGAAGATCCGAACGGCACCAACAACTCTGACAACAATGGCACGCCTCGTGCGCCGCGCCCGGTTGATGAACCGCGTACGCCGAACCCAGGCAACACCATGTCAGAGCAGTTAGGCGACAAATAAGTTATCTGTTATTGATGACTCTGCTTCACCGAAACCCTGGGGCTTGCTCCGGGGTTTTTTATATTTGAAATAACATCAGAAGGATTAGCTATGAAACTCTTCGCCCAGGGCTCCACGCTGGATCTCTCTCACCCACACGTAATGGGCATCCTGAACGTCACGCCGGATTCTTTCTCCGATGGCGGGACGCACAATACGCTGGTGGAGGCGGTGAAGCACGCTAATCTGATGATTAACGCCGGAGCGACGATTATTGATGTCGGCGGCGAATCAACGCGACCGGGAGCGGCGGATGTCAGCGTTGAAGAAGAACTGGAACGCGTGATCCCGGTAGTTGAGTCCATCGCCCAGCGTTTTGAGGTATGGATTTCAGTGGATACCTCAAAACCGGAGGTGATTCGGGAATCGGCAAGAGTGGGCGCTCACATCATCAACGACATCCGCTCTCTCTCTGAACCGGGCGCGCTTGAGGCGGCGGCTGAGACTGGTTTACCGGTCTGCCTGATGCATATGCAAGGGCAGCCTAAAACAATGCAGGAAGCGCCAAAGTACGAAGACGTTTTTGCGGAGGTCAATCGCTACTTTATTGACCAAATAGCACGCTGTGAAAGGGCTGGCATCGCAAAAGAGAAATTGTTGCTCGACCCGGGGTTCGGTTTCGGTAAAAATCTCTCCCATAACTATACGTTACTGGCACGTCTGGCGGAGTTTCATCATTTTAACCTGCCGCTGCTGGTGGGAATGTCACGTAAATCGATGATTGGTCAGTTGCTCAACGTCGGGCCCTCCGATCGTTTGAGCGGGAGCCTGGCGTGTGCGGTTATCGCCGCAATGCAGGGGGCGCATATCATTCGTGTCCATGACGTTAAAGAAACCGTAGAAGCGATGCGTGTGGTAGAAGCCACCCTGTCTGCAAAGGAAAATAAACGCTATGAGTAATCGTAAATATTTTGGCACCGATGGGATCCGTGGTCGTGTAGGCGATGCGCCCATTACTCCTGACTTTGTGCTTAAGCTGGGCTGGGCCGCAGGGAAAGTGCTGGCGCGTCATGGTTCACGTAAAATCATTATCGGTAAAGACACGCGTATTTCTGGCTATATGCTGGAGTCTGCGCTGGAAGCCGGTCTGGCGGCGGCGGGATTGTCTGCCTCTTTTACCGGCCCGATGCCGACGCCTGCGGTGGCTTACCTGACCCGAACCTTCCGTGCAGAGGCCGGGATCGTTATCTCCGCTTCGCATAACCCGTTTTATGACAACGGGATTAAATTCTTCTCCATTGACGGCACCAAACTGCCTGATGAAGTTGAAGAGGCCATTGAAGCAGAGATGGAAAAAGAGATCACCTGCGTGGATTCCTCTGAGCTGGGTAAAGCCAGCCGTATTGTGGATGCTGCGGGGCGCTACATTGAGTTCTGCAAAGGTACGTTCCCGAACGAACTGAGCCTGAATGAGCTGAAGATTGTTGTGGATTGCGCCAACGGTGCGACCTATCACATTGCACCGAACGTCCTGCGTGAACTGGGTGCGAATGTCATTGCGATTGGCTGTGAGCCGAACGGCGTCAATATTAATGAAGAAGTCGGCGCTACGGACGTGCGTGCGCTACAGGCGCGCGTGATCGCGGAGAAAGCCGATTTAGGGATCGCGCTGGACGGCGACGGCGATCGCGTGATCATGGTTGACCATGAAGGGAATAAAGTCGATGGCGATCAGATCATGTATATCATCGCCCGCGAAGGTTTGCGTCAGGGTCAACTGCGCGGTGGCGCAGTCGGTACGCTGATGAGCAACATGGGCCTGGAGCTGGCGTTGAAACAGCTGGGCATTCCGTTCGCGCGTGCTAAAGTCGGCGACCGCTACGTGCTGGAAAAACTGCAAGAAAAAGGCTGGCGTATTGGGGCGGAAAACTCCGGCCACGTTATTCTGCTGGATAAAACCACCACCGGTGACGGTATTGTCGCGGGGCTACAGGTTCTGGCGGCGATGGTGCGTAACCACATGAGTCTGCACGATTTGTGCAGCGGCATGAAAATGTTCCCGCAGATTCTGGTTAACGTACGTTATGCGGCCGGTAGCGGCGATCCGCTGGAGAATGACAACGTTAAGGCGGTGACGGCGGAAGTCGAAGCGGCGCTGGGAAATCGTGGTCGCGTGCTGCTGCGTAAGTCCGGTACTGAACCGTTAATTCGCGTAATGGTAGAAGGCGAGGATGAAGCGCAGGTTACTGAGTTTGCTCATCGTATTGCGGACGCCGTAAAAGCGGTTTAATCCTGGTGATAAGTGACTAAAAAGGCGGCGTTTGCCGCCTTTTTGTTGCAGGAAAAAGACCTTTTTGCTGTTTTTTTCCGCAGTTGATACAATGCACTAAAATTGCCCTTGCGAAGGTCATTCGCTTTGGTTAGTATTCACACCCGCTTCAGTGGGAAACAGTAAATTATCCCGCTTTATTGGTTGAAGCATTGGTATGCGGCAACTCCGCAAGGAACAGGTTGATTATGTACGAAGCTCTTTTGGTAGTTTTCCTTATTGTGGCAATTGGCCTGGTAGGCTTGATCATGCTACAGCAAGGTAAAGGCGCTGATATGGGAGCCTCCTTTGGAGCAGGCGCTTCCGCTACGCTGTTTGGTTCAAGTGGTTCTGGTAACTTCATGACCCGTATGACGGCTGTGCTGGCAACGCTGTTCTTCATCATCAGTCTGGCGCTGGGCAATATCAACAGCAACAAGACCAATAAAGGAAGTGAGTGGGAAAATCTGAGCGCTCCGGCAAAAACCGAGCAGACTCAGCCAGTTGCACCGGCACAGCCGAGCAGCGATATCCCACACTAAGATTTCCGTGCCGAGGTGGTGGAATTGGTAGACACGCTACCTTGAGGTGGTAGTGCCCAATAGGGCTTACGGGTTCAAGTCCCGTCCTCGGTACCAATATTCCTAAAGAAAGACGCTGAAAAGCGTCTTTTTTTTCGTCTGTATTTCGCGGGGGTTATAGACTTTGTTTTTGTCGGTTGGATAAGGCGTTTACGCCGCCATCCGACATGTTACGTAATGTGCCTGATGGCACTTCGTTTATCAGGCCTACACCGCCCACAAAAAAGGCCGCTTATGCGGCCTTTAATCGTTGTCCGTTAACTTACTTGCTTTTGTTTTCCAGATTCTCAACCTGCGGCAAACCTGTCACGGAAGAGGCGGAAAGCAGGCCTGACTGCGCATAACCAAACAGTTTTTCACGCGTATCGGTGATATCCAGATTGCGCATCGTCAACTGACCGATACGGTCATCCGGCGAGAACACGGAGTCACCTTTTTCCATCGTCAGACGCTCTGGTTTGTAGGTCAGATTGTCAGAGACGGTATTCAGGATCGAGTAGTCGTTACCACGACGCAGCTCCAGCGTGACTTCACCAGTAATCTGGCTGGCCACCCAACGTTGCAGACCGTCACGCAGCATCAGCGCCTGGGAGTCAAACCAGCGGCCCTGATACAGCAGGCGGCCTAACTGACGGCCATGCGCATGATATTGCTCGATAGTGTCTTCGTTGTGGATGCCGGTCAGCAGACGCTCGTAGGCAATATGCAGCAGCGCCATCCCCGGCGCTTCATAGATACCCCGGCTCTTCGCTTCGATGATACGGTTCTCAATCTGATCGCTCATACCCAGACCGTGACGGCCGCCGATACGGTTGGCTTCCAGCATCAGTTCAACATCATCGCTGAAGGTCTTACCGTTCAACGCGACAGGATGCCCCTGTTCAAAGCGCACGGTAACTTCTTCCGCCGGGATTTTCACGTTTTCATCCCAGAACTTGACGCCCATGATTGGATTGACGATCTTGACGCTGGAGTTCAGGAATTCCAGATCTTTGGCTTCATGGGTCGCGCCGAGCATGTTGGAGTCAGTGGAATAGGCCTTTTCGACGGACATCTTGTAGTCGAAACCGCAGGCAATCATAAACTCGGACATCTCATGACGACCGCCCAGCTCATCAATAAAGTCGGTATCCAGCCACGGTTTGTAAATCTGTAGCTCCGCGTTGGTCAACAGGCCGTAACGGTAGAAACGCTCGATGTCGTTTCCTTTATAGGTACTGCCGTCGCCCCAGATGTTAACACCATCTTCCTTCATCGCGGCGACCAGCATCGTGCCGGTAACGGCGCGGCCCAGCGGCGTGGTGTTGAAATAGGTCAGTCCGCCGGTGGTGTTATGGAAAGCGCCGCACTGGATCGCGGCGATCCCTTCGGCAACCAGCTGTTTACGGCAATCAATCAGGCGAGCGTTCTCTGCGCCGTATTCCATTGCGCGACGAGGAATGGCGTCATAGTCATCCTCATCCGGCTGACCCAGATTCGCAGTATATGCATAAGGGACAGCGCCTTTTTGTCGCATCCACAGCAGTGCAGCGCTGGTGTCCAGGCCGCCGGAAAAAGCGATACCAATACGTTGACCTACCGGAAGATGCTTGAGAATCGTCGTCATAAATAAAACCCTGCTTGATAGACTGATGAAGAGATCGGCTTTCTGCTCTCAGTGCATTTTTATGCAAAATAAATGAGTTTTCATTTAATCATCTTTTACGGATGACAGGAAGAGTTTAGTGATAATTTCGTTAAAAAACGGTATGGGGTGGCTTCTTTCCTGACTGGTGCGGCTTCTTAACGGAGGCCGGGTTAGTATTCATTCATGTGCATATTATTAACGCGGTTGACATATCGCATATTGAATCAATATAATACGCGCAGATTTTACGTCCCGTCCTCGGTACCAAATCCCAGCAGTATTTGCATCTTTTACCCAAAGCGAGTAAAATTTGCCACGTTTCAGGCGCGGGGTGGAGCAGCCTGGTAGCTCGTCGGGCTCATAACCCGAAGGTCGTCGGTTCAAATCCGGCCCCCGCAACCACTTTCCCTTAGAGTTCTTTTTCAAATATACTGTGAAGACTTAGGCCTTCGTAGCTGGATTTGAAAAAAATTCTTTCGGAAGGTTCTCCAGACCGCAGTTGCGGTTATAGGGTTCAGTTATCTAAAGCCCCGATTTATCGGGGTTTTTTGTTATCTGACTACAGAATAACTGGGCTTTAGGCCCTTTTTTTATGTCTTGGGGGTGGGCTTGTCCACATTAGAGCAAAAATTAACAGAGATGATTACAGCGCCAGTTGAAGCCTTAGGTTACGAACTGGTCGGCATCGAATTTATTCGCGGTCGCACATCCACACTGCGCATCTATATTGATAGTGAAGATGGCATCAATGTTGATGATTGTGCTGATGTGAGTCACCAGGTGAGCGCGGTGCTGGATGTCGAAGATCCCATCACTGTGGCATACAACCTGGAAGTCTCCTCGCCAGGTCTCGACCGTCCTATGTTCACGGCTGAGCACTACGCGCGTTTCCTGGGTGAAGAAGTGACGCTGGTACTTCGTATGGCGGTACAAAACCGTCGTAAATGGCAGGGCGTTATCAAAGCGGTTGACGGTGAAATGATCACTGTCACAGTCGAAGGTAAAGATGAAGTGTTCGCGCTGAGTAATATCCAGAAGGCGAACCTGGTTCCCCACTTTTAATAGTCTGGATTGAGGTGAAAAGCCCGCGATGAACAAAGAAATTTTGGCCGTTGTTGAAGCCGTTTCCAATGAGAAAGCGCTGCCACGCGAGAAGATTTTTGAAGCGCTGGAAAGTGCGCTGGCTACAGCAACGAAGAAAAAATACGAACAAGAGATCGATGTTCGCGTACAAATCGATCGTAAAAGCGGTGATTTCGATACCTTCCGTCGTTGGTTAATCGTAGAAGAAGTCACGCTGCCGACAAAAGAAATTACGCTGGAAGCGGCGCGTTTTGAAGACGAAAGCCTGAACCTGGGCGACTACGTTGAAGATCAGATTGAATCTGTCACCTTTGACCGTATCACCACCCAGACGGCAAAACAGGTTATCGTACAGAAAGTACGTGAAGCCGAGCGTGCGATGGTGGTCGATCAGTTCCGCGAGCACGAAGGCGAAATCATCACCGGCGTGGTGAAGAAAGTAAACCGCGACAACATCTCTTTGGATCTGGGCAGCAATGCTGAAGCCGTGATCCTGCGTGAAGATATGCTGCCGCGCGAAAACTTCCGTCCTGGCGACCGTATTCGTGGCGTTCTGTACTCCGTTCGCCCGGAAGCGCGTGGTGCGCAACTGTTTGTGACGCGTTCCAAACCGGAAATGCTGATCGAGCTGTTCCGTATTGAAGTACCGGAAATCGGCGAAGAAGTCATCGAAATTAAAGCGGCGGCTCGCGATCCGGGTTCCCGTGCGAAAATCGCGGTGAAAACCAACGACAAGCGTATCGATCCGGTCGGCGCCTGTGTGGGTATGCGTGGTGCGCGCGTTCAGGCCGTTTCTACTGAACTGGGCGGCGAGCGTATCGATATCGTCCTGTGGGATGATAACCCGGCGCAGTTCGTGATTAACGCGATGGCGCCAGCAGACGTCGCTTCTATCGTGGTGGATGAAGATAAACACACCATGGATATCGCTGTTGAAGCCGGTAATCTGGCTCAGGCGATCGGACGTAATGGTCAGAACGTCCGTCTGGCTGCGCAACTGAGCGGCTGGGAACTTAACGTGATGACGGTTGATGACTTGCAGGCTAAGCATCAGGCTGAAGCACATGCAGCTATCGATACCTTCACCAAATATCTCGATATTGATGAAGAGTTCGCAACCGTACTGGTTGAAGAAGGTTTCGCGACGCTGGAAGAACTGGCCTACGTGCCAATGAAAGAACTGCTGGAAATCGACGGGCTGGATGAACCGACCGTTGAAGCGCTGCGCGAGCGTGCCAAAAACGCACTGACCACTCTGGCACTGGCCCAGGAAGAAAGCCTTGGTGATAACAAACCGTCTGACGATCTGCTGAATCTGGAAGGATTGGGTCGCGACCTGGCATTCAAACTGGCTGCCCGTGGTGTTTGTACGCTGGAAGATCTCGCTGAGCAGGGCATTGATGATCTGGCTGATATCGAAGGGTTGACCGACGAAAAAGCCGGTGAGCTGATTATGGCTGCCCGTAATATTTGCTGGTTCGGCGACGAAGCGTAATAAACTGTAGCAGGAAGGAACAGCATGACAGATGTAACCGTAAAAGCGCTGGCCGCAGAGATACAGACCTCCGTGGATCGCCTGGTACAGCAATTCGCTGATGCCGGTATCCCGAAGTCTGCTGATGACTCTGTGTCCGCACAAGAAAAACAGACTTTACTGGCGCACCTGAATCGTGAAAATGGTTCAGGGCCGGATAAGTTGACGCTGCAACGTAAAACGCGCAGCACGTTGAATATTCCAGGTACCGGTGGAAAAAGTAAATCGGTACAAATCGAAGTCCGCAAGAAACGCACCTTTGTGAAACGCGATCCGCAAGAGACAGAACGTCTCGCTGCGGAAGAGCAGGCGCAGCGTGAAGCGGAAGAGCAAGCCCGTCGTGAGGCAGAAGAAACAGCCAAACGCGAGGCGCAACAAAAAGCTGACCGTGAGGCCGCAGAACAAGCTAAACGTGACGCCGCTGAAAAAGCGAAACGTGAAGCTGCGGAAAAAGACAAAGTGAGCAATCAACAGACTGACGATATGACCAAGACCGCCCAGGCCGAAAAAGCCCGCCGTGAAAATGAAGCAGCAGAGCTGAAGCGTAAAGCGGAAGAAGAAGCGCGTCGCAAACTTGAAGAAGAAGCGCGTCGCGTAGCAGAAGAAGCTCGCCGCATGGCGGAAGAGAACAAATGGACTGATAACGCGGAACCGACTGAAGACACCAGCGATTATCACGTTACCACGTCTCAACACGCCCGCCAGGCCGAAGACGAAAACGACCGTGAAGTTGAAGGCGGCCGTGGTCGTAGTCGCAATGCGAAAGCAGCGCGTCCGGCGAAAAAAGGCAACAAACACTCTGAATCGAAAGCCGATCGTGAAGAAGCCCGTGCGGCCGTTCGCGGCGGTAAAGGCGGTAAAAACCGTAAAGGTTCTGCTCTGCAACAGAGCTTCCAGAAACCGGTTCAGGCTGTTAACCGTGACGTTGTGATTGGTGAAACCATCACCGTTGGCGAGCTGGCGAACAAGATGGCGGTAAAAGGCTCTCAGGTCATCAAAGCGATGATGAAACTGGGCGCGATGGCAACTATCAACCAGGTCATCGACCAGGAAACCGCACAGCTGGTTGCTGAAGAGATGGGCCACAAAGTTATCCTGCGTCGTGAAAACGAGCTGGAAGAAGCGGTAATGAGCGACCGTGACACGGGTGCGGCGGCAGAACCGCGTGCTCCGGTTGTGACCATCATGGGTCACGTTGACCACGGTAAAACCTCTCTGCTGGACTACATTCGTTCTACGAAAGTTGCCTCTGGCGAAGCGGGCGGCATTACCCAGCACATCGGTGCTTACCACGTTGAAACCGACAACGGTATGATCACCTTCCTGGATACCCCGGGTCACGCCGCGTTTACCTCTATGCGTGCTCGTGGTGCGCAGGCAACGGATATCGTTGTTCTGGTTGTGGCGGCAGACGACGGCGTGATGCCGCAGACCATCGAAGCTATCCAGCACGCGAAAGCGGCGGGTGTGCCGGTTGTGGTTGCGGTGAACAAGATCGATAAGCCAGAAGCCGATCCGGATCGTGTTAAAAACGAACTGTCCCAGTACGGCATCCTGCCGGAAGAGTGGGGCGGCGAAAGCCAGTTCGTCCACGTATCTGCAAAAGCGGGTACTGGCATCGACGAACTGCTGGATGCAATCCTGTTGCAGGCTGAAGTCCTCGAACTGAAAGCAGTTCGTAAAGGCATGGCGAGCGGCGCGGTAATTGAATCCTTCCTGGATAAAGGTCGTGGTCCGGTTGCAACCGTCCTGGTTCGTGAAGGTACGCTGAACAAAGGCGACATCGTCCTGTGTGGCTTCGAATATGGCCGCGTTCGTGCAATGCGTAACGAATTGGGTCAGGAAGTGCTGGAAGCGGGTCCGTCCATTCCGGTTGAGATCCTGGGTCTGTCCGGCGTTCCGGCTGCCGGTGATGAAGTGACCGTGGTTCGTGACGAGAAGAAAGCCCGTGAAGTTGCGCTGTATCGTCAGGGTAAATTCCGCGAAGTTAAACTGGCGCGTCAGCAGAAATCTAAACTTGAGAACATGTTCGCTAACATGACCGAAGGCGAAGTTCATGAAGTGAACATCGTACTGAAAGCGGACGTTCAGGGCTCTGTGGAAGCGATCTCCGACTCTTTACTGAAACTGTCTACCGACGAAGTGAAAGTGAAGATCATCGGTTCCGGCGTAGGTGGTATCACCGAAACCGACGCAACCCTGGCTGCTGCATCCAACGCGATCCTGGTTGGCTTCAACGTGCGTGCCGATGCCTCTGCGCGTAAAGTGATTGAAGCGGAAAGCCTGGATCTGCGCTACTACTCCGTCATCTATAACCTGATCGACGAAGTGAAAGCGGCAATGAGCGGCATGCTGTCTCCAGAACTGAAACAGCAGATCATTGGTCTGGCTGAAGTCCGTGACGTGTTCAAATCACCGAAATTTGGCGCTGTCGCAGGCTGTATGGTTACTGAAGGTACGATTAAACGCCACAACCCGATCCGCGTACTGCGCGACAACGTGGTTATCTACGAAGGCGAGCTGGAATCCCTGCGCCGCTTCAAAGATGACGTTAACGAAGTCCGTAACGGCATGGAATGTGGTATCGGCGTTAAGAACTACAACGACGTTCGCGTTGGCGATATGATCGAAGTGTTCGAGATCATCGAGATCCAACGTACGATTGCGTAAGGTCGGCCGGGTTGTAGGCCGGATAAGGCGTTTACGCCGCCATCCGGCAATGTAATGCCTGATGGCGCCATGCTTATCAGGCCTACAGTTTATAGCCCACGCCACCCGGCATGAAATTTAAAAAGGGGCTTTTGGCCCCTTTTTTGTCTTTATTCTGGAGAATTTATTATGGCGAAAGAATTTGGTCGCCCGCAGCGCGTAGCCCAGGAAATGCAAAAAGAGATCGCTATCATCCTGCAACGCGAAATTAAAGATCCGCGTCTTGGCATGATGACCACCGTTTCCGGTGTGGAGATGTCCCGCGATCTGGCCTATGCCAAAGTGTATGTCACCTTTCTGAACGACAAAGATGAAGACGCGGTAAAAGCGGGCATCAAAGCGTTGCAGGAAGCGTCTGGCTTTATCCGTACCCTGCTGGGGAAAGCGATGCGTCTGCGTATCGTGCCGGAACTGACCTTCTTCTACGACAACTCGCTGGTTGAAGGGATGCGTATGTCTAACCTGGTGACTAACGTGGTGAAACATGACGAAGAACGTCGTGTGAACCCGGACGACAGCAAGGAGGACTAATGAGTCGTCCTCGTCGTCGTGGTCGCGACATTCACGGCGTCCTGCTGCTGGATAAGCCGCAGGGCATGTCCAGCAATGACGTCTTGCAGAAAGTAAAACGCATCTATAACGCCAACCGTGCCGGACATACCGGCGCGCTGGACCCGCTGGCGACGGGCATGTTGCCCATCTGCCTCGGGGAAGCGACAAAGTTTTCGCAGTATCTGCTGGATTCTGACAAACGTTACCGCGTGATTGCCCGCCTGGGGCAGCGTACCGACACCTCCGATGCCGATGGTCAAATCGTGCAGGAACGTCCGGTAACCTTCAGCGCAGAGCAGTTAGCTGCCGCGCTGGAGACGTTCCGTGGCGATATCGAGCAGATTCCATCGATGTATTCGGCGCTGAAGTATCAGGGCAAGAAGCTCTACGAATATGCGCGTCAGGGGATTGAAGTTCCCCGTGAAGCCCGCCCGATTACCGTTTACGAACTGCTGTTTATTCGCCACGAAGGGGATGAACTGGAACTGGAGGTTCACTGCTCGAAGGGCACCTACATTCGCACCATTATCGATGATTTGGGTGAGAAACTTGGGTGTGGCGCGCATGTGATCTTCCTGCGACGTCTGGCGGTCAGTAAATATCCGGTTGACCGTATGGTCACGCTGGAACAGCTACGTGAGCTTGTTGAACAGGCGGAACGGCAGGATATTCCGGCTGCGCAACTGTTAGATCCGCTGCTGATGCCGATGGACAGTCCGGCTTCGGACTATCCAGTTGTCAATCTTCCTTTAACGTCATCGGTTTACTTTAAAAACGGTAACCCGGTACGGACGACAGGCGTGCCGCTTGAAGGACTGGTTCGCGTGACGGAAGGTGATGACGAAAAATTTATTGGCATGGGCGAAATCGACGATGAAGGCCGCGTGGCGCCTCGTCGGTTAGTGGTTGAGTACCCGGCGTAATGCTGCTCCGTCTTGCGATAACAGGACGCTACGAGTAGAATACCGCCGCTTAACGTCACGTAAATTTTTTAACAAGTTCGCGCGGCGTTTACATGGGGTCGCTGAATTAGAGATTGGCACCCTTTCATTCTTTATTATTTTTGGAGTTCATCATGTCTCTAAGCGTTGAAGCTAAAGCTAAAATCGTTTCTGAGTTTGGTCGTGGTACTAACGACAGCGGTTCTACCGAAGTTCAGGTTGCTCTGCTGACTGCACAGATTAACCACCTGCAGGGCCACTTTGCAGAGCACAAAAAAGATCACCACAGCCGTCGTGGTCTGCTGCGCATGGTTTCTCAGCGTCGTAAACTGCTCGACTACCTGAAACGTAAAGATGTTGCACGTTACACCGCGCTGATCGAGCGTCTGGGTCTGCGTCGCTAATTCTTGCGAGTTTCAGAAAGAGGGGGCCTTCATGGCCCCTTTTTTCAACCAGACGGCAGCAATTCACTGGAAACTAATGTATTGTTGCTATGGATGATCTTCCGTTGCAGAGGTTCGCGCGGCTAATGAGAGGCTTCACCCAAAGAGCATGGGTTAGGGTTGTCATTAGTCGCGAGGATGCGCAGAAGATCGGGTATTAACGATGGCGCCTGAGTGTGCCGTCAAAAATTAAGAAAGGGTATTATTTTGCTTAATCCGATCGTTCGTAAATTCCAGTACGGTCAGCATACCGTTACGCTGGAAACTGGCATGATGGCGCGTCAGGCAACTGCCGCCGTTATGGTAAGCATGGATGACACTGCGGTATTCGTTACCGTTGTTGGTCAGAAAAAAGCGA
The DNA here is from genome assembly GCF_030333565.1 of Citrobacter sp. CK185. Classification (NCBI taxonomy): domain Bacteria; kingdom Pseudomonadati; phylum Pseudomonadota; class Gammaproteobacteria; order Enterobacterales; family Enterobacteriaceae; genus Citrobacter; species Citrobacter sp. CK185. The sequence goes on along the minus strand of NZ_JAOWFR010000022.1, from coordinate 300,887 downwards.
AGCCGGGCCAGGATTTCTTCCCGCTGACCGTTAACTATCAGGAGCGTACTTACGCTGCTGGCCGTATCCCGGGCAGCTTCTTCCGTCGTGAAGGCCGTCCGAGCGAAGGCGAAACCCTGATCGCGCGTCTGATTGACCGCCCGGTTCGTCCGCTGTTCCCGGAAGGCTTCGTTAACGAAGTTCAGGTTATCGCAACCGTCGTTTCCGTTAACCCGCAGGTTAACCCGGATATCGTCGCGATGATCGGTGCTTCTGCCGCGCTGTCTCTGTCCGGCATTCCGTTCAACGGCCCGATTGGCGCCGCGCGTGTTGGTTATATCAATGACCAGTATGTACTGAACCCGACTCAGGACGAACTGAAAGAAAGTAAGCTGGACCTGGTGGTTGCCGGTACTGAAGCGGCTGTTCTTATGGTTGAATCCGAAGCAGAACTGCTGAGCGAAGACACCATGCTGGGCGCCGTGGTATTCGGCCACGAGCAGCAGCAGATTGTGATTCAGAACATCAACGATCTGGTGAAAGAAGCAGGCAAACCGCGTTGGGACTGGCAGCCGGAAGCGGTAAACGAAGTGCTGAACGCGCGCGTTGCTGCACTGGCCGAAGCTCGCCTGAGCGACGCTTACCGTATCACCGACAAACAGGAGCGTTATGCTCAGGTTGACGTGATCAAATCTGAAACCATCGCTGCGCTGGTTGCAGAAGACGAAACCCTGGACGAAAACGAACTGGGCGAAATCCTGCACGCTATCGAGAAAAACGTTGTTCGTAGCCGCGTACTGGCCGGCGAGCCGCGTATTGATGGCCGTGAAAAAGACATGATCCGTGGCCTGGACGTGCGTACTGGCGTGCTGCCGCGTACTCACGGTTCCGCGCTGTTCACTCGTGGCGAAACGCAGGCGCTGGTCACGGCGACGCTGGGTACCGCTCGTGACGCGCAGGTTCTTGATGAACTGATGGGCGAACGCACTGACAGCTTCCTGTTCCACTATAACTTCCCTCCGTACTCCGTTGGTGAAACCGGCATGGTCGGTTCTCCGAAGCGTCGTGAAATTGGTCACGGTCGTCTGGCGAAGCGCGGCGTTCTGGCAGTTATGCCGGAAATGGACAAATTCCCGTACACCGTTCGCGTGGTGTCTGAAATTACTGAATCCAACGGGTCTTCCTCTATGGCTTCCGTGTGTGGCGCTTCCCTGGCGCTGATGGACGCAGGCGTGCCGATTAAAGCGGCCGTTGCGGGTATCGCGATGGGTCTGGTGAAAGAAGGCGACAACTTTGTTGTTCTGTCTGACATCCTGGGCGACGAAGACCACCTGGGCGATATGGACTTCAAAGTGGCGGGTTCCCGCGACGGTATCTCTGCGTTGCAGATGGATATCAAAATTGAAGGTATCACCAAAGAGATCATGCAGGTTGCGCTGAACCAGGCAAAAGGTGCGCGTCTGCACATCCTGGGCGTGATGGAACAGGCGATCAACGCGCCGCGTGGCGATATTTCTCAGTTCGCTCCGCGTATCCACACCATCAAGATCAACCCGGACAAGATCAAAGACGTTATCGGTAAGGGCGGTTCTGTTATCCGTGCTCTGACCGAAGAAACTGGCACCACCATCGAAATCGAAGATGACGGTACGGTGAAGATCGCGGCGACCGACGGCGAAAAAGCGAAACATGCTATCCGTCGTATCGAAGAGATCACTGCGGAAATCGAAGTGGGCCGTATCTACAATGGTAAAGTGACCCGCATCGTTGACTTTGGCGCGTTTGTTGCCATTGGCGGCGGTAAAGAAGGTCTGGTACACATCTCTCAGATCGCTGACAAGCGCGTAGAGAAAGTGACCGATTACCTGCAAATGGGTCAGGAAGTACCGGTTAAAGTTCTGGAAGTTGATCGCCAGGGCCGCGTACGTCTGAGCATTAAAGAAGCAACTGAGCAGTCTCAACCAGCTGCTGCGCCGGAAGCTCCGGCAGCAGAACAGGGCGAGTAAGGTTGCCATTTGCCCTCCGCTTTGGCGGAGGGCCTTTGACCCGGCAGGACGCCTTGTCAGCAACCGGGGAACAGGACGTTCATTCAATCGTTGTCTTCGGGAGTGGGAAATGAAGCCTTTTTTGCGCTGGTGTTTCGTTGCGACAGCACTCACGCTGGCAGGATGCAGCAACTCTGCCTGGCGTAAGAGTGAAGTCCTCGCGGTGCCATTGCAACCGACTTTGCAGCAGGAAGTGATTCTGGCACGCATGGAACAAATTCTTGCCAGTCGGGCTTTAACCGATGACGAACGCGCACAGCTTTTATATGAGCGCGGAGTGTTGTATGATAGTCTGGGTCTGAGGGCATTAGCGCGAAATGATTTTTCACAAGCGCTGGCAATCCGACCGGATATGCCTGAAGTATTCAATTACTTAGGCATTTATTTAACGCAGGCAGGCAATTTTGATGCTGCCTATGAAGCGTTTGATTCTGTACTTGAGCTTGATCCAACTTACAACTACGCGTACTTAAATCGCGGTATCGCATTGTATTACGGCGGTCGCGACAAGTTAGCGCAAGATGATCTGCTGGCGTTTTATCAAGACGATCCCAATGATCCTTTCCGCAGCCTGTGGCTTTATCTCGCTGAGCAGAAGCTCGATGAGAAGCAGGCGAAAGAAGCGTTAAAGCAACGCTTCGAGAAATCGGATAAAGAACAATGGGGATGGAACATTGTCGAGTTCTACCTGGGCAACATTAGCGAAGCAACGCTGATGGAACGCCTGAAGGCGGACGCAACGGATAACACCTCGCTCGCTGAGCATCTCAGTGAAACCAACTTCTATTTAGGTAAGTATTACCTAAGTCTGGGGGATTTGGACAACGCTACGGCATTGTTCAAACTGGCGGTGGCTAACAACGTTCATAACTTTGTTGAGCACCGATACGCATTGTTGGAATTATCGCTCCTGGGCCAGGACCAAGATGACCTGGCAGAATCGGACCAGCAATAGCTGACGTACACATCAGCCCGTAATCTTTTTGATTGCCATCACCTTCACGGGTGAGGGCGTTGTTGTTCGTTAATACACCTACTTTGAGCCGGTTCACACTTTTCAATGAAAATTGCAGATCAATTTCATGATGAGTTATGTAGACTGGCCGCCATTAATTTTGAGGCACACGTACTACATGGCTGAATTCGAAACCACTTTTGCAGATCTGGGCCTGAAGGCTCCTATCCTTGACGCCCTTAACGATCTGGGTTACGAAAAACCATCTCCAATCCAGGCAGAGTGCATCCCGCATCTGCTGGGCGGTCGCGATGTTCTGGGTATGGCCCAGACCGGTAGCGGCAAAACCGCAGCGTTCTCCTTACCGCTGCTTAACAATCTTGATCCTGAGCTGAAGGCACCTCAGATTCTGGTGCTGGCACCGACCCGCGAACTGGCGGTTCAGGTTGCTGAAGCCATGACGGATTTCTCTAAACATATGCGCGGCGTGAACGTGGTTGCCCTGTACGGCGGCCAGCGTTATGACGTGCAGTTACGCGCCCTGCGTCAAGGGCCGCAGATCGTTGTCGGTACGCCGGGACGTCTGCTTGATCACTTAAAACGCGGCACGCTGGATCTCTCTAAACTGAGCGGTCTGGTGCTGGACGAAGCCGACGAAATGCTGCGTATGGGCTTCATCGAAGACGTTGAAACCATCATGGCGCAGATTCCTGAAGGTCATCAGACCGCACTGTTCTCTGCCACCATGCCGGAAGCGATTCGTCGCATTACCCGCCGCTTTATGAAAGAGCCGCAGGAAGTTCGCATTCAGTCCAGCGTGACCACGCGTCCTGACATCAGCCAGAGCTACTGGACTGTCTGGGGCATGCGTAAAAACGAAGCGCTGGTGCGTTTCCTGGAAGCTGAAGATTTTGATGCGGCGATTATCTTCGTTCGTACTAAAAATGCGACCCTGGAAGTGGCTGAAGCGCTGGAGCGTAGCGGTTACAACAGCGCCGCGCTGAATGGCGACATGAACCAGGCGCTGCGTGAGCAGACTCTGGAGCGTCTGAAAGACGGTCGTCTGGATATCCTGATTGCAACTGACGTTGCGGCCCGTGGCCTGGACGTTGAGCGCATCAGCCTGGTTGTAAACTACGATATCCCGATGGACTCCGAGTCTTACGTTCACCGTATCGGCCGTACCGGTCGTGCGGGTCGTGCTGGCCGCGCGCTGCTGTTCGTTGAGAACCGCGAGCGTCGTCTGCTGCGCAACATTGAACGCACCATGAAGCTGACCATCCCGGAAGTGGAACTGCCGAACGCAGAACTGCTGGGCAAACGCCGTCTGGAAAAATTTGCAGCGAAAGTTCAGCAGCAGCTGGAAAGCAGCGATCTGGATCAGTACCGCGCACTGCTGGCGAAAATCCAGCCGACCGAAGAAGGCGAAGAGCTGGATCTCGAAACGCTGGCTGCCGCACTGCTGAAAATGGCGCAGGGCGAACGCACGCTGATCGTACCGCCGGATGCGCCGATGCGTCCTAAACGTGAATTCCGTGACCGTGATGACCGTGGTCCGCGCGATCGTAACGATCGTGGCCCGCGTGCTGATCGTGGTGACCGTGAAGATCGCCCGCGTCGTGAACGTCGTGACGTTGGCGATATGCAGCTGTACCGCATTGAAGTGGGCCGTGATGACGGTGTTGAAGTGCGTCATATCGTTGGCGCGATTGCTAACGAAGGCGACATCAGCAGCCGTTACATTGGTAACATCAAGCTGTTTGCTTCCCACTCCACCATTGAGCTGCCGAAAGGTATGCCGGGTGAGGTGTTGCAGCACTTTACGCGCACCCGCATCCTGAACAAGCCGATGAACATGCAACTGCTGGGCGATGCGCAACCGCATTCCGGTAACGAGCGTCGTGGCGGTGGTCGTAGCTTCGGTGGCGAGCGTCGTGAAGGCGGTCGTGGTTTTGGCGGCGAACGTCGTGAAGGTGGCCGTGGTGATGGTCGTCGTTTCAGCGGTGAGCGTCGTGAAGGCCGTGCGCCGCGTCGTGACGACTCCACCGGTCGTCGTCGTTTCGGCGGTGATGCGTAATTCACGCTAAATCGCGGTCTCGCACCGTAAAGTAAAATATACAGCCCCGATGATTGCGATCGGGGCTTTTTTTATTTCCTTTGTACTCGCGTACTGGTACAGTGCGACACAATAAAATGTAGTCGCAATATTATTCACTGGAGAGAGGGCTGAATGGCAACACTAACCACCACCCAAACGTCACCTTCGCTGCTTGGCGGCGTGGTGATCATCGGCGGCACCATTATTGGCGCGGGAATGTTCTCCCTGCCGGTGGTCATGTCCGGTGCGTGGTTCTTCTGGTCGATGGCGGGGTTGGTGTTTACCTGGTTCTGTATGCTGCATTCCGGGCTGATGATCCTCGAAGCCAACCTCAACTACCGGATTGGTTCCAGCTTTGACACCATCACCAAAGACCTGCTGGGTAAAGGCTGGAACGTGGTGAATGGGATCTCTATTGCCTTTGTGCTCTATATCCTGACCTACGCCTATATCTCGGCGAGCGGCTCGATTCTGCATCATACCTTTGCTGAAATGTCGCTGAACGTTCCGGCGCGGGCGGCAGGTTTTGCGTTTGCGTTGCTGGTGGCTTTTGTTGTCTGGTTAAGTACCAAAGCGGTTAGCCGGATGACGGCGATTGTGCTGGGCGCGAAAGTCATCACCTTCTTTCTGACGTTCGGCAGTCTGCTGGGGCACGTCACGCCGGCGACGCTGTTTAACGTGGCCGAAAGCAACGCGTCTTACACGCCGTACCTGCTGATGACATTGCCGTTTTGCCTGGCGTCGTTTGGTTATCACGGCAACGTGCCAAGCCTGATGAAGTATTACGGTAAAGATCCGCGTACCATCGTGAAATGCCTGGTGTACGGTACGCTGATGGCGCTGGTGCTGTATACCATCTGGCTGTTGGGTACGATGGGTAATATTCCGCGCCCGGCGTTTATCGGTATTGCGCAGCAGGGCGGTAATATTGATGTGCTGGTACAGGCGCTGAGCGGCGTACTGAACAGCCGCAGTCTGGATCTGCTGCTGGTGGTGTTCTCTAACTTTGCGGTGGCGAGTTCGTTCCTCGGCGTGACGCTCGGTCTGTTTGACTATCTGGCGGATCTGTTTGGTTTTGATGATTCGGCGCTGGGGCGCTTCAAAACTGCGCTGCTGACTTTCCTGCCGCCGGTGATTGGCGGTCTGCTGTGGCCGAACGGGTTCCTGTATGCTATCGGCTATGCGGGGCTGGCGGCAACCATCTGGGCAGCCATTGTTCCGGCTCTGCTGGCGCGAGCTTCACGCCAACGCTTCGGCAGCCCGAAATTCCGTGTCTGGGGCGGCAAGCCGATGATTGCGCTGATCCTGGTATTCGGTATCGGCAACGCGCTGGTGCATATTCTGTCGAGCGTGAACTTGCTACCAGTGTACCAGTAAGTTTGTTGTGCCGGATGGCGGCTACGCCTTATCCGGCCTGAACAATCTCGTAGGCCCGGTAAGCGAAGCGCCACCGGGCAAAACAACGTACTACCCCACCAACTCTTCTTTCACCTGCATCGCCAGGTCAAACGAATGCAGCCGCGCCTGATGATCGAAAATCTGCCCGTTGACCATAATCTCATCCGCCTGCGTTTCGCGCAGAATAGATTCCAGCCCGTGACGTACTTTGGCTTTATCGCCCACCAGCGACATGCTCAGCGCCTGCTGCACGCCATATTGCTCGGACGGCGACCAGAACTGATCCATATTTTGAATTGGCGCGGGTAGCTGCCCGGTCTCGCCGCGACGCAGTTTCACAAACGCCTGCTGCATAGAGGTAAACAGAAATTCCGCATCGCGATTGCTGTCAGCGGCGATGATATTGATGCACACCATCGCATACGGTTTTTCCAGCCGCGCGGACGGCTTGAACTGGGTGCGATAGAGATGCAGCGCCTGGAACAGCATATCGGGCGCGAAGTGGGAGGCGAAGGCGAACGGCAGACCACGCTGCGCCGCCAGCTGTGCGCCGTACAGGCTGGAACCCAGCAGCCACACCGGGATCTTCTCGCCATAGCCCGGAACCGGGCGTACATGTGGATTGGGATCGCGCGCGTCGAACCAGTCCACCAGTTCAGCGACGTCGCGCGGGAAATTATCAATATCGCCGCTCATATGGCGACGTAGCGCCATCATGGTGCGCTGATCGCTTCCCGGCGCGCGCCCCAGGCCCAGATCAATCCGTCCAGGATAGAGCGTATTCAGCGTACCGAACTGCTCGGCGATAACCAGCGGCGAGTGGTTGGGGAGCATCACCCCGCCAGAACCCAGATGCAATGTGGTGGTATTGGCGGCCAGATAGCCAATCAGCACCGATGTCGCCGCGCTGGCGATACCGGTCATGTTGTGATGTTCCGCCAGCCAGTAGCGGTGATAGCCGCGCCGCTCTGCCAGACGGGCGAGATCCAGTGAGTGTGAGAAGGCCTCTTTCGCAGAGGAGCCTTCGGGGATCGGTGCCAGATCCAGCAGCGAGAATGGAATGGTTTTGTCAGTCATAACGGCTCACTTTGTCGTCGGTGAATCATTTAATACTGCATTAAAATTTGATTACCGTTGTTAACAAAGTGAGCGGTATAAGGCGGGGCGCAAACATCAACTGCCTGATGGCGCTTCGCTTATCAGGCCTACAAACGCATTGTAGGCCGGATAAGGCATTTATGCCGCCATCCGGCAAAAGTTTATCAGTCCAACCGTAGGCCGGATAAGGCATTTATGCCGCCATCCGGCAAGGTTCAGTTACACCTGTAGTTCCAGACCGGCCAGGCGTTTCCAGTAACCGTTGCAGTCGCTGTGCGCGGCCAGCGGCAACGGCGCGCTGCCGTTTTCATTGGCGCGGAAGGCGTCGAGCATGGCGAATGTCTCCGTACTCAGCGGGGAAAGGCGCACAATGTCGACCACCCCCTGCATGGAGGTCAGTTCGTTGCCGAGGTTATAAACGTAGCCGCTCATGGTCTGAATACCGTTAAGCACGAACACCTGCTGATTCTCCTGCGACAACACGTTGCGCCCGTTCGGGTACTTGATGCAGCAGGTTTCACACTCGTCTTTCGGGCGGTCTTCCGAACGTGCGGTAAAACAGCGGGCGGAGTACGCCAGCGGCAGATGACCGTAGCTCAGCACTTCCACTTCAAACTGATTGCGGATGCTGAGCTCATCGCACTGGTTCAGCAGATTCACCAGCCAGTCGCGGGAAAGCTCGACCGGCATGCACCAGCGCACCATGCCCTGTTTAAGCAGCAGACGCAGCGTTACCGCGTTATAGCAGTTAAGCGCATGACCGGCGACAAACGGCAACTTGCGCTCGGCGCACATATTCACGACGCCGAGATCGCTGGCCTCCAGCAGGAAGTCGCCGTTTTCCACATAGCGTTTTAGTTCGCCTAATTCAGAGGAGGCCTGTACCAGCGCCAGCGTGGAGAGCACGACCTGCTTGCCGCTTCCGGCAAGGGATTTCGCCATATCAAGCCAGTCGCCCACTTTGGTGGCGCGGCGTTTGCTGCATACCGCTTCGCCAAGGTAAATCACGTCGGCGCTGCTGGTGGCGGCCTGCTGATAAAATGCTTCCAGCGTCTCTTTCGGCCAATAGTAAAGCACCGGCCCTAAGGAATATTTCATTGCTTCTCTCACTGCCATTTACGGTGATACGCGCCAAGCGTGGTCTGAGTGCCTTCGGACATGGAGCCAAGCGTCTCCATCCAGGCGCTTTGCGGGACGAAGTTTTGCGGGTCGGCCATGCAGCGGTCGATCGCCTGACGCCACACTTTTGCCACCTGGCTGACATACGCCGGGCTGCGCTGACGCCCTTCAATTTTCACCGAGGCGATATTCGCCGCCAGCAGGTCAGGCAGCAGTTCCAGCGTGTTGAGGCTGGTAGGTTCTTCCAGCGCGTGGTAGCGCTCGCCATCAACCAGATAGCGACCTTTACACAGCGTTGGATAACCGGCGTTTTCACCGTCCTGATAGCGGTCGATGAGCACCTCGTTCAGGCGCGATTCCAGCCCCTGAGGGGTCTGTTGCCAGCGCACGAAGCGGGCCGGAGAGCAGGCGCCGACGGTATTGGGGGATTCACCCGTCAGATAAGAGGAGAGGTAGCAACGGCCTTCCGCCATAATGCACAGGCTGCCGAAGGCGAAGACCTCCAGCGGCACGGGCGTGACGCGGGCGAGCTGTTTCACCTGATGAATGGAAAGCACGCGCGGCAGGACGACGCGCGCAACGTCAAAGTTGCGATGGTAGAAGTTAATTGCTTCTTCATTCGTTGCCGATGCCTGAACAGAGACATGGCGCTCAATATGCGGATAGCGTTCTGCTGCATACTCAAGCATAGCAAGGTCGGCCAGGATCAGCGCATCTGCGCCCAGTTGCGCCGCCATATCCACGGCACGCTGCCAGCGAACATATCCATCCGGGTGTGCAAACGTGTTAATCGCGATGTGCAGTTTACGGCGATGTTGATGGACGTAATTCACCGCTTCCTGCAATTTTTTCTCAGTAAAATTAAGACCGGCGAAGTGACGGGCGTTAGTATCATCTTTTAGCCCGATATAAACGGCATCAGCACCGTTCTCAATGGCCGCCTTAAGCGCCGGGAGATTTCCGGCAGGGCAGAGCAGCTCCATAATTATTCCTGAATGTTGCGCCGTCCAGGCCGCAAAATTGTTAACGAAGAGAGATTTTAGTTAACCTTGCTGCGACAATTTTTGATTTAAGGCAGTTAAAGGCGTATTGGTTACACCTATAACTGGGTAACAATTTCGTATCGAATTGTTGATTTACGCCGCTATGTCGTTTATCTGATATGGCAAAATAACGGGATTATTGAAACAGGGAGTAAAGCTCGTGTTGGATAAACTGCGTTCACGCTTAGTACATTTTGGCCCGTCTCTGATGAGTGTTCCGGTTAAACTGACGCCCTTTGCGCTGAAGCGCCAGGTTCTGGAACAGGTTCTGAGCTGGCAATTTCGTCAGGCGCTGGCAGATGGGGAGCTTGAGTTCCTCGAAGGCCGTTGGTTAAGTATTACGGTGCGTGATATTGACCTCAGATGGTACACCTCTGTTGAGAACGGCAAACTGATTGTCAGTCAGAACGCTGAGGCCGACGTGAGCTTTAGCGCCGATGCCAGCGACTTGTTGATGATTGCGGCGCGTAAGCAGGACCCTGATACGCTCTTCTTCCAGCGTCGTCTGGTCATTGAAGGCGATACAGAGTTAGGGCTGTATGTGAAAAACCTGATGGACGCCATCGAACTGGAGCAGATGCCGAAAGCGTTACGCATTATGCTGCTGCAACTGGCGGATTTTGTTGAGGCGGGTATGAAAACCTCGCCAGAAACCAAACAGACCTCGGTAGGTGAACCATGCTGATTCGAGTTGAAATTCCCATTGACGCGCCCGGTATCGACGCTTTGCTGCGCCGCACGTTCGAAAGCGATGCGGAAGCGAAGCTGGTGCATGACCTGCGCGAAGATGGCTTCCTGACGCTGGGTCTGGTCGCCACTGACGACGAAGGTCAGGTGGTTGGCTATGTGGCGTTTAGTCCGGTCGATGTACAGGGTGAAGACCTGCAATGGGTGGGAATGGCGCCGTTGGCGGTAGATGAAAACTACCGTGGACAAGGGCTTGCGCGCCAACTGGTCTACGAAGGACTGGATTCACTCAACGAGTTTGGCTATGCGGCGGTCGTCACGCTAGGCGAGCCGGCATTGTACAGCCGTTTAGGTTTTGAACTGGCGGCGCATTACGATCTTCACTGCCGCTGGCCGGGCACCGAAAGCGCTTTCCAGGTACACCGCCTGGCAGAAGACGCGCTGGACGGCGTGACGGGCCTGGTGGAATACCACGACCATTTCAATCGCTTTTAAGCGTTGGGGTTTGCAGGCTGGCCAGTAGCGCCTCAAACCCTTCACCTTCTGTCACGAGGCGCTCCTTCTGGCGCTTTGTGAGTCTCTTGATGCGATACTCCATGCGCAGGGCAAGCGAGCGCTCGCCGACCTGCGCCGAAAACGCCAGGGTGAGTTCCCCTTTTCCGCGCAACGCTTTTGCGCCTTTACCACTTTGATGCTGCTTATAGCGGCGCGCTACATCGGTCGTAATCCCGGTGTAGAGGGCATTGTCTGCGGTGCGGATCAGATACAGATACCAGGGTGTCATCATGACCATTAGCGTGTTAATTTTCAGATGCCCAGTATAAGAGAGAATAACGATGGAAACACTCACCGCGATAAGCCGCTGGCTGGCAAAGCAGCATGTGGTCACCTGGTGCGTTCAGCATGAGGGCGAACTCTGGTGCGCAAACGCGTTTTATCTGTTTGATGCGCAAAAGGTTGCGTTTTATGTACTCACGGAAGAGAAAACGCGCCATGCGCAGATGTCCGGCCCGCGCGCGCCCGTTGCCGGAACGGTCAACGGTCAGCCGAAAACGGTGGCGCGGATTCGCGGAATACAGTTTAAAGGGGAGATCCGCAAGCTTGAGGGCGAGGAAAGCGATGCGGCGCGTCAGGCCTATCTCCGCCGCTTTCCTGTCGCCAGAATGTTGCCTGCGCCAGTATGGGAAATCCGCCTGGATGAAATTAAATTCACTGACAACACGTTGGGATTTGGCAAAAAAATGCACTGGCTACGCAGCCCGATCCGTAGCCTATAGTTAGATGAATGGTTGAGGTTATGGAGCGCGCGATGACTCAGGTGTTAATTACAGGGGCGACGGGGCTGGTGGGAGGACACCTCCTGCGGATGTTGCTTAATGAACCCAGGATTCATTCGATAGCCGCGCCCACACGCCGCCCTCTGGCGGATATGGTCGGCGTTTATAATCCTCACGATCCTCAACTGACCGATGCGCTGGCGCAGGTGACCGATCCGGTGGACATTGTTTTTTGCTGTCTGGGAACGACTCGCCGCGAGGCCGGAAGCAAAGAGGCGTTTATTCATGCGGATTATACGCTGGTGGTGGATACCGCGCTGACGGGGCGGCGGCTGGGCGCCCGACATATGCTGGTCGTGAGCGCGATGGGCGCAAATGCGCGATCGCCGTTTTTCTATAACCGGGTCAAAGGTGAAATGGAAGAGGCGTTAATCGCCCAGCAATGGCCGCGCCTGACGATTGCGCGTCCCTCCATGTTGCTTGGCGACAGAGCTAAACACCGGATGAATGAAACGCTGTTTGCGCCGCTGTTCCGGCTGCTGCCGGGAAACTGGAAATCCATCGACGCCAGAGATGTGGCGCGTGCGATGCTGGAGGAGGCTCTGGCGCCGGAGCAAGAAGGCGTTACCATCCTGACCTCATCCCGGTTGCGGGAAAGGGCGTTATAGCATCTGTTCACTGCCGGATGGTGGCTAACGCCTTATCCGACATGGGATTTCGTGGCGTTCTCCAGGCCCGATAAGCGCGAGCGCCACCGGGCATTTTGCCCCCATCCGATAAAAAACGACGTTTCCAAACATTTCCCAAAGGCGTAGTATTCACGGGCTTAATTGTCTCAATAACTTCCTGGGGAATGCTATGGCTGGTCAGTCTTCATCTCAGGCGGTGACGCCATTTCAATGGTGGAAACCCGCACTCTTCTTTCTCGTCGTTATCGTTGGCCTCTGGTATGTGAAATGGCAGCCTTATTACGGCAAAGCCTTCACGGCTGCGGAAACGCACAGTATCGGTAAATCTATTCTGGCGCAGGCGGATGCGAACCCGTGGCGAGCTGCCTGGGACTACGCGATGATCTATTTTATCGCGGTCTGGAAGGCGGCGGTGCTGGGGGTGATCCTCGGTTCGCTGATTCAGGTGTTGATCCCGCGCGACTGGCTGCTACGTACGCTGGGGCAGTCGCGTTTTCGCGGCACGCTGTTTGGCACCCTGTTCTCGTTGCCTGGCATGATGTGTACCTGTTGCGCCGCGCCGGTGGCGGCGGGAATGCGTCGCCAGCAGGTTTCTATGGGCGGCGCGCTGGCGTTCTGGATGGGTAATCCGCTGTTAAACCCGGCAACGCTGGTGTTTATGGGCTTTGTGCTCGGCTGGCATTTTGCGGCTATTCGTCTGGTTGCCGGGCTGGCGATGGTGCTGGTGGTGGCGACGCTGGTGCAGAAATGGGTGAAAGAGTCGCCGCAGGTAGACATTCCTCAGGAGATCACCGTATCTGAACCGCAGGGCGGATTCTTTGCTCGCTGGGGAAAGGCATTGTGGTCGCTGTTCTGGAGTACGATCCCGGTTTATATCCTAGCGGTACTGGTATTAGGCGCGGCGCGCGTCTGGCTGTTCCCGCATGCCGATGGCGCAGTTGATAATACGCTGATGTGGGTTATTGCGATGGCCGTCGCGGGATGCCTGTTTGTGATCCCTACCGCCGCAGAGATTCCGATTGTACAAACGATGATGCTGGCAGGAATGGGAACCGCGCCTGCTCTGGCGCTGCTGATGACCTTGCCGGCGGTGAGTCTGCCGTCGCTGATTATGCTGCGTAAAGCCTTCCCGGCAAAAGCGTTGTGGCTTACAGGCGTACTGGTGGCGATTTCTGGGGTGATAGTGGGAAGTATTGCGCTGGTGTGAAGTGGAAATGCCGGGGGCGCTTCGCTTGCCCGGCCTACAAACGGCACTTCCTGTAGGCCGGATAAGGCAAAGCCGCCATCCGGCTCAATGCCCGATGGCGCTGGCGCTTACCGGGCCTACAAATGGTACTTCCCGTAGGCCGGATAAGGCGTTAGCCGCCATCCGGCTAAAACGGCGGGTTATTTGATAAACGTAAAGGCGGTGGTGACTCGTTTCACACCGCTGACCCGGCTGGCGATGTCCGCAGCGGCTTTTGATTCACGCTCGGTGACCAGACCCAACAGGAAAACCTCGCCATTTTCGGTCGTCACTTTTACGTTGGACGATTTCACCTGATCGCTGGTCAACAGCTGCGAACGCACTTTGGTGGTGATCCAGGTATCGTTCGAAGCTGTACCAAGACCAATCGGCTGGCCCTGACGGATTTCGTTATACACTTCCGTCGCCCCATCGACACCCATCGCAATCTGTTTTGCCCGCGAGGAGAGTTCGCTATTCGGCGACTGACCCACCAGTAATACCTTGCCCTGATACGCCGTTACGTTGATGCGCGCTTCTTTCTTGATTTGTTCGTCTTTCGACAGCGCGCTGTTTACGCGCAGCTCCAGGGTTCCGTCATCCACCTGGGTGCCAACGCTACGTGGATCGGTTGCGGCTTTCGTACCCACAGCGGCGGTTCCAACCACCGCGGCAGCGACGCAACCTTGCAACAGCAACGCAGAAATAAGGACTGCGAGTGGCGAAAATGCCTTCATATGTACTCCTTAATCATCCTGGTGAGGGAAAAGCGTGTTGTCGATCAAATCGCACAAGCAGTTTACCGTCAGCATATGCATTTCCTGAATGCGCGCGCTGTGGTGCGAGGGAATACGGATTTCAACATCCTGCGGCCCTAATAACCCGGCCAGCTCGCCCCCGTCATAGCCTGTCAACGCCACAATGGTCATATCCCGAGTGACGGCGGCCTCAACGGCCTTAACGATATCGCGACTGTTGCCACGCGTAGAAATCGCCAATAAAACATCACCGGCATGGCCCAGCGCACGGACCTGTTTTGCATAGATTTCATCATGCAGGCGATCGTTGGCAATCGCTGTTAAGACCACATTATCGGTATTAAGTGCAATAGCGGGTAAACTGGGACGTTCTGTTTCAAAACGGTTGATCATGCTGGCAGCAAAATGCTGTGCGTTGGCGGCGGAAGTACCATTACCACAACAGAGAATTTTGTTGCCGTTGAGCAGGGAGTGAACCAGCGTCATGGCGGCACGGGAAATTGCATCCGGGAGAGCTTCTGCCGCAGCAATTTGCGTTTGAATGCTTTCTGTAAAGCAGACTTTAATTCTATCGAGCACGCTAATCCTTAAATCTTCAATTATGAGCGGTCGTTAAAGGCATCCTTAAACCACTCAACATCATTTCCGGTGAAGGCTAACACATCGAACCGGCAATCCACAGTATCAAAACTCCCATTGTGGCGAGCAAGCCACAAGCGGGCGGTCTGTAATAATTTGTGTTGTTTGCTCCAGGTCACACTGGCGGCCGCGCCGCCAAACTGTGCCGAGCGGCGATAACGAACCTCAACAAAGACCGTGGTTTTTCCGTCACGCATTATCAGATCGATTTCGCCGCCGCGCTCACGCACGTTGGCGGCAACAAAACGCAGTCCCTTGCTCTCCAGCCAGCGGCGTGCGGCGGCTTCCCACACGTCGCCGGTCTGTTTACTCGTTAACTGGCGGGGACGATTTGCCCTTGCTGGTATTTGAGCCATGATAACTTCCTGTTAATCACGCAATCCTGTGTGGCGGTTAACGCCCCGGTATTACCGTTAATTTCAAAACCCGGCACCTGGCGCATCTGCGAGAAGTGGTTCGCCAGCGACCACGCGTCTACGCCCATCGCGTACATACGGGCAAGGGAGTAGTCGTTGCGTACGGCGCCGAGCGCCTGCTGCATTAACGGCATGTTGCTACCGGCCAGCATTGGGATCTCGCTGTACTGCAAGCCTTCCATCTCCAGACGGAAGTCGGGGCCGGAAGTGCCCTGCGCGCTGCGCGAGCTGGCGTACAGCGTTGCGCCGCTTTGGCTGCCGTTACGCATGGCGATCATCGGTTTAATAAACCCGATCTCTTCCGGCGTCGCCAGAATGTAGACCGCGTCAACGCGACCGCCGCCGCCAGTGATCTGCGCGTCTGTCGGTGGTGCTGGAATCGTCAGGCCGCCAATGGTGACGCCCGGCTGTGAGGGCTGGCTGGCGGCGACAGGGCTGCCCGTCAGGGCAATGCCGGAGCCGCCGTTGACGCCCATTCTCAGCTCAGCGGTAGAACCGAATTTCTGCTGCAACACCGTGCCGCCGCCCAGCTTCTGCCACTCCTGAGCGAAAGCATTCGCCACGCGATCGCCCAGCCCGCTGCGTGGAATCAGCAACAGCGGATTTTGTTTGCCCTGGTCGTGAATATGATGCGCCGCGTCGCGGGCTTCATCTTCAGGTGAGAGGGCAAAGTAGCAAATATTGGCGTGGTTCTGCACCTTCTCAGGCTGATTAAGCGCCAGGACATTCAGCGGCGTATTGCTTTTGATCAGCTCTTCAACGTTATTTTTCAGCAGCGGCCCGACAACAATGCTGGCGCCGTCCTGCTGAACCTGCGTGAGGATCTGATCCAGCGGTTGAGAGGTGGTGTCGTAGATTTTCAGTTCAGCGGAAGGGTTGGCCGGTGCGCTCGCCGTAGCGGTCTGCGCCGGGGCGCTTACCGGTTGTTCGGCAGGCTGCGTTTGTTCGTCGCCGGTTAAATCGTTCACCGCCGCCTGGGAAGGGCTGGCGACGCCGTCAGCGGCTTGCTGCTGGGCAGGTTCTGCCGACGCTGTCGGTTCCGCGACAGGCGCAGTGGCAGGCTGCGCGTCCACCGGTTGCGTCCCCAGATTTTTCGCCGCTTCAAAACCTTGCTGAATGGTGCGGCCAAAAATGGCGGCCTGGCCGTTCAACGGCAGCAGCAGGGCGATTTTGCTGGTGGAAGCCGGTTTAAAGCTTTGCACATTGACCAGTTGCGTGGGCAGCAGTTTTGCCCCTGGATTTTGCGGATAGCGTTTTTGCCAGTCAGCAATCCCGGCTTTCATCATGTCCGGGTCGTTACGGTTATCGAACCAGACACGCTGTAAATCCAGCCAGCCTTGCAGGACGTTTTCATCTGCGTTAATGACCAGCGCCTGAGCCTGTTCCTGGGTCATAGAGGAGAGCGCTTGCCAGGTGGCGTCCATGTTCTTCTGCTTGTCTTTTGCAGACAGCAGCGGCTCCTGGGCGATTAACGCGCGCAGCAGTGAAAGAGAAGGGCGGCCCTGGCTGGCATCAATTTTCGCCTGCCAGTAACGCGCCTGTTGGTTCTGATCCAAATCAGCCGGAGTGAGTTTTTCCAGCAGCGCCTGCGCGCCGGCGATATCTTTCTGCGCCAGTTTGATCTCAACCGCCAGCAGCGACTGTTCGCGACGCTGCGCATCGTTCAGGTTTTGCGGCAACTGGTTGAATAATTCGATGGCATGCTGGCTTTTGCCTTCTTTCAGCAGTGCACGAATGGCGAGTAATTGCCAGTTGGTCTTGCTATCATCTGAACTTTGCTGCATTTGTTGCAGATAAAAGCCGGAATCAGCTTGTGCCGTGCCCTGCATATGGGCAGCACTTTGATCCGGCGCCTGGGTGCCACAGCCCGCGAAAATCAATGCTGCCAGAATGACAGGCAGCGCGCGCGCGGCTTTCAAACGAGAAAATGTTGAGGGTACCATACTGTATCCAGTGATATTTTTTACGCAATGCTCAATATTAAATCGGCAATACGGACGACACAATGAAACAAAACGAATCGGCGGATAATTCTCAGGGCCAACTCTATATTGTACCTACTCCTATCGGGAATTTGGCTGATATTACCCAACGAGCGCTCGAAGTTTTGCAAGCCGTTGATTTAATTGCCGCTGAAGACACTCGTCATACCGGACTATTGTTACAACATTTCGCGATTAACGCCCGTTTGTTCGCTTTACATGACCACAATGAGCAGCAAAAAGCCGAGACGCTGGTGGCGAAGCTAAAAGAGGGGCAGAACATTGCGCTGGTTTCTGATGCCGGAACGCCATTGATCAATGATCCGGGTTACCATCTGGTGCGCACCTGTCGTGAAGCCGGCATCCGTGTGGTTCCGTTGCCGGGACCGTGCGCCGCGATTGCCGCGCTGAGCGCCGCCGGGTTGCCGTCCGATCGTTTTTGCTATGAAGGTTTTCTGCCCGCGAAATCGAAAGGCCGCCGTGATGCGCTGAAAGCGATTGAAGCAGAACCACGGACGCTGATTTTTTATGAATCCACACACCGTTTGCTGGACAGCCTGGAAGATATGGTCGCCGTGTGGGGAGAATCTCGCTACGTGGTGCTGGCGCGTGAGCTGACCAAAACCTGGGAGACCATTTACGGCGCGCCGGTCGGCGAACTGCTGGCATGGGTGAAAGAGGACGAAAACCGCCGCAAGGGGGAAATGGTACTGATTGTCGAAGGGCACAAAGCCCAGGACGATGCGCTTCCTGCCGACGCGCTGCGAACGCTGGCGTTATTACAGGCGGAATTGCCGCTGAAAAAGGCCGCCGCCCTTGCCGCCGAAATCCACGGCGTGAAAAAGAACGCGCTGTATAAGTATGCGCTGGAGCAGCAGGGGGAGTAAGTGTGAAAGTCGGGCGGCCGCCATTTACTGCCCTGGCTGGCCGCATCAGAGGAAAAACAGTGTTACCCGGTGGGGTAACACTGTTTGTACAAGGATTAGTAATGCTTCAGCATCCTGTCGATGGCGTGTTCCAGCCAATAGCGCTGGGTGCCGAAGTTAATCCGTAAATAGTTTTCACCGTTTTGCACGTAGTGGCTGCCATCTTCGATCACCACTCCTGCCTGTTGAGCAAAGTGCTGTGTCAGTTGCGTTGCGCTGCGCTCATCCGCACTCACGTCAATCCATGCGAGATATGACGATTCCGGTGTCATCATTTTCCAGTCGGGAAAGTGGGTCTTAATGGCGTCAGCCAGATATACGGCGTTGCCGCGCAGATATCCATTCAGCGCATCCAGCCATGCAAGCCCCTGCTGATAGGCAAGAATGATTCCCCAGACACCGAAGATATTCGGCGAGGTGATGGAGTTCTTCTCAAGCTGCTGGCGAAAACGCTGCCTCAGCGTCTCATTCGGGATGATGGAATAAGAGGTTTTCAGCCCGCCTAAGTTGAAAGCTTTGTTGGGCGAGGTCAGGACAATAACGTTATCCAGTGCGGCGCACCCCGATGACAAGCAACTGACGAACTTACCATCAAGAATGTGCTCGGCATGGACTTCGTCAACGACCAGGATTACGCCATAGCGTTTGCATAAATCAGAGACCAGACGGATCTCATCCGCACGCCAGATCCTTCCTGAAGGGTTATGCGGCGAACAGAAGAACCATAGCTTTGGACGATGCGTTTTAAGCTGGTCTTCGATCAATTCAACATCAAGATGATAGCGGTTCTCTTCCACGCGAAGCGGGCTGGCGAGAACATGCACATTCTGCCGCTGCGCCGCCATCGCAAAAGGGTCATAGACCGGCGTATTCATCATCACGCTATCGCCCGGTTGGCAGAATGCCTGAACCGTGTAGTGCAGTGTAGAAACGGTGCCGTAGGTTAGCGTGATCCAGTCACGCTGAACATTTACCTGATGGCGCTCATACTGGAAGGTAATGACCGCGTCATAAAACGCATCGAAACAGTAGGTGTAGCCAAATGTTCCGTGCTGGACGATACGCTGGAAGCCGTCAATCACCGCAGGAGGTGAGGTGAAATCCATGTCCGCAATCCATAGCGGAATAAAGTCTTTTGGTACGGCGCCAAACCGCGAGCAGACAAACGGATGATCCCACTTGCGGCATTTATCACTTTGACGCTCGATGATACTGTCGAAATCGAACATTCCAGACTCCTGTTAGATTAAGGCTTCAATGCCTGTTTTCACGCTTTGCACCTGTGGCCCAATAATGACCTGAACGCTATGCGCATCCAGTACAACGACGGAGAGCGCCCCGGCGTTTTTTAATGTTTGTTGATCCACTTTGGACATATCTTTCACCACCAGGCGTAAACGGGTAATACAGTTATCCAGAGAATCGATATTTTCTTTCCCACCCAGCGCATTCAAAATAACACCGTGATCATATTTTGATTTGCCGCGTGCTTTGGTATTTGCTGCAACAGCCTGGGCTGCATCATCTGAAGAGTCCTCACGGCCAGGTGTTTTAATATCATGCTTAAGAATGTACCAGCGGAAAACAAAGAAGTAGATCCCAAACCAAACGATACCAACCGGGAATAATAAATACCATTTCGTTGATGTTCCTTGCATCACACCGAAAATTAACAAATCCAGAATGCCGCCGTCCGTATTACCAATGGTGACACCAAGAATTGCCATGACCATCAAAGCCAACCCAGACATTACAATATGGAAGACATACAGCGCTGGGGCAATAAAGAGAAATAAAAATTCAATAGGCTCGGAGATACCAGTGATAACCGAAACTAAAACACCGGAAAGTAACAGTCCTTTAATCACCGGGCGGTTTTCGGGTTTGGCCGTTCTGTAGATAGCATATGCTACGGCAGGCAAACCAAAAATAAATGTCGGCATAAAGCCCTGAGATAAGAAGGCCGTTACATGTGGGCTGAAGGGGAGGCCAGCCTTCAGCTCGGCATAAAAAATATTGAGCGCCCCGGCGACTTCATGGCCGTTAACGAACTCCGTTCCGCCAGCCGGGGTGAAACGCACCATAGCTAACAGGATATGATGAAGGCCGAAAGGCTTGAGCAGCAGCACGCCTACACCGTATAAGAATGGGCCAAATACGCTGGTGCTCTGAATGATATGCCCGATACCGGCAATACCCATCGCGACGTAGGTCCAGAGTAATGGAATCGCTAACCCCACCAGAGACATTGTCAGCGAGGTGATAATAGGGACGAAACGAATGCCGCTAAAGAAAGCGAAAGCGTCATGCAAGACGGTATCCTGGAAACGCTCGTGCAGGAAATAGGTGATAACGCCAGCGATGATGCCGCCCAGCACGCCCATCTCTAATGTCTGAATGCCTAATACGATGGATTGCCCGACCTGTTTCATTGTCGCGGCATCCGCAATCTGGTGTGTTGCGGTCAGGTAATAATTGATACTCATATTCATCAGCATATAGCCGACAAAACCTGAAAAAGCGCCAACGGCTTTATTTCGTTTAGCCATTCCCATTGGAATAGCAATAGCAAACATGACAGGTAAATAAGTAAAAGCAAATCCACCTACCATTGCAATAAAACCAAAAGTTAATTGGGTAAGTTCTCCTCCCAGGAATGGAAAGCTTTTTATTGTCGACGGACTGGTAATTGAACTGCCTACACCTAATAATAACCCCATAAATGCAAGCAGCGATACGGGGAACATAAATGTTTTACCCAGGCTTTGAAAGAATTCCCATAACCTCGATTTAAAGGACTTTTCCTGTGTCATGTAGAGTACTCCATGATTTTCATCAGTATAATATGAAGGTCATGAGGAATTAATCATGACCTTTTGAAATTGCGAAGTAAGTTGTTTTTATATGTTTATTGATTCAATTCGAAAACAAAGATTAACAATGCGAAGGTTGCAGTAACTTTTTGTAGGATCCGCAAACCGTTATTTTACTTCTGACGACGTCTTTCATCGCATCCATGCCTACGCGCATGTAATAACGCGGATCGTTGCCATCAGGGTTTTCACTGAACCATTTTTTAACCGCTGCGGCGAAAGCGATTTTCAACTCCGTTGCAACGTTCACTTTGCATATGCCGAGTTCAATGGCCCGTCTCACCAGCTCATCAGGTACATCGCTTGCGCCGTGCAGCACCAGTGGGATATCAACCACTTCGCGAATCTCAGCCAGACGCTGGAAATCGATTTTAGGACGTTTGGTGTAAAGGCCGTGTGCAGTACCGATTGCCACAGCGAGGCTGTCGACACCGGTGAGTTCGACAAAACGTTTCGCTTCCTGCGGATCGGTCAGGAAGGCGCTTTCTGCATCGACGCTCATGTCGTCTTCCACGCCGCCCAGACGTCCCAGTTCAGCTTCCACGCTGCAATCGCGCGCGTGACAGAAATCCACCACCGATTTCACCAGCTTCACGTTTTCTTCAAACGGGAAGTGGCTACCGTCGATCATGGCGCTGCGTACGCCGGCATTGACCTTGCGGCGGATATCTTCCAGCGACTCATGGTGATCGAGATGCAGCGCCAGCGGTATGTCATAGCTGTCGGAGTAAGCGCTGCATAGCGCGTAGATCTCTTCCAGCGCAATGTGCTTAAAGGTGCCAGGCGTCCCGGCGAGGATCACGGGGGATTGCATTTCACTGCAAACTTCGAGGATCGCCTGGATCGTTTCGGCGTTATGGATGTTGAATGCAGGGACAGCGTAACCTTTCGTCTGGGCATCTTGCAGGAGGTACTTGGTGGAAATAATGCTCATGATGCGATCCTCTTAGGCATTCCAGGGATGGATAACAACACCTTGCACCACACGGTTAACCGTGCCGCTGGCGGATGGGGTGTCCGGGGTGTTTCCGACGCTGATGGATTGCGTGAGTGCGAACACCTGCGCGTAGATCAGGAAGCAGAAAGCCAGTTCTGTATCAATAAAAGCGCGCGATGGCGGCAGCAGGATATGTGGGCCTGCGTCGATGACAGGATCGCTTTCAGCGGCGATTGCGACGACGCGCAGTGCCTGTTGATCGCGTCGCAGTTCCGCTAACAGATCGAGATCGTACTGACGGGTGTAGGGATGGCTGGAGATAAACACCACGACCAGCGTTTCGTTATCAACCAGCGATTTCGGGCCGTGACGGAAACCCGTCGGCGAGTCGTAAAATGCAGCCAGCTTACCGGCTGTCAGCTCCAGAACTTTGAGCGCAGATTCACGCGCAGCGCCCTGTAACCCGCCACTACCGAGGTAAACGATCCGTTTCCAGGGCTCATTGCCAAAAACACCTTTGCTGAAATCACCGAGCGAGGTGAGGATCGTCTGGCAGCGATCCGCAACATCGCGGAAGGTCTGGTTGTTGATCATATCGGGTGCGAACACCGCCAGACAGCTCGCCATCATGGTGGTGATGCTGCTGGTCATCGCAAAGCCGCGATCGTGCGTTTCAGCAGGCATCAACAATGCGAAGGCGTTATCGCTGTCGACGGCATTTTGATACAGATTTCCGGCTTCATTGCAGGTGATCGAAAGGTGATAGCACTCAGGCACAAACTGATTTGCCAGCTCAACGGCGGCAACGCTTTCCGGGCTGTTGCCGGAGCGGGCGAAGGAGACCAGCAGTAACGGATGTGCGGGCGTCAGGTAATCCATTGGATTTGTGACGAGGTCAGTGGTGGGTACGGCCGTGATGTTTTTCCCGGTGTGGCGTGAAAGCCAGGGGGCGATGATATCGCCGATAAACGCGGAAGTGCCTGCGCCGGTCAGTATGATCCGCAGATCGTTTTTGCACAGCAATGGCGTCAGGAAACGATCAATGGCCGATCGAATACTGCTGATGTTATTGAGTGAGCGGATCCAACTGGCCGGTTGTTGACGGATCTCTTCTTCCGTCCAGGTGCCGGTAACGGAGGTGCGAGTTTCTGGCATAACATAGTCCTTAGTCTTGTGAACTCCACTCAGCCGTTGGTACTGTGCCTGTGACTTTCGTTTCGTTTCACTTGTTCTGCTGTTCAGTTAAATAAAATCTATAGAAAAGAAATCGAAAGTTCAATGATGCAAAGTGAAATAAAACGAAAAATGTGATCGGTGAAACGAAGGGTGTGGTTATCTCATTGATATATAACGTGTTGGCTTTAACTTACGTTATCTAAGGATTTCCTTAGCGAAAGAAAAAGAAAGGCCTCATGACGTTACGTCTAAGGCCAATATGACAGAGAATGAAAGGTCTACAAGGCAAAGGGCTGCCCCTGAATCCAGACACGCTGGAGATGCAGGCCATTGTCCAGCGCGATGAGGCTGGCGCATTTGCCTGGCTCGATCGATCCCAACTGACGATCGATGCCAAGCAGGCGGGCAGGATGCAGTGAGGCCATATGGATAGCCTCTTCTGGCGTCGCGCCAGCGTGTTTGACCATATTTCGCACGGCGGTATCAATCGAGAGCGTACTGCCCGCCAGCCCACCGGACGCGGTGCGTACAATGCCGCCACGCATTTCGACGTCGTAGCCGCAAATATCATATTGCCCGTCAGGCATACCTGCTGCGCGCATCGCATCGGTGATTAATACAACCCGCGTTTTCGCGTAGCCGCAGCACAGACGCAGTGCCGCAGGATGGACATGGTGCCCGTCGGCGATAAGCTCCAGCCACGCACGCGTATTGGTTAACCCGGCGCCCACCATTCCTGGTTCCCGATGGTGTAATCCACTCATACCGTTAAAACAATGCACCAGCCCGTCTGCACCGGCATCAAATGCGGCGCAGGTCTGTTCGTACGTTGCCGCGCTATGGCCTAACATGACGCGTACGCCGCGTTGTTTGAGATGTTGAATTGCTTGCAGTGCGCCAGGTTTTTCCGGCGCCAGCGCGATGATGCGCAAGGTGTTCTGTGAGACGGCTATCAGGTCGTCCAGCTCGGCAAGATCCAATTCACGAAACAGTTCAGGCGGATGAGCCCCTTTGTTCTGCGGCGTGAACCAGGGACCTTCCAGATAACTACCCAGCACCTGCGCGCCGGGGCCGCCGGACTGACAGCGCCGGGCAATACGTTCCAGCGCATTGCGGATAGCATCCAACGGTGCAGTGACCGTCGTGGGAAGCCAACCTCCCACGCCTTCGCGCGCTTTATGCAACGCCAGTTTATCGAGCGTCTCCGGCGCGTCGTCCATGACATCCAGACCTGCGCCACCGTGAACATGAGTATCAATATATGCCGGGCACAGTAGCTCTGCATCACGCACTGTGATTCCTGGGGGAACGGGCTCTATTGCCGCAATAACGCCTTTCTCAATACGGAGTTGGTGATCGTCAAGCCAGCCCTGCTCGGTCAACACGCGTCGGGCGCGCAGCAACTGGCTCATATCCCTTCCTCTATGGCGTTTTCTTCGCGACAGCGCCCCAGCTCATCCACCAGACTGGTCAGGCCGCGATGCCCGCACTCCAGCGCCTGCTGGCGAAAGGCTTCGCTGGTTAATCCTTCGCGTTCCAGCACCATCTCCAGAAGGAGCTGTAAATTCGTGCCGGTGATCACTTCCCGTCCCGGTTTCTGTAACGCCAGTGTTGATGCCACCCGAAAAGGCGTACCGCCCAACAGGTCAGTCAGAAACACGATATCCTCCCGGTCGTCCAGTTCATCAACGGCCTGCTCAAGCTGTGAGGTGAGCAGCGCGGTCGTTGATGCTTCCGGGAAGTCGATGGCGATAAATTGCGACTGCTCGCCAAGGATCTGCTTCATCGCTTTTTCCATCCCACTGGCAAATCCGCCGTGCCCCGTCAAAATAATGCCTAACATCTCAAACCTCTTTGTCTTTACAGGAAGTGACAGAATTTACCGACTACACCCAAAACGACGGTGATGCCAATAAGGCGTAGCGGGCTCCAGCCGCGGCGTACCAGCCAGAACATGGTCAAGGTATAGACCAGCGGTAAAAACGCGGGCATGAGCTTATCGATAACATCGGCCTGTAATTTAACAACCGCATCACCGGCCTTGATTTCAAGCGTGGTGTTCAGACGAACATAGGTTGCCACCAGCGCGCCAATCACCGTCATCCCAACGATAGACGCCGCATGACCCACTTTCCGGGTGTTCGCTTTGATAAGCGGAATGGCCGCGACCCCCATCCGATAAGCATAGTGCGCCAGGCCAAAACGCAGGCCGAGGTGAACCACGTTGAACAGAACAATAAAGACGACGGCGCCGAGGATAGAACCTTGCAGTGCGAGACTGGCTCCAATACCGCCGCAAATGGGCAGCAATGTCAGCCAGAACATCGCATCGCCAATTCCGCCGAGCGGGGCGCCAACGGCAATTTTGGTACTCTGAATGCTGTTCACATCCTGCTTGGAGCGCTCCATCGCGAGGATAATGCCGATCACAAACGTCACCAGAAATGGATGGGTGTTGAAGAAACCCATATGGCCTTTCATGGCACGCGCCAGATCGCGTTTGTTGGTATGGATCTTTTTCAGGGCGGGCAGTAAACCGTACAGCCAGCCAGATGCCTGCATACGCTCGTAGTTAAAGGAAGCCTGCAACAACATGGAACGCCAGGCCACGCGGTTGATATCCTTTTTCGTCAGTTCAGTGCCGATACTTTGGTCTTCATAGACGTTTTCGTTTACGCCGGACAGCAGCGTCTCGTCAGTGTCGGAGACGTTTGGTAGCGTGGTTTGATTAGATGCCATCTTCGAATTCCTCTTTCTGTGCCGCAGGTTGAGTCGGTTCAGGAGATTTACGCAGCAGGTCGATCAATGCCATTGCGAGGGCCGCAGCGGCGATGGCCAGCACCGGAAGTTTGAGCCAGGCCGCGGCAACGAAACCGATGATGAAATAGGGAATATAGACATTTTTCATCATGATTTTCAGCAGTACGGCGAAACCGATAGCAGGCATAATGCCGCCTGCGACGCCAAGCCCGTCAATCAGACGTTCCGGTAGCACATCAATGGCGGTTTTCGCATGTTCCGCCCCAAAGTAAATCGGCAGGAAGGCGCAGAGGAAGTAGAAGATGCCTAACGCCAGCAGCGCCAGATAGTTGACTCGTTCAATGCCGTGGGTGTCAGCGTTAGCCGCCATACGGTCGCATCGGGACATTACGCCAGACATCACTGAGAACAGGAAGGTAATCCCCATTTGTACGGCGACGGCAAACGGTACGGCGACACCCACGGCGACATCGGGTTTCACGCCGGTCGTAATCGCAAACGTCGTTCCCACGATCGTGCCGATAATCACGTTTGGCGGCTGTGCGCCAGCTAAAGGTGCCAGGCCCATCCACACCAGTTCCAGCGTACCACCCGTCAAAATACCGGTATGCAGATCGCCCAGAATCAGGCCGACCAGCGGCCCAAGCACCACCGGACGGTGCATATGCGTTAACCCGTTGAACATATCCAGGCCTGCGATAAAGGCGAGAATACCCAACGCAAAAGCCTGCAACAGACTGATTTCCATTGTGAATCCCTCAGAGTAGTTTAAAGAGATCCAAAGCGGGTTCTGTCGGAACGCCCTGTACGAAGCATTCGACACCGGCGGTTTTCAGGCCATTAAATGCCGTAATATCGTTAGCATCGACAGAAACCGTTTTGGCAATTTGTTGTTTGCCATTGGCATAGTGCATGTTGCCTACATTGATACGTGTTACGGGAACGCCGCCCTCCACCAGCTTGAGGAAATCCGCTGGCGACTTGCAGACCAGCAGAATTTTCTGTCGATCGGCAGCGCGATGGATATTGTCGATCACTTTTTGCAGCGGCCAGAAACGTACGGCGATCCCCTCCGCCAGCACCATCTCCATCAGGTTTTGCTGTACCGGGTCTTCAGCCACTTCATCATTGGCGACCAGTACCAGATTTGCCCCCGCAAACCCAACCCACTGCACGCCGACCTGGCCGTGGATTAAACGTTCGTCAATTCGACTCAATACAATGTTTGGCATAGCGTTTCCTCTTCGTTGTTATGCGTTTTGGGATGTAACGCCCTGGCAGGCGGCGTGGTACTGCTGTAGTACGTCCTGAATGTGGCTGATAATGAGCTCTCGCGGCGTTGCGTTGAGATCCCCTTCGCGCACTCTGGCGTACTGTAGCGGCAAATACTGGCTGATGAGCGGCAGTGGAATGGGGTCATCCGCCAGGTTGCGAACCAGCCGTGCAAACGCCTCATCAATCTGCTGATCCGGCCAGTAATAGCGAACGCGATCGGAATAACTATAACCACGCGCCAGGCGGCGTGCGTTGCCGTCGCCGTGGTAGTGACTCTGCCAGTATTCCGGGCGATCGAGCATCACGCTTTCCAGCACATGGCGCAGACCAGAGCTGGTTTTGGCGGGTAACAGCTCTTCTTCAATTGCGGCCAGCGAGAATAACGCTTCGCGCAGGGCAAAGGTGAGGGCCGGGCCGACTTTCAGAATCGCAAAGTGATCTTTCACCAGCTGGCGCAGCGACTGTGGCGTCTGGTAATCCGTGGAGTGCGCTTCAAACACCAGCGTGTCATACGCTTCTACCATTGCACTCAACGCGATGGCTTTTTGCGGTTGGTAATCAATGATATGCGTATGGTCGAACTCAACGCCCGGTTGTACAACCAGCCCGATGATGCGAGGCCAAATGGCGCTCAGTCCCTGTTTCTCAAATGCATGACGATGCGCTTCCAGCGTGGCTCGTGCCGCGTCAGGTGTTGTTACTTCCAGTTCAGTCAATGTCTCATACGCGCCGCCGGGAACCGGAACTTCAGTACCGATCACGTAAACCAGATCGGATTCGCCAAAATGCTCACGGCAGGTTTCTTCTGCGATCTTCGCCAGTCGCGCGGCGCGCTCAGCAACGATCTCATCGGTTAACGGTATCGGATCGTTGGCGCAGGACATGCTGCAATCGAGATGGATCTTTTTAAACCCGGCCGCCACGTAGCTCTTTATTAAATCATCCGCATTTGCCATCGCCTGGGCGGCAGGCAGATTTTGCCAACGGTTGGGGCCGAGGTGATCGCCGCCCAGAATCAACTGTGATTGTGGAAAATTAAGTGAGTCGGCCAGCTGGTAAACAAAGCCGCGAAAATCGGCGGGCGTCATGCCGGTATAACCCCCGAACTGGTCAACCTGGTTAGAGGTGGCTTCAATCAGCAGTGGGGTATGGTTTGCATGGGCATAACGTATAGCGGCTTCCAGCACCAGTGGATGCGCAGAACAAACGGCATAAATCCCATTTGTGTTCCCTCGTTTATGCTGCTCCACCATTTCTGTTAGATGTTTCACTTTCCTCTCCAGGTTGAATGCTTAAGACAAGTGTCTTTCATTTTGTTTCATCTGATACTGGTGCAAGACGCTATAAAAATAAAACGAAAGATATTGGTTTTCGGATCTGTTTCACAAAAGAAACATAATGAAAGGTTTCAGCGATACGTCGTCTTATGGCTTGCAGGTATGGGGGCTTGCATTCCAGTAAAAGAAAGGCGTTAATAGAAAAATCGAAATGAAACGAAAGATTTGATTAAAGGATTTTTTATGAGCAGTACTGATTCTTCTGCGGATAAGCGCATTACCGCTACCAGCGAAAGGCGGGAGCAAATTATCCAGCGGTTGCGACAGCAGGGAAGCGTACAGGTTAACGATCTTTCCGTCTTATTCGGCGTCTCCACCGTGACCATCCGTAACGATCTGGCTTTTCTCGAAAAACAGGGGATTGCCGTGCGTGCGTATGGCGGCGCGTTAATTTGCGACAGCAATACTCCGGGTATTGAGCCTTCGGTGGAAGATAAAAGTTCACTCAATACCGCTGTAAAGCGCAGTATCGCCCAGGCAGCGGTTTCGCTGATTAAACCCGGACACCGGGTGATCCTTGACTCAGGCACCACGACATATGAAATCGCGCGCATGATGCGCCAGCATACGGATATCATCGCCATGACCAATGGCATGAATGTCGCCAATGCATTGCTGGAAGCTGAGGGAGTGGAACTGCTGATGACTGGTGGGCATCTGCGCCGCCAGTCGCAGTCATTTTATGGTGACCAGGCAGAGCAGTCGCTACAGAATTACCATTTCGATATGTTGTTTCTGGGGGTCGATGCCATTGATTTAGAGCGTGGCGTCAGCACGCACAATGAAGATGAAGCCAGACTTAACCGCCGGATGTGTGAAGTGGCCGAGCGCATCATTGTCGTCACGGACTCCACGAAGTTTAACCGCTCCAGTCTGCATAAGATCATTGATACGCAGCGTATTCATACCATCATTGTGGATGAAGGTATTCCTGTCGACAGTCTGGAAGGTTTACGCAAGAGCGGTATTGAAGTGATTCTGGTGAACGCGTAATTCAGTTATCTATAAAAGGCCGGATGGCGATGCGATCCCATCCGGCCTTTTTTCGTCATCAGGTCACTGGCGCGGGGTTAAACACGGCCAGCTGGTTATGCAGCCCCCATTGGTCTGAGAAGGTTTTCTTACGACCGCTCGCGACGTCCAGAATAAAGTGGAACAGCTTCCAGCCCACGTCCTCAATACTCTCTTCCCCTGTGGCAATGGTGCCCGCGTTGATGTCCATCAAATCAAACCAGCGATTCGCCAGTTCTGTGCGGGTCGCCATTTTGATTACCGGAACCGCCATCAGGCCATATGGCGTTCCGCGACCGGTTGTGAACACCTGGACGGTGATCCCGGAAGCGACCTGCTGCGTGCCGCAGACAAAATCACTGGCGGGCGTGGCGGCGTAAATTAAACCGCGTTTTGTCGGTCGCTGACCGGGGGACAGCACTTCCACAATTGCGCTCTGCCCGGATTTTGCGATAGAGCCCAACGCTTTTTCCACCACGTTCGCGAGACCGCCTTTTTTGTTGCCTGGCGACGGGTTGGCGCTGCGGTCGGTTTTCCCCATATCAAGATAATTATCGTACCAGGCCATCTCTTCCAGCAGGCGTTTGCCGACCTCTTCGTTAATCGCGCGTGGCGTGAGAAGGTGGATTGCATCACGGACTTCGGTGACTTCCGAGAACATCACCGTCGCGCCGCAACGTACTAACAGATCCGAGGCGTAACCCACCGCCGGGTTGGCCGTCACACCGGAAAACGCATCGCTGCCGCCGCACTGCATTCCGACCACCAGTTCGGAAGCCGGGCAGGTTTCACGCTGGCGCTGGTTGAGCTTCGCCAGGTGGCGTTCGGCCACCTGCAAAATATCCTCGACCATCGACTTAAAGCCGACGTGCTGCTCATCCTGCAAACGCACAATACTGGCGCTGTCCACCGGAATCCCTTTCACATCTTCCGTGCCTTCCAGCAGACGTTCCGGCTGAAGTTTTTCACAGCCAAGGCCGATGACCATAACTTCGCCGCCGAAGTTCGGGTTCAACGAGATGTTATGAATGGTGCGGATAGGCACCACGGCCGCAGGCGCGTTGATCGCCACGCCGCAGCCGTACAAGTGGTTCAGACCGACAACGCCGTCTACGTTCGGGTATCCGGGCAGCAGGTCACGCTCAATGATCTTCACGACATAATCCACGACGCCCGCCACGCAGTGTACGCTGGTGGTGATGCCGAGCAGATTCTTGGTGCCGACGCTGCCATCCGCGTTGCGGTAGCCTTCAAACGTGTAGCCTTCCAGCGGCGGCAGCGGTTCCGGCACTTTCGTCGCCAGCGGCAGGGTGTGTAACGGCGGCGCTTTCGGTAGCTCAACCAGTGACTCATCTATCCAGCTGCCGCGTGCGATGTCGCGAACGGCATAGCCGATCACCTCGCCATAACGCACGATTTCGCCGTGGGCAGGAATCGCCTCCAGCGCCACTTTATGCCCCTGAGGAATATGTTCAACCAACGCCAGACCGTCCGGGAAACGCGTTCCGGCTTGCAGACCATTGTCATTAACAATAATTGCCACGTTATCGGTGTCATGCACTTTAATATAAAACGCGGTTGGCGATTCTTGTCTAATTTCGATATCGGCCATTGTCCAGTATTCTCCAGCCAGGTGGTGATAATAAATGTGTTAAAGAGAACAACTGCTTTTTATTGTCAGAATTAAAAATACGTTGCTGCTAAATAAAGAATGCCAGGAGTTTTTGTTTAAAAATGTGATCGCGATCGGCCATTATTCCCGATGGTACGGGAGCTGGGCGAGTAATGTACAAATCTGTGCATCACCGCCCATGACGTTGTGCAAATGCTCAAAATATTATTCATTGTGAATATTAAAATTGAGCAATACAACAATGTTTAGCGGCGTAAGTATGATTATACTGATTCACGACTTTCATTATCCGCTATCGATAAAATATCAGCGTAATTCCTTAGATGAGCAAATCGAAATATCTCCCGGAATTGCGGAAATAAATAATGATTCATCCAGGGTATAAATGATGAGTAACGATATCTTCCCAAACAAATTTAAAGCTGCGCTGGCAGCGCAACGCATTCAGATCGGCTGTTGGTCCGCGCTGGCAAACCCTATCAGTACGGAAGTGTTAGGGCTGGCAGGTTTTGACTGGCTGGTGCTGGATGGCGAACATGCGCCGAACGATATCTCAACTTTTATTCCACAACTGATGGCGTTGAAAGGCAGCGCCAGCGCGCCGGTGGTACGGGTGCCGACGAACGAGCCGGTCATCATTAAGCGTCTGCTGGATATCGGTTTCTATAACTTCCTGATCCCGTTTGTCGAGACGGAAGAAGAAGCCGTTCGCGCCGTGGCCTCGACGCGTTATCCGCCGGAAGGCATCCGTGGGGTCTCCGTTTCCCATCGCGCCAATATGTTTGGCACCGTGCCGGATTACTTTGCCCAGTCAAATAAGAACATCACCATTCTGGTGCAGATCGAAAGCCAGCAGGGGGTGGATAACGTTGATGCTATCGCGGCCACTGAAGGCGTTGACGGTATTTTTGTCGGCCCAAGCGATCTGGCTGCGGCGTTAGGTCATCTTGGTAACGCCTCTCACCCGGAAGTACAGAAAACCATTCAGCATATCTTTGCCCGCGCCAAAGCCCACGGTAAACCGTGCGGCATTCTGGCGCCGGTCGAAGCCGACGCGCGCCGCTATCTGGAATGGGGCGCGACGTTCGTTGCCGTGGGGAGCGATTTGGGCGTGTTCCGCTCCGCCACGCAAAAGCTGGCTGACGCCTTTAAGAAATAACCACCACTGAAACAAGAGAGAGAAGATTATGACGATGAAAGTAGGTTTCATTGGCCTGGGCATCATGGGTAAACCAATGAGCAAAAACCTCCTCAAAGCCGGTTACTCGCTGGTGGTTTCTGACCGTAACCCTGACGCGATTGCCGAAGTTATTGCCGCAGGCGCAGAAACCGCAACCACGGCAAAAGCCGTTGCCGAACAGTGCGATGTGATTATCACCATGCTGCCGAACTCGCCGCATGTGAAAGAAGTGGCGCTGGGCGAAGGCGGCATTATTGAAGGCGCGAAGCCAGGCACCGTTTTGATCGATATGAGCTCTATCGCTCCGCTGGCAAGCCGTGAAATCAGCGATGCGCTGAAAGCAAAAGGTATCGATATGCTGGATGCGCCGGTAAGCGGCGGCGAGCCGAAAGCGATCGACGGCACGCTGTCGGTGATGGTCGGCGGCGATAAAGCGATTTTCGATAAATATTACGATCTGCTAAAAGCAATGGCCGGTTCCGTGGTGCATACCGGTGATATTGGCGCGGGCAACGTGACCAAACTGGCTAACCAGGTGATTGTCGCGCTGAACATCGCAGCCATGTCTGAAGCGCTGACGCTGGCGACCAAAGCGGGGGTGAACCCGGATCTGGTGTATCAGGCGATTCGCGGCGGTCTGGCGGGTAGCACCGTGCTGGATGCGAAAGCGCCGATGGTGATGGAACGGAACTTCAAACCGGGCTTTCGCATCGATCTGCATATTAAAGATCTGGCGAATGCGCTGGACACCTCTCATGGCGTAGGCGCGCAACTGCCGCTGACCGCCGCCGTGATGGAAATGATGCAGGCGCTACGTGCCGATGGTCTGGGCTCGGCCGACCATAGCGCCCTGGCCTGCTACTACGAAAAACTGGCGAAAGTGGAAATCGCTCGCTAATGACGTCATGCCCGGTCGCGCGCGGCGGTCCGGGCCTATGACCCTGGCCGGATAAGTGAAACGCCATCCGGCGTTGTGCAGTAACAGGCTACAACTATGAAAATCGTAATCGCCCCAGACTCTTATAAAGAAAGCCTTTCTGCCGCTGAAGTTGCGCAGGCGATAGAAAAAGGATTCCGGGAAATTTTTCCCGATGCGCAGTATGTTTCTATCCCGGTCGCTGACGGCGGAGAGGGAACGGTCGAAGCCATGATTGCCGCCACGCATGGAACGCAGTATACCGCTTTTGTGACGGGGCCGCTGGGGGAGACCGTCATGGCCAACTGGGGCATGTCCGGGGACGGCAGCACCGCGTTTATTGAAATGGCGGCGGCCAGCGGGCTGGCGCTGGTTCCGCCAGAAAAGCGTAATCCGTTGATTACTACGTCGCGCGGCACCGGAGAGCTGATCCTGCATGCGCTGGAGCACGGTGCCAGAAGCATTATCATCGGCATTGGCGGCAGCGCGACCAATGACGGCGGCGCGGGCATGGTGCAGGCGCTGGGCGCCCGATTAACGGATGCGAACGGTACTGAAATTGGGAACGGCGGCGGCAGCCTGAACAGCCTGAATGCGATTGATATCTCTGGTCTCGATCCGCGTTTAAAAACGTGTGCTATCCGGGTGGCCTGCGATGTGACCAATCCACTGACGGGCGAAAATGGCGCGTCGCGAATCTTTGGGCCGCAGAAAGGCGCGACCGAAAAGCTCATTCATGAACTGGATGGCAATCTTGCTCATTATGCCGACATGATTAAAAAGTCGCTGCGCGTGGATGTGGAAAATGTCCCCGGCGCGGGCGCGGCTGGCGGGATGGGGGCGGCCTTAATGGCTTTCCTCGGCGCAGAGTTACGCAGCGGCATTGAGATAGTCACCACGGCGCTCAATCTGGAAGAACATATCCACGACTGCGCGTTAGTCGTCACCGGCGAAGGGCGTATCGACAGCCAGAGTATTCACGGCAAAGTACCGATAGGCGTCGCCAGTGTGGCGAAAAAGTATCATAAGCCAGTGATTGGGATCGCGGGGAGTCTGACGCATGATGTGGGAGTGGTGCATCAGCATGGCATTGATGCCGTGTTCAGCGTGCTTACCCGCATTGGCACGCTGGATGAAGCCTTTCGCGGCGCGTTTGATAATATCTACCGCGCCTCGCGAAACATCGCCGCAACGCTGGCGATAGGAATGCGCAGTGCAGGGTGACAATGGCGTGCAAACCCTCTATACTGCGCGCCGAAGCTGACCAGACAGTCGCCGCTTCGTCGTCGTCCCTTTCGGGGGAGACGGGCGGAGGGGAGGAAAGTCCGGGCTCCATAGGGCAGGGTGCCAGGTAACGCCTGGGGGGCGCAAGCCCACGACCAGTGCAACAGAGAGCAAACCGCCGATGGCCCGCGCAAGCGGGATCAGGTAAGGGTGAAAGGGTGCGGTAAGAGCGCACCGCGCGGCTGGTAACAGTTCGCGGCACGGTAAACTCCACCCGGAGCAAGGCCAAATAGGGGTTCATAAGGTACGGCCCGTACTGAACCCGGGTAGGCTGCTTGAGCCAGTGAGCGATTGCTGGCCTAGATGAATGACTGTCCACGACAGAACCCGGCTTATCGGTCAGTTTCACCTCTTCATGTAAAAACCCGCTTCGGCGGGTTTTTGCTTTCATAGCGTTTGGGTTCCCGGTACTGCCTGATGGCAGAGCGCTTTGGTAGGCCGGATAAGACGCGTGAGCGTCGCTATCCGGCGGATTCCCCGCAGAAGGTGCCCGATCGCGCTGCGTAACATAATTTCCCCGCCAAAAGATATTTCTTGTTCTGTGACCACTAACACAAAACGCTGTGTGGTGATTTTTTAACCGGATAAAAGATTGGCTGTTGATCGCTATCACAAAATTACGCGCTACAAAAATTGACAATCACAGTGTTAATATATTGTTGGTAATGATAATGGTGTGTATTAAATGAATTAAATATTCGTGTGTGTAATGTTTTTTTACAAACAAATAAGAAGAAAAAATGTGATATGCCACAATCTTTAATCCCAATAAGGGCGTAATTGTACTTATTTTTGATTAATTGTCCGTTAAATTTAAACGTAAATCTGCGTGTTAATTATGCGATAATTGATTGAATTATCGTCTTTCCCGAATTTGTAAAATAGCGAATGAAACGCATATGTTATCGCCATAAAATATTGTTATCCCCTCATGATTTTTTGACAAAAATCATGATAAAGTGCAGTCGTGTTCTTTCAACTTGTTGATAATAAATGATTTATTTTTTAAAAAATAAGCTTACAAAGTGTAAGGTAAGTTAATTTGTGAGTAGTCGCACATAACCATGTAACCTTTATTTGGTACACTTCATGCCGTCAACAAAGTAATTAGTGCAGGTCGATATGAATACTATTCTTCTCCCTAAAACACAGCACTTGGTGGTCTTTCAGGAAGTCATTAGAAGTGGTTCTATCGGTTCTGCCGCAAAAGAGTTAGGGTTAACTCAGCCTGCTGTAAGTAAAATTATCAATGATGTTGAGGCCTATTTTGGCGTTGAGTTAATCGTTCGCAAAAATACCGGTGTCACGTTAACCAGCGCAGGTCAGGTGCTGCTTACCTGGTCTGAATCCATCACCCGTGAAATGAAAAACATGGTGAACGAGATGAACAGCATGACCTGCAACACGGTGGTCGACGTTTCGTTTGGTTTTCCTTCGTTGATTGGCTTTACCTTTATGTCTGACATGATTCATAAATTTAAAGAGGTGTTCCCAAAAGCGCAGGTGTCGATGTATGAAGCGCAGCTCTCCTCGTTCCTGCCCGCGATTCGCGACGGACGCCTGGATTTCGCTATCGGCACGCTCAGTGATGAGATGAAACTACAGGATCTACACGTGGAGCCGCTTTTTGAGTCAGAGTTTGTCCTGGTGGCCAGTAAGTCCCGAACATGCACCGGCATCACCACACTGGAATCGTTGCAGAACGAACAGTGGGTGTTGCCACAAACGAATATGGGCTACTACAGCGAACTCCTCACCACGTTACAAAGAAATGGCATCAGCAGTGAAAACATCGTTAAAACAGATTCCGTTGTCACTATTTATAATCTTGTTCTCAATGCTGATTTTCTGACCGTCATTCCCTGCGATATGACATCTCCATTCGGTTCAAACCAGTTTATTACGATTCCAGTAGAGGAAGACTTACCGGTCGCGCGTTATGCCGCGATCTGGTCTAAAAATTATCGGATTAAAAAAGCAGCATCGGTTTTGGTGGAATTAGCCAAAGAATATTCATCTTATAATGGTTGCAGACGAAAGCAATTAATAGAAATTAAGTAACGGATTAAATTTAATTTAATCAAAAACTGATGCCATCTGTCTGAATATCAGACGTTGGTACTGACTATTTATTTTACCTTAATACCCAGGTTAAGAGGTTATAATGCATATTACATACGATCTCCCGGTTGCGATTGAAGATATCCTCGAAGCGAAAAAAAGACTTGCGGGGAAAATTTATAAAACAGGTATGCCGCGCTCTAACTATTTCAGCGAGCGCTGCAAAGGCGAAATATTCCTTAAGTTCGAAAATATGCAACGCACGGGCTCTTTTAAAATCCGCGGTGCGTTTAACAAACTCAGTTCATTAACGGAAGAAGAAAAACGTAAAGGCGTGGTGGCTTGCTCTGCCGGTAACCATGCGCAAGGGGTGTCTCTCTCCTGCGCGATGCTCGGTATCGACGGCAAAGTCGTGATGCCGAAAGGCGCGCCGAAGTCCAAAGTGGCGGCCACCTGCGACTACTCCGCTGAAGTGGTGCTGCACGGTGACAACTTCAACGATACCATCGCCAAAGTGAGCGAAATTGTTGAGACTGAAGGCCGCATTTTTATTCCACCTTATGACGATCCGAAAGTGATTGCCGGGCAGGGAACGATTGGCCTGGAAATTATGGAAGATCTGTATGATGTCGATAACGTCATTGTACCAATTGGCGGCGGCGGTCTGATTGCCGGTGTCGCGATTGCTATTAAATCCATTAACCCGACAATTAAAGTTATTGGCGTACAGTCCGAAAACGTACACGGCATGGCGGCATCTTATCATGCAGGAGAAATAACCACTCACCGAACGACCGGCACCCTGGCGGATGGTTGTGATGTTTCTCGCCCGGGTAATTTAACGTATGAGATTGTTCGTGAATTAGTGGATGACATTGTCCTGGTCAGCGAAGATGAAATTCGTAACAGCATGATTGCATTAATTCAGCGCAATAAAGTCGTCACTGAAGGCGCTGGCGCACTGGCATGTGCCGCATTATTAAGCGGGAAATTAGATAGCTATATCCAGAACAGAAAAACGGTCAGCATTATTTCTGGCGGCAATATCGATCTTTCTCGTGTATCGCAAATTACGGGCTTAGTTGACGCTTAAACCCGGCTATTAATCTTTTCGTTGAGGATAGGATATGAGTACTACTGATAGCATTGTATCCAGCCAGACAAAACAGTCGTCCTGGCGTAAATCGGACACCACATGGACACTGGGACTATTTGGTACTGCCATCGGCGCCGGGGTGTTGTTCTTCCCTATTCGCGCAGGGTTTGGCGGGCTAATCCCGATTCTTTTGATGCTGGTGTTGGCCTACCCCATCGCGTTTTACTGCCACCGTGCGCTGGCGCGCCTGTGTCTTTCCGGTTCTAACCCTTCCGGCAACATCACAGAAACGGTAGAAGAGCACTTTGGTAAAACAGGCGGCGTGGTCATCACGTTCCTGTACTTCTTCGCTATCTGTCCGCTGCTGTGGATTTATGGCGTAACCATTACCAACACCTTTATGACCTTCTGGGAAAACCAGTTGCAGATGCCGGCGCTTAACCGTGGCTTTGTGGCGCTGTTCCTGCTGCTGCTGATGGCTTTCGTTATCTGGTTTGGTAAAGACCTGATGGTTAAAGTGATGAGCTACCTGGTATGGCCGTTCATTGCCAGCCTGGTGCTGATCTCTCTGTCGCTGATCCCTTACTGGAACTCTGCGGTTATCGATCAGGTGGATCTCAGCAATATCGCGTTAACCGGGCATGACGGCATTCTGGTTACCGTGTGGCTGGGTATCTCCATCATGGTGTTCTCCTTTAACTTCTCGCCTATCGTCTCTTCTTTCGTGGTTTCCAAACGTGAAGAGTATGAGAAAGACTTTGGTCGTGAATTTACCGAGCGTAAATGTTCACAGATCATCTCCCGCGCCAGCATGCTGATGGTGGCCGTGGTGATGTTCTTCGCCTTCAGCTGCCTGTTCACGCTCTCTCCGGCCAACATGGCGGATGCGAAAGCGCAGAACATTCCGGTGCTCTCATATCTGGCGAACCACTTTGCGTCGCTGTCTGGCACTAAATCAACGTTTGCTACGGTTCTGGAGTACGGGGCTTCCATCATCGCACTGGTCGCTATCTTCAAATCGTTCTTCGGTCACTATCTGGGCACGCTGGAAGGCCTGAACGGTCTGGTGCTGAAGTTTGGTTACAAAGGCGATAAAACCAAAGTTTCACTGGGCAAACTCAACACCATCAGCATGATCTTCATCATGGGTTCCACCTGGGTTGTGGCATACGCCAACCCGAACATTCTGGACCTGATTGAAGCAATGGGTGCGCCGATCATTGCCTCGCTGCTCTGCCTGCTGCCGATGTACGCCATCCGTAAAGCGCCGTCACTGGCGAAATACCGTGGTCGTCTGGATAACGTGTTTGTGACCGTGATTGGTCTGCTGACCATCCTGAATATCGTGTACAAACTGTTCTAATCCTTTAGCTCAGGATGAGCGGAGTAGTGAAATGAATGAATTTCCGGTAGTTCTGGTGATTAACTGTGGATCGTCTTCCATTAAGTTTTCAGTACTGGATGCAACCCATTGCGATGTGTTAATGGCAGGAATTGCGGACGGTATTAATTCTGAAGATGCGTTTTTATCCGTAAATGGAGGAGAGCCAGCTAAGCTGGCTCACCACAGCTACGAAGGCGCATTAAAGGCGATTGCGTTTGAACTGGAAAAACGTAATTTAATCGACAGCGTGGCCTTAATTGGCCACCGTATTGCCCACGGCGGAAATATCTTTACGGCATCAGCCATTATTACGGATGAAGTTATCGAGAATATCCGCCGGGTTTCTCCTTTAGCGCCGTTACATAATTACGCCAATTTAAGCGGAATTGAATCGGCGCAGCATCTTTTCCCGGGCGTACAGCAGGTGGCGGTATTTGATACCAGCTTCCATCAAACGATGGCGCCTGAAGCCTATTTGTACGGCTTGCCGTGGAAATATTTTGAGGAGTTGGGCGTCCGGCGCTATGGCTTTCATGGCACCTCGCACCGCTATGTCTCGCAGCGTGCGCATGACCTTCTTGCGCTACAGGAAGAGGACTCGGGTCTGGTTGTCGCGCATCTGGGCAATGGCGCTTCTATCTGTGCCGTTCGTAACGGTCAAAGCGTCGATACCTCTATGGGGATGACCCCGCTGGAAGGGCTGATGATGGGCACCCGCAGCGGCGATGTGGACTTCGGCGCGATGGCGTGGATTGCCAGCGAAACCAACCAGACGCTGGGCGATATGGAACGCGTGGTGAATAAAGAGTCTGGTTTGCTGGGGATTTCCGGTCTGTCATCTGACTTACGTGTGCTGGAAAAAGCCTGGCATGAAGGGCATGAACGTGCGCAACTGGCGATTAAAACCTTTGTGCACCGTATTGCCCGCCACATTGCCGGGCATGCCGCATCGTTACACCGTCTGGACGGTATTATTTTTACCGGGGGGATTGGCGAAAACTCCGTGTTAATTCGCCGTCTGGTCATTGAACATTTGGCTGTTCTGGGCGTGAAATTAGATCACGAGATGAATAGCCTGCCTAATTCTCACGGTGAAAGAATTATCTCCAGCAAAGACACCAACGTTATTTGTGCCGTCATTCCAACGAATGAAGAAAAGATGATTGCCCTCGACGCTATTCATTTAGGCAAAGTTAACGCACCTGTGGAATTTGCATAATTTATTGTTGTTCTGTAGAGAGACTATTTTTCATGAAGGTAAATATCGATACCAGCGATATGCTGTATGCCGAAGCCTGGCTTGGCTTTAAAGGTACGGACTGGAAAGAAGAAATTAATGTCCGTGATTTTATTCAGCACAACTATACGCCCTATGAGGGAGATGAATCCTTCCTCGCGGAAGCCACGCCTGCGACTACCGCATTGTGGGAAAAAGTTATGGCGGGTATTCGTATTGAAAACTCGACGCATGCGCCAGTCGATTTCGATACCAATATTGCGACCACCATTACTGCCCATGACGCGGGTTATATTGAGCAG
The DNA here is from genome assembly GCF_030333565.1 of Citrobacter sp. CK185. Lineage (NCBI taxonomy): Bacteria > Pseudomonadati > Pseudomonadota > Gammaproteobacteria > Enterobacterales > Enterobacteriaceae > Citrobacter > Citrobacter sp. CK185. The sequence goes on along the minus strand of NZ_JAOWFR010000022.1, from coordinate 260,091 downwards.
GAGCTGGAAAAAATCGTCGGTTTGCAAACCGATAAGCCACTCAAGCGCGCGCTGCATCCGTTTGGCGGCATCAACATGATCAAAAGCTCATTCCAGGCGTATGGTCGTGAAATGGATGCTGATTTTGAATATCAGTTTACCGAGCTGCGTAAAACCCATAACCAGGGGGTATTCGACGCGTATTCGCCGGATATGCTGCGCTGCCGTAAATCCGGGGTGCTGACCGGCTTACCGGATGGCTACGGCCGTGGGCGCATTATCGGCGACTATCGCCGCGTTGCGCTGTACGGTATCCGTTATCTGGTGCGCGAGCGTGAGTTGCAGTTTGCCGACCTCCAGTCAAATCTGGAGTGGGGGCAGAACCTTGAAGCGACGATTCGCCTGCGTGAAGAGCTGGCCGAACACCGTCGTGCGCTGCTGCAAATGCAGGAAATGGCCGCTAAATACGGTTGCGATATCTCCCGTCCGGCGCGTAACGCGCAGGAAGCCGTCCAGTGGCTTTACTTCGCCTATCTGGCAGCGGTGAAATCGCAGAACGGCGGCGCAATGTCGCTGGGCCGTACCGCGTCGTTCCTCGACATCTACATTGAGCGAGACTTCAAGGCCGGGATCTTAACGGAAGAACAGGCGCAGGAACTGATCGACCACTTCATCATGAAGATCCGCATGGTGCGCTTCCTGCGCACGCCGGAATTTGACACGCTGTTCTCCGGCGATCCGATTTGGGCAACCGAAGTGATCGGCGGTATGGGGCTGGATGGCCGCACGCTGGTGACCAAAAACTCCTTCCGCTATCTGCATACCCTGCACACGATGGGGCCTGCGCCAGAGCCGAACCTGACCGTGCTGTGGTCAGAAGCGCTGCCGGTCGCCTTTAAAAAGTATGCGGCACAGGTGTCGATCGTCACTTCATCTTTGCAGTATGAAAATGACGATCTGATGCGCGCTGACTTTGACAGCGATGATTACGCCATTGCCTGCTGCGTCAGTCCAATGGTCATCGGTAAGCAGATGCAGTTCTTCGGCGCCCGCGCCAACCTCGCTAAAACGCTGCTGTATGCAATCAACGGCGGTGTGGATGAGAAGCTGAAAATCCAGGTCGGGCCGAAAACGGCGCCATTAATGGATGAAGTACTGGATTACGACACGGTGATGGAGAGCCTTGACCACTTCATGGACTGGCTGGCGGTGCAGTACATCAGCGCGCTGAATATCATCCACTACATGCACGACAAGTACAGCTACGAAGCGTCGCTGATGGCGCTGCACGATCGTGACGTTTATCGCACGATGGCATGCGGCATCGCGGGGCTGTCCGTGGCGGCGGATTCGCTGTCCGCCATCAAGTACGCGAAGGTGAAACCGGTGCGCGACCACAACGGGCTGGCAGTCGATTTTGTCATCGAAGGCGAATATCCGCAGTACGGCAACAACGACGAGCGCGTGGACAGCATTGCCTGCGATCTGGTTGAACGCTTTATGAAGAAAATTAAAGTGTTGCCAACCTACCGCAACGCGGTGCCGACGCAGTCCATTCTGACCATCACCTCGAACGTGGTGTACGGCCAGAAAACCGGGAACACGCCGGATGGACGTCGTGGCGGTACGCCGTTCGCGCCGGGTGCGAACCCGATGCACGGCCGTGACCGTAAAGGCGCTGTCGCTTCGCTGACTTCCGTCGCGAAACTGCCGTTCACCTATGCCAAAGACGGGATTTCCTACACCTTCTCCATTGTGCCTGCGGCGTTGGGCAAAGATGACGGCGTGCGGAAAACCAATCTGGTCGGCCTGCTGGACGGATACTTCCATCATGAAGCGCATGTGGAAGGCGGCCAGCACCTGAACGTCAACGTGATGAACCGTGAAATGCTGCTGGATGCCATCGAGCACCCGGAAAGCTATCCGAACCTGACGATCCGCGTGTCCGGCTACGCCGTGCGCTTTAATGCGCTCACCCGCGAGCAACAGCAGGATGTGATTTCACGTACCTTTACCCAGGCGATATAACGCCGGAGGCGCTATGAGAAAGATTATTGCCACCCAACATGCACCGGGAGCCATCGGCCCCTACGTACAGGGTGTGGATTTGGGCAGTATGGTGCTGACCTCAGGTCAGATCCCGGTATGCCCGCAAACGGGCGAGGTCGCGGAAAATGTCGTCGATCAGGCGCGTCAGAGCCTGGAAAACGTCAAAGCGATTGTGGAAGCTGCGGGCCTGAAAGTGGGCGATATCGTAAAGACCACTGTGTTCATTACCGATCTGAACGATTTCACCACCATCAACGAGGTGTATCAGCAGTTCTTTGATGAGCATCAGGCGACTTACCCTACGCGCAGCTGTGTGCAGGTCGCCCGTTTGCCGAAGGATGTGAAGCTGGAGATTGAAGCTATCGCGGTGCGTGGCGATACGCTGTAACCCCCTGCGGGGCGATCGTCAGGATCGCCCCGATCCCAAAAACGAGTGTGAAACTATTTGATGTCTGGTCTCCACTGAACGGCAATCCGAGGTTCTGGATATGATTAGCGCATTCGATATTTTTAAGATTGGCATTGGACCTTCCAGCTCCCATACCGTAGGGCCGATGAATGCAGGAAAATGTTTTATCGATCAACTGACCTGCAAGGGTGATTTACTTCGCACGACGCGTATTACGGTTGATCTGTATGGATCGTTATCGCTGACCGGGAAAGGTCATGCGACGGATACCGCCATCATGATGGGGCTGGCAGGCAACAGCCCGCAAAACGTGAATATCGACGCGATTCCCACCTTTATTGAAGACGTAACGCGCAGCGGACGCCTGCCGGTGGCCGAGGGAGCGCACGTTGTTGATTTCCCGGTAGCAGACAGCATTCTCTTTCACGCCGAAACGCTACCGCGCCATGAAAACGGGATGCGTATTACGGCATGGAACGGGCAAGAGACGCTATTGAGCAAAACCTATTACTCCATCGGCGGCGGGTTTATCGTCGAAGAGGAGCGTTTCGGGCAGGCGCATGATGTCGAAACGCCTGTGCCTTATGATTTTCACTCGGCCAGCGAACTGCTGAAACTGTGTGAGCGAAACGGGCTTTCGGTCTCTGGCCTGATGATGCAAAACGAGCTGGCGCTGCGCAGCAAAGAGGAGATTGACGCCGGATTCGCGCGCATCTGGGATGTGATGCACGCCGGGATTGAACGCGGCATGAACACCGAGGGCGTACTGCCGGGGCCGCTGAATGTGCCGCGTCGTGCCGTTGCGTTAAGGCGTCTGCTGGTCTCCAGCGACAGCCTCTCCAGCGACCCGATGAACGTTATCGACTGGATCAACATGTTTGCGCTGGCCGTCAGCGAAGAGAACGCGGCAGGAGGACGGGTCGTAACGGCGCCAACTAACGGCGCATGCGGCATTATTCCTGCTGTACTGGCCTATTATGATAAGTTCCGCCGTCCGGTGAATGCCAACTCGATTGCCCGCTATCTGCTGGCTGCGGGCGCGATTGGCGCGCTGTATAAGATGAATGCGTCTATCTCCGGTGCGGAAGTGGGCTGTCAGGGTGAAGTTGGCGTCGCCTGCTCGATGGCTGCGGCAGGGCTGACGGAACTGCTGGGCGGTAGTCCATCGCAGGTTTGCATTGCGGCGGAAATCGCGATGGAGCACAACCTGGGATTGACCTGCGATCCGGTGGCCGGGCAGGTGCAAATTCCTTGCATTGAACGTAACGCGATTAATGCGGTAAAAGCGGTGAATGCGGCGCGAATGGCGCTGCGGCGGACGTCTGAGCCACGGGTGTCGCTCGATAAAGTGATCGAGACGATGTATGAAACCGGCAAGGATATGAACGATAAGTACCGCGAGACTTCGCGCGGTGGGCTGGCGATTAAGGTCGTTTGTACCTGAGGTGAATAGCCGTGCCTGATGGCGCTGCGCTTATCAGGCCTACGGTTTACGTACGTTTGCAGGCCGGAGAAGGCGCAAGCGCCGCCATCCGGCAATGAATTAATCAACATGGCATGATAAAAAAGGTGCACTTTAGTGCACCTTTTTTGTTGTGATCTGCTTCAAGAATAGAAATTCAATTCTTTATTTGGATGTAAAATAGAAAATATTTCTTAACTTTTAGAAATTACAGGGGTTTGTTTGTGAAGTTTTTCTCTGATCCTGCGCGTATGATTCCCTCACTACTCCAATAACTCGCCTGCGCACGACGTACCGCGTATCGCCTTGATGCGGCACGGAAAAATAATAAAAAACTCTACCTACATATTAAGCGAGAACGTAATGGAAACGGCAACGAATAACAGCGTAATACTCGACGCATCAGCTCCGGCGCGCCGGGCAGGGATGACCGAAAGCGAATGGCGCGAAGCCATTAAATTCGACAGCACCGACACGGGCTGGGTCATCATGAGTATTGGTATGGCGATCGGCGCGGGGATTGTTTTTCTCCCGGTGCAGGTCGGTTTAATGGGGCTGTGGGTCTTTTTACTCTCCTCTATTATCGGCTATCCCGCGATGTATCTGTTCCAGCGCCTGTTCATCAACACGCTGGCGGAGTCCCCGGAATGTAAAGACTACCCGAGCGTCATCAGCGGCTATCTGGGGAAAAACTGGGGCATCCTGTTAGGCGCACTCTACTTTGTGATGCTGGTGATCTGGATGTTTGTCTACTCCACCGCCATCACTAACGACAGCGCCTCTTATCTGCACACCTTTGGCGTCACGGAAGGTTTGCTCTCCGACAGCCCGTTCTATGGACTGGTGCTGATTTGCATTCTGGTGGCGATCTCGTCACGCGGCGAGCAGCTTCTGTTCAAGATTTCGACCGGCATGGTGCTGACTAAACTGCTGGTGGTCGCGGCGCTCGGCGTCTCAATGATCGGGATGTGGCATTTGTACAACATTGGCGCGCTGCCGCCGATGGCGCTGTTGATTAAAAACGCCATCATCACCTTGCCGTTTACGCTGACCTCCATTCTGTTTATCCAGACCTTGAGTCCGATGGTGATCTCTTATCGTTCACGCGAAAAATCCATTGAGGTCGCACGGCATAAAGCGCTGCGCGCCATGAACATCGCGTTCGGCATTCTGTTTGTTACCGTCTTTTTCTACGCAGTCTCTTTCACCCTGGCGATGGGGCATGACGAAGCGGTCAAAGCCTACGAGCAGAACATCTCTGCACTGGCGATCGCCGCGCAGTTTATTAGCGGCGCGGGTGCGGGCTGGGTGAAAGTGGTCAGTGTGATCCTGAATATCTTTGCCGTTATGACCGCGTTCTTCGGCGTTTACTTAGGCTTTCGCGAAGCGACTCAGGGAATTGTGATGAACCTGCTGCGCCGCAGAATGCCTGTCGAGAAGATTAACGAACGCTTCGTGCAGCGCGGCATTATGGTTTTCGCCATCTTACTGGCCTGGAGCGCCATTGTGCTGAATGCGCCGGTGCTGAGTTTCACCTCTATCTGTAGCCCGATCTTCGGCATGGTGGGATGTTTGATCCCGGCCTGGCTGGTCTACAAAGTTCCTGCACTGCACAAATACAAGGGCGCGTCTCTGTATCTGATTATCGTCACGGGTTTGCTGCTGTGCGTTTCTCCGTTCCTGGCATTTGCTTGATCTTCCTGAAAGTAAGGTTGTTGTTATGTTTGAGTCTACAGAAAATCCGTTATGGCAGCGTTTTATCCTCGCAGTACAGGAAGAGGTAAAACCGGCACTGGGATGTACGGAACCTGTCTCTCTGGCGCTGGCGGCGGCGGTTGCCGCGGCTGAACTTGACGGCGAAGTTGAACGCGTTGACGCGTGGGTCTCGCCGAACCTGATGAAGAATGGCCTGGGCGTCACCGTACCGGGCACCGGGATGGTTGGGCTTCCCATTGCGGCAGCGCTGGGGGCGCTTGGCGGCGATGCCAGCGCGGGGCTGGAAGTGTTGAAAAACGCCTCTTCGGGGGCGATTGCGGATGCGAAAGCGATGCTGGCTGCCGGGAAGGTGTCGGTGATGTTGCAGGAGCCATGCGACGACATCCTCTTCTCACGCGCTAAAGTGTACAGCGGCGATGCGTGGGCCTGCGTAACGATCGTCGGCGGGCACACCAATATCGTGCGCATTGAAACTCACACTGGGGTGATCTTTACGCAGACCGAAAGCGTGCAGGGGGAGGCGCAAGAATCGCCGCTGTCGGTCTTATCAAAGACCTCGCTGGAAGAGATTCTGGCGTTTGTGAATGCGGTGCCGTTTGCGTCAATCCGCTTTATTCTGGAGGCTGCCAGACTGAACGGCGCGCTGTCGCAGGAAGGATTGCGCGGCACCTGGGGGCTGCATATCGGGGCGACGTTGCAAAAGCAGTGCGCACGCGGTCTGCTGGCGGACGATCTGTCGACGGCGATCCTGATCCGCACCAGCGCAGCCTCGGATGCGCGGATGGGCGGCGCGACGCTGCCAGCCATGAGTAACTCCGGCTCCGGCAATCAGGGGATCACCGCGACGGTTCCCGTAATGGTGGTGGCGGAGCATGTGGGGGCGGATGACGAACGTCTGGCGCGCGCCCTGATGCTCTCGCACCTGAGCGCGATCTACATTCACCATCAGCTTCCACGCCTGTCAGCGCTCTGTGCGGCGACCACGGCGGCAATGGGGGCGGCGGCAGGAATGGCGTGGCTGATGGATGGCCGCTATAACACGATTGCGATGGCGATCAGCAGTATGATCGGCGACGTGAGCGGGATGATATGCGACGGCGCATCGAATAGCTGTGCGATGAAGGTATCGACCAGCGCGTCTGCGGCCTGGAAAGCGGTGTTAATGGCGCTGGATGATACGGCGGTAACCGGCAACGAAGGGATTGTGGCGCATAACGTCGAGCAATCTATTTCGAATTTATGCGCGTTGGCCTGTCATGCAATGCAGCAAACCGACCGTCAGGTTATCGAAATTATGGCCAGTAAGGCGCATTAACCCTGTGGCGCGGGTTTGCCTGATGGCGCTGCGCTTATCAGGCCTACGGTAACTTGCGTTCGTAGGCCTGATAAGGCGTTTACGCCGCCATCCGGCATTACGTTTGTCGATAATCAGAAGCCGCCTTTTCAGGCGGCTTCATCTTCTTCCGCTAACCGGATCTCTGCATCCGCGACGATCGCTTCCAGTTCGGTTAGCATCTCCTCGTAGCCAAACTTCCCGGGCGCGTTTGCCGCATCCTGTGCTGCGGGTTGGGTTACGGATTGATGCTTTTTAGCCGATTTTTTGCTCACAGTCATAACTCCCTTATTTTTTCTGACTACACAGGCAAATCTATCAGTAAAGCGCGCAATGGCGTGTCGGCAACTAACGTTATGTTAGCTTCATCACGAATAAATGCGCCGTCGCCGCAGGTAAGCGCTTCTCGCTCCTCGTTATGCGTTACCGCATGAAACGTACCGTGAATCGACTGCAAATAGGCGCGTGGGCCATGCAGTTGAAAGCTCAGCGACTCGCCTTTTTTCAGCGCAATATGGTGCACCCAGACCTGCTGGCGTAATTGCAGGCTGTCATGCTCTCCATCCGGGGAGGCGAGGAGTTGCTGTTTGCTCGCGGTTAGCGTGGTTTTCTGTACCAACGGGTTTTCCCGCTCAGGACAGGCGTCCAGCCATAGCTGCATCCTGGTAAGCGACTTATCTTTACTGAGATTATGCTCGCTATAGCTAATGCCCGGCTGCGTGGCGAGCAGCAGGGCTTCGCCCGCTTTCGCCTGGACATGATTGCCTTCGCTGTCGCGATATTCCGCTTCGCCTTCCAGAATCAGGTTTAAAATATCCACCTTCGGGTAGGTGCGCGGCTGGAAGGAGGCGCCTGGCGCCAGCACTTCCTGGTTGAGTACGCGCAGGGAGGCATAGCCCAGCAGTTTAGGGTCGAAGTAGTGTCCAAAGGAGAAGGTATAACGGGCCTGCAACCATCCGTAGTCTGCCTGTCCGCACTGTTTGGCTGTTCGGGTAGTAATCATAATTCTTGACCTCTCTTTACTTCCTTTTATGTTAAGGGGCTGGACGCTGCATTGTTAGCCAGATATTCTGCCCGGTATGTTCAAATTTCCTGAATGAGAACGATATGGCCAAAGAAAGGGCGTTAACACTGGAAGCGTTACGCGTCATGGACGCAATAGATCGACGCGGGAGCTTCGCGGCGGCGGCAGATGAGTTAGGTCGCGTACCATCCGCGCTCAGCTACACCATGCAAAAACTGGAAGAAGAGCTGGATGTGGTGTTGTTTGACCGCTCCGGCCATCGGACAAAATTCACCAACGTGGGGCGTATGCTGCTGGAACGCGGGCGCGTATTGCTGGAAGCGGCAGACAAGCTGACCACCGATGCCGAAGCGCTGGCGCGCGGTTGGGAAACGCACCTGACGCTGGTGACAGAAGCGCTGGTGCCGACCTCAGCCTTCTTCCCGCTGATTGACCGACTGGCCGCGAAAGCCAACACCCAGCTTTCGGTGATCACGGAAGTGCTGGCGGGCGCCTGGGAGCGTCTGGAGCAGGGGCGGGCCGATATTGTGATTGCACCGGATATGCATTTCCGCTCGTCGTCAGAAATTAACTCCCGCAAGCTGTATACGCTGATGAACGTCTACGTGGCGGCGCCGGACCATCCGATTCATCAGGAGCCGGAGCCGTTGTCTGAAGTGACCCGCGTGAAATATCGTGGTGTGGCGGTGGCGGATACCGCCCGCGAGCGACCGGTATTGACCGTGCAGCTGCTGGACAAACAGCCGCGCCTGACGGTGAGTACCATTGAAGACAAACGTCAGGCTTTGCTGGCCGGGCTGGGCGTCGCGACCATGCCGTATCCGCTGGTCGAACAGGATATTGCACAAGGAAGACTGCGGGTCGTCAGCCCGGAATCGACCAGTGAAATTGATATTATTATGGCCTGGCGACGCGACAGCATGGGCGAGGCGAAAGCCTGGTGCCTGCGGGAAATCCCGAAACTGTTTGCCAGCAGATAAGAGCGCAAGCCCGGTTTAGCCGGATGGTGGTGCAGGCGCTCGCGTAGGCCTGATAAGCGCAGCGCCATCAGGCATCTACCGGCTTCACTTCAGGGCAGAATTTTAGGGTCCTGCCCGAAGCGGTTTTCGCCTGGCGTACCGTTCTGGCAGTTAAAGAGGATGATGACCAGCCAGCCAATAACAGGGATGAGGAGCAGCAACAGCCACCATGCGGAACGATCGGTATCATGCAACCGACGGAACTGTACTGCCCACCACGGTAAGAAAATCAGAATGCCATAAATGGTTGTCAGCACGCCTTCGCCCCCGGCGCGTTGCCAGCCGAACATCTTGTCCAGCACGCCCAACACGAACGTAAAAATGACGTTGACCAGAATAAACATCCAGTACTCTTTACGACGCGCGCGGCCGCCAAAGCCGATATAGTTCTTCAATACTTTTAAATACCAGTCCATTTTCGCCTCAACATACGGTCAATCACTTGTTTTTAAATAAGAATAGCCGTGAATGGAATGGTGGTAAATATTCGAATGATTAATGTTTAATGCATCGGGCGGGTAAGGCGAGTTAGCGCCGCCACCAGACTGTTTCCTGGTGGCGGCGTAAAGGGATTATCCCGCTTTTGCAAAGCGGACGTCGCGTCCGTGAGGCTCATTGAGATCCTGCAACGGGCCGATGGAGATAATCCCCGTCGGGTTGATGGTTTTGTGGCTACGGAAGTAGTGGTTACGGATATGGTCGAAGTTGACGGTTTCCGCAATGCCGGGCATCTGCCAGATATCGCGCAGGAAACCATAAAGGTTCAGGTAATCGCTGATGCGGTATTTGTCGCACTTGAAGTGCGTAACGTAAACCTGGTCAAAACGCACCAGCGTGGTCCACAGGCGAATGTCCGCCTCGGTTAACTGGTCGCCGGTCAGGTAACGGTGCTGCCCCAGGATTTGCTCCAGACGCGCCAGTGACTCGAACACTTTCTCTACGGCTTCATCATAGGCCTGCTGGCTGGTGGCGAACCCGGCTTTGTACACGCCGTTGTTGACGTTGTCATAAATCCAGCTATTGAGCTCGTCAATTTTTCCGCGCAGGGCCGTCGGGTAGTAATCCCCGGCTTTGGCGCCCAGCGCATCGAATGCGGTATTGAACATACGAATGATTTCCGCCGATTCATTACTGACGATGGTGTGATTCTTTTTATCCCACAATACCGGTACGGTGACGCGACCGCTGTAGTGCGGATCGGCATGCAGATAGAGTTGATACAGAAACTCGTGTTGATACAGCGTATCACCGGTTGCCGCCGGGACATTATCATCAAACGTCCAGCCATTCTCCAGCATCAGCGGATTCACAACAGAAACGGAGATAAACGGTTCCAGCCCCTTGAGCTTACGCAGGATCAGCGTGCGATGCGCCCACGGGCAGGCAAGTGAAACATACAGGTGATAGCGATCTTTTTCGGCGGTAAAGCCCCCTTCGCCAGTCGGACCCGGCGCGCCATCAGCGGTGAGCCAGTTACGGAAAGCCGATACAGAACGTTGAAATTTCCCCCCCGTAGACTTGGTGTCATACCAGGTGTCATGCCATACGCCGTCAATCAGTTGTCCCATTTTCTCTCTCCTCCAGATAGCAAAAACGAGGAGAATATCCCCTCGTTTTTTGATTCAGTATAGCGTGCTTACCACTTTTTATTCAGGACGCGGTCGATGCTGAATGCGCCCGGCCCTGTGATGGCCAGCAGCAGGAAACCGCCTGCGATGGTCAGGTTTTTCATGAACATCAGTGAGTTCACGCCTTCCGCAAAGTTGCTGTGGAAGATGAACGCGGTCAGCAGGGTAAAGCCTGCGGTAAACAGCGCCGTTGTACGGGTCAGGAAACCGAACAGAATCGCCAGACCGCCACCAAACTCAAGCAGGATAGTCAGCGGTAACAGGAACCCCGGAACACCCATCGCTTCCATGTATTGTTGGGTACCCGCATAACCGGTGATTTTTCCCCAACCTGCGGTGATAAACAGAATGGGCATCAGAATGCGCGCTACCAGTACACCAACATCTTCTAATTTTTTCATTTTACTCTCCAGGGAACCACTCAGGCTGCTGATTTCATTTTTTGTGCAATCACGCGGAATGTCGCGTCGTTGCGGTTGATGGAGAGAATCATAAACGTGACATGTAACAATTGTTAGCAAGGAAAACTGTCAATAATTTTCAAAAATTTTGAGTGACAGGGCACAGATTGCCGGATGGCGGTGTAAACACCTTATTGGATCAACAACAATACGTAGGCCCGATAAGCGTAGCGCCATCGGGCGTTATGCCGGATGGCGAGGAGGAAGGGTGCAGGAATCAGCCGCGCAGCTGCTGTTTTCGGATCGTGCTTTTGACCAGCCGCCAGGCGCTCCAGATGCCAAAACCGCGTTTTGCCCAGCGCACCAGCAGATTCGGGTGGCGAATTGTCCAGATAGCCATAACGCTGCTGCCGACCAGCGCCCAGGAACGCAGGCTGATCAGCGTGTTCCAGCCGCGATCCCAGCTGTCCGTCGCTTCCAGCCAGTCGCGACGACTGGCTGAAAGGTCCAGCCTTTGCTGCTGGATTTGGCTGAGCAGCAACGCCTTACGCTTTTGACGTTCGACTTTACTGCTCACGGCTTATCATCCTCCAGAATTTGCCGGTCGTTAGCCAGTTCATGACGCGTATGGCGTAACAGCGTTGACTGGCGGGCTTTGTGTAACGTCCAGAGTCCGCCGATCAGCGCCAGAACCAGCAACACAACGGTGGTGGCGATCATTGCATTGAGGCGATACTGAGGGTCAACCGCCCAGATGATAAGCACCATCAGGCTCATCAGACCGAACGCCGCGAAAAGCATGGTCAGCCCCAGCATCAGCAGAAGCTGAAAGAGATTCGCTTTTTCCTCTTCCAGTTCCACAACCGCCAGTCGCAGTCGGGTTTCTACCATCTCAACAAGGATAGTGACAATCCGCTGCCCGATGCCCAGAACGCTTTTGCCTGGCCCCTGCGCGTGATGAGAATCCGCCATAATTAACGACGCGTCAGCAGTACGCCCAGCACCACACCAACGGCTGCGCCAATGCCGACGCCCGTCCACGGGTTCTCGCGTACATAGTCGTCAGCGCGTGCTGCGGCTTCGCGGGTTTGTTTGGCAATCGCATCGCCGGTTTCGCCCAGACGGTTGCGGCTTTCTTTCAGCGCACGCTCGGCTTTGCTACGAATCTTACTCAACTCTTCTTTCGACTTATCGCCAGAGGAGCTAAGCACCTCTTCGAGCGTATCAGCCAGGGATTTCAACTCAGCGCGCAGATGTTCCGTAGTGTTATCTTTCGACATAGTTTTCTCCAGGTGAGTGAGTCGTTAACGTTTGATTTGACTTAGTAGTCGCGTGCCTCAAGCTTTTTCAGGTCATCCTGAGCTTCAGCCAGCTTGCGTTCACGTTTCGCAATTTTATCCGCATCGCCTTTTTGTTTTGCTTCGACCAGATCACGCTGACGTTCAGCAATCTCATCTTTTTGTTTTGCGATCTTTTTCTGATGGTCAGCACGCAGTTTACTGTCGGTGCAGTTTGCTCTGAGTTCGCTGAGCGCTTTATTCAAACCATTAATGCGGTTCTGGTTGTTGTGCTTTTCGGCGTAGCTAATTTCCTTCTGTATATCCTGCTCTTTTTCCTGACAGAGGGTATTGGCATAGCTGCCTGCACTGAGCGTGAAAAGGGTAATGGCGAAAGCGATGCGGTATTTCATTCTTGAACCTTCCATTGTGATTCGAACCCGTTACCGGGGGACGATGATCCAGGTCATAACACGGCGGACAATAAGTCCGCCTTATTAATCATAGTCAGTAAACGGCGAAATCACCAAAGTGGGTGATATGATTCGGATTCCTGGACATTAACCGAAGCGATGTGGGTTATCCCGTAAGCGGGTCAACCACTGTACGGCCTGGCTGTCGCCGTTCTGTTGGGCGATGATATAGCCATGCGGCAACGTTCTGTCCAGCACGGCCTTAGCCGCCGCGCTTTGCGCGCTGGAGTCAAACGTAATGAGCAGCGCGTCATTTTGTGGCGTGATGCTTTTGAAGCGAATGCCGTTAGCGTCCAGATGATGCCAGATGGAAAAGCCGTCCGGCATACTGACGCCCTGATGGATGGCGCGAATGGCCAGCGTGGATTCCTGCTGGCGAATGGTCGACCAGACGAGAAAAAGCACGCTCATCAGCATGAGAAAAGAGGTTGTCCAGGCCAGTTGTCGAAGCGTTATGCGTGGTTTCACCATACTCTATCCCCGATTTCCGTATTTCTTTTTCCAGAGCACCACCAGCGAACCCGCCAGCCCAAAGACCAGCAGCACCACCGGCAGCAGCATCAGACATGACATCAGTTGGTCTTCGTACTTCAGGAATACAGGCGTTTTGCCCAGCAAGTAACCCAGCGAGGTCAGGATCAGGACCCACAACAACCCGCTCATCCAGTTAAAGAATTGAAAGCGCGCGTTATTAAGGCCGGACAGACCCGCGATAGTGGGTAACAAGGTACGAACGAAAGCGATAAAACGGCCAATTAACAGCGCGGACAGGCCATGTTTATGGAACAAATGGTGAGCGCGCTGATGATAATGCGCGGGCAGATGCGACAGCCAGTTTTGTACAATACGCGTGTTGCCCAGCCATCGCCCCTGAATATAACTGACCCAGCAGCCCAGGCTGGCGGCCACGGTTAACAGCAGGAGCGTTTGCGGAAACCCCATTGCGCCTTTGGCGATAAGTACGCCGACCAGCACCAGCAAACTGTCACCAGGTAAAAAGGCGGCAGGAAGCAACCCATTTTCCAGGAACAAAATCATAAATAGTACGAAATAAAGCATGCCAATCATGGAAGGGTTGGCGAGTGTTTCAAAATCCTGAGCCCACAGGGCATTCAGTAATTGAGTCAGTAGTTCCATTCAGTATTCCTGGAGAATCGGTTAACGTCACGCCGGTTTTTTGAGTTTGCAATACCGCAACATTATTCATTTTTTACTTGGGTTGCGGACGGGCGCAAAATCGCGGCCTGAACCATTCCTTGTTAAGTTGTGAAGTAAGCAAGCACTAACACACAAAAATTCAAAATGCATCTAATTGTAACAAAGGTCGACGTAGTCCGTTATAGAAATCGCACGTCGTTAAAATATGATTTTGCTTATCACAAAGGTGGGTGGCGAGAGGATTTACACAGGCTGACACTTTATATCTTACGCTTACTGAGCGGCGTCGCAGACAGGCGCCCTGATGCGCCTGCCAGCGTAAGATTGTCTATTTTGCCCCGTTAGCGGCGGTGTCCAGATGAACAACGGGATTTTCAGCAAAAAGATAGCGGTCGGCATTAAATTCGAAATCGTCGCTGGTTTCGTTAAACAGCATCTGTTTGGTGTTCTCCAGATGCTGCCACATTGCCAGTTTCGCGGCATGAGGATCTTTGCGAATCAGCGCCTTGAGAATATGGTCATGATCGTCGCACCAGTTATCGACGGTGCGTGAATCAATATGATCGTGCAGTTTTTTCCAGTACGGGTTATGTACGCGCTGAGTCCACATTTTTTCGACAATGGCGGCCAGCGCGGTATTTTGCGTCGCCAGCGCGACCTGCACATGGAACTGGAGATCCCATTCGGAGTCGCGGAAACATTTTTCGTTACGCGCTTTCTCCTGGATTTCCATCAGCTTCATGATGTCCTGTTTCGTCACCTGCGTGGCGGCAAACTCGGCAATATTGCTTTCTATCAACTGGCGCGCCTGGAGAAGTTCGAACGGGCCATAATTGGCGAACTCAAGGTTTTCATCCGGGGCGACATAATATTTCGGTTGATTTGAAATGACGTGGATGCCGGAACCTTTGCGGACTTCTACGTAGCCTTCGACCTCCAGCATGATAATCGCTTCACGAACCACCGTACGGCTGACGTTTTTCTCATCGGCAATAAAGCGTTCGGCAGGGAGTTTATCGCCCACAAGGTAGACGCCCTGTTCGATGCGCTCTTTCAGGTCAGCAGCAAGTTGTTGATACAAACGTCGTGGTTCGGTGATTTCCATATGCGCTCCAGGCATAAGACGGCAGACTATATTTGTTATACCACTTTTGCGAGGCTGGCTCCACTTGTACCGTTGAAAAAGCCGCCTGTTTAACAGGCGGCTTTGGATGAGTAAACCTTGTTGGATGATGGCGCAGGTCAGGTCAACTTTGCGTTGCGGGGTGATTGACCTGCGACCCTGGCCCCGCCTCGCTGGCCGGTTTGTTTTGCAGCACCGTCCAGATAACCAGCGCGCCGAGCAGGTCGAACACCGCCAGTACCGCGAACAGCGGGCTGAAGCCGATGGTGTCAGCCAGCGCGCCGACCACCAGAGCAAACAATGTGCTCGCCAGCCAGGCGGACATCCCGGTCAGGCCATTCGCGGTAGCCACTTCATTACGGCCAAAGACGTCAGAAGAGAGCGTAATCAGCGCGCCGGACAGCGCCTGGTGAGCGAAACCGCCGATGCAAAGCAGCATGATGGCGATATACGGGCTGGTGAACAGGCCGATCATGCCTGGGCCAATCATCAGCAGCGCGCCCAGGGTAACGACCATTTTACGGGAGACGATCAGGTTTACACCGAACCAGCGCTGGAACAGCGGTGGCAGATAACCGCCGATGATGCAGCCTAAGTCGGCAAACAGCATGGGCATCCAGGCGAACATGGCGATCTCTTTCAGGTTAAAGCCGTACACTTTAAACATGAACAGCGGGATCCAGGCGTTGAAGGTTCCCCATGCCGGTTCCGCCAGGAAACGTGGCAGGGCGATACCCCAGAACTGGCGGTTACGCAGGATCTGCGCGAGAGACATTTTCTTCGCAGTATTGTCTTTGTGCTGCGCTTCCTGACCGCCAATGATGTAGTCGCGTTCTGCATCCGTCAGCTTTTTCTGATCGCGCGGGTGTTTATAGAACACCAGCCAGGCCATTGCCCAGATGAAGCTCAGCACGCCGGAAATAATAAACGCCATCTGCCAGCTGTGCATCACGATAGCCCAGACGACCAGCGGAGGCGCAATCATCGCGCCGATGGAAGAGCCGACGTTGAAGTAGCCGACCGCAATGGAGCGTTCTTTTGCCGGGAACCATTCAGAGCTGGCTTTCAGGCCAGCCGGGATCATCGCGGCTTCAGCAGCGCCGACCGCGCCGCGCGCCAGCGCCAGGCCGCCCCAGCTTCCAGCCAGTGCGGTTGCGCCGCAGAATACGGCCCACAGAACGGCGAACATGGCGTAACCCACCTTCGTACCGAGAACATCCAGTACGTAACCGGCTACGGGTTGCATGACAGTGTAAGCAGCAGAATAGGCTGCGATGATATAGGAATACTGTTGTGTGGAGATGTGTAACTCTTCCATCAGCGTTGGCGCAGCCGCCGCCACAGTGTTACGCGTCAGATAGCCCAGCACGGTGCCTAATGTCACCAGTGCAATCATATACCAACGTAACCCTTTAATTTTACGCATGTAAAACCTCATCGTTTTGTTATTTCCGCAACAATCGCGGTTATCTTCCTGCGCTGAGCGGGGAAGTTATTGACGACGGGATAACCGAAAAAAAGCCGGTACGCCCCGAACGTTGCCATGAGTCATCGTGCTAATTCGGTTTCCGTACCGGTCAATTCGATGTCTTAACCATCGATAACTTTGCATTCCGTCGGCTTATGTATCGCGACGGCCAGAAAGATAACTTGTCATACAACTTCAAAAGGTGAGTGACATCACAAATGCAGGATTCTTAGTGTGGTCATTATTTCGATTTAGAAATACCAGCAATGGCGCGGCCTGGAGCGCTGTTTACTCTTTTAGGGGTAATTTATTTGTTGGTTTTTATTGATCCAACTCACGAAAATATCTTCAGGGTCTGGAAATTGGTGTGATAACTTTGACAGCATCAAAACATAAGCAATCTGACGCACTCGTTGAGAGGAAGACGATAATGACCCCGTTTATGACTGAAGATTTTCTGCTGGATACCGAGTTTGCCCGCCGTCTGTACCATGATTACGCAAAAGATCAGCCCATCTTCGACTATCATTGCCACCTGCCGCCGCAGCAGATCGCGGAAAACTACCGTTTTAACAACCTGTATGATATCTGGCTGAAAGGCGACCACTATAAATGGCGGGCGATGCGCACCAATGGCGTTGCTGAGCGTCTGTGTACGGGCGATGCGTCCGATCGTGAGAAGTTCGACGCCTGGGCCGCCACGGTGCCGCACACGATCGGCAACCCGTTATATCACTGGACGCACCTTGAACTGCGTCGCCCATTTGGTATTACAGGTAAGCTGCTGTCGCCTGCGACGGCAGATGAGATCTGGGATCGTTGCAATGAATTGCTGGCGCAGGATGCATTCTCCGCGCGGGGAATCATGCAGCAGATGAATGTAAAAATGGTCGGCACTACCGACGATCCTGTCGATTCGCTGGAGCACCACGCCACGGTCGCGAAAGACAGCACGTTCACCGTTAAAGTGCTGCCGAGCTGGCGTCCTGATAAAGCGTTCAACATTGAGCAGGCAACCTTTGGCGATTACATGACGAAGCTGGGCGAAGTATCGGATACCGATATTCGCCGCTTCACCGATCTGCAAGCCGCGCTGACTCAGCGTCTGGATCACTTTGCCGCCCACGGCTGTAAGGTTTCTGACCACGCGCTTGACGTCGTTATGTTTGCTGAAGCCAGCGACGCTGAACTGGACAGCATTCTGGCGCGCCGTCTGGCGGGCGAGACCCTGAGCGAGCATGAGGTCGCGCAGTTCAAAACGGCCGTACTGGTGTGGCTGGGCGCGGAATATGCGCGTCGCGGTTGGGTACAGCAGTACCACATCGGCGCGCTGCGTAATAACAATCAGCGCCAGTTCAAACTGCTGGGGCCGGATGTCGGCTTCGATTCCATCAACGATCGTCCGCTGGCGGAAGAGCTGTCAAAATTGCTGAGCAAGCAGAATGAAGAAAATCTGCTGCCGAAAACTATCCTGTACTGTCTGAACCCGCGTGATAACGAAGTGCTGGGCACCATGATCGGCAACTTCCAGGGCGAAGGGATGCCGGGCAAGATGCAGTTTGGTTCCGGCTGGTGGTTCAACGATCAGAAAGACGGGATGGAGCGTCAGATGACGCAACTGGCGCAGCTTGGCCTGCTGAGCCGCTTCGTCGGTATGCTGACCGACAGCCGCAGCTTCCTGTCTTATACCCGCCATGAATATTTCCGTCGCATCCTGTGCCAGATGATAGGCCGCTGGGTTAATGCGGGCGAAGCACCGGCGGATATCCAGTTGCTGGGTGAAATGGTACGAAACATCTGCTTCAACAATGCGCGCGACTATTTCGCCATTGAACTGAACTAAGGTCTGGGGTTGATATGCAATACATCAGGATCCATACGCTGGATAACGTTGCGGTAGCGTTGGCCGATTTAACGCAGGGCGCTGAGGTCAGCGTCGATAACCATACCGTGACGCTACGCCAGGATGTCGTACGCGGTCATAAGTTTGCCTTACGCGATATTGCGCAGGGGGAGAACGTCATCAAATATGGTCTGCCTATCGGCCATACGTTGGTGGACGTCGCGGCGGGTGAGCATATTCATGCCCACAATACCCGGACTAACCTCAGCGATTTGGATGAGTACAGCTATCAACCCGATTTTCAGGCCCCTGAAGTACAACCGGCGGATCGCGATGTACAGATTTACCGCCGTGCCAACGGAGATGTCGGCGTGCGCAATGAGCTGTGGATTCTGCCGACCGTCGGCTGTGTCAACGGCATTGCGCGGCAGATCCAGAACCGTTTCCTGAAAGAGACTTTTGATGCCGAAGGAACTGACGGCGTTTTCCTCTTCAGCCACACCTACGGCTGTTCTCAACTTGGCGACGATCACATCAACACCCGCACCATGCTGCAAAACATGGTGCGTCACCCGAATGCGGGGGCGGTGCTGGTGATTGGACTGGGTTGCGAAAACAATCAGGTGGATGCCTTTCGCGAGACGCTGGGCGAGTTCGACCCTGAACGCGTTCATTTCATGACCTGCCAACAGCAGGACGATGAAGTGGAGGCGGGCGTTGAGCATCTGCATCAGCTGTATAACGTGATGCGCCATGACAAACGCGTGCCGGGCAAACTGAGCGAACTTAAGTTTGGTCTGGAATGCGGCGGTTCAGATGGGCTGTCCGGTATTACCGCGAACCCGATGCTGGGTCGCTTCTCCGACTATGTTATCGCCAACGGCGGGACGACGGTGCTGACGGAAGTGCCGGAAATGTTCGGTGCAGAACAGCTGTTGATGAGCCATTGCCGCGATGAAGAGACGTTTGAAAAACTGGTGACAATGGTCAATGACTTCAAGCAATACTTTATCGCTCACGACCAGCCGATTTATGAGAATCCGTCGCCGGGTAACAAGGCGGGCGGGATTACGACGCTGGAAGACAAGTCTCTGGGGTGCACGCAGAAGGCGGGTTCCAGCCAGGTTGTGGATGTGCTGCGCTACGGTGAGCGCCTGAAAACGCGCGGTCTGAATCTGTTAAGCGCGCCAGGCAACGATGCGGTCGCCACCAGCGCGCTGGCGGGCGCGGGTTGCCACATGGTGCTGTTCAGTACCGGCCGCGGTACGCCATATGGCGGGTTTGTCCCGACGGTGAAGATCGCCACCAACAGCGAACTGGCGGCGAAGAAGAAGCACTGGATCGATTTTGACGCCGGGCAGTTGATTCACGGTAAGGCGATGCCGCAGTTGTTGAATGAATTTGTGGATACGATTGTGGCGTTTGCCAACGGCAAGCAGACCTGCAATGAACGCAATGATTTCCGCGAGCTGGCGATTTTCAAAAGCGGCGTAACGCTGTAAAAAAATGCCGGATGGCGACGTAAACGTCTTATCCGGCCTACGTGTGGGGCGTTGTAGGCCTGATAAGCGTAGCGCCATCAGGCAACGAAAAATGCCGGATGGCGACGTAAACGTCTTATCCGGCCTATGTGTGGGGCTGTTGTAGGCCTGATAAGCGCAGCGCCATCAGGCAATGAAAAATGCCGGATGGCGACGTAAACGTCTTATCCGGCCTACGAGTGGGAGTCGTTGTAGGCCTGATACGCATAGCGCCATCAGGCTTGTGGTTATTTAGCTACGCAGCGCGCTTTTCGCTAAACGCGCGTCTTCCGCCTGACATACTGCGGCGGTAAACATAACGTCGGTAGAGGAGTTGATTGCGGTCTCGCAGGAGTCCTGCAACACGCCGATAATGAAGCCAACCGCAACCACCTGCATGGCGATTTCGTTCGGAATACCGAACATGTTGCACGCCAGCGGGATCAGCAGCAGTGAACCGCCCGCCACGCCGGAAGCGCCGCATGCGCACAGCGATGCCACCACGCTCAGCAGCAGCGCCGTCGGCAGATCAACCGGAATACCCAGCGTATACACCGCCGCCAGCGTCAGCACGGTAATTGTGATTGCCGCACCGGCCATATTGACGGTTGCTCCCAGTGGGATGGAAACAGAATAGGTATCTCTGTCCAGATTCAGTTTTTCGCACAGCGACATATTCACCGGAATATTTGCAGCGGAGCTACGGGTAAAGAAGGCGGTCACGCCGCTTTCACGCAGGCAGGTGAGAACCAGCGGATACGGGTTGCGGCGGATCTGTAAAAAGACCAGCAGCGGGTTGATGACCAGCGCCACAATCGCCATACAGCCAATCAGCACCAGTAACAGTTGCGCATAGCCCCACAGCGCTGAGAAGCCCGTAGTGGCGAGCGTTGAGGCGACCAGGCCAAAGATACCGATCGGCGCGAAACGAATCACCAGTTTCACAATAAAGGTGACGGCGTCGGACAGATCGTTCACCAGATTTTTGGTGGTTTGATTACTGTGGCGCAGCGCAAAGCCCAGGCCGATAGCCCACACCAGAATACCGATGTAGTTGGCGTTGATCAGCGCATGGATCGGGTTCGCAACGATGCTCATCAGCAGCCCGTGTATAACCTGGACAATGCCGCTCGGCGGCGTGATATCCGTGGCGCCAGTCGTCAGTTGCAGCGTGGACGGAAAGAGGAAGCTCACCACAACCGCCGTCAGCGCGGCTGAAAATGTGCCGAGCAGATACATCCACAAAATCGGGCGAATATTGGTTTTCTGACCGTGTTGATGATTGGCGATAGACGCCATCACCAGCGTCAGTACCAGAACCGGCGCGACAGCTTTCAGCGCACCAACGAACAGGGTGCCCAGCAGACCCGTTGCCTCTGCGGCAGGTTTTGAAACTAAAGCCAGTAAAATTCCCAGTATAAGCCCAATTAAAATTTGTTTAACCAGGCTCCCTTGAACCAAACGCTGGAGTAGCCCCGATGAACGTTGCGTAGTCATTTCATGATCCTTTCAGTGTGATGTTGTTCATCCTTTGTACGCTCTGTTGGCGCATCTTTCAGGATGTAACAAAGTGTTTGCCTGAGTGAGTATAAGGAAAGATGGGGATTGGGAAAGCGTAAAATGCTGGAATTTACGTACTACGTCATATTTTTTAACTAAGTATTTACATGTTATCGGGTAGTGCTGCGTGTACTCAACCCACGACTGTGGTTTTTGTAAGCCCGGCAGACATAGCGCTGCCGGGCAGGGTCTTACTGTAGCTGCTGCTTTTTATCGTTCTGGCGATTTACCCACGCGTTAACAATCAGCGTGATCACCAGAATACTGAACACCACGCCCAGCGAGATGGCGATCGGAATGTGGTAGAAATCGACGATCAGCATCTTAATACCGATAAAGACCAGAATGACGGCCAGACCATATTTGAGCATCGAGAAGCGCTCTGCTACCCCTGCCAGCAGGAAGTACATGGCGCGCAGACCCAGGATCGCAAACAGGTTGGAGGTCAGGACGATGAACGGGTCGGTAGTCACGGCAAAGATGGCCGGAATGCTATCGACGGCGAAAATCACATCGCTCAGTTCCACCAGAATCAGAACCAGCATCAGCGGCGTCACGAACAGCAAGCCATTCTTACGCACAAAGAAATGCTCGTTTTCGATGGTATCGGTCATGCGAAGGTGGCTACGCAGCCAGCGAACCAGCGGTTTGTCGCCGATGCCGGATTCGTCCTCTTTCACCAGCGCCATCTTCACGCCCGTAAACAGCAGGAAAGCGCCGAACAGGTACAGTATCCAGTCGAACTGGGCGATCAGCCAGCTACCGGCGAAAATCATAATCGTACGCAGAACAATGGCGCCAAGTACGCCATACACCAGAACCCGGCGTTGCAGGGCAGGCGGAACAGAGAAGTAGCTGAACAGCATCAGCCAGACAAAGACGTTATCAACGGCCAGCGATTTTTCGATCAGATAACCGGTGAGAAACGCCAGCGCCTGCGGATCGGCCACCGCCCGGCCCTGGGTCTCCGCCAGATACCACCAGAAGGCGGCGTTGAACAGCAGTGAAAGCGTCACCCAGACCAGAGACCAGGCCGCCGCCTGCTTCATGGACATCGTATGTACGCCACGACGCCCCTGCAACAGAAGGTCGATAGCCAGCATAATCACCACAACGACAGCGAATCCGCCCCATAACAACGGTGTGCCGACAGTATTCATAGAATTTCCTTACACATAAAAAAAACGGCCAACGTCGAAAGACGTCAGCCGCTGCTTTTTATATGCATAGACCTCGCCTTCCGGCAAGGTCTCACTTACAACAAGAAAGTGATATGTACTCACTCCACGGGTGATGGCGAATCGGCTTCGTCATCAATCAAAGACATGAAGGCACATCACTTTCTTATTGCCCGGCGACCGGATGTGGTTTTTCACACATCGTAATGACGATCGGCCGACAATGAAGTTACTCCCCTTTGCACGTAACAAAATATGACAGGCCATACGATCAGTCAATGGCCTGTTACATCTGTTTTACATTGTTTTACGCTGTGGCGTCATCAGCGGGGAAGACGACACCCGTCTGCCGACGAATCTCCGTGAGCAGTTTGGCCGTGATACGGCTGACGGTCAGCTCGGGATGGTTCACCTCGTTGGTCTCGACCAGGTGTGCAAAGCGTTCCGCCTCATACAGCATCGTATTGATATGCTGAGGAACGGATAAATCCTGCGTTTTTCCGCCGCGTGGAATGAAGCACACTTTCTGACATTCCGAAATTTTCTCGATGACCAGAGAACCGGCTTCGCCCTGGATTTCGCTGGGCAGTACGGAATCACTCACTTTGGAATGCTGTAGGGTGACGCTGAAGTCGCCGTAATCCAGCACCGCCACGCCATGCGCATCGACACCGCTTTCCAGCAGACTGGCGGACGCCTGAACGTTTTGCGGTTCTCCCCAGAGCGCAACCGCTGACGCCAGACAGTAAAAACCGATATCCATAATGGAGCCATTCGAGAAGGCCGGATTAAAGGTATTGGGGTTTTCGCCGTCCAGATAGCGCTGGTAGCGCGAAGAATACTGGCAGTAGTTGATAAGGGCTTTGCGCATTCTTCCTGCTTTCGGCAGCGACTGCTGTAGCAACTGAAAATTAGGCAGGCTGGCGGTTTTAAAGGCTTCGAACAGGACGACCTGATTTTCACGCGCGCACGCGATGGCAGCGTCGACTTCGGCCAGATTCGAGGCCAGCGGCTTCTCGCAGATCACATGCTTTTTGTGGCTTAAAAAGAGCTGAGTCTGGGGGAAATGCAGCGAGTTCGGGCTGGCGATATACACCGCATCAATGGCGTCGCTTTGCGCCATTGCTTCAAGCGAAGTGAATAAATGCTCGACGGGATAATCATTGGCGAAGGTTTGCGCCTGTTCGAGGCGACGGGAATAGACTGCGGTTAACTTATATTTGCCGGTTTCATGGGCGGCATCGACAAACTGGCGGGTGATCCAGTTTGTGCCAATAACAGCGAAACGTATCATAAACGCCTTCAGGCTCCATAAAGGGATTCTTTCGTCAATTTAGCATGCCTTTATGACAAAGCCAGTGCGCTACTGCTCAGATTGCTTTAACGAAAGATGCGTTAACCACAGGCGGGTATCAAACTCAAGCTGGTGGTACTGCGGCTCCATATGGCAGCACAGTTGATAAAACGCTTTGTTGTGCTCTTTCTCTTTCAGATGCGCCAGTTCGTGAACCACGATCATTCGCAGAAAAGGTTCCGGCGCA
The DNA here is from genome assembly GCF_030333565.1 of Citrobacter sp. CK185. NCBI lineage: Bacteria > Pseudomonadati > Pseudomonadota > Gammaproteobacteria > Enterobacterales > Enterobacteriaceae > Citrobacter > Citrobacter sp. CK185. Next base: position 235,930 of record NZ_JAOWFR010000022.1, on the reverse strand, counting down.
TTGCGAAACACGGTAGCGACGCGGATCTCGGCTTTCGCCTTCAGCTTGCCGCCCTGTACGCGCGAAACGGCGGTATGCAGCCCCAGCGCATTTTTCAGCACATGGATCTTGTTGTCATACATCACTTTGTTGATCGGCGGGGCGTTACGCAGAAACTGGCTTTTCAGATCCTGGGTATACTGCCAGAGCGCTTTATCGGTCGCAAAATCATGCGTTCCCGGATAGCGTTTTTCCAGCACTGCGCCCAGACGCTGTTCAGCAATGAGCGTGCGTACCTGAGACAGTAAATTCTCCGGGTAGCCGTGGAGATAAGTAAGTTGACCCATCAAAGCCCCAAATTAAATCTAAAAAAAGAGTATACTCACGCACCCTTTCAGGGATAACAGCGAAATTTTACCATTCAGGAGGGCCGATGAGCCACGTAGACAACGGTTTCCGTTCACTGACACTGAAACGTTTCCCGGAAACGGATGACGTTAACCCACTTCAGGCGTGGGAAGCGGCGGATGAATATCTGCTGCAACAGTTAGACGACACGGAAATCAGCGGCTCGCTGCTGATCCTGAATGATGCCTTTGGCGCATTAAGCTGCGCGCTGGCTGAGCATACACCATACAGCATCGGCGACTCGTATTTAAGCGAGCTGGCGACGCGCGAAAATTTACGCCACAACGATATCGCCGAATCCAGCGTGAAGTTTCTCGACAGCACCGCCGCGTACCCGCCGGCGCCGGGCGTCGTGTTGATTAAGGTGCCGAAAACGCTGGCGCTGCTGGAGCAACAATTGCGCGCGTTGCGCCAGGTCGTGACTCCGCAGACCCGTATTATTGCGGGAGCAAAGGCGCGTGACATTCATACCTCCACGCTGGAACTGTTCGAAAAAGTGCTCGGCCCCACGACCACGACGCTGGCCTGGAAAAAGGCGCGCCTGATCAACTGTACCTTCAGTAAGCCTGAACTGGCGGATGCGCCGCAGACGCTGAGCTGGAAACTGGACGGCACCGACTGGACTATCCACAATCATGCGAACGTTTTCTCGCGTACCGGCCTGGATATCGGCGCGCGCTTCTTTATGCAGCATTTACCGGAAAATCTGGAAGGGGAGATCGTCGATCTCGGCTGCGGCAATGGCGTGATTGGCCTGACGCTGCTGGCGAAGAACCCTCAGGCGAGCGTCGTGTTTGTCGATGAATCGCCGATGGCGGTCGCGTCCAGCCGTTTGAATGTGGAAACCAACATGCCGGAAGCGTTGGATCGCTGCGAGTTTATGATTAACAACGCTTTGTCCGGCGTGGAGCCTTTCCGCTTTAACGCCGTGCTGTGCAACCCGCCGTTCCATCAGAAACATGCGCTGACGGATAACGTTGCCTGGGAGATGTTCCACCATGCGCGCCGTTGCCTGAAGATCAACGGCGAGCTGTACATTGTGGCTAACCGTCACCTGGATTATTTCCACAAGCTGAAGAAGATTTTCGGTAACTGCACCACCATCGCCACCAATAACAAATTCGTGGTGTTGAAAGCGGTCAAAACTGGTCGCCGCCGCTAATAGCGTGTGCCGGATGGCGGCTAACACGCCTTATCCGGCCTACAACGTGCTACCCCGTAGGCCGGATAAGCGTAGCGCCATCAGGCAATGCCCTTAAATCGCCAGCGCTAATTTTGTTCCCTGCGCAATTGCCCGCCGCGCATCCAGCTCCATCGCCACGTCGCATCCGCCAATCAGGTGTACCGTTTTCCCTGACGCGCGCAGCGGCTCCGCCAGTTCGCGCCGTGGCTCCTGCCCCGCGCAGATCACGACATGATCGACGTTCAGAAGCTGCGGTTCGCCGTTGATCAATACGTGCAATCCGTCATCGTCGATCTTCTGATAACTGACCGCCGGGATCATTTTTACGCCGCGGGACAACAGCGTTGCGCGATGGATCCAGCCGGTGGTTTTCCCCAGCCCCTGACCGGGTTTACTGGCTTTACGCTGTAGCATCACAATCTGACGTGGGCTGCGAGACAGATGCGGCCCTTCCGGGCGTAACCCGCCGGGCTGTTGCAGGCTGGTGTCGATCCCCCATTCCACGCAGAACTCGGCAATGCTCTGGCTGCTGGGATCGCCTGGCTGGCTGAGGTACATCGCGGTATCAAAACCAATCCCGCCGCAGCCGATAATCGCGACACGTTTCCCGACGGGAGTTTTATCGCGCAGCACCTCAAGATAGGTCAGCACTTTCGGGTGATCGATGCCCTCGATCGACGGTTTACGCGGCTCGATCCCGCAAGCGAGGATCGCTTCATCAAACGGTTGCAGATCGTCTGCGGTGACAAACCGGTTGAGCTTCAGCGTCACGCCGGTCACTTCGATCATCCGACGGTAATAGCGCAGCGTTTCATAAAATTCTTCTTTGCCGGGGATCTGTTTAGCGATGTTGAACTGCCCGCCGATCTCGGCCAGGGCATCAAACAGCGTAACGTCGTGCCCGCGCGCCGCCGCGTTAATGGCAAATGCGAGACCCGCCGGGCCTGCGCCGACGACGGCCAGGCTTTTCTTATGTTCAGCCGGAACTATCGGCATTTTGGTTTCGTGGCAGGCGCGTGGATTCACCAGGCAAGAGGTGACTTTACCCACGAAGATCTGATCCAGACAGGCCTGGTTGCAGCCGATACAGGTGTTGATCTCATCCGCCCGCCCTGATTGCGCTTTCGACAGCAGCTCGGCATCCGCCAGGAACGGGCGCGCCATCGACACCATATCCGCATCGCCGCGCGCCAGAATATCGTCCGCTACTTGCGGATCGTTGATCCGGTTGGTCGTGACCAGCGGAACGGTGACGTGGCCTTTCAGTTTGCGCGTCACCCAGCTAAAGGCGCCGCGCGGAACCGGCGTAGCGATCGTCGGGATACGCGCTTCGTGCCAGCCAATACCGGTGTTGATGATCGTCGCGCCAGCCGCTTCAATGGCCTGCGCCAGCTGTACGGTTTCGTCGAACGTCCCGCCGTTTTCCACCAGGTCGAGCATCGACAGACGGTAGATAATGATAAAATCGCTGCCCACGCGCTGGCGTACCGCCCGCACCACTTCCACCGCGAAACGCATACGCCTGGCGTAATCGCCGCCCCATTCATCGTCACGCTGGTTCGTGCGCACGGTAAGAAATTCGTTGATCAGATAGCCTTCCGAACCCATCACCTCGACGCCGTCGTAACCCGCTTCCCGCGCCAGCTGGGCGCAGTGGGCGAAATCGTCAATCAGTTGCAGGATTTCATCGTGCGTGAGTTCGTGCGGCGTAAAACGGTTGATGGGCGCCTGGATCGCCGAAGGGGCGACCAGATGCGGCTGATAGCTATAGCGTCCGGTATGCAGGATCTGCAACGCAATTTTCCCGCCTTCCTCATGAACGGCGTCCGTGATCACGCGGTGGTGCGGCAGCTGACTGGCATCATTTAATGTAGCGCCGCCTTCCATTCCCACCCCGGACAGTGCAGGGGCAATCCCCCCGGTGACGATCAGCGCGACGCCATGCCGCGCACGTTCGGCGTAGAAAGCCGCCAGCCGTTCGGCGCCATCGGGGTATTCCTCCAGCCCGGTATGCATCGAACCCATTAGCACACGGTTTTTAAGCCGGGTAAAACCCAGATCGAGCGGGGCGAAAAGCGACGGATAGCTCATAAGTGTGTCCAGTATGTAAAATTATTGTTATGTGGTCGGATGAGTTAATAATTTAGCCGTCGCGGCGTAAAAGGGAAAAGGGGAATGCGATGATTGTGATGGGATTCAAAAAAGGAGCGGGGCCAGAGAACGAATTTGCCGGATGGCGACGCTGGCGCGTCTTATCCGGCCTACGGATCGGATTCCTGTAGGCCGGATAAGCGTAGCGCCATCCGGCATTGCATTTCGGATTACAGTTTCCTGAAGAAGTCGTTATACAGCATATACAGGTGCGCGGCGCTCCAGGAGAAGTTCGGCGCGCCCTGCTGTGCGCCGGTCAACGGGTTGTAGTTTTCCTGAATCGGCCCGTCGGCGGTCAGCCCTTTCGCATGCCTGAAGAAAGTATCCGCCAGCTTCAGCGCATCATCACGATAGCCGTAACGCGCCATGCCTTTTAATCCGAACCAGAACTGATCCACCCACACGCGTCCGCGCCAGTAAATATCCGCGCCGAACGCCGGATTAGTCAGCGCGGCGGTGCCGAGTGGTACGAAAGTGTTGAACTCTTTCGGGTCAAGCATCACCTTCACAACCGCATCGGCGTGAGCCTGCGTCGCAGCGCCGTTAAACAACGGCGACCAGCCTTCCGGCCCCTTGCCACGCTCAACGATCGGTTTCCCCGCACAGCCGTTTGCCAGCGGCTTTTCTTCAATCCGCAGGTCATAGAAGAAGTGTGTTGCCGGATCGAACATGCAGGTGTTGATGTAATCCGCGAGCTTTTGCGCCAACTGGCGATAGTGCTGCGCCTCGTTCGGCTTATTGAGGAGGGTCGCCATTTCCGCCAGATAGTGGTTGTCGCTGTACATGTAGCTCGCCTGATCGACTGACTCCTGTCGCAGCGAATAGCCCAGCAGCGTGCCGTCCTGGCGACGGTTTTCCGCAAATTTCACCGTCCAGTCGCTGCGTTTGCCGCCGTTTGCGACATATTTATCCAGCTGCGCTTTATCAATAAAACCGAACACTGCGGCGTCATCACGCCCGGACTCCCAGGAGGCGGCGACCTGCGCCGGAATTTCCAGGCTGTCGTACTGGCCTTCGCTGATGATGCGGGCATAGTTTCTCAGCCCGGATAACGTCTCTTCCTTGTCGCCCTGTTTTACCGTAAACAGCATTTCGCCGGTGTCGGTATTGTGGGCTTTGTCGCGGGTTGCGCCATATTCCGGGACGCCATTGCCGTTGTGATCGCGGTTACGCAGCCACCAGTCATGGTATGCCACCAGTTTCGGGTACATCTCTTCAAGCCAGGCTTTGTCTTTGGTGACGTTGTAGACCTCCATCACTGACCATGCCGCAAGGCTTGGCTTGGTGTTGCGCTCGTTCCAGTTGCCGCCATCGCCGCCGCGTTCCGGGCTGAGGTTCCAGGCGATCAGATCGGGAACGAAACCTGCATCCTGTGGGCGAAGCGGATCGTCGGGTTGAATCTGCCAGGAGAAGACGGCGCGAATATTCTCTTTGGCGATTTCCGGGTTGAAATGCGCCATCGCAAAGGCCTGCTTCCAGGTGTCCCACGGCCAGGTCTGATTACCGGAAAACCAGCGGCCAGTGACCGATGGCGTCACGGTATGGTGTTTGATCGCGCCGCCTGGCGAGCGCCAGTTGCCGTTCAGCGTTTCAATGGCTTTAACCGCAACCCGCGTCTGTTCTGGCGTGGCGTCCGGGTTGGTTAAGCCTTTTTGCAGATAGCCCTCCCAGCGTTTTTGTGATGCGTTGAGATAGTCAGCCGGGCGAGCCAGAATGTCGCGGATCTGCGCCTGCTCGTTATCCACTTCCTGCGCGGTGAGCAGATGCGACCAGGTAGTATAAAACGTGGTGGAACCGTTGATGTGCGCCTTGCTGGTAAAGCGGTGGCCGTTGACCTTTGTGTCTGTCGGCAGGGACTTATGTATCTGATATTCAGATTCGCCGGAAGTGAGCAGATCCCAGGTGGAACGCACTTTGCCGAAGGTGACTTTCAGACCATCACGGGTGGCGATGATTTTTCGCTGATAGTCCGGGTATTCTCCATCAATGGTTTTATCGGAGAGCGCTTTTCCCTCTTTCGCTTCCAGTTTTTCCAGTAACTCGCCGTCCCACACCAGATCCAGCGGCGTCTTGCTGGTGATTTTCGTTTCCAGCAGGGCGGTGCGCGAACTGGCGAAGCGCAGCGTCATCTCAACCTGCACGTCCTTTGAGGATAATTTTTGGATCAGCGCGCCGGGAATGCTGTAAGCCTCAAGCGCAAAGTCAACCTGTTGGCCGTTTTGATACACCGACAGACGGTCAAAATGGGTGGCCATAAAGTTGATGTACTCTTCCGTCAGCAGTGCGACGCCGGGAAAGCCGCCCATCGTGGCCTTGCTGTCTGGCAGCAGGTATCCATGCCACGCGCCGAGATCGAAAAACGGATTAAAACGCTGGTGATCATCGTAATCGTAATCATGCATATAGCCCGGCGCGCCGGTGCGGTTAATGACATTTTTATAATCGTCCGCAGTGGCGGCATGTGCGGAGAGGCTTATCAGTAAAGCGCAGGTCAGCGGCGTCAGGGTCGTCGTGATTTTCATGGTGTTCATGTCCTTATTACCAGTAGAAATATTGCATCAGGAAAATCTGGTCGCTGGGATCGCCAGATGCGTTTTGCATATAGAACCGGCTGTCGAAGGCGGTGGCGAAACGCCCGCCGCCGTATTCGTACCAGACGCCAAACTGCATAAAAGAGGTGGTTTCGTCTGCGGCATGGTCTGGCCGGTGTCTGGCATAGCTGTAGGCCGTAGAGAGATAAACGCCTTTTAGCGCTTCGTACATGGCGCTGACCATAAAGCCGGTTTCGCTGCCCGGCACGTCCAGACCGTCGGCGCGACCAGTGTGGTGCCAGGCGCGGGCGGCCAGGTTGGGAGAGAGAACGCCGGTCAGAAACAGTTGCCCGGTGCCGTCGGTAACTTCCAGACCGTTCATCCAGGTGACGCCTTCGACAAGATCGTACTGGATATAACCGTTGATCATCGCCGGATAGGTGTATTTATCGTCATAGCGATCGTATTTGCCGAAATGGAGCCAGGCTTTCCCCTCATCGTGATGCCCGGCTGGCGTGGCGGTGACGCTATAACGGAAGGCGCCGCTCAGATTCTGCACCTTAATCGCGGTCATGATGTCACGGGTATTGGGGATGACGTAGCCCAGATCCGGCGTAAAATCGCCCCACCATTGCAGGTCATCCAGCGAGGAATCCTGACGCAGGCTCAGCATCAGTTCCGTGCCGTCATCAGTACGATAACCGCCATAAAAACGGTTGATACCGCCTTCGAACCCGCCCCAGCTATGATCGGGAACCCAGGCGTTCCCCTGATGGTCGGCCTGCACCGTCCAGCCTTCGCCATAAATCAGGCCAAACCATGAGCCGTATTTCATCTCCAGGCCGCCTTCAATATAGGTGCCGTCACTGTATTTATGTTTATCCTGTCCTTCTAAATCCATATATCCCCCCAGCCCCATCTCGCCGTAAAAACGAAAGGAGGGAGAGGTGACGGCTGGCATTTTTGTGTCGTCGTGTTCTGCCGGATGAACGTCTTCCGCAGCCAGGGGAAAAACACAGAGGAAGGGCAGGGCAATCATTGCCCTGCGAATATTTTTCATCATTTTCATGCTTCTGTCCTAAGCCAAAATAAATATTTTTTATTGTTATAGCCAATGTGAAAATGGTTCTTATAGTTATGAAATCAATCTGTTAATTAATGTTTGATGCGGGTGCGGCTTCAATATCCTGTTCTTCTTTTGTGAGTCCTTTAATGTATCGGCTGTATTTCCACCAGGCGAATCCGAGGAAAATAACAATACCGCCCACGTTATAGAAAACAATGGTCATAATATTGCCGCCGGTTGGGAAAGTGGAGGCAATAAATCCGATGGTAAATATAACAATTAACATCGACACGACGATAATACCGGTTCTTTGCGATCCCATACGGAAGTCTCGCGGTAAGTGCTCCATTTTTGCCCGCAGATTCAGGTAGGCCAGCATAATAAACAGTGGAGGCAGCATGGAGGCCGCTGCGGTCATATTAATGATGGTGTTCATTAATTCCTGAACGGTATTCGAGCCGAGCATCGGGATAATCATCAACGGAATGACAATCAGGAACTGAATCCAGGCGGCGCGGGCGGGGACGCCGTTTTCATTCAGTTCGACGGTTTTTTTGCCAAAAATCCCTGCGGGAATTTCGGAGAAGAAAATTTTAACCGGCGTTGCAGTCCACATCAGCAGGGAGCCGAACATCGCAGTAAAAGAAACCAGACCGACAAAGCGGTTTATCAACAGTTCGGGCAGACCAAACCAGGCTGCCAGACCGTGGAAGACCTGTACTGAACCGCCGGTAAATTTCAGCTCTTTACTGCTCACGAATACGTTGATCAGTACCGACGAAATGGAATAAAGCACACCGATGAAAATCCCGGCCAGGATGATCACTTTTACAAATGATTTTGATCCGCCTTTTACGTCGTTAACATACACCGCAACGGATTCCGCGCCGCCTGCGGCCATAAAGATCCAGGTCGTAATACCGAGGAACGCCCAGTTAACGTTTGGGATCATCGCCTCCACGGTGATCGGATCGGCAGGCTGAACGCCGCCCACCAGCGCCGTACCGGCCAGTAAAATATAGGAAAGCGTCAACAGGAGCATCAGCGTGGAGGTGACGGAGGTGATTGGCCCCAGCATTTTTGCCCCGTTGGTGGAAACCCAGGTTGAGAAGGCGAACAGCACCATACTCAATACGGTTGTTGCGACCGGCGTCAGAATATATTCGTAGCCCAGGAACGCATAAGAGGCATAGGCAATTACGCGCGGGAGCAGCGAGGTGAAAAAGAACAAGTTAACGAACCAATAGGTGTAGGCGGTAATAAATGCCCAGCGTCCGCCGAGGGAGCTTTTTACCCAAGCATAAACGCCTGCTTCAGAGTTTTTATTTAATGAAACGAATTCTGCAATAATTAAACAGAAGGGGATAAAGTAGAAAATCGTTGCCAGGAAAAACATCGGCGCCGATGCCAGCCCCAGCTCAATATTATTATTGATAACGTTATTAAAACTGTAAACGGCGGCAAAGGTAAGCGAGAGTAAGCCGAACTTGCCGATTGTATTACGTTTGGTATCAGACATAACACATCTCCGATTCCTGATTTTTGTAGGGTAGTCAGCGGCACATCACAGGTGCCGCCCGTTATTTTTATTTGTTATGAAAATAACCATCTTCAATGGTCACTTTGAGTACGACTTTTTTTACAGCGTGATTACAGATAAAACGGTAGGCTTCATGGTTGTCGCAAATCACCATCTGTCCTTCGTGAACCTCTACGGTGTTTCCGCAACCTTTCAGATATTCGCGATCGGTTTCATCGCGATAATATTCAACGACCTGCAACGTATCTTTGGCAGCATATTCAATTTTTTGTCGCCCTTGCAGGTAGTAATGCACTTCAACGTAACGGCGATGCCCGGTAAACAGCGCATCAGCGGCAGAGTCGGTTTCCACGCGATACGTCAGAGAATCCCCGATGGAGTGAGCGACGCCGGGCTGAATGTTGTCGATATTTTCAATCGCTTCAATGCAGCGCTGCCATTTTCGACCAGAGGCGTAGACCTGCCGGAACTGTTCTAAGTTATCGAGGAGCCTCATTTTTCATTCTCGCTATGCAAATTTGTGGAAAAGAAGTCCGTGCCGAAGGCATGACTGGCGATAGCCTGGGCGGTCGCTTCGCCGCCGGACACCGGTAGCAACGTAAAGCCATAACGGAATGACCGGAACCAGACGCGCCAGGAATCGAGCACTTCGCTTCCCCAGGAGTTGGAACCCAGCCCAAGCAACTGATGATCCAGATTCAGAGTGATGTCGTCGCAGCGCTGCAACTCATTGCAGTGCTGCGCGGCAAAGAGGTTTTCTGGCGTGTAGTGCCAGGCGCTGAAGTTGATGGGGCGTTGCGGCACCACCAGCAGACCGTTGCCGTGGCGGTTGGTTAGCGTCGCCCAGCGTACATGCTGGCGATTACCGTTGTTCTGCGGGAACGGGTAATTCTCAAACATGCCATCCACGGTGGAGCGCCAGATGTCGATGATGTTGGCCTGCTGACTGTCGGCATAGTTTTCTCCCGGGCCGCGACCATACCAGGCAACCTGATCGAAGGCGCCATTGATTCCCATCGTGAAGCCAATACACGGAATAATGTGCGGATATTCGCCGTAGGGTTCGCCGGAAAGCGCGACGTTTACCTGACCATCCATCGCAATGCGCCAGCGATACGTACAGCGCATGCCGAAATCAAATACCGGCGGAGCAATAAGGGTGTGGTTGGTAATCAGTACCGCATCTTCCGTTTGCTCGACGGTAAACGTCCGCAGATGCTCCTGCATGATGTGCAGATGGTTTGGTTGCCAGAGTCCCTCGAACTCCTGCTTGTGATTATCAATTGTCGGCTTAAAGAAATTGATTTTTGGCGCGCGGGTCAGCAGCGCTTCACCATTAACGTTCCAGGCGGTTGGCTTCCCGTTCAGTTTTGAGAACGTCAGATGGAAGTTGTAGCCGCGCACGGTGCAGCTCAGACGATCGTCTTCCAGCGTCAACGCGCGCGCGTTTGGCTGGCTAAACGGTACAGGAGGCGCCGTTCTGGCCTTCAGCGGGAACTGACAGGCGGCGATATGATGCCCTGCGTCGCTGTAGAGTGTGGGGGAGTCTTTGGTCACGGTGACGTTAAGAAACGTTTCTCGCCCATCCAGCGCTGGCAACGTGCAGTGCAGTAACGCCTCGCTATTCGGCGCGACGTCGCGCAGTTTGATCTGCTGCGTGGAGAGCGTCTCCCCTTCGGCACGAACGTCAATATGCAGGGTATAGTCGTCAAGGGAGGTGAACCACAGTTTGTTTTCTACTTTCAGTTCGCCACGTTCCAGATCCTGCGCGTGGATTTTTACAGGTGCAATGACCTGCTTGTACTCCTTCAGACCTGGGCCCGGCGTCTGGTCAGGGTAAATCAGACCATCAAGGCAGAAGTTGTAGTTATTCGGGTAGTCGCCGTAATCGCCGCCAAATTTGTACCACACGTTGCCATCGTCGTCTTTCGCCTGGATACCGTGATCGCACCATTCCCAGACATAGTGCCCCTGAATGCAGTCGTGCTGGTAAAAGACATTCTGATATTCGGTTAGTCCGCCGGGGCCGTTGCCCATCGCGTGGGCGTATTCGCAGATGATGCGCGGCTTCGGATGCGGGTACTCACCAAACTCGTTCATCAGCGGCACGCGGGTATACATGGTGGAGATGATATCCACCACTTCGGCGTCGCGGTCTTCTTCGTAGTGAATCAGGCGCGTGTCATCCAGCGCTTTGGCGGCGTGGTACATCGCGCGAATATTACAGCCGTACCCGGATTCGTTGCCCAGCGACCAGATGATGATAGAAGGGTGGTTTTTCTGCGCATGGATATGGCGCACGATGCGCTCGACGTAGACCGTTTCCCACGCCGGGTCGTCGGTGATGCGGCTGATATCGCCGATGTTAGCGAATCCGTGTGACTCGACGTCAGTTTCCGCCATCACAAACAGGCCGTAGATATCGCAGAGCTCGTAGAAACGTGGATCGTTAGGGTAGTGCGCGGTTCGTACCGAGTTGATGTTGTGTTGTTTCATTAACCGCAGATCTTTTTCAACGCGATCCATGCCGACAGCCCGACCTTTAAGATGATCGTTATCGTGGCGGTTGACGCCGTGCAGCATCACGTAGCGGTTGTTGATGTAAAACAGCCCGTCGCGAACCTGAATATCGCGAAAGCCCACGCGTTGCGGCACCACTTCAAGAGTATTGCCGTTAGCGTCTTTCAGGGTCATCACCAGGTGGTAGAGATACGGCGACTCAGAGGACCACTGGTGCGGAGTGCGAACGCCAACAGCAAAGTCGGTGCTGATGCGCTGGTCAATGGTCAGTGCGTTGATGGCGCCTGCATGTACAACATCCTCACCGTCAAACAGCGCATACTCCAGAGAAGCGATTGCCGGGTCGGCGGTCAGGTTTTCCAGAACCAGCTGGCAGGAGAGGGTGGCATTGCGATAATCGTCGTCAAAATCGGTGCGAACGGTGAAGTCCTGAATGTGGACGGTGTGTTTACCAACCAGATAAACGTCGCGGAAGATGCCCGCCGACCACCACATATCCTGGTCTTCAACATAGGTGGAATCTGCCCACTGCATCACGCGGACGCATAACAGGTTGTCGCCCGTCTTCGCGACTGCGCTGATGTCGAACTCTGCCGTCAGGCGGCTGCCTTTGCTGAATCCCACATAATGGCCGTTCACATAAACTTCGAAATACGTTTCGACGCCGTCGAATTTAATCAGCGTTTGCTTTCCTTGCCAGCCTTCGCTCAGCGTGAAAATGCGTTGATAAGCGCCGGTGGGGTTATCGCTGGGGACGTACGGCACATCGATCGGAAACGGGAAGCCTTCGTCGGTATATTGCAGCTTGCCGTGGCCTTCCATTTGCCACATCCCCGGAACGGTAATTGTTCCCCAGTCACGCATATACTCTGAGGTAAAGGCTTCCGGCACCTGAAGCGGGTGGTCGAAGAACTGAAAGTTCCACTGACCGCTTAGCGGCAAAAAATAGCTGCTGGTTTCGCGGGCGAATGTGCGAGCCTGAGCTATTGAGTCATAAGAAAAAAAGTAGGCGCGTGGCGCCAGTCTGTTTTCGTGGGTCAGCTGAATGTTTTCCCAGCGATTCATAATGCCTCCCTGTGGAGCGAAGTCGGAACCCTTCAAGGCGATGGTAAGTGTGCGTTATGGGAAATGATTTTAGTAAAATTTTTACTAAAATGTAGTGGGTAAAATGATTTACTTTAACTGGATCACGAAAATAAGCAGTGAGAAGAAAAACGGCGAAAAGCGGAATGCGCCCGGCTATCAGGAAAACCGGGCGGTGGAAAAGGGGAGTTAGCGGCTGGTGCCGCGCAGTTTAAGTTTACTGGGAACGAAGACCAGCAGCGGCAGTGCACGCCCGTCACGGGCTTTTTCGTACACCAGATTTACGCCCTGGCTGCCCATCATTTCGGAATGAATGCGCACCGTGGAAAGCGGTGGGAAGGTGAATCGCGCCGTCGGAATGTCATTCACGCTTATCAGGGAGATGTCGCGCGGGATCTCAAGGCCATGCTCATGGATTGCGCGTAACACGCCAATGGCTATCGAGTCGGAGGCGACAAACAGCGCGCGCGGATAATCCGCTTTAGCCAGCATTTGTTTCGCCAGTTCGTAACCTGATGAACTGGAAAAACCACCGCGCCAGATATCGTCTTCACGCACGACCTGCTTCAGGCGGCCATATTCGACAAACGCGGCTTCGCGGATATCGGCTTTGCCGGGCTCATCCTCCCCGCCAATAAAACCGATACGGGTTGCGCCCTGAGCAATGAAAAAGTCGATGATCTCTTTGCTGATGCGGGACAAATCGATATCGACGGCATCGTATTCACTGCCTGATTCGTGAAAGTCGATAAAGCAGATATTGTCAGTCAGCGCGGCGGCGGCGTCGCGTAAGGCGGCTGAGGGCTTGCCGACAATGAGAATGCCGGTGATGTTTTTAAGATCCGGCAACCCGCTGTGTTCGTAGCAGTTGGTCAGTTCAATCCCCAATTTTTCACACTGTGTCTCAATCCCGTGGCGGATTGCCAGATAGTAGGGATCGTTAATTTCCAGCTCTTGCTGATAACTGTAGATGGCAAGGATGTGTTGCAGGCTGACCGTACTATTCTGGCTCTTACGGGCGCTGCTGGTTTTGTACTCCAGCTTTTCCGCGATTTCCAGAATGCGGTGTTTGGTCTCTTCTTTGACATTCAGCGTGGGGTCGTCGTTTAAGACCCGCGACACTGTCGCCAGGGATACGCCAGCTTCAATTGCGATATCTTTAAGTGTTGCCATGATTACCTTTTCCGACTTTCCCCTGAGTAGCCTTTTCATTGTAAAGGAAGTGCTTATCTATGCATCTGTTTTCAGTAAATAAAGCGCGTTTATTTGACGTGCCAGGGGTAAATTTCAGCTTAAAGAGTGTGATAAACGCAGCATTTCCCCTTTTTTAAGAACAGTGCCTGGAAAAATTATTGCTATGATTTAGTAAATTTTTACCAGAAGGAGAAAAAGATGGAGACGGTGGCCTTTGCGGATTTTGCCCGACTGGAGCTGCGTGTTGGAAAGATTGTACAGGTAAAGCGTCATGATAATGCCGATAAGCTTTACATTGTGCAGGTGGATGTGGGCGAGCGTACGCTGCAAACGGTAACCAGCCTCGTACCTTATTACCGTGAGGATGCGCTGATGGGGAAAACGGTGGTGGTACTGTGCAATCTGCAAAAAGCCAAAATGCGTGGTGAAACGTCAGAGTGCATGTTGCTGTGCGCCGAAACCGATGACGGCAGTGAAAGCGTATTGCTGACGCCGGAACGCGTAATGCCTGCGGGCGTGCGGGTTGTGTGAACTTGCCGGATGGCGACGCTGGCGCGTCTTATCCGGCCTACAGGCGGGCGTGCGGGTTGTGTGAACTTGCCGGATGGCGATGCTGGCGCATCTTATCCGGCCTACAGGCGGGTGTGCGGGTTGTGTGAACTTGCCGGATGGCGACGCTGGCGCGTCTTATCCGGCCTACAGGCGGGTGTGCGGGCTGTGTGAACCTGCCGGATGGCGACGCAGGCGCATCTTATCCGGCCTACAGGCGGGTGGTTGTGTGAACATGGATGGCGATGCTGGCGCGTCTTATCCGGCCTACGGATCGGATTCCTGTAGGCCGGATAAGCGTAGCGCCATCCGGCGGTGTGTTATGTTTCCTCCACGCTCACCCGTAACGCCGCCAGAGCCTTGCGGGTCGCCTTTAATACCTGTTCACACTGCTCAATTGTTAATGTCAGCGGTGGTTCGATGCGAATCGTTTTCGAGTTGTTGAGCGTCCCGGCAACCAGTACCCGCTGGCGGAACATCTCGCTGGCGAAGTTGTAGCCGATTTCGTTGTCAACAAACTCAATCGCCATCAACATCCCTTTTCCGCGAGCGTCCTGCACCAGGTCAGGGTATTCCCTGGCAAGCTGGAGGAAGCCGTCCAGCAACATATCGCCTTTCTGCTCCGCCTGTGCCGGTAGATTCTGCTCCAGCAACACGTTAATGGTCGCTAATGCTGCCGCACAGGCCAGCGGGTTGCCGCCAAAGGTTGTGGTGTGCAGGAACGGATTATCGAACAGAACGGAGAACACCTCTTCGGTAGCGATGGTTGCCCCAACCGGCATCACGCCGCCGCCCAACGCTTTTGCCAGACATAAAATGTCAGGCTGCACGTTTTCATGTTCGCAGGCGAACATCTTACCGGTGCGCCCCATGCCGGTCTGGACTTCATCCAGAATCATCAGGGCGCCAAACTCATCGCAGAGTTTACGCACGGCGGTCAGATAGCCCTGCGGCGGCAGGATCACGCCGCCCTCGCCCTGGATTGGTTCCAGAATGACGGCTGCTACATCGTCGCCGGTTTTTTTACACTCGCTAAGCGCAGTACGCATGGCCTCAATGTTGCCAAACGGTACATGGCGGAAGCCCGGCAGCAGCGGCATAAACGGCTTGCGGAACGTGGATTTCGCCGTGGCGGAAAGCGACCCCAGCGATTTACCGTGAAACGCGCCGCTGGTAGCGATAAAGGTAAACTTACCGCGCGGCGACTGATACGCTTTCGCCAGTTTCAGCGCCGCTTCCACCGATTCGGTGCCGCTGTTGCTGAAAAAACTGTACTTCAGTTTTCCAGGCGTGAGCGCTGCGAGCGTTTTAGCCAGCATGGCCCGGAGCGGGTCCAGTAACTCCTGGCTGTGCAGAGGTTGTTTTGCGAGTTGATTCTGTACGGCGGATACGACAACTGGATTACGGTGCCCCACGTTGAAAATGCCAAAACCACCCAGGCAATCAATAAACTCCTGTCCCTGGGTGTCGACAAGCGTATTCAGACTTCCCGCTTGCCACTCTACGGCTCCGTAATCCCCGCCAGCGGTCACAGATTTTCGATACTCTAAAAACCCCGGATTAACATGCTCTTTGAAGTAATCAATCACCTCTCGGTTCAGTGCTTTCATTTCCTCATGATCAAGCGTTCGCTTTTCAATGAGATTCAGTGCGTGTGCGCTACAGGCCAGGGCCGATGCGCTGGAAGGTAACCTGTTCAAAATGTGCTCCCGGAACTCGCGTATCACATGATACTGAGTTAAGTATTGCAGGGATTGCGCCATATCGGCGTGGATCATGAAAATCGGGATAAACACCAGGGAAAATATCAAGTGTGCAATATTTAATCTCATTCATTAACAATTGGTGATGTTTTGCGCAATGCGTGTGCGGGGGAAGCGGGGCTGACCAGCGGGCAGTCGCACCAGAACGGTGCGGGCGGTGTGCGTATATGGGGCGGAAGTTATAGCAGAACTGAATAGTTACTTAACGAAAGTATTTTAAATCAATGAATTAGAAAACATACAAATATTACGGTTTAAACGCAAATTGCGATCTAAATCAAATTTAACAACTAAAGATAAACCAATTATCGCCGAAATAACATCTGACAGAAAAGTTAACATTCAAGTAACCTGCACAGGACGCAACCATGTCTTCTCATCCCTACGTCAGCCAGCATAATTATCCGCTGGATGATGATACAACCCTGATGTCCACAACTGACCTGCAAAGCTATATCACCCATGCAAATGATACCTTCGTTCAGGTAAGCGGCTTTACGCTGAATGAACTGCTTACGCAACCGCATAATCTGGTACGCCACCCGGACATGCCGAAAGCCGCGTTTGCGGATATGTGGTACACCCTCAGGCAGGGTGAGCCGTGGAGCGGCATCGTGAAAAACCGACGGAAGAATGGCGATCACTACTGGGTGCGGGCGAATGCGGTGCCGATGGTGCGGGAAGGGCGCGTGACCGGCTATATGTCGATTCGTACCCGCGCGACAGACGAAGAGATTGCGGCCGTTGAGCCTTTGTATAAGGCGCTGAATGAAGGCCGCAGCAACAAACGTATCCACAAAGGACTGGTGGTGCGTAAAGGCTGGCTGGGGAAATTGCCGGCAATCCCCATTCGCTGGCGTGTACGCAGCGTTATGGCGCTAACGGGCGTGGTGCTGATGGCGGCGATGGCGCAAATGGGCGTTGCGTGGCCAGCGCTATTCGTGAACGCCCTGCTGATGCTGGCGGGAACGGCGGTGTTTGAATGGCAGATTGTGCGTCCGATCGAAAATGTCGCCCGGCAGGCGTTGAAAGTCGCAACGGGCGAGCGTAATAGCGTATCGCATCTTAACCGTAGTGACGAACTGGGGCTGATGTTGCGCGCGGTAGGCCAGCTTGGGCTTATGTGCCGCTGGCTGATTAATGATGTCTCAAGCCAGGTTTCCAGCGTCAGAAACGGCAGCGAGACGTTAGCGAAAGGCAATGACGATCTGAATAAACACACCCGCCAGACGGTGGAGAATGTGCAGCAGACGGTGACGACTATGAACCAGATGGCTGAGTCCGTGAAGAAAAATTCCACCACCGCGTCCGCCGCCGATAAATTATCCAGCGCGGCCAGCAGTGCGGCGACGCAGGGCGGAGAGGCGATGGAAACCGTCATTAAAACGATGGATGACATCGCTGACAGCACGCAGCAGATTGGCACAATCACTACGCTGATTAACGATATTGCTTTCCAGACGAATATCCTGGCGCTGAACGCGGCGGTTGAAGCAGCGCGAGCGGGCGAGCAGGGTAAAGGATTTGCCGTTGTCGCCGGGGAGGTTCGCCATCTTGCCAGCCGAAGCGCCAGCGCGGCGAATGATATTCGTAAGCTCATTGACGCCAGCGCAAGCCGGGTACAGTCCGGCTCCGAACAGGTTCATGCGGCAGGACGCACGATGGATGATATTGTGGCTCAGGTGCAAAACGTCACTCAGCTTATTGCGCAAATCAGCCACTCGACGCTGGAACAGGCGGACGGACTCTCCAGCCTGACCCGTGCCGTGGATGAGTTAAACCATATCACGCAGAAAAATGCCGAGCTGGTGGAGGAGAGCGCTCAGGTTTCAGCGATGGTTAAACATCGCGCCAGCCGTCTGGAAGACGCGGTAACGGTTCTGCATTAAACCAAATTCCCTTTATTTCTGCCGACAAACGCTTATCGAAGCCGATAAGCGTTTTGTCATAATATTGGGCTAACAATGTTAAGCACATATTAAATATTTACCATTTCGAGCTATTTCCTTATTTAAACCCGCTGCGTTATTTTGTGTGATTCTTCATTTTCCCGAACCTGAAAAATGAATTGTATAACGATCGGTCTGCCGATATTCATCGTTGAAAACTATTTACCGTAATAACTTGAAATAAAAAACGATCAATATCATAAAGTTAGCGAAGCCGTAACCGATAACGAACCCTGTATAGAGGAAAAACAATCTCCAGGGGGAAATATGCTTTTGCATAACATGAAGATCCGTTCGAAATTATTTATTGCGTTTGGTTTGTTTATTGTACTGATGATCGTGAGTTCTGGCCTTTCGTTGTTCAGCCTGGATCGAACGAATACCAGTATGCAGAACATCATTACTCACGATTATCCCACAACGGTGAAAGCCAACCTGCTGATCGATAATTTTCAGAATTTCGTTAGCACGCAGCAGCTGATGCTGCTGGATGAAGAAGGGCGCTGGAGCCAGGAGTCGCAAAAGCAGCTGGATGCGATTAGCCAGCGCATTACGGTATTGCTCGATGAACTGTCCGCCAGCCGTCATGACGAGGCCTCAAAGGCCATCATCGCCGGAATTCGCGATGTGCGTCAGCAGTATCTGGCCTCCCGGTTCCGTATTTTGCAGGAAATTCAGAACCATAATCGTCCGGCGGCGATACAGGAAATGATGACGACCACCGTCAACATACAGCAGGCGTATAAAGCCAAAGTACAGGAGCTGATCGCTATTGAAGATACGTTGATGCGCAACGC
Source organism: Citrobacter sp. CK185 (assembly GCF_030333565.1). Lineage (NCBI taxonomy): Bacteria > Pseudomonadati > Pseudomonadota > Gammaproteobacteria > Enterobacterales > Enterobacteriaceae > Citrobacter > Citrobacter sp. CK185. The sequence goes on along the minus strand of NZ_JAOWFR010000022.1, from coordinate 217,217 downwards.
GGGCGCGTCGGTTGACCAGGATTTTCGCACCAACCGGGCACAGCTGATTCTCCTGGCGCTTATCAGCATTGCCGCCGGAGTGATAATGGGATGGTACATCGTACGTTCCATTACCCGACCGCTTAATGACGCCGTGCAGTTTGCCGGGGCGATTGCGGAGGGGGATTTGACCCGCACGATTCATATCGCGCAAAAAGATGAAACCGGCGTGCTGTTGCAGGCGCTGATGGAGATGAAAAACCGTCTGCTGGTGATCGTGCAGGAAGTTCAGAACGGCTCTGAAAATATCTCCAGCGCGGCGGCGCAAATTGTCGCGGGCAACCAGGATCTGGCGGCGCGTACTGAAGAACAGGCCAGTTCTGTTGAGCAAACGGCGGCCTCTATGGAGCAGATTACCGCCACCGTCAAAAATACGGCGGACCACACCAGCGAAGCGACCCATCTTTCTGCCGATGCGGCCAGCGTGGTGAAAAATAACGGTGAGATGATGCGTCAGGTCACGCAAAAAATGCGCGTGATAAATGAGACCTCTAACCGTATGTCCGACATTATCAACCTGATTGATTCTATTGCCTTCCAGACCAACATTCTGGCGCTTAACGCCGCCGTGGAAGCCGCTCGCGCCGGGGAACACGGGCGTGGCTTCGCGGTCGTGGCGGGAGAAGTTCGTCAACTGGCGCAAAAAAGTGCGTCGTCCGCCAGTGAGATCCGCCACCTGATCGAAGACTCTACCAGCCAGACGCAGGAGGGGATGCAACTGGTGGAAAAAGCCAGTGCGTTGATTAATGGTATGGTGGATAACGTTGAAGAGATGGATGTGATTCTGCGTGAAATCGGTCAGGCCAGTCGCGAACAAACCGATGGGATTTCGCAAATCAACAGCGCGATTGGGCTGATTGACGCCACCACGCAACAGAACTCGTGTCTGGTTGAGGAGTCCGTTGCGGCAGCGGCGTCGCTGAATGAGCAGGCCCGGCACTTAAAAGAGATCGTGAAAGTGTTCCGCATCCGTGCGGAGGACGTACCGCCTGCTTAATCCAGTTGGCTGATTTCCAGCGCCGCGCGATCGATAACGCCAATGATCTGCTTAAGCTGCGCGTCGCTGATCCCGCCCTGATTCACCCGCAGATCCAACACGGCTTTGAAGTTGTCCAGCGCCCGTTTCATCTGCGGGTTCTTACGCAGTTCAAAGCCGACGCAGCGCGCTTTCACGCGTTCGTGGATGTGCTCCAGGTGTTCACGGTTCTCTTCCAGCCACCGTTGCCCCTGCTCTGTAATGGTGATCTGCTTACGCCCGCCGTCCTCTTCTTTGATAGTGATAAATTCCTGATCCTGAAGAAAATCCAGCGTTGGGTAAATCACGCCTGGGCTTGGGGTGTAGTTGCCCAGCGTCAGGTTCTCGATGGCTTTAATCAATTCGTAACCGTGGCTGGCCTCGCGGGTCAAAATTTCCAGAATCACCAGGCGTAGTTCGCCGTGGCCAAAAAAGCGCTGGCGACGTCCGCCGCCGCCGCCCCGGCCATGACGGTGCTCGCAGCCATGTTCATGGCCGTGGTGATGTTCTCTCTCGCAACCTTCATGATGATGTCGCATGATGTACTCCTGTTTTATTTAGATATATCTAATTTATATCTAAAACTTGTGATCTTGCAAGTCGATCGATTTTTATTTTGTTTAATTTATTGATTTTAAAGTAATTAAAATTATTTTGTATCGTGAGATATATCGAAAGTTACTGTATCAAAAAAGTGCTTGCAATCTTCATAACTAACAATCATTATCATTTAAAATTTAATTTAGATATATCGTATTATCTGCATGAAGGCGAAAAAATGATAAATACATCCTCACGCTACCCACAGCGCGTTCGTAACGAACTGCGTTTTCGTGAACTTACCGTTCTGCGCGTCGAGCGTATTAGCGCCGGTTTTCAGCGCATTGTTCTTGGCGGTGAAGCGCTGGAAGGCTTTAGCTCGCGCGGCTTTGACGATCACACCAAAGTGTTTTTCCCTGAACCGGGCAGCCTGTTCGTTCCTCCGACGGTGACGGACGAAGGGATTGTCTGGGGAGAGGGCGTACGTCCTGCTTCCCGCGATTACACGCCCTTATATGATGAAGAGCGGCACGAGCTGGCGCTGGATTTCTTTATTCACGACGGCGGCGTGGCGAGCACATGGGCAGTAAACGCTCGCGAAGGCGACACGCTCACCATCGGTGGGCCGCGTGGATCGCTGGTGGTGCCGGAAGACTATGCATATCAGGTTTATGTCTGCGATGAGTCAGGGATGCCAGCGCTGTGCCGCCGCCTGGAAGCGCTCGATCGCTTGTCCGTTCGCCCGCATGTTACGGCGCTGGTCAGCGTACAGGATGCCGCATATCAGGATTATCTGGCGCATCTTGATGGCTTTGCCATTGAATGGGTGGTCGGACACGATGAGCAGGCGATTGATGAGCGACTGGCGCAATTAACGGTGCCGGAGGCGGATTATTTCATCTGGATCACGGGCGAAGGGAAAGTGGTTAAGCATCTGAGCCGTCGCTTTGAGACGGAACAGTTTGATCCGCAACGGGTGCGCGCCGCAGCATACTGGCATCGTAAGCCGGCTTAATCATTCCTTATAGCTGGAAGCTTAACCGGGCCACAGCGGGCCCGGTTTTCTGCTGACTATCAGGCGTTGTGACTTTCCGCCAGCGCTTTAAACACCATTGCCACGGCGTGTGCGCCAGGGTCCATATTGCCAAGCAGGCTTTCGCTGCTGAGGTAGGATGCGCGTCCGGCGTTGGCTTTGCTGGACTGACAGGTACGTTCTGCGCCATTTTGCGCGGCGGAAAAGGCCGCGTGCAGATCCTGTGGCTGCGCAAGCAGCGATGTCAGGGCCGGCTGTAAAGCATCGATCATGGTACGATCGCCTTCATCCGCGCCACCGTAATACTTCATCTGCGCCAGACCGGTATTCAGCGCTGCCGCCACACTGGCGCCTTGCTCCAGTTTCTGCCCCGCAGCGGTAAAGAAAATGGACATCAGCACACCGCTGGAGCCGCCCATGACGACGGTCAGGCGTTCGCCAATGAGTGCGAACAGCGTGGCGAGATGGTCGAGCGGCAACTGCTGGCGGTGTAGCAGGCCCGCGATTTCACGCGCGCCTGCCGCAAAGGTTGAGCCGGTATCGCCGTCGCCGACTTTGGCATCCAGCGCGTTAAGATCCATTTCCAGATCGGACAGCGTGCGGGTGATTTGCTCAACAATCCCGGCAACTAACGCGTTCTCTGAAGGCTGAAACTCTACCCGCGCGCTTTGCAGTGAGGATGGCATAATGGTTATCTCACGCGGCGGCACCGGCGTTTGCCAACTGCTGGTTTCCACCCCGGAGAGCAACGCTTTTTCGATACTTTCTTCCAGCACCATTGCCGTCAGTGAAAAACCTTTCATATCCAGCGCAGTCACCAGCGAAGCCGGGCCGATAAGCCAGTCGATGCGTTTATGCAGCGGGCTGCGCGCCAGTTCACGCGTGATGATGGCCATTTCCGCGACGGAGACGCCGCCAAGGTTATTGACCATCACCGCCAGACGACCGGTCTCAGGCAGAGCGGAGAGGAGTTTGTCGGCCATCAGGCGCACAATCTGCGCGCTGTTTTGGGTATCAATGACTGATGCGCCGGGTTCACCGTGGATCCCCATGCCCAGCTCAGACTGATTAGGATGATGGCGTGGTGCGTTCTCCGTCTCCTGCGGCAGATGGCAACTGGAAATCGCAACGCCAAGACTCACGGTATTGTTGGCGGCGTACTGCGCTTCACGCAAGACGGTCGCCAGGTTGTAGCCGCGTTCGGCAAAATAGCCGGCGACTTTATGAACCAGAATGGTGCCCGCGATACCGCGCGGGTGCTTATTGTCTGGCAGCGAAATGTCATCCCCGACAATCAGCATTTCAACGTTGTAGCCCAGACGGCGCGCTTTCTCTGCCGCAAGGCCGAAGTTCAGACGATCGCCGGTATAGTTTTTTACGATTAACAGGCAGCCGGCGTCGCCAGTGACCGCCTGAATAGCGGTCAGCACTGCATCGACGCTGGGGGAGGCAAACAGATCGCCGCAGACGGCAGCGGTTAACATGCCTTTCCCGATGAAACCAACGTGGGCAGGTTCGTGCCCGGAGCCGCCGCCGGAAATCACCGCGACGTTGTTACGGTTCAGATCGCGGCGAACCACGACACGAATCGCCGGATCGCTCTCCAGGCGCACCAGATTGTTCCACGGGCTGGAGATAATCGTTCCTTCAATGACGTCATTGACGAGATGGGGTCGCTGGTTAAAAAAGAATTGAGTCATAACGGTTCCTGGAGAGTGGGAAAAACACACCCCCGGCTGCACATTATGGTTGCGGAGGCGCTCATCATCGGGACGCTGCGGGGCAGGTCGGCGATGAGGAGATTCTGGCTGAGTTCATGAAGAAAAAAATTTGAGGAAAATGAGTTTCATTACGAAACGAAATTATTATTTTATGTTCCGTAATGAAACGTTTTCTGATGGAAAAAAGCCAAAATGCGAGCCGGAGCGCGCCTTTTTCCCGCTTATTCATGCAGAAAAGTTGGCCGGACAGAAAAATATTTTCCTGTCTTGTCGGCAATCGACGGCGAAAACCACGCATGATTCCCCTTTTTTCAGACGCATTATGAGAAGGCTGAACGGATCGGGATCGCAATCCTGCCGTTTTTTAGGGTTTGTTGTTCCACTATGAAACGTGATGAATTTTTCTGTGTTCCATTTCAGAACAAAAAGAGGAAAGATTTTTTTGGCGATGCCTCGTCCTACAGTGATTGCATCGCTCCGGTATCGCTCCGTTTTCGCCATTAACACAGGGCCAAACAGGATAACGCCAGGGCTCACTATGTAAATACATGCACTTATTTGAGGATGACAGGAATGCTAAAAGTTATTCAATCTCCAGCCAAATATCTCCAGGGACCTGATGCTTCTGTCTTATTCGGTCAATATGCCAAAGACCTGGCGGACAGCTTTTTCGTGATTGCAGATGACTTCGTCATGAAGCTGGCGGGAGAGAAGGTGCTGAATGGCCTGAATAGCCACAAAATCCGTTGCCACGCAGAACGTTTCAATGGCGAATGCAGCCATGTTGAAATCAACCGTCTGATGGCCATTTTGAAACAAAAAGGCTGCCGTGGCGTGGTGGGGATCGGCGGCGGGAAAACGCTTGATACGGCAAAAGCCATTGGCTACTACCAGAAACTGCCGGTCGTTATTATTCCGACTATTGCGTCCACCGATGCCCCGACCAGCGCATTGTCGGTTATCTATACCGAAGCGGGCGAGTTTGAAGAGTATCTGATCTACCCGAAAAACCCGGATATGGTGGTGATGGACACGGCAATCATCGCCAAAGCGCCGGTGCGTTTACTGGTGTCCGGGATGGGGGATGCGCTTTCCACCTGGTTTGAAGCGAAAGCCTGCTATGACGCCAGAGCGACCAGCATGGCGGGCGGGCAGTCTACGGCGGCGGCCTTGAGCCTGGCGCGCCTGTGTTATGATACATTGCTCGCAGAAGGTGAAAAAGCGCGTCTGGCGGCTCAGGCTGGCGTTGTGACTGATGCGCTGGAGCGTATCGTTGAAGCCAACACCTATCTCAGCGGCATTGGCTTTGAGAGCAGCGGTCTGGCCGGGGCGCATGCGATTCACAACGGTTTCACTATTCTGGAAGAGTGCCACCATTTGTATCACGGCGAAAAGGTCGCGTTTGGCACGCTGGCGCAACTGGTATTACAGAACAGCCCGATGGAAGAGATCGAAACCGTTCTGGGGTTCTGCGAGAAAGTGGGGCTGCCGATTACCCTCGCGCAGATGGGCGTGAAAGACGGCATTGAAGGGAAAATTCAGGCGGTGGCGAAAGCGACCTGCGCGGAAGGCGAAACCATCCACAATATGCCGTTTGAGGTGACGCCGGACAGCGTTTATGCCGCGATTCTGACGGCGGATCTGTTAGGCCAGCAGTGGCTGGCGCGTTAATCCGCCTTTAGTTACGTTCCCTTCCCGAGATAAACAGGCAGTTTCTCCTCCCCTCTGACCGTTCCGGCCGGAGGGGTTGTCTATGGTAAAACAGCGGAAAAGGATATGACGGCTCAGACGCAGGACATCGGGAAGGAAGTATCTTCCGTCATCGCTCAGTCATGGCATCGTTGCAGCAAGTTTATGCAGCGAGAAACCTGGCAGACGCCGCACCAGGCGCAAGGGCTGACCTTTGAATCGATTTGCCGACGCAAAACGGCGTTGCTGACGATAGGCCAGGCTGCGCTGGAAGATGCCTGGGAGTTCATGGATGGACGACCTTGCGCGCTGTTTATCCTGGATGAATCCGCCTGTATCTTAAACCGCTGCGGCGATCCCGGGACGCTGGAGAAACTGGCGGAACTGGGCTTTCTCGACGGCAGCTACTGTGCGGAAAGCATCATCGGCAGCTGTGCGCTGTCGCTGGCGACCATGCCGGGGCAGCCAACCAAAACGGCCGGAGAGCAGCATTTTAAACAGGCGCTGCACCCGTGGTCATTCTGCTCAACCCCGGTATTTGATAATCACGGCCGCCTGTTTGGCTCCATTTCGCTCTGCTGTCTGGTGGAGCACCAGTCAGTCTCTGATTTATCGCTGACGCTGGCGATCGCCCGTGAAGTGGGAAATTCACTGTTAACTGATAGCCTGTTGGCCGAGTCTAATCGTCATCTGAATCAGATGTACGGGCTGCTGGAAAGCATGGACGATGGCGTTATGGCGTGGAACGAGCAGGGCGTGTTGCAGTTTCTCAACGCGCGGGCGGCCACGATGCTGCATCTGGATACGCAGGCCAGCCAGGGGAAAAACATCCATGATCTGGTCAATTTGCCTGCCTTGCTGCGTCGCGCCATTAAACACGCCCGCGGGTTGAGCCATGTCGAAGTGACTTTTGAAAGTCAGCATCAGTTTGTTGATGCCGTCATTACCCTGAAACCGATAGTTGAGGAGCAGGGCAACAGCTTTATTCTGCTGCTGCACCCGGTGGAGCAAATGCGCCAGTTGATGACCAGTCAACTGGGGAAAGTGAGCCATACCTTTGAACAGATGTCGACGGACGATCCAGAAACGCGTCGGTTGATCCACTTTGGCCGCCAGGCTGCGAGGGGGAGCTTCCCGGTTCTGCTGTGTGGTGAAGAAGGAGTGGGCAAAGAGCTTCTCAGCCAGGCTATCCACAACGAAAGCGAGCGCGCGAGCGGGCCTTATATCGCCGTAAACTGCCAGCTCTATGCCAATAGCGTACTGGGGCAGGATTTTATGGGCAGTGCGCCAACCGATGATGAAAATGGTCGTCTGAGCCGCCTTGAACTGGCGAGCGGTGGCACGCTGTTTCTGGAAAAAATTGAATATCTGGCGCCGGAGTTACAGTCTGCGCTGCTGCAAGTGATCAAGCAGGGCGTGTTAACCCGCCTTGACGCGCGACGTCTGATCCCGGTGGATGTGAAAGTGATCGCGACGACCACGGTTGATCTGGCGAATCTGGTCGAGCAGAACCGCTTTAGCCGTCAGCTTTACTATGCCCTGCATTCGTTTGAAATTATTATTCCTCCGCTGCGCGCGCGGCGTAACAGCATCCCTTCGCTGGTCTATAACCGGCTGAACGGCCTGAAAAAACGCTTTTCAACCAGCCTGAAGGTGGATGATGATGCGCTGGCGCAACTGGTGGCCTATTCCTGGCCGGGCAATGACTTCGAGCTGAACAGCGTCATCGAAAACATCGCTATCAGCAGCGATAACGGCCACATCCGCCTGAGTAATCTGCCGGAATATCTGTTTTCTGAACGCCCCGGCATGGATACGACATCATCGCTGTTACCCGCCAGCCTGACGTTTACGGCTATCGAGAAAGAGGCGATTATCCATGCCGCCCGCGTCACCAGCGGACGGGTGCAGGAAATGTCTCATTTGCTGAACATTGGCCGCACTACGCTGTGGCGTAAGATGAAGCAGTACGACATCGACGCCAGCCAGTTCAAGCGCAAGCATCACGACTAGACCGGCTTTCGCCGGGGGCTCCCGGCGATATCCGCAAATTTTTCCGGGTTACAGCCCGCCCAACAGTTTGCAGCGTTCGCCCACAACCGAAATGGCATTGGGGCCGAAAAAGTTCACATTTGGCACCAGATAATCAAACATACGATAGCTCATAATAAGACCTTCCCGGGTTCGAATGAGCATTCAGAGAAACAGCGCAACGCAGTTTCTGCCAATAACATATCCTGCTACGACGTACAGGGCTGAGGCCGTGATGAATTATCGCGCGGCGGTAAATGTTTTATTTCATGTTCTTTATTTTGTCGCTCTCAGGTATTAAGTCAACAGGATAAAAATTGCTCAATTGATAACGCAATTATCTTCCAGACGTATTTTTTGATTAATGTCATTCGACATGATCACACTTTTCTCTACAGACCATTATTTGTGTTTCATACTGAAACTCATATTTTTAGAGGCGTATCAAACTGGAGCGTAATTAATTTTGTTTTTTCTCTCGGTGAACCCGGCACTGACCGCCTCCTCACCAGACGTCTAATCCCCCACACTTGCTGCGCTTGTTGTTTCCAGCCTTGCGGGCTATCTGGTTGATCTGTGGAGAGGAAGACGGATGGTGTTGTGACTCACCTCGAAACCTGGTTGAAAGAAAAGGATAAATTTAATGATTTCTTTGATATTAAGTTCAATCCAGGGGCATATTAGAGAGGTGTTTTTCAGATGGTTAATTTTAAGGATAAAAGTATGCCAGCAGTCATTGATAAAGCCTTAGATTTCATTAACGGTATGAATACATCCGCTTCAGTCCCACACCCAATGGATGAAAGTACAGCCAAGGGGATTTTTAAATATTTGAACGAGTTGGGGGTTCCGGCGAGAGCAGAAGATGTGGCAGCCCGAGGCGATCGGGAAGGGTGGAATGCCGGGTTTACGGAAAAATTGGTCGGGTGGGCTGAAAAAATTGCGTCAGGAGAGCGGGTGCTTATTAAAAACCCTGAATATTTTTCTTTATATATGCGTGAGCAGCTTCGGGCACTGGTATAAGCTGAGCACGCGCAAAAAGATCTATCTGCCCCGATGCTCTCGCCTTCAATTCGGGAGCATCTATTCCGGCCGCCCAGAAAAAAGGACCTGCGATTTCTCGCAAGTCCTTGATATTTGGTGGCCCCTGCTGGACTTGAACCAGCGACCAAGCGATTATGAGTTCCTACCAGAACAACCGGGAATCAATGGTTTACGTTATTTTTCATTGACATAGTTTGCATCTGTTTGCCAAAGATTACCCATTCTTCGCCGTTTCTACCGCCACTTTATCGCCACTTTGAAATCTAGTGTCTCGTTATCGAGAAAAGAGTATCTTATGCAAGAACCTCAAGACTTTGGAGCACACATGGATAAGTTGAAAATCGAAGATAGTGTTTTTCAAGCCTCTAAACGTTACTTACATGATTTATATGGCGACTTCACACGCATTGATGAGCAGAAAGACAAGCCTGATGCCGCAATTAGGCTATCACAAAAAGTAGATAGTGTTGATGTAACCATAGGAATAGAAATAACTTGTGTCGATAAACAAGGTGATTTGCAATACTTCAATGACGAAAAATTCTCTCGAGATATAACTCAACAACAAATTGACGATTGTATAAATGGAGTTGTTCCAACCCAACCCATGAAAAAAGCTTCAATTGCGATAGGAAAAGACTATTTTTATGAAGCCATTGAGAAAAAACGCGATAAATATGATGGTTATAAAAATGATGGCGGTTTTGATGGGGTGATTATATTGGTCTTTAGTCAGTTATTTGGATGTGATGAAAAACATTTCAGTGACTACCATGTTTCATGGACAAATTATTTGTTAAGTAAGTCTGATTTTCCATTTGATAAGGTTGTTTTTGTCGATAGAGCACAGTCCAAGTGTATTACTATGTTTGATAAAAACAAACCAAAAACATCTCCCCCTAAAAATGAACCGAATAAAGAATTAGGCTTTACTCAAATACACTCTGGGTATATCCCAATGAATCAGTCAGTAAATATGTATGATATTTTTAAAATGGAACCTTTAGTAAATAAGAAGAAAAGCAAAAGCAAACGCAAAAAAAGATAGTTAGTATTATTCCATTGTTAAGGGGTAGGCATATCTACCCCTCGATTTCATTAAAAATTAACTTTTATAATCTAAGGGATTAAGTTTAATTGCATCTTCCAAATGATCAGGTGCAAAGTGTGAGTAACGCATCGTCATCTTTATATCGGTATGACCGAGTATGCGTTGAAGAACCAGAATATTACCACCATTCATCATAAAGTGACTGGCGAAGGTGTGGCGTAAAACATGGGTAAGTTGTCCTGCCGGTAACTCTATGCCTGTTCTTTCCAGTGCAGACCGGAATGCGCCATAACAATCGCTAAACAACTGACTTTTTTTTCCTTCTGGCAGAGAGTCGTAGAGCTCCTTGCTGATGGGAACGGTGCGGTTTTTTCTGCCTTTCGTGTTGGTGAATGTGATTTTGTATTTCGCGAGCTGGCTTTTTTTCAGACTCTCGGCCTCAGACCACCGGGCGCCAGTGGCGAGACAGATTATGACCACGGTTTCTAAATCAGGATGGTCATGCCGTTTACACTCTCCGAGCAATTGCGAAATTTGGTCGTGAGTTAGCCAGGCTATTTCCATTTCTTCTGTGCGGAAAGGTCGCATATTTTTCAGTGGGTTTTCACCCTTCCATTCTCCGAGGCGGTTTAGCTCATTGAACACAGCCCGGAAGTAGGCCTGCTCAAGATTAAGCGTGCGAGGCGATACCTCTTTCACTCTGTTTGAACGGGCATACTCACCTTTTAACCGTTTTTCACGGTAGCGGGAAAACATTTGCGCATCGAAATCGCGTGCGAGTGGTTCGCCCATACACTCAAAAGCATGGTGCATGGCTAATTGGCGTTTCAAACTGTCTTTAAGTGTAATGCTATGAGCGCTGTACCATGAATCAACCAGCTCTTTTTACGTGCGCCTGTCTTCCTTTTCTTCCTGCCACGGGGTTTGAACGGTGTACTGTTCAAACGCCAGAGCCTCGCCCTTAGTAGCGAATTTCTTTCTGATACGCTTGCCTTTTGCACCGTTTGGGTAGATCTCACAAATCCAACCGCCAGCCGGATTTTTACGGACAGTCATCACTTAACCTCGCTGTATACACCCACGACACGGCCAATCGTTTTTATCTCATCTATCCCGCACTCAAACGGTACTTTGCCGCCCGCAACGTGTAACTTTTTACCGGGTAGGAGCGACTGACCTGACCGAAGACTCAACACTCGTTGATGGTTTTCTGGCGCAGATTCATTGCCTGCCATGCGTGCCGGTTACACCAACGTTTGAGTACGCAGATAAAACCCTCAAAGAATATCGCAACGAGCCAAAAGAAACCTGAGCCATACAAATACGGCCCATACAAAGTAGATTACAGCAAAAATGTTCCTTATGATGGCCTAAAGGAACGCTAAAAAGGAAATAATGACATGACCGGTGGATTTATTGCAGGCGAGCCAGGGCGTTTTTACACCTTCCAGTCAAAATTGCCATCAGGTGAATACTTCGAGTTTCGCCCCCGCAATCCCCCCCTGAATTCTAAGCCCATCGTAGACGATGAAAGTGGGATGTGTATTGGTTATTCCGTCGCTCAAGCTCCCGGTTTGTGGCAAATTTATGATGCCGATGGCGTGTTTGTCAGAATGGAAGAAGCGCCATTAGAAGCTCCTCTTATTGACCCTACAGACCTCGCTTTAATCGCCTTTGGTGCATTTCGACTTTTTCGGGTGGGGAAGGCATTGCTGGAAAGTAGCGTTAAAACGGCTGTAACGGTGAAACTTAGTCAGGCTACCATTAGCATCTTGCGTGGTCGCCTTAAAATAGGCTTATCAACTCGTGCCCTCAAGATGACTGCAACACCGGCTAAACATATGCTTAATCCGGGGCGATACGTTCCTTTGCAACTACAGGAAAAAGTTATTCGATACGGTAAAAGAATGCCTGATCCTCAAAGGGCCCCCGGACTTTTTCGTTACGAGGCAGAGATGTATAAGCTTGTAGAGAATCGAGGCCAAAAAGGAACCTATTTCTATAAGAAATACATGTTAGAGGTTCTGGTGCGTGAGAAGGACTGGACAATAACTCATTTCTTATACAAATAATGGGGGGAATATGATTGAAATAATTAACGGCAAGAAAATACTACGGATTACCCCCTTTGAGCGAGATAATACGCCCGACATACCTGAGTATGACTGGATACAGACTTACGTGGAATACGAACTTCCTGAGCTAAAATCTCAATATCAGGCTTCGTTTAATGTCGGTGAGCTTAATACCCTTAAAAATAAACTCATAGAGTTACATATAAATTTAGTGAATAGCGGTAAAGCGCAGGAGGTGGTTTTTGATAGCACAGAAAATCAGTTGAATCTGATTTTTTCACCACTACCCTCAGGGCAAGGCGTGCTGTTGACATTAACCCTCAGACCGGAAAATCCAGCCGAAAGTGTAGTTGTCAGTGATAGTATGGGAATGGATGAAAGCTACTTCCCTGCGCTGCTTTCCGGGTTGGATGAAATCATTAATTGGTCAAATTAATTCTCAATTTTAGCCATGCATGCAACAGGTGCATGGTTTTGCATGCGCCGGGGTTGCCCGTTCTGGCCGTGCGTCGCCACAGCTGGCGCGGATCCAGAGTGGTTATGCAACTGCATTAAAACCGCCCCATAAAGCGGGCAGGCGTGGCGGGGAAAGCATTGCGCGCCAGCGGTGGTGCGTAAATAAAAATTATCGTCTGAGCGCGTCGTGATGGCGCTGCCGTGGTTGTGGTCGGCTCGTTGGTCGGGTGCGGTCGTGCGCGCATGGCGCGTCTGAGGCGTGATGGTGGAGGGGTATGAAAAAGCCGCCATGCTGGCGGCCTGATGGGGATTATTCCGGGTTGTCGAACCTGATGACCTCCATGCCGAGCCAGTCGTTTACCTCCCTGAACCTGTCCTGAAGGGGTGACAGCTCGTTACGCACGAATACCTTTGCCACCTTCTCAACGTCGCCGAGTGAGCCGATATTCTCGGGCTTGCCGCCCATGAGCTGGAACGGTACGCGGTGGGCGTCCATCAGGTCGGCTACGCTGGCTTTCTTGATGTTGAAAAAGTCATCCTTTGTGGCGACCTCGCTCAGTGGCACGATTTTAATGCCGTCCGGTTTTCCTCCGGGGGCATAGAAAAACAGATTCTTAAAGTTGCCGAGCCCTTTCGAGTTGCGCATCGCCTCGCGCAGCGATTCGACGTCGGTCGCACTCTGCGCCGGGTCGGTCACATACATGATGTAACCCGCGTGCGCGCCGTTCTGGTAATACTTGCGGCGGAACGGCGTCGCGGATTCATTCAGCCAGGCGGAATTAAGCGCGCTGAGATATTCGGGCAGGCCGTAAATCTCCTGATTAATGTCGGGCTCCAGCAGGTGAAATACGGTATCAGGCGCGAACTCATGAGGTAGAGTGAAGTTTTCCACAAACCCGAATATAGAATCGTCGACCCCACGTCGGGTGTATTTGGCCGGTGAGGCAAGAAGTTTGATTAACTGGCCGGTGACGCTGTGGCGCTGCTCAAGAAAGGCGTTGCCGAATACCAGGTAGTCGAGTGCAAAGCGGCTGAAATCCTGACGGGATAACAACGGGGGCGGAATGTAGGTGCTCGCGAGCACGTTGCGTTTAACGTAAATCGGTGAGCTGTGATGCACGGCAGAGCGCAGGCGAATGGGCTAAGTGGGATAAGTTGCAGCGAGGCGTTGCGGAGTTTTCAATTACGCTGGCGCTCGGTCGGGCTGATTTATTTCCTGAGACACCTGTACGCGTGTCGGCTTTAAGCGCGTCATAGACTGGTTAATCAGTAAGGTGACTCACAATCTGAATAATAGTGGCTTCACGACGGGCTTAGAGTTTGAGGTTAAACTCTCTGATGTGGAGTACAGCGCGGAATCGGATGATGAATAAAATATATTCACAAAAAATGAATTGATGATTATCATTTCTTCACGATTTGAGAATAGTGAGCGGGTTATGTTTCATTGTCCGAAGTGCCATCATGCCGCACATGCGTGAACAAGCCGCTATCTAACCGAAAACACGAAAGAGCGCTACCACCAGTGCCAGGACATCAACTGTAGTTGTACGTTTATGACAATGGAAACGATAGAGCGCTTTATTGTTACTCCGGGAGGCATCGACCCGGCACCGCCGCACCTGACTGTCGGTGGTCAGCGGCCACTGTGGCTCTGAAAGATTTCCGCTAAATGCCCGCCGTGTGCGGTTTTTTTATACGCTCAGGAAAATGTCGGTATAAAATCTACCGCCATTTTATCGCCACTCGAAAACGAGAAAACAAAAAAGCCACTCGCAAGAGTGGCCTAATTATATGATTTTAAAGCTAAAACTTGGTGGCCCCTGCTGGACTTGAACCAGCGACCAAGCGATTATGAGTCGCCTGCTCTAACCACTGAGCTAAGGGGCCGTGGCGGTGGATTATAAAGTAACTCCGTGTTGCAATCCAGCCATAACCGTACGGATGCTGTTTTTATAAACAACGTATTTTCAATCCGTTATACTTTCAGCCTGATGTATCGTTCAGGAGTTAACATGGTTAAGGACATACTGGCGCGGGAGCTGAGAGTGGTATTTTGCGGCATCAATCCCGGCCTCTCTTCTGCGGGGACAGGGTTCCCGTTCGCGCATCCTGCCAACCGTTTCTGGAAGGTAATCCACCTTGCCGGATTTACCGGGCGTCAACTGAAACCGGAAGAGGCGCAGCATCTGCTGGATTTCCGCTGTGGCGTTACCAAATTTGTCGACAGGCCTACCGTGCAGGCGAATGAAGTTAAGCTTCAGGAGATGCGTAGCGGCGGCCATAAGCTCATTGAGAAGATTGAGCACTATCAACCTGCGGCGTTGGCGATTCTGGGCAAGCAGGCGTTTGAGCAGGGATTTAGCCAGCGCGGCGCGCAGTGGGGAAAACAGACGATGACCATTGGCGATACGCAGATCTGGGTGTTGCCGAATCCCAGCGGCTTAAATCGCATCAGGACGGAAAAGCTGGTGGAGGCGTATCGGGAACTTGATGAATCGCTGGTGGTTGATGGGCTGTAAGCGGTAAAAAAACGCCACCTTGCGGTGGCGTTGATGCTTATGCGGCGAGATTAATCGTCCAGGAAGCTACGCAGCACTTCAGAACGGCTCGGGTGACGCAGTTTACGCAGCGCCTTCGCTTCGATCTGACGGATACGTTCGCGGGTAACGTCAAACTGTTTACCCACTTCTTCCAGCGTATGGTCGGTGTTCATATCAATACCGAAACGCATACGCAGCACTTTTGCTTCACGCGCCGTCAGGCCAGCCAGCACGTCGTGCGTTGCGGCACGCAGGCTCTCGGTGGTGGCAGAGTCCAGCGGCAGCTCGAGGGTGGTATCCTCGATGAAATCCCCCAGATGCGAATCTTCATCGTCGCCGATCGGCGTTTCCATGGAGATAGGCTCTTTGGCGATCTTCAGCACTTTACGGATCTTGTCTTCCGGCATCAGCATGCGCTCGGCCAGCTCTTCTGGCGTCGGCTCGCGACCCATTTCTTGCAGCATCTGGCGGGAGATTCGGTTGAGTTTGTTGATGGTCTCAATCATATGCACCGGAATACGGATGGTGCGCGCCTGATCCGCGATAGAGCGGGTGATCGCCTGACGAATCCACCAGGTGGCATAGGTGGAGAATTTGTAACCACGACGGTATTCGAACTTGTCTACCGCTTTCATCAGACCGATGTTGCCTTCCTGAATCAGATCCAGGAATTGCAGACCACGGTTGGTGTATTTTTTGGCGATAGAGATAACCAGACGCAAGTTCGCTTCAACCATCTCTTTCTTCGCACGGCGGGCTTTCTCTTCGCCGATGGACATGCGACGGTTGATGTCTTTTACCTGCTCGATGGTCAGGCCGGTTTCTTCTTCAATCTGTTGCAGTTTTTGCAGGCTGCGCTGAACGTCTTCAGTGACATCGTGCAGCTTTTCGGACCACGGCTTGTTCATCGCAATGGCGGCATTGAACCAGGTTTCGCTGGTTTCGTTGCCGGTGAACAGGGTGATGAAGTTTTTCTTCGGCATTTTGCACTGCTCAACGCAGAGCTTCATGATCAGGCGTTCTTGCGTGCGAACGCGATCCATCATGACGCGCATGCTGTTCACCAGGTAGTCGAACTGCTTCGGCACCAGGCGGAACTGCTTAAACACTTCAGACAGCTTCAGAATTTCGGTCTGCGCATCGGCGTGGCTGCGACCTTTCGCTTTGATGGTGTCACGGGTGACTTCGTACTGCGTACGCAGCTCTGCGAATTTTTCGCGCGCCAGTTCCGGGTCGATGCTGTTGTCGTCATCGCTGCTGTCGTCGTCTTCTTCTTCGTCTTCATCATCGTCGTCGTCCATCTCTTCCTGAGAGAGTTCAGAACCGACGTGCGTGGCGGTAGGCGCCATATCTTCTTCAGCGTTCGGGTCAACAAAGCCGGTGATCAGATCTGACAGGCGAGCTTCTTCGGCTTCAACGCGATCGTACTGTTCAAGCAGATAAGTAATCGCTTCCGGGTATTCGGCAACGGAGCATTGAACCTGGTTGATCCCGTCTTCGATACGTTTAGCGATGTCGATTTCGCCTTCACGGGTTAACAGTTCAACCGTACCCATCTCACGCATGTACATGCGTACCGGGTCAGTGGTACGACCGATTTCAGATTCAACACTGGATAAAACTTGAGCAGCAGCTTCTTCCGCGTCTTCGTCGGTGTTGTTGGTGTTTTCAGCAAGCAGCAGGTCATCGGCATCCGGTGCTTCTTCCATCACCTGAATACCCATGTCGTTGATCATTTGGATGATGTCTTCGATTTGATCTGAATCGACGATATCTTCCGGCAGATGGTCATTGACCTCGGCATAGGTCAGATAGCCTTGCTCCTTACCACGGGTGACAAGAAGCTTCAGCTGTGACTGCGGGTTTTGCTCCATAAGACGGTATCCACACTTATTTCGTTTGATTGGTGTCGGCGGTGTATCTGCCAACCTTTAAAGCGAGGGCGTACTTATATTTTTGCCGCTGCCTCTCAGTGCGGCTGTCGGGGGCTTCCCGATCGCTATTCGGCACTTAAGCCGTTAAATACGTCATCCTTCAAGTTGTCTCTGCGTTAGCTGCGTTCTCTTGCTGCCTTAATACAACTTGAATGGTTTTGTCTATCAATTCATTTTTTGGCCAGTTCCTGGTTCAGCGTCCAGAGTTCCCGGCGTTCTTCGTTGCTTAAACCGTGTGTGCGATCGCGAGCAATCAACTCTTCCTGGCGCAGCTTAAGCATCGAATCAAACATATGGTTGAGTGAGTCGGTGAAGGTTTTTTCAGCAATGTCCTTATCAGCTATATCGTCCCACATCGACAATTTTTCAAGGGTCGCAGCACTATTTGTGCCGCGATAATGTTCTAAAAGTTGGCCGGTGGTCAGACCTGGTTGAGACAAACAAGTGTTGACCAGTTCTTCAAATAAGCCAAGCCCGGGCAGCTTTTTTTGATCCAGGCCGCCTAGCGGTGGTACTAACGGCGCCAAATCCGGGTTTTGTACCAGTAACCCTATAAGTATACGCATGGTCGTGCGTTTTAGCTGCGGAGCAGGGCGTACCGTGCCACTTTCTGCCTGTTTTGGCATTAAGCGGTCAAGCTGGCTATCGTCAAAGATGCCTAATTTCAGCCCCAGCATCTGTCGTAGCTGGATCCTGTGCGTATCTCCGGGAACCTGGTTAATCAGCGGCAGCGCCAGCGCGGCAAGCTGCGTACTTCCATCCGGCGTACTCAAATCAACCTGCGGCAAGAGGCTATTGAAGAGAAACAGAGAGAGCGGCAGAGCCTGCTCCATCCGTGCTTCGAATGCTTCTTTGCCCTCTTTACGCACCAGCGTATCCGGGTCTTCGCCATCAGGCAGGAACATAAAACGCAACTGCCGTCCGTCGGTGATATAGGGCATTGCCGTTTCAAGCGCTCGCCATGCCGCATCGCGTCCGGCCCGATCGCCGTCATAACAGCAAATCACATTGTTAGTCGCCCGGAATAACATGTGGATATGGTCGGCTGTTGTCGATGTCCCCAACGATGCCACGGCGTAGTTAATGTCGTACTGCGCCAGCGCGACAACGTCCATATAGCCTTCAACAACAAGCAGCCGCTGCGGTTCAGCGTTATGTTGCTGAGCTTCATAAAGGCCATACAGCTGTCGACCTTTATGGAAAATATCGGTTTCCGGGGAGTTCAGGTATTTCGGCGTATCGTTACCGAGTACGCGACCACCAAAACCAATCACCCGTCCTCGTTTATCGCGAATCGGGAACATCACCCGATTACGGAAACGATCGTAGGTTCTGCCCTGGTCATTGTTGACCAGCATTCCGGCATCCAGTAACAGCGCTCTGTTGTCGCTATTATTACCGAAACGTTTTAATGCGTTATCCCAGCCTGGCGGAGCGAAACCAATCGCGAAGCGTTGAACGATTTCAGCGCTAAGGCCGCGTTTTTGCAAATATTGGCGCGCAGGCTCTGCTGTGGGGTGGGCGAGCGACTGTTGATAAAACGCATTCAGCCCGTCCATTAACTGATAGAGGTTTTGCCGTTGATGGCGCTCTATCTGGCTAAGACCTGTCCCTGCTTCGTAGGGAATTTCCAGGTTGTGCATTGCAGCCAGTTCTTCGACGGTTTCCACGAAATCGAGCTTGTCGTAGTTCATGAGGAAATCGATCGCGTTGCCGTGTGCGCCGCAGCCAAAGCAGTGGTAAAACTGTTTTTCACCGTTCACGGTGAAAGAGGGGGTTTTTTCGTTATGGAACGGACAGCACGCGTGAAAATTCTTGCCCTGCTTTTTCAGCTTCACCCGCGCATCGATCAGATCGATGATGTCGGTGCGTGCCAGCAGGTCATTGATAAATACGCGTGGGATTCGTCCAGCCATATGCCCCTTTTATACACTTCATCTTTCAGGCGCCGCTTTGCCGCATCCTGAATGATTTTGTATATATGCCAATGCATAAACGAAAATAAGCCGCGCATTCCTTTCGGAAGCACGGCCTTACAACTACAACTCGGTCTGAATCGAGAGCTTACGCCCTCAACGCATTAGTACAGACGAGTGCGGCGTGCGTTTTCGCGAGCCAGTTTCTTCGCGTGACGTTTCACTGCTGAAGCTTTAGCGCGCTTACGTTCGGTAGTCGGTTTTTCATAGAACTCACGACGACGAACTTCCGCCAGAACACCTGCTTTCTCACAGGAACGCTTGAAGCGACGCAGAGCTACGTCGAACGGCTCGTTTTCACGTACTTTAATTACCGGCATGTGCCTCTCACCTTTGATTAAATCGGTTTGCCGCTGGCATCAGCGCCAGCTTATTTCAAAATGGTGCGGAATTTTACTGCAATTGCTGCTGCTTTGTAAAGCACCGACGCCTTTTTTGAAAGGGACTTTTATAAGGGTGAGGAGTATACACGAGGCTGTCGTCAGGGGCGAACAAAGTTTTACATCAACCCGCATTGGCCCTACACTGCGCGGTATCAGAGTGAGGTAAAACAAGTCATGCGTGTACTGGGTATTGAGACATCCTGCGATGAAACCGGCATCGCTATTTACGACGACGAAAAAGGTCTGTTAGCCAACCAATTGTATAGTCAGGTGAAATTGCACGCTGACTACGGCGGCGTAGTGCCTGAACTGGCCTCGCGCGACCACGTACGCAAGACCGTACCGCTGATCCAGGCGGCGTTGAAAGAGTCGGGTCTGACGGCGAAAGAGATTGATGCCGTGGCCTATACCGCAGGGCCGGGTCTGGTGGGGGCGCTGCTGGTCGGCGCGACCGTTGGCCGTTCGCTGGCGTTTGCCTGGAATGTTCCGGCAATTCCGGTACACCATATGGAAGGGCACCTGCTGGCGCCGATGCTGGAAGACAATCCGCCGGAATTTCCGTTCGTGGCGCTGCTGGTCTCCGGCGGTCATACCCAACTTATCAGCGTGACCGGGATTGGTCAGTATGCGCTGTTAGGCGAATCCATTGACGATGCGGCCGGTGAAGCGTTTGATAAAACCGCCAAACTGCTGGGACTGGATTACCCTGGTGGCCCGATGCTGTCGAAAATGGCGGCACAGGGCACCGCAGGTCGCTTTGTCTTTCCGCGTCCGATGACCGACCGTCCTGGGCTGGATTTCAGCTTCTCCGGGCTGAAAACGTTCGCCGCAAACACGATCCGCAGCAACGGTGATGATGAACAGACCCGCGCCGATATTGCCCGTGCGTTTGAAGATGCGGTGGTGGATACGTTGATGATCAAGTGTAAGCGAGCGCTGGATCAGACCGGCTTTAAGCGTCTGGTGATGGCCGGCGGGGTGAGCGCCAACCGCACGCTGCGTGCGAAGCTGGCGGAAATGATGCAAAAACGGCGTGGCGAAGTGTTCTACGCGCGGCCAGAGTTTTGCACCGATAACGGCGCGATGATCGCCTACGCCGGTATGGTGCGCTTCAAAGCCGGCGCAACGGCGGATTTAGGCGTGAGCGTGCGTCCTCGCTGGCCGCTGGCGGAGCTGCCTGCGGCGTGATGTTTTGCCCGGTGGCGGCTCGCTTACCGGGCTTACAATACCGTAGACCGGGTCAGGCGAAGCCGCCTCCCGGCGATAAAAAACGCTACACCCGCAACATCCCTTTATCTTCCAGAAACGCAATAATCGTCGCCAGGCCGTCACCGGCTTTCAGGTTGGTAAACGCCCACGGCCGATCCCCGCGCATGCGCATTGTATCGCGCGCCATTACCTCCAGCGACGCGCCCACATACGGCGCCAGATCCGTTTTGTTGATCACCAGAAAATCGGATTTGGTGATCCCCGGCCCGCCTTTACGCGGGATCTTCTCGCCTTCGGCCACGTCGATCACATAGATCGTCAGATCGGCCAGCTCCGGGCTGAAGGTGGCGCTCAGGTTATCGCCGCCGCTCTCGACAAAGATCAGATCCAGATTGCCGAATGTCTCGCTTAATGCTTCCACCGCCGCCAGGTTCATTGAGGCGTCTTCGCGAATGGCGGTATGCGGACAACCGCCGGTTTCCACGCCGACAATCCTTTCCGGCGCCAGCGCGCCCGCTTCGGTAAGAATGCGCTGATCCTCTTTGGTATAAATATCGTTAGTCACCACCGCCAGTTGATACGTATCGCGCATCGCTTTGCATAACGCTTCCAGCAGGGCGGTTTTACCGGAACCCACCGGACCGCCCACGCCGACGCGCAGGGGATGTTTATAGTTGTTCATCGTGTCTCCTCAGGAGCGAAATAATCGGCAATATTGTGTTTCGTGACGGGCAGAAGCGATGGCGGACAGCGGCGTGGATGAGCCCAGATCCGCATCCGGGCGAGCCAGCGCCTGCGCCATACCCTGCGCGTAATGGTCGCAAAGCGAAAGAATGAGCTGCTGCGCCGCCTGTTGTCCGAAGGGCACCAGCTTCACCCCCGCCATCACCGCGCTTTCTAACCAGCTGTAGCCGAGGCTTAACGCCAGATCCGTCAGCGGGATGCGCCAGCGCACGCCCAGCCACGCCATACCGCAGAGCTGGCTGTCGGCAAAAAGCGGACGCCACGTCTGCGGGCAGTCCGGCACCCAGTCCACCACCAGGCGTGTAAACGCCGCCCCCCGGCTGCGCTCTTCTTCACGCAGTTCCCGGGTTTCCCGGCAGGCCAGCAGATATGCGCTCCAGCGGCGAGCGGCGGTAACGTCATTCCGTTCACAGGCGTGGTACAACCGGGCGAAAATCGGCAGGTCGACGGTAAAAAAGTTCTGCTCCAGCTGTTGCGTTTGCCAGTGCGCAAAGTCTTCCGCGTTTTTCACCCAGCCGATCTCCACCGCCCACTCCAGCCCCTGAGACCAGGTAAACGATCCCACCGGTAAACTGCTGCTGGCGAGCTGCATCAGGCGTAGCCGTTGTCTGGCGTCAGTCATCAGTGGGCGTGGCCGTGGTGATGGCCGTGAGATTCGCTGGCATATGCCCCCGCCTCCGGTTCAAAGGGCAGATGCGCGAAAGTCACCTCTAAGCTGAACTGGCGCAGCATGTCGTCGAGTACGTGATCGTGGTGATAGCGCAGCTCGTCAGGCAGAATTTGCAGCGGAACGTGGCGGTTGCCCAGGTGGTAGCAGGCTTTGGCGAGCAGGAACGGATCGGCGCAGCGCACGACCGAAACGGCTTCGTTTGCGGCGATGATCTCCACCACCTCTGCGCCATCTTCCGTGCTCAGGCGATCGCCGCCGCGTAACAGCAAACCGCGCGGCAGCAGTAAACCGGCTTCGCGTCCGTCGCCCAGCACTACCTTCGCCCGGCTTTTGACGCGGACATCAATGGGGAGCGTCAGCGTTGCCGTGACGGCGGCGGGTGTTTCAATACGTTGCGTCAGATACAGCATGTCGTCTCCTCAAAATAAAAAATAACGCTGGGCCATCGGCAACACGTCTGCCGGTTCGCTGGTGATCGGCTCACCGTCAATGCGCACCTCGTAAGTCTGGGCGTCAACGGTGATGTTGGGTTGCAGGCTGTTGTGGATCATGTCGGCTTTTTTTACCGTCCGGCAGCCTTTCACGACGGCGGTGGCGCTGCGTAAGTTGAGCTGCTGCGCAATGCCGTTTTCAACCGCAGCCTGAGAAAGAAAGGTCAGGCGACAGTGATGACGCGCCGCGCCAAGCGCGCCAAACATCGGCCGGTAATGCACCGGTTGCGGGGTAGGAATCGAGGCGTTGATATCACCCATCGGCGCGCAGACGATCATCCCGCCTTTGATGAGTGTTGCGGGTTTTACGCCAAAAAAGGCCGGAGACCAGAGCACCAGATCCGCCAGCTTTCCCGCCTCAACAGAACCGACCTCATGGGCGATGCCGTGGGTTAGCGCCGGGTTTATCGTGTACTTGGCGATGTAGCGTTTTACGCGCTGGTTGTCGTTATCGCCCGTCTCCTCCGCTAACGGGCCGCGTTGTACTTTCATCCGGTGCGCCACCTGCCAGGTTCGCAGAATGACTTCGCCCACTCGTCCCATCGCCTGGGAATCCGACGAGGTCAGGGAAAAGGCGCCGAGATCGTGCAGCACATCTTCGGCGGCGATGGTTTCCCGACGAATACGCGACTCGGCAAACGCCACATCTTCGGCGATATCCGGGTCGAGATGGTGGCAGACCATCAGCATATCGAGATGCTCGTCAATGGTGTTGACGGTATAAGGCAGCGTCGGGTTGGTGGAGGAGGGGAGGATATGGGGATGCGCGCAGGCGGTGATAATATCCGGGGCGTGACCGCCGCCCGCCCCTTCGGTATGAAAGGTATGGATCGTGCGATCGCCAATTGCCGCCAGCGTGTCCTCGACGAAACCGGACTCGTTTAACGTGTCGCTGTGCAGCGCGACCTGAATATCCATCTCTTCAGCCACGGTCAGCGCACAGTCGATCGCCGCAGGCGTCGCGCCCCAGTCCTCGTGGATCTTCAGGCCGATCGCGCCGGCGGCAATCTGCTCACGCAGCGCGTCCGGGTTCGAGCCATTCCCTTTGCCGAGAAAACCGATATTCACCGGCAGGCTGTCCGCCGCCTGCAACATGCGGGCGATGTACCACGGGCCAGGCGTGCAGGTGGTGGCATTGGTGCCCGCCGCCGGGCCGGTGCCGCCGCCAATCATGGTCGTCACGCCAGAGACCAGCGCCTCTTCCGCCTGCTGCGGGCAGATCCAGTGAATATGCGTGTCCACGCCGCCTGCGGTAACGATCTTCCCTTCGCCGGCGATCGCCTCCGTGCCGACGCCAATCGGGATCGTCACGTTGGGCTGAATATCCGGGTTACCGGCTTTGCCGATGGCGAAGATCCTGCCGTCTTTGATGCCGATGTCCGCCTTGACGATCCCCCAGTGATCGACGATCAGCGCGTTGGTGATCACCAGATCCACACACGCGCGAGCACGCATTTGCCCCTGGCCCATACCGTCGCGGATCACTTTACCGCCGCCGAATTTCACCTCTTCGCCGTAGGTCGTGAGATCGTTTTCGACTTCGATCCACAGTTCGGTATCCGCCAGACGCACCCGGTCGCCGGTCGTCGGGCCAAACATGTCGGCATAAGCCTGCCGGGAAATCTCAGTCATTGTCTGCCTCCAGAGAGCCCATTACCTCGCCGCGAAAACCAAAAATACGCTGTGCCCCGGCGATGCGCACCAGTTCGACCTCGCGTTTTTGCCCCGGCTCAAAACGCACCGCCGTGCCTGCGGGGATGTTCAGGCGAAAACCGCGTGCGGCTTGCCTGTCAAAGCGTAATGCGGGGTTGACCTCGTAAAAGTGATAGTGCGATCCGACCTGAACCGGGCGATCGCCATGATTCTCAACCACGATCGTGCAGGTTTCTCTGCCTGTATTGATCGCGATGTTTCCCGTGGAGATCCTGTATTCGCCTGGAATCATGGTTCCTCCTTTATACGATCGGGTTATGAACGGTGACCAGTTTCGAGCCGTCTGGAAAGGTGGCTTCAACCTGAATATCCGGGATCATTTCCGGCACGCCCTCCATCACCTGATCGCGGGTCAACACATGGCGACCGTCTTCCATCAGTGACGCCACGCTTTTGCCGTCGCGGGCGCCTTCCATAATGAAAGCGCTGATCAGCGCCACCGATTCCGGGTAGTTCAGCTTCAGTCCACGCGCCAGACGACGCTCCGCCACCAGCGCGGCGGTAAAGAGCAACAGCTTGTCTTTTTCTCTGGGAGTCAGTTCCATAGTGATTCTCTTATGTCTGCCAGATACGGGGCAGGAATGGCGGTTTTTGGGTCAGTTGTGGTCGTAAGGATTGCCAGACGGCGCGCATAACGCGCTGGATAAGCAGGTTGTCGTGCCCGAGGAAGCGCAGGGCCAGCAGTGAATCAATCAGCGTCGCGCCAGCGTAGTCGCCGAGGGGGGCAATTTGCTCGCGTACGCCGTCCAGCATCTTTTCCGTGGCGGGATAACAGAGCAGCGTACCGCTCCAGGGATGTCTGGCGACGGTGTGCAGGTTTCCTCCCTCAAGGTGCAGCCTTTCTATTAATAGCGGCGTACCGTCCCGCCATACTTCCAGGCGGTTGCGCAGCGTGCCGTGGCTGAAGGTTTCCTGCATCACCGGTCGCCCCAAACAGAGCAGATCCCAGGCCAGCAGTTGGCTCTCTTGCGCCAGATGAAAGACCGACTGGATGTTAGCGTTCGCGCCGGGAAAAAGGATCGTATCCTGCGGCAGCCACTCCAGCGTGGCCTGCGGGGCGAGATAAAAATCCTGCCGCAGCTGCGCCTGAGGGCCGCGACTGCGGTAAAACTTCCCTGCGCCAGGCTGGGTGATTAACGCATGGCTGTCTGTTGCAAGCGTGGCGGAAATCGTGAGTTCATCGCCCCCGACAATACCGCCCGGCGGATGAAGCAAATAGAGGTGGCAAACGTCGTCTTCCGGGTAAAACGGACGCTGTACCGTCAGCGGGCCGACGTGTCGCGCCGAAGTGAGCACTGTTTTATGCGCGGCGCGGGTAAACCGCAGATCCAGTTCGGCCTGCCAGCCCCGTGTGAGAGTCTTATGCGCAACGGTGTCCAGAGCGTTTCCCTTATCAGCGTGAGGGGAGTGCATACAAAAAAGTATGCCTCAGCGCATCGGGAAAACGGTCATACGAGAAGCTTATGGAAAAAAGAGGCGGCGTCATGCCGCCCCAACGAGGTTTACAGCAAAACGAGAGGCATCCAGACAAGGCCGGTTATTACCAGCAGAACCAGGAAGATCAGGCCAAAAATAGCGCCCAGCCGCCAGTAATCCACCGTCGGCAGATAACCGCTACCGTAATAGATGGGGCTTGGGCCGGTCGCATAGGGGGTGAGAATGCTGCCCAGACCAATGGCGGCGCCGACCATCAGGCAAAACACCGGTAAGGGGATGTCCGGCATCGCCAGCGCAGCGGCAATCATCATCGGCGCCAGCGCGGAGGTATAAGCGGTGGCGCTGGCAAAAAAGTAGCGTAACAGATAAAACACCACGATGAGCGCGACCATCACCATCATCGGCGAATAGCCGCTTAGCCCGTTTGCCAGCAGTTTGCCAAACCAGGTGATAAAGCCGGTATTGTTCAGTCCGGTGGCGAGCGTAATCAGCGAAGCCAGCCAGAAGAAAACGTTCCATGCCGCTTTATTGCTGACGATGTCATCCCAGGAGATGATGCGTAATACCAGCATCAGTGCCACCACGCTGTAACCGACCATCGCGGCATCAATGTAATCGCCGCCGAAGATCCACAGCACCAGCGCGCCGACCATCAGCACTAGCATCTTTTTCTCGCGCGAGCAGAGCGGGCCCATCTCCTTTAGCTCAGCCTCCGCCCAGCGCGGCACCTGGTCGCCCGACTTCAGTACCGGCGGATACAGCACGTAGGCCAGCCACGGAACCAGCAAGACCAGCAGAATGCTTAGCGGCAGCATTCCTAAGAACCAGTCGCCCCAGCTTAGCGCCGTATGGGATGCGCTTTTCATCAGGCCAATCAGCAACAGGTTAGGCGCCATCGCCGTCAGGAAAATGGCGCTGGTAACGCAGTCGGCGGTGATGCCCATCCACATAATATACGAGCCAATGGAGCGGGAGCTGGCGTCGTTAGGCTGCGAGTTATAGAGCGGCGGCAGGTTGCGGATAATCGGGTAGATGATCCCGGCGCCGCGCGCGGAGTTAGACGGCGTGACCGGGGCGAGGATCAGCTCGGAAAACATCACCGCATAGCCAAGAAACAGCGTGCGATGGCCCATCTTCTTCACCAGCATCAGCGCAATTCGCCGACCGAGACCGGTTTTTTCATAGCCGGTGCCAAACATAAAGGCGGCGAAAATCAGCCAGATAACCGAGTTAGAAAAACCAGACACCGCCCACGAGAGGGCTTTGGCGGTAAATTTAAAACCTTCCTGCGCGAGCTGATCGGGGCTGAACAGCAGCCACGGCGACAGAACGGCAATGATCGAAATCCCGATCATCGCCACGACCGCGCCCGGTACAGGTTCCAGAATGAGTCCCACAATGACGCCGGTAAAGACCGCAAAATAGAGCCAGGTGTGGCTCTCAAGACCGGTGGGGACGGGCAAAACAGCAATAATGGCGATGACCACCAGTGGAGCCAGGTATCGCCACCAACCAGATAAAGGTGCCATTGTCGTATCCCTGAGAAAAGGGAGAGGCGTAGCGCCTCTCCTGAAGGGTTATTTGATGTAGTGCACGTACTCGCAGATCTCGTCAACGATGGGACCGCGACGCTCGGCGAACTGTTTTTTGTTGTCGGCGATCAGGTTGTTGCCGTGGGTATCGATAGAAACAATCAGCGGCCCGAACTCTTTCACCCGGCAAACCCACAGCGATTCCGGCATGCCGAGTTCCGTCCAGTGCACCTCTTCTATCTCTTCGACCTGGGTTGCCGCCAGCACCGCGCAGCCAGCCGGGAAGATGACGTGCAGCGCTTTGAATTTCTGGCAGCCTTCTTCGGTCAGCGGCCCCATACCGCCTTTTCCGACCACCAGCTTCACGCCGGTCTGCTCAATGAACTCTTTTTCAAAGGCTTCCATACGCATGCTGGTGGTCGGGCCGACGGAGACCATCTCCCATTTATCACCGTTTTTACGCACAATCGGCCCGGCGTGGAAAATCGCTTTGCCATTGAGATCGTAAGGAATAGGGCGCTTGAGTTCGATCAGGCGGCGGTGACAAACGTCGCGACAAGTCACCAGCGTTCCGGTCAGGTAGATCACATCGCCAACGCGGATATCTTCCAGGTCTTCGGCTTTGATCGGGGTAGTGAGGATCTTTTTCATAACGCGCTCCGGGTGTGGGACAGGTTTTCGAAGGAGAGGTCAGAATGAACCAGCAGCGTACCGCGACGGTGCGCCCAGCAG
Source organism: Citrobacter sp. CK185 (assembly GCF_030333565.1). NCBI lineage: Bacteria > Pseudomonadati > Pseudomonadota > Gammaproteobacteria > Enterobacterales > Enterobacteriaceae > Citrobacter > Citrobacter sp. CK185. The sequence goes on along the minus strand of NZ_JAOWFR010000022.1, from coordinate 189,159 downwards.
CCGGTGGAGACAGCCACGCCAATGGTTGACGGATGACGGGCGGCGGATTCGATGTGTACGCCCATCACCGAGCTGTTGCCGGTCAGCCCTTGTGGGCCGATTCCCAGGCGGTTTAGCCCTTCTTCCAGCCGCAGCTCAAGCTCTGCCGCCTTTGGATTCGGATGACGGGTGCCTATCGGGCGCAGAATCGCTTTGCGGGAAAGCACGGCGGCGGTTTCGACGGAGGTTGCGATGCCCACGCCGACCAGTACCGGCGGACAGGCATTGACCGCCAGCGTGGAGATGTTTTCAAAGACGAATTTCACCACGCCTTCGTAGCCTTCGGAAGGCATCAGCACTTTGGAACGCCCCGGCAGCGTGCAACCGCCGCCCGCCATATAAACTTCAATTTCCGCATCGTCGCCATCGGGAATAATCTCCCAGGTGACCCACGGCACGCCGCTGCCGGTGTTTTTGCCGGTATTCACTTCGTCGAAAATTTCGACCGCGTTATGGCGTAGCGGCGCTTTTACGGTGGCGTCTTCCACGGCCTGCTTAAGAATACTTTGCAGCTCGCCCAGCAGCGGGAAGCGGGAACCGACCTTCACGAAGAACATAATTTCACCCGTGTCCTGGCAGGCCGGGCGGTTCAGGTCGATTGCTTTTTGCATGTTATCGAACATCGTGTGGTAGATAATGTTTCCCATCGATGAGGTTTCGGCATCACGCAGCTGTTTTAATTTATCGACGACGTCGTCGGGCATTCGGGTAGAGATCATGGCGGTAAAATTAGCGACAATATCCGTCAACGTAGTAACCGCATTTTGGTTATTTTGATTGCTCATCATATCAACTCCAGTTCTTTTATTAATCTGGAAATAAATTCTCTGGAGTAAACTACCACTAAAGGTGTGGTTTTATATTTTTTGTCACTGTGTATATGCAATTAACAGTTCGTGAATCACACCACAGAAAGGTGATGAAAATTGAGCAAAGGCAGGGTTTAACGACGTTAAGAGATTTACACTGCGTGTATTAAAATCACGGATAACCGACAGATGCTGAACAACTATCCCTTAGCCAAAGACCTACAGGTTTTGGTTGAAATTGTCCATACGGGAAGCTTTAGTGCGGCAGCGGCGGCGCTGGGGCAAACGCCCGCGTTCGTGACGAAACGGATTCAGATTCTTGAGACAACCCTTGCCACCACGCTGCTGAACCGCTCGGCAAGGGGTGTTGCGCTGACGGAAAGCGGGCAACGCTGCTATGAACATGCGCTGAAGCTCCTCACGCACTATCAGCGGCTGGTGGATGAGGTGACGCAAATTAAAACGCGCCCGGAGGGAATGATTCGCATTGGCTGTAGTTTTGGTTTTGGCCGCAGTTATATTGCACCTGCCATTACCGACCTGATGCGCAATTATCCTGAATTACAGGTTCACTTTGAACTCTTCGATCGGCAAATTGATTTGGTACAGGATAATATCGATCTGGATATTCGGATTAACGATGAAATTCCTGATTATTATATTGCGCATTTGTTAACAAAGAATAAAAGAATATTATGCGCGTCTCCCGCATATCTCCAGAAATATCCTGAGCCGAAAACCTTACAAGAATTAAGCGGTCATGATTGTCTGGTGACAAAAGAACGTGATATGACCCACGGCATATGGGAACTGGGGAACGGGCAAGAGAAAAAATCAGTGAAAGTAACCGGACACCTCTCTTCCAATAGCGGTGAAATTGTTTTGCAGTGGGCGCTGGAGGGCAAAGGGATCATGCTGCGTTCAGAGTGGGATGTGCAGCCGTTTCTGGCGAGCGGTAAACTGGTGAGGGTATTGCCGGAGTATGCGCAGAGCGCCAATATCTGGGCGGTCTATCAGGAACCGCTGTACCGCAGCGTAAAGTTACGGGTATGTGTGGAGTTTCTGGCGGCATGGTGCCAGAAGCGACTCGGCAAGCCAGACGAGGGATATCAGGTGGCGTGGTGAACCAATCTGTAGGCCGGATAAGACGCTTTGCGTCGCCATCCGGCGATGCGTATGTGCCTGATGGCGGCTTCGCCTTATCCAGCCTACGGCGTGGTGCAAAAAACTACTGCGGATCTTTCTCGCGCTTCTTCTTGAGTTTCGTCCAGATCTTCGTCTCCTGACGACGCCACAGGCGCTGGATGTTGTCATGGTGGCGCAGCAAAATCAGGCAAGACAGCATAGAGACCGGGAAGGTGAACTGGGGTTTAAACCACCACACGTAGAATGGCGCAATCAGCGCGCTGACGATCGCGCCCAATGACGAGTAACCGCTCAGTAAGACGGTCAGCAGCCAGGTGCCCGCCATCACGCCAGTTAAGTCCCAGCCGATGGGCGCGATCGCGCCGAATGCGGTCGCGACGCCTTTCCCGCCTTTGAAGCCAAAAAAGACCGGCCAGATGTGCCCCAGACAGGCGGCGATGGCAATCAGGCCCAGCCAGAAAGGGGTTACGCCTAATGCATAAGCGCCCCAGACCGGCAGCATGCCTTTGAGGACGTCGAAAATCAGTACCGCTACGGCTGCTCCCTTGCCCCCTATGCGTAACACATTGGTCGCGCCAGGGTTACCGGAGCCACTCTGACGCGGGTCGGGTAAACCTGCAATGCGGCAGACCAGAATGGCACTGGAAATTGAGCCGCAGAGGTACGCGAAGAGGATCATTCCAGGCGCGATTGCACTCATAAGCTGTTCCGTTTTGAAAATGTCGTGTTAAACGCTACTTCTGTGGATAATACGCATATTTCGCCGGAAGTGGTATCCGGGTTAGCCAAAAAGCAGGCAGGTCGTGATGGATATTGTATTTATAGAGCAACTTTCGGTAATCACCACTATCGGTGTTTACGACTGGGAGCAAACTATCGAACAGAAACTGGTGTTCGATATCGAAATGGCGTGGGACAACCGTAAGTCAGCCAGAAGCGACGACGTTGCGGATTGTCTGAGCTATGCCGACATTGCCGATACGGTAGTCAGCCATGTGGAGGGCGGCCGTTTTGCGTTAGTCGAACGCGTAGCGGAAGAGGTGGCAGATCTGCTGCTCAGCCGCTTTAACTCTCCGTGGGTGCGCATCAAGCTCAGTAAGCCCGGCGCCGTAGCGCGTGCGGCGAATGTTGGCGTTATCATTGAGCGTGGCAATAATCTGAAAGAAAATAATTAACTTCATAGTTTTTAAACCAAACGGCGATATATGGGTCTTAAAGCTGGAGTCATAACTGCTGTTCGTTTTTTTTGATTTAGGGGTTTATTGATGAGCGATATACACTCGCTGCTGGTGGCGGCAATTTTGGGTGTGGTCGAAGGATTGACGGAGTTTTTGCCCGTCTCCAGCACGGGCCATATGATCATTGTTGGTCACCTGTTGGGTTTTGAAGGCGATACGGCAGAGACGTTTGAGGTGGTAATTCAGCTGGGATCGATCCTGGCGGTGGTGGTGATGTTCTGGCGGCGTTTGTTCGGCCTGATCGGCATTCACTTTGGCAAACAACCGCATGAAGGCACCGGAAAAGGGCGGCTGACGTTAGGGCATATTGTGCTGGGGATGATCCCGGCCGTGGTGCTGGGCCTGGTGTTCCATGACACCATTAAGTCTTTGTTTAATCCCGTTAACGTGATGTATGCGCTGGTCGTGGGCGGTCTGCTGCTGATTGCCGCGGAATGCCTGAAGCCGAAAGAGCCGCGCGCGCCGGGCCTGGACGATATGACGTATCGTCAGGCGTTTATGATTGGCTGCTTCCAGTGTCTGGCGCTGTGGCCGGGCTTTTCCCGTTCCGGCGCGACCATTTCCGGTGGGATGTTGATGGGGGTGAGTCGCTATGCCGCATCGGAATTCTCATTCCTGCTGGCTGTTCCGATGATGATGGGCGCGACGGCGTTGGATCTCTACAAGAGCTGGTCGTTCCTGACGGTGGAAGATATCCCCATGTTCGCCGTGGGATTTGTGACTGCGTTCATTGTGGCGCTGATCGCCATCAAAACCTTCCTGCAATTGATTAAGCGCATCTCGTTCATTCCGTTTGCGATTTACCGCTTTATCGTGGCTGCTGCGGTCTACGTTGTTTTCTTCTGATAACGCTTGATGCCGGATGGCGGCGTTTACGCCTTATCCGGCCTACGGTTCGATTTTGTAGGCCGGATAAGCGGAGCGCCATCCGGCAACAAAACGGTGAGCTTACGCCTCGGGTTTCGGGCAACGCCGTTCCTTCCAGTTAGCCACCGCTGCAATTCGCCGTCTGGTGAGTTCTTCGCGGATCTCCGCGCCTTTAAAGCCTGCCTCCACCACCTCTTTTGTCGGCACCGCCTGCGCGACCTGCCACGCTTCGCGCAGCCAGCGGCCTTGCGGATAGTCAGACGCCTCAAAACCGGTACGACCGCGCACGTCGGCCTCGCTGGTCAGGGCGATTTGCTCTACGCGCTGCGGCTTACGCCAGGCGTCAATCGAATCGAACAGCTTCACGATCGTTTTCGGCTGCAAAATCGGGAAGGTATGGATGAGATCGTGGAATTCCGCCACCAGTTTGGCTAAATCCCGAATCTCATTCGGCACACGCAGACGCTGGCATAACTGCTCGACCAGCTTTACGCCTGCCGGGCCGTGACCATGATGGCGCGGCCAGAGCGCTTTGGGCGTCAACCCTTTGCCAAGGTCGTGACAGAGCGTGGCGAAACGCACATCAACGTTCGGGCTGAGCATGGCGGCCATTGATAACGTCATCAATGTGTGGATGCCGGTATCGATTTCCGGGTGCCACTTTGCCGGAGCCGGAACGCCAAACAGCGCGTCCACTTCCGGGAACAGAACGCGTAGCGCGCCGCAGTCGCGCAGCACCTGAAAGAAAACCTGCGGATTGCGCGTGGTTAAGGCGTTCTCGGTCTCCTTCCATACGCGCTCCGGCGTGAGGTGTTCCAGTTCGCCTGCGGCGGTCATGTCGCGCATCAAGGCCAGGGTTTCATCAGCGATGCGGAAACTGAGGTGCGCGTAGCGGGCGGCAAAACGCGCCACGCGCAACACGCGCAGCGGATCTTCGCTAAAGGCGGGGGAAACATGGCGCAGCAGGCGATTGTCCAGATCGCGACGCCCCTGGTAGGGATCGACGATATGGCCGTCGTCATCCTGCGCGAGGGCATTAATGGTGAGGTCGCGACGTTGCAGGTCTTCTTCCAGCGTCACGTCCGGCGCGGCATAGCAGGTAAAGCCGGTATAGCCTGAACCGGATTTACGCTCGGTGCGCGCCAGCGCATACTCTTCACGCGTTTGCGGATGAAGAAACACGGGAAAATCGCGGCCTACCTGCTGGTAGCCCGCGTCAAGCATCTCCTGCGGTGTGGCGCCAACCACCACCCAATCTTTATCTTTGACCGGTAGCCCTAACAACGCATCCCGAACAGCACCACCGACCAGATAAATCTTCACGCCACTTTCCCTTCCTGAAAAAAATCATCCCTTAATCATATGTCAGTGCGGCAGAGAAGGCGATTTAGTTCATCCAGCGGTCTTTGCGTTTACGGCTTGGGATCATGTGCGGGAGAACCAGGCCGAGCAGCAGGCCGAGCCCCAGCACGCCGCCGCCATACATGAACCACTGCATAATGATGGTGCGCTGCTTGTCATCAAGTTGCAGATTGGCGGCGCTGACTTTCTTCTGCGCCACGATCAGCTCGTTTTTCAGCTTCTGGTTTTCTTCTTTCAACCCGTTAATCACGCTGTCGCTTTGCGACACTTTTTGCTGCATGTCGGCCGTGCGCTGATTCCAGGTGGTATCAATATTGTTCAGCTTGTCGGTCAGCGTCTTAACCTGATTTTCCAGATCCGGTACGCGGATACGCAGGCTGGGCGAGCTGTTCAGCTCTTTCATCGGGATCCAGGCAGTACGACCTGTACTGTCTTTCACCTGAGCGTAATTTGTGTTGGCGTCAGTCTGTAATAATGTCACTTCCTCGCCGGCATTCACCGTACCCACGAGGCGATAATTATCTCCCGGACCGCTGCGGACCCAGGTATTCAGTTCGTCAGAGACATAGCGCTTCTCTTCTGCGTGGGAGACGGCAGTGGCGCTAAGTGCAAGTAAAGTTAATCCAATCAGGCGTAATTTTGGCATCAGGCTGTCGTTTTTGTCATAAAAAGTGGAACGATAGTAGTGGCATCAGTGTCTCTACGCAAAGCATTCGACATCAATCGGAATCATCTGTGTCATCTTTGCCACTGTTTTAAACTTTTACGCCCGTCAAATTGCTCGTTGCATGGCAATTTGGCGCAAAATACTATCTACTGACAAAAAAGAACGCGTTAAGTTCGCCGTCATTCTTCCCATATGTGACATAACCCATAAGTACAAGGCAATGGCTCAGGAAATCGAATTAAAGTTTATCGTTAATCACGACGCTGTAGACGCGTTGCGTGACCATCTGCAAACACTCGGCGGCGAGCACCATGCGCCCAGCCAGTTACAGAATATTTACTACGAAACGCCGGACAAGTGGTTGCGTGGACATGATATGGGTCTGCGCATCCGTGGCGAGAATGGTCGTTATGAAATGACCATGAAAATCGCCGGTCGGGTTACGGGGGGCCTGCATCAACGGCCGGAATACAATGTTGCGCTGAGCGAGCCGACGTTGGATCTCGCACTGCTCCCGCAGGAGGTCTGGCCGAACGGCGAGCTGCCCGCGGATCTCGCTTCACGCGTGCAGCCGCTGTTCAGCACCGATTTTTACCGTGAGAAATGGCTGGTGGACGTTGACGGCAGCCGTATTGAAATCGCGCTCGATCTTGGCGAAGTGAAGGCCGGAGAATGTGCCGAGCCAATTTGCGAGCTGGAGCTGGAACTGTTAAGCGGCGAGACCCGTGCGGTGCTGAAACTGGCAAACCAACTGGTATCGCAAGCGGGTCTGCGTCAGGGCAGCCTGAGCAAGGCCGCACGGGGATATCATCTGGCGCAGGGGAATGCTCCGCGTGGGATCAGACCTACTGCGGTGCTGAAAGCGCCAGCCAAAGCCAGCATTGAGCAGGGGCTGGAAGCGGCGCTGGAGCTGGCATTGTCGCAATGGCAGTACCATGAAGAGCTGTGGGTGCGTGGAAATGACGCCGCCAAAGCGGATGTACTGGCGGCGATGGGGCTGGTTCGCCATGCGCTGATGCTGTTTGGCGGCATTGTACCGCGTAAAGCAAGCGCTCACTTACGCGATTTGCTGACGCAGTCGGAAGCGACCCTTGTCTCTGAGGTTTCAGCCATCACGGCTATCTATAGCACGCAAACGGCGATGGCTAAACTGGCGCTGACCGAATGGCTGGTCACCAAAGCCTGGCAACCGTTCCTCGATGCCAAAGCGCAGGCGAAAATGGCCGATTCTTTCAAACGCTTTGCCGATATTCACCTGTCGCGCCATGCGGCGGAGCTGAAAGCGACTTTCGGGCAGCCGTTGGGCGATCGGTATCGCGATCAGCTTCCGCGCCTGACCCGCGATATCGACAGCATTTTGCTGCTGGCAGGTTATTACGACGCGAATGCGGTACAGGCCTGGCTGGAGAACTGGCAGGGTCTGCGCCACGCGATTGTGACAGGGCAGCGCATTGAAATTGAACACTTCCGCAATGAGGCGATCTTTCAGGAACCGTTCTGGCTGCATAGCGGAAAACGATAACCAGTAACGCCTGATGGCGATGCTGCGCATCTTATCAGGCCTACGGCGCACAGGTTTTGTAGGCCGGATAAGGCGTTACGCCGCCATCCGGCAACACTCATCGGGATTAGTTAGCCATCTGAGGACACACCTTAAATGAAGCCGCTTTCTTCACCGTTACAGCAGCACTGGCAGACCGTGGTTGAGCGGTTACCAGAAATCCTGGCTGAAGCCACGCTTAGCGTTCAGGCGAAGTCAGTACTTACATTTAGTGACTTTGTGCAGGACAGCGTGATTGCGCATCCCGAGTGGCTGACTGAGCTGGAAAGCGCGCCGCCGCAGGCCGATGAGTGGCGGCATTATGCCGCGTGGTTACAGGACGCATTGGCGCAGGTGACTGATGAAGCGGCGCTGATGCGTGAGCTTCGCGTATTCCGTCGCCGCATCATGGTACGTATCGCCTGGGCGCAGGCGCTGTCGCTGGTGGAAGAAGAAAACATTCTGCAACAGCTAAGCCATCTGGCGGAAACGTTGATCGTCGCCGCGCGCGACTGGTTGTATGACGCCTGCTGTCGCGAATGGGGGACGCCCTGCAACCATGATGGCGTACCTCAACCGTTGCTGATTCTGGGGATGGGAAAACTGGGCGGCGGCGAGCTGAATTTCTCCTCGGATATCGATCTGATCTTCGCCTGGCCGGAGCACGGTTCCACCCGGGGCGGTCGGCGCGAGCTGGATAACGCGCAGTTCTTTACCCGCATGGGGCAGCGTTTGATCAAAGTGCTGGACCAGCCGACGATGGACGGCTTTGTGTACCGGGTGGATATGCGCTTGCGCCCGTTTGGCGACAGTGGCCCGCTGGTGCTGAGTTTTGCCGCGCTGGAAGATTATTACCAGGAACAAGGGCGCGACTGGGAGCGTTATGCGATGGTCAAAGCGCGCATTATGGGCGCTGCCGACAGTGCGTATGTCGATGAACTGCGCACCATGTTGCGACCTTTCGTGTTCCGCCGCTATATCGATTTCAGCGTGATCCAGTCCCTGCGTAATATGAAAGGGATGATTGCCCGTGAAGTGCGCCGTCGCGGTCTGAAAGACAATATTAAGCTTGGCGCCGGCGGTATTCGTGAAATTGAGTTTATCGTGCAGGTGTTCCAGTTGATTCGCGGCGGACGGGAACCCTCGCTGCAATCGCGCTCGTTGCTGCCGACGCTGAGCGCGATTGATGCGCTGCACCTGTTGCCAGAAAATGACGCCGGACAGTTACGCGCGGCCTATCTCTTCCTGCGCCGTCTGGAAAACCTGCTGCAAAGCATCAATGATGAGCAGACCCAGACGCTGCCGGGCGATGAACTGAACCGGGCGCGCCTGGCCTGGGGAATGCGCACGGATGACTGGTCGCAGCTCACCGACATTCTGGCGGCGCACATGGCTAACGTGCGTCGGGTATTTAACGAACTGATTGGCGATGACGAAACCGATACTCAGGAAGATACGCTGTCGGAACACTGGCGCGAACTGTGGCAGGATGCGCTACAGGAAGATGATACCACGCCAGTGCTGGCGCATCTGTCCGACGACGATCGCGGACGCGTGCTGGCGTTAATCGCCGACTTTCGTAAAGAGCTGGATAAGCGCACCATTGGCCCGCGCGGGCGGCAGGTGCTCGACCATCTGATGCCGCATCTGCTTAGCGACGTGTGCTCGCGCGAAGATGCCTCTGTGCCGCTGTCGCGTATTACGCCGCTGCTGGTGGGGATCGTTACGCGTACCACCTACCTTGAATTACTGAGCGAATTTCCCGGCGCGCTGAAGCACCTGATTTCGCTGTGCGCCGCTTCGCCGATGGTGGCGAGCCAGCTGGCGCGTTATCCACTGTTGCTCGATGAACTACTGGACCCGAATACGCTGTATCAGCCAACGGCGACCGACGCTTATCGCGATGAGTTACGCCAGTATTTGCTGCGTGTGCCGGAAGATGACGAAGAGCAGCAGCTGGAAGCGCTGCGCCAGTTTAAACAAACGCAACTGTTGCGCATTGCGGCGGCGGATATCGCCGGTACGCTGCCAGTGATGAAGGTCAGCGATCACCTGACCTGGCTGGCGGAGGCCATTATTGACGCCGTTGTCCAGCAGGCGTGGGGGCAAATGGTGGCGCGCTATGGGCAGCCGACGCACCTTGCTGAGCGCACCGGACGCGGGTTTGCGGTGGTGGGTTATGGCAAGCTGGGCGGCTGGGAGCTGGGCTACAGCTCCGATCTTGATCTGATCTTCCTGCACGATTGCCCAATGGATGTGATGACCGACGGCGAGCGTGAAATCGACGGCCGCCAGTTCTACTTACGCCTGGCGCAGCGCATTATGCACCTGTTCAGCACCCGCACCTCTTCCGGTATCTTGTATGAAGTGGACGCGCGGCTGCGCCCGTCCGGCGCGGCGGGAATGCTGGTCACGTCGGCGGAAGCCTTTGCCGATTATCAGAAAAACGAAGCCTGGACATGGGAGCATCAGGCGCTGGTGCGCGCCCGTGTGGTTTATGGCGACCCGCAACTGACCTCGCAGTTTGACGCCGTGCGTCGCGATATCATGACCCTCGCTCGCGAAGGCAAAACGTTGCAGACCGAGGTGCGCGAAATGCGTGAGAAAATGCGCGCGCATCTGGGCAACAAGCATCGCGATCGTTTTGATATCAAAGCCGACGAAGGCGGGATCACCGATATTGAATTTATTACCCAATATCTGGTGCTGCGCTATGCGCATGAAAAGCCGAAGCTGACGCGCTGGTCCGATAACGTGCGCATTCTGGAACTGCTGGCGCAAAACGACATTATGGACGAACAGGAAGCGCATGCGCTGACGCTGGCCTATACCACGCTGCGCGATGAGCTTCATCACCTTGCGCTACAGGAGCTTCCGGGGCATGTGGCGCAAGAGTGCTTCAGCAAGGAACGCGCGCTGGTACGGGCAAGCTGGCAGAAGTGGCTGGTTGCCGGGTGAAGTGTGCTATTATCGCGCGCAAATTTTAAGACCCTCAGAGAATCTCTCAGGAGACAGGAATGAAAGTAACGCTGCCAGAGTTTGAACGTGCAGGAGTCATGGTTGTTGGTGATGTGATGCTGGATCGCTACTGGTACGGGCCGACCAGCCGTATTTCCCCCGAAGCGCCGGTGCCCGTTGTCAAAGTGGACACCATTGAAGAACGTCCGGGCGGCGCGGCGAACGTGGCGATGAACATCGCTTCTCTGGGCGCAAATTCGCGTCTGGTGGGTCTGACCGGTATTGACGATGCGGCGCGCGCGCTGAGCAAAACGCTGGCGGATGTGAACGTAAAATGCGACTTCGTTTCTGTGCCTACGCATCCGACGATTACCAAACTGCGTGTACTTTCCCGTAACCAGCAGCTGATTCGCCTGGATTTTGAAGAAGGCTTTGAAGGCGTCGATCCGCTGCCATTGCACGAGCGTATTAACCAGGCGCTGGGCTCAATTGGCGCGCTGGTGTTGTCTGATTACGCCAAAGGCGCGTTGGCCAGCGTTCAGCAGATGATTCAGCTTGCGCGTAAAGCGGGCGTCCCGGTGCTGATCGACCCGAAAGGCACCGATTTCGAACGTTATCGCGGCGCCACGCTGTTGACGCCGAACCTGTCTGAGTTCGAAGCGGTGGCGGGTAAATGTAAAAGTGAAGAAGAGATTGTCGAACGCGGCATGAAGCTGATTGCCGATTTCGAATTTTCTGCGCTGCTGGTGACCCGTTCCGAGCAGGGAATGACGCTGCTGCAACCGGGTAAAGCGCCGCTGCATATGCCGACCCAGGCGCAGGAAGTGTATGACGTTACCGGTGCCGGGGATACGGTGATCGGCGTACTGGCGGCCACATTAGCGGCGGGGAACTCCCTGGAAGAGGCCTGCTATTTCGCGAACGCGGCAGCAGGCGTTGTCGTCGGTAAACTGGGAACATCAACCGTTTCGCCAATCGAACTGGAAAATGCGGTGCGCGGTCGTGCGGATACCGGCTTCGGCGTGATGACGGAAGCCGAACTGAAACAGGCCGTGGCCAGCGCGCGTAAACGCGGCGAGAAAGTGGTCATGACCAACGGCGTTTTCGACATTCTGCATGCCGGACATGTGTCTTACCTGGCGAACGCCCGCAAGCTGGGCGATCGCCTGATCGTCGCGGTGAACAGCGATGCCTCCACCAAACGTCTGAAAGGCGAAACTCGCCCTGTGAATCCGCTGGAACAGCGAATGATCGTGCTGGGTGCGCTGGAGTCCGTTGACTGGGTGGTTTCTTTCGACGAGGACACCCCGCAGCGGCTGATTGCTGGCGTGCTGCCGGATCTGCTGGTGAAAGGCGGTGACTATAAGCCAGAAGAGATTGCCGGTAGCGAAGAAGTCTGGGCCAACGGCGGCGAAGTGCTGGTGCTTAACTTCGAAGACGGTTGTTCGACCACCAATATCATCAAGAAAATCCAGAAAGACAGCGATAAATAACCGCTGAACAGACGGCCCGATACGCACAGCGCCATCGGGCATCTGGCTTGTTCCCAAAGTGTGATGTCAGGCAACTGATATGCGCACTTTTTGCACAACCGTTCAACACATATAAGAGAATACTGAAATTAGAAAAAGCATATGGCCTTAACAGATATTTGATAACTGGAGGGTATGCTGATGAACGACAAGAACGTATATTCGTTAAACAATTTTGATTTTCTGGCGCGCAGTTTCGCCAGGATGCAGGCTGAGGGCCATCCTGTTGATATCCAGGCCGTTACCGGAAATATGGATGAGGCGCACCGCAGCTGGTTTTGCAAACGCTATGCGCTTTACTGCCAACAGGCGACACAGGCTAAGAAGCTAGAACTCGAACACTGAAAATATCAACGGGCCTTACGGCCCGTTGTGGTTTTTACTCTTGCGGATCGACAGGTGGGATGGCGGGCGCAGGTTTAACATCTACAGGTTTCTCACGCGCTTCCAGCTCGCTGAGGCGTTGCTCCAGCAGCGCCAGCTTTTCGCGGGTGCGCAGTAAGACCTGAGTCTGCACGTCAAACTCTTCACGGCTCACCAGATCGAGACGCGTCAGCTGCGATTGCAGCGTCTGACGGATTTTCTTCTCGATATCTTCCCCGAACTCCCGAACCCCTTTCGGCATCGACTCGTGAACCTGACGAGCGAGTTGCTCAATTTTTTTCGGGTCAATCATTGTGGTTTCCCTGAACTGGTAAGTGTCAGAACACATTGTAGTGCGATATGCAGGCGTCATAAACCAGAATTGTGTGTCGCTTAGCGGAGTAAAGGCGTTGATGAAGGTAATCAATAGCGTTATAGTTAACTCGCTTATTCTCAGGGCGGGGCGAAATTCCCCACCGGCGGTAAATCAGCGTATGTCCAAAAGATTTCGCGTTGCGACAATGCAGCAGCGGCGTGAAAGATGAAGGACAGGTTGAAAGCCCGCGAGCGCTTCAGGTGCAAATCTGAAGGTCAGCAGATCCGGTGTAATTCCGGGGCCGACGGTTAAAGTCCGGATGGGAGAGAGTAACGATCCAGTCGGGCATGGGCCCGCTCACGTTATTTTTTTGCCGCTTGTCGGTACTCCTAAGACTGCCCTGATTCTGGTAACCATAATTTTAATGAGGTTTTTTTACCATGAATCAGACGCTACTTTCCTCTTTTGGTACGCCTTTTGAACGTGTGGAACATGCGCTATCCGCGCTGCGTGAAGGACGCGGTGTGATGGTGCTTGACGATGAAGATCGCGAAAACGAAGGCGATATGATTTTCCCGGCCGAGACCATGACCGTTGAGCAGATGGCGCTGACCATTCGCCACGGCAGCGGCATTGTTTGTCTGTGCATCACTGAAGATCGTCGCAAGCAGCTCGATCTGCCGATGATGGTGGAGAACAATACCAGCGCCTACGGCACCGGTTTTACCGTGACCATTGAAGCCGCAAAAGGCGTGACTACCGGCGTTTCTGCCGCAGACCGCGTAACGACCGTTCGCGCAGCCATTGCCGATGGCGCGAAACCTGCCGATCTGCACCGTCCAGGCCACGTTTTCCCGCTGCGCGCGCAGCCGGGTGGCGTTCTGACCCGCGGCGGCCATACTGAAGCCACCATCGATCTGGTGACGCTGGCCGGGTTCAAACCTGCTGGCGTACTGTGCGAGCTGACGAATGACGATGGCACAATGGCGCGCGCGCCGGAATGCATCGCGTTTGCCGGTAAACACAACATGGCAGTAGTGACGATCGAAGATCTGGTGGCTTACCGCCAGGCGCACGAGCGTAAAGCCAGCTAATTCTGTAGGCCTGATAAGCGAAGCGCCATCAGGCGATGAGATGATAATAAAAACCGAAGCCGGTTCGCAGGCTTCGGTTTTTTGTGTTTACAGAGGTCATTAATCCCGCCGTTTATCCCTTATATTTTGCTTTTTTAAACATCCCATCTGTTAATAAAAGCCCAACCTTTTTCTCTATGATCAAAATCATATTCTCGATTTCATACTGTGCCAGTATATAGGGCTACCTCAATATAGGTAGAAAAGGTTATAACGCTAATTGTTTGGTAATATTAGATTTTAAGGGTAAGAGGATGTTTATCGCCTGGTATTGGCTCGTCTTAATTTTTCTGGTGATCGTAGGGTATTTTTGCCATATGAAACGCTATTGTAAGGCGTTTCGGCAGGACAGAGATGCGCTGCTGGAAATCCGCAATAAATTACTTCGTCGCGATGATGAAGAACGCGTTATGACCAAAGAGCAGGAATAAGCGCTTCCTGCTGCCTCTGTTATCCGATTCCCATCGCCTGAAGCACGACAAGACTCAACCCCATCACCGACATTCCACACAGTACGCCGTAGCTGGGATTATTATTAGGGTCGATCTCTTTTGCCAGCGGCATCAGCTCATCAACGGATAATGCCACCATAATTCCCGCGACGGCGGCCATGATGGACGCCATAACGACCGGTGAGATCAGGCTGCCCAGAATAAGCCACGCCATTACACCGCCAAGAATTTCCGCCATCCCGGAGATACCGGCCCAGAAAATCGCTGTCCGTTTTGAACCGGTTGCGGCGTAGACTGGCCCGGCGACCGCTAATCCTTCAGGAATATTGTGCAAGGCGACCGCCAGGGCAATGCCAAAACCCAATTCGAGGTTGCTGCTGGCGGTGACGAAGGTGGCGATACCTTCCGGGAAGTTGTGCAGACTGATGCCCAGCGTCAGCAGGATGGCGGTGCGTTTTATCGAGCCGGGGAGAGGGCGCGCGGTTTTTTGCACTAAATCTTGTGGGTGGGCGTGGGGAAGCAGCCTGTCGAGACCGAAATAACCCAACAAGCCGATAATAAACATGCCGTAACCCAGCACCGGAGACATGCCGTCCGCCGCCAGCGCGGCTGGCAGCATCTCCATCAGCGAGATCAACAGCATAATGCCTGCGGCGAATCCCAGTGAAAACGCCAGCACGCGGTTGGACGGTTTTTGCCCCAGCACGCCAAGAAACGCGCCAATAAAGGTGGCGGCGCCCGCCAGTAAGGTCAGAATTAAAGGTACTGACATCGACAACTCCTTATGATTCAACTGTCCGAACCTGACCTTCAAAATAACTGATGATCTTCATCATGGTTATCTGAGTTCTTCATCCATCGAAAAAGCGTATTGTGATGATATCAAAATGACTCCCTCAGTAAGGATATCATCATGTCTTCAACACGTATGCCAGCATTGTTTTTAGGTCACGGTAGCCCGATGAACGTTCTGGAAGATAATGTGTATACCCGCGCCTGGCGGCATCTGGGGGATACATTGCCGCGTCCAAAAGCGATTGTCGTTGTCTCGGCGCACTGGTTCACGCGAGGGACGGGCGTGACGGCGATGGAAGCGCCAAAGACGATCCATGATTTTGGCGGCTTTCCTCAGGCATTGTATGACACGCACTATCCTGCGCCCGGTTCGCCGGAACTGGCGCAACATCTGGTTGAGTTGCTGTCGCCGACGCCGGTCGCGCTGGATAAAGAGGCGTGGGGCTTTGATCACGGCTCCTGGGGCGTGTTGATCAAGATGTACCCGAATGCGGATATCCCGATGGTGCAGTTGAGCATCGACAGTACCAAACCAGCGGCCTGGCATTTTGAAACAGGGCGCAAACTGGCGGCGTTGCGGGACGAAGGCATTATGCTGGTCGCCAGTGGCAATGTGGTGCATAACCTGCGCACGGCGCGCTGGCATGGCGAGAATACGCCCTACCCGTGGGCAACGTCATTCAATGAGTATGTGAAAGCGAATCTGACATGGCAGGGGCCGGTAGAACAGCATCCGCTGGTTAATTACCTCGATCATGAAGGAGGATCGCTGTCGAACCCAACGCCGGATCACTATCTGCCGCTGCTGTATGTGTTAGGCGCATGGGATGGCAAAGAGCCGGTGACGATCCCGGTTGACGGCATCGAGATGGGCAGCCTGAGTATGCTGTCGGTACAGGTGGGATGATTAATGCCCGATGGCGCTACGCTTGTCGGGCCTACGGCACGAATTGTAGGCCGGGTAAGGCGGAGCCGCCACCCGGCACAAGAAACTATTCGACAAAGATATGCGGGTAGAAGCGGGACAGATCCTGGGTGATCAACGCTCTGTCTTCGCGAATACCGATCCCGGCTGGTTGATCGTTGATCAACCAGCTGCCAATCAGCATATAGCTGTCGCCAAACTTCGGCAGCGGACAGAACTGCTGCACAATCATGCCTTCTTCGCCGTAAGGGCCTTCCACCGCTTCGATCGTTTTCCCGTTCTCAATGATGGAGACGTTAGCGCCTTCACGCGAGAAGATCGGTTTGACGACGAATTTTTCCATTTGCGGATAGTCATCTTCCGCAAAATAAGCCGGCAGCAGGTTAGGGTGATCCGGGAACATTTCCCATAACATTGGGAGCAGCGCTTTATTGGAGATAATGCTCTTCCAGGCCGGTTCCAGCCAGCGAACGCCAGCATCTTCCAGCTTGGTGGAGAACATTTCACGCAGCATAAATTCCCACGGATAGAGCTTAAACAGATTGGCAATCACCTGATCCTGCAAGTCCGAAAACTGACCTTTTTCACCCAGGCCGATATCTTCAATGTAGAGGAACTCGGTGGCGATTTCAGCTTCGGCGGCGCAGTCCTGTAGATACTGGATCGTCCCGCGATCTTCCACGGTATCGCGACAGCAGGTGAGGTGCAGCAGTTGGAAGCCATACTGCTCACGCAGCTCGGCGAAGCGTTCGATCAGCTTTTCTTGCAGACTGTTAAACTGATCGCTGCCTTCCGGCAGGTTGCCCGCATTGAGCTGGTCTTCCAGCCAGATCCACTGGAAAAACGCGGCCTCATACAGTGAGGTCGGCGTATCGGCATTATTTTCTAAAAGTTTAGGCTCACCCGTGCCATCCCACGCCAGATCGAGGCGGGAATAGAGTGACGGCTGCTGCGTTTGCCAGGACTGACGTACAAAGCCCCAGGTATGCTTAGGAATGCGAAACTTCGTCATCAGCTCATCGCTGGCGATCACTTTCTCCACGACCTTAAGGCACATCTGGTGCAGTTCAGCGGTGACGTCTTCCAGCTTCTCAACCTGGTCGAGCGTCAGCTTGTAGTACGCGTCTTCACACCAGTACGGTTCCCCGTACATCGTGTGAAAATTAAAACCGTATTCGGTGGCTTTCTCGCGCCAGTCCGGGCGCTCAGTAATACTGATTCTTTCCATGCGTCTTAGCCGCCCATCGAACGATTCGAGGTGCCGGTGGCGCTACGCTGCATCGTGCTTTGTTTTGCCACTGACTCGCCAAAACCACCACGGGTAACGGTTGTGGTTGTAGCGGGCTTCGGCGCCATCGCGGTTTTCGGTACAGTCATGGTACGGCCAGGCTGTGCGGCGCCGTAGTTCTTGCCGCTGGCGTCGGTGTATTTACCGTAGGCCGGGCTGGCCGGGTTTTTTGAACTGAACAGTGGTTGCTGAGCAAAGCCCGCGCCGCCGCCCATCATTCGGCCCATCATGTAGCCCGCCATCAGCGGCATCCAGAAGCTGCCGCTGGATTGCGCCTGCGCCTGATTTTCCGGCGCCATGCCAGCCTGAGCCGGCGCCTGCTGGCACTGGCCTTCGCCGAATTCAGCCACGCAGTCTTCACGCGTCGCGTATTTCGGCGCGGTACGTTCCGCTTCTTTCAGGGCATTGTTGAATGCGGTCGTACATTCAGCGTTTTTGCCCGGGTTCGCCGCCGAGCAGTCGTCGGCGTTTTGATACAGCGAAACCGTTTCGTCGCTTTTTTCACAGCCGGCCAGCATAAAGACAGCGGTAACCGCCAGCGCAACCGGAGTAAGATGACGTGCGCTCCAGCTTTTGCGGAACGAGGCGTGATGTATAGATTTTGTCCGTTTCATTTTTGTCTTCCAGGACCCAGTGGTAAACACAATAAATAATGCTCAGGATAGTGGATGGCTGGTCGAAATTGAAGCGAGAAGAGGCGAGAATGCGGCAGAATGGCGGGATCTTTACGTTGCCTTACGTTCAGACAAGGTTTAGCGCCCGGTGGCGCGACGCTTACCCTGCCTGGAATCAGGTAGGCTCAATAAGCGAAGCGCCATCGGGCAATTCATCAGTTACGGAACGGGTTGTTACCGTTGCTGCTGGTGGAACGTGCTGAAGCAGGCTGAACCGTACTGGCATTATAGCCATCCGCCGCTGCATCCTGCTGCGGGGTTTCCGGCGCGACGTTGTCCGGGGATGTCGAGATCGGTTTACCCAGCGCATTGTTCAGCGCCACCAGATCCTGCTCGTTCAACGTACCGAGAGCATTCTTGATGTTCAGCTGGTTAATCAGATAGTTATAACGCGCATTCGCCAGTTGTTGCTTCGCTTCATACAGCGCGGTGGTGGCATCCAGCACGTCAACAATGGTACGCGTACCCACGGAATAACCGGCTTCGTTTGCATCCAAAGAGCTTTGCGCGGAAACAACGGCCTGTTTGTAAGCGTTAATGCTGCTGATAGAAGCATTAATGTTGTTGAAGGAAGAGCGCACGGTCTGCACGACGCTGCGGTGCGCGCTTTCCAGCTGTTCGCTCGCGCCAACAAAGTTGTACTGCGCCTGTTTCACCTGAGAGTTGACCATCCCACCCTGATACAGCGGCAGCGAGAAGCTCAGGCCGATTTTGTTCTGGCCCATATTGCTGTCGTCATACTGCGTGCTGTTATGGGTTTTAGAGCCGCTATAAGAGGTGTCAGACACGCCGGTAGAAGCGGTTAAATCCAGCGTTGGCAGATGGCCGTCCTGCGCCTGGCGGATTTGCTCGCGCGCCAGATCCTGGCTCAGACGCGCCTGTAACAGCGTCAGGTTACGGTTTTCGGCCTCTTTCAGCAGCGCGTTAACGGCCTGCGGCTTGTCAGTTTTAAAGTTCGTGACATTCAGCGAAGCCAGTTCCGGGTAGTAGTTACCAGTGACCTGGCGCAATTCTTCTACGGCGTTATCCAGATTGTTGCGGGCGGTGACTTCGTTCGCCAGCACGGTATCGTATTGTGCACGGGCGTTTTGCACGTCAGTGATAGCGACCAGGCCGACGTTAAAACGCTGGGTGGTTTGATCTAACTGACGATAAACGGCTTCTTTCTGCGCCTGCGTATAAGAGAGAACGTCAATGGCGTTCAGGACTTTAAAGTAGGCGCTCGCCGTATTGAGGATCAGCGTTTGCTGATCGGTCTGGAACGTGACGTCCTGGATACCTGCGGATTTTTCCTGCAACGTCAGCGCGCGCCATTTTGACATATCAAAAAGGGTCTGGGTTAATTGCAGAGAGGCGCTGGTGGCGTTGGAGTTGATGCCATTCGCATCACGATAGCCGTTGCTGTAGGTGTAATCGGCACCTAAACCCAGTTGCGGCAGTAAAGGACTACGCGCTTCGTTAATTTTTTCGAATGCAGCATCGCGATCGGCGGCGGATTTACGCAATTCCGGGTTGCTCAGGCGTGCTTGCTGATAAACTTGCATCAGGTTCTCTGCCTGGCTCAGTGTGCTGAACCCCGTCAGGCTCAGGCCGATAAGGATGGGGAGCAATTTCTTCATTTGCATTCCTTGTTGTGAAGCAGTATTTAGCGCTGATCAAATTGTAAAAATAATTGCTGATTCTAGCAGAATCCGCCACTGCAAAAAGTTGGCGTTACGTGCCATCCGGCGTTAATTTGCACCAATTTATCACAAGGTCGCTGAAACGGCAGTCAAACGCCCTTGAAATTCACATTTTAATCACTATTGGTACCAGGACAGCACAATGCATAAACCAGACAACTCGCCAATGACTTTCTCCAAAAACGATGTAGAAATTATTGCACGAGAAACGCTATATCGCGGTTTTTTTTCACTGGATCTCTATCGTTTCCGCCACCGCCTGTTCAACGGTGAAATGAGCGGTGAAGTGAAACGCGAAATTTTTGAGCGCGGCCACGCCGCAGTGTTGCTACCCTTTGACCCTGAGCGCGACGAAATTGTACTGGTCGAACAGATTCGTATCGCGGCGTATGACACCAGCGAGACGCCGTGGTTGCTGGAAATGGTCGCCGGGATGATCGAAGAGGGCGAAACCGTTGAGGAGGTCGCTCGTCGCGAAGCAATGGAAGAGGCCGGACTTGAGGTCAAACGGACGAAACCGGTCATGAGTTACCTGGCAAGCCCCGGCGGCACCAGCGAGCGTCTTTCTATTTTAGTGGGCGAAGTGGATGCCACGACCGCAAACGGGATTCATGGTCTGGCCGATGAAAACGAAGATATTCGTGTTCATGTGGTAAGTCGGGAGCAGGCTTACCAGTGGGTAGAAGAGGGGAAAATCGACAACGCGGCTTCTGTCATCGCTTTGCAATGGCTGCAACTGCACTATCAAGAGTTAAAACACGAGTGGAAAAAATGAAGCGTTACACACCTGACTTCCCTGAAATGATGCGCCTGTGCGAAACTAATTTTTCGCAATTGCGCCGCCTGTTGCCGCGCAATGACGCACCCGGCGAAACAGTAAGCTATCAGGTGGCCAACGCGCAATATCGGTTAACGATCGTTGAATCGACCCGATACACTACGCTTGTTGCGATCGAGCAGACGGCGCCAGCCATTACGTACTGGAGCCTGCCGTCACTTACGGTGCGCCTGTACCATGACGCGATGGTGGCCGAAGTGTGTTCAAGTCAGCAGATCTTTCGCTTCAAAGCGCGGTATGATTATCCAAATAAAAAGTTGCATCAACGCGACGAAAAGCATCAAATTAATCAGTTTCTGGCCGACTGGCTGCGTTACTGTTTAGCACATGGAGCGATGGCGATTCCGGTTTATTAGCGTCGTGAAACCTAAGGACACCATTTGGAAAGCCTGTTAACCCTTCCTCTGGCTGGTGAGGCCAGAGTCAGGATCTTACAAATTACCGATACTCACCTGTTTGCCGAAAAACATGAAACGCTGCTGGGCGTGAATACCTGGGAAAGTTACCAGGCGGTGCTGGATGCGATTCATGCCGGGCAGCACGAATACGATCTGATCGTGGCGACAGGTGATTTAGCGCAGGATCAAACGGCTGCGGCCTATCAGCACTTTGCTGAAGGTATCGCAAGCTTTCGCGCGCCTTGCGTTTGGTTGCCGGGTAACCATGACTTTCAGCCCGCGATGTACAGCGCGTTGCAGGAAGCGGGGATCTCCCCGGCCAAACGCGTGTTTATCGGCGATCAATGGCAAATCTTGCTGCTGGATAGCCAGGTTTTTGGCGTACCGCATGGTGAATTGAGCGACTTTCAGCTTGAATGGCTGGAGCGCAAACTTGCCGATGCGCCGGAGCGCCACACCTTGCTGCTTCTGCATCACCATCCATTGCCTTCGGGATGCAGCTGGCTGGATCAGCACAGCCTGCGTAACGCGGCCGAACTGGACAGCGTGCTGGCGAACTATCCACGCGTCAAATACCTGCTGTGCGGTCATATTCATCAGGAGCTGGATCTTGACTGGAATGGCCGCCGCCTGCTGGCGACGCCGTCCACCTGCGTCCAGTTCAAGCCGCACTGCGCGAACTTCACGCTGGACACGATAGGGCCAGGCTGGCGGACGCTGGAACTGTACGCCGAGGGTTCTCTGGAAACGCAAGTGCATCGTCTGCCGGGGACTCAATTCCGACCCGATACCGCTTCGGAAGGATACTGATGTCTACGCTTCTTTATCTGCATGGGTTTAATAGCTCTCCGCGTTCGGCAAAGGCATGTCAGCTTAAAAGCTGGCTGGCGGAGCGCCACCCTCATGTTGAGATGATCGTGCCGCAACTGCCGCCGTATCCTGCCGATGCGGCAGAGTTGCTGGAATCTATCGTGCTTGAACACGGTGGAGCGCCGCTCGGCGTCGTCGGATCGTCGCTGGGCGGCTATTACGCCACCTGGCTGTCGCAGTGTTTTATGTTGCCTGCGGTGGTGGTGAACCCGGCGGTGCGGCCGTTTGAACTGCTGACCGACTACCTCGGTCAGAACGAGAACCCCTACACCGGGCAGCAATATGTGCTAGAGTCTCGCCATATTTACGATCTTAAAGTCATGCAGATTGACCCGCTGGAAGCGCCGGATTTGATCTGGTTGCTGCAACAGACGGGGGATGAAGTGTTGGACTACCGCCAGGCGGTGGCGTATTACGCCTCCTGCCGCCAGACCGTTATCGAGGGCGGAAACCATGCATTCACGGGCTTCGAAGATTATTTCAACCAGATTGTCGATTTCCTTGGACTGCACAGTTTCTGACAATCAATTCGAATTGCTAATTTAAATCATGACGCAAACTTATAACGCTGATGCCATTGAGGTACTCACTGGGCTAGAGCCGGTACGCCGCCGCCCGGGGATGTACACCGATACAACCCGCCCGAACCATCTTGGGCAGGAAGTGATTGATAACAGTGTGGATGAAGCACTGGCGGGTCACGCAAAACGCGTGGATGTGATTTTACATGCCGATCAGTCACTGGAAGTGATTGATGATGGCCGTGGGATGCCAGTGGATATCCACCCGGAAGAGGGCGTTCCGGCGGTTGAACTGATCCTCTGCCGACTGCATGCGGGCGGTAAGTTCTCCAACAAGAACTACCAGTTCTCCGGCGGTCTGCACGGGGTGGGGATTTCCGTCGTCAACGCCTTGTCAAAACGCGTGGAAGTCACCGTGCGTCGTGATGCTCAGGTCTATAGCATCGCCTTTGAAAACGGCGAGAAAGTGCAGGATCTTCAGGTTGTCGGGACATGCGGTAAACGTAATACCGGCACCAGCGTTCACTTCTGGCCGGATGAAACCTTTTTCGACAGCCCGCGTTTTTCCGTCTCTCGCTTAACCCATATCCTGAAAGCGAAAGCGGTGCTGTGCCCTGGCGTTGAAATCACCTTTAAAGATGAGGTCAACAATAGCGAGCAGCGCTGGTGCTATCAGGATGGCCTGAACGACTATCTGGGCGAAGCGGTTAACGGCTTGCCGACCCTTCCTGAAAAACCGTTTATCGGTAATTTTGCCGGTGATACGGAAGCCGTAGACTGGGCGCTGCTGTGGCTGCCGGAAGGCGGCGAGCTGCTGACCGAAAGCTACGTTAACCTGATTCCGACGATGCAGGGCGGCACCCATGTAAACGGGCTGCGCCAGGGTCTGCTGGACGCGATGCGTGAATTCTGCGAATACCGCAATATTCTGCCGCGCGGCGTGAAGCTGTCTGCGGAAGATATCTGGGATCGCTGCGCTTACGTGCTCTCGGTGAAGATGCAGGACCCGCAGTTCGCCGGGCAGACCAAAGAGCGTCTCTCTTCGCGCCAGTGTGCGGCGTTTGTGTCGGGCGTGGTGAAAGACGCCTTCAGCCTGTGGCTGAATCAGAACGTTCAGTCTGCGGAGCTGCTGGCGGAGATGGCCATTTCCAGCGCCCAGCGTCGACTGCGCGCGGCGAAGAAAGTAGTGCGCAAAAAGCTGACCAGTGGCCCGGCGCTGCCGGGTAAACTGGCGGACTGTACCGCGCAGGATCTCAATCGTACCGAACTGTTCCTCGTGGAAGGGGACTCGGCGGGCGGTTCCGCCAAGCAGGCGCGCGATCGTGAATATCAGGCGATCATGCCGCTGAAAGGTAAGATCCTCAACACCTGGGAAGTCTCTTCCGATGAAGTGCTGGCATCGCAGGAAGTACACGATATTTCTGTGGCGATCGGCATCGATCCAGACAGCGACGATCTGAGCCAGCTGCGTTACGGCAAGATCTGTATCCTGGCGGATGCGGACTCCGATGGTCTGCACATCGCCACGCTGCTCTGCGCCCTGTTTGTGAAGCACTTCCGCACGCTGGTGAAGCACGGGCACGTCTATGTTGCGCTGCCGCCGTTGTACCGTATCGATCTCGGCAAAGAGGTCTACTATGCGCTGACGGAAGAAGAGAAAGCGGGCGTGCTGGAACAGTTGAAGCGTAAGAAAGGCAAGCCGAACGTGCAGCGCTTTAAAGGTCTGGGTGAAATGAACCCGATGCAGCTGCGTGAAACCACGCTCGATCCGAACACCCGTCGCCTGGTGCAGCTCACTATCAGCGACGAAGACGATCAGCGTACCAACGCCATGATGGATATGCTGCTGGCGAAGAAACGCTCCGAAGACCGTCGCAACTGGTTGCAGGAAAAAGGCGATATGGCGGATCTCGACGCGTAATCGACCATTGAATGCCTTATCCGGCCTACGCTCGCATTGTGCCCGTAGGCCGGATAAGCGAAGCGTCATCCGGCGTTACTGTCTATGCCGCTTGCGATACTGCAACGGCGTTTCGCCAATCCCTTTGCCAAAGGCGCTAATAAAGTACGTCACGTCTGAAAACCCCACCTGTCGGGCAATCTCCCGCACACTCTCCTCGCTGTGTAACAACGCTTCGCAGGCTTTGCGTAACCGAAGGGTATTGAGGTAATTGAGGATGCTTTCACCGGTTTCAAAATGAAAGCGCCGGGAAATGTAGCTTTTTGATTTTCCTGACTCTTCTGCCAGCTCGCTGAGGCTGAATTTACGGGTGTAATTCTCATCCAGCCAGAACATCACCTGGCTTGCTATTCCGGTGCCAATCTCCGTCATATTGACGTTATCTTCGGGCAACAGGCTAAATAAACTCAATAACAGGCAGGAAATCTGTTCGGCGTTAAGCGGCTTGAGCGCTGCCATTTTTTCGTAACGGCTGAAGAGAAAATCAACGTGCGGGTGAATATCCGCCACATCGAATACTCTGGCCTCGCCGCCACGTACGGTCAGACTTTGCAGACGCTGTTGATTAAGCGGAAAATCGCGCAGCACTTTCAGTACCGCATGCTGATCGAGGTGAATAATGGTTCGGCGGTAGTGGTCTTGCGCCTGCTCATCCACCATGATTTTATGCAGGGTAAAGGGCGGGAAAAAGAACAATCGACCTGGCCGCATGGTGTATTGCTGGTGATCGACGATCACCACGCCAAATCCTTCCTCCACATACAGCACCTCCAGACACTGATGCCAGTGGTGATAGCGAACCGAATTAGCAAATAATCGACTAAATGACGCAATGGCGTCATTGAGCGCGATCAGTTCCAGATGTTCCTGAGATGAGGGTGCATTCATAGTGCAACAGATTTAAATTTTTGCCGCTGAATTCTGGTTTATAAACCTTGTTTTTAAATTTTTTCAATCACTGTTTTATTTTAATTCTATTGGTGTGATTGAGATAACATTTCCGCTTGTCGGCGATTCACTATCCTTTAGCCACTTAATTCAGAGGGGCAGAGTATGTGGTCGGCAACTGAAGAAAAATCAAATCCATTGTCATTCCGTGAAGACGTAATCAGCGCCGTCACAACGATGCTGAGCGCGCTGGATAAACAGTTTCCCGCAGGGGCGGCGCAGTTTTCACTGGGTGACACCTGCGCGCACTACAGTGTGGATATCGCCTGCATGGAAGGGCTCTCCAGAGCGTTATGGGGTCTGTTTCCTCTGATGGCTGGCGGCGCTGAGGTGCCGTTTGCTGATAAGTATATTCAGGCGATTAAACTCGGCACCGATCCACTCAGTCCGCACTACTGGGGCGATACCGACCCTTACGATCAGCGCCTGGTTGAGATGGCCGCCTACGGCCTCGGCCTGGCGTTGTTGCAAACGCGTTTAACCGACAAGTTCAGCGAAACGGAACTGGCGAATGTTCATCGCTGGCTAAACCAGATTACCGACGCGCAAATGCCGGACAGCAACTGGAACTACTTTGCGATTATCGTCCAGTTGGGTTTCAAACGTGCCGGGCTGCCGTTCGATCAGGCGGCGATCGACCGCCGTTTTACGATGATGGAAGCGTACTACCTGGGTGACGGCTGGTATGCCGATGGCCCCGGTCGCCCAAAAGATTACTACATCTCGATGGCTTTCCATTTTTACGGGCTGTTGTACGCCACGCTGAACCCGGAAGATGCTGCCCGTGCCGCCACCCTGCGCGAACGCGCTCGCCTGTTTGCCGCTGATTTTATCTACATGTCGGCAGCAGATGGCGCATCCGTACCGTTTGGCCGCAGTCTGACCTATCGCTTTGCGATGGTCGCGTTCTGGAGCGCGGCGGCGTTTGCTGAGCTGGATGTCTTCTCGCCGGGCGTGATTAAAGGGGTGATCCTGCGGCATCTGCGCTGGTGGTGGCAGCAGCCGATTGTCGATCGTGACGGCATTCTGACGCTGGGGTTTGCTTATCCGAACCTGGCGATGTGTGAAGATTACAACTCGCCGGGCTCCCCTTACTGGGCGCTGAAGGTCTTTTTGATCCTCGCCTTGCCGGACGATCACGCCTTCTGGCAGGCCGAAGAACTCCCGCTGCCGCAATGCGCAGAAAAACACGTTATTCCCCATGCCGCACAAATTTTGCAGCACAGTGAGAATTCAGACCATGTCACGATGCTGACTTCGGGCCAGCTTGAACTGAATAACTACGTTAACACCGAAGCGAAATACACGAAGTTTGCCTACTCCAGCCGTTTTGGTTTCACCATTGAACGCGGACGCTATGGCCTTAAACATGCGGCGTGCGACTCCATGCTGCTGCTGGCGGATGGCGACAACTATTTCCGTGGCCGCCGTCGCTGCGACGAAGTGCGGGTCGATGAGAATTTTATTTTTTCCCGCTGGTCTCCGTGGCATGACGTCACTGTCGAGACCTGGCTGGCGCCCTTCGGCGAGTGGCATCTCCGCCTGCACCGCATCCACAGCGCGCGAACGTTGCAAACCGTGGAAGGCGGCTTTGCGGTGATGAAAACGGCGCATCAGCTCAGTGAGCGCGGATGCTACCTGGCGGCGGAAAACGGATGCAGCACGATCGTCGATCTGTCGCCCGCGCTGGCCCGCCAACCGGACAGCATTATTACGCCGCCGAACAGCAGCATTATGTTTGCACAATGCGCCGCGATTCCACTGCTTACCGCAGAAATTGCACAGGGCGAAAGCTGGCTGTGTTGCGCGGTTTCTGCTTCCGGGCAACAGAAAAAATATACGGCAATTCCGCAACTGCAAATAAACGATAACCAGGTGGTTATTCGCGAACCAGAAAGCGCACGCCAGTTATCGTTCTTTTTATAAAACTCTGGCCCCTACACGTTGGCGAGGATGGTATGAAAAATTGTTCAACAAATAACAGAACTGAATATTATAAAATCAGTAGCTTTATATTCCTCTATTTCTTTACCTGGTCTGCCAGTATTGGTTTACTGGCCATCTGGCTGGGGCAGAAAGCACAGCTAAGCGGCACGGTTATTGGTACGGTGTTTGCGGTAAACGGTATTTTTGCGGTCATTCTGAAGCCCATTTATGGCTACATTCTCGATAAAATCGGCATGAGCAAATACCTGCTCTATTTTGTTGTGATGATGTCGGCACTAATGGCGCCATTCTTTATTTATGTTTATCAGCCATTATTGCTTTCAAACACCATGCTGGGCATTGTTATCGGCGCGATTTACCTGAGCTTTGCCTGGTATGCTGGCGTGGCGGCTTGTGAATCCTACTCTGACCGCTTCAGCCGTCTTAACGGCATGGAGTTTGGCCAAATCCGCATGTGGGGCTCGCTGGGGTGGGCGGTGGCGTCGTCGTTTTCCGGCCTGCTGTTTAACCTCTCTCCGGCGTATAACTTCATTATGGGCAGCGTGGCGTCGGTAGTGATGCTGGTGGTACTGCTGAGTCTGAAAGTGAATGTGAATGCGGCAAACGCAGCGGACGTGCTGACAAAAGAGAAAATCGTCCCGGCGGATGTCTACGCGCTGTTGCGCAGCCGTAAGTTCTGGGCGTTCTGTCTGTACGTCGCCGGCGTGGCGTGGATGATGTTTATCGCAGAGCAGCAGTTCTCCCGCTACTTTGTCACCTTCTTCTCTGACGTTCATGAAGGCAACGCGGTGTTTGGCTATCTGGGAACCGTGCAGTCGGGAATGGAATTTGTCATGTATATGGTGGTTCCATTATTTGTTAACGCGATCGGCGCTAAACGCGGTTTGTTGATTGTGGGGGCGCTGGTTGGCGCGCGTCTGATTATTTCCGGGCTGTGTGATTCACACCTGCTCATCTCTGTACTGAAGCCGCTGTATGGTCTGGAAATCTGTCTGCTGTTGGTTTCGGTCTTTAAATACATTGCTGAACACTTTGATAAACGCGTCAATGCGACCATGTATTTATTGGGCTATCAGGCGATGCTGTATGTCGGCAATGTGGTGATCTCTTCACCTGCCGGATTAATGTATGACCGAATTGGTTTTGAGAAAACGTATATCATCATGGGGATTATTGCGCTGACCTTTACGCTTATTTCGGCATTTACCTTATCGGCATGTCAGAGTAAATCCCGCCATCGTACTGCTATTGAGATCGCCGAAAATAATACGGCGCATTAAATTTCATTGGGTTTAATTTAGAAGGAACCGAAATATGTTAAATCATATCGTTGAGGAAACGTTGCGCGCATTTCCTGGCAGCCCGGTTGACGCCGGAACTTTTCAGGATGAAATGATCGGCGCGCGTGAACACGTCCTCGAACTGATTAGCCGTCATTTAACGGAATTCGGTGAAAAATTTCCTGCCGAAACCTGCGTTAACGGTTATTACCCGTTAACTGACAATGTTGAGTGGACCACCAGCTTCTGGACCGGGCAGCTGTGGCTGGCGTGGGAGATGAGCGGCGAGGCGAAATATCGTGAACTGGCGGAAAAACATGTGCGTTCTTTTGGCCTGCGTATTGCCGGACGCCACGACACCAACACCCACGATCTGGGGTTCCTTTATACCCTGTCCTGCGTCGCAGCCTGGCGACTGACGGGCAACCGTGATGCGCGTGGTTTTTCGCTGATGGCGGCGGAAGCGCTACTGGAGCGTTTCCATGAAAAGGCGCAGATTATCCAGGCGTGGGGCGATCTTAACGATCCCGAACAGGCCGGGCGGATGATCATCGACTGCAACATGAACCTGCCGCTGCTGTACTGGGCGAGCGAGCAGACGGGCGATCCGCGTTTTGCCGAGGCGGCAAAAGCCCATGTGGCGCAGGCCGCGAAATACCTGATTCGTGAAGATGCGTCCACCTTCCATACTTACTACATGGATGTGAAAACCGGCGCGCCGCGTTACGGCAACACCCAGCAGGGTTATGCGGATGATTCATGTTGGTCGCGCGGTCAGGCGTGGGGGATTTATGGCTTCCTGCTGAGCTATATCTACACGGGCGACAAAGAGATGGTGGCGCTGTCGAAAAAGCTGGCGAACTATTTCCTTAATCGCCTGCCGGAAGACGCGGTCTGCCATTGGGATCTGGCGCTGGTGGGGACAGACGCGCTGCGTGACGCCTCGTCGGCGGCGATTGCCGTGTGCGGCCTGCTGGAGTTGATCAAACACCTGCCCGTGACCGATCCGGATCGTGAGCGTTATCAGCAGTGGGCGATGGGAATCATGTCATCGCTAACGAAGCGCTATCTGATGGCGAAAAATGAGAAGGGGAACGGGCTGTTGAAACATTCGGTGTACCACCTTTCGAGCAACAAAGGGGTCGATGAGTGTGCTAGCTGGGGGGATTATTTCTACGTGGAAGCGTTAACGCGTTTTACCCAGTGCTGGAAGCTGTACTGGTAACCATATTGCCCGGAATTGCCTGGAATTGCCCGGTGGCACTGCGTTTACCGGGCCTACATTCAGGGAATGCGCTGTCGTGCTGTAGGCCGGATAAGCGGAGCGCCATCCGGCGTTAGTGTAGTGCTGTAGGCCGGATAAGCGGAGCGCCATCCGGCGTTAGTGTAGTGCTGTAGGCCGGATAAGCGAAGCGCCATCCGGCATTTAGCGCAAAACTTAAACGCCTGACTCCAGAATACGGATACTTGTTTCCAGCACGTCGCCTTTAACGGCTTCGGCGTAGGCTTTCATATGTGGGGTTTGCAAATGCGCTTCGAGATGCGCAACGCTTTCCCACTGTTCAACCATCACGATTGAGTCAGGTGCGGTCGTCTGAAAGGCCACGCCCGCAGCGTGATCGACCATCGGCGCGTAGCCGTGGCAACCCTCTTCTTTCAGCACGGTCGGAATGATTTTGGCAAACTGATCCAGTACCGCCTGACGGTGATGTTGACCTGGACGGGTACGGATTTCAGCAATGACAGTAAGCATGGTTAACTCCTTCTAATTCCAGGCTACTAGTTAACCAAAAATCTCGCTCAGATGCTTGCGATATTCTGCGATATAACGCGGGACATCCGGCATTTTGATGACGTCATTGGTGATAAAGGTCGGCAGCGCTTCCATTCCGAGGAACTGATTGGCCTTGTGGAACGGCAGGTATACGCCATCCACGCCAACGCCGTGGAAGAACTGATCGTTGTCGGTGAAAGCCTCCATCGGTGCGTTCCAGGTCAGAGAAAGCATGTATTTTTTCCCCTGAATCAGACCGCCGGAGCCGTATTTTTTTGACGCGTCCGAACGGGTGCGGCCATCGCTGGCGTACAGCGTACCGTGGCCTTCGGTAAAGACGTCATCCATGTATTTTTTTACGGTCCACGGCGCGCCCATCCACCAGCCAGGCATCTGCCAGATAACCACGTCAGCCCAGACGAAGTGCTGGACTTCGGCTTTGACATCGTAATCACTTTCAGCGCGGACGATTTTGACATCATGCCCGAGGTCGCGCAGAAGGCCATCCGCCACTTCGGTCAGGGTGTCGTTCAACTGACCATTGGAGTGCGCAAATTTTTTCGCCCCGTTGATAATCAGAATGTTGCTCATTATTTGTCCTCTCAGGAATGCGTTTGAAACAGATTTTACGCAGATGAGCGGCCCGGTGAAATGAGCAAAATGTGCAAAGTCTTTTGCTCATTGCGCAATAATCTTGCGATCACCAGGTTACTACGGCTTCAAAGCCTCCTTCCGGCGCATTGCCAAACGAGACGCTCATCCCATGCAGCGAGGCGATGCGGCGGACAATCGACAAACCCAGACCACTGCCGGTGACGCTCTGCCCTGGCGGGCGATAGAATCGTTCGCCGATACGCGCCAGCACCGCCGGCGAAACGCCGGGGCCATTATCCCGGACGGTAAAATACCGGGCATTCAGCGTCACGTTCACCACGCTGCCCTGTGGGCTGTAACGAATGGCGTTATCCAGCAAATTGCGCACCAGCAGGCTGAGCAGCAGCGGTTGGCCCGTGCGCGTGACGTTGTGGGCGTTAACGTGCAGACGCACGTCAATATGCGCCTGCTGGGCCGGTTGCCAGATATCCATCACGGCGGATTGCAATAGTGCCTCCAGCGAGACTTCCGCGACATCTTGCAGGTTATCGAGCGAGTCGAGCCGTGAAAGGGTTAAGAGCTGGTCCACCAGGCGCGTGGCGCGCTCAATCCCCGTATGCAGTTGCATGAGCGCTTTTTGACGCGCCTGCGGGTCGTCGTCCGAGAGCTGCGCCACCTCGGTTTGTACTTTCAGCGCAGTGAGCGGGCTGCGTAACTCATGCGCTGCGTCCGACGTGAATTGCCGCTCGCGCACCATCATCGAATGCGTACGGGCAAATAACTGGTTGAGCGCGCTGACTAACGGACGAACCTCACTTGGCACACCCTTATCGTCAAGCGGCTCTTCCGATTCCGGGGAGCGCAAACGCAGCGCCTGGGCGAGCTTTTTCAGCGGCCTGAGTTCCCGGCTAAGCAGTACAATCAGGATGAGCAGCATCAGCGGAAGCGCGATCAGCCACGGCGTTAGCTGCGCGGTGACAATCGCCAGCGCCATATCCTCGCGGTACTCCAGCTCCTGAGCGACGACGATACGGTACTTGCCATCCGCAGAGGTCAGCCAGACAAAACGCCATTTATCATCATCGCCATTCAGGTATCCGTCATCAAAACCTTCCCGACGGTAGCTGTAGGGAATATCCCGGCCATTATCGCCATCGTTCAGCACCATTCTGCCGTCGGCGGTATACACCGCAAAGGCCAGCACATCGTCATCGACATGACCATGCTTCAATTTTTTCGGCGTCTGCGCCATCCGTTCAGGCGCCGAGATTTCGTTGACATCCAGAGTAATAAGGCGCTTCGCAAACAGCATGAGCTGGGTATCAAACAGCTCGTCGACGTTGTCGGTCGTCTGTTTCCAGGCCACGAAGCTGGAGGCCACCCAGGTGATGGCGGCCAGTATCAGAAAAATAAGCGTGAGCCTGACGCGCAGGCTGAGACGTTGTGTGAGTTTCATGGGTTGCCCAGGGTGTAGCCGATCCCGTGTACGGTGCGGATAAAATCACTGCCCAGCTTACGGCGTAAATGATGAACATGTACCTCAATGGTATTGCTGGAGACATCTTCGTCCCAGGTATACAGCTTCTCTTCGATGAGCTTACGCGGCAACACGCGCCCGACGTTGCGCATCAGCAGCTCCAGCAGGGCAAACTCTTTCGGCTTCAGGGGCAGCGGATCGCCTGCCAGCGTCGCGACCAGATTACCGGGATTGAGCGTAACCTGGCCGTGGCGCAGTTCGTTGCTCACCTGGCCGTTAGCGCGGCGTAACAGCGCCTCCAGGCGGGCGGCGACTTCAATCAGCGCGAAAGGTTTGCACAGATAGTCGTCCGCCCCCAGACGCAGCCCCTCCACGCGCTCCGCCAGCGCATCGCGCGCCGTCAGAATCAGTACGGGTTCGCGTTTTCCCTGTTCACGCCATTCGCGCAGGATATCCCGCCCGTCCATCCCCGGTAGCGTAAGGTCGAGGATCACCGCATCATAAGGCGCGCTGTAGAGCGCTTCTTTACCCTGACGACCTTCGGTGAACCAGTCGACGCTGAACCCCATTTTGCTTAAACCCGCCTTGATGCCGTCGCCAATCAGCGCGTCATCTTCTACCAGTAAAATACGCATATGTTCATCCCTGCGGTGACTCTTTCTCTCGCCAGTAAACCCTGTCGTGGCGCGCGTTGTACAGAAAAAAAAGTATCTTTTTTTGCCTTAAGAAGTTGTTAAGGATTACCTTATTTAATTGAGACGAAACAGCGTAAAAAGGGAGAGAGAGTCATGAAAAAATTGGCTGCAATGGTTGCCGTAATGGCGTTGTGTTCCGCTCCGGTTCTGGCGGCTCAGCAAGGTGGATTTTCTGGCCCGACGGCGACGCAAAGTCAGGGCGGCGGGTTTGTTGGCCCGAACGGGAGTAATACGACCGTAGAAAGCGCGAAATCAATGCGTGATGACGCCTGGGTCACCCTGCGCGGTAACATCGTTGAGCGTATCTCCGACGATCTGTATCTGTTCAAGGATGCCACCGGGACGGTGAATGTCGATATCGACCACAAACGCTGGAACGGCGTTACCGTAACGCCGCAGGACCTGGTTGAAATCCAGGGCGAAGTGGATAAAGACTGGAATTCCGTTGAAATCGACGTGAAGCAAATCACCAAAGTCGCCAAATAAACCCCATCAGGGCCGCACTCGCGGCCCTTTTTCTTTGTGACTCAACGCGCCAGATAAGGTAGTATCTGCGGCAATATTGCCTGACGGATACTGGGTTATTGTTCAGGCTAACAGTTGAGGAACCACGATTAATGAGCGATATGGCAGAGCGCCTTGCGCTGCATGAATTCACGGAAAACGCCTATCTGAACTACTCCATGTACGTCATCATGGACAGGGCGTTGCCGTTTATTGGTGACGGACTGAAGCCGGTTCAGCGTCGCATCGTGTACGCGATGTCTGAACTGGGGCTGAACGCCAGCGCCAAATTTAAAAAATCCGCCCGTACCGTCGGCGACGTGCTGGGTAAATACCATCCGCACGGCGACAGCGCCTGTTATGAAGCGATGGTGCTGATGGCGCAGCCGTTCTCTTACCGTTACCCGCTGGTTGACGGGCAGGGGAACTGGGGCGCGCCGGACGATCCGAAATCCTTCGCGGCGATGCGTTATACCGAATCCCGTCTGTCGAAATACGCGGAAGTCCTGCTGAGTGAACTCGGTCAGGGGACGGCGGACTGGGTGCCGAACTTTGATGGCACCCTGCAAGAGCCGAAGATGCTGCCTGCGCGTCTGCCCAATATTCTGCTCAACGGCACCACCGGCATCGCCGTTGGGATGGCGACAGACATTCCGCCGCATAACCTGCGCGAAGTGGCGAAAGCCGCGATCACCCTGATTGAGCAGCCGAAAACAACGCTTGAGCAGGTGCTGGATATCGTGCAGGGGCCGGACTACCCGACCGAAGCGGAAATCATCACTTCCCGTGCGGAAATCCGTAAGATTTACGAAAATGGTCGCGGCTCCGTGCGTATGCGCGCGGTATGGAAAAAAGAAGATGGCGCGGTGGTGATTACCGCGCTGCCGCACCAGGTGTCCGGCGCTCGCGTACTGGAGCAGATCGCCGCCCAGATGCGGAACAAAAAGCTGCCGATGGTTGACGATCTGCGCGACGAGTCCGATCACGAAAATCCGACCCGTCTGGTGATCGTGCCGCGTTCCAACCGCGTGGATATGGAGCAGGTGATGAACCACCTGTTTGCGACCACGGACCTGGAAAAGAGCTACCGCATCAACCTGAACATGATCGGTCTGGACGGTCGCCCGGCGGTGAAAAACCTGCTGGAGATCCTGACCGAATGGCTGGCGTTCCGTCGCGATACCGTGCGTCGTCGCCTGAACTATCGTCTGGAGAAAGTCCTCAAGCGCCTGCATATTCTGGAAGGTTTGCTGGTGGCGTTTCTCAATATCGACGAAGTGATTGAGATAATCCGCCATGAGGATGAACCGAAACCGGCGCTGATGTCGCGTTTTGGCATCACGGAAACCCAGGCCGAAGCCATCCTCGAACTGAAACTGCGCCATCTCGCCAAACTGGAAGAGATGAAGATTCGCGGCGAGCAGGATGAGCTGGCGAAAGAGCGCGATCAATTGCAGGGCATTCTGGCCTCCGAGCGCAAAATGAACACCCTGCTGAAGAAAGAGTTGCAGGCGGATTCAGACGCGTATGGCGACGATCGCCGCTCCCCACTGCGCGAGCGTGAAGAAGCTAAAGCGATGAGCGAGCATGACATGCTGCCGTCTGAACCGGTGACGATCGTGCTGTCGCAGATGGGCTGGGTGCGTAGCGCCAAAGGCCATGATATTGACGCACAGGGTCTGAACTATAAATCGGGCGACAGCTGGAAAGCCTCGGCGAAAGGCAAGAGCAACCAGCCGGTGGTGTTTATCGACACGACCGGGCGCAGCTACGCCATCGACCCGATTACGCTGCCGTCGGCGCGTGGTCAGGGCGAGCCGTTGACCGGTAAGCTGACGCTGCCGCCGGGCGCGACCGTAGAGCATATGCTGATGGAAGGGGATGAGCAGAAACTGCTGATGGCCTCGGACGCCGGCTATGGTTTCGTCTGTACCTTTAACGATCTGGTCGCCCGCAACCGCGCGGGTAAAGCGCTGATCACGTTGCCGGAAAACGCGCACGTTATGCCGCCGGTGGTGATTGAAGATGAAACCGATATGCTGCTGGCGATCACCGCCGCCGGGCGTATGTTGATGTTCCCGGTCAGCGATCTGCCGCAGTTGTCGAAGGGGAAAGGGAACAAGATCATCAACATTCCGTCTGCGGAAGCGGCCAGAGGCGACGATACGCTGGCCCAGCTCTACGTTCTGCCGCCGCAAAGCACGCTCACGATTCATGTCGGCAAGCGCAAAATCAAACTGCGCCCTGAAGAGCTGCAAAAAGTGACCGGCGAGCGCGGTCGTCGCGGTACGCTGATGCGCGGTTTGCAGCGCATCGATCGTATTGAGATTGACTCGCCACGACGCGCCCGCGACGGCGACAGCGAAGAATAAGGCGATTTTAAGCGCCATCAGGCCATCTCATTGTGCCGGATGGCGGCGTAAACGCCTTGTCCGGCCTGCGGTTTTAACGATGCTGTCAGGCCGGATTAACAATAAAATTTCCCGTAAAACCGTTGTTTATTCGCGCATTGCGATTAACAATACGCTTTTCCAGAGAGCCGCTCTTAACAAAGCCCTAACCTGATATCAGGTGACGTAGAATGCGACGCTCTTAGGCCTTCAGAGGTTGTTATGCTATATATCTTTCGTCTAATCATTACCGTTATTTACTGCATTCTTGTCTGCATTTTCGGTTCGATCTACTGCCTTTTCAGCCCGCGTAACCCGAAGCATGTCGCGACGTTTGGCCATATGTTTGGCCGTCTGGCGCCGCTTTATGGCCTGAAGGTGGAGTGCCGTAAGCCTGCTGATGCCGAAAGCTATGGCAACGCTATCTATATCGCTAACCATCAGAACAACTACGATATGGTGACGGCAGCCAACATTGTGCAACCGCCTACGGTGACGGTCGGCAAAAAGAGCCTGGTCTGGATCCCGTTTTTTGGCCAGCTGTACTGGTTAACCGGTAACTTGTTGATTGACCGAAATAATCGTGCCAAAGCGCACGGCACAATCGCAGAAGTGGTGAGCCATTTTAAAAAGCGCCGTATCTCTATCTGGATGTTCCCGGAAGGAACGCGCAGCCGTGGCCGTGGCCTGCTGCCGTTTAAAACCGGCGCCTTTCATGCCGCTATCGCCGCCGGTGTTCCGGTGATTCCAGTGTGTGTTTCCAATACATCGAATAAAATTAAGCTTAACCGACTGAATAACGGTCTGGTGATTGTAGAGATGCTGCCGCCGGTGGACATCAGCCAGTTTGGTAAGGATCAGGTTCGTGAACTGGCGGCGCATTGCCGCTCGTTGATGGAACAAAAAATTGCAGAACTCGATCAGGAAATTGCAGAGCGCGAAGCGACCGGCAAAGTCTGAATCAGTGTGATCGCGTTTTTGTGGGAAACGACTTCCTGCGCACTCTTTGTCTGTTTTAAATGGAGCTTATATGTCACTCAGTCGGCGTCAGTTCATTCAGGCTTCGGGGATCGCACTGTGTGCCGGTGCCGTTCCGCTGAAGGCTAATGCAGCCGGTCAGCAGCAGCCTCTGCCCGTTCCGCCGCTGCTGGAGTCCCGTCGCGGGCAGCCGTTGTTTATGACGTTGCAGCGCGCGCACTGGTCCTTTACGCAGGGTACGCGCGCGCCCGTCTGGGGGATTAACGGGCGTTACCTGGGGCCGACGATTCGCGTCTGGAAAGGGGATGACGTTAAGCTCATCTACAGCAACCGTCTGACTGAAAATGTCTCCATGACCGTCAGCGGATTGCAGGTGCCGGGGCCGCTGATGGGCGGCCCTGCGCGGATGATGTCGCCCAACGCTGACTGGGCGCCGGTATTGCCGATTCGTCAGAACGCCGCCGTGCTGTGGTATCACGCCAATACGCCAAACCGTACCGCGCAGCAGGTCTATAAC
Organism: Citrobacter sp. CK185; assembly: GCF_030333565.1. Lineage (NCBI taxonomy): Bacteria > Pseudomonadati > Pseudomonadota > Gammaproteobacteria > Enterobacterales > Enterobacteriaceae > Citrobacter > Citrobacter sp. CK185. The sequence continues at coordinate 151,682 of NZ_JAOWFR010000022.1, read as the reverse complement.
GGCCTTGCCGGGATGTGGCTGATCGAGGATGAGGTCAGCAAATCGCTGCCGATCCCCAATCATTACGGCGTGGATGATTTCCCGATCATTATCCAGGATAAGCGACTGGATAATTTCGGTACGCCGGAGTACAGCGAACCGGGCAGCGGCGGGTTTGTTGGCGATACGCTGCTGGTCAACGGCGCACAGAGTCCTTACGTGGAGGTTTCCCGCGGCTGGGTACGACTGCGCTTGCTGAATGCGTCGAACTCTCGCCGTTACCAGTTGCAAATGAGCGACGGTCGCGCGCTGCATGTTATTTCTGGCGATCAGGGACTTTTACCCGCGCCGGTGTCCGTCAAACAACTGTCGCTGGCGCCCGGTGAACGCCGGGAAATTCTGGTCGATATGACCAACGGCGATGAGGTGTCGATCACCTGCGGGGAAGCGGCCAGTATTGTCGATCGCATCCGTGGCTTCTTTGAACCTTCCAGCATTCTGGTCTCTACGCTGGTGCTGACCTTACGGCCAACCGGGCTGCTGCCGCTGGTGACTGACAGCCTGCCGATGCGTTTATTGCCCACGGAGATTGTCAGCGGCGCGCCGATTCGCAGCCGGGATATCAGCCTCGGGGACGATCCCGGCATCAACGGGCAATTGTGGGACGTCAACCGCATTGATATCACCGCCCAGCAAGGTTCCTGGGAGCGCTGGACCGTTCGCGCCGATATGCCGCAACCCTTCCATATTGAGGGTGTCTCTTTCCTGATCCGCAACGTCAATGGCGCCATGCCGTTCCCGGAAGATCGGGGCTGGAAAGATACGGTATGGGTGGACGGACAGGTGGAATTGCTGGTTTATTACGGACAGCCATCCTGGGCGCACTTCCCGTTCTACTTCAACAGCCAGACGCTGGAAATGGCCGACCGGGGGTCTATCGGACAAATGCTGGTGAACCCGGCGCCGTAAATCTTCCCTCGCCCGTAAGGGCGAGAAGTGAATACCTTTCTCTTTCGTTCCGGCATATAATCCCGGCCTTTGATTATTTTTTTACCATTTTTTTGGAAGCATTATGAGCGCAATATCCCTGATCCAGCCAGACAGAGATCTTTTCTCCTGGCCTCAATACTGGGCGGCCTGTTTTGGTCCCGCGCCTTTTTTGCCGATGTCACGCGACGAAATGGATCAACTTGGCTGGGATAGCTGCGACATTATTCTGGTTACCGGTGATGCGTATGTCGATCATCCGAGCTTTGGGATGGCGATTTGCGGTCGTATGCTGGAAGCGCAGGGTTTCCGTGTTGGCATCATTGCCCAGCCGGACTGGAACAGCAAAGATGATTTTATGCGTCTGGGGAAACCGAATCTGTTTTTCGGCGTCACAGCGGGCAACATGGACTCGATGATCAACCGTTATACCGCCGATCGCCGACTGCGCCATGACGACGCCTATACGCCGGATAACGTGGCGGGCAAGCGCCCGGATCGTGCGACGCTGGTCTATACCCAGCGCTGTAAAGAGGCCTGGAAAGACGTGCCGGTGATCCTTGGCGGTATTGAAGCCAGCCTGCGTCGTACCGCGCACTATGATTACTGGTCTGATACCGTACGCCGCTCGGTGCTGGTGGATGCGAAAGCCGATATGCTGATGTTCGGCAACGGCGAGCGCCCGCTGGTTGAAGTTGCGCACCGCCTGGCAATGGGGGAGCCGATCGGCCAGATCCGCGATGTGCGTAACACCGCGATTATTGTTAAAGAAGCCCTGCCGGGCTGGAGTGGGGTTGATTCCACGCGTCTGGATACGCCGGGGAAAATTGATCCGATCCCCCATCCGTATGGTGAAGATCTGCCATGCGCGGATAACAAACCGGTTGCGCCGAAAAAGCAGGAAGCCAAAGCCGTGACCGTTCAGCCGCCGCGTCCGAAGCCGTGGGAGAAAACCTACGTGCTGCTGCCGTCCTTTGAGAAGGTGAAGGGCGATAAGGTGCTGTATGCGCACGCGTCGCGTATTCTGCATCACGAAACCAACCCTGGCTGCGCGCGTGCGCTGATGCAAAAGCATGGCGATCGCTATATCTGGATCAACCCGCCCGCCATTCCGCTCTCTACCGAAGAGATGGACAGCGTTTTTGCGCTGCCGTATAAGCGCGTGCCGCATCCGGCATACGGTGACAGCCGCATTCCGGCTTACGAAATGATCCGCTTCTCGATTAACATCATGCGCGGGTGTTTCGGCGGCTGCTCGTTCTGCTCGATTACCGAACACGAAGGCCGCATTATTCAGAGCCGTTCAGAAGATTCGATCATCAATGAGATCGAAGCGATCCGCGATACCGTACCGGGCTTTACCGGCGTGATTTCCGATCTCGGCGGGCCGACGGCCAACATGTATATGCTGCGCTGTAAGTCGCCGCGCGCGGAACAAACCTGCCGCCGCCTGTCGTGCGTGTACCCGGATATCTGCTCGCATATGGATACCAACCATGAGCCGACGATTAACCTCTATCGCCGCGCCCGCGATCTGAAAGGCATCAAGAAGATCCTGATCGCCTCCGGCGTGCGTTACGACATTGCCGTTGAAGATCCGCGTTATATCAAAGAGCTGGCGAGCCATCATGTGGGCGGCTATCTGAAGATTGCGCCGGAGCATACCGAAGAAGGGCCGCTGTCGAAGATGATGAAGCCGGGCATGGGCAGCTATGATCGCTTCAAAGAACTGTTCGACCTTTACTCAAAACAGGCCGGGAAAGAGCAGTACCTGATCCCGTATTTTATCTCTGCGCACCCCGGTACGCGGGACGAAGATATGGTGAATCTGGCGCTGTGGTTGAAACGCCATCGCTTCCGTCTGGATCAGGTGCAGAACTTCTATCCGTCGCCGCTGGCGAACTCAACGACCATGTATTACACCGGGAAAAACCCGCTGGGTAAAATTGGCTATAAGAGTGAAGACGTGGTGGTGCCGAGAGGCGACAAACAGCGTCGTCTGCATAAAGCGCTGCTGCGTTACCACGATCCGGCGAACTGGCCGCTGATTCGCCAGGCGCTGGAAGAGATGGGGAAAAAGCATCTGATTGGCAGTCGTCGCGAGTGTCTGGTTCCGGCGCCTACGCTGGACGAGATGCGTGAAGCCCGTCGTCAGAACCGCAACACGCGCCCGGCGTTGACTAAGCATACGCCAGTGGCGCATCAGCGTCAGACGCCTGCGGGCAATAAAAAACGCAGCAAGGTAGCCGGACGTTAAACCCGTTAGCTGTTTGCCGGATAAGGTGCCTGCACCGCTATCCGGCAAACAGACGGATTACGCGTTCGCTTCACGAATTCTGGCGGCCAGCGCTGCCAGTTTTTCGTCATCCGCCCGCTCGTGGTCATGCGATGACAAATAGCCTTCGTACTGTTCAAAGAATTTCGCCTGCCGCGATTCAATAGGCTTCCATTCGCTCAGGTTAGCGGTGCCGTGCATGGGGCTGAGCTTGCTGTGCACATGATCCACGCCAAATCCTTCAAAAAACATTCCCGTACGCCCCACGTCCGGGAAGGCGTTATCCAGCTTTTTCGCCACTTTTTGGGTGGCAAGCATCAGATCGGCCAGTGCCTGCGGCGGCAAGTCGAACGCATAGCTGGGATAATGCTTCTTCGGGATCACCACCGTAAAACCGTCGGTGTTCGGGAAGATGGAGAGGAAGGCCAGATGATGCTCGTCTTCCCAGATCTTATGGCAGGGGGCTTTACCCTCAACGATTTGGCAAAAAATACAGCTCATTCCTTTTCTCCGTTGCTGAGTTCACAATTCGCGTCGTACCGACTCAACACTTTCTACCAAACCCGCCAGGTAGTCAAAAAGCCCGACAGAAATGTCGGGCCGGAAAGGAAGGTTAGCCGCCGAACTGATCCGGGTCCGGCCCCAGGCGTTTACCCTGGTCAAGTTTGGCCACTTCGCTTAATTCGTCTTTGTCGAGACGGAAATCCCAGACGTCGAAGTTTTCCGCAATACGTGAAGGGGTGACGGATTTAGGGATCACCACCAGCCCGTTATCCAGATGCCAGCGGATCACAATTTGCGCCGGAGATTTACCGTACTTATCCGCCAGATCGCGAATGATTTTCTGATCGAAAACGCCTGCGCCGCCTTGCGCCAGCGGGCTCCAGGACTCGGTCTGGATCTTGTGCGTCGCATTCCAGGCATGCAGCTGACGCTGTTGCATCAGCGGATGCAATTCGATCTGGTTGATCACCGGTGTAACGCCGGTTTCATCGATCAGACGCTGGAGGTGGTTTACCTGGAAGTTACACACGCCGATGCTTTTCACCAGCCCCTCTCTTTGCAGTTCAATCATCCCTTCCCAGGCGTCAACATAATGGTCGATAGCCGGAACGGGCCAGTGCATCAGATAGAGATCGAGGTGATCCAACTGGAGCTTATCCAGGCTTTCCTGCAAGGCTTCTCGAGGGCGTTTCTGATCGTCATTCCACAGTTTGGTGGTAATAAACAGCTCTTCCCGGTCGATACCGGCATCTTTTAACGCTTTTCCGACGCCTTCTTCATTCTTGTACGCCGCAGCGGTATCAATGGAGCGATATCCCACTTCCAGCGCCTTATGAATGGCGGAAATTGCTTCCTCGTTGCTTGCCTTCCAGACTCCCAGGCCCAGTTGTGGCATTACGTTGCCATCCTGTAGCTTGATAACGGTTGGATTAGCCATGCGTTCCTCCTTTATGCGATCTCACCGGAGCAAACTCCGGTGAGGTTGTGTGACTTAAGTCTGGACGAAATGTCCAAAAACGAAAGCCAGAGGCGAAAAAACCTTAGCGAGCCGCTTCGTAAATTCGACGGCTGACATCCAGCGTAATGTCCTGATGTTCACCCAGATTTGTGCCGCCGTGCGCTTCCAGTTTTGCCAGCAATGCCGGAATGGAACTGCCGTCCAGACCGTAATCAGACAGGCGAGTCGGTACGCCCATTTGCTCAAAGAAGCTGCGGGTGGCGGCGATGGCGGCATCAATACGCGCATCGTCGGAACCGTCGGTGATATTCCAGACTCGCTCTGCGTACTGCAACAGTTTGGCGCGTTTGGTATCGCGTTTTTCATTCCACAGCGCAGGCAGGACGATAGCCAGCGTCTGCGCGTGATCAAGGCCGTGCATCGCCGTCAGCTCATGACCCAGCATATGCGTTGCCCAGTCCTGCGGGACGCCCGCGCCGATCAGACCGTTCAGCGCCTGAGTGGCCGCCCACATTACGTTGGCGCGGACATCGTAGTTTTCCGGCTCTTTCAGCGCTTTCGGGCCTTCTTCGACAAGCGTCAGCAGGATACCTTCGGCGAAGCGATCCTGAATTTTTCCGTCAACCGGGTAAGTGACATACTGCTCAACGGTGTGAACGAATGCATCCACAACGCCGTTAGCAACCTGGCGCGGCGGCAGGGTGTAGGTATAAACCGGATCGAGCACCGCAAACACGGGTTGGACGAACGGCGTCATAAAGGCCAGCTTATCGCCGGTGGTTTTACGGGAAATTACCGCCCCGGAGTTAGATTCTGAACCCGTTGCCGGCAACGTCAGCACCGATCCCATCGGTACGGCGCTTTTCACGTCGTTGCCGCGAGTTTCCAGAATGCGCCACGGGTCCACGCCTTCGTCATATTGCGCCGCCGCCGCGATAAATTTAGTGCCATCCAGCACGGAACCGCCGCCGACCGCCAGCAGGAACGTCACTTTCTCATCACGTACAATGTTGACGGCGTTCATCAGCGTTTCATAAGACGGGTTTGGCTCGATGCCGCCAAATTCCAGCACGTCCAGACCTTTCAGCGCGTCATGTACCTGATCCAGTACGCCGGTCTTTTTCACGCTGCCGCCGCCGTAGGTGATCAATACGCGGGCGCCCTGAGGGATTTGATCGCGCAGATCGGCAATCGCGCCTTTACCAAACAGAATGCGGGTTGGGGTATGCAGATTAAAGTTGTTCATTGCTCGTTCCCTTATGTGGGTAAAAAAGTGGGCAGGCGAATGTCTGCCTGATGGTGAACATTGTGGTCGCCAGCCGCCTTCCTCTCAATGCTCATTTCTGCCAATGTCTTGCCCATTTCTCCAGAGCGCTGGAGAAAAAAGATAAATTTGCGCACAATCAACGCGTCGTAAACCGATGAGAAAAAAGCGCGCCATGAACCGTGAAGCCATCTGCCTGTTGCTGACAGATAAAATTAAGCAGCTGATAAACAATCAAAATAACCTGAATGACTGCCTGCCCGACGTGCGTCTGCTCTACGGCACGGAGCCGGGGTTGCGCACGCCTGTGATGTATCAGCCTGGCATCATATTTCTCTTTTCGGGGCATAAGATCGGTTATATCAATGAACGCGTATTTCAGTACGATGCCAATGAATATCTGCTGCTGACAGTACCTTTACCCTTTGAATGTGAAACTTATGCGACGCCGGAAGTACCGCTTGCGGGGATTCGTCTGAATGTTGATATCCTGCAATTGCAGGAGTTGCTGATGGACATTGGCGAGGACGATCTGTTTCAACCGTCGATGGCGGCAAGCGGGATTAACTCCGCCACGCTGTCGGATGACATTCTTTGTGCGGCGGAACGCCTGTTAGATGTGATGGAAAGGCCGCTGGATGCGCGTATTCTGGGGAAACAGATTATTCGCGAAATTCTGTATCACGTTCTGATGGGGCCGCGTGGCGGCGCGCTGCTGGCGCTGGTCAGCCGCCAGACCCATTTCAGCCTGATTAGCCGGGTGCTGAAGCGGATTGAAACCAAATACACCGAGAACCTGAACGTTGAGCAACTGGCGGCGGAAGCCAACATGAGCGTCTCGGCGTTCCATCATAATTTTAAATCCGTTACCAGTACCTCGCCGTTGCAGTACCTGAAAACCTATCGTCTGCATAAAGCGCGGATGATGATCATTCACGACGGGATGAAAGCCAGCGCCGCTGCGATGCGCGTTGGCTACGAGAGCGCGTCGCAGTTCAGTCGGGAGTTCAAACGCTATTTTGGCGTAACGCCGGGGGAGGATGCGGCACGAATGAGAATGATGCAGGGAAGCTAATCATGTGTAAGCCGGATAAGCGTAAGCGCCATCCGGCAATCAGCAAATCAGGCGCTGCAATACTTCTTCTTGATCACGACGAATAATGTGCCGATCAAACCGGCGGCCAGCAGGGCAATCGGCAGGATCATCAAAAACGTCATCACCTGATCTTCATGACGTTTCACGAACGGGATCATGCTGAGCGCGTAGCCGAAACTGGTCACCACGCCGACCCACAGCAGCCCGCTCAGCCAGTTAAAAAACTGAAACCGGCGACTGGACAGCCCTGAAATCCCCGCCATTGTGGGCAGCAGGGTGCGCACAAACGCCAGAAAGCGCCCGGCAAGCAGCGCCAGCAGGCCGTGCCGGTCGAACATACAGGTCGCGCGCTGATGGTATTTAACGGGAAGCTGCGCCAGCCAGCCTTTCACCGTTTGCGTATTTCCCAGCCAGCGCCCCTGAATATAGCTCAGCCAGCAGCCGAGACTGGCAGCTGTCGTCAGAATAAGGATCGTGGGGACAAAGTCCATGACACCTTGTGCAACCAGCGCGCCTGCCAGTAAGAGCAGGCTGTCTCCGGGTAAAAAAGAGGCCGGGAGCAGGCCATTTTCTAAAAATAGCGTGGCAAACATCACAAAGTAGACAACGCTAACAACGTGTGGGTCCGCCAGCGCGGCAAAATCGTGTTGCCAGAGCGCAGCGATAATATCTTGAATGACAGCCATGGACTTTCCTGTGGAACCGCGTTTATGGGGCTATTGTACTCCTGAATTGCCCGGGATGCCTTGATCCCGGACGCAACAAATGCAGACTTTTCTGCCCGGAGTGTCTGCAATTCTGTCCATGACCGGAAACTTTACACAATACGCGTGAATCCTGCGGCTAAATCTGCAATCAGATCGTCAACATTCTCTAAACCGATGTGCAAACGGATCAGCGTGCCGGTGAAATCAACGTCGCCTTCGGGACGAATGGCGGCGATATGTTCCGGCTGGTTAGGCAGAATTAAGGATTCAAAGCCGCCCCAGGAGTAGGCCATGCTGAACAAGCTGAAATTATCCAGATAAGCGGAAAGCGCCTCATTACTCAGCCTTTTATTCAGCACAAACGAGAACAACCCGCTGCTGCCCGTGAAATCGCGCTTCCAGAATTCGTGGCCTTTGCTGCCAGGAAGGGCGGGATGATTAACGCGGGCGACCTGAGGGTGATTCGCCAGCCACTCGGCGACTTTCAGGCTGCTTTCATGATGCTGGCGCAAGCGCACGCCCAGCGTACGTAGCCCACGGCTGGTCATATAAGCGGTATCCGCGTCCAGCATTTGCCCCATCAGATAGGCGTTTTCGCGTAATTGCTCCCAACAACGCGCATTAGACACGGCCGTGCCGACCATCGCATCCGAGTGACCAATCAGGTATTTCGTTCCTGCCTGGATGGAGATATCGATCCCGAAATCCAGCGCTTTAAACAGCACGCCCGCCGCCCAGGTGTTATCAATCATAATGACAGCGTCTGGCGCAACGCGTCTTACCGCGCCGACAATCGCCGGGATGTCATGCACTTCCATCGTGATGGAGCCAGGAGATTCGAGAAACACTACTTTCGTATTGGGCTGAATATGCTTCACGATATCCGCGCCGACCAGCGGATCAAACCAGCCGGTCGTCACGCCGAGTCTGGCGAGAACTTTGGTGCAAAAATCCTGACTGGGTTCGTAAGCGGTGTTGGTCATCAGGACGTGATCGCCCTGTTCCACAAAGGCCAGAATCGTGTTGGCGACAGCCGCCGCGCCGCAGGGGAAGAGCGCGCATCCGGCGCCGCCTTCCAGTTCGCACATGGCTTCCTGTAGCGAAAAATGGGTTAGCGTTCCGCGACGTCCATAGAAAAGCTCGCCATTGGCGCGGTTGCGGGTGGCGTGCTTTTTGGCTTCTACGGTGTCAAATACCAGCGAGGAGGCGCGCTGAATGACGCTGTTCACCGATCCCAGCGTGTATTTTTTGCTGCGTCCTGCGCTCACCAGTTTGGTTTCAAGATGTTTTTCTGCCATGTTGGAGTACCCATTTTTATACGTCTGGATGTCTAAACTATCATGAATGATGAGTGACGCATCCTGAAGAATCGGCATAAAGCAGAAAATTTTCTCAAAATGACATCTGGTGACTTTTTTACTGCGTAAGCGCAAGGAAAAGAAACCAAAGGTGCGGCACTATGTAAATAGTAATGAGAACGACTATCAATTCGACGTCGTTTTGATATTATTACGCTCAGAATTTGTGATTTGCGTCCTGGAGATACAGAGTGGGTAATAATTTGATGCAGACGGATCTCTCCGTCTGGGGTATGTATCAGCACGCCGACATCGTGGTTAAGTGCGTGATGATTGGTCTGATTCTGGCGTCAGTAGTCACCTGGGCTATCTTCTTCAGTAAGAGTCTTGAGTTCTTTACGCAGAAGCGTCGGCTCAAGCGTGAACAACAGCAGCTGGCTGAAGCGCGTTCTTTAGACCAGGCCAGCAATATTGCCTCCGCATTCGCGGCGAAAAGTTTAAGCTCACAGTTGCTCTATGAAGCGCAGAACGAGCTGGAACTGTCGGAAGGCAGTGAAGACAACGAAGGTATTAAAGAGCGTACCGGGTTCCGCCTGGAGCGTCGCGTAGCGGCGGTTGGCCGTCATATGGGACGCGGCAATGGCTACCTGGCGACCATCGGCGCCATCTCTCCGTTTGTCGGTCTGTTTGGTACGGTATGGGGCATCATGAACAGCTTCATCGGCATCGCGCAAACCCAGACCACCAACCTCGCGGTTGTCGCGCCGGGTATCGCGGAAGCGTTGCTGGCTACGGCGATCGGCCTGGTCGCGGCAATCCCTGCGGTCGTGATTTACAACATTTTCGCACGTCAGATCGGCAGCTACAAAGCGACGCTGGGCGACGTGGCGGCACAGATTCTGTTGCTGCAAAGCCGCGATCTGGATCTGAACGCGAGCGCTTCCGCTCAGCCGGTACGTACCGCGCAGAAATTACGTGTAGGATAATGTTCCATGGCAATGCGTCTTAATGAAAATCTGGACGATAACGGTGAAATGCATGAAATCAACGTGACGCCGTTTATCGACGTCATGCTGGTTCTGCTGATTATCTTTATGGTGGCCGCGCCGCTGGCAACGGTGGACGTGAAGGTGAATCTTCCTGCGTCCACCAGCACCCCGCAGCCGCGCCCGGAAAAACCGGTTTATCTGTCCGTGAAGGCCGACAACAGCATGTTTATCGGCAACGATCAGGTAACGGATGAAACCATGATCGGCGAGCTGAACGCGTTAACCGAAGGGAAGAAAGACACGACGATCTTCTTCCGTGCGGATAAAACCGTTGATTATGAAACAATGATGAAAGTGATGGATACGCTGCACCAGGCGGGTTACCTGAAAATTGGTCTCGTGGGTGAAGAGGTCGCAAAAGCGAAGTAATCGTTGTTGCTGATGGGCTGACAGACAGGCCGGGTAGGGCGCAAGCCGTACCCGGTTTTTTTTATTGCCTGATGGCGCTGCGCTTACCAGGCCTGCATGATGCGGCAATCGCTGGGATTGCTGATTCGCCAGATTACTTCGTCGTGGGAAAACGTTTTTCATTCAGCGCGACGGTGGTGATATTGGTCGTTCGGTAATCGCCATCGGATAGCTTACGGGTCAGGCGCAGGGTCGCCGTTTCTCGCGCCAGTAAGTGTTGATATGTGCTCTCCAGGCGCGCCATGATTTTGTCCCGCATCTCGGGATGTTGCTCAATAATCGTATTGATAACCGAACCGTAGATCTCTTCTTTGACCTGGAGCGCATAGATTTCACGGCGATTTTGCCATTTCAGCCGCACTAACGCGGCGGGAATCGACACGATCTCCTGCGCCACCTGTTCAAGGGTCGCGTTTTTATTGGCGATAAGCGCTTTAAGATTTTGCTTTAAGATAAATTCATCGCTTTTATTATTATCTAAAGCTAAATAAACATTATTATCTTCAACGTCTTTCATATTATTTCTCTTCCAGAGAATAAAAAACGGGAGAGTTTTTCTCTCTGGTTATGAGATTAAGCCAAATTTCATTGCCGTGATCGTTTATTTTTGTTGTGGCATCTGCCAGAATTTTACTTAATGCCTGAGCATCAACATCGCCTTCCGCCTGTAGGCTATTAATAAGACGAGCAAACGTCTCAATTTTAGCTACGCGATAAAGCCGGTCTTTTAAATGACGGTCACGTTCTTCAAGTAACATGTTTTTAGATTGACCAGTCGGTGTGGCGCTAATTAAAATATCTGGCTCGTAATCGCTCAGCGTTTTCTTTCCCTGAGTCAAATTTTCACTATTTTCTACGGTCTCAGCATCGCCTGGCGAGGCAGATAAATGAAAACGAGTCGGCACAAGATGCTCGGGAAGCATGTTGGAATGTCCTTTACTATCAATAGTATATTGTTTTTTATAAGGCAGGTCTCGTTGACAATAGCATGGTGTAATTTTAAAATCAAAAAAAATGGAGTCGGCATATGAACAGCATTTTTTATTCTATTATCACTCTGCTATTACTCACTGGCGGCGTGCTTTTCTTGATGCACGAATTTAATAAACAGCGCTCTGCTGAGGCGTCTAATCCAGTAAATCAAGCGGAACCCTTGTCCAAAGAGGAGGGCGAAGATCATTTTTCGTCGCTCATGAATACTATTACACCGGTATGGTACTGGCGAGTCAATCACGAATATATTGATTTTCTTCACGCAACGATAAAGCGGATGACGATGGCGGAACTAAACGGAACGCCGGGGTTATTTGATGCGCAGCGCCGTTGCAGCGATCTCAACTCTGCGGTCTATAAATATTATGACAACGTTAAAAAGCGTTGTCTGAACGGGGAAAAAGTTCCGCATTCCGATCTGGATGTGCTTAACTTGCGGCAATGTTTCCGGGAATTTAGCCTGGAGGCGTATCCCTCCCTGGTTGCTCTGGTGTGGCCTGAATATCAGCGGCCGCTAATCAAACCGGAAGAGGTTTAATAAATGTGCCTGACGTTGGCCGGGTAAGGCGAGACCGCCACCCGGCGCGCGTGCCCGAAAGCGTTATTTATCCGATGAGGCTTGCCAGAGGTTCAGCTCGCCGTCCGCGACATGTTTATCGATTTGCGCTAACTCGTCAGCGCTGAATGTCAGGTTCGACAACGCCTGCACATTTTCTTCCAGCTGCTCTGGTCGACTGGCGCCGATCAGCACCGACGTTACGCGATTATCTTTCAACAGCCAGCTAAGCGCCATCTGCGCCATTGACTGGCCGCGACGTTGCGCCATCTCATTGAGTAAACGCAGGCTGTTCAGATTCGCTTCCGTCAGCATATTCTCCGTCAGACCGCGAACTTTTTTCCCTTCACGCTGCATACGTGAACCTTCCGGGATACCGTTTAAGTATTTTCCGGTTAACAATCCCTGAGCCAGCGGTGTGAACGCAATGCAACCCATGCCGTTGGCCGCCAGCGTATCCAGCAGGCCGCTTTTATCCACCCAGCGGTTGAGCAGATTGTAGGACGGCTGATGAATCAGCAGCGGGATTTTCCATTCGCGCAGCAGTTCCGCCATTCGTTGAGTTCGCTCAGGCGAATAGGAGGAGATGCCGACGTAAAGCGCCTTACCGCTTTGTACCGCCTGCGCCAGCGCGGATGCGGTCTCTTCCATTGGCGTGTTTTCATCGACACGGTGGGAATAGAAGATATCGACATAGTCCAGCCCCATCCGCTTCAGGCTCTGATCGAGGCTGGCGAGCAGGTACTTACGCGACCCGCCGGAGCCGTATGGCCCAGGCCACATGTCATAACCCGCTTTGGTGGAAACGATCAGCTCATCGCGATACGGCGCAAAATCTTCCCGCAGCAAACGGCCAAAGTTCTCTTCTGCGCTTCCCGGCGGCGGGCCGTAGTTATTGGCTAAATCAAAATGGGTGATGCCTGAATCAAAGGCTTTACGCAGCAGCGCACGCTGTGAATCCAGCGCCTGAACGTGGCCGAAACTGTGCCACAAACCCAGCGATAGCGCGGGTAAACGCAAACCGCTTTTACCGCAGTAGCGATAAAGCATCTGCTCATAACGTTCGGGGTTGGCTAACCAGGCCATGTCATCTCCTTAGAGAAAGTGAATTTCAAAACAACGTTTCTATTCTAGCGGCTCAGCGGAGTTTATCCCGTTCGTCAGGTCACATTGATGCGAAAAATTGGGCAAAAACACGTCGTTATGCTTTGCTTAAAAAAACATCAACTCAGGAGTGAAACTATGCCGCGTCTGACTGCCAAAGACTTTCCGCAGGAGTTGCTCGATTACTATGACTACTATGCACATGGAAAAATCTCTAAACGCGAGTTTCTTAACCTCGCGGCAAAGTATGCCGTCGGCGGCGTGACCGCGCTTGCGCTGTTTAATCTCCTGAAGCCGAATTACGCGCTGGCGGTGCAGGTGGAATTTACCGACCCGGACATTTTGCCGGAATACATTACGTATCCGTCACCGAACGGGCATGGCGAGGTGCGCGGCTATCTGGTAAAACCGGCGAAGGCGACGGGTAAAACGCCTGCGGTCGTGGTCGTACACGAGAACAGGGGGCTGAATCCCTATATTGAGGATGTCGCACGACGCGTGGCGAAAGCGGGTTATATTGCGCTGGCGCCTGATGGATTAAGCTCAGTAGGCGGATACCCCGGTAATGACGATAAGGGGCGGGAATTACAGCAGCAGGTTGATCCCACAAAATTAATGAATGATTTCTTTGCCGCGATTGAGTTTATGCAGCGTCATCCGGCGGCCAGTGGAAAAGTGGCTATTACGGGATTCTGCTATGGCGGCGGCGTATCAAATGCGGCGGCGGTGGCCTATCCAGAACTGGCGTGCGCCGTTCCTTTTTATGGTCGTCAGGCTCCGGCGTCAGATGTACCTAAAATTAATGCGCCTTTATTATTACATTACGCCGAGTTAGATACCTCAATTAATGAAGGCTGGCCTGCCTACGAAACGGCGCTGAAGGCGAATAATAAAGTCTATGAAGCGTATATCTATCCTGGGGTGAATCATGGTTTTCATAATGATTCGACTCCCCGCTATGATAAGGCCGCAGCGGATCTGGCCTGGGCGCGCACTCTGGCCTGGTTTGAGAAATATTTACAATGAAAAACAAACGATTATTTCAGGTGCGGCATATTGCTTTGCGGCATAATAATGCCGTTATGCTTTATAAGCATTCACAGGAATAGCGTGCTGACGATGATTCGTATACTTAGTTAAGTAAAAAAACAATAAAGAAAGTATATATTCTGCATTCTCTGCCGATAACGAGGATAAGTGTCGCCTGATGGCGAATCCCTCAAGTACGGCAAGGAAATTCTTATGCGTTTGCTGCAAAACTTCACTATTCGTATTGTCATGCTGACAATATTGGGGCTCTTCTGTCTTCTTTGGTCGGGCGTTGGTTTATTCAGCGTCCATGCATTATCTAAAGTGGCGGAAGGGAATGATATCGATCGTCATATTGTGCGTCAGATGACGGTGCTAAGTCAGGGGAACGATCAGTATTTTCGTTTTGTCACGCGTTTAAGCCGTGCGATGGACGTTAAAATCGGCGGCGGTACGCCCGATTTTGTGCCAGTACAGCAGGCGCTGGACAATATGAGCAAAAAGCTGGAAGAGATGAAAACGCTCTCTCCAGGGCCGATGGACCCGGAGATCGCCGCTGCGGTATTGGCAAACTGGCAGGCGTTGCTTGATAAGGGCGTCGCGCCGCAGATGCAACTGGCGCAGCAGGGTACGCTCACCGAATTTGCAGAACAGGCTAATAATGTCACCCCCGCTCTGAGCCGCGCCTTCGGCGCCAGCGCAGAACGTTTTAACAGCGCGGCCGGCACGATGCTGGACAGCACCCGCGTGATGGTGGACGGCAAAACGTCAATTATCCGCACCCTGATTATCACCGCCGTTATTCTGGGAATTGTGATTCTCTTCTTTACCGACCGTTACCTGGTCACGATGTTAGTGAAACCGCTGGCGCGCATTCGCCAACAGTTCCGCCAGATTGCGCAAGGCGATCTGAGCCAGCCGATTGAAGAGTTTGGCCGTAACTGTGTCGGTCGTCTGGTGCCGCTACTGAGCGCGATGCAGGATAGCCTGCGGGAAGCGGTCAGTTCGATTCGTTCAGGCAGTGACAATATCTGGCGCGGCGCGACAGAGATCTCCAGCGGTAACAACGATCTCTCTTCCCGTACGGAAGAGCAGGCAGCGGCGCTGGAAGAGACAGCTGCAAGCATGGAACAGCTCACCGCGACGGTGAAATTGAATGCGGATAATGCGCGCCAGGCCAGTCAGCTTGCTGATGCCGCTTCCGCGACGGCTGGAAAAGGCGGCACGCTGGTTTCTGAGGTGGTCGAGACGATGGACGGTATTTCAGCCAGCTCCAGACAGATCGCCGAAATTACGAATGTCATCAACAGTATTGCCTTCCAGACCAATATTCTGGCGCTGAATGCCGCCGTTGAAGCCGCCAGAGCCGGTGAACAAGGGCGTGGGTTTGCGGTCGTCGCCGGTGAAGTGCGTAATCTGGCCAGCCGTAGCGCCGGGGCCGCCAAAGAGATTGAAACGCTGATCGCTGAATCCGTGCGTCGCGTCGAGCAGGGTGCGCAGCTGGTGCAGGAGACGGGCGCGACAATGGAGGCCATTCTGCGCGGAGTAACTGAAGTCACCACCATCATGAAGCAGATCGCCGCCGCTTCCGAGGAACAAAGCAAAGGGATCTCTCAGGTTGGCGTGGCGATAACCCAGATGGACAGCGTGACCCAACAAAACGCCGCGCTGGTGGAGCAAGTTTCTGCGGCAGCCGCGGCGCTGGAACGGCAAACGGAAGAGCTGCAACGCTCTGTGCAACAGTTCCGGCTTTCTCATAATGACGCGCAAACCAGCCCGGCGAAAACGGTCTCTCCAGCCAGTCCGCGTGGGGCGTCTGCCGCGAAGTCAGGCGATGAATGGGTCGCCTTCTGATCCGGTAAAAAAAAGTATGTGATACCTCTGGCGTTCGCTTAAAAAATCGCTATATAATTTATTATATAGCGATTGGAGGTATCATGGACAATCATTTTGGTAAGGGCCTGATGGCCGGATTAAACGCAACGTGTGCCGATAGCGCGCGTAACGTGGCGGGTTTTTGTTCTGATTATAAGCGCGGATTCGTATTAGGATTTTCGCATCGCATGTTTGAAAAAACCGGCGATCGACAATTAAGCGCCTGGGAAGCGGGGATTCTGACGCGCCGTTATGGCCTGGACAAAGATATGGTGATGGACTTCTTTCGGGAGAATCAATCGAATACGACTATCCGGTTCTTTATGGCGGGTTATCGTCTCGAAAATTGATCCGAAGGGGGTATTACCCCGGTTTAATTAATTACACTATTGTCTTACTCCTTCGTTTTGTTGTTCCGTCAAAGTATCATGGTTCAATAACCATAAAGAAAGTGTGGTAAATGGCGCGCCGATCGCAATAAGTTATTTGTGAACGGTGCAAAATAGAGCCAGGTCTTTGCAACGGAATAACAATAAAATGACTGGAGATAATACTCTCATCACTTCTCACGGCGTTAATCGTCGTGATTTCATGAAGCTTTGTGCAGCACTGGCCGCAACCATGGGGCTCAGTAGCAAAGCCGCCGCAGAAATGGCCGAATCGGTTTCCCGTCCGCAGCGCCCGCCCGTCGTCTGGATCGGCGCTCAGGAATGTACGGGATGTACCGAATCGCTCCTTCGCGCGACCCACCCAACGGTAGAAAACCTCGTTCTGGAAACGATCTCTCTGGAGTACCACGAGGTCCTCTCCGCCGCCTTCGGCCATCAGGTTGAAGAGAACAAGCATAACGCTCTGGAGAAGTATAAAGGGCAGTATGTGTTGGTTGTCGATGGTTCCATCCCATTAAAAGATAACGGTATTTACTGCATGGTTGCCGGCGAGCCGATTGTGGATCACATCCGCAAGGCGGCGGAAGGCGCGGCGGCGATTATCGCGATCGGCTCCTGTTCCGCGTGGGGCGGCGTCGCTGCCGCTGGCGTGAACCCGACCGGCGCCGTCGGGTTGCAGGAAGTCCTGCCGGGCAAAACCGTTATCAATATCCCGGGCTGCCCGCCGAACCCGCATAACTTCCTGGCAACGGTTGCCCACATCATCACTTACGGTAAACCGCCGAAGCTGGATGCCAAAAACCGTCCAACCTTCGCTTATGGCCGTCTGATTCACGAACACTGCGAACGCCGCCCGCATTTTGACGCCGGTCGCTTCGCCAAAGAGTTCGGCGATGAAGGCCACCGTGAAGGCTGGTGCCTCTACCATCTGGGCTGTAAAGGGCCTGAAACCTACGGCAACTGTTCGACGTTGCAGTTCTGCGATGTCGGCGGCGTATGGCCGGTGGCGATTGGACACCCCTGCTACGGCTGTAACGAGGAAGGCGTTGGCTTTCATAAAGGCATCCACCAACTCGCCCATGTGGAAAATCAAACCCCGCGTTCCGAGAAGCCGGATGTCAACCTGAAAGAGGGTGGCCACATTTCCGCAGGCGCCGTTGGGCTGCTTGGCGGCGTGGTTGGGCTGGTTGCCGGTGTCAGCGTGATGGCGGTACGTGAACTGGGGCGTCAGCAGAAGAAAGATAACGCTGACTCACGGGGAGAATAACCGTGAACAGACGTAACTTTATTAAAGCAGCCTCTGGCGGGGCATTGCTGCTGGGCGCGTCGCCGTCCATCAGCCATGCGGCTGCGGAAAACCGTCCGCCTATCCCGGGTTCCCTGGGGATGCTGTATGACTCGACGCTGTGCGTGGGCTGTCAGGCGTGTGTGACCAAATGCCAGGATATCAACTTCCCGGCGCGTAACCCGGAAGGGGCGCAAACCTGGTCGAATAACGACAAGCTGTCTCCTTACACCAATAACATCATTCAGGTGTGGCATAGCGGAAGTGGCGTCAATAAAGATCAGACAGAGAACGGCTACGCGTACATTAAGAAACAGTGTATGCACTGCGTTGACCCTAACTGCGTCTCCGTTTGCCCGGTATCCGCGCTGAAGAAAGACCCGAAAACCGGCATCGTTCATTACAACAAAGACGTCTGTACCGGCTGTCGCTACTGCATGGTCGCCTGCCCGTACAACGTGCCGAAATACGACTACAACAACCCGTTTGGCGCGCTGCACAAGTGTGAACTGTGCAACCAGAAGGGCGTTGAACGCCTGGACAAAGGCGGTCTGCCGGGGTGCGTTGAGGTATGTCCGGCGGGCGCGGTGATTTTTGGTACGCGAGAAGAGCTGATGGCGGAGGCGCAAAAGCGCCTGGCGCTGAAGCCTGGCAGCGAATACCACTATCCGCGCCAGACGTTGCAGACTGGCGATACGTATCTGCATACCGTACCGAAGTATTACCCGCATCTGTACGGTGAAAAAGAGGGCGGCGGCACGCAGGTGCTGGTGCTGACCGGCGTTCCTTACCAGAATCTGGATCTCCCTCAACTGGCCGATCTGTCAACTGGCGCGCGTTCTGAACACATTCAACACACCCTGTATAAAGGCATGATGCTGCCACTGGCTGTGCTGGCGGGCTTAACCGTGATGGTTCGTCGTAACACGAAAAACGAGCATCACGACGGAGGAGACGATCATGAGTCATGATCCTAAACCGCTGGGCGGGAAAATAATCAGTAAACCGATCATCATCTTCGGGCCGCTTGTCGTCCTGTGCATGCTTCTCATTGTGAAACGTCTGGTCTTCGGGCTGGGATCGGTCTCCGATCTGAACGGCGGCTTCCCCTGGGGCGTGTGGATCGCTTTTGACCTGCTGATCGGCACCGGCTTCGCGTGCGGCGGTTGGGCGCTGGCGTGGGCGGTGTATGTCTTCAACCGGGGGCAATACCATCCGCTGGTGCGCCCGGCGCTGCTGGCAAGCCTGTTCGGTTACTCTTTGGGCGGGCTGTCGATCACCATTGACGTTGGTCGTTACTGGAACCTGCCGTATTTCTACATCCCAGGGCACTTCAATGTGAACTCGGTGCTGTTTGAAACGGCGGTCTGTATGACCATCTACATCGGCGTGATGGCGCTGGAGTTTGCCCCCGCGCTGTTTGAACGCCTGGGCTGGAAAGTCTCGCTTAAGCGTCTGAACAAAGTGATGTTCTTTGTTATCGCCCTCGGGGCGTTGCTGCCGACCATGCACCAGTCGTCAATGGGATCGTTGATGATTGCCGCCGGTATTAAAGTACATCCGCTGTGGCAGAGCTATGAAATGCTGCCGTTGTTCTCATTGTTCACCGCTTTCATCATGGGCTTTTCCATCGTTATTTTTGAAGGCTCTCTGGTGCAGAGCGGCTTAAAAGGCAACGGCCCGGATGAGAAAAGTTTGTTTATCAAGCTGACCGGTA
This sequence comes from Citrobacter sp. CK185, assembly GCF_030333565.1. Lineage (NCBI taxonomy): Bacteria > Pseudomonadati > Pseudomonadota > Gammaproteobacteria > Enterobacterales > Enterobacteriaceae > Citrobacter > Citrobacter sp. CK185. Next base: position 132,209 of record NZ_JAOWFR010000022.1, on the reverse strand, counting down.
CTATCAGCGTTTTCATCGCGCTGTTCCTCGTGTGCCGTTTTGGTGAACTGATTTACCGCGACAAGCTCTCTTATGCGTTTGCCGGTGACTACTACTCCTTGCTGTTCTGGGTTGAAGTCCTGCTGATGGTCTTCCCGCTGGTGGTGCTCCGTCTGCCGAAACTGCGCGGCGACTCGCGGATGTTGTATCTGTCCGCCCTCAGTATGCTGCTGGGCTGCGCAACGTGGCGTATGTCCTACTCGCTGGTGGCGTTCAATCCCGGCGGCGGCTACCACTACTTTCCCACCTGGGAAGAACTGCTGATTTCTATTGGTTTTGTGGCTATTGAGATTTGTGCATACATCTTACTCATTCGTCTACTGCCGATACTTCCTCCATTAAAACAAAACGATCACAATCGTCATGAGGCGAGCAAAGCATGAGCCAGAGAATTACTATTGATCCGGTAACCCGTATTGAGGGTCATTTACGCATCGACTGCGAAATCGAGAACGGTGTGGTGTCAAAAGCATGGGCATCCGGCACCATGTGGCGCGGCATGGAAGAGATCGTGAAGAATCGCGATCCGCGCGATGCCTGGATGATTGTGCAGCGTATCTGTGGCGTATGTACCACGACCCACGCGATCTCTTCCGTTCGTGCGGCGGAGAGCGCGCTGAAGATTGACGTTCCGGTCAATGCGCAGTACATCCGTAACATCATTCTGGCGGCGCATACTACCCATGACCATATTGTGCACTTCTACCAGCTTTCTGCGCTGGACTGGGTGGATATCACCTCTGCGCTGAAGGCCGATCCGGCGAAAGCGTCGGCGCTGTTGAACGGCGTGTCGAGCTGGCACCTGAATAGCGCGGAAGAGTTCACGAAGGTGCAGAACAAGATCAAAGACCTCGTTGCCAGCGGCCAGTTAGGGATTTTCGCTAACGGCTACTGGGGACACCCGGCGATGAAACTGCCGCCGGAAGTGAACCTGATTGCGGTCGCGCACTATCTGCAAGCGCTGGAATGCCAGCGTGACGCCAACCGCGTGGTGGCGCTGCTGGGCGGTAAAACGCCGCACATCCAGAACCTAGCGGTGGGCGGGGTGGCGAACCCGATCAACCTCGACGGTCTCGGCGTGCTGAACCTTGAACGCCTGATGTACATCAAGTCCTTCATCGACAAGCTAAGCGACTTTGTTGAGCAGGTTTACAAGGTGGATACGGCGGTAATCGCGGCGTTCTATCCAGAATGGCTGGAACGCGGTAAAGGCGCGGTTAACTACCTGAGCGCGCCGGAATTTCCGACCGACGGTAAAAACGGCAGCTTCCTGTTCCCTGGCGGCTATATCCAGAATGCGGATCTGTCGACGTATCGCCCGATCGCCTCGCATTCCGATGAATACCTGATTAAAGGGATTCAGGAGAGCGCGAAGCACGCCTGGTACAAAGACGAAGCGCCGCAGGAACCGTGGGAAGGGACTACCGTCCCGGAATACACCGGTTGGTCTGATGACGGTAAATACTCGTGGGTTAAGTCCCCGACCTTTTACGGCAAAACCGTTGAAGTGGGGCCGCTGGCCAATATGCTGGTTAAACTGGCGGCGGGACGCGAGTCCACGAAGGCCAAACTGAATGAAATCATCGCGATCTACCAGAAACTGACCGGTAAAACGCTGGAAGTGGCGCAACTGCACTCCACGCTGGGGCGTATCATTGGCCGCACCGTTCACTGCTGCGAATTGCAGGGTATTCTGCAAAATCAGTACAGCGCGCTGATCGCCAATATCGGGAAAGGCGACCACACCACGTTCGTCAAACCGGATATCCCGGCGACGGGTGAGTTTAAAGGGGTGGGCTTCCTTGAGGCGCCGCGCGGTATGCTTTCTCACTGGATGGTCATTAAAGACGGCATTATCAGCAACTACCAGGCGGTGGTTCCGTCCACCTGGAACTCCGGTCCGCGTAACTTTAACGATGAAGTGGGGCCGTACGAGCAGTCGCTGGTGGGGACGCCGATCGCCGATCCAGAAAAACCGCTGGAAGTGGTGCGTACCATTCACTCCTTCGACCCTTGCATGGCGTGCGCGGTGCACGTAGTGGACGCTGACGGGAACGAAGTCGTCTCAGTTAAGGTTCTGTAATGCGGATTTTAGTGTTAGGGGTCGGCAATATTTTGCTGACCGATGAAGCCATCGGGGTGCGTATCGTTGAAGCATTAGAACAGCGGTACATCCTGCCGGATTTCGTGGAGATCCTTGATGGCGGCACGGCGGGAATGGAGCTTCTCGGCGATATGGCGGACAGAGATCACCTGATCATCGCGGACGCCATTGTGTCGAGAAAGAACACGCCGGGAACCCTTATGATCCTGCGTGATGATGAGGTGCCTGCGTTGTTCACCAACAAAATCTCACCGCATCAGCTTGGCCTGGCCGACGTTCTGTCGGCCCTGCGCTTCACTGGCGAGTTTCCGAAAAAGCTGACGCTGATCGGCGTGATCCCGGAATCGCTGGAGCCGCATATCGGCCTGACGCCAACGGTTGAAGCGATGATTGAACCTGCTCTGGCGCAGGTTCTTGCCGCGCTGCGCGAGTCAGGCGTTGAGGCTATTCCACGGGAGGCTGCGCATGTCTGAGGAGATTTCAGGGTTCCCGTCCTCCCCGAGAATGCAGGTTCAGGCGGCGTTTGAAGAGATTGCCCGACGTTCAATGCACGATCTCTCGTTTTTGCACCCGAATATGCCGGTGTATGTCTCTGACTTCACCCTGTTTGAAGGGCAGTGGACGGGCAGCGTGATCGCGCCGTGGATGCTGAGCGCGCTGATTTTCCCCGGCCCCGATCAGCTCTGGCCGGTACGCAAAGTCAGTGAAAAACTCGGATTGCGTCTGCCGTATGGCGCGATGACCTTTACCGTTGGCGAACTGGACGGGGTTTCGCAATACCTCTCCTGCTCGCTGATGTCGCCGCTCAATCACGGTATGTCGGCGCAGGAGGGGATGCGTCTGGCGGACGACTGCGCGCGGATGCTGCTGTCGCTGCCGGTCAGAGATCCCGATGCGCCGCAGCTGGCAGGGCGTCGTGCGTTGCTGTTTGGACGCCGGAGCGGCGAGCATGCATGAGCTGTCCCTGTGCCAGAGCGCGGTTGAGATTATCCAGCAGCAGGCGGAACAGCATGGCGTGACGCGAGTCACCGGCGTATGGCTGGAAATTGGCGCGCTCTCGTGCGTTGAAGAGAGCGCCGTGCGCTTCAGCTTTGATATCGTTTGCCAGGGTACGCTCGCGCAGGGGTGTGCGTTGCACATCGACTATAAACCCGCTCAGGCGTGGTGCTGGGATTGCAGCCAGGCGGTTGAAATCACGCAGCATGACGCGCAGTGCCCACACTGTCAGGGCGATCGCCTACGGGTGGATACCGGCGACTCGCTGAAAGTGAAAAGTATTGAAGTGGAATAACGTCCAGGTGGTTAACTATGTGTATTGGAGTCCCGGGACAGGTTCTGTCCGTTGGTGAAGATATTCACCAGCTTGCGCAGGTTGAAGTGTGCGGCATCAAGCGTGATGTGAATATTGCCCTGATCTGCGAAGACAGCCCTGCAACGCTGGTGGGGCAGTGGGTGCTGGTGCATGTGGGATTTGCCATGAGCATCATTGATGAAGAAGAAGCCAAAGCCACATTAGACGCGCTACGCCGAATGGAGTATGACGTTACCAGCGCCTGATAATCCCTGAAGGCAATCTATCAAGCGGCCTTGCAATCGTTGTATACTAATATATATATCGATTGTGAGGACATCTCCCATGTTTAAATCCTTACGCCAGCTCTCCCTGCTGGCGTTGCTTTTTTCCCTGCCGTTTATGGCTCAGGCCGAGCGTACGTTTACCGATCAGATTGGTCGCCAGGTTACCGTCCCGGATACGGTGGATCGCGTGGTGGTACTCCAGCATCAAACGCTGAATTTGCTGGTGCAGATGAATGCTACCGACAAAATTGTTGGCGTGATGGCGAACTGGAAACAACAGCTTGGCGACGGTTATGTCCGCCTGGCGCCGGAGCTGACAACGAAAGCCGCGTTGGGTGATTTAACCCACGTTGATGCGGAAAAACTGGTCGCGCTGCATCCGCAGGTGGTGTTTGTCACTAACTATGCGCCGCAGGAAATGATCGACAAAATCAGCAGCCTGGGTATTTCGGTGGTGGCGATTTCTCTGCGCCATGATGCGGCGGGCGAACAGGCTAAAATGAACCCGACAATGACGGATGAAGAGCAGGCTTACGATCAAGGGTTGCGTGAAGGGATCACGCTGATTGGCGATATCGTCAATAAACCTGACGAAGCAAAAGCGCTGATTGCCGCAACGGATGAGGGGCGCAAGATGGTGAGCGATCGCCTGAAAAACATCCCGGAAGATCAACGCGTTCGCGCCTATATGGCGAACCCGGAACTGACCACCTACGGCTCCGGTAAATATACTGGCCTGATGATGGCGCACGCGGGGGCGTTGAACGTGGCGGCATCGACCATTAAAGGCTTTAAGCAGGTCGCAATGGAACAGGTTATCGCCTGGAATCCGCAGGTGATTTTTGTTCAGGATCGCTATCCGAAAGTGGTGGATGAGATCCTGCAAAGCCCGCAGTGGCAGGTGATTGATGCGGTGAAAAATCATCGTGTCTATCTGATGCCGGACTACGCGAAGGCCTGGGGCTATCCGATGCCGGAAGCGATGGGCATTGGCGAGCTGTGGATGGCGAAAAAACTCTATCCGCAGAAATTCCAGGATATTGATATGCGCAAGGTCGCGAATGACTGGTATCAGCGTTTTTATCGCACTGACTATCAGGGCGTTGACTGATGAAAATCCTTGCCGCAGGCAGCCTGCGTGCCGTCTGGCAACCGCTAATGGCCTGTTTTCAGGCAGAGACGATCCGCTGTGATTTTGGCCCGGCGGGATTGCTGCGTGAACGGATTGAAGCCGGTGAGCCGTGCGACTTTTTCGCCTCGGCTAATGTGGCGCATCCGCAGGCGCTGCTGGCGAGCGGGCGGGCGCTGTCGGTTTCGTCCTTTGCGCTGAATCGCCTCTGCCTGACCGTGCGTGCTGACGCTATGCGGGAGGGCGACAACTGGCGGTCGTTGCTGATGCGCGAGGATCTGCGAATTGGCACATCAACGCCGGGCTGCGATCCTTCCGGTGATTACACGCAACAGCTTTTTTCGCGAATGGGAGCCGACGGCGAGGCGATCCGCTCGCGTGCTGTGGCGCTGGTCGGCGGCCGGGATTCTTTGCCGCTTCCCGCCGGAGCGCTGGCGGCGCAATGGTTAATCGACCACGATCACACGGATGTTTTTATTGGTTATGCCAGCTATGCCCCCAGACTGCGGCAAATCAGTACCCTGCGCGTGGTTGATATTCCTGAACCGTATAATCCGATCGCTGAGTACGCGTTTGCCTGTCTGACGGCGCGCGGAAAACCGCTTGCCGAATTTCTGCTTTCCACTCCGGCAGGACTGATTCTCGTGCAACATGGGTTTAATTAAACGCCGACTATCACAAACCCGTGGGCCTGATAAGCGGAGCGCCATCAGGCAATATAACGCCTGATGGCGACATTAAAATCTCATCCGGCATCACGGTTTAGCTCTGACGCTTATCTTCGGTTTGTGTGTCGAAGTCGCTGGCGTCGTGACGCTCATGAAGCTGCTCGTTGAGCGGCACGTTGGTGCGGTTCACAATGCGTCCGCGTTTGACCGCCGGGCGTTCCGCAATCTCTTTCGCCCAGCGCTGTACGTGCTTATAGCTTCCCGCATCCAGAAATTCTGCGGCGTCATACACGTTACCGAGCACGACATTGCCAAACCACGGCCAGATAGCCATATCGGCAATGGTGTACTCATCGCCCGCCACATACGGATGACGCGCCAGCTGCTTATCCAGCACGTCCAGCAGACGCTTGGCTTCCATCGTAAAACGGTTGATCGCGTACTCTATTTTCACCGGCGCGTAGTTGTAGAAGTGACCAAAGCCGCCGCCGAGGAACGGCGCCGCCCCCTGGAGCCAGAACAACCAGTTCAGGGTTTCGGTACGTTTAGCGAGATCCTGCGGCAGGAAATAACCAAATTTTTCCGCCAGGTAGAGCAGAATTGCGCCGGACTCAAAGACACGCAGCGGCGGGTTCTGCGAGTGGTCGCGCAGCGCCGGGATTTTTGAGTTTGGGTTCACATCGACAAAACCGCTGGAGAACTGATCGCCGTCGCCAATGCGAATCAGCCAGGCGTCATACTCTGCGCCCGTCACGCCCTGCGCCAGCAACTCCTCCAGCATGATGGTCACTTTCTGGCCGTTTGGCGTTCCCAGGGAGTAGAGCTGTAGCGGATGCTTGCCGACGGGCAACGTCTTGTCGTGAGTCGGGCCAGAAACGGGACGGTTGATATTGGCGAATGCGCCGCCGCCTGCGGATTTATCCCACGTCCATACTTTTGCGGGTTGATAAGTATTCTCTGACATGTTGACCTGCCTTCTGGGTTGGTGTGTTGAAGCAGTGTAGCAGTCGGAGGCCATGCGGTTTAACAGATTGGGACATTAAGCGCCGGTTTTTTCGCTGGAAGGGGAACACAATATAACTCGTTAATTGTAGCCCGCCTGTACTCCATCAAGAGGAAATCAATATCAAGCGGAAATTGTTACCGTACTCGCCATTAAAAATTGGCAGTGAATAAGCAGTAACAATGAAAAATGGTGTTCCAGGAGTAAGCGGTTATCAGGGCCCGGCGGGCGGCTGGGGAGCCGTGAAGGCGGTCTCTGCGTCGGTGTTTTCCCAAAAGGCCGTCACGCGCGATATTATCGCGATGTTCAAAATGAATCAGGTCAAAGGCTTTGACTGCCCTGGCTGCGCATGGCCTGACCCTGGCCATCGGGCGCCGATGGAACTTTGTGAGAATGGCGTCAAAGCGGTCTCCTGGGAAACCACCAGCAAGAAAGCCTCACCGGCGTTTTTCCGTCGTCATCCGGTGTCCACCTTATGGCAGTACAGTGATTACGAGCTGGAAAATATTGGCCGCCTGACGCACCCGATGAAATATGATGCCGTAACCGATACCTGGCAAGCCGTGGAATGGGACATCGCGTTTCAGGAAATCGGCGAACGCCTGCGCAGCTACGATTCCCCGGAACAGGTAGAGTTTTATACCTCCGGCAGAACCTCGAATGAAGCGGCGTTCCTGTATCAGCTGTTTGCCCGCGAATACGGCAGCAACAACTTCCCGGACTGTTCCAATATGTGCCACGGCCCGACCAGCGCAGGGCTGACGCGCGCTATTGGTCTGGGGAAAGGCACCGTTGAACTGGCGGATTTTGACCACTGCGATCTGGTGATTTGCATCGGGCATAATCCGGGAACCAACCATCCTCGTATGCTGACCACGCTGCGCGATGTGGCAAAGCGCGGCGCCAAAATTATCGCTATCAATCCGCTGGCGGAGCGAGGACTTGAACGCTTTAGCTTCCCGCAAAGCCCTAAAGAGATGCTCACCGGCCAGGCGACCGAACTCAGCAGCAGCTACTACCAGGTGAAAATGGGCGGCGATGCGTCGTTGCTCAAAGGCATGATGAAGGCGCTGATTGAAATGGATGAGGCGCGGGTGCTGCTAAACCAGCAGCCTTGCCTCGATCATGAGTTTATTGCTGCGCATACCGCCGGTTATCAGGCGCTGTATGATGACCTGCGCCAGTGCCACTGGGCGGAACTGGAAGCGGATTCAGGTCTGACGCGCAGCCAGATGGAAGATTTAGCGCACAGCTACAATAAATCGCGCGCCACCATCATTTGCTACGGCCTGGGGATCACCCAGCATAAAAACGGCACCGGGAATGTGCAGCAACTGGTTAACCTGCTGTTGCTGAAAGGCAATATCGGAAAGCCGGGCGCGGGTATCTGCCCGTTGCGTGGGCATTCCAATGTGCAGGGCGACCGTTCGGTAGGGATTAACGAAGCAGCGTCGGACGCCTTCCTGCAACGCCTTGAAGCGCGTTTTGCCATTACCGTTCCTCGTCAACACGGCCGCGCCAGCGTGGAGAGCATTCGGGCGATAGAGCGGGGCGAGGCTAAGGCGTTAATCTGCATGGGCGGCAATCTGGCCGTGGCGATGCCGCAGCCGCAGCGGACGTTTGCGGCGATGCAAAAGCTGGATATGCAGGTGCATGTGGCAACCAAACTGAACCGCTCGCACCTGCTGCTGGCGAAGCATAACTATCTGCTGCCCGCGTTGGGCAGAACGGAGCGCGACCTTCAGGCGACGGGGATTCAGTCCGTCACCGTCGAGGATTCGATGTCGATGGTGCACGCCTCCTGCGGCTCTCTGAAACCGGCTTCGCCGTGGCTGAAATCGGAACCTGCGATTGTGGCGGGAATGGCACGCGCCACGCTTACGCGTTCGCCGGTGAACTGGGAAGAGATGGTGGGAAACTATGCTCTGATCCGCGACGCTATTGAAGCCGTTATTCCGGCGTTTCATGACTACAATGCCCGCATTGCCGCGCCGGGCGGATTTCGCATGGACACGCCTGCCTCGCGCCGTGAGTGGCATACCGGGAATGGCAAAGCCAACTTTGTCGTTAGCCAGCAGCGCGCCGTTGAGCGTCAGCAGCAACCCGCAGATGCGCTGCTGCTGGCAACGCTGCGCAGCCACGATCAGTACAACACCACCATTTATGGCCTGAATGACCGTTATCGCGGCATTACCGGCCGCCGTGACGTCGTGTTTTTAAATGCGGCGGAAGCCAGAGCGCGCGGTCTGGCGCAGGGCGATGTGGTGACCATTCAGGCGCTGGACGATCATGGCCGCCCTTGTGAGGATCGCGCGATGTGCGGGCTGACGGTCGTGATCTACAACATGGCGGCAGGATCGATTGGCGCCTATCTGCCGGAAGCGAATGTGCTGTTGTCTCTGGATGCGGTCGATAGCGAAAGCCTGACGCCAGCCTATAAGAGCGTGCCGGTGGTTATCAATAAAACATAACATCGTTCCCGCTATGAATTTTTTGTCTCTGTGCGCCGTCTGGCCGGGTAGAGGTGTATGATGAATCGACCTCTGTCCGGTTAGTGTTATTGAGCAGGCAAGCAGAGCGAAAAATTCACGCCATACTGCTCAGGCTGTATTGTTTTGAGGTAAGGTGCATGAGCAAAGGAACGACCCGTCAGGATGCCCCATTCGGGACATTATTGGGCTACGCCCCCGGTGGCGTAGCAATCTACTCTTCAGATTACAGCTCCCTCGACCCACGGGAATACAGCAATGATGCCGCGTTTCGCAGCTATATCGGCAATGAGTATATGGGCCATAAATGGCAGTGCGTTGAGTTCGCCCGCCGCTTTCTCTTTCTCAATTATGGGGTTGTGTTCACGGATGTCGGCATGGCGTGGGAGATCTTCTCGCTGCGTTTCCTGCGCGAAGTGGTGAACGACAACATCCTGCCGTTACAGGCGTTCCCCAATGGTTCGCCCCGCGCGCCGGTCGCTGGCGCGCTGCTTATCTGGCAAAACGGCGGCGAGTTTAAAGATACCGGCCATGTGGCGATCATTACCCAGTTGCTGGACAACAAGATCCGTATCGCCGAACAGAATGTGATCCACACGCCGCTGCCCCCAGGGCAACAGTGGACCCGCGAGCTGGATATGGTGGTGGAAAATGGCTGCTATACCCTGCGCGATACCTTTGACGACACCACGATCCTCGGCTGGATGATTCAGACCGAGGACACGCAGTACAGCCTGCCTCAACCAGACATCGCCAACGATTCACTGAAGATTCGCGGCGCGCGGCTGGAAGAGAAAGGGCAGTTTGACGGCAAATGGCTGGATGAGCGGGACCCGCTGCAAAAAGCCTATGTGCTGGCGAACGGACATGTGATTAATCAGGACCCGCATCAGTATTTCACCATTACGGAAAGCGCCGAGCAGGAGCTGATTAAAGCCACCAACGAGCTGCATCTGATGTACCTGCATGCCACCGACAAGGTGCTGAAAGACGATAACCTGCTGGCGCTGTTCGACATTCCGAAAATCCTCTGGCCGCGTTTGCGCCTCTCCTGGCAGCGTCGTCGCCACCATATGATCACCGGTCGTATGGATTTCTGTATGGATGAACGCGGCCTGAAGGTGTACGAGTACAACGCCGATTCCGCATCATGCCATACCGAAGCGGGGCTGATCCTCGAACGCTGGGCCGAAAAGGGCTACACCGGGAAGGGGCATAATCCGGCGGAAGGGTTGATCAACGAACTGGCGGGCGCATGGAAACACAGCCTCGCGCGTCCCTTCGTCCACATCATGCAGGATAAGGACATTGAGGAGAACTATCACGCCCAGTTTATGCAGCAGGCGCTGCGCCAGGCCGGGTTTGAAAGCAAAATTCTCCGGGGACTGGATGCGCTGCGTTGGGACGATGCCGGTCAGTTGATTGACGGCGATGGCCGCCTGGTGAACTGCGTCTGGAAAACCTGGGCGTGGGAAACCGCAATTGAACAGGTGCGTGAAGTCAGCGAGACGGAATACGCCGCCGTGCCGATTCGTACCGGCCATCCTGAAAATGAAGTGCGGTTGATTGATGTGCTATTGCGACCGGAAGTGCTGGTGTTTGAACCGCTGTGGACGGTGATCCCCGGCAATAAGGCTATTTTGCCTATCCTGTGGTCGCTCTTCCCGCATCACCGCTATTTGCTGGATACCGATTTCACGGTTAATGACGAACTGGCGCGCACCGGTTATGCGGTGAAACCGATCGCCGGGCGCTGCGGCAGCAATATCGATCTGGTGAGCCATCAGGAAGAGTTACTCGATAAAACCAGTGGGAAATTTGCCGCGCAGAAAAACATTTACCAGCAGTTGTGGTGCCTGCCAAACGTGGCCGGGAAGTATATTCAGGTCTGCACTTTCACCGTTGGCGGCAACTATGGCGGTACGTGTCTGCGTGGCGATGATTCGCTGGTTATCAAAAAAGAGAGCGATATCGAGCCGTTAATTGTGGAGAAAGGGGAATAGCCTCTTCTGAAAAAGAGCCCGGGGCGTGATGCGCCAGCGTCCGCCCTGGCCATTCAATGCCAGGGGATGCGTGACAGACGTTCTGTCGGGAGTATCAGGCAATCATCCGGCAGGATTAGGCTCACTCTGCCATTCATCAAGCCGCTACAGTTTCAGGTGGAAAACAAACAACTGGAGCTGCTATGAAAACCATCGGTTATGCTGCATTAAACGCGACTACGCCACTGGCCCCTTTTACGTTTGAACGACGCGCATTGCGTGCCAATGATGTGGCGATCGAGATCCTGTGGTCAGGCGTCTGTCACAGCGATCTGCATCAAACCCGTGACGACTGGAAAGAGTGGGGCGCGACGATTTACCCCTGTATTCCCGGACACGAAATTATTGGCCGGGTGATTGATGTCGGCAGTAAAGTGACGCGTTATCAGGTCGGGCAACAGGTGGCGGTCGGAACCCTTGTCGATAGCTGTCAGGAGTGCGATCAGTGCCGCAGGCACGAAGAGCAAATGTGCCGTGAGTTTCCGACGGTGACCTATAACGGGCGTGACCGCATCTCAGGAGACGTCACTTACGGCGGTTACTCAAAACATATCGTGGTTCGCGAGGAGTTTGTCCTGAATCTGCCGGAAGGCCTTGATCCGGCCAGAGCGGCGCCGTTGCTTTGCGCGGGCATCACCGTTTACTCGCCGCTGCGGACCTGGAACGTTGGCCCCGGATCGCGCGTTGGGGTGATTGGCATCGGTGGCCTGGGGCACCTTGCGGTTCGTCTGGCGGCCGCTTTGGGCGCAGAGGTGACGGTTATCACCCGCAGTGAGTCAAAAGCGAAAGAGGCGCATGAGCTGGGCGCCGAACACGTTCTGCTCTCGACCTCCGCAGAGGCGATGAATAACGCGGCGTCCTCTTTTGATGTGATTATTGACACCATCCCGACGCGCCATGATGTTTCGCCCTACGTTCAGCTACTTGATGTGGAAGGGGCGCTGGTTATTGTCGGTAATCTGGGGAATATGGAAGGGTTCAGCACCTTGCCGCTGATTCTGGGGCGTCGTCGCATCACGGGTTCACCGTCTGGCGGGATTGCACAAACGCAGGAGATGCTGGATTTCTGCGCCCGTAAAGGTGTGTACCCGGAGTGTGAGATCATCGATATCCAGCAGATTAACCAGGCTTTTGAGCGTATGGAGCGGGGTGATGTGAAATACCGCTTTGTGATTGATATGGCTTCACTGTCGAACTGACAGTAGGCAACGCATATCGGATCGGCTGTTTTGCGGTCCGATATGCGTGTATCAGCGCGGTATCCCGGTCAACGTTCCCGCTTCCCGGACGCGTTCTGCGCCTTTCAGCGACTGCACTTTATCGCCGATTGGCGTGATGCCGAACAGGCGTTTGTACTCCCTGTGAAACTGACTGACGCTTTCATAACCCACTCTGATGGCCGCTGTCGAGGCATCCACATTATCTGACAACAACAGGCGTCTGGCTTCATGGAGCCGTAATTGCTTCTGATACTGCAACGGGCTCATGTTGGTCATGCGACGAAAGTGGTGATGCAGCGTCGAAACGCCCATTCCTGCAATCCCGGCCAGATCCTCCATTTTTAACGGTTGGGAATAGTGCGTGCGTAACCAGTTGATTGCGGAAGATATCCTCTGGCTGCTCGATCCCGTTAGTACGGTTTCCCGCAGCGTCATACCTGCCGGGCTGGTTAAAATGCGATACAGAATTTCTCGCTGAATCAGGTTGCCGATATACCCCTTATCCTGCGGGCGTTCTGCGAGCGTGATGTAGCGCAGTATGGCGTCAAATAAAAAGCGGTCGGCATGGCTGAGCGAGAGTCCTTCGCCTGCGAATCCCACGTCATTGCCGTGCTGTTCCATATCAACCAATACTTCACGCGCAACAGATAAATCCAGTTCCAGCAACAGCGATATAAAAGGACGCTCGGCGCTGGCCTGCATCACTTCGGCGACGGTTGGCAGATTGACCGCCGTCAGAAGAAAACGGGATTCGTTGTACACATAGGCCGTATCGCCTAACGTGACGCGCTTTTCTCCCTGGAGGATCAGCGACACGCTGGGCTGGTAAATATAAGAAAGCGGCGGCATTGGGCCGTGGAGTTCAGCAACGCTCAGACCGGGGAACGGGCAGACGACCCGCTCCTGATGTTCGGTATATGTTCTGACTTTTGCGGTAATTTCGTGGCGCAGCGATGCGGTGTCCTGCCGCAGGCGATCATCCTGTGAGTTCGGGCGGTGATCCAGCATGGTCAGACTCCTCAACATAGGTTCGTATGTTTTAAACTGGAATGCAGCCGCCCGCGACTCCTTTTTTTGCTAATTGCCTTGCCAGCTCATCCGTCGTGGTTGGTATATCAGCTATTCACAAAGGCCAGCAGGTCGGCGTTGACCCGATCTGCATGCGTGGTGGGGATGCCGTGCGGGGCTCCCTTGTACGTATTCAGCGTACCGTTTTTGAGCAGCCCGGCTGAAAGTACGCCGGAATCATGGTAGGGAACGACCTGATCGTCATCGCCGTGGATAACCAGAACCGGGATAGTGATGCGCTTGAGATCTTCCGTGAAATCCGTCTGCGAGAACGCGACGATACCGTCGTAGTGCGCTTTGGCTCCCCCCATCATTCCCTGACGCCACCAGTTCCAGATGACCGCCTCAGACGGACTGGAACCCGGACGGTTGTAGCCATAGAAAGGACCCGCAGGGATATCGTAATAGAACTGCGCCCGACTGGCGGCCAGCTGTGCCTGGAAGTCGTCAAACACCGACAGGGGCGTACCCTGCGGATTGCTGTCGGTTTTTACCATCAATGGCGGAACTGCGCTGATCAGCACGGCTCTGGAGACGTTATCCTCGCCGTGACGCACGATATAGCGCACGACCTCGCCACCGCCGGTTGAATGCCCGACGTGCATTGCGCCCTGGACGCCTAAATGCTTAACGACTGCGGCAACGTCATCGGCATAATGATCCATGTCATGACCGTCCCACACCTGGCTGGAACGTCCATGACCACGCCTGTCGTGCGCGACGACCCTGAACCCCTTGTCCACGAAAAACAGCATTTGAGCATCCCAGTCGTCGCTGGAGAGCGGCCAGCCGTGGTGGAAGAAGATCACTTTTCCCTCTTTCGGTCCCCAGTCTTTATAGAAAATGTCAACGCCATCGCTGGTTGTTACGTAACCCATATCGTTTCTCCGGTTCAGTAAGTTGTTAAAGGGAGAGACTTGTCTTGCGCGTAGCGCCAGGACGTCGGCTCCCGGAAAAAGGAGAAACGTCAGGGCCTGCGCGCTCGTCCGGCAACGATCTTCTGTTGACCGTTTAGAGAGTATAAGTTTAAAGTTAACTTTAAGGTCAAGGGAGGTCTGTAAACGGTATGAAGATTGGTGAACTGGCAAAAGTAACGGGGCTTACGCCCTCCCGTATTCGGTTTTACGAAGCAGAAGGGCTGATCAGTCCTCCTCAGCGTCAGAGCAACGGGTATCGTAATTATTCGGCGGAGGTGGCGAATCTGCTGAAGATTATTGATAACGCTCAGCGTGCCGGTTTTTCACTTGGGCAGATCCGCTGCTTTTTACCGCAGGAGCAGAAAAAGTGGGATCACGAGGGGTTGATACAATCCCTGGAGAGGCGTATCGCGGAGATCGAACTCATGCAGAAGCAGCTTGAAGAGAGCAAGAGCGAGTTGCTGAGTCTGATCGCCAGTATTGCAAACCGGCCTGACGGGATTTCCTGTGAGGACAACATGCAGCGGCTGATAGGGCAACTGCGTAATCCGGCGACCGCCACGGAAAACCGGTAAAATAAATGGCGAGGGGACGTGGTTCAGCTTCGGTCTTGCCGCCCCCTCACTGTCTTATTGGTATGTCATGGTAAATGACAAAACGCCATTCGCTGCACCGGTCGTGATGGTGTCTCCGGTCTGGTAATAACGCGCTTTCAGCGGCACCGTGAATCCGCCGCCGGAGGATGAGGTGCCAACAGCGACATCTGAACCCAGCGCCATCGGCTGATTGTTATAAAGTAATTGGATTCCCACGCCCGTGGCGGCATTATTTCCGCCAATGGTTTTCAGCACGCCTTTGCTCGCATCAAAAATATCGCCTTCCATCTTAACGCTGACCTTTGTTCCGGCATTACAAACCATCGGCAGATCGAAAGACTGCGTGTGTGCGTCTCCCGGCGTGGTGCCTTTGCCATTAAAGGCTTGTTTATCCACGTCCTGCATATTTACGGGGATAAACGTCGTTTGTAGATTACAGGCTGGCGTGGTAACCGTGAACGCATTGATATTGACGGAAGATTCGGGTGAATGCCACAGCAGCGCGTTATTTAACATAACCAGCGATCCCACGGTTCTTGCCGTTATGGTTCCAGACCCGGTTTCGGCTGCCGTCTTATAAAACGTCACGATAACCACGCCATCCAAATTGCTGTTCACCATCCCCGCCATATTTTCACAGAGCTTAGCGGTATTTATGTCTCCCCGTATGGTATTGCTTCCCGTAACGGTCACGATGCCTGCGGCACATTTTGTCGTTGCGGCGGACAGGGAATACCCCACGCCGCTAATGTTCGTTTTGTATATCTGACGCCCGTTGAGTGACGAATCGAATGTGCCAATGGCTCTGATACCAAAAATCTGCCTGGATATAACGCCCTCAGCGGAGTCCCAACAGTTAAAGGCATTAATTGTCGGTGTAATAACCTGTGTTCCTATTATTGAGCCCACAGGGAGATCCCGCGAGATAGTTACATTCTGCGGTGAGATCGTTGTTGTTGACGTAACCGTAGTGCAGTTCCACGCCAGGGCGGTGTGTGAAAATAATCCCAGCGAGGTAAAAATTAAGCTGATTAAAATTCGATACATTTTTCTTTCTCTCCAGATCAGTGGCATTGCGCGATGACTGTTTGCGGTTTGTCAGCGATCTGCGTTATCTGATACGTTGCCTGACAACTTCCCTCGGCCCAGTTAACGATCACGCTTCCTTTTTCCGGTACGCCGTTGAGCCAGACGCGTTTGCGATCGTCAACCATTCCTTCTGGAATGTTGTCGTGATTTTTAATACGGGTCGTCGCGCCAAACGGAATCTCTTTCCCGGTGAACTGAAGCATGACCTTATAACCGGTGACGGTAGGGTAATCAGCCAGCGCCAGCGCGCCTTTGGTCGGTACAACGGTGTAGGTGTCATTCAGCACATCGGTATGCGGGTTCAGCGACGCGGTATCCAATGACAGACTGTTCTGCCGATACGGCGTGACATACGGCACCACGGCAAAACCTCTGCTGTCGGTGTAAATCCCGCTGTTATTCGCCACTTTTACATCCGCCGCGTTGTCCGCTTTCACCAGTGCCATAGTTTCGCCAAGAGGCTGCGTGGCCGAGACGCCGTAAGGGTGAACCACAATGCCGCCCATCGCCCCAACCGACATCTGGCGGTTATCGCGAGAGTAGTTGTAACCAAGCTGATACTCGCCATGACGGCCTTTGTAATTGACGGAAGCGCTTCCCATCGCATCCGAGCCTTTGCTGTTGTAGCCCTGCTGCACGTTCCAGCTCAGGTTTTTATCTTCCAGCGCTGAACCGGATAACCCCACCTGCGAAGTCGTATCGCCTTTTTTGTTGCTGTTCCCGGATACCGTCATCCAGCTGTCTGGCAGGAAACGTGAGAGCGGAATCTGCATCGTCAGAGAGACGATATGATCGTTTTCATTGTGCCAGGGGCCGCGTGAATAGCTGTAGTTCAGGCCGTAGTTGATATTGTTTATGCTGGTGTTGTAACCCACGTTAACGCTGCGCTCGGTGTCGCCGCCCCAGTAATCCTGTTGCCAGGCGGAGAGGTTTATATTTCCCCAGTCGCCAAGTCGCTGGTTCAGCGTCACCTGCGCCTTGCTGCGTTTGTTCCGTTCATAGCGCCAGCTGTTGCCTTCACGTATTGTGTCGCTCCCCATTCGAAAGGTATTCACGTCCCCGTTCGCTTCCTGGAAATCACGAAAACCTGATGAGGAATAGCGATAGCCCATCAAACTGAATGAGGTGCCTGTCGAAGCAAAGTCTTTGGCGTATTGCGCGCGTAACGACACGCCTTCTTCTGTCTTGCCGGGCAGTTGCGTACGGGCGAAAGTGGCGTCAAAAGAGAGCGAGCCGAATTCACCGAACCCTTTTCCGATCCCCAGTGCTCCGGCCCAGTAATCTGCGGATACCAGCGTGCCGCCATATATCGTGCTATCCCAGGGTAAACCGTAGCTCAGCGTGCCCTGTAGAAATTCCGGCTCTTTATCTTTGCTGTTTGCCGCGCGATATTTCCCTGCTGCCAGCGCATATTTGAACTGACCTTCGCGTTGCATCACCGGCACCGCGGAAAATGGCTGAATAAACTGATGCACCGATCCATCCGCCTCACGTACCGCCACTTCCAGATCGCCGCTGGCGGTGGTCGGGTACAGGTCGTCAATCGCGAACGGGCCTGGCGGCACATAAGATTGCCAGATAACGTTGCCACCCTGACGAATGGTGACCTGCGCGTTGGTTTGTGCAATACCGCGTACCACGGGAGCAAAACCACGGACGCTTTCCGGCATCATGCTGTCATCTGAATAAAGCTGCGCGCCGCGAAAATTCACGCTGTCGAACACACCGGCCTGCGTATAGCCATCGCCTATGCTGAACTGACTTTTCAGAGCCTTAATGTCACGCTCCAGCGATGTGCCAAGGGTGTTCCAGTGACCAGCGCCATCGTTGTTGTTATAAGTGGCGTAATGACGCAATCGCCAGGGCCCAACGTTAATACCGCTACGCAGGTTCAAATAGCTGTCGTTACTCGACTTGTCGCTGCCATGCGTGTTAGCGCCTGAGAAGTTGTAGTTCAGGAACAGCATATTCAGTCCGTCATCCCACCGCTCAGGCGATACCGACCCCCGGGGATCGCGCTGTAGATACTCCTGCGGTACAGAGAGATCCAGGCGCATCCCGTCAAACTGGAAAATAAGCTGGCTGCCGGGAAGCAGTTTGCTGAGGTGTTCAACGTTCGCGGTATCTGCCATGTGCATCCATTCAGGTTGTGCATTGCGCTTAACGCCCCATTGCACCAGATCTGCACGAGTCAACACCGGTATTAACCCACTCTTACTGTCAATAAATGAAATATCCTGTGATGCCAGATAATTTCCATTTACATAGACATCAACGTGATAGACGCCAGGCACCTGCCCGTCAGCTTCATTAAAACGAGAAATATCAATATCACGCGGGATATTTCCACGGGTTTCAATAAAATCTGGAGAGAAATAATCGCCAGCCAGCACAGCAGGAGTATGCGTACACAGATAAATAAGTGTGGATAACCGAGTTAATTTAGCAAAACCCGAAACTGCATTGACATGAAACATGGCTTTGTAACCTACATTTTAAATTTATGTTCAGCCGTAATGCCTCCGAAGTCATTAATCGCACGCCACGATACTTCACCACCCGTTATCGCCGACTGAGGTAGCGATACCGTTTGAAATGGTAAAACCATTGGAGGTTTTGCTAGTTGTTTCCCATTCACCTTGATGTCGTATAGCGACACGCTATACGGCGAGGGGTTATGCACACTTAACTTTCCACCCACGCTTGAAAACGTTAGCTGCTGATATGCAAGCGAAGGGTCGCCTTTTAATCCTGCCGGACGATAAAACAGCTTCATTTTACTTTTGACCGCAATCAATAATTCATTTTTAGCATCCGGTGATGACGAAGGGATTGCTTTAATATTCAACCAGTAAACACTTTCTCTGTCCGTAGGGAGCGTGTCGCCTGATAACATAACGCGTACTGAATTCTGCGCCTGCGAATTTAATTTGAACAAAGGCGGTGTGGTGATGAATGCATTGTCACTGTCGTCGCCATTTTCACTTTTGCTTACCCATGACTGAATTAAATACGGCTTGTTATCTGGATTGTTAACGCTGATTGCCGCCTGATTGCCACTGCCGTTATAAATAAGCCGGGTGCCGCCTATTTCCACACCGCTTATTGCCGTTGCGGAGATAAACAAAAGACCAACGGCAATCTTTTTATAGATTTTCTGAAACATGAAGAGATCCTGAGTGAATTACTCAGGGCCGCGAAGGGCCCTGCTTTTACTGGTAAATAACGGTAAACGCGGTTGAAGAGTTTGCCGTACCCGCGCCAACAGCGCCGGTTGCCATATATTTGGCAAAGTAAGTCAGTGTGTTATCAACATCTTCTTCCAGCGCTACGCTGGAGGATGCGGAACCCACGGGGATCAGCGTTGAGTTGTCCTGCTCATAAATCGCGACACCAACATTCGACGCTGTCTGCCCATTGCTCAGCGCTAAAATAGAAGGGTTAATCGTGTCGGTGATGCCATCAAAACGAATACTGGCGTTGGAAATGCTGGCCGGGCAGGATTTCAGCACAATATTAAAACGCTTCGCTGCCGCCGTTGCTCCGCTACCGCCTGAGAATGCGGTTGTCGCGACAGTCCCCAGGTTGACAGGCTGCGCAATCGCGGAGGTATCCACCACACAGGCCGTACCGGTGATGCTGCCAGTAAAACTAATTACGCCGTCAGCAGCATTTGCCGCCTGAAATACAGAGAGCGATAAAATCGCGGAAATCAGTGCAATCTTTTTCATATAAGATCCAGTTAGTTAAGTTAATATTTAAGAAATAATATACTGATGCTTTAAATGTTAATTAATAATGTGCTAATTCCCTCCAGTGAAATACTTATCTGACGAATGACATTGTCTGATTAACGAAATACTGTGTTCGCAGGTGTCCTGCTTATAACTTTCTACTCGTGCGATAGTTCGGTACAAAGATATACGATTGCCGACCTGAAGTTTAAAAACCAAACTGCGCCGGTGGGCATAAAATGTCTTAACCGTCATACCTAATTGTTTACCAATCTCATTCGCATCAAGCCCTTTTTGCATACATGAGAGCACTTCGCTTTCTCGCATTGAAAGCGTGTACTTCACCCGATAAATATATCGGGAATCATTGACAAACAGGCAGGACAGAATTTCATTAAGTCGGCTTCGCTTATCAACAAACGTAATACTCCGTAGATGTTTTAATGCATAGTAGTCAAGATCATTGCTTATAAACGCAATAATCTTCCTGTCTGCAAAAAAATGCTCTTTAACCTGCAGGAGGTTTGTTGTCTCAACATCTACTATGTAGTAATTTTCATCAATCAACTCCGATGTTAACAGCGTACTGATACCGACGATAAAAAAATAATCATCAGAAAAAACGGAGTTTGACAAATCCATAAAACTTCCCTTTTTGGCATGCCCTCTTTGGTTATTTAACGCCAGAAATTCACCTCATGTTTCTTTGTGAAATTTACAGAAAATAAAATCAGATGACACCACAAAAATAATGGATTTCGAATATAATCATAAAAACGATCGTTTCTTCTATTTGTTCCCTTTCAAAAGAACAACGATCCAGTGATTGCCGTCTTTATTGAAATAAAAAACTATTTATGTGCCATAAAGATGAAATTTAACACTATCGCTATTGATAGGTGTGGTTTAATGGTTTGATGTCATTTGATAGTTGAAACTTGAAATGACGGTAAAAATGGATTTTTCTTAGGAAATATCCCAGGTTTAATTAACGAAATATATTCCGTCAGAACAAGGCTAATTTTACCTGGTTAACAACGGGACAACATCAGCGGCACCTTATTTTTCTGTCAGGCGCCGCCTACGCGTGTAGGAAGGTTATGGAATGAATGTTGCGATAGCCTGATCTAATTCATCAAGTAAGGCGTCGATGCGATCAAGGTCTGTGGCAAGGTCTGCGGCGGAAATGGCGTCAGGTAGTTTGTCTTCCAGCGACTGCGCTACTTTCATCAATGCCTTAACGCCCAGCAGTTGGGCAGTCCCGTTAATGCGATGAATATGGCGCTTCACGGTCAGATAATCTTCAGTATGCGCCGCTTGTCGGGCGGCGACTAAATCACGGCGGTTCTCCTGCTGTGCATCTTTTAACGCTGTAAGCATGAGCGCCCGGTTGCCTTGCGCCAGCATACCCAGCATTTCGATATCAAACATCGTATTGGCTGTCTCACACATTCCTGAAAGGAAGTGCGAGATTTGCGATAACGTAATCGGCTTGAAAATACAGGCATTCATGCCTGCCGCAAGACAGCGTTCGCGTTCATGTTCTTGCGCTGAGGCGGTCAACCCCCAGATGGTGAGGTCGCGATTAAATTTCCGTACCTGACGGGTAAGTTCAATGCCGTCCATTGTGGGCATATTGAGATCGGTAATAAGCAAATCATAATGCTGTTGCTGAAGGTGTCGTAAGGCCTCTTCGCCGTTTTCGGCTTCATCCGCAACAATACCTGACGTTGCAAGCTGGCGTTTCAGGAGCAGTCGACTGGAGGGATGATCGTCAACGATTAATACCCGCAGCGTCCCCTGAATAACGGGAGGGGGCGGGGGCGCGTCAATAGATACCGGCGTGATATCACGCGAGGTTTGCACGGGCAGGTTCAGCGTCAGGGTGGTTCCACGGTTTATTTCGCTTTGCAGCGCGATGGTTCCCCCCATTTGCGTCATCAATGCCCGGCTGATCGCTAACCCCAGGCCCGAACCGCGATGATGCTTACCCGCTTTCCCCTGACTAAAGGCGGTGAATAAACGGTTCTGTTCTTCAGTGCTAATACCCGGACCGGAGTCACTTACCGAGAGCGCCAGCATCGCGTTGGACTTTGTCGCCGAAATCCTGACATACCCTTGCTGCGTAAATTTAACCGCGTTGCCAATGAGGTTGGTGAGTACCTGCCCCAGCAATTGGGGGTCCAGAAGCATCGCCTCTTGCGGGTCCAGCTGCGAGTCATAACGCAGGTCGATCCCTTTTTGGGCCGCCAGTGCGCTAAACAGCGTCATTTTTTCTTTTATCAGAGCATCAACATTTACCCACTGCGGAACGGTGTCTAAGAGTCCTGATTCAATCTTTTCCAGATCGAGGATCTCGCCAATCAGTTTTAACAATGATCGCGAGGCCTGGGCAGCCTGATCCACCGATGCTTTATCCTCAGGGCTGAAGCGAGCGGGGGAGAGCTGCAAGAGTTCCAGAAATCCCATAATTGCACTGACCGGCGTTCGGATCTCGTGGCTCATATGGGAAAGAAACTCCCGCTTCTCTTCATTGGCTTGCTGTGCCTTGTTTCGTTCCGCCTCCAGTAAGCGTTGAGAACGTTTCCTTTGGCGGACTTTCCGCGACAGGTAAACGGCCCACAGCAAGCTGCTCACCACCAGCAACGTCGCCAGTATCGCCACCAGATAAAACGGTCTGTTATACAACTCCCAGGTATCAATTTTGACGTCCGGCAGGCGTATCCATTTACTGACGATCTGGAAAATCTCTTTTTGCGGGATATCATCCAGGGCTTTGTCCAGGATCTGCCGAAGTTCCGGTTCGGAACGGGGAACGGCAAAACTGATTGCCGCCGGCGCTTCACCAGCAATCGGGAGCCAGGCGAGCTGATCGGGATAATAATGCTCGCTCATATAGCGGGCCGTCAGCTGATTTGAAATGGCCGCGTCCACCTTTCCCGTCGCCACGAGATTCAAGGCTACGCTGGAGTTTTCCACCTCTTTCCATTGGATGCCGGGGTGTTGGGCTTTAAGCTTTTCCAGTAACGCGTGGTCGGCGCCGATCGCCACACTCATCCCCGCCCGTAGCGTGGTCTCCTGCGTATTCTCTTTTCTGACAACGGTGACGAATTGGGTGGTAATAAAGGGATGGGTAAAGGAGAGCGCGTTTTCACGGCTCAAGTCGTAGGTTGCGGCCTGCACAATATGCCAGTTGTTTTTCTTCATTTCAGAAACCATTTCTTCGTTCGATTTGACGACAATGGTTTCAAACTGCATACCGGTTTGCAGACCGATCAGATTCAGGATATCCCCCACCACGCCCCGCGTTTCCTGGTTACTGTCGACCATAGTGTAAGGCGCAAACCACGGGTTAATGATGACACGCAGTGTGCTATGACTTTTCAGCCACTGTTTCTCTCGGTTGGTCAGGTTAAGCGGCTCTAACAGAAAGGACAGATTGCCTTTATCGATCATTGACTGGGCTATTTGCCCATGCACATTTTCATCGATGGCGCTGAGCGTGTTATTCACAATTGTCAGCAGACGTTCCTGCGTTGGCAAAAATAAAAAGGCGCTTTTTTTCTGTGGTTCAGGCCAGTATTTCACCGTCGTCAACGCGAGGCTAAATTCCTGCGATAGCCAGGTACTGGTTGTCAGTGAGTCGCCAACAAACCAGGCGTTTTGCCCATGCGCGACGGAGCTGAGCGCTTCCTGATAGGTGGGATAATTGATGATCTCTGCGTTAGGAAATGACTGCTGAATAAACCCCTCATCAGGATAGTGATTCACAGTAGCGACACGGGTGCTTTGCGCACTCTGCAAGGGAACCATGACATTGGCTAACGACGTCACTAAATTTGGCCAGGAATGTACCAGCGGCTGCGAGGACAGAATGCCTTCTTCGGTGAAAGGGCGACTCTCCAGACCGGTCAATACCATATCGACTTCGCCCGCTTTCAGCGCATGAATTGCCGATTCCTGATTTTTCCAGGCCGTCACGCTGATGTGGGTGTTGAGTGAATGCTGAATCAGCGCAAGATAATCGGCATTCATCCCACGGTAACGTCCTGTAAGCGTGGTCTGCACGAGGGGCGATTGCTCTGGTTGATAAACCGCAACCTTAAGCGTTTTTTTCTGCTTCAGCCAGCGCTTATCATCCTCACTCAGATAAACAGGAACCGGCGTAATGTAATTGTAGCCCGACAACTCCAGCTCAACGGGTAGCTCATCCTGGGCATGAACGCCACGCCCGGTAATCGATAAAACAATGAGCACGAATATGGGCCATTTATTCATCATCAGGTCAGCTTATTTTGGTGGGCAAATGAGAGCAGCTCAATTAATGATTTGCAGCCTAACTTTTCCATTAACCGTGTTTTATAGGTGCTGACCGTTTTGCTGCTGATATGCATTGCATCGCCAATTTGTGAATTATCAAGACCATTAAGCATATAGCCCATCACCTTCATCTCCTGTGCCGAGAGGGATTCCAGGCGTTGTGCATCGGTTAACGCAACTGAGGGGGCTTCAAGGAAAAAAGGAAAATAGCTATAACCATTTTGCGCTGCGTTAATGGCGGCCAGAATGTTTTCCATATCCTGTTTTTTACTGATGAAAGCGTTAGCGCCCACCTGAGCGCAACGTTTGCTGTAGTAACGATCGTTTTTCGCGGACACGACGATCAGCACTCCGGTGAACTGCCGTGCTCTGAGCTTTTCTACCAGTTCGACGCCATTCACTCCGGGGATCTCGACATCCACGACAACAATATCCGCAGCCGTTTTTGTTAACGCTTCCAGCGCAGTCGCCCCGTCTTCATATTCGTTGATTACAGTAATGCGCTGTTTCTCCAGCACTCCACGGATAGCCAGACGCGCGAGGGGATGATCATCCACGATAATTGCAGTGCGTAACTTACTCATATTCATCCTGAAAGTTGTCATTCTGAATACAATATATACTAACGATAATAGCCTAAACGAGACGGGAGATGGATTTATATCGTGATGACTCAGGTGGTCATTGGCTACCAGACGTACTGCTGTGATCGACGGGTCGGTAGCGGATCTGGGGCTCTGCCGGGCGTTGGTGCAGCCACATCTGCAATGGACGCGCTGTCAAAAGATGAGTAGATGAATTTGATTTATCCGGCTTTAAGCCGGGATATGGCTACCAGGAGATATCGGGAGTTATTATTCTCCAGCTATCAGATATTCTCTGGCGTTGAAAAGTTCGATTTTACATTTTCAACTTTTTTGTATGGGAATTTGTGGTATGAAAACATCTGTATATATGAATTTATTTCATTTAAATCAATATGATACGTTATTTTAAAGGCTCGGGGCTGTGTGTCTGTATCCCAAAAAAGTAATTATGTTATGTAACTTTATATATTATTATTTATTCCTGTTTTCTATTCTTCTTTTATTTGTTCAATCAGTCTGAACCGGGAAGCACACAACACAGGATTATTTTCATGGAGGTTATAATGAGTATGAAATATGTTGCTACCATCATAGTGGTAACATCATTACTAACTGGTTGTGCAAATGACAGAGTAAAACCAGAGCAATATTCAGGGTTCCTGAAGGATTATTCATCCTTGAAACCAGCCATTTCTACTACCGGTGTGCCAGTTATGCGCTGGATCGATTCTAATGCTCATCTGGAAAATTATTCCAAAATTATTTATGAACCTGTTGTCTATTATCCTGAGCCTCGCTCATCAACTCAGGTAGGTGAAGCTGTTCTACAGGGGATTCTGGATTACACTAATCAGAGTATGAAAACAGCCGCCGCAAAGCGCTTTATGCTGGTTGATAAACCAGGCTCTGGCACCTTGATCTTCAGAGGGGCAATTACTGCTGTTGATACCAGTAATATGGGATTACAGTTTTATGAGGTAATCCCGATAGCGATGGTGCTGGCAGGAACACAGGTAATTAGCGGATACAGGACTCAGGAAACCAGACTCTACTTTGAAGGTGAATTGATTGATTCACAAAGTGGAAATGCCGTAGCTAAAGTGCTGAGAAAGGGGCAGGGTAAAGATCTTCCGAACAGTAACCAGTTACTTACAGTTGATGATTTGAAAGCGGTGATTGATAAAATGGCTTCCGATGCAGCTGTTTTTAACCTGTAATTTTGGGTTATGTTGTAGACAAGAACAGGGCTACGGCCCTGGATATTTTATTTCATTGTAGCGCCATCATAAGTACCTTAGCTATAAACTGAGAATCCATTTATTTGAAATAATGTAGTTAATTACATTTTTAAAATATAATTCAGTGAGGGTGTATGTTCCTGAACTATTTCTCTTTAGGAATGCTGTTTTTTGTATTCCTGATAATTTTTTATGGGGTCATCATGATTCATGATATTCCTTATATTATTGCAAAAAAACGTAATCATCCTCATGCTGACGCGATCCATACAGCTGGCTGGGTTAGCTTGTTTACACTGCATATCATCTGGCCTTTTTTGTGGATCTGGGCCACGCTCTATCAACCAGAACGTGGGTGGGGCATGCAGGCGAATGCCGCTCAGTCTGAAAGAAATCCTGATATAGACGCATTAACAAAACGTATTGCAGATCTGGAGACATTGGTAAATAAAACACATAACAAAATAGATAAAGAATCATCGGAGATTTAATTGTGGATTTGCTTATTATACTGACCTATATTGCACTGGCATGGACAGTTTTTAAATTATTCAGGATACCAGTAAATCAGTGGACACTTTCGTCAGCTGCTCTGGGCGGTATAGGGCTGGTTAGTGGGCTTATTTTATTAATGAACTATAACCATCCCTATACATTTACTGCCCAAAAAGCAGTGATTTCTGTTCCTGTGATCCCTCAGGTTACGGGAAGGGTAATTGAAGTCATTGACAAACCAAATCAACTAATTAAAAAAGGAGAAGTACTTTTTAAAATTGAGCCTGATAAATATCAGTCTCGCGTCGAGCGTTTACAGGCAGATTTAGTCACGGCCATCCATAATGTTGAGGTACTAAAGGCCCAGTTGTCTGAAGCTCAGGAAAATACCATACGAGTCTCAGTTGAACGCGACCGTCTTTATAAAGATTATCAACGCTATGTGAAGGGGAGCCAGGCTAAGGTAAATCCCTTTTCTGAAAGAGATATAGACAATGCCCGACAAAGTTATCTGTCTCAGGATGCAGTAGTAAAAGCTTCTGTTGCCGAACAGGCTCAGATTCAGAGTCAACTGGACAGTAAGGTAAATGGCGAACAGTCCCAGATTGTTAGTCTGAGAGCGCAACTTGCTGAAGCGAAATATAATCTTGCACAAACAATCGTCCGGGCCCCTGGAAATGGATACGTCACTCAGTTGTTGATTCAGCCCGGCACATATGCGTCTTCATTACCGCTTCGTCCCGTGATGGTCTTCATCCCGGAACAGAAACGACAGGTTGTAGCGCAGTTTCGTCAGAACTCATTGTTGCGTCTGAAACCTGGTGACGAAGCTGAAGTCGTGTTTAACGCCCTGCCAGGAAAAGTGTTTGAAGGGAAATTAATGAGTATTCTTCCTGTTGTGCCGGGGGAGCTTACCAGGCCGAGGGCACACTACAGGCACTAACCGTTACACCGGCAATGGATGGGGTGATGGTAACTATTGAACTTGAACATAATGAATATATTGATGTGTTACCCGACGGTGTTTCTGCGCAGGTAGCTGCATATTCGGAACATTTCTCGCATGTTTCCGTATTACGTAAGGTGCTTTTGCGTATGACAAGCTGGATGCATTATATTTATCTTGATCATTAATATTAATCAGCGAACGCAACCGGATGTAATTACTATGTTTGGTTGCATTGCCATCCTTGTTTTCTAACTTGAGAGATCTGTTTCTGGGCTAATGAACTCTGTTATCGGGAACCAATATAATGAAAATCAAAATGGGGATTAGTGAGCTATACTAATAATTACGCCACCTCATTGCCTGATGGGAGGTATTATGAATGTAAATTATTTAATACATGTGCATGCATTGTTGCAGTGGATCGAAGATCACCTTTCCGAAGAGTTAACGATAGAATTGCTTAGTCAAAAATCCGGGTATAGCAGTAGCTACTTACAAAAAGTATTTAAAGATATTACCGGTGATTCATTATCAAAATATGTTCGTGGTCGACGAATGTTTAAGGCTGGCGTATTTCTATGTTTTACCAGAGCCAGTGTTGGATATATTTCTGAGGTTTTAAAGTTTAATTCAATAAGTGCCTTTTCACGTTCTTTTAAAAATACTTTTGGGGTTTCCCCCCAGGATTTCAGGAGAAAAGGAGTTTTAAATGTCAGCAACACGATTGCAAAGGCCGAAGTGTTTAAGATTCCATGTGAAATTAAAACTATCAGTATGATTGATAATGCCAGTATCAGATTATACGGTCAATATTTTAACTATAGTGTAGATGCTATTGATTTTGATAAACCGCACTTCAATCAGCGGAAGCGTTTTAGGAAAAAGTTCTTTCAACATCTGGGATATACACCCGAGCATTATTATGCCACTTCCCAATATTCACCTTCATGGCGAAGCGAGAGAGAAGTAGATATAAAATATTTTGTTGGATTAGCAGAACAACCTGATGGTATTGCTGGACTGGAGAATGCTGAATTTTGCTTACACTCAAATAAAATAGCCTGTTTTTATGCAGAGGGAATGTTTGTTAACCCTTTCTATATAGCGTTGTCAGCTAACATGAAAAGTATGTCGGAATTATTCACCGGATGGAACTGTAATTGGGATCTGGAATGTTTTTTAACTCATAACAGATTTACTGAATATCGCTATATTATTCCTGTATCCTGATGTTAATAAACTGGCTTGATACTTTACCACAGTGCTTTGTATCTGGTTCATGCTAGCTTTACATATAAATAGACTACTTTACGAAATATCACAGGAGTAATAGGGCGGAAATTTAACAGTCATGTCCAGCATCTCCGCAATCTTTGTTGCGACCCAGAGATATCAAGGGCTTTACTGTTTTAATAAACAGCATGTTAGCTAATGGAGTTATAACTGTTCTTAATAACTAAGAAGTGAAAATGTCAAATGTTGCTGCAATTAAATCCAACAATTGTGTGAGATTATAATATTATTGCTACAGATTATATGAGACATGTTTTCATTTATGATTTAGCTGTCGTTGCAGTAATTATCTGTAATTTTTTTTCGGATTGATGACTATCAAGCAATAGTCGTCTCTTTTGTCTGGAGTGAGAGTAATTGTGAAAAAGAAGTATCTGAGTTGTGCTGTCTCTTTTGTGTTGTCTGTAGGAGCAGAAGCTGCTCCTGTCTATTGGACAGGAAATACCAGTGACTGGTCAGATAGCCAAAACTGGGATATCGGAATATTGCCTGGCGAAAATGATGAGGTATATATAGATGGTCCTAATGGACACTTTCCAATAATTACTGATGATATCTCAGTCAGTAGTATTGATAATAACTATCACCTTGCCGTTAATGATGCGAAGCTCGTCGTCGCCAACACGCTTCGCGTAGGCATTGCCGAACCGGACCTTGGAGGGGAGAGCTTGACAGGAAGACTCTCCCTTTTAAATGCAACAGTCGATGCCTCTGAAATTACAGTTGGCGGCGGGAGTACGGAATATACTGGATTTCTTAACGCAGTATCTTCAGAAATTAATACAAAAAATCTGTTAATTGGTTATCTGTATGGTAACGGCCATGGGACTCTTAGTGAGTCCAGTCTGTCGACTGAGGCGATCCTTGTGGGTACTAATCGGGGGACCGGGCAGCTGGATATCCGCAATTCTGAGGTCAGTACCACTTATTTATATATTGGTTACACGATGGGGCAAGGGATTGTTAATGTTGACAACTCGAGAGTCAATGTTTTTGGGCCGGGGACAATAGCGATAGTCGGTGAGCGGGCAGGAGGTGATGGGGTACTTAATATTACTAATGGTGGTATTGTTACATCTTTTCGTCTTTTGTCAAGCGTCTTAGGGGGGCATGGTGAAATAAATGTTTCTGGTCAAAACTCTTCCCTGAGTACTAACTCTCTGACTCTTGCTCAATCTGGATCGGCAATAATGACTGTTTCAGATGGTGGCGAGATAAATACTACCAGTGAGTTTTTGATTGCGGATCAGCAAGGCAGTAACGGTGTGTTGAATATAGGTAACAACAGCGCCCCAGGTTACGTTAACTCCAGAGTTATTAAGTTTGGCAATGGAGCTGGTATGATCAATTTCTCACATACCAGCGATGATTATAAATTTCTTTCCCAAATTACAGGTGACGGGACGGTAAATATCTGGAGTGGTTCGACGACTTTACAGGGTGGTAATGACTACACAGGAAACACTAATCTTCATGGTGGGTATTTACGCGCTGGTAGCGATAACGCATTTAGTGCTGGTTCTGATTTTAACATCGGTAAAGATGGTGTTCTCGATCTAAATGGTTATGCTCAAACGGTGGGTACTGTCTATCACGATGGTACCATTTACATGAATGAAGCCGCTTCATCTGCTGGCACTACGTTGACTGTCGATGGTGATTATCATGGTCAGGGAGGAACTCTGGTCTTTAATTCTCAGCTGGCAGGCGATGCTTCTATTACAGATAGTATGCATATCACAGGTGATACAGACGGTAGCAGCTACGTAACAGTAAATAATCTGGGTGGGCAAGGCGCTCAAACTGTCGAAGGCATTGAGATTATTCGCGTTGATGGTAATTCAGATGGTCAATTTATCCAGCGCGGTCGTATTGTTGCCGGCGCTTATGATTATAACCTTGTGCAGGGCGGCAATGGAGGTAACAGTAATAACTGGTACCTGACCAGCAGCACAGAACCTGTGGACCCAACAGAGCCGGTTGACCCGACAGAACCCGTAGACCCAACAGAGCCGGTTGATCCGACAGAACCTGTGGACCCAATAGGGCCGGTTGATCCGACAGAACCACCGTCACCACCTGTATTCCCGAATACCAGCATCTCCCGCCCGGAGGCCGGTAGTTACATGACCAACCTCGCAGCGGCAAATGAGATGTTCATGACCAGGCTTGAGGACCGTGGCGGTGACCGCATGTACACCGATCCGTTCACTGGTGAAAAGAAGCTGACCAGTATGTGGATACGTACGGAAGGGCGACACCTTGACAGCCGGGACAGCAGCGGTCAACTCAATACGGACGAGAATCGCTATGTCATCCAGATGGGCGGTGATATTGCCAGCGGCACCTACACCGGCACGGACATCTGGCGGACTGGTTTGATGGCCGGCTACGGCAGCAGCCACAGTACCACGGACTCCTCCCTGACGGGTTATCGCTCAGAAGGAAACGTCAGCGGCTACAGCGTTGGGCTATACGGAACCTGGTTCAGGAATGCGGATCAGCGTACTGGCGCGTATATCGACACATGGCTGCAATATGCGTGGTATGACAACGAAGTGCAGGGAAAAGGACTTGCGAAAGAGAAGTATGACTCGGATGGCCTGCTGGCCTCAGTTGAGGGCGGATATACATTCCATCTGTGGGGAGATAAACATAATGATGTCTTCATCCAGCCACAGGCACAGGTGGTGTGGAGCGGGGTGACGATGGATGAGCACCGTGAAACTAACGGAACTCGAGTAGCTGGTAAGGGTGAAAATAATACGCAGTCCCGGTTGGGCGTGAAGGCCTTTATGGAACATCGCTCCGGTAAGGAGAGCGTCTGGAAACCTTACCTGGCAGCGAACTGGCTGCATAACAGTGAGAAAAGTGGGGTCAGAATGGATGACGTGACGCTGTACGACGAGGGCCGTAAGGACATTGGAGAAGCTAAGCTGGGTGTTGAAGCCAGCCTGATAGAGAAGCTGAGCGTACAGGTTGGCGTGAGTTCCCGCTTCGGCAGCGATAATTACCGTGACACGGGTGGCGGTATTAGCATGCGCTATGAGTTTTAACTTTCGTGTGCCGTATCAGTAAAGGCCCCATAGGGGGCCTTCAGCCTATAGGTTTTTTCAATATGATAACAACGCCATTAGATCAATTCGCGCTGTCAGGCTTAAATGAACTGGTTAAATCCATTATTCCTGCAACAGAACAAAGAAGAATGTTATTTGTGCAAGATATTGATTTGATCACTGCATGTTACTGCCGACAGTTATCTGATGATGTTGTGATTATACCACTTAGTTCGTGGGGAATATCTTCCTGCGGAACTATATCGTTGCAGGATAATACTTCAGATATTCGTGAGGCGTTAAAATGTACGCTACAAAGAAAATCTGATGAAACATGTCGATACTGCCAGCTCATCAGTGAATTAACATTAAGGGAACTCGGTATCATTCGGTTGATGAAATATTCTGACAGCATGCCAGGAGTTCGTCTAATGACAAGAATAAGCAGAAAAACGGTATATACCCATCAATCGAATATTAGAAAAAAGGCAGGTTTCAAAACAAGGAGCCAGTTTCTGGCATGGTGCAAAGCTGTCTCCGGGTCGCTAACAATTTGAATCGACCAATGCAAACGCTGTTGTCGCTGTCAGAGGCAACGGCGGTGTTCATGTGAACATGGGGAAGACAGTTATGAGCCAAAGGAAGAGGAATAGCAAAAACGGACCTCCGTGGAGGTCCGTTGATATGAATTTGGTGCCCGGACTCGGAATCGAACCAAGGACACGGGGATTTTCAATCCCCTGCTCTACCGACTGAGCTATCCGGGCAACGGGGCGCATTAAAACCGATTCGCTTCGTTTCGTCAACGAAATTTCTTCAAATCCATGCAGACTGCACAATCTATCACCAGATTGTTGGTATTGCACGCATTTTCAGGCAAAAAACGCGGTCCACGCGGCGGAAAGCGGCATCGCCAGGAGCAGGGCGGGGAGCATATTGACCACCGCAAACATCTTGATTCCGCAAATACGTAGACCGGTCGCCAGCAGCAGTAATCCGCCTACGGCACTAAAATCTGCCATCATCGCCGGGGTGGTGAGCGGTAAAATTAAGGCCGCGCAGGTGGCGAGCAATAGCTGGATAACCAACATAGGGGCGGAAATAACGGCGACGGCGACTCCCAGCGAGCAGGCGAAGATCATGGCCGTGAAGAAATCGAGAAACGATTTTGCGATGAGAATGCTCGGGTCGCCGGTCATGCCTTCATGCATCGCGCCGAAAATGCCGGTTCCGCTGGCGCAAAAAAGAACAATAATGGCGACATAGTTCTGAATAAAGATGTCGTGGACGGCTTTCTTCCCCGGTTTCTTAATCAGTTGCTGCGCTTTCGTCACCGCCGTGTTGATGCCTTTTTCCAGGTAACAAAACTCGCCGATAAGCGCGCCGATGATTGTTGCCAGAACCATCACCGGAAGATTAGCGCATTTTATGACCAGTAAAATACCGATCCCCAGCGATGCCAGCCCGAAAATAGAGGTCATTGAGACACGAATCCGTTCCGGTAAACGCTGGCTGAGAAGCGCGCCAAGCACGCCTCCAGCTAAAACGGCGCTGGCGTTAATAAAAGGCCCGATTACCACAGTCGCTCCTGTTATTTGTTTTATCTGATTGCATTATTATGCCCCGAATATCACGCATTATGCGCGTTTGTCGATGGCGCGTATGTCCGGGATTTGATCTTGCGCCCCCAGGGGAAAGGTGCCATGATTGCGCGAATTTTCTCCTGTTTGTACGGGGCTGCCTGGGATGACCATATTACCCTTACATCGCCTTCAACTTCGCCTTTCTGCGCGACGATTGCCCCTTTCTTTGATCTCCCTTCATTCTCTCACCATGCGGTGAGGGCAGCGCACGCTCACTGCGGGACAACAGTAAGATCAGAGGCTGTCTGCTTTTACTGATGTCTGGCGGTCGGAGCTGGTGACCAGTTTGACCCAACATTTCGTGGGGCAGGGTAATGTTACCTTGCCCGGGACTTCTATTCTCCCGAAACGGGTTTTTGCGCTTATGAAATCAATGAATATTGCCGCCAGTGGTGAACTGGTCTCCCGCCTGTCTACCCACCGCCATGTGGTGGCGCTGGACGGCACTGACTTTACTGATGTCGCGGCAGTCGTCATTACCGTTGCGGATAGTCGCAGCGGCATCCTGGCATTGCTTAAACGCACCGGTTTTCATTTGCCGGTGTTTATTCTCTCTGACGATCATGTTGATGCGCCTGCCGGTGTTGAGGCGGTGATAAGCGGCAACGCGCAGGACTGGCTGGAACTGGAGTCGGCCGCCTGCCGTTATGAAGAGAATCTGCTGCCGCCGTTTTATGACACGCTGACCCAGTATGTCGATATGGGTAACAGCACCTTTGCCTGCCCGGGCCATCAGCACGGTGAGTTTTTCAGAAAACACCCGGCCGGTCGGCATTTTTATGACTTCTTCGGCGAAAACCTCTTTCGGGCGGATATGTGCAACGCCGACGTAAAGCTGGGGGATCTGCTCATTCATGAGGGATCGGCCAAGCATGCGCAGAAGTTTGCGGCGAAAGTCTTTCATGCGGATAAAACGTATTTCGTGCTGAATGGCACCTCGGCGGCGAATAAGGTTGTGACCAACGCGCTGCTGACGCGCGGCGATCTGGTGCTGTTCGATCGTAACAACCATAAATCAAACCACCACGGGGCGTTGATTCAGGCGGGCGCCACGCCGGTCTATCTCGAAGCCGCGCGTAACCCGTTTGGTTTTATCGGCGGCATTGATGAGCACTGTTTTGACGAGGCATACCTGCGTGAGCAGATCCGCGAGGTCGCCCCGCAGAAAGCCGATCGGCCGCGCCCGTTTCGTCTGGCCGTCATTCAACTGGGGACGTATGACGGCACGATCTACAACGCCCGTCAGGTCATCGACAAAATCGGCAGTCTGTGTGATTACATCCTGTTTGACTCCGCCTGGGTCGGGTATGAGCAATTTATTCCGATGATGGCGGACGGTTCGCCGCTACTGCTGGCGCTGAACGAAAACGATCCGGGAATTTTTGTTACGCAGTCGGTACACAAGCAGCAGGCTGGTTTCTCGCAAACCTCGCAGATTCACAAAAAGGACAACCACATTCGCGGTCAGGCGCGTTTTTGCCCGCACAAGCGCCTGAATAACGCCTTTATGCTGCATGCTTCCACCAGTCCGTTCTACCCGTTGTTTGCTGCGCTGGATGTCAATGCCAAAATCCATGAAGGGGAGAGCGGTCGCCGCCTGTGGGCAGAGTGCGTGGCGCTGGGCATCGAGGCGCGCAAGGCGATACTCGCCCGCTGCAAACTGCTTCAGCCATTCATTCCGCCGCTTGTGGACGGTAAACCGTGGCAGGATCATCCAACGGAACTGATTGCCAGCGATCGACGCTTCTTCAGCTTTGAACCCGGGGCGAAATGGCATGGCTTTGCAGGCTATGCGGAGGATCAGTATTTTGTCGATCCGTGCAAACTGCTGCTGACCACGCCGGGCATTGATGCTGAAACCGGGCGCTATACCGACTTTGGTATCCCGGCCACCATTCTGGCGCACTATCTGCGTGAGAACGGCATCGTGCCGGAAAAATGCGATCTCAACTCGATTTTGTTCCTGCTGACGCCTGCCGAAAGCGAAGCCAAAATGGCGCAACTGGTGGCGATGCTGGCCCAGTTCGAACAACATATCGAAGACGACACGCCGCTGGCGGATGTGCTGCCGACCATCTTTAACAAATATCCGGTACGTTACCGCGACTACACCCTGCGCCAGTTATGCCAGGAGATGCACGATCTGTACGTCAGTTTTGACGTGAAAGATCTGCAAAAAGCGATGTTCCGCAAAGAGAGCCTGCCTGCGGTGGCGATGAATCCGCAGGATGCCAATAGCGCTTTTATTCGCGGCGATGTTGAGTTAGTTCGTATTCGTGACGCTGAAGGGCGTATCGCGGCAGAAGGTGCGCTGCCATATCCTCCGGGCGTGCTGTGCGTCGTGCCGGGTGAAGTGTGGGGTGGGGCGGTGCAGCGCTACTTCCTGGCGCTGGAAGAGGGCGTCAATTTGCTACCCGGCTTCTCGCCTGAGTTGCAGGGAGTTTACAGCGAAACTGATGCCGATGGGATTAAACGTCTGTATGGCTATGTGCTGAAATAAGTTCGCGTTATCCGGCCTATGGGGCGACTCCCTTGTAGGCCGGATAAGCATTAGCGCCATCCGGCGTAAAGATTAATGCGCGATAGTCTGCGCGCCTGCCGGAACGCGAACGTGTTTGTATTTAAACAGCGCCACGAACGCAAAGGCCAGAACCAGAGAGTAGCCTGCGAAAATCAGCCACACGGTCTGCCAGTCGGTAATGCCGTTCAGGGTGTAGTGTTCCACCACTTTACCGCTCACGACGCCGCCAAGGATACAACCGAAGCCGTTAGTCATCATCAGGAACATGCCCTGCGCACTGGCGCGGATTTCAGGGCGTACCTCTTTTTCCACAAACACCGAACCGGAGATGTTGAAGAAGTCGAAGGCGCAGCCATAAACAATCATCGACAGAACCAGCAGCACGGTACCGAACGGCGTTGGGTCGCCATAAGCGAACAGGCCAAAGCGCAGCATCCAGGCCACGATACTGATCAGCATGACGTTCTTAATACCGTAACGGCTTAAGAAGAACGGAATGGTCAGGATGAACAGCGTCTCGGAAATTTGCGAAATCGACATCATGACCGAGGCATGCTGCACGATAAAGCTGCTGGCGAACAGCGGATCTTTATCAAAGCTGTGCAGGAAGGTGTTACCGAACATATTGGTAATTTGCAGCTCGGCGCCCAGCATCATGGAGAAGATAAAGAAAATCGCCATGCGTTTGTTTTTGAACAGCGCGAAAGCATCCAGCCCCAGCATTGAAGTCCAGCTTTGGTTCTTCTGCTGTCTGGCAACCGGAATGTGCGGCAGCGTAAGCGTAAACAGTACCAGAATGACGGAAAGCGCCGCGCCGATGTACAGCTGCATATGGCTCAGTTCAAAGCCAGAGAAGCTTACGCCCCACATCGCCATAATAAAGCCGATGGTGCCCCAGATACGAATAGGCGGGAAGTCGGTGACGATGTCCATCCCTGCGGATTGCAGGCGGTAGTAGGAGATGGTGTTGATCAACCCTAACGTTGGCATATAGGCCAGCGAGTTAAGCAAGATCACAAAGAACATGGCGCCTGGCGTGGTCACTTCGGCAGCCATGAACAATGTTGCAGCGCCAACGACGTGGCAAATGGCGTATACCCATTTCGCACTCAACCATTTGTCGGCCACAATCCCTAACAGCGTGGGCATAAAGACGGCGGCAATCCCCAGCGAGCTATACACAGCACCGATGGATGCACCGTCGAATTTAAGGGTGACAAACATATATGAGCCGAGGGTGGTAAGCCAGCTTCCCCACAGGCAGAACTGCAGAAAGGAGAGGACTTTCAGCTGCAGCTTAAGATTCATGTTAATTTCCTCACACCATATAGCGGATGAATGTTTTAAAAGGCACATTTGCCGTTGCAATATGATGTGATTCTATCAATGAGGAAAGGGTATTTTTTGTTACCTGTGACAAATATTTGCAAACAATTTCTAATTGCAAAGCAAAAGAGTGATGGAGTTAACACTTTTCGGCCTTCCCGCCCCAGTGCGATCGGGGGCGGGAACGGCGAGATTACTTCCGACGGTAGGATTTCTGGGTGGCATTGACCTTATACAGATAGCGACGCGATTCCGCAGAAGGATGTCGCGTGGTTAATGTCTGGTACACATCGCCCGGGGACATACTGTTGATAATGTTTGCCGCCTGAACCTTATCGTTAGAGAAAACGCGCAGCACGCTGCCTGCACCGCCGTTATAGGCGGTGATCACCGCGTAACGACGCGATGTTGGATTATCAATGCCGCCTAAATAGACATTGTTGAGCATCGCCAGATAAGCGGTGCCGGTATCAATGTTGCTGGCAGGATCGAACAGGAAACTGCGGCCTGGCGTGCCCGATTTCCCCTGTGAACGGAATACGTCTTTCCCGGCGGTGTGCTGTACTACCTGCATCAGCCCCAGCGCGTCGGAACGGCTGACCGCATACGGGTTGAAAGAGGACTCGGTTTGCATAATCGCCAGAATCAGCGACTCATCAACGCCGTATTTGCGTGAGGCCTGGCGAACCATGCCAACATATTTATGCGCACGTTTATCCAGGTGGTTCGGCACCAGATTGATCGTCACGCTGTAGATGATGCGCAGACCGTTACTGCGACTCTTAAGACGCGTTTTCAGCAGATAGTCAGCGAAGTTGGTTGCGCGTCCCTCCCAGCGAATGGGTTGCCCGGTATTATCGACCACCTGACCATACAGGAACGGCTCTCTGGAGATCTGAATATCATCGACGTCGGAGTAGAGGTCGACCGAACCGGGATCGTCGCCCATTAACAGCGTCTTGATGATCGCGCGACGCAGGTGCGCGGCGGGCTCTGTTCCGGCAATGGTTTCGACGGTGATGGTACCGTCGTCAAAGTTGATGTGGCTGCGGGTCTGATACTGGTCAGTGTACTTCACGTAGTCCTTCGGACCCGCGATCAACACTTCCTTGAACCCCCACAGATTCTCAATGTTATGGGCAAACTGCCCCATCAGAATATCAAAACCGTTGGTATCCTTGACCCAGGCTTCATTATAGGTATCGCCTTTTTTGGTCGAACTGGAACAGGAGATGAGCAACGGCGCAACAAGAGCAAGCGCGAAAAATTTTTTCATCATTCCGGGAGTGCGTGTTGTGTTTGTTGTTGTATCGTTTTGCCGGATGGCGGTGCAAGCACCTTATCCGGCCTACGAGATTGCCAGCAAGAGATGCTTATTTTTTCTCTTCCGGCGTATAGCCTTCAATATGCACGTCTTTCCCTTCAAACAGGAAGTTGATCATCTCCTGCTCCAGCAGTTTGCGGTGCTCGACGTTCATCATGTTGAGTTTCTTTTCGTTGATCAGCATGGTTTGCTTATGCTGCCACTGCGCCCACGCTTCTTTAGAGATCTCGTTGTAGATGCGTTTCCCCAGTTCGCCCGGGTACAGCTGAAAATCCTGGCCTTCCGCTTCACGTTGCAGGAAAGTACAAAAAATGGTTCTGCTCATAAAAAATCCTCTTTATCGACCGGGGTGCTCAAACCGGCGCGCCAGTACGTAACTGCTGTAACAAACGCTCCACGGGGGCCGCCAGTCCGACCGACGGCGGTTGCGCTAAGTTATACCAGAGCGCGTTGCCTTCATCCATGCACTCGGTGAATGAAGACACGGGAAGCCACATAGGCACAATATCTAAGTGGAAATGGCTAAACGTGTGGCGAAAAGCATTAAGTTGACAGAGATTATCGGCCTGAATATGCCGTTGCGCCAGCCACTGACGCAAGTCATCTTCATCCTCAAACTGAGGAAAACAGTATAATCCGCCCCATAAGCCGCTCGGCGGACGCTGCGCCAGAAACACGTCGTCATTATGCTGCAACAGCAAAAAATAGCCTGTACGCTCCGGCAGCGTCTGTTTTGGCTTCTTACCGGGGTACAGCGACCAGCTCTCGTTCGCGGCGGCAACGCAGCCATTCTGGAGCGGGCACAGCGAACATTTCGGCCTGGAGCGCGTACACACCATAGCGCCTAAATCCATCATCGCCTGGTTAAAACGCGCCACGCCGTTGGCAGGCGTAACCTGTTCGCTCAGATCCCACAGCCGTTTCTCAACCTCTTTTTTCCCCGGCCAGCCGCTGACAGCATAGCAGCGTGCCAGCACGCGTTTAACATTGCCGTCGAGAATCGGAAAATGTTTATCCAAAGAGAGCGAGAGAACCGCGCCGGCGGTGGAGCGGCCTACGCCAGGCAGGGCGGCGACCTCGTCGAACGTTTCCGGGAACCGGCCGCCGTGCCGCGTCGCCACCTGTTGCGCCGCCTTATGCAGATTGCGCGCGCGGGCGTAGTAGCCGAGGCCCGTCCACAA
The DNA here is from genome assembly GCF_030333565.1 of Citrobacter sp. CK185. Classification (NCBI taxonomy): domain Bacteria; kingdom Pseudomonadati; phylum Pseudomonadota; class Gammaproteobacteria; order Enterobacterales; family Enterobacteriaceae; genus Citrobacter; species Citrobacter sp. CK185. The sequence goes on along the minus strand of NZ_JAOWFR010000022.1, from coordinate 92,600 downwards.
ATGCAGAACCTCATCCAGCGGCGCGTTGGCTAAATCCGTCACCGTTGGAAAGTGCGACATAAAACGTTCGAAATAGGGGATAACTGTCGCAACCTGCGTCTGTTGCAACATCACTTCCGAGAGCCATACTTTGTAGGGCGTCTTGTCAATTTGCCAGGGCAGGGTTTTCCGCCCGTATTTATCGTACCAGCCCAAAACCTGAGCCGAAAATTGAGACGCTTGCATGGTCATCGCTTTAAAATTGCTGGGGGCAAGATTGCAGCACAGAGGCAACGAGGTGTAAACCGGAACTTTCCTGTGATCACTCTCTTCCTTTACTTGCATCCGGCAACTAACTTTGGATAATGCCCGTTTTCGGAACTCAATCACAAGCAGACTTAACTTTTATGAAGAACGACGTCATTTCACCGGAATTTGATGAAAACGGCCGCCCGTTGCGCCGAATTCGTAGCTTTGTTCGTCGCCAGGGGCGACTGACGAAAGGGCAGGAACACGCGCTGGAAAACTACTGGCCGGTGATGGGCGTTGAATTCAGCGAAGAACCGGTGGATTTCGCCACGCTGTTTGGCCGCGACGCGCCGGTTACGCTTGAGATTGGTTTTGGTATGGGCGCCTCGCTGGTGGCGATGGCGAAAGCCCGCCCGGAACAAAATTTCCTCGGTATTGAAGTGCATTCGCCTGGCGTTGGCGCATGTCTGGCGTCTGCGCACGAAGAAGGCGTGGGGAACCTGCGTGTGATGTGTCATGACGCGGTTGAAGTGCTGCATAAAATGATTCCTGACAATTCTTTATCGATGGTTCAGCTCTTTTTCCCTGACCCGTGGCATAAAGCGCGTCATAATAAACGCCGTATCGTTCAGGTTCCGTTTGCCGAACTGGTGAAAAGCAAACTGAAGCTGGGCGGTGTGTTCCATATGGCGACCGACTGGGAAGCCTATGCGGAGCATATGCTGGAAGTGATGTCCTCCATCGACGGGTACAAAAACCTGTCAGAGAGTAACGATTATGTACCGCGCCCGGAATCGCGCCCGGTAACCAAATTTGAACAACGTGGTCATCGTCTTGGCCACGGCGTATGGGACTTAATGTTCGAGAGGGTGAAATAATGGCAAAGAACCGTAGTCGTCGTTTGCGTAAAAAAATGCATATCGACGAATTCCAGGAATTAGGGTTTTCGGTTGCATGGCGTTTCCCGGAAGGCACTTCTGAAGAGCAGGTTGATAAAATTGTCGATGACTTTATCAATGACGTTATTGAGCCAAATAAACTGGCGTTTGACGGCAGCGGTTATCTGTCCTGGGAAGGGCTGATCTGCATGCAGGAAATCGGCAAATGCACCGAAGAACATCAGGCGATTGTGCGTAAGTGGCTGGAAGAACACAAACTTGAAGACGTGCGCACCAGCGAACTTTTCGACGTTTGGTGGGACTAATAAAGCATACGGGGCCAGCATTTGCTGGCCCGATTTGTCTTGAGGGAAAGTTATGATGCGCAAAACGCTGCTGGCGGCAGTTCTTTCGTTGACGGCGATGGCCGCACACGCAGATTATCAATGCAGCGTCACTCCGCGTGACGATGTGATTCTCAGCCCGCAAACGGTTCAGGTAAAAGGCGAAAACGGCAACCTGGTGATCGCGCCGGACGGCAACGTAATGTTTAACGGCAAACAGTACACCCTTAGCGCCGCGCAGCGCGAACAGGCGAAAGATTACCAGGCGGAATTGCGCAGCGCGCTGCCGTGGATCGATGAGGGCGCCAGAAGCCGCGTCGAGAAAGGCCGCGTGGCGCTGGATAAAATCATCGCGCAGGAAGTGGGCGAAAGCAGCAATATGCGTGGTCGATTGACCAAGCTCGATGCACAACTGAAAGAGCAGATGAACCGCATCATTGAGCATCGTACTGACGGCCTGACCTTCCACTACAAGGCGATTGATCAGGTGCGCGCCGACGGCCAGCAACTGGTGAATCAGGCGATGGGCGGCATTTTGCAGGACAGCATCAACGAAATGGGCGCGAAAGCGGTGCTCAAAGGTGGCGGTAATCCGTTGCAGGGCGTGCTGGGTAGCCTCGGCGGTCTGCAAACGTCGATTCAGAATGAATGGAAGAATCAGGAAAAAGACTTCCAGCAGTTCGGCAAAGATGTGTGCAGTCGCGTTGTGACGCTGGAAGACAGCCGCAAAGCGCTGGTGAGCAGCCTGAAATAAAACTCTTGTCTATGGCACAGCGCCTGCTGTGCCGTTTTATGTTGTCATACCCCGCCGTTTTGATATCCATCTCTAAAAACCACAAACGTAAAAAGATATTTATCTGGTTAATTGGAAGACGTCACATTATTCATCTTCGACATTGGGATAATGCGTCAAATTCACGTAACTGGAGAAATAACATGGAGTTTTTCAGGAAAACGGTACTCGCCGCTCTGGTAATGGGTTGCAGCGGCGCGGCGCTGGCTTTGCCGAATGTCACTATTCTGGCGACCGGGGGAACCATTGCCGGTGGCGGTGACTCCGCGACAAAATCAAATTATACGGCGGGTAAAGTTGGCGTCGAAAGCCTGGTGGACGCGGTGCCTCAGTTAAAGGATATTGCAGTTGTAAAAGGTGAGCAGGTCGTCAATATCGGTTCGCAGGATATGAACGATGAAGTCTGGTTAACGCTGGCGAAGAAAATCAATACCGACTGCGATAACACCGATGGCTTCGTGATCACCCACGGTACTGATACGATGGAAGAGACGGCTTATTTCCTCGACCTGACCGTCAAGTGTAATAAACCGGTAGTGCTGGTCGGGGCGATGCGTCCGTCGACGTCAATGAGCGCCGACGGCCCGTTCAACCTCTATAACGCCGTGGTTACTGCGGCGGATAAAGCGTCCGCGAATCGCGGCGTACTGGTGGTGATGAACGACACTGTGCTGGACGGCCGTGACGTCACCAAGACCAATACCACCGATGTCGCCACCTTCAAGTCTGTGAATTACGGGCCGCTGGGCTACATTCACAACGGTAAAATCGATTATCAGCGTACGCCAGCGCGCAAGCACACCACTTCCACGCCGTTTGACGTTTCTAAGCTGACTGAGCTGCCGAAAGTCGGGATTATTTATAATTACGCGAATGCGTCCGATCTGCCGGCGAAAGCGCTGGTGGATGCGGGTTACGAAGGGATAGTGAGCGCGGGTGTGGGTAACGGCAACCTGTACAAAACGGTTTTCGATACGCTGGCGACTGCTGCGCATAAAGGCACGGTTGTCGTGCGTTCTTCTCGTGTACCGACTGGCGCCACCACGCAGGATGCTGAAGTCGATGACGCGAAATACGGGTTTGTCGCTTCCGGTTCGTTGAACCCGCAAAAAGCGCGCGTGCTGTTGCAACTGGCGCTGACGCAAACCAAAGATCCGCAACAGATCCAGACGATGTTTAATCAGTATTAATCGGTGAAGGTGGCTGCGCTTATCGCCCTAACCCTGTAGGCCTGATAAGCGCAGCGCCATCAGGCAATTTGCCGGATGGCGGCTCAAGGCCTTATCCGGCCTACATCTTCCCCCGCCATCACTCCGCCAGAAACAGCTCCAGAAGGGAGTTTAAAAACAGCTTGCCGTGTTGGGTAATCTGCCAGTGCTGCTCGCATTCGGTGAGATACCTCTGGGCGATGGCCTCGTCGAGCTGCTTACGAATTACCGCTTCGGCAAGCCCGGTATACTGCGTAAACTCTGCCCGGGGAGCCGCTTCCAGTAACCGAAAACGGTTCATAAAGAACTCAAACGGCTTGTCGGCCTGTTCGACATCACGCTGGCTTTCCAGATAGCGCCCCTGCATATAACCGCGCGGGTGACGCGTTTTGGTGGTGCGCAGGATGCGCCCGTCCGGGAAGGTCACTTTACCGTGCGCGCCGCAGCCAATTCCGAGGTAATCGCCAAAGCGCCAGTAGTTCAGATTGTGCTGACACTGATAACCCGGCCTGGCATACGCGGAGGTTTCGTACTGCTGATAACCTGCCGCCGTCAGCAACTGGTGGCCTTGCTCGAAGATATCCCACAGCGCGTCATCGTCTGGCAATACCGGCGGGCGTGAGCCGAACAGCGTGTTAGGTTCGATAGTCAACTGATACCACGACAGATGCGGCGGATTGAGCGCGATGGCCTGGCGCAGGTCGCCCAGCGCCTCTTCCAGCGTTTGATCCGGCAGGCCGTGCATCAGGTCCAGGTTGAAGCTGCGCAGCCCCAGACTGCTCGCCAGATTCGCTGCCCGCTTCGCCTCTTCCGGGCCGTGAATGCGCCCGAGGCGTTTTAGCTTCGGTTCACTAAAACTCTGCACGCCGATGGAGATACGGTTTACCCCGGCGCGTTGGTAATCAACGAAACGGTCGGCCTCTACCGTCCCCGGATTCGCCTCCATCGTGATTTCTGCATCCGCCGCCAGCGGCAGGCGCGCCCGCACGCCGTCCAGCAGCGTTTGCATTGCCGGGCCTGAGAGCAGGCTCGGCGTACCGCCGCCAATAAAAATGGTCTTTACTTCGCGTCCCTGCGCATATGCCACGTTGGTATCGAGATCGCTCAGCAGGTGCTGAACATAATCATCGTGCGGCACTTCGCCTTTCAGCGCATGCGAGTTGAAATCGCAGTACGGGCATTTCTGCACGCACCACGGGATGTGAATATAAAGACTCAGCGGCGGCAGCTTAACCATTGCGTAAGGCGTCCAGCAGCAGCTTCAGCGCCTGCCCACGGTGGGAGATCGCGCTTTTTTCTTCACGGGTTAACTCAGCTGCCGTTTTACCTTCAGACGGAACAAAGAAAATAGGGTCATAGCCGAAACCGCCATTGCCCGCCGCTTCGCGGGTAATCATTCCTGGCCAGCTTCCGTGGCACACCAGCGGCGTCGGGTCTTCTGCATGGCGCATGTAGACCAGCACGCAGTGGAAACGCGCCTGGCGCTTCTCATCCGGCACCTCCCGCAAGGTATGCAACAGTTTTTCCAGATTACGCTGGTCGGTGGCGTCTTCGCCGGAATAACGGGCGGAGTAAATACCCGGCGCGCCACCCAGCGCATCAACGGCCAGGCCGGAGTCGTCGGCAATGGCGGGCAGACCGGTAGCTTTTGCGGCATGACGCGCTTTCAGGATCGCATTTTCGATGAACGTCAGACCGGTCTCTTCGGCTGAATCAACGCCCAGTTCGGTTTGCGCGATGACATCAAGCCCAAAATCGCTCAACAGTGAGGCAAGCTCACGCACTTTACCGGCATTGCCGGTAGCGAGGACAACTTTTTGCATAGGATACCTAATCAGTTAACGCCGCGATTTCTGGCGGGATCTGTTGCGGATGAATGATTTTAACCTGTTTGTGGCGGCCCAGTTCGCCCTTTTCAATGACGACCTGGCTTTTCGCCACGCGGAATTGTTTGCCAAGAAACTTCACCAGATGGCTGTTGGCCTGGCCATCAACCGGCGGGGCGGTAATGGCGACTTTCACTTCGTCGCCATGTAAACCCACAATACTGTCACGGCTGGCTTTCGGCTGAATATAGAGCCGTAAAATCAGACCGTCAGCGCAGGGTGTAACGGCACTCATAGCGCCATCCACAGCCCCGGCAGCAGCATATTGCCTGTCGCCTGTAAGACTTCAGCGATGCCCATGTTGATAACATACAGCAGCAGAACCAGGATCATCGGCGAGAAGTCGATGCCGCCCATCGAAGGGAGCAGACGACGAATCGGGCGTAGCAAAGGGTCCGCCAGTTGAAGCAGAACGTATTCAATCGGGCTGCGGCCCTGGCTCACCCAGCTCATGATCGCCATCACCAGCAGTACCCAGAAAATCAGCAGGCCGATGGTTTTCAGGACGATAAGTATGGCGGCGATCCAGATAATCGGCTGGAACGTCACGACCATGAAAAGCACTATCGCTTTGATAAAGCTCAGAATAAATGCCAACAGCATGGAGGCGCTATCAATCGGCCCCATTGGCGGAATAATACGACGCAGCGGCCCGATAATGGGTTGAGTCGCTTTCACCACAAACTGTGAGAAAGGGTTGTAAAAATCACAGCGAGCCCACTGCATCCATACGCGCAACAATAGCACCATGGTATACAGTTCAATTACCGTTGAGAGCAGGAAGGTCAACGTCTTCATGGCGTTCCTCAGTTTTCCTTAATTTTTTGTGTAATCACGCGCACCAAAAATAGCGGTGCCGATGCGCACCATCGTGCTACCTGCCGCAATTGCGGCGTCCATATCATCCGACATACCCAGAGAAAGGGTATCAACGCCAGGATAGCGCGTTTTCAGCCCGGCAAATGCTACAGCCATTTGGCGTGCAACTTCAAACTGCCTTACATAATCTGACTCAGGGGCGGGGATCGCCATCAGTCCGCGCAGCCTGATACCGGGAAGCTCAACCACGCTTGCCGCCAGAGCGTCCAGTTCCGTAAGCGGAATCCCGGACTTGCTGTTCTCATCGCTGATATTAATTTGAATCAGCACGTTCAGCGGCGGCAGATCTGCCGGGCGCTGTTCGCTCAGACGGGCGGCGATACGCAGACGATCGATCGTATGGCACCAGTCAAAATGCTCTGCCACCAGACGACTTTTGTTGGACTGCAAGGGGCCAATAAAGTGCCATTGCAGCCCTTCGACGCCGCTTTCTTTGAAGTGGCGAATTTTCTCTACCCCTTCCTGAACATAGTTTTCGCCAAACGCCCGCTGCCCGACCGCGATGGCTTCTGCGATGGCGCTCGCAGGCTTGGTTTTACTCACTGCAAGCAGCGTAACTTCTTCTGAAGACCGCCCGCAACGCGTCGCGGCGGCTGAGATTTTGTCCCGGACATGTGCCAGGTTATGCGCGATATCGTTCATTTTCCGAGGATGTTCGTATGGATATGGAAGAAATAGTGGCCCTTAGTGTAAAGCATAACGTCTCGGATCTACACCTGTGCAACGCATGGCCTGCACGCTGGCGTAAACGGGGAAAAGTGGAAATAGCCCCGTTTAGCAGCCCGAATGTCGAGGTTTTGCTGTCACAATGGCTTAACGACGCGCAGCTCCGGGCGTGGCAGGCGGATGGTCAGCTCGACTTTGCGGTGTCGCTGCCGGGCGGACTGCGGTTACGCGCCAGCGCTTTTCATCACGAGCAGGGCGCATCGCTGGCGCTGCGGTTGTTGCCCACTACGTGCCCGCAACTGGACGCGCTCCAGACGCCAGCCGCGCTACCCGCGCTCCTTGGCGGCGAGAACGGACTGATTCTGGTGACCGGGGCGACGGGAAGCGGGAAATCCACCACGCTGGCGGCAATGGTGGAATACCTCAACCAGCATCTCGATGGTCATATTCTGACGCTGGAAGATCCTATTGAGTACCGCCATACCAGCCAGCGCTGCCTGATTCAGCAGCGGGAGGTTGGCGTACACTGTCGCTCCTTTGCCGCCGGGTTACGCGCTGCGCTGCGTGAAGATCCGGATGTGATTTTATTAGGCGAACTGCGCGACAGCGAGACTATTCGCCTGGCGCTGACGACGGCGGAAACGGGGCATCTGGTATTGGCGACGCTACATACGCGCGGCGCGGCACAGGCGGTAGAGCGGCTGGTCGACTCCTTTCCGGCGCAGGAGAAAGATCCGGTACGCAGTCAACTTGCGGGCAGCCTGCGCGCCGTGTTGTCGCAGAAGCTGGAAACCGACAGGCAGGACGGACGCGTGGCGTTATTCGAACTGCTCATCAACACGCCAGCGGTTGGCAATCTTATTCGGGAGGGGAAGATTCACCAGTTGCCCGGCGTTATTCAGACCAGCCAACAGGCGGGGATGCAGACGTTTGCCCAGAGTCTGCAACAGCGGCAGGCGCAGGGCAGGCTTTAGCGAACGGTTGTGCCGGATGGCGGCCGATGGCCTTATCCGGCCTACAAGCGTGCCCGTAGGCCTGATAAGCGAAGCGCCATCAGGCGTTGATATGGAAGCTAATTTGTCGGTCTTAACGCTGCGCGCCATCAGGCAATTCGCTTCAGTAACCCTGCTCGAAATAGCTTTCGAGGATGATGACGGCCGAGGCGGAATCCACTTTGCCTTTGTTGAGTGCGCGATAACCGCCCTGTTCAAACAGGCCAGAGCGCGCTTCTACGGTGCTCAGGCGTTCGTCATGCAGCGTAACCGATACGCCAAAACGGCCATGAATGCGGTTGGCGAACTTGCGGGCGCGAGCGGTGAGGGGCTGCTCTGTGCCATCCATATTGAGCGGTAGCCCGACAATAATTTCATCCGGCTGCCACTCTTTCAGCAAACGCTCGATAATGTTCCAGTCTGGCGTTCCGTCCTGCGCTTTTATCGCTGGCAGCGCGCGGGCGGTGCCGGTGATGCGCTGTCCTATCGCTACGCCGATACTTTTGGTGCCGAAATCAAATGCGAGTAAGGTTCCGCTCATCAGGCATGCCCCGCCACGCCAGGCATGGTCAGAATATCAATTCCGATTAATTTGGCCGCGTCGCGCCAGCGGTCGGCAATCGGCGTTTTGAACAGAATATTGAGATCGGCAGGGGCCGTGAGCCAGGCATTATCCATCAGCTCTTGCTCCAGTTGACCTTTATCCCATGATGAATAACCCAGCGCCACCAGCACCTCAGAGGGTTGCTCCGGTGTGCCTAACGTCTCCAGCACGTCGCGGGACGTGGTGATCACCGTATTGTCAGAAATACGAATACTGGACGAAAAGCGGGAGGGCGGGGTATGTAAAATAAATCCCCGATCTTCCGCCAGCGGTCCGCCGAGCATTACGGCTTTATCCAGACGAATCGCCGGATCGCGCGGTTCAGGCGTAATCTTCAGTTTTTCCAGAATCCCTTCAATCTGTAGATTTTCCAGAGGCTTATTAATGATAATCCCCATTGCGCCATCTTCATTGTGTTCGCAAATGTACACCACGGAGCGGCGGAAAATTGGGTCCTGGAGAGCAGGCATGGCAATAAGAAAGTGATGCTGTAAATTCATTGTCAGAGGTTCTGTATCCGGGTTCAAAAAAGCAACAGCGTCCAGTATGTGGGGAAAGCGCGAAGATGTCACCCTCTGAAAATAGCTTTGCCGGATGGCAGTTTCGTCTTATCCGGCCTGTGGGGTGAAATTCCAGGCCGGATAAGACGCGAAGGCGTCGTCATCCGGCAACTAATTTACTTCTGCAAACGCGCCTCAATGGCATCCATCAGCATACCGGTAATAGAGACGGGAAATTCCGCTTCGATCTCACGAATACAGGTTGGGCTGGTGACGTTAATTTCCGTCAGACGATCGCCGATGATATCCAGACCCACAAAAATCAGCCCCTTCGCTTTCAGGGTTGGGCCAATGCGGCGGGCGATTTCCCAGTCGCTGTCGGTAAGCGGGCGCGGTTCGCCGCGACCACCGGCCGCCAGGTTGCCACGGGTCTCGCCGCCCTGCGGAATCCGCGCCAGGCAGTACGGAACGGGTTCGCCGTCAACAACCAGCACGCGTTTGTCGCCGTCTTTAATGGCAGGCAGGTAGTTCTGCGCCATGCAATAGCGGGTGCCATGTTCGGTCAGCGTTTCGGCGATCACGCCGAGGTTGGGGTCGCCTTCCTTCACGCGGAAGATAGACGCGCCGCCCATGCCGTCCAGCGGCTTGAGAATGATGTCGCTGTGCTTCTGCCAGAAGGCTTTCAGCTGCGCTTTGTTACGCGTGACCAGCGTTTCCGGCGTCAGGTCGGAGAACCAGGCGGTGAACAGTTTTTCGTTGCAGTCGCGCAGGCTCTGGGGCTTATTGACGATCAGCGCGCCTTTCTCTTCCGCGCGCTCCAGAATATAAGTGGCGTAGATAAATTCGGTATCGAACGGCGGATCTTTACGCATCAGGATGACGTCCAGATCGGCCAGCGGCAGATCCTGCTCGTCGTTGAACGTATACCAGTTGTCATAGTTCTGCTCTACGCTCAGGGTACGCGTGCGGGCGCGAGCCTCACCGTTGATCAAATACAGATCGGCCATCTCCATGTAATGAAGTTCGTAGCCACGACGTTGTGCTTCCAGCAGCATAGCGAAGCTGGAATCTTTCTTGATGTTGATGCTTGCGATGGGATCCATCACGATGCCGAGCTTGATCATTGTTCTTCTCCGTTAGCCCAGATCGCCAAAACGCACCTGTAGCGCGGTAATGGCGGTGAGCGCAGTTGTCTCAGTACGCAGAACGCGAGGTCCTAACAGGATATCAGTAAACTGGTAGCGGGCGGTCATGGCGATTTCATCTGCCGACAAACCGCCTTCCGGGCCAATCAACAGGCGCACGCGCTCCACGGGGAGCGGCAGGGTGTTGATACTGGCGCTGGCGCGCGGGTGAAGGTTCAGTTTCAGCCCCTCGTCCTGTTCGGCGCACCAGGCTTCCAGATCCATTGCCGGGCGAATTTCCGGCACCCGGTTACGACCGCACTGTTCGCAGGCGGCGATAGCGATTTTTTGCCACTGCTGGCGCTTCTTGTTCAGACGTTCGCTGTCCAGTTTAACGCCGCAGCGCTCAGAAAAAAGTGGCGTAATGAGGCTTACACCCAGTTCGATCGATTTCTGGATAGTGAATTCCATTTTTTCGCCGCGCGACATCACCTGGCCGAGGTGAATATGCAGCGGGGATTCACGATCGTCGAGGGTGGCGCTGAGCACTTTTACATCGACGCTTTTTTTGCTGGCGTTGGTTATCTCGGCGTCAAACACCTGATTGCTGCCGTCAAACAGCTGGAGCGCCTGGCCAGGCCCCATACGCAGCACGCGTCCGATATGGTTGGCGGCGTCTTCACACAGGGAGAACTGGCTGCCGGATGTGATGGGTTCAGGGTGATAAATGCGGGGAATGCGCATAATAGAAAAATCCGCGTCATCTCCCCACGCCATCTGATCGCGTGGGGCTGGGTTAAAAATATTCCCGCTAGTGTAGGTTAGCTCTTTTGCGCCTGGCAAGCGCGTTGCACGTATGGATTGTGGTTCCCTTGTACCCTGGCGATGCGTTCGTCGCGCTCGCACTCCCAGTCCGTGACCGGATACAGCTTGTTCCAGGCGTTGAAAAGCTGCGTTTGCTGACGGGAGAGCGTCAGATTGTACTGATCGCGCATATAAAAGTAGGTACGGGCGATCGCACCACGGGCGCGAGCAGGCGGTTCGGCGATTTTTTCCTTGAAATTGACCTTCATGGCGCACTGGCCGTACTGACCTTCGCCGCCATTCCACTGGCTGTACATGAAGTTGCCGCGATCGCCATTCACCTCGCCGACGGCGGGTTGCAGATTGTGCATGTCGCTCTCCATCTTGCGGTAGACAGGATCTTTCGCACAGTTTTTTCGCCCGCCGTCCTGCCAGCACTGACGCTGGTGGCCGAACTGCCAGGCGGGCACGACGTGTTCCCATTCAATGCGGCTGGCGCGGTTTTCATTTTTTCGGACTTTATAGCCGCAGGAGGCGAGATCCACGACGCCTTTTTTACCCTGCCAGTTAATTTTACACCCGCAGTAGAAATCACCGGGAACATCGGCGTTGACTTTGACCCCGGCGGTTTTGGCCTGAGAAAAACTGTTGATGCCTGTAGCCAGCACCTGTCCTGAGAGCATCATCGCCAACAACGCTGCGGCAAAAGAGAAATTACGGTACATCACGAACTCCGTGTCAAAACGAGCCCGCAACGTAGCGAAAGTTGTTCTTGTATGCAATCAGGCAGATCAGAAAAGTTCCTGATTATTCTGGCGATTATTCAGCAATAAGCGGTTCGCCGCAGTGAACGCAGCGGTAGGTGGCTTCACCGCGCACGATGCGATTATGGCGGCGCACGGTGAGCTGATGCTGCTGGCATTTACAGCGGTAGGTAAAGGTATTGCGGCGAACGGATTGCAGTTCAAACTGATGCGTGCGTCTGGCAGGGACGCCCAGTACGCTTTCCATCATCCATTTCCACTCTTTGCCGTGCGGCGCAACCCGGCCAAAATGTTTCCAGACCAGCAAATGCGCCAGTTCATGGGGCACCACTTCATTAACGAACGCGTCGACGTTTTCCATCAATAGCACAGGATTGAGACGGATTTCGTAGGTTTGTAGCCATGCTGTTCCCGCGGTAGTTCCACGTTGTTGATAAACCAGCCTGGGTTCCGGGTAAAGACGTTCCAGTTTGAGATTGGCCTGGGCGAGTTTTTCCCGCAGGCTGCGCATGACGGCTTGCTGGACAGCGATAGGGAGACGGGAGGTTTTCATAACGACAGAGGATAATGGGAGGTGATGGAGACTGCAAGAGGGACGCTTCACCCCGCTAAGTTTTGCCGGATGGCGGCCGACAAACCGCGCTGCGTTCAACTGAGTGCAGTAGGCCCGATAAGCTTACGCCATCGGGCACTTACCGCTAATTATCAGCGTTAGTTGTGAGCGCCGATTTCGCGTAGCTTACGGCCTTTCATCAGGTTACGTTCAATGTGTTCCAGAGAGACGTGTTTGGTTTCAGGAACCAGCCAGATGGTCAGGATGATGAAGAACAGGTTCAGACCGGCATAGACCCAGAAGGTGTTTGCGTTGCCCAGCGTGTTGAGCATGGTCAGGAACGTTGCGCCGACGATCATATTGGCGATCCAGTTGGTGGCGGTAGAGCAGGTGATACCGAAATCGCGGCCCTTCAGCGGCTGAATTTCAGAGCACAGTACCCAAATCAGCGGGCCGGCGCTCATCGCGAACCCGATGATAAACATCAGCAGCATGGCGATAGCGAAGTATTGCGCTGACGGCGAGTGAATGCCGATATGCATCATGGTGCCGAGAGTGCCCATGCCGATAGCCATGACCAGGAAGCCCAGCGTCAGCGTTGGTTTACGCCCCCAGCGGTCTACCAGGCCGATAGCGATAAAGGTGGCCAGCACGTTCGTCAGACCAACGATAACGGTGCCCCACATCTGCTCGGTGGTATTGGTATAACCTGCCAGTTCAAAGATTTTCGGCGCGTAGTACATGATGACGTTCATCCCGGTGAACTGTTGCATCACCTGCAAAAGCACCCCGAGGAACACCGCGCGACGGAAGTTGCTGTTCTCTTTAAACAGCGCCCAGCCGCTCTGTTTTACTTGCAGACTTTCACGGATCTCATCCAGCTCGCGTTTGGCTTCTGCGCTGGTATCGCGCAGGCGCAGCAGTACGCGTTCGGCATCAATAAAGCGACGTTTCGCCGCGAACCAGCGCGGGCTGTCCGGCAGGAAGAACACGCCGATCAGCAGCAGAATGGCCGGAATGATGATCACGCCCAGCATCCAGCGCCATGCGCCGCTGTAGCTGAACGCGGTGTCAGACAGATAGGCGCCAAGAATACCGATGGTGATCATCAACTGGTACATGGAGATCATACTGCCGCGAATTTTCTCCGGCGCGATCTCAGACAGGTACAGCGGGGCGGTGTAGGACGCGACGCCAACGGCCAGGCCTAACAGCACGCGGGAAACGATCAGCACCTCAACGTTAGGCGCGGCGGCGGAAAACAGCGAACCGGCCACAAACAGGATCGCGCCGATCATCAGGCTTTTCTTACGACCTAATTTGAAGGAGAGCCAGCCGCTGCCGACGGCACCGACGGCGGCGCCGAACATCATCGAACTGACCACCCACTCCTGAGTGTGCGCGGTAATCTGGAATTCGTCAGTGATGAAGGGTAAAGCACCGGCGATAACGCCGATATCCAGGCCAAAAAGTAATCCTGCCAGGGCTGCAAGAAAGCAGACAAAAAATGTCATGGCCTTGTTTGAACGCCCCTGTTTTTTATTGTCAGGCATGATGCCTCCGGTTGGGTTGCCAGTTTTGTTGATGCTAAGGGTAGGTGAGTAGCCCGTAAAAATATGTGATTAAAATCACGTTAGTGTAATCGTTTACACTAACATTTTATGGTGAAAGTAATTAATACTTTGAAAACATAGAGGTAAGTGAGGCAGTTTGTATCACGAATGCGCACATTTAAGACTTAACTGAAAAAAATGTAACGTCAGAAGAAAAACGATCATGAAAAAGGATTATTTTCAACGCGTGGCTTATAGAATGGAGAGTAAACGGTTTCATTAATCGTCGGGTGACGGCTATGCCAAAACGACAGAACCCGTAGGCCCGTGCAAGCGAAGCGACTCCGGGCAAAAGATGCGCGCACAAATACAAAAGGCCAGCACGAGGCTGGCCTTAAAAAAAGCAACGTCAGTAAATTACTTCAGACCTGCGGCATCACGCAGCAGCTGCGCCTTGTCGGTTTTTTCCCACGGGAAATGTTCGCGGCCAAAGTGACCGTATGCAGCGGTTTCTTTGTAGATCGGGTGCAGCAGATCCAGCATCTGAATCAGGCCGTACGGACGCAGGTCGAAGAACTCGCGTACCAGCAGGGTCAGTTGTTCAGAAGGCACTTTTTCAGTACCGAAGGTTTCAACCATGATAGAGGTCGGTTCAGCCACGCCGATAGCGTAAGAAACCTGAATCTCACAACGGTCAGCCAGACCTGCGGCAACGATGTTTTTCGCAACATAACGCGCGGCGTAGGCTGCGGAACGGTCAACCTTAGACGGGTCCTTACCGGAGAATGCGCCGCCGCCGTGACGCGCCATACCGCCGTAGGTATCCACGATAATCTTACGACCGGTCAGACCGCAGTCGCCCATCGGGCCGCCGATAACAAAACGACCGGTTGGGTTGATGAAGAATTTCGTCGACGCGTTCAGCCATTCTGACGGCAGGATCGGCTTGATGATCTCTTCCATCACCGCTTCCTGAAGCGATTTCTGGTCAATTTCTTCAGCGTGCTGAGTAGACAGCACTACCGCGTCGATGCCGACAATTTTGCCGTCGTCATACTGGAAAGTGACCTGGCTTTTCGCATCCGGGCGCAGCCACGGCAGCGTGCCGTTTTTACGCACTTCAGCCTGACGCTGTACCAGACGGTGCGCGTAGGTGATCGGCGCTGGCATCAGCACGTCAGTTTCATTGGTCGCGTAACCGAACATCAGGCCCTGGTCGCCCGCGCCCTGTTCCAGCGGATCGGCACGGTCAACGCCCTGGTTGATATCCGGGGACTGTTTGCCGATAGCGCTCAGCACGGCGCAAGAGTTGGCGTCAAAGCCCATGTCGGAATGCACATAGCCAATCTCACGGACCGTGTTACGGGTGATCTCTTCGATATCAACCCATGCGCTGGTCGTGATCTCACCGCCAACTAAAACCATACCGGTTTTAACGTAGGTTTCGCATGCGACGCGCGCTTTCGGATCCTGTTCCAGGATCGCATCCAGCACGGCATCAGAGATTTGGTCAGCAATTTTGTCAGGATGCCCTTCTGATACGGACTCGGACGTAAAAAGGTGTTTTGCCATGTTTTATTTCACCTAAGGAGAATTTGGTTAGCTCAAACTGTTGTGTGGAATAGCCAAAGCAGAGGATTCTACCAAGGCTTGCAGGTTGATGACACTGGCAGTCTGAGTGTTAATCAGTATGGATGGATTAACATCTGGATGGCTATTTTAGGTCACTTCTTCACCCGATTTCCAGTTTTTTTTGAATCAACTCTCGTTGCGTTGAAAACACGACTGGAAATTTTTCAGGACACTGCTGGCAATGTGCGCATTTATGCTTTGCATTTTTCCCCTCTTGTCGGTATAAAACGCGGCGCGCGGCTCATACTAAAAAGCACACGACGGATTCCTCGTGTCGCCACTTCCAGCCGGGCTAAAACGTTGCTTTGGCTTAAAGGCTTGTCTTACGGGGCGGCCGTGGAGGTGATACGAGATAATGAACCGTTGTATTCTGCTGAATCTGTCGCACCGTTCTGGTGTGCGCATGTCCCCCGCAATCTGCATCTCTGCTTTGCATACCTGCCGATGTTATACCCATCTCGGCGCTTCTCAGGACTCCAGAGCCGGTCGGTAACGGAAGACTGAACAAGGGCGCTCTTGTTGAAACAAGAGTTTTCTCGTGGTTTCGCCGAACCGTCATACTTAAGTTCGGTTACGTGTTTTACAATGATATGAAAAAGAAACCGGTCGCGCAGGCGGAGCGTCAGCACTATCTGCTGGAAAATACGTCTGTTTATGGGTTGTTATCGCGTCTACGGATTGCGATAGTAGTCAACTGTTTTACACTTGTTAATAAAATTTGAGGTTCGCTATGTCTGACGACATGTCTATGGGTTCGCCTTCGTCAGCAGGCGAACAGGGTGTACTACGCTCCATGCAGGAGGTTGCAATGAGCTCCCAGGAAGCCAGCAAGATGCTGCGTACTTACAATATTGCCTGGTGGGGCAATAACTACTACGACGTCAACGAACTGGGACACATCAGCGTGTGCCCGGACCCTGACGTACCTCAGGCGCGCGTCGATCTCGCCAAACTGGTGAAAGCTCGCGAAGCGCAAGGCCAGCGTCTGCCTGCGTTGTTCTGCTTCCCGCAGATCCTGCAACACCGTCTGCGCTCCATTAACGCGGCGTTTAAACGCGCGCGTGAATCCTACGGTTATAACGGCGACTACTTCCTCGTTTATCCGATCAAGGTCAACCAGCACCGCCGGGTGATTGAATCGCTGATTCACTCCGGCGAACCGCTGGGGCTGGAAGCCGGTTCGAAGGCGGAGCTGATGGCGGTTCTGGCGCACGCCGGAATGACCCGCAGCGTGATCGTCTGTAACGGCTACAAAGACCGTGAATACATCCGTCTGGCGCTGATTGGCGAAAAGATGGGCCACAAGGTCTACCTGGTCATCGAGAAGATGTCAGAAATCGCTATCGTGCTGGATGAAGCCGAGCGTCTGAACGTGATCCCGCGCCTGGGCGTGCGTGCGCGTCTGGCCTCGCAGGGTTCCGGTAAATGGCAGTCTTCCGGCGGCGAAAAATCCAAATTCGGCCTGGCGGCGACGCAGGTGTTGCAACTGGTTGAAACCCTGCGTGAAGCCGGGCGACTGGACAGCCTGCAACTGCTGCATTTCCACCTCGGTTCGCAGATGGCGAATATCCGCGACATTGCCACCGGCGTGCGCGAATCCGCCCGTTTCTACGTTGAATTGCATAAGCTGGGCGTCAACATTCAGTGTTTCGACGTCGGCGGCGGTCTGGGCGTGGATTACGAAGGAACCCGCTCGCAGTCTGATTGCTCCGTGAACTACGGCCTGAACGAATACGCCAACAACATCATCTGGGCGATTGGCGACGCGTGTGAAGAACACGGTCTGCCGCACCCAACGGTGATCACCGAGTCTGGCCGTGCGGTAACTGCGCACCATACCGTGCTGGTATCGAACATCATCGGCGTGGAGCGTAACGAATATACCGTGCCCACCGCGCCTGCCGACGACGCGCCGCGCGCGTTGCAGAGCATGTGGGAAACCTGGCAGGAGATGCACGAGCCGGGCACCCGTCGCTCGCTGCGTGAATGGCTACACGACAGCCAGATGGACCTGCACGACATTCACATTGGCTACTCTTCCGGGACGTTCAGTTTGCAGGAACGCGCCTGGGCGGAACAGCTTTACCTGAGCATGTGCCACGAAGTACAGAAACAGCTGGACCCGCAGAACCGTGCGCATCGTCCGATCATCGATGAGTTGCAGGAGCGTATGGCGGACAAAATGTACGTCAACTTCTCGCTGTTCCAGTCAATGCCGGATGCGTGGGGTATCGATCAACTGTTCCCGGTGCTGCCGCTAGAAGGGCTGGATCAGGTGCCTGAGCGCCGCGCGGTGCTGCTGGACATCACCTGTGATTCCGATGGCGCGATCGATCACTACATCGACGGTGACGGCATCGCCACCACTATGCCGATGCCGGAGTACGATCCAGAGAACCCGCCGATGCTCGGTTTCTTTATGGTCGGCGCCTATCAGGAGATCCTTGGCAACATGCACAACCTGTTCGGCGACACCGAAGCGGTTGACGTGTTTGTCTTCCCGGATGGCAGCGTGGAAGTTGAGCTGTCTGACGAAGGGGACACCGTGGCGGATATGCTGCAATACGTACAGCTCGATCCGAACACGCTGCTGACCCACTTCCGCGATCAGGTGAAACAGACCGGTCTGGACGATGCGCTGCAACAGCAGTTCCTCGAAGAGTTTGAGACGGGGCTGTACGGGTACACTTACCTGGAAGACGAGTAGCCGCTGATGCCCGGTGGCGCTGCGCTTACCGGGCCTACGAATGTAGGCCGGATACGGCGAAGCCGCCATCCGGCAGAATGCTATACTCACTTGAACCCGTATGAATTAACGGCGATAATTCGCCCCAATAAGCGATTTACGAATCAATCCCTTCCTCGTCGGGTTTAACGACGCGGAGGGGATTTTTTTTCATCTGTTTTTAATGTATCGACTTTAAAAGAGGTCAGGACATGAGCACTTTAGGTCATCAGTACGATAACTCCCTGGTTTCCAACGCCTTTGGCTTTCTGCGTCTGCCGCTGAATTTCCAGCCTTATGACAGCGACGCCGACTGGGTTATCACCGGCGTACCGTTTGATATGGCGACTTCCGGTCGTGCGGGCGGCCGCCACGGCCCGGCGGCAATCCGTCAGGTTTCCACTAACCTGGCCTGGGAGCACAACCGCTTCCCGTGGAACTTCGACATGCGCGAGCGCCTGAACGTTGTGGACTGCGGTGACCTGGTCTATGCGTTTGGCGACGCGCGCGAGATGAGTGAAAAATTGCAGGCGCATGCGGAGAAACTGCTGTCAGCCGGTAAACGTATGCTCTCCTTCGGCGGCGACCACTTCGTGACCCTGCCGCTGCTGCGCGCTCATGCAAAGCACTTTGGCAAAATGGCGCTGGTGCATTTTGACGCGCATACCGACACCTACGCGAACGGCTGCGAGTTTGATCACGGCACCATGTTCTACACTGCGCCGAAAGAGGGGTTGATTGACCCGAACCACTCCGTGCAGATTGGTATTCGTACTGAATTTGATAAAGACAACGGTTTCACCGTGCTGGATGCCTGCCAGGTGAACGATCGCGGCGTGGATGACATCATCGCGCAGGTTAATCAGATCGTTGGCGATATGCCGGTCTACCTGACCTTTGATATCGACTGTCTGGACCCGGCGTTCGCACCGGGCACAGGGACACCGGTGATCGGCGGCCTGACTTCCGATCGCGCCATTAAACTGGTGCGCGGTCTGAAAGATCTGAACATCGTCGGGATGGACGTAGTGGAAGTGGCTCCGGCTTATGACCAGTCCGAAATCACCGCGCTGGCTGCGGCGACCCTGGCGCTGGAAATGCTCTACATTCAGGCGGCGAAAAAAGGCGAATAAGTGCTTCCCCTCTCCGTCATCAGGAGAGGGGTTTTAACTTAAAAGATGTTAAACGGATATTCCACGTAAGCGCGAATCTCGTTGCCGCTGACGTTATAGTCGCTGGCGTTGCTGGACACGCGTAATACGGAATAGCGCAGCTTCAGTTTCAGGTCTTTCGCCATGCCGTCCTGAACCTGGTATTGCACCTGGTTGAACCACTCGTGCTCTTTGCCGTTGCTGGTTGCCGATGTTTTGATGTTATCGCCGCGAACATAAGCGGTTGTCCAGCTCAGCCCCGGTAAACCGAGACCGGCAAAATCCAGTCCATATGACGCCTGCCAGGAACGTTCGTCTTCACCGTTAAAATCAGACCAGTAAGAGTTCGCCAGCCAGATGGTGTTGCCGCCATCGCCGACGCCGCCCTGATCGCGATAGCTGCCGTAGTGATAACCGGTGCTGCCGCTGCTTTGCTGATACGCCACTTTAAAGGTATGAATATCCCAGATATAACTTGCCGCCAGGCTCCAGATGCTGTTGCTGCGGCCAGTATTCAGGCTATCGGCGTAACCGGAATCCAGACGTGAGTTGTAGCCGTTGAAGTCCAGCACCAGCTGCTGTCCGGTGCTGAAAGGCTGTTTGAAGTTCAGCCCCAGATACTGTTTGTTCAGCACATCTTCGACGTGCGAGGCATACAGGGCGCCGCTGAACTGATCGTTAAACTGGTAGCTCGCGCCGCCGAAAGAGAGGCTTTTCAGGCCGCTGTTGTGGCGGTCGTCGCTTTTGCGCTGCTCGTCGGTGAAGTAACCGGCATTAATCTCCAGACCGTCGATCTCTCTGGAGGTCAACATGGTGCCGGTGAAGCTTTCAAACAGCAGACGGGAATCGTCGGCGTAGACGATCGGGAGCTGCGGACGCTGGTTGCCGTAGCTCAGGACGGTGTTGGAGATGCGCATTTTGGCGGTTGCGCCAAATTTTGCCAGATCGGATTTCGCGCGGCCGTCGCTGTCTTGTTTGAAGAAGTCGATACCGCCTGCGCCACTGCGGCCACGGCCGCCGTCCAGACGCACGCCATACTGCGCAATACCGTCAACGCCAAAGCCGATCAGACCTTCGGTATAGCCGGATTCAAAGGTGGCGACAATGCCCTGGCCCCATTCGGCTTTGTCCTGTACGCCACCCTGATAATCACGGTTAATCCAGGCGTTGCGTAAAAAGAGATTTAAATGGCTGTCATTAACAAAACCCTGGCTGTCGGATTGTTGGCTGGCAATGGCAGGCAATGCGGCGAATAAACTTAATGCGATTAACGATATTTCTTTTTTCACTGAGGGAACTTCTCTTTATGGATAATATCAAATTGAATTGCTGCGTTACGGATAGTTACCTGAATAATTATTGATTGCAAACATTTTGTGACAAAGGCTTACAGCCGTTGGCGTGCCGGCCATATCGGGGCTGGACTATTTTATATTTTGTCTGTGGCGTTAAAAAAAGTGATAAAACATGCCGGGGAATATAAATACTAAAATAATCCTCTATCAGAGAATAAAACGTCGAATATATCGCTACTGTTTATATTCTGATATTTAACGTTCTGTGCGCTTAAGTTATCAATTTATGCGTTATAAGAATGGGGGGGAATTACCATTTGAACGCTATTCTGTCTGCCGGGAGAATATTTAGCCAGGAAGATTGTTTCCGTTCACCTGATGTTCAACATTACTCTGAAAACTCAGTACTCGTGAACGTGCAAGGGAGGCTCGCCGCCGCCTCCCTTGCAACCCAGGCTCTCCGGCAAGGAAAATCGCCGCTGCGCGGTTCATTCGCCTTATTCCGTCTGCCTTTCGGGTCGGGGCCGAGCCTGCGTCCCGGCAGGCCGTCCCCTCCGCCCGCGTCCTTGCGGGCGGACCCGGTCAGCCGTCAACGTCTCATCGATTTTCAGCCGGAACAGGGGCATTGCTGCAATGCTCTGATTTTCAGCCGCACCGGTTTTGCTGTTAAAAAAAAACCGTGGAAATGGTCAGGTGTGGGCGGGTCCGGCTGAAAATTGCCGACGTGTTTCCGTAAGGCCGGAGGAACCCGCATGGATGCGGGTTCAGGGCGCGTTTTGCAGGGACGCTACCTCGCGCCCGCCCGGTAGCCTGGAGGAATAAGCGGAGGGTATTGCGAAGCAACAATTTTCCCGCCGGGAGCCAGGATTGTTAAGGAGGCGGCGACGAGCCTCCTTAACACGTTCGCAAATGCTATGGTTTCAGGCAGGTAACGAACATAAGGCGAACGGAACAGCTAACAAGAGCTACATGTTGCTCTCGTTTTTATTTAATACCGTCTGCCGCCATTCGGTCGCGAATATGCTGGGCACGTTCGGCGGAGGCCGGGTGATCGTCAAACATGGAGCTTTGACGTCCCGCTTCCAGTTTCGCCAGTTTCTCAAAGCTGGTTGCCAGACCGGCCGGACTGATGCCGCGTTTGCGCAACAACTCATAGGAGTAATCATCCGCTTCGGACTCCTGGCGCTGGGAGAACTGTGAGTTCACCAGTTTCTCGCCAAGATCGCCCAACTGCGACTGCGACAGACTGCCGACAATACCGCCAGCGGAAGCGGCTGCGGCGCGAACCGCGTTAGTCCCCAGCGCAACCTGCATCCCTTTCTTCACATGGCCGAGCGCAACGTGTCCCATTTCGTGGCCGATGACCGCCTCCACTTCGTTATCGGTCATGATGTCCATCAGGCCGCTATAGACGCGGATACAGCCGTTCGCCATTGCAAACGCGTTAACGTCTTTCGCCACATAGACTTTGTAATTCACCGGCTGGCCGTTGATATTGTCGCCGAGCGCAGAGGCGATTTTGGTCAGTCGCTTCGCGTATTCGCTGCTGGCCGGGGCGATCGTCGCCTTGCTGTCCATTTCCGTACATGCCTGGTCGCTGAGCGCTTTTACTTGCTCATCACTAAGGCTGTAAGCCTGAAAAGCGCCTGCACCTGAAGCGAGCAGTCCATTGGAGTCCATATTCTGGCAACCGGTCAGAACCGTCGCCATGCTCATAGCAAGCAGTAAAGCGCGAATTTTCATGTTTTCTCTTCCGCACGAAATCAGGATTGTTCTAAAAGTGCGCCTTGTGTCGATGAACCAGCGCCACGCTAAGTATAAAGAAAAGAACGACAAGGGGGTGAGCAGATTGCGCAACATGCGAACACGATCCGGAGATTTCTGAAGCGGCGAAAGGATGCTCCATGTACATGGCTCGCGGCTTGGGTTACATTGTTGGCACTTTTTTCCGGCGTAGCCCAAAACGCGCTGTCGTCAAGTCGTTAAGGGCATGGCCTTCATCATCCGATCTGGAGTCAAAATGTCCTCACGTAAAGAGCTTGCCAATGCTATTCGTGCGCTGAGCATGGACGCAGTACAGAAAGCCAAATCCGGTCACCCGGGTGCCCCTATGGGTATGGCTGACATTGCCGAAGTCCTGTGGCGTGATTTCCTGAACCACAACCCGCAGAACCCTTCCTGGGCTGACCGTGACCGCTTCGTGCTGTCTAACGGCCACGGCTCCATGCTGATCTACAGCCTGCTGCACCTCACCGGCTATGACCTGCCGATGTCTGAGCTGCAAAACTTCCGTCAGCTGCACTCCAAAACGCCGGGCCACCCGGAAGTGGGTTACACCGCAGGTGTTGAAACCACCACCGGCCCGCTGGGCCAGGGGATTGCGAACGCGGTCGGTATGGCGATTGCGGAAAAAACACTGGCGGCGCAGTTCAACCGTCCAGGCCACGATATCGTGGATCACTTCACCTATGCCTTCATGGGCGATGGCTGCATGATGGAAGGTATTTCCCATGAAGTCTGCTCTCTGGCAGGAACGCTGAAGCTGGGCAAACTGATCGCGTTCTACGATGACAACGGTATCTCTATCGATGGCCACGTTGAAGGCTGGTTCACTGATGACACCGCTAAACGTTTCGAAGCCTACGGCTGGCACGTTGTGCGCGGTATCGACGGTCACGATGCTGAAGCGATTAAACGCGCGGTTGAAGAAGCGCGCGCCGTTACTGACAAACCGTCCCTGCTGATGTGCAAAACCATCATCGGTTTCGGTTCCCCGAACAAAGCGGGTACGCACGACTCTCACGGCGCGCCGCTGGGCGATGCTGAAATCGCACTGACCCGCGAACAGCTGGGCTGGAAATACGCGCCGTTCGAAATCCCGTCTGAAATCTATGCGCAGTGGGATGCGAAAGAAGCCGGTCAGGCAAAAGAAGCGGTCTGGAATGAGAAATTCGCCGCCTATGCAAAAGCCTTCCCGCAGGAAGCCGCTGAATTTACCCGTCGTATGAAAGGCGAAATGCCGTCTGACTTCGACGCGAAAGCGAATGAATTTATCGCTAAGTTGCAGGCTAACCCGGCGAAAATCGCCAGCCGTAAAGCGTCTCAGAATGCGATTGAAGCGTTTGGGCCGCTGCTGCCTGAGTTCCTCGGCGGTTCCGCTGACCTGGCGCCAAGCAACCTGACCCTGTGGTCGGGTTCTAAAGCCATCAACGAAGATGCTGCGGGTAACTACATCCATTACGGCGTGCGCGAGTTCGGTATGACCGCCATCGCTAATGGCATCTCCCTGCACGGTGGTTTCCTGCCGTACACCTCTACCTTCCTGATGTTCGTGGAATATGCCCGTAACGCGGTGCGTATGGCTGCGCTGATGAAACAGCGCCAGGTGATGGTCTACACCCACGACTCCATCGGTCTGGGCGAAGATGGCCCGACTCACCAGCCGGTAGAGCAGGTGGCTTCTCTGCGCGTAACGCCGAACATGAGCACCTGGCGTCCGTGTGACCAGGTTGAATCCGCAGTGGCGTGGAAATACGGCGTTGAGCGTCAGGACGGCCCGACCGCGCTGATCCTCTCCCGTCAGAATCTGGCGCAGCAGGAACGTACCGAAGAGCAGCTGGCGAACATCGCACGCGGTGGTTATGTGCTGAAAGATTGCGCCGGTCAGCCGGAACTGATCTTCATCGCAACCGGTTCTGAAGTTGAGCTGGCCGTTGCCGCATGGGACAAACTGTCTGCCGAAGGCGTGAAAGCGCGCGTGGTCTCCATGCCGTCTACCGACGCGTTCGACAAGCAGGATGCCGCTTACCGTGAAGCCGTACTGCCGAAAGCGGTTTCCGCTCGCGTGGCAGTAGAAGCGGGTATCGCTGACTACTGGTTCAAATACGTGGGCCTGAATGGCGCTATCGTCGGCATGACCACCTTCGGTGAGTCTGCGCCTGCTGAGCTGCTGTTCGAAGAGTTCGGCTTTACCGTTGATAACGTTGTCGCGAAAGCAAAAGAACTGCTGTAATCACGATACAACTCCGAACGGGTCGCTCAGGCGGCCCGTTTTTTATAAAGGAATTATAAATAATTTCGTTCAGACAAGTGGCTATATATGATCTAATTCACATATTTGATATTTAGTGATTTGATGTAATTGTGATAAATAGCACATAAATGCAGTTGCTTTTTATTTTTATGTTTTTAACTATCTGTTTTTATTGAGTTCTAAAAAAACACTTTCTCCTTCTTCGCATTTTTCCCCTCGATTGATTTCGCTTTGCCGCGCGAGTATTTTGTTTTTAACGATAAGCAGTACCCTATATAAATAAGGATAATTTATGCGGCTGATTGATTATTTCCCTGAATCGTCAATAGCAATAAAAAATGCAGCGACTGACTGGCGCGAAGCAATTGATTTTTCCATGTCCTCTCTGCTTTCTCATGATTATGTTAACTCACGGTATATTCAGGCCATTAAAGAGTCCACATTAACCAATGGACCTTATTATATTCTGGCGCCAGGCGTCGCAATGCCGCATGCGCGCCCTGAATGTGGTGCTTTAAAAACGGGGATGTCGTTAACACTCCTCCGGCAAGAAGTGAAGTTTACAAAAGATGATCCGATCAAACTATTAATCGGTTTATCCGCCGCAGATGCGGACTCTCACATTGGCGCTATTCAGGCGTTAAGTGAATTATTATGTGAAGATGAAATTCTTACTGAGTTGTTAACAGCGACATCTGAAAAACAGCTAGCGGATATTATTGCTCGCGCATAATTAATTTCTCCTCTACAGGATATTATTATGGAACACAAGTCTGCTCGTGCAAAGGTCCAGGCTTTTGGGGGCTTTTTGACTGCAATGGTCATTCCCAATATCGGCGCATTTATTGCCTGGGGGTTTATTACTGCCTTATTTATTCCAACCGGTTGGCTACCGAATGAACATTTCGCCAAAATAGTTGGCCCTATGATCACCTATTTGCTGCCAGTAATGATCGGTTCTACTGGCGGCCATCTGGTGGGTGGGAAACGAGGCGCGGTGATGGGGGGAATTGGTACGATTGGCGTCATTATCGGCGCGGATATTCCTATGTTCCTCGGCTCAATGATCATGGGGCCACTTGGTGGACTGGTGATTAAACATATCGACCGACTGCTGGACAAGCGTATTCCCGCTGGCTTTGAGATGGTGATTAATAACTTCTCTCTGGGTATTGCCGGGATGCTCCTGTGCCTGCTGGGGTTTGAGGTGATTGGCCCGGCAGTGCTCATCGCGAATAATTTTGTGAAAGAGTGTATTGAATCGCTGGTGCATGCCGGTTATCTGCCGCTGCTGTCGCTTATTAACGAACCCGCGAAAATTCTCTTTCTGAATAACGCGATTGATCAGGGCGTCTATTACCCGTTGGGGATGCAACAGGCGTCGGAGACGGGGAAATCGATTTTCTTCATGGTGGCCTCTAACCCTGGCCCGGGATTAGGGCTGCTGCTGGGCTTTACCTTCTTTGGCCGTGGTATGAGCAAAAAATCCGCGCCGGGAGCGATGATCATCCACTTCCTGGGGGGGATTCACGAGCTGTACTTCCCGTATGTATTGATGAAACCGTTAACGCTGATTGCGATGATCGCTGGCGGGATGACGGGAACCTGGGTATTTAATCTGTTAGGCGGCGGACTGGTTGCAGGCCCAAGTCCGGGTTCGATTTTCGCGTACCTTGCGCTGACGCCGAAAGGATCTTTCCTGGCTACGATCGCGGGTGTAACGGCGGGAACGCTGGTGACCTTCATCGTGACTTCGATCATCCTGAAAATGGAAAAGAGCGTTGAAACGGAGAATGAAGAAGACCATTTCGCAGAGTCTGCGAAAGCCGTGAAAGCAATGAAACAGGAAGGCGCATTTTCTTATAAGAATATTAAACGTATCGCTTTTGTCTGCGATGCCGGAATGGGTTCCAGCGCGATGGGGGCAACGACATTCCGTAAGCGTCTGGAGAAAGCCGGTCTGGTGATTGCGGTGGCTCATCATGCTATCGAAAATGTTCCTGATGACGCCGATATTATCGTGACGCATGCCAGCCTTGAGGGCCGCGTTAAGCGTGTGAGTAATAAGCCCACGGTGTTAATTAAAAATTACATCGGTGACCCACTGCTGGATGAATTATTTAAAAAACTCATCGCGGATTAGCATCATCAATTTTTCGGAGTAACTATGAAGACCAAAGTAGCTGCTATTTATGGTAAGCAGGATGTTCGCATCCGCGAGTTTGAATTGCCTGAAATTACAGATAATGAACTGTTAGTGAGTGTAATATCAGACAGCGTGTGTTTATCGACATGGAAAGCCGCCACGTTAGGTAGCGAGCATAAACGTGTGCCTGATGACTTAGATAATCACCCGGTTATTACTGGTCATGAGTGCGCAGGTATTATTGTTGAGGTGGGGAAAAACCTGACCGATAAATATAAAAAGGGACAACGTTTTGTGTTGCAACCGGCGATGGGGTTGCCCAGCGGATATTCAGCGGGATATAGCTATGAATATTTTGGCGGCAATGCGACGTATATGATTATTCCTGAGCTGGCGATTAACCTCGGCTGTGTTTTACCGTATCACGGCTCTTATTTCGCGGCGGCGTCACTGGCAGAACCCATGTGCTGTATTATCGGCGCATACAATGCGAACTACCACACGACGCCTTATGTTTATGAGCACCGTATGGGGGTGAAACCCGGCGGTAATATTGCGCTTCTGGCGTGTGCCGGGCCGATGGGGATCGGCGCCATTGATTATGCCATCAACGGTGGTATCCAGCCTTCGCGAGTGGTGGTGGTCGATATTGATGAAGCCCGTCTGTCACAAGCGAAAAAACTGCTGCCGGTCGAGCTGGCGGCGGCGAAGGGGATTGAGCTTGTTTATGTGAATACCTGCGGCATGGAAAACCCGACGGCAAAACTGCGTGCGCTAACGGAAGATGCGGGTTTCGATGACGTTTTCGTTTACGCCGCCGTCCCGGCGGTGGTGGAAATGGCCGATACACTGCTGGCTGAAGACGGTTGTCTGAACTTTTTCGCGGGCCCAACGGATAAAGATTTTAAGGTTCCGTTTAACTTCTACAACGTGCATTACAACAGTACCCATGTTGTGGGAACGTCCGGCGGTTCGACTGATGACATGAAAGAGGCCATTGCGTTGAGCGCCACAGGGCAACTACAGCCTTCATTTATGGTAACGCACATTGGCGGGCTGGATGCCGTCCCGGAAACGGTGCTTAACCTGCCCAATATTCCGGGCGGGAAAAAACTCATTTATAACGGTGTGACCATGCCGCTGACCGCTATCGCCGATTTTGCCGAAAAAGGAAAAACCGACCCGTTATTCAAAGCGCTGGCGCGTCTGGTTGAAGAGACGCACGGCATCTGGAATGAAAACGCGGAGAGATATTTGCTGGCGCAGTTTGGCGTAGATATTGGGGAGGCGGCGGCATGATGTCTCTGGCGTGGCCGCTTTTTCGGATTACGGAACAGGCAGCGCTTGCTGCCTGGCCGCAAACCGGATGCGGCGATAAAAACAAAATCGATGGACTGGCGGTGACAGCCATGCGTCAGTCATTAAATGAAGTCGCCATGCGGGGCAAAATTGTTATCGGCGAAGGCGAAATCGACCATGCACCGATGTTGTATATCGGTGAAGAGGTCGGAACCGGGACAGGGCCGAGCGTGGATATCGCCGTCGACCCGATTGAGGGAACGCGCATGGTGGCGATGGGGCAGAATAATGCGTTGTCCGTGATGGCGCTGGCGCCGCAGGGGAGCCTGCTGCATGCGCCTGACATGTATATGCGCAAACTGGTGGTTAACCGTCAGGCGAAAGGGGCGATTAACCTCGCGTTATCGCTGGAAGAGAACCTGAGTAATATTGCCGCTGCGCTGAATAAGCCGCTCACGTCGTTGCGTATGGCGACGCTGGATAAACCGCGCCATCAGGCGGTTATTCAGCAGGCCGCGCAGCTTGGCGTCAAGGTGTTTGCCTTGCCGGATGGCGATGTCGCCGCCAGCGTATTAACCTGCCAGCAACATCATCCGTTCGATGTGATGTACGCTATTGGCGGCGCGCCGGAAGGGGTGATATCAGCCTGCGCCGTGAAGGCGCTTGATGGTGATATGCAGGCTGAGTTGATTGACTTTTGTCAGGCGAAAGGTGAAACGGCGGAACACCGATTGATCGCGAACGATGAGTTACGCCGCTGTAAGCAAATGGGGGTAGCGGTGAACCGGGTTTATACGCTGGATGAACTCGTGGGAAGCCAGGATATTCTGTTTTCAGCAACGGGCGTAACGGGAGGCGATCTGTTACATGGCGTGCAGAAAACGGAAAATGGCGTCAGTACGCAAACATTACTGATCGGCGGCATCGATCGAACGTGTAATATAATAGACTCTCTGCATTGCTGGTGATTTATCGAGAAACGCATGACGACGTTGACAGAAGATGATGTACTTGAGCAACTGGACGCTCAGGATAATTTACTTTCGTTTATGGCAACCGCAAATGACATCCTGTTGCAGGCCATCAAAAATTTTCTGCCGTCATTATTCGTCAATAACGATGAAGAAATCGTCGAATATGCAGTGAAGCCGTTACTGGCTCAAAGCGGCCCGCTTGATGACATTGATGTGGCAATACGTTTGATTTATGCGTTGGGAAAAATGGATAAATGGCTGTATGCCGATGTGATTCACTTTTCTCAGTTTTATCAGTATTTACGTGAACAGCGTGAAATCCCCCGTTTTTCTGATGATATCACCTGGGATTTTATGAGTAACGTCAATAGCATAACGACGAATGCTACACTCTACAATTCGTTGAAATCAATGAAGTTTGCAGATTTCGCCATCTATTCAGAAATACGTTTTGTCACCATGATCAAAACCGGGCTGGCTTTAGCGGTAACGACGATATTAAGGGAATTAACACCGTGAAAATATCGCTCCAGATTAATGGGCTGATGACCGACGCCTGGTATGATGACGATGAAGTAGAAAATGTCCATAAACCGCTGTTACGGCATCTGGCAACATTAAACGCGAAAACACCTGAGCGCCGCACCGTTATTTTTCTGAGCGCCCCGCCAGGAACAGGAAAGTCAACGCTCACCACCTTCTGGGAATATCTGTCGCGTAACGATCCAGAATTACCGACGATCCAGACGCTGCCGATGGATGGCTTCCATCATTATAATCGCTGGCTGGATGAGCATGAACTGCGCGCCGCTAAAGGTGCTCCTGAAACCTTTAACGTTGAAAAACTGGCGAGTAATTTACGTCAGCTCCATGAGCAGAATGCAACCTGGCCTCAATATGATCGCCAGTTGCATGACCCTGTCGAAAATGCCATTCAGGTGACGGCGCCTGTCGTTATTATTGAAGGAAACTGGCTGTTGTATAACGCGCCGTCCTGGCGCGAGCTACGGCAGTATTGCGATTATTCACTGTTTATCCGTGCGCCTGCCGATGTGCTGCGCGGCCGTTTAATCGCACGTAAACAGGCAGGAGGACTGAGCGAAGAGCAGGCGCAGATATTTTTTGACCGTACCGACGGGCCTAACGTTTGTCGGGTGCTGGAAAACAGCTTACCTGCGAGTCTTACGTTAGAGATGACGGCAAAGGGTGAGTATCGTCTTGCACAGGCGTTGCCTGACGAGCCTCAGTAATGGCTCCGTTATGCAGACGAACCACCCTGGAAAAATGGCGCTGCGTAAAAGCGGCGTCATGACTGATCGCCACCACGCTGGTTCCCCGTTGTCGGCAAACCGCGAGCCAGTTTTCAAAGATTGCCAGCCAGTGGGCGTCAAAATCCCGGCTGGGTTCATCAAGCATCAGAATTGCTGGTCTCATGACGTCAAGACTGGCAACGGCGACCATACGGCGTTGCGCCGTATGAAGATCTAACGGATGCATATCCGCGACCTCTTCCAGAGCGCATAATTTCAGCGCCGTAGCGGTGCGTTGCGCAATTTCGGTCGGCGGCAACTTTTGTAGCCGCAAGCCAAAAGCGACCTCTTCGGCGACATTACTGTGAAAAAGCTGGTTTTCCGCTTCCTGAAACAGCACGCCGAGAATCTGCGCGCGTTCGCGGTTTTTGCGTTGCGCAATCGGCGTTCCCTGAAGCAGCACGTCGCCGGATGACGGAGTGAGTAAGCCAGCCATGATGCGCAGAAGCGTCGATTTCCCCGCGCCGTTATCACCGGTCAGCGCCAGCCATTCCCCTGCGTTCAGCGTCAGTGAGATATCGTGAAGGCAGGGAGTAGCGGCGCCCGGCCAGCGAAAAGTCACCTGTTCTAGCGTCAGCATCGTAAAGATAATCCTTCGTTGTGCAACTGCCATGTGCGATCGCAATAGGCGAGAAAGGGGGCGGGGTCACGCTCAAAAAGAATGATTAACGCCTGTTGCGTATGCGCCCAGTCCTGTAAACGCGTCAGCAGCAGCGCCGTGGCTTGAGCTGTTAAACGGCTGAACGCTTCATCAAGAATCAACAGTTTCGGCTGCATAGCGAGTGCACTGGCAATCACCACTCGCTGAGTTTCCCCGCCGGAGAGCGTACCCGGGTGGCGATGACGCAATGGCTGGCATTCCGTCAGCGAGAGCGCGGCATCAACGCGGCGCAGGATCTCCGCCTCGCTGAGCGCAAGGTTTTCCGGGCCGAACGCGATCTCTTCCTCCACGCTGAAGGTACAGCCGGAAAGTTGCAGCCAGGGCGACTGCTGGACAAGCTGGATGGTTTGCGCGTGTTCCGCCAGGGAGCGCTGCCCTATGGGCGTGCATAACAGTTCGCCTTTGCCGTCGATCGTGCCGGGAAGAAAATCGGGAAACCAGCCCGCCATTAACTGCGCCAGCGTACTTTTTCCGCTGCCGTTATTGCCAAAAATCGCCACGATACCGGGCGTGTCGTAATGAAAATCGAAGCACAGCGGGGCGCGCGTCGCATGTGTCGGGTGATAACGGAACTGCTCTAGCGTAACCATATCCACACTCCGGTTTCGACCAGCATCGCCAGTATCATGCTGTAGCGTGCGACCCGTTGCCGGGCGCTGTCCTCCGGCGCCCACAATGTGGTGCGACGGCGATGTAAACGAAACGCCCGCATATCCAATGCCGCGCCGCGAACCGCCAGATCGTTGAGCGCATTGTGCGTTAACGGAACGATAAGCGCAGGCATGGCGCGAAGTCGCTGATACCAACGTTCGTCCAGCGGCACGCCGCGGGCGCGCTGGGCTTCATGAATGATCGACAACTGGCGTTTTAGCTGTTCGACAACCAGCAGTGGGCCGGCAAACAGGTAGGCGATGCCCGGCGGCAGGCGTGAGGCGAACAGGGCGCGAATAAACTGGCGAACCGGCACGTACTGCATCCACAACTGTGAGGTGGAGACTATCGCCAGAATCCGTAGCCAGAGCGTGACGGCGTGTTGCCAGCGTTGCGGATCGCGCGGCTGGCCGCTGATCCACTCGGTCAGCCAGCCTCCGTGTACCAGCCACAGGCCGAATCCCAGAGAAAACATCAGCCACGCGACATATTTCGCCCGCGGGCGCGTGGCGCTTATCCCCAGTAAACAGAGAAACGTCGCCGCGCTGTACAGCGTGAGCGCCATGCCGGCAGGAAGCAGCAGCGTGGTGCAGGCGGCCAGCGCCCAGAGCGTTAACGAGGTAAAAGGGTGCATTAGCGCACGGGCGACATCGTTGGGAAATGGCGCGTGGTGCGTAATGGCAACTGGCGCAACAGCACCCAGACGATAATCGCGGTCAGGATTTTATCGACCAGATTCGCCCCCAGGACGGTAATCGCAACGGACTCCACCAGGTTCTGACCGACAGAGTGCATCCAGGCGACAAACAGGTCGGCGCCGCTTCCGGTCACACCGCCAAACAGCGTGGTTCGCAGCGGCACGGCGACAACTGTGACCGCCAGCGTAATCACCACGCCGCTGGCCACCACTTTTGGCAGGGTGCGAAACCATCCGGCACGCGCCAGCCAACCGGCGACCAGACCAATCACCATCGCGACCGGCGCAAAGGCGGCGGCGATGGGATCGGTTAATAATCCCCAGAGTACGTTGGTGAGCAACCCGGTTAACATGCCGACAATCGGGCCGAGCAGGACGGCGCTGATCAACGTCCCGATGGAGTCGAGGAAAACCGGTAACTTCAACATGCTGATGAGCTGTCCGCCGATCATATTGATGGCGATAGCAATCACGATCAAAGCCAGGGACTGGCTGGAAAACTGGCGATGCGCCATAGAAAACCTCTTACTGAGTGAAACGTTAACGGGGTGAGATAACCAGTTCTTCATAACCGGAAACAGCGCAGGGCTGGCGGCTAAACGCCAGCGCGTTAAGCTCTCCGATGACTAGCTCAAGCGTGGTGCGAACGGTACAGCCTGCCATCATATGGCCGCCCAGCATTGCGCCTTTTGGGTCGGAAACAGAGAGATGAAGGTGTTCGCCAGTGAGTTCCAGCGTGCCGTTCAGGGAGATGACCTCATACGTTCCGGTGAGCAGGGTGGTTTCCTCTTGCCCGGCGAATCGCAGCGCGACGTCAGTCAGGCTGCCGGTACACCCGGCTATCCACGCGGCGCGCAGTTGGTGCTGTTGGACGAACGCGTGTAGTTGTGAAAAAACTTCCTGGCAGGGAAGCAGGCGCAGCGCATAAAAGCGTGCGGCAGATGAGGGAACTGGCGGCATTGTCATGGTTTGGGGACTCCGAGACTCGGACGTAGCGCTGATAATATAGACGCTGGCTCACGTACTTCCTGATATAAATCAGGATTTGTGACGCGGCAACGAAAAGATATTGCTACGCTTATTCGCCATTCTGGAATATGGAATAAATCGGGCGCTGAAGGGGGCGAAAGTGTGATGCAGGTCAGATAACTGGCTTCTTTGACTGGACAATCATTCCTTTTATTCCTCGTTTCGCTTATTCTAGCTGAAGCGTTTCAGTCGATTAAATGTTCGACAAATAATCAATCAGTCGCAGTTTGCGACAGGTAAGGTTTTCCTCGACGATTTGCTGGATTACTCTGTCAGCCTCATCTGAATCGGGATAGCCTTGCAGGAGACCTATGACCGTACGCGTAGCGATTAATGGCTTTGGTCGCATCGGGCGTAACGTGGTTCGTGCTTTGTATGAATCAGGACGCCGGGCGGAAATCAGCGTGGTGGCAATCAACGAACTTGCGGATGCCGCGGGCATGGCGCATTTGTTGAAATATGACACCAGCCATGGACGTTTTGCATGGGATGTTCGCCAGGAGCGCGAGCAGCTCATCGTCGGCGACGACACGATTCGCATTTTGCACGAGCGAACGCTGGATGCGCTGCCCTGGCGCGAACTGAGTATTGATGTCGTGCTGGATTGCACGGGCGTGTACGGTAATCGTGAACACGGCGAGGCGCATCTTGCCGCTGGCGCGAAAAAAGTGCTCTTTTCACATCCCGGCAGCCACGATCTTGACGCCACCGTCGTGTTTGGCGTGAACCAGGAGCAATTGCGTGCGGAACACCGCATCGTATCGAATGCGTCCTGTACCACGAATTGCATCATCCCCGTCATTAAATTGTTAGATGATGCATACGGCATTGAGTCGGGAACCGTCACGACGATCCACTCCGCCATGCACGATCAGCAGGTGATCGACGCGTACCATTCCGATCTGCGACGCACCCGCGCCGCCAGCCAGTCGATTATTCCGGTTGATACCAAACTGGCGGCGGGCATTACGCGAATTTTCCCGCAGTTCAACGACCGTTTTGAGGCGATTGCGGTACGCGTACCGACCATAAATGTGACGGCGATCGACTTAAGCGTGACGGTGAAAAAGCCGGTAAAAGCCAATGAAGTCAACCAGTTGCTGCAAAAAGCAGCACATGGGGCATTTCATGGTATAGTTGACTATACGGAATTGCCGTTGGTCTCGATAGATTTCAACCACGACCCGCATAGCGCCATCGTTGATGGCACCCAGACACGGGTCAGTGGCGCCCACCTGATCAAGACATTGGTCTGGTGCGATAATGAATGGGGCTTTGCTAACCGAATGCTCGACACGACGTTAGCGATGGCCGCAGTTGGTTTCAAGTAGGACATTCCATGCGCAAAATCCTTCAAAAGGATGAAGCGCATGACGTCTGCAAAACTTTATGAATCAATGAGAGGATTCACCATGTCTGTAATTAAGATGACCGATCTGGATCTTGCTGGTAAACGTGTTTTTATCCGTGCGGATCTGAACGTTCCAGTTAAAGAAGGGAAAGTAACCAGCGACGCGCGTATTCGCGCTTCCCTGCCGACCATCGAACTGGCCCTGAAACAGGGTGCGAAAGTGATGGTTACTTCCCACCTGGGTCGTCCTACCGAAGGCGAGTACAACGAAGAATTCTCTCTGCTGCCGGTTGTTAACTACCTGAAAGACAAACTGTCCAATCCGGTTCGCCTGGTAAAAGATTACCTGGACGGCGTTGAAGTGGCTGCTGGTGAACTGGTGGTTCTGGAAAACGTTCGCTTTAACAAAGGCGAGAAGAAAGACGACGAAGCCCTGTCTAAGAAATACGCTGCGCTGTGCGACGTATTCGTGATGGACGCTTTCGGTACTGCGCACCGCGCTCAGGCTTCTACCCACGGTATCGGTAAATTCGCCGACGTCGCTTGCGCAGGTCCGCTGCTGGCGGCAGAACTGGATGCGCTGGGTAAAGCGCTGAAAGAACCGGCTCGCCCGATGGTGGCTATCGTTGGCGGTTCTAAAGTGTCTACCAAACTGACCGTTCTGGACTCCCTGTCCAAAATCGCTGACCAGCTGATCGTTGGCGG
Source organism: Citrobacter sp. CK185 (assembly GCF_030333565.1). Classification (NCBI taxonomy): domain Bacteria; kingdom Pseudomonadati; phylum Pseudomonadota; class Gammaproteobacteria; order Enterobacterales; family Enterobacteriaceae; genus Citrobacter; species Citrobacter sp. CK185. The sequence goes on along the minus strand of NZ_JAOWFR010000022.1, from coordinate 57,165 downwards.
CGGCATCGCGAACACCTTCGTTGCCGCTCAGGGCCACAATGTGGGCAAATCCCTGTACGAAGCTGACCTGGTTGACGAAGCGAAACGCCTGCTGACCACCTGTGATATCCCGGTTCCAACTGACGTACGCGTAGCAACCGAGTTCTCCGAAACCGCTACCGCGACCCTGAAATCTGTTAACGATATCAAAGACGACGAGCAGATTCTGGACCTGGGCGATACCTCCGCTGAGAAACTGGCTGACATCCTGAAGAATGCGAAAACCATTCTGTGGAACGGCCCGGTTGGCGTGTTCGAATTCCCGAACTTCCGTAAAGGCACCGAAATTGTTGCCAACGCGATCGCAGACAGCGAAGCGTTCTCCATCGCAGGCGGCGGCGACACTCTGGCGGCAATCGACCTGTTCGGCATTGCTGACAAAATCTCCTACATCTCCACTGGCGGCGGCGCATTCCTCGAATTCGTGGAAGGCAAAGTGCTGCCAGCAGTAGCAATGCTCGAAGAGCGCGCTAAGAAGTAATCGTTACGGGCAGGGATTCCTGCCCGTTGATTTATTGCCGTGCTGACATTCAGGGCGGCCCGTGTTTTTTCTAAGGCCCGACGATACAGGACAACGAAACATGTCTAAAATTTTTGATTTCGTAAAACCAGGCGTAATTACTGGTGATGACGTACAGAAAGTGTTCCAGGTAGCAAAAGAAAACAACTTTGCTCTGCCAGCAGTTAACTGCGTGGGCACCGATTCCATCAACGCCGTTCTGGAAACCGCTGCGAAAGTTAAAGCGCCGGTCATCGTCCAGTTCTCCAACGGTGGCGCTTCCTTTATCGCGGGTAAAGGCGTGAAAACCGACGTTCCTCAGGGCGCGGCAATCCTGGGCGCTATCTCTGGCGCGCATCACGTTCACCAGATGGCTGAACACTACGGTGTTCCGGTAATTCTGCACACCGACCACTGCGCGAAGAAACTGCTGCCGTGGATCGACGGTCTGCTGGACGCGGGTGAAAAACACTTCGCTGCGACCGGTAAGCCGCTGTTCTCTTCTCACATGATCGACCTGTCTGAAGAGTCTCTGGAAGAGAACATCGAAATCTGCTCCAAATACCTGGCGCGCATGGCCAAAATGGGCATGACTCTGGAAATCGAACTGGGTTGCACCGGTGGTGAAGAAGACGGCGTGGACAACAGCCACATGGACGCTTCTGCACTGTACACCCAGCCGGAAGACGTTGATTACGCATACACTGAGCTGAGCAAAATCAGCCCGCGTTTCACCATCGCAGCTTCCTTCGGTAACGTACACGGTGTTTACAAACCGGGTAACGTGGTTCTGACCCCGACCATCCTGCGCGACTCTCAGGAATATGTTTCTAAGAAACACAACCTGCCGCACAACAGCCTGAACTTCGTATTCCACGGTGGTTCCGGTTCTACCGCTCAGGAAATCAAAGACTCCGTAAGCTACGGCGTAATCAAAATGAACATCGATACCGATACCCAATGGGCGACCTGGGAAGGTGTTCTGAAGTATTACAAAGATAACGAAGCGTATCTTCAGGGTCAGTTGGGCAACCCGAAAGGCGAAGATCAGCCGAACAAGAAATACTACGATCCGCGCGTATGGCTGCGTGCCGGCCAGACTTCCATGATCGCGCGTCTGGAACAGGCTTTCAAAGAACTGAACGCGATTGACGTTCTGTAATTCAGCCTGCTGATTGTAAAGATGGCTTCCTTCGGGAAGCCATTTTTTTTGCCGGATGGCGACTACGATTGGCAACCGTGCTTCCCGTAGGCCGGATAAGACGCTTTCGCGTCGCCATCCGGCAAAAAGAGGTTTACCGCGTCACGCAGGTGCCTTTTTCCCCCGCCAGAATCTGTGGCGCATCTTTTAGCGCGCCGATAAACGCAGTGTTCCCGGTCTGTTTAACAAACTGCATCACCGCTGCGGCTTTGGGGCCCATCGCACCATCGGGGGCGGCGAACGGCGCCAGTTCTTCCACCGTTGCATGGCGCAGCGCGCGCGCCTGTGGTGTTCCCCAGTTCTCATACACAGCGTCCGCATCCGTCAGGATCAACAGATGATCGGCGTGGAGAGACTGCGCCAGCACCGAGGCCGTTAAATCTTTATCAATGACCGCTTCGACTCCCTGATATCCCTCGTCTTGTGCGATAACCGGAATGCCGCCGCCACCGCAGCAAATTACCGTATGTCCGGCATCTATCAACGTTTGTATTGCGTCACTGTCGAGAATTTTTAATGGCGTTGGAGAGGGAACAACCCGACGAATATAGTTGCCATCAGCTTTCATCAGCCAGCCGTAGCGCGCTTCCAGCTCCGCCTGCTGCGCCGGTTGATATACCGGGCCGATATACTTGCCGGGCGTTGCAAAGGCGTCATCTCGCAGATCGACCGCCACACGGGTCATCAGCGTTGTGACAGGCGCGCCGCCGGTGCATGACGCCAGTTCCTGAGCGATAGCAAAACCGATCATTCCCTGGCTTTCGGCGACCAGAATATCCAGCGGCCAGGCGGGGGAGTCTGTACAGGCCGCATTCTGTAACGCCAGCAGACCCACCTGCGGGCCGTTGCCGTGAACAATCACCAGTTGATAATCCCGGGCCAGTATGGATGCCATTCTGGCGAATACCTGAATGCTACGCTGCTGATTTTCCGCGCTAAGAATTTCTCCGCGCTGTAATAACGCATTGCCGCCAAGGGCAATGACGATTTTCTTTTTCATGATGACCTCATTGTGCGAAATATCTCGCGGTAAAAATATCGTCTTGTTATTTTCATAATGTGATGTAACCGACAGCTCATTTACCCACAAAAATATCTCGCTAATCCTTAGCGTTTTTATCTCTTTTATTTAAATTGTTTTAAAAATGATTATTAGACTTTTTTTAATAATGCAGCGGTCAGTTCCCAGGAATTTATAACAATGGATTTTGTGTGATTTTGTTCAAATGAAATGGATTTTTCCCCCGATAAGGTAGCCTCAGTTAAAACATCAAACCTCACGTATCATGTCAGATAGCATGAGGTGTTCAGCGGTAAATATTACCGGGAGATTGCTTATGTCTGGATCATATGAAGTGACTGAGGTCACGAATAAAAGAGGAATACCGGCCTGGTGGGTCACCGTTTTCCTGTTCTGGTTAGGGTGGATTTTTATGTACGCTGACCGCACGATACTCAATCCGGTAATGGGAGAACTGGAAAAAGAATTTGGCTTAAGTGGTACGCAATTAGGTATTCTTAATTCAGTTTTCTATTTTTCTTATGCTTTGCTTCAGGTTCCGGCAGGCATTCTGGGCGATAAGATTGGCAAAAAGAAAGTGCTGGTGCCGGGGTTTATTCTTTTTGGCGTATTCACCGCCGTCACCGGTTGGGCGAAAAGCTGGTATACGCTGCTGTTTGCCCGCGTGGTTACGGGAGCGGGGGAAGGGACTTACTATGGCCCGCAGTATGGCTTGTCTTCCGAGCAGATCCCCAAAAAATACCGTTCGCTGGGCAGCGCCATCATCAATAGCGGGATGGCCTTTGGTATTGCGCTGGGCCTGATGACCTCCAGTTGGCTGGTGTACGACCAGGGGTATTCATGGCGTATGCCATTTTACGCGATGGCGATCCCCTCCGTGCTGGTTGGGATTGCGATCTGGTTGTTTGTGAAAGAGAAGAAGCGCACGGCCGAAGCCGATGGCAAACCGGTAAAAAAAGGGAATTTCAGCGACCTTCTGAAAAACCGTAATTTAATTATCACCTATATTATGGTGTTCTGTAGCCTGTTTGGTTTCTTCGTTATTCTGACCTGGCTTCCCTATTATCTGCAAAGTGAACGTGGCATCGCGGGCAGTGAAACCGGATTTATTTCTTCGCTGGTGGCGTGGATTTCAATTCCTGGCGCGCTGTTATTCTCCAGCCTGTCTGACAAACTGGGTAAGCGTAAACCATTAATTATGTTCCTGGTGCCCGTTGCCATTCTCAGCATGCTGTCAATTATCTGGATGCCAAATATGACCGGCGTCATTATCGCTCTGTGCGTTTATGGCCTTGTCGGGAAACTGGCGCTGGACCCGGTGCTGGTCGCTCTGGTGGCGGATAGCGTCGATGAAAATAATTACAGCACGGCATTTGGCTTATTTAATTTTATCGGCATGAGTTCATCCATTCTGGCACCCATTATTGCAGGCGCAGCGCGTGATATCACCGGAAGTCTGGCTTCCAGTTTCTATGTTTCAGCCGCGCTGCTGGCTGTCGGTTTATTCGCCATGTTGTTTTTAAAAGAAAAACGCACATAAAGAGGTAGCGGTAATGATTTACGCCTTTATTAAAAAGGGAAGTTTTCAGGACTCCGTCAGCCTGATGATTATTTCCCGAAAACTCAGTGAATGCCCGGAAGTTGATCAGGTCTCGGTGATGATGGGCACGCCAGCGAATAAGTCGATGCTGGATTCAACCGGGTTCTGGCATGACGATTTTGCCGATGCCACGCCAAACGATATTTGCGTGGCGGTGCGAACCGAAGGCGAACAGCCCGGCATTCTGGATTTGATTCGTGAGCAACTGGAGAAAGAACTGAATGCGATGACGAATGCCTCGGGCAGCTCGCACCAGTTGATTAAAGCGCGCCGCTGGGAGAGCGCATGTCAAAAATTACCCCAGGCCAATCTGCTGTTAGTTTCCGTTGCCGGGGAATATGCCGCATCGGTTGCCAGAGAGGGGCTGCTGGCGAATAAAAACGTGATGCTGTTTTCCGATAACGTGCCGCTGGAACAGGAAGTCGAGCTGAAAACAATGGCGCGCGAGCGGGGGTTGATTGTGATGGGGCCTGACTGTGGCACGGCGATGATTGCCGGAAGTCCGCTGGCGTTTGCCAACGTACTGCCTGAAGGCGGGATTGGCGTAATTGGCGCATCGGGGACGGGGATTCAGGAAGTGACGTCGCAGATTGCGCTGCATCAGCAGGGAATCAGCCATGCAATAGGTCTGGGCGGGCGCGACCTGAGCGCGGAAGTGGGCGGCATCAGCGCACTGACCGCGCTTGACATGCTGGCTGCGGATGACGCCACGCGGGTGATTGCTTTTGTCTCCAAACCGCCGTCGCCGCAGGTGCGAACCCGCATCATTGCGGCCATGCAAAACGTGGGGAAACCGGTGGTCGCGTTGTTCCTCGGGCGTCAACCGGAACAGCGCCGTGAAGGTAACGTCTGGCTGGCGAACTCCTTGTCGGATGCCGCCCAACTGGCGGTGCTGCTGATGCGCGTGGCGCAACAGCGACGGATTCAGCCGGAAGTGGCAGGGAAAGGTATTTATGGCCTGTACGCCGGGGGCACGCTGGCAGCCGAAGCCGCCATGCTGCTCTCCGCCGGGCTGGGCGTCCCCGTCAGCGAAAGCCACGACCAGGGCGTGATGCTGGAGGCTGGCGGCCATCGCATTGTCGACCTTGGTGATGACAGTTACACCCTGGGCAGACCTCATCCGATGATTGATCCAACAACCCGCAGTATTGAAATCGAAAAACTGACTGCAATGCCGGCAGTGGGTGTGCTGCTGCTGGATGTGGTGCTGGGCTATGGCGCTTGTGCCGACCCGGCGGGAGCGGTCGTTGAGGCGATAGAGCAAGTGCGCGCCAAACGCGCCGCGCCGCTGGTGGTGATTGCCACCCTGACCGGTACTGATGCCGACCCGCAGGGGCGCAGCGGGCAGGCGGAAAAACTTCGCGAGGCCGGGATTGCGGTGGTGGAAACGCTGGAAGAAGCCGTCCTGCTCGCCATCAGTCTTACACGCCATCAGGAGCGCGGTATACCGCAAGCACATAGCGCGCTTCTTGATGGCGTGCAGGTCATCAACGCCGGGTTGCGCAGCTTCGCGCTGGATCTGCAAAGCAGCGGTACGCCGGTTGTGCATTATCAGTGGGCGCCCGTTGCCGGTGGCAACGCCCGTCTCGCCAGTCTACTCAAACAGTTACATTAAGTTCAGAGGTACGGATATGTATTCATCTATTGCACAGGCCAACGAAGCCATTATTGAACGAATCAAAGCCGCGCGCCCACATTGGGTTGCGGTACGCCCGGCGAAAGACGCGGTGGCCGAATTAGCGTCTGGACGTAAATTACTGCACGCCGGCCCGCCGATCGCCTGGGAAGAGATGACCGGCCCGATGCGCGGCGCCTGTATCGGCGCGTCGCTGTTTGAAGGCTGGGCGGCCAGTGAGGAAGAGGCCGTACGCATGCTGGAACAAGGTGAGGTGGCGTTTATTCCTTGTCATCATGTGGGCGCGGTGGGGCCGATGGGCGGTATCACCTCCGCCAGTATGCCGGTGCTGGTGGTGCGTGACGTGGTGCATGGCAACTTGTCCTGCTGCAACCTTAATGAAGGGATCGGCAAAGTGATGCGTTTCGGCGCTTACGGCGATGACGTCCAGAAACGCCTGCGCTGGATGCGTGATGTGCTGGCGCCGGTGTTGCAGGAAGCGCTCTCGCGGATGGAAAACGGCGTCGATCTGACGGCGCTGATGGCGCAGGCGATCACTATGGGGGATGAGTTCCACCAGCGTAATATTGCCGCCTCTTCTTTGCTGCTGCGCACGTTGTCGCCGGTGATCGCCGGACTGGATCGTCCGAAGGCTGAAATCATTGATGTGCTGCAATTCCTCAGTGTCACCGACCAGTTCTTCCTCAACCTGGCGATGGCCTACAGTAAAGCGGTGATGGATGCGGCGGCGGAAATTAAAGCCGGATCGGTCGTTACGGCCATGACGCGTAACGGTCGCGACTTTGGTATTCGCGTAAGCGGCACCGGCGACCGTTGGTTTACCGCGCCGGTGAACACGCCGCAGGGGCTGTTTTTTACCGGTTACAGTCAGGCCGATGCGAACCCGGATATTGGCGACAGCGCCATCACGGAAACGCTGGGGATCGGCGGCGCGGCAATGATTGCCGCGCCTGGCGTAACGCGTTTTGTCGGCGCAGGCGGTATGGGGGCGGCGCTGGAAACGTCGGAAGAGATGGCCGAAATCTATCTGTCCAGCAATCCGCTGTTCCAGATTCCGTCCTGGGATTTCAGGGGAGCCTGCCTGGGGCTGGATATTCGCCGCGTTGTTGAAACGGGGATCACGCCGCTGATTAATACCGGTATTGCCCATCGTGAAGCGGGAATTGGGCAGGTGGGGGCGGGAACCGTACGCGCTCCGCTGCTTTGCTTTGAAAAAGCGCTGGAAGCGCTGGCGGAGTTGCATCACATCACGGCGTAATCGCTTTGCCCGGTGGCGCAACGCTTACCGGGCCTACGGTCTGGCAATGCTGTAAAGGCGTTTACGCCGCCATCCGGCATACTGGAGTGTACCGATGAGCATTATCAATCCCCTGGCCTGTGCCGGACTTTATCGACTTCCCGATGGTGAGTGGTCGTTACACAGCCGCTTCTCGCAGGCGATTAACTTTTGCCATTCCGGTGGCGAGCTGTTGACGCTGTTTCGCTATGGGAAAGGAATGGGGCCGACGGGCGTGTTACTGAGCACCGCGCAGTTTTCCCGCGTGGCCCATGTTGAACGACTCATCAAACAGGGGAACACCCTGTGGGGGCAGGGCATAATGCTTGACCCTCGTCGCATACTTCGTGTGTCGCTGAGTTCTGCTGCTGTCGCTCCTGTCGATCTCTCATTCTGTACGCAACGCAGCGGCTTCTCCGGGGCGTTAAATCAACCGCTGACGGCTATGCCGCACTATCCTGAAATAATTAAGCAGCTTGCATGCTGGCATCATGGCATGATGCCAGACTGGCGCTGGCTTATCGGGTGCGGGCCAGGACTGACGCCCAGCGGCGATGATATGCTGACGGGTATGCTTGCCGTGCTGTATGCCGCCGGGTTTTCTGCGCGGCTGGGGCATTTCTTACCTCCGGCGGATCAGCTTGCGCAACTTACAACATCGGTAAGTTGCAGTTATCTGAACAGCGCCAGAATGGGGGAATTTTCAATACCGGTGCTGAAGGTGATGCGCCGTTTACAGTCAGGGCGCGACCCGCAGCCCGCGATTCAGCGTTTGCTCGCGGTTGGACACACTTCAGGCGCCGATACATTACTGGGGATAGCAATAGCGCAACGGTGGTTACAGATGGTCGACTCAAGGGGAAGGCATGCTCGATCAGGAAACAATACGCACATTTATTCGGGTTGCGGAGACGGAGAGCTTTTCCCGCGCGGCCAGCTCGCTACATAAAACGCCAGCGGCGATCAGCTATCGCATAAAAACGCTGGAGGAGCAGGTGGGAACGCAGCTCTTTTTACGTACGACCCGATCGGTCAGCCTGACTCTTGCCGGGCAGCACCTGCTTGAGCATTGCCGCCAGTGGCTTAACTGGCTGGATGCAATGCCGGACGAGCTTCAGCAGATCAACGCAGGCGTTGAGCGGCAGGTGAATATCGTTATCAATAACCTGCTGTATCAGCCGCAGACCACGGCGGACTTACTGACGTGGTTACATCAACAGTTTCCGTTTACCCGTTTTCAAATTTCCCGTCAGGTCTACATGGGCGTGTGGGATTCGCTTTTGTATGACGACTTCCAGTTAGCGATTGGCGTGACGGGCTCGGAGTCGCTCTCCAATAACATCTCTCTGCTGCCGCTGGGGGATATCAGCTGGCAGTTTGTGGTGGCGCAAAGTCATCCTTTGGCGAGCCATCCTGCGCCGGTATTGTCTGACGATATGCTGCGCCGTTACCCCGCCATTAATATTGAAGATACTTCGCGAACGCTGACGCGCCGTGTTGCCTGGTTGCTGAGCGGACAAAAGGAGATCAAGGTTCCAGATCTCAGCACCAAGCTGGCCTGCCATTTAAGCGGCCTCGGCGTCGGTTTTTTACCGGAGCGATTGTGCCGTCCGTATGTCGAGTCCGGGGCGCTGGTTGCCCGCTCAGTGGTCAATCCACGCCAGCCTTCGCCGCTTTCTATCGCCTGGAAGAATGCGGGCAGCGGAAAAGTGGTGAGTGAAATCGCCGACGTCTTTAAGCAGAAGAGTGCATTAGTGAGCGGATTTCTCAGAATGGTCGATCGACCTGCGGAGTATTAACGCTGCGCGTTTCCTTGATGGGATCATGTTGAAAAATGGCATATTCGACTGTTTTTGTTTACCTTTAAAAGGTCGTTTTCGTGAGAATGATCTCATTTGCGTTTTTTTGATATGACCAAGGAATATTGAATGGAAGATTTGAATGTTGTCGACAGCATAAATGGTGCGGGCACCTGGCTGGTGCGCAACCAGGAGCTGCTGCTGAGTTATGCGGTTAACATCGTTGCGGCTATCGCTATCATCATCATCGGGATGATCGTGGCGCGTATTGTTTCCAATACCGTTAATCGCCTGATGCTGGCGCGCCATATTGATGCGACCGTGGCTGACTTCCTGTCTGCGCTGGTGCGTTACGGCATTATTGCCTTTACGCTGATTGCCGCTCTGGGGCGCGTTGGCGTACAAACGGCTTCCGTTATCGCTGTGTTGGGTGCCGCCGGTTTAGCGGTCGGTCTGGCCTTACAAGGTTCTTTGTCTAACCTCGCGGCAGGCGTACTGCTGGTGATGTTCCGTCCTTTCCGCGCGGGAGAATATGTCGATCTCGGCGGCGTCGCGGGTACGGTACTGAACGTACAAATTTTTTCGACCACCATGCGTACCGTGGACGGCAAAATTGTGGTGATCCCGAATGGCAAGATTATTGCCGGAAATATCATTAACTTTTCCCGTGAGCCGGTGCGTCGTAACGAATTTATCATTGGCGTGGCGTATGACTCTGATATCGACCAGGTGAAAAAAATCCTGACCGATATTATCCAGTCCGACGAGCGTATTCTGAAAGACCGTGAAATGACGGTGCGCCTGAATGAGCTGGGCGCCTCCTCCATTAATTTCGTGGTGCGCGCATGGAGTAAAAGCGGCGATCTGCAAAATGTTTACTGGGATGTGCTGGAACGTATTAAACGTGAGTTCGATGCCGCAGGCATTAGCTTCCCGTATCCGCAGATGGACGTGAATTTCAAACGAGTGAAAGAAAACGCGGAATAAGCCGTTTGCCGTTTCGCCCGGTGGCGCTGTCGCTTACCGGGCCTACAGGTTTGTTTTGTAGGCCGGATAAGGCGTTAGCCGCCATCCGGCATTTCCTTCCCCCTTTATTAATTCCCCTAATCTGCGATTAAAATTATCAATTTCCGCTAATGATTCTCTCGCGCTATAGTCTGCGCTTAAGAGAAACAGTTCGGAATAATTATCGTGATATCTTATTATTTTCAAGGTCTTGCGCTTGGCGCGGCCATGATCCTGCCGCTCGGCCCGCAGAATGCGTTTGTGATGAATCAGGGGATTCGTCGGCAGTATCACATCATGATTGCGCTGCTTTGCGCGATCAGCGATTTAGTGCTTATCTGCGCAGGTATCTTTGGCGGCAGCGCATTGCTCATGCAGTCCCCCTGGCTGATGGCGTTAGTGACCTGGGGCGGTGTGGCGTTTTTATTGTGGTACGGCTTTGGCGCGTTAAAAACGGCAATGAGCAGCAACCTGGAACTGGCCAGCGCCGAGGTGATGAAGCAGGGGCGCTGGAAAATCATCGCCACGATGCTGGCGGTGACGTGGCTGAATCCGCACGTTTATCTGGACACTTTCGTGGTACTGGGTAGCCTGGGCGGGCAACTGGATATGGAGCCGAAGCGTTGGTTCGCTTTGGGAACCGTCAGCGCCTCTTTCCTGTGGTTCTTCGGTCTGGCGCTGCTGGCCGCCTGGCTGGCGCCGCGACTGCGTACCGCCAAAGCCCAGCGTATCATCAATACTCTGGTAGGGCTGGTGATGTGGTTTATCGCTTTTCAACTGGCAAAAGAAGGGGTTGCACACGTTCACGCATTGTTCAACTAAGCGTTGTCTGATGGACAACGCGCAGATACCCGCTAAGCTTGCCTGCATGCGCCCTGAGTTTCAGGGCGATTAACGTAACATGGAGGAGCGACAGTGAAGTTCAAAGTGATGGCCCTTGCGGCATTAGTCGGATTTAGCGCAATCCCGGTACAGGCAAATGAGTTGCCGAATGGACCGCACATCGTGACTTCCGGGACGGCAAGCGTGGATGCGACGCCTGACATTGCCACCCTGGCGATTGAAGTCAATGTGTCGGCAAAGGATGCCGCTTCCGCCAAGAAACAGGCCGATGAGCGTGTTGCGCAATACCTTTCTTTCCTTGAACAAAATCAGATTGCCAAGAAAGACATCAGCTCTGCAAACCTGCGCACTCAGCCGGACTATGACTACCAGAATGGTAAAAGTGTGCTGAAAGGCTACCGCGCGGTGCGAACCGTTGAAGTTACGCTGCGCCAGCTGGACAAACTCAACTCTCTGCTGGATGGCGCGCTGAAAGCGGGTCTGAATGAGATCCGGTCGGTGTCATTAGGCGTTGCGCAACCGGATGCCTATAAAGATAAAGCGCGTAAAGCGGCGATTGACGACGCGGTTCACCAGGCTGAGCAACTGGCTGCGGGCTTTAACAGCAAGCTGGGGCCGGTTTATAGCGTGCGTTACCACGTTTCTAATTATCAGCCGAGCCCGGTGGTGCGAATGATGAAAGCGGACGCGGCGCCTGCGGTGTCGGCCCAGGAAACCTATGAGCAGCCGACAATTCAGTTTGCTGATCAGGTCGATGTGGTGTTCCAGTTAGAACCAGCAGCAGAGACGAAAGCACAGTAAGCGTTGTTGAAACGTCTTATCCGGCCTACAAACCATCGTAGGCCCGGCAAGCGCAGCGCCCCGGGCAAATTGCCGGATGGCGGCGTAAACGCCTTATCCGGCCTACAAAATAACCTGTAGGCCTGATAAGCGTAGCGCCATCAGGCACGGCGCGTTAATCCTGCCTTAAAACCTTATGCCCATACTCCAGCAGCGCGTCAGTCACGTTGCGCATCATACGGCTTTCCGGCGCGAAACGGTGCCAGTAGAGCATCCGACGCTGGAACAGGCCCGGCGTTAAATCGATTAGCTCACCGCTCTCCAGCTCTTTCTCGATCTGCAAATGCGGGATCATACAGCAGGTGGTACCCTGACGCGCGAGCTGTACGAAGGCTTCGGAAGAGTTAACGATATGGCACGGCACGCTGCCCGGCGGTAAATCGAAGTTCTGCTGTAAAAAGGCCTGGTGCATGTCGTCCAGATGGTCAAACGCCACTGCGGGCGCTTTCAGCAGCGCGGAACGGGTGACGCCGTTGGGGAAGTAGCGCTCGGCGAAGGGTTTTGATCCCACGAACAGATAGTCGAGCGCGCCAAGTTTGTCTACCAGGCAGCTTGGCAGCGCCTGGTGCTGAATACTCACCGCGCCAACCACTTCGCCGCGACGCAGACGTTCCTGGGTGCGGGTTTCATCTTCCACCTGCAAATTGAGGCGAATAGGCGAGTCGGCCAGAACCGGCGCCAGCGCCGGAAGCAGCCAGGTCGCCAGACTGTCGGCGTTGACCGCCAGCGACAGCAGCAGCGGCGTGGAGCCGGTTTGCTCATCGCCAAGCCACTCATCTTCCAGTAGCTCTACCTGACGCAGCAGCGCCAGCAATTTTTGTCCTTGTTCGGTAGGACGCGGCGGAACGGTACGTACCAGCAGCGGTTGCCCAAACATATTCTCAAGCTGTTTTATGCGTTGTGAGACAGCGGATTGTGTGATGCACAACTTCTGTGCGGCGCGTTCAAATCCCCGTTCACGAATCACCGCATCCAGCGCTTGTAGTGTTCTGTAGTCTGGACGTTTCATTGCTCTGAGGTACTCCTGAAATTTTTCTTATCCCGCACTATGACATAAATTTCACTCAGGTACAGACGAAATCCGCCGCTTGCGAGCGGGGTCGGAGGGATTTTTTCGCACAATGATCTATAATGCGCCTGAATTTTCACACCACAGGCGAAACGATCATGACGCAGGATGAACTGAAAAAAGCAGTAGGATGGGCGGCACTTCAGTATGTACAGCCCGGCACCATTGTGGGCGTAGGTACCGGTTCAACAGCCGCGCACTTTATTGATGCGCTGGGCACAATGAAAGGTCAGATTGAAGGGGCGGTGTCCAGCTCGGATGCATCTACTGAAAAACTCAAGAGCCTCGGCATTACCGTTTTCGATCTGAACGAAGTGGACAGCCTGGGCGTCTATGTTGATGGCGCGGATGAGATCAACGGCCACATGCAGATGATTAAAGGCGGCGGCGCGGCGTTGACGCGTGAGAAAATCATTGCTTCGGTGGCGAAGAAATTCATCTGCATCGCGGATGCCTCCAAAGAGGTCGATATTCTGGGTAAATTCCCGCTGCCGGTGGAAGTGATCCCGATGGCGCGCAGCGCTGTCGCACGCCAGTTAGTGAAGCTGGGCGGTCGTCCTGAGTACCGTCAGGGCGTAGTCACTGATAACGGCAATGTGATCCTCGACGTATACGGCATGGAAATTCTTGATCCGATCGCGATGGAAAACGCGATTAACGCCATTCCGGGCGTCGTGACCGTCGGCCTGTTCGCCAACCGTGGCGCGGATGTGGCGCTGATTGGTACGGCAGACGGCGTAAAAACTATCGTAAAATGATCTGGCGAGGGTGATTCATCCCGCGTTAAAAAAATTTGGCAGGGCAAATTTGGTGACTTGTGTCACGTTTTGGGTGTTGCCCTGCCGATCTCTCCAAAGAAAATCTTATCCCCAGCATTTTCCTCTGCCATTTCACGCTGAATGATATTTCTTCAGAGTGGCGACGCAAACGTTCATATTGCCGCAATAGTTTTTTTTGATATGTTGAAAGGCGGATACAAATCCACATACAACACATCAGTTTCGATAAAAAGACAGGGTCGGGGAAATGGCAAAGGTATCACTGGAGAAAGACAAGATTAAATTTCTGCTGGTTGAAGGTGTGCACCAAAAGGCACTCGAAAACCTTCGCGCGGCAGGTTATACCAACATCGAATTTCACAAAGGCGCTCTGGATACTGAGCAGTTGAAAGAGTCCATCCGTGATGCCCATTTCATTGGCCTGCGATCCCGAACCCATCTGACCGAAGATGTGATTGACGCCGCAGAGAAACTGGTGGCGATTGGATGTTTCTGCATCGGCACCAACCAGGTTGATCTGAGCGCAGCGGCAAAACGCGGAATCCCCGTGTTTAACGCGCCGTTCTCCAACACGCGTTCTGTTGCGGAGTTGGTGATTGGCGAGCTGCTGCTGCTGCTTCGCGGCGTGCCGGAAGCGAACGCGAAAGCGCACCGTGGCGTGTGGAACAAACTGGCGGCCGGTTCGTTTGAAGCGCGCGGCAAAAAGCTGGGGATCATCGGTTACGGCCACATTGGCACGCAGTTGGGCATTCTGGCGGAATCGCTGGGCATGCACGTCTTCTTCTACGATATTGAAAACAAACTGCCGCTGGGCAACGCGACCCAGGTACAGCATCTTTCCGATCTGCTGAACATGAGCGACGTTGTGAGCCTGCATGTGCCGGAAAACGCCTCCACCAAAAATATGATGGGCGCGACGGAAATCGCACTGATGAAACCGGGCGCGCTGCTGATCAACGCGTCTCGCGGTACGGTGGTGGACATCCCGGCGCTGTGCGATGCGCTGGCGAGCAAACACCTGGCGGGCGCAGCTATCGACGTGTTCCCGACGGAACCTGCGACCAACAGCGATCCGTTTACTTCTCCGCTATGTGAATTCGACAATGTGCTTCTGACGCCGCATATCGGCGGCTCTACCCAGGAAGCGCAGGAGAACATCGGCCTTGAAGTGGCGGGCAAACTGACGAAGTATTCTGATAACGGCTCTACGCTGTCTGCGGTGAACTTCCCGGAAGTCTCCCTGCCGCTGCACGGCGGTCGTCGTCTGATGCACATCCATGAAAATCGTCCAGGCGTGCTGACCGCGCTTAACCAGATTTTTGCCGAGCAGGGCGTTAACATCGCCGCGCAGTATCTGCAAACGTCTGCCCAGGTCGGTTACGTGGTGATTGATATCGAAGCGGATGAAGATGTGGCGGAGAAAGCCCTGCTGGCGATGAAAGCGCTACCGGGTACGATTCGCGCTCGTCTGCTGTACTAATTTGTATACTGTGCCGGGTGGCGGCTATGCCTCACCCGGCCTGTGAGATCGGTTCGTAGGCCGGGTAAGCGAGCGCCATCAGGCAATTCACTGCGGCCACTCCCACACTTTTGACGGCGTCACCACCGCAGGCAGCGGGATATCCCACTCTTCGACAGGCAACTTTTCCACTAACTGACAATCGTGCGCATAACCCACCGGTTGGATCTTATGCTGTCGCCAGTTCTGCAACGTTCTGTCGTAGAACCCGCCGCCCATTCCCAGACGCTGGCCGTCTTCGTCGAAAGCGACTAACGGTGTAACCAGCACATCTAACTGAGAGAGCGGCAGCACGTCGCGCACGTCCAGCTTCGGTTCCTGAATTTTCAGACGATTCATCACCAGCGAGCTTTGCGGATGATAATGCAGAAACAGCAAATTGCCGGGGCTGAACGGATGGAGAACCGGTAAATACACGCGTTTTCCCGCGCGCCAGAGCTGCTCAATCAAGGGTTGCGTGTCCAGCTCGCCATCAAATGAAAGAAACACCGCGACGGTGTGGGCAAGAACTACGGGAGGATAAGCAAGCATTCTGGTGGCGGCCTGTTGACCGAACGCGGTTTGCTGTTGAGACGTCAGCGTACGGCGACGTTGCCGAATCATCTGGCGGATTTCTTGTCGGGATAAAAGAAGTTCAGGAAGTTGCGTCATGGCTGTCGCCAGGTAGAAGGGGAATCTCCGAGATGCCGCCGCAGGCTGTAACCCTTGAACCCTTGGTTCAAGGTGAATGCGTCGTCACGGTTTTAAGGCTTCTCGGACTAGCCGAGCATGCTCACCAACCATGGAGCGCCACATTCTTGTGGTATGAAATATCGGCTCAGGGGACTGGCCCGCTTGCAAACATCTCAGAGAAATTTTGTCTTCACGGTCACTCTACCATAGTAAACCGAAAAGTGTTATTCAAAGTTTTGGCCCGTTTTTTCGGTTATGCGACCCTGATCAAGCAACGCCTGTTCAATGGTCTGTTGAAGCATCCGAATTCGTTGTTCCATGCTCGCCGCGTAGTCGCGGGTCTTCGCTTTTTCCTGAGTTAATTCATAGCTGATGTTCAATGCGGCAATGAAAACCAGCTGCTCAGTATTTGTGACTCTAGTGCGAACTTTTAGATCTTGCAACCGCTGATTCAGATCGTCCGCAGCCTGATTCAACGCATCCCTTTGTTCAGGCGGGCAATTCACGCGGAGTGAACGGCCAAAAATTTGGATATCGACGGGTTGTGCAGACATGCCACCTTCCTGCTGATTGACTGCGCTGCCTTCGCCTCCAGACCCTGGGTCGGCGAAGGGGCGACACTATAGCTACCCCGGTGTGAAGATACAAGCCCTTTTCTGGTTCACCAGGGTCCAAAGTGGTAGCATATCATGAATATCCTCCCTTTGATGACGAATGCTTATGTCTATACAGAACGAAATGCCTGGTTACAACGAAATGAACCAGTTTTTGAACCAACAGGGGACGGGGTTAACCCCGGCCGAAATGCACGGTTTGATCAGTGGGATGATTTGCGGCGGCAACAACGACAGCTCATGGCAGCCGCTGTTGCACGACCTGACGAACGAGGGGCTGGCCTTTGGTCACGAACTGGCGCAGGCGCTGCGTAAAATGCATGCGGCAACCAGCGACGCGCTGGAAGACGACGGCTTCCTTTTTCAGCTTTTTCTGCCTGAAGGCGACGACGTGAGCGTGTTCGATCGCGCTGATGCGCTGGCCGGCTGGGTTAACCACTTTTTACTGGGGCTTGGCGTCACGCAGCCTAAGCTGGATAAAGTGACCGGCGAAACCGGTGAAGCCATTGACGATCTGCGCAACATCGCCCAGCTCGGTTATGACGAAGACGAAGATCAGGAAGAGCTGGAGATGTCGCTCGAAGAGATCATCGAATATGTGCGGGTTGCGGCGCTGCTGTGCCACGACACCTTTACGCGTCAGCAGCCGACGGCGCCGGAAGTCCAGAAACCGACTCTGCACTAAGAACGTAAACGCAATGGAGAGTGTTATGAGCGATATATCTCAGCAGGAGTATCAGCGTCGCCGCCAGGCATTACTGGCGCAAATGCAGCCGGGCAGCGCCGCGTTGATTTTTGCAGCTCAGGAAGCCACGCGCAGCGCGGACAGTGAATATCCGTATCGCCAGAGTAGTGATTTCTGGTATTTCACCGGTTTTAACGAACCGGAAGCGGTGCTGGTGCTGATTAAAAGCGATGACACTCATAACCACAGCGTTTTGTTTAACCGCGTTCGCGATCTGACGGCGGAGATCTGGTTTGGCCGCCGCCTGGGGCAGGACGCCGCGCCGGAAAAACTGGGCGTGGATCGCGCGCTGGCGTTCAGCGAAATCAACCAGCAGCTTTATCAGTTACTCAATGGCCTTGACGTGGTTTACCACGCGCAGGGCGAATATGCGTATGCCGACGAGATTGTTTTCGCCGCGCTGGATAAACTGCGTAGAGGTTCCCGACAGAACCTGACTGCACCAGCGACGATGACCGACTGGCGGCCAATGGTGCACGAGATGCGCCTGTTTAAATCGCCGGAAGAGATTGCCGTCATGCGTCGCGCGGGCGAGATCAGCGCGCTGGCGCATACCCGCGCAATGAAAAAATGCCGTCCGGGGATGTTCGAATATCAACTGGAAGGTGAAATTCACCACGAATTTAACCGTCACGGCGCGCGCTATCCGTCCTATAACACCATTGTCGGCAGCGGTGAGAACGGCTGCATCCTCCACTACACCGAAAATGAAAGCGAAATGCGCGACGGCGATCTGGTGTTGATCGACGCCGGATGCGAATACAAAGGTTATGCTGGCGACATTACGCGTACTTTCCCGGTGAACGGCAAATTTACGCCCGCCCAGCGCGAAATCTACGATATCGTGCTGGCGTCGCTGGAAACCAGCTTACGCCTGTTTCGTCCGGGAACGTCTATCCAGGAGGTCACGGGAGAAGTGGTGCGCATCATGATCGCGGGGCTGGTGAATCTGGGCATTTTGCAGGGCGACGTGGAGCAGTTGATCGCGGAAAACGCCCATCGTCCATTCTTTATGCATGGTCTTAGCCACTGGCTGGGGCTGGACGTACACGATGTTGGCGTTTACGGGCAGGATCGCTCCCGCGTGCTGGAGCCGGGTATGGTGCTCACCGTTGAGCCGGGTCTGTACATCGCGCCGGACGCCGACGTGCCGGAAGCGTATCGCGGCATCGGCATCCGTATTGAAGATGACATCGTCATTACGGAAACGGGCAACGAAAACCTGACCGCCAGCGTGGTGAAAAAAGCGGACGATATTGAAGCCTTAATGGGGGCGGCGCGTCAGCTATGAGCGTGATTATTGTTGGCGGCGGTATGGTGGGCGCGACGCTGGCGCTGGCGCTTTCTCAGCTCAGCCACGGCAAACTGGCCGTGCACCTGATTGAAGCGAGCGCGCCTGAAACCGCCGCGCATCCCGGGTTCGACGCCCGGGCGATCGCGCTGGCGGCAGGCTCCTGTCAGCAACTGGCGCGGATTGGCGTCTGGCAGGCGATTGCTGATTGCGCAACGGCGATCAACACGGTACATGTCAGCGATCGCGGCCATGCCGGTTTTGTCACTCTGGACGCGCAGGATTACAGCATCGCTGCGTTGGGGCAGGTTGTGGAGCTGCATGATGTCGGTCAGCGACTGTTTGCGCTGTTGCGCAAAGCGCCGGGCGTGACGCTGCATTGCCCGGATCGCGTTGCCAGCGTGGCGCGGACGCAAGAAAAGGTGAATGTCACTCTGGAAAACGGCGACGTGATTTCTGGTCATGTCGTGGTGGCGGCCGACGGTACGCACTCCGCCCTGGCGACCGCCTGCGGCGTGGACTGGCAGCAGCAGCCTTATGAACAACTGGCGGTGATTGCCAATGTTGCGACCGCTACCCTGCATGACGGACGTGCGTTTGAACGCTTTACCCAACACGGCCCGCTGGCGATGTTGCCGATGTCCGAAGGTCGCTGTTCGCTGGTGTGGTGCCATCCGCTTGAACAGCGCGATGAGATCATGCGCTGGTCGGATGAACGCTTTTGCCATGAGCTACAGTCGGCGTTTGGCTGGCGGCTGGGACGTATCACCCATGCGGGTAAGCGCAGCGCTTATCCGTTAGCGCTCACCACGGCGGCCAAAGCGATAACCCATCGCACCGTGCTGGTCGGCAATGCGGCGCAGACGCTGCATCCTATCGCCGGGCAAGGGTTTAACCTGGGGCTGCGCGATGTGATGAGCCTTGCCGAAACGCTGGTGCAGGCGCATGAGTCTGGGGCGGACGTCGGCGAGTACGGTGTGCTTTCTGAGTACCAGTCGCGCCGTCAGGCTGACAGAGAGGCGACGGTTGGCATAACGGATAGCCTGGTGCATCTGTTTGCTAACCGCTGGGCGCCGCTGGTTGCCGGGCGCAACGTCGGCTTAATGGCGATGGAGTTATTGCCTCCCCTTCGCGACACGTTGGCAAAACGGACGTTGGGCTGGGTCGCACGATAATTCACCGGTAGGTCGGAATAAAGAAGTAGGTCTGATTAGCGCAGCGCCATCAGGCAATGCCGCGGAAGTAATGTAATGCCGGATGGTGGCTTTGCCTTATCCGGCCTACGGTTTTTGATTGTCCTATTTTCAGGAGTACACAGTGCAAAGTGTTGATGTAGCCATTGTTGGCGGAGGCATGGTAGGCCTGGCTGTCGCCTGCGGTTTGCAGGGCAGCGGTTTACGCGTTGCCGTTCTGGAACAGCGCGTTCCACAGCCGCTGGCGAGCGACGCTCCCCCGGCATTACGCGTGTCGGCTATCAATGCCGCCAGTGAAAAACTGCTTACGCGTCTTGGGGTCTGGTCAGACATTCTTGCTCGCCGCGCAAGCTGCTATCACGGTATGGAAGTCTGGGATAAAGACAGCTTTGGCCGCATCGAGTTTGATGACAAAAGCATGGGATACAGCCACCTGGGGCACATCATTGAAAATTCGGTGATCCACTACGCGCTATGGCAAAAGGCGCAGCAGTCAGCGGATATTACCCTGATGGCGCCGGCTGAATTGCAGCAGGTCGCCTGGGGAGAAAATGAAACCTTCCTGACCCTGAAAGATGGCGCGATGCTGACGGCAAGGCTGGTGATTGGCGCAGACGGCGCGAACTCCTGGCTGCGCAACAAAGCGGATATTCCGCTGACCTTCTGGGATTACCGTCATCATGCGCTGGTGGCGACCATCCGCACCGAAGAAGCGCACGGCGCCGTTGCGCGTCAGGCGTTTCATGGCGAAGGCATCCTGGCGTTCCTGCCATTAAGCGATCCGCATCTGTGTTCCATTGTCTGGTCGCTGTCTCCGCAGGACGCTGAGCATATGCAGCAGGCGAGTGAGGATGCGTTCAACCGGGCGCTGAACGTCGCGTTTGATAACCGCCTCGGCTTATGCCGCGTTGAGAGTGAACGCCAGGTGTTCCCGCTGACGGGACGCTATGCGCGTCAGTTTGCCGCACACCGGCTGGCGCTGGTGGGCGACGCCGCACATACCATCCATCCTCTGGCGGGGCAAGGGGTGAACCTCGGCTTTATGGACGCCGCAGAGTTGATCGATGAACTCAAACGTCTGCAACGCCAGGGCAAAGACATTGGTCAATACCTCTATTTGCGTCGTTACGAGCGCAGCCGTAAGCACAGCGCCGCGATGATGCTGGCAGGTATGCAAGGTTTTCGCGAACTGTTTGCCGGAGAGAACCCGGCGAAGAAATTGCTGCGCGATATTGGTCTGAAACTGGCCGATACTCTCCCGGGCGTAAAACCGCAACTGATTCGTCAGGCGATGGGATTGAACGATCTGCCTGAGTGGCTCCGCTAAGCATTTCCCTCCTGCTTCTGAGAGTTTGAAACCCGTCACATTTTCCTCTCCCGGCCTTCGCGCCGGGACGCTTTCCTCATTTGAAATAATCTAATTTCACCTCTCTTTTCGCATTAGTTTTTTTAATATTACGATTTTCAACTATCGTCATTTTTGACATTTTTTCCACATTTAATATTGATGTGTGCGGGGTGGTTGCGTATTTGATTATCGTTTATGGAGGTTTTTTGTTTATTTCATGGTTTTTTATGCTGAGGTGGGTTTGGCGTTTTTTGGCCATAAGCTAATGTGATGGTTAATTTTGCCTTATGGTTTAGCGTCTGCTTCGGTGGTAAGTTCAGGTAAAAGAGAACGTTTGCGTCGAAGCCCTGGAGTGGCTGCGACGCCGGGTTTCGTGGCGAAGATTTCACCATGAAATGGTTGTAAGCCCCGCTTATTCAATGAGGACAAGATGGCTCAACAGACTCCTTTATACGAACAACACACGCTTTGTGGCGCGCGCATGGTGGATTTCCATGGCTGGATGATGCCGCTGCACTATGGTTCTCAACTTGATGAGCACCATGCAGTTCGCACTGATGCCGGTATGTTTGATGTGTCGCATATGACCATCGTCGATCTACGCGGCAGCCGCACCCGGGAGTTTTTGCGTTATCTGCTGGCGAATGACGTGGCGAAACTCACAAAGACTGGTAAAGCCCTCTACTCTGGTATGCTCAATGCCTCGGGCGGCGTGATAGATGACCTGATTGTCTATTACTTCACTGAAGATTTCTTCCGCCTCGTTGTAAACTCCGCCACCCGCGAAAAAGACCTCTCCTGGATTACTCAACACGCCGAACCTTACGCCATCGACATCACCGTTCGTGACGACCTGTCGCTGATTGCGGTACAGGGGCCGAATGCGCAGGCGAAAGCGGCCACGCTGTTTACTGAAGAACAGCGCAAGGCGGTGGCAGGCATGAAACCGTTCTTTGGCGTGCAGGCAGGCGATCTGTTTATTGCAACAACCGGTTATACCGGCGAAGCAGGCTATGAAATTGCGATGCCAAACGAAAAGGCGGCGGATTTCTGGCGTGCGCTGGTGGAATCCGGCGTGAAGCCGTGTGGCCTGGGCGCGCGCGATACGCTGCGTCTGGAAGCGGGTATGAACCTGTATGGTCAGGAGATGGATGAAGGCGTCTCTCCGCTGGCGGCGAATATGGGCTGGACCATCGCCTGGGAACCGGCCGATCGCGATTTTATTGGTCGCGAGGCGCTGGAAGTCCAGCGTGAAAAAGGCACCGAACAACTGGTGGGTCTGGTTATGACCGAGAAAGGCGTACTGCGTAATGAACTGCCGGTACGCTTTACCGATGCCCAGGGGAATCAGCTGGAAGGCGTTATCACCAGCGGCACTTTCTCTCCAACGCTGGGCTACAGCATTGCGCTGGCGCGCGTTCCGGCGGGTATTGGCGAGACGGCGATCGTGCAGATCCGCAACCGCGAAATGCCAGTAAAAGTCACTAAACCTGTTTTTGTGCGTAACGGCAAAGCCGTCGCGTGATTCATCCTTTTTTGGAGATTTATTGATGAGCAACGTACCTGTAGAACTGAAATACAGCAAAGAACACGAATGGCTGCGCAAAGAAGCAGACGGTACTTACACGGTTGGCATCACGGAACACGCTCAGGAATTGCTGGGTGATATGGTTTTTGTCGATCTGCCAGACGTCGGCGCCACCGTTGCGGCGGGCGATGACTGCGCGGTAGCAGAATCGGTAAAAGCCGCTTCTGACATTTATGCGCCGGTGAGCGGTGAGATTGTGGCGGTAAACGACGCGCTCAGCGACTCCCCTGAACTGGTCAACAGCGAGCCGTATGCGGGTGGCTGGATCTTCAAAATCAAAGCCAGCGACGAAAGCGAAATCGACTCGCTGCTGGATGCAACCGCATACGAAGCATTGTTAGAAGACGAATAAATACGCTTCATCCTTCACGCAGCAGGTGTGTTGGCTTCCTCGCTCACCCCAGTCACTTACTTATGTAAGCTCCTGGGGGTTCTCTGCGTCGCCGCCGTCCTGCAACGTGAATGATTTTGCGTATTCGTTTTCGCACGCGTAGGCCCGGTAAGCGTTAGCGCCACCGGGCAATTGAGCCAGAGACAATCACGATTCACTGCACGTTTCAGGAACCATCGCCCATGACACAGACGCTAAGCCAGCTTGAAAACAGCGGCGCTTTCATTGAACGCCACATTGGACCGGACGCCGCACAGCAGCAAGAGATGCTGAATACCGTTGGCGCCGAGTCGTTAAACGCGCTGATCGGCCAGATTGTGCCGAAAGACATTCAGCTTGCCACGCCGCCGCAGGTAGGTGAAGCGGCGACGGAATACGCCGCGCTGGCCGAATTAAAAGCGATTGCCGGTCGCAACAAGCGCTTCACGTCTTACATTGGCATGGGTTATACCGCGGTGCAGCTGCCGCCGGTTATCCTGCGCAATATGCTGGAAAATCCGGGCTGGTACACCGCGTATACGCCTTATCAGCCGGAAGTTTCGCAGGGGCGTCTGGAAGCGCTGCTGAATTTCCAGCAGGTGACGCTGGATCTGACCGGGCTGGATATGGCCTCTGCTTCGTTGCTGGATGAAGCAACCGCTGCCGCAGAAGCGATGGCGATGGCAAAACGCATCAGTAAACTGAAAAACGCCAACCGTTTCTTTGTCGCCTCTGACGTTCACCCGCAAACGCTGGACGTCGTGCGCACCCGCGCGGAGACCTTCGGTTTTGATGTGATCGTCGATGACGCGGAAAAAGTGCTGGATCACCAGGATGTGTTCGGCGTGCTGTTGCAGCAGGTTGGCACCACCGGTGAAGTCCACGACTACAGCGCGCTGATTAACGAACTGAAGTCACGTAAAGTTGTCGTCAGCGTAGCCGCCGATTTTATGGCGCTGGTGCTGCTGACGGCGCCGGGTAAACAGGGCGCGGACATTGTGTTCGGCTCTGCGCAACGCTTCGGCGTACCGATGGGCTACGGCGGCCCACACGCGGCGTTCTTTGCTGCCAAAGATGAATTCAAACGTTCCATGCCGGGCCGTATTATCGGCGTATCGAAAGATGCGGCGGGCAATACCGCACTGCGCATGGCAATGCAGACTCGCGAGCAGCATATCCGTCGCGAGAAAGCGAACTCCAATATTTGTACTTCGCAGGTGCTGCTGGCCAACATCGCCAGCCTGTATGCCGTTTATCACGGTCCGGTTGGGCTGAAGCGCATTGCTAATCGCATTCACCGCCTGACCGACATTCTGGCGGCGGGCCTGCAACAAAAAGGGCTGAAACTGCGCCATGCGCATTACTTCGACACCCTGTGCGTAGAGGTGGCCGATAAAGCCGCTGTCCTGGCGCGCGCGGAGGTCGCAGAGATCAACCTGCGCAGCGACATCCACAATGCTGTCGGCATCACGCTGGATGAAACGACAACCCGCGAAAACGTGCTGCAACTGTTCTCTGTGCTGCTGGGTGACGACCACGGTCTGAACATTGATACGCTGGATAAAGACGTGGCGCACGATAGCCGCTCTATCCAGGAGAGTATGCTGCGTGATGACGCGATCCTGACGTACCCGGTGTTCAACCGTTATCACAGCGAAACGGAGATGATGCGCTACATGCACTCGCTGGAGCGTAAAGATCTGGCGCTGAACCAGGCAATGATCCCGCTGGGTTCCTGTACCATGAAGCTGAACGCGGCGGCGGAGATGATCCCCATCACCTGGCCGGAATTTGCGGAACTGCATCCGTTCTGCCCGGCAGATCAGGCGGAAGGGTATCATCAGATGATCAACCAGCTTTCTGACTGGCTGGTGAAACTGACGGGCTATGACGCCGTGTGCATGCAGCCGAACTCCGGCGCGCAGGGCGAATACGCGGGCCTGCTGGCGATTCGTCATTATCATGAAAGCCGCAACGACGGGCATCGCGATATCTGTCTGATCCCGGCCTCCGCTCACGGCACCAACCCGGCTTCCGCACAGATGGCGGGTATGCAGGTGGTGGTGGTCGCATGCGATAAGAACGGCAACATCGATCTGGCGGATCTGCGCGCTAAAGCCGAGCAGGCGGGTGACAATCTCTCCTGCATCATGGTGACTTACCCATCCACCCACGGCGTGTACGAAGAAACCATTCGTGAAGTGTGTGAGATCGTGCATCAGTTCGGCGGCCAGGTATACCTCGATGGCGCAAACATGAACGCGCAGGTTGGCATTACCTCTCCGGGCTTCATCGGCGCGGATGTTTCACACCTCAACCTGCATAAAACCTTCTGCATTCCGCACGGCGGCGGCGGCCCGGGTATGGGGCCGATCGGCGTGAAATCACATCTGGCGCCGTTTGTTCCGGGTCACAGCGTGGTGCAGATCGAAGGGATGCTGACCCGTCAGGGCGCGGTGTCCGCCGCACCGTTCGGCAGCGCATCCATTCTGCCGATCAGCTGGATGTACATCCGCATGATGGGCGCGGAAGGGCTGAAGCAGGCGAGCCAGGTGGCGATTCTGAACGCCAACTATATCGCCAGCCGCCTGAAAGACGCGTATCCGGTGCTGTATACCGGTCGCGATGGCCGCGTGGCGCACGAGTGTATTCTCGACATCCGCCCGCTGAAAGAAGAGACCGGCATCAGCGAGCTGGATATTGCCAAGCGTTTGATCGACTACGGCTTCCACGCGCCGACCATGTCGTTCCCGGTGGCGGGAACGCTGATGGTTGAACCGACGGAGTCTGAAAGCAAGATGGAGCTGGATCGCTTTATCAATGCGATGCTGGCGATTCGCGCGGAAATCGATCGCGTGAAAGCCGGTGAGTGGCCGCTGGAGGATAACCCGCTGGTTAACGCGCCGCACACGCAGAATGAGCTGGTCGCGGAGTGGAACCACGGATACAGCCGTGAAGTCGCGGTGTTCCCGGCGGGGGTAACGAACAAGTACTGGCCGACCGTGAAACGCCTTGATGACGTTTACGGCGACCGTAACCTGTTCTGCTCCTGCGTACCGATGAGCGAATATCAGTAATCTCTCTGCCATACTGTAGGCCGGGTAAGCGCAAGCGCTACCCGGCTTTTTTTTATTCGGAGACAGAACTTGTAGGCCGGATAAGGTATTAGCCGCCATCCGGCAAAAAATTACAGCTTCTCGCCGTTGCTGGCGATAACCTCTTTATACCAGGTAAAACTTTTCTTCCGCGAGCGCGCCATATCGCCGCTGCCGTCGTCATGCTTGTTCACGTAAATAAAACCGTAACGTTTGCTGTATTGTCCGGTCGTGAATGACACGCAATCGATGCAGCCCCACGGCGTATAGCCCATCAGATCCACGCCATCATACGTCACCGCTTTCATCATCTCTTCTACGTGAGCACGCAGATAGTCGATGCGGTAATCGTCGTTGATGCTGCCGTCTTCTTCCACTTTGTCGTAGGCGCCAAACCCATTTTCCACAATAAACAGCGGCTTCTGGTAGCGTTCATACAGCTCGCACAGGGAATAACGCAGGCCGACCGGGTCAATCTGCCAGCCCCAGTCGGAGGCTTTGACGTGCGGATTCGGCACGCTGCCCTCGAAGCCGGAAATGGCATCGCCGCTACCGCCTTCCGCTTTTACTGCGTTAGTCATGTAATAGCTGAAGCCAAGGTAATCGCAGGTGCCTTCGCGCAGAATCTCCGCGTCGCCAGCGTCCATGTTGATGTTAAAGCCGCGACGTTCCCATTCGTTCAGCACGTAAGACGGGTAGTAGCCGCGTAGCTGAACGTCGGTAAACACATAGCGCTCACGCATGGATTCCTGCGCGAACATGACATCTTCCGGCTTACAGGAAAACGGATAGAGCGCGACCATCGCCAGCATACAGCCGACCTTCATCTCCGGGTTGATGCGGCGTGCCGCCTTTACCGCCAGCGCGCTGGCGACGAACTGGTGATGCAGCACCTGATACATGGTTTCTTCCGGGTTTTCATGCTCGGTATACACCACGCCAGAACAGCAGTAGCCAAACAGCGGCGCGCGCCAGTTGCGCTGGTTGTTGATCTCGTTGAAGGTCATCCAGTATTTGACTTTGTGCTTGTAGCGCTCAAATACCACCTCCGCGAAGCGGACGAAGAAATCCACCACTTTACGGTTGGTCCAGCCGCCGTATTGCTGTACCAGATGCAGCGGCATTTCAAAGTGGGAGAGGGTGATGACCGGTTCGATGTTGTATCTGAGCAACTCATCGAACATATCATCGTAGAATTTCAGCCCTTCTTCGTTCGGTTGCGTCTCGTCACCCTGCGGGAAAATGCGGGTCCAGGCGATGGAGGTGCGAAAGCATTTAAACCCCATCTCGGCGAACAGCTTAATGTCTTCTTTATAGTGACCGTAAAAATCGACCGCTTCATGGTTCGGATAATATTTACCCGCTACGACCTGTCGGGTGATTTCACGCGGTACGCCATGCGCTCCGCCGGTCAGCACATCACAGATGCTCGGCCCTTTGCCGCCTTTGTTCCAGCCGCCTTCAACCTGATGAGCGGCAACTGCGCCGCCCCATAAGAAATCTTTTGGTAAGGTGAGTTTTTTCATTGTTGCTCAATCTCAAATTAATACAATCTGGTTTTGAGTCTAACAAAGGAAGGCAAAAAGTCACGATATAACAAAATAGCGTTGGTGTAATTTGTTACGCCCAAAAAACAAATTGTTTTTTTACGCTAATTTTTTCGCCAGCTTACGGCCTAATGATTCAAGAATATAGATAACGGGGATCTGCGTTGTAATATCATAAACGCCAGCAATACGGGTTTGTGGTACATGCCAGGAGAGATTAAAATCGGCCAGCTTTGCCAGCGCCGAGTGTTCATGGCTGGTAATCGACAGCACTTTGCAGTTGTGCAGGCTGAACTGGCTGGCAAAGCGCAGGATCTCCGCAGTCTCTCCCGATACTGAAAGCACAATCGCCAGCGCGTTTTTTGCCATATCGTTGGTGACCGGAAAATAAGGATCGTCAATATGATTACTGAATTTCCCGACGTTAGAGAAAAAACGTGCACCATATTTTGCCAGCGCGCCGGAAGTTCCTGCGCCGACAAATATAATACGTTCGGAAGATAAAATGATATCGACAGCCTGATCGAGTAATTTATCAAACTCATCGTTATTGACGCTTTTAAAGAAACTGATAATTTCGCTGGCGCCAAAATTAGCCTGTTGCGGCTCATCCTGCTCTAAATATAATTTAAAGCGCACGCGGAATTCAGAGTAGCCGTCACAGTGAAGTTTGCGACAAAAGCGCAGTACGGTGGTGGTGGAAACGCCCACGGCATCAGCCAGTTCGCGAATGGTCATGTACATGACTTTGTCACGGTTTTTGATGACATAGTTGTAGACCAGCATCTCAAGATTGTTGAGACTGGCGATGGCAGCGTGGGAGAACATACTCACAATGGCAAAACTCACTCATCAGACTTCATCTACAGGGAATAATAACATGCAGCCAAATGACATCACTTTTTTTCAGCGTTTCCAGGATGACATTCTGGCCGGACGCAAAACTATCACCATTCGTGACGAGTCCGAATCACACTTCAAAGCCGGGGATATTCTACGGGTTGGACGCTTCGAAGATGAGGGTTACTTCTGCACAATTGAGGTTGTTGGCACTTCAACCGTCACGCTGGACACGCTGACGGAAAAACATGCCCGGCAGGAAAACATGACGCTTGAAGAACTTAAACATGTGATTGCCGGGATTTACCCGGATCAGACGCAATTTTATGTGATTGATTTTAAATGCCTTTGATTTTAATGGACAACTGTTAGTTGAAAAGTAAGTTTCAACATCATGATTTACAAGGATTAATCTTAAGTTGATATTTATTTTAGCTAACAGGTGTTCACTGGAACCATTCTCAGTTACGCTAGGAACGCTATCACGATTGTGAACGTTCTTTGGAGTAAGCTATGGTGCAGAAACCATTAATCGCACAGGGATATTCGCTGGCAGAGGAAATTGCCAATAGCATCAGCCACGGTATTGGGTTGGTGTTTGGTATTGTCGGTCTGGTGCTGTTACTGGTTCAGGCGGTAGACGCGAATGCCAGTGCAACGGCCATTACCAGCTACAGCCTGTACGGCGGCAGCATGATCCTGCTGTTTCTTGCTTCAACCCTCTACCACGCGATTCCGCATCAGCGGGCGAAGATCTGGCTGAAAAAATTCGACCACTGCGCTATCTATCTGCTGATTGCCGGAACCTATACGCCGTTTTTGCTGGTGGGGCTGGATTCGCCGCTGGCGCGTGGGCTGATGATTGTCATCTGGAGCCTGGCGCTGCTCGGTATTTTATTCAAGCTGACTATTGCCCACCGGTTTAAGGTTCTCTCGCTGGTAACGTATTTAACGATGGGGTGGCTGTCGCTGATTGTGGTTTATCAACTGGCGATCAAACTGGCGGCGGGAGGCGTGACGCTGCTGGCGGTCGGCGGCGTGGTCTATTCGCTAGGCGTGATTTTCTACGTCTGCAAACGCATTCCCTATAACCATGCAATCTGGCACGGGTTCGTGCTGGGCGGCAGCGTGTGCCACTTTCTGGCGATCTATCTGTATGTAGGGCAGGTCTGACACACTGTTGCCGGATGGCGGCTACGCCTTATCCGGCCTACGAGGGATGGGGCCTGAAACCCAACTGCCGGATGGCGGCTAATACCTTATCCGGCCTACATGGCGTACTGAACCGTAGGCCTGATAAGCGCAGCGCCATCAGGCGTTATTCTTTTCACTCTTCCAGCGAATAGGGCAGCGGTACGATGTGCAGGGTATTCGCATCATCGCGTACGCGAAATACGCTGTCAGCTTCCATATCGTTGTTCATGACCACCTGCACCAGAACCTGGCCGTCATCCAGTTGCACTGCCGCAAGAATGGTGCCGGTACGACGCCAGTTCTCACCCATCTGCAACTCCAGATCTTCTCCGGCTTCCGGTACGCGGCTGGCTTTACCTGCCAGAGACCAGAGCGCGCGTTTGTTCGCACCGCGGAATTTTGCCCGGGCGACCATCTCCTGCCCGCTGTAGCAGCCTTTCTTAAAGCTGATGCCGCCCAGCGCCTGTAGGTTGGTTGCCTGCGGTATAAATTGCCCGCTGTTCGCGGAGTCAATGACCGGAATGCCCGCTTCAATATCCAGCGCCAGCCACTGCTGGCTGTTGTTCAGCGCCGCTTCGCCACGCAGTTTTTCAGTCAGGGATTCAGCCGTGGCGACATCCGTAATCAGCAGAAAACGTTCCGCCGGATGTTCAAACCAAAGCAGGGTGGACGCCCCTTCGCTCACGACCTGTTTTTCGCTGTTTGGTAACTCGCTAAAGATATTTGCCAGCGCTGCGCGAGCCTGAAAACCAGCGATACCGAGCAGAACACGCTCATCGTCAGGCACGATCGCGACTTTAGAGAACACGGCGTATTTTTTCAGCTCGGTCAGTTGGGCCTCACGCAGACTGCGGCGTTCAATCCAGGCAAAACCGTCGCCGTCGCGGAACAGACGCAGGTTGCTCCACATCTTCCCTTTTGCATCGCAATGGGCGACCAGTAAGTGTTGCTGTTCGGTAAGCTGGTTGACGTCCGCGGTGACCTGACCTTGCATATACTTCTCGCTGTCGGCGCCGGTGATCGAGGCCAGCGCCCAGTCATCGAGAGTGATCAGCGTCAGAGGCAAACGGGCTGACGCGGACGGTTGACGAGGAGGAAAAGGTGTAAAAGCCATAATAATGTCCTGATTTGCTTAACGCAGTAATAGTGACTAATGGTAAAAGAGCTATAGCCCATTGCAAGCGGTTTAAACATCCCATTTGTGCCTTATCGCCCGCTTTGCGAGGCGCGATGCAAAATCGATGAACCCTTTGACTTAATGTGGTTTTATTTGCCGATCATGCTTCCGTTTATGGAGATTCCCGTAAAAGAACATGAAAAACACGTTACAATAGCCGGGTACTTCATTTTCGCGAGACAGGAAGAAGAACATGGATATTAATAACAAAGCACGTATTCATTGGGCATGCCGTCGCGGTATGCGTGAGCTCGACATTTCCATCATGCCGTTTTTCGAACATGAGTACGATAACTTAAGCGATGAAGAAAAATGCATCTTTGTTCGTTTGCTGGAATGCGACGATCCTGATTTATTTAACTGGTTGATGAACCACGGTAAACCGGGTGATGCAGAGCTGGAACAAATGGTGAAACTCATCCAGACACGGAATCGGGAACGTGGTCCTGTGGCAATCTGATTTACGCGTCTCCTGGCGCGCACAATGGCTCTCTTTGCTCATTCATGGGCTTGTCGCCGCATTGGTTTTATTGATGCCCTGGCCATTGAGCTACACGCCGCTCTGGCTGATATTGCTTTCGCTGGTGGTGTTCGACTGTGTGCGCAGTCAGCGGCGGATTAATACCCGGCAGGGCGAAATTAAACTGCTGATGGATGGGCGTTTACGTTGGCAAGGGCAAGACTGGACGATTCAGGGCCCGCCCTGGATGCTTAAAACCGGCATGATGCTGCGTTTGCGCGCCGACAGCGGGAAGCGTCAGCACTTGTGGCTGGCGGCGGACAGCATGGATGACGCCGAGTGGCGGGATTTACGGCGGTTAATGCTGCAACAGGCGACGCAGGGGTAACGCCAACGAAGGCCTGATGGCGCGCAGCTTTAAGGCCTACGGTTCGGTGCGCCATGCAGGCCGGACAGGGCGTTCACGCCGCTATCCGGCAAAACGGTCAGCAGGAATAGTGCTCTGCCATCTCACCGAGAATTTGCTCGCACCAGGCCTGGATGCGCTCATCGCTGAGATCGTACTGGTTGGTTTCATCCAGCGCCAGGCCGACAAAAAGTTGCCCATCGGCAATGACCGGTTTCGGACTGGTGAACTCATAGCCTTCGGTAGGCCAGTAGCCGACAAATTTAACGCCTTTGGTGACAAGTTTGTCATGCAGCATACCCAGCGCATCCAGGAACCACTCGCCGTAGCCCAACTGGTCGCCCATGCCGTAGAGCGCGACAATTTTGCCTTCCAGCTTGAGATCGTCCAGTTGATTCCAGACGGCTTCCCAGTCTTCCTGTATTTCACCAAAATCCCAGGTCGGAATGCCTAAAATGAGCACATCGTACTGCTCCATTAAGGTCGGAGAGTCATCCTTGAGGTTGTGTAATGTGACCAGTTCCGGGCCAATAATGTCGCGAATTTTTTCCGCTGCCATTTCGGTATAGCAGGTGCTGGAACCATAAAAAAGGCCGATATTCATGACGTACTGCTCTCGATTCTTGCGATGACGATGCGGCTAGTGTACCAGAAAGGCGTCGGCTTCAGGCATAATGGCGTTGATTTAACACGCAGAGGGGCCCGAGATGGATAAGGATCTGGCGCGTATCGAGCAGTTTCTCGATGCCCTGTGGCTGGAGCGTAATCTGGCGGAAAATACGCTGAGCGCGTATCGGCGCGACTTGTCGATGGTGGTCGAATGGTTGCATCATCGTGGAAAAACGCTGGCGACGGTGCAGAGCGATGATTTACAAACGCTGCTGGCGGAACGTATGGATGGCGGGTATAAAGCCACCAGTTCCGCACGGTTGTTGAGCGCTACGCGGCGCTTCTTTCAGCATCTGTACCGTGAAAAATTTCGTGAGGACGATCCGAGCGCGCAGCTCGCGTCGCCCAAACTTCCGCAGCGTTTGCCAAAAGATCTCAGCGAAGCACAAGTTGAGAGATTATTACAGTCGCCAGTTGTTGACCAACCGCTGGAATTACGCGACAAAGCAATGCTGGAAGTGCTGTATGCGACGGGCCTGCGCGTTTCTGAGCTGGTCGGGCTGACCATGAGCGATATCAGTTTGCGCCAGGGCGTCGTGCGGGTTATCGGTAAAGGCAATAAAGAACGTCTGGTGCCGTTGGGCGAAGAGGCGGTGTACTGGCTGGAGACGTATCTGGAGCACGGGCGCCCGTGGCTGCTGAACGGCGTGTCGATTGACGTTTTATTTCCCAGCCAGCGGGCGCAACAAATGACGCGTCAGACCTTCTGGCACCGCATTAAACACTATGCCGTGCTGGCGGGAATCGACAGCGAAAAGCTGTCGCCGCACGTTTTGCGTCACGCTTTCGCCACCCATTTGCTGAATCATGGCGCTGACTTACGCGTTGTACAGATGCTGCTTGGGCATAGCGATCTCTCGACCACACAAATTTATACTCATGTCGCAACGGAGCGCTTGCGTCAACTTCATCAACAGCATCACCCGCGAGCGTGAGTGCTGACAGGAAAGGATAGGTTATGAAAAAACGTTTTATGATGTTCACCCTGCTGGCAGCGGCATTTTCGGGAATGGTCCATGCGGACGATGCAGCCATTCACCAGTCGCTGACTAAGCTGGGCGTGCAGAGCACGGAAATTCAACCCGCGCCGGTTGCAGGCATGAAAACCGTGCTGACCAACAGCGGCGTGCTGTACGTCACCGACGATGGCAAGCATATTATTCAGGGGCCGATGTATGACGTCAGCGGCGCGTCGCCGGTAAATGTCACCAATCAGTTGCTGATGAAACACCTGAATGCGCTGGAAAAAGAGATGATTGTTTACAAAGCGCCGCAGGAAAAACACGTCATCACCATCTTTACCGACATCACCTGCGGCTACTGTCACAAGCTGCATGAAGAGATGAAAGACTACAACGCGCTGGGGATTACCGTGCGTTATCTGGCCTTCCCGCGCCAGGGGCTGGAAAGCCAGGCCGAGCAGGATATGAAGTCCATCTGGTGCGCGAAAGACCGAAACAAAGCCTTTGATGACGCGATGGCGGGCAAAGGCGTGAAAGCCGCCACCTGCGATATCGATATCGCCAATCATTATGCGCTGGGCGTGCAGTTCGGCGTGAGCGGCACGCCAGCGATTGTGCTGAGTAACGGCTATGTGGTGCCTGGCTATCAGGGGCCGAAAGAGATGAAGGCGTTCCTTGACGCGCACCAGAAACAGACCAGCGGTAAATAATTCGCGTGAAACAACAGATACAACTTCGTCGGCGTGAGGCCGACGAGACAGCTGAGCTGCCTGCTGACCTGCCGCCGCTGCTGCGCCGTTTATACGCCAGCCGGGGCGTACGCAGCGCGCAGGAGCTGGAGCGTAGCGTAAAAGGGATGCTGCCGTGGCAGCAGCTTAGCGGCGTCGAAAAGGCGGTTGAGATCCTCTATAACGCGTTTCGCGAGGGGACTCGCATCGTCGTCGTGGGCGATTTTGACGCGGATGGCGCCACCAGTACGGCGCTTAGCGTCCTCGGTATGCGTTCGCTGGGCTGTAACAATATCAGCTACCTGGTGCCAAACCGTTTTGAAGACGGCTACGGATTAAGCCCGGAAGTGGTCGATCAGGCGCATGCCCGCGGCGCGCAGCTGATTGTGACGGTGGATAACGGTATCTCTTCTCATACCGGTGTGGAACATGCCAGAGCGTTGGGGATTCCGGTGGTGGTGACCGATCACCACCTGCCGGGCGATACGCTACCTGACGCAGAAGCCATCATTAACCCGAATCTGCGAGATTGCGATTTCCCGTCGAAGTCGCTGGCAGGCGTTGGCGTGGCGTTCTATCTGATGCTGGCGCTGCGCACTTTCCTGCGTGATAAAGGCTGGTTTGATGAGCGTGGCATTACGCCGCCGAATCTGGCGGAATTGCTCGACCTGGTCGCGTTAGGCACGGTGGCGGACGTGGTGCCGCTGGACGCCAATAACCGCATCCTGACGTGGCAGGGGTTGAGCCGTATCCGCGCCGGAAAATGTCGCCCAGGCATTAAGGCGCTGCTTGAGGTGTCGAACCGCGATCCGCAGAAGCTGGCGGCCAGCGATTTAGGCTTTGCGCTGGGGCCGCGTCTGAATGCCGCAGGGCGGCTGGATGATATGTCCGTCGGCGTGGCGTTGCTGCTGTGCGATAACATCGGTGAAGCGCGGGTGCTGGCGAATGAACTGGATGCGCTGAACCAGACGCGTAAAGAGATCGAACAGGGGATGCAGGCGGAAGCGCTGACCCTGTGCGAGAAACTGGAACGCAGCCGTGAAACGCTGCCAGGCGGCCTGGCGATGTATCATCCAGAATGGCATCAGGGCGTGGTCGGCATTCTGGCTTCGCGCATTAAAGAGCGCTTCCATCGCCCGGTGATTGCCTTTGCGCCCGCCGGTGACGGTACGCTGAAAGGTTCCGGTCGTTCCATTCAGGGGCTGCATATGCGCGATGCGCTGGAGCGTCTGGATACGCTGTATCCGAGGATGATGCTCAAATTCGGCGGCCATGCGATGGCGGCAGGATTGTCACTGGAAGAGGCGCAGTTTGAACATTTCCAGCAGCGTTTTGGCGAGCTGGTGACCGAGTGGCTCGACCCATCGCTGCTACAGGGCGAAGTGGTTTCTGATGGCCCGCTGAGCGTGGCTGAGATGACGATGGAAGTGGCGCAACTGCTGCGTGACGCAGGGCCGTGGGGGCAGATGTTCCCGGAACCGCTGTTTGACGGACGTTTTCGCCTGTTGCAGCAGCGGCTGGTCGGCGAACGCCACCTGAAAGTGATGGTCGAACCGGTTGGCGGCGGCCCGCTGCTGGACGGCATTGCGTTTAACGTTGATACCGCCTGCTGGCCGGATAACGGCGTACGCGAAGTTCAGCTTGCCTATAAGCTGGATATCAATGAGTTTCGCGGCAACCGTAGCCTACAGCTGATCATTGATCACCTCTGGCCAAATTGACAACAGTATATTAATGAGAGCGCGAATCCGGTAGAATTCCGCTCTTATCACTGCATTTTGACTAGTCCAATAAAAGAAATCAGACCATGTTTGAAATTAACCCGGTAAATAACCGCATTCAGGACCTCACGGAACGCTCTGACGTTCTTAGGGGGTATCTTTGACTACGATGCCAAGAAAGAGCGTCTGGAAGAAGTAAACGCCGAGCTGGAACAGCCGGATGTCTGGAACGAACCCGAACGCGCGCAGGCGCTGGGCAAAGAGCGTTCCTCCCTTGAAGCGATTGTCGACACCCTCGACCAAATGACTCAGGGTCTGGAAGATGTTTCCGGGCTGCTGGAGCTGGCTGTAGAAGCCGACGACGAAGAAACCTTTAACGAAGCCGTAGCTGAACTCGATACGCTGGAAGAAAAGCTGGCGCAGCTGGAATTCCGTCGTATGTTCTCCGGTGAGTATGACAGCGCGGATTGCTACCTCGATATTCAGGCAGGTTCCGGCGGTACTGAAGCGCAGGACTGGGCAAGCATGCTGGAGCGTATGTATCTGCGCTGGGCAGAAGCGCGCGGCTTTAAAACCGAAATTATTGAAGAGTCTGAAGGTGAAGTCGCGGGGATCAAATCCGTCACCATCAAGATTTCCGGCGAATACGCCTATGGCTGGCTGCGTACCGAAACCGGCGTCCATCGCCTGGTGCGTAAGAGCCCGTTCGATTCCGGCGGTCGTCGTCATACCTCGTTCAGCTCCGCGTTCGTCTACCCGGAAGTTGACGATGATATTGATATCGAGATCAACCCGGCAGACCTGCGTATCGACGTTTATCGCGCATCCGGCGCGGGCGGTCAGCACGTTAACCGTACAGAATCTGCGGTACGTATTACGCACATCCCGACCGGGATTGTGACGCAGTGCCAGAACGACCGTTCCCAGCACAAAAACAAAGACCAGGCCATGAAGCAGATGAAAGCGAAGCTTTATGAACTGGAGATGCAGAAGAAAAATGCCGAGAAACAGGCGATGGAAGATAACAAATCCGACATCGGCTGGGGCAGCCAGATTCGTTCTTATGTCCTTGATGACTCCCGCATTAAAGACTTGCGTACCGGGGTTGAGACCCGCAACACGCAGGCGGTGCTGGATGGCAGCCTGGATCAATTTATCGAAGCAAGTTTGAAAGCAGGGTTATGAGGAACCAACATGTCTGAACAACACGCACAGGGCGCTGACGCGGTAACCGATCTTAACAATGAACTGAAAACGCGCCGCGAGAAGCTGGCTAGCCTGCGCGAGCAGGGTATTCCGTTCCCGAATGATTTTCGTCGCGATCACACCTCAGACCAACTGCACGCTGACTTCGACGCGAAAGAGAACGAAGAACTGGAAGCGCTGAACATCGAAGTGTCCGTTGCGGGCCGTATGATGACCCGTCGTATTATGGGTAAAGCGTCTTTCGTTACGTTGCAGGATGTCGGCGGCCGTATTCAGCTGTACGTTGCCCGTGACGATCTGCCGGAAGGCGTTTACAACGAGCAGTTCAAAAAATGGGATCTGGGCGATATCCTCGGCGCGAAAGGGAAGCTGTTCAAGACCAAAACCGGTGAGCTGTCCATCCACTGCACCGAACTGCGGCTGCTGACCAAAGCGCTTCGTCCGCTGCCGGATAAATTCCACGGCTTGCAGGATCAGGAAGCGCGCTATCGCCAGCGTTACCTGGATCTCATCTCTAACGATGAATCCCGTAACACCTTTAAAGTCCGTTCACAGATTATGGCGGGTATTCGTCAGTTCATGGTGGGCCGCGGCTTTATGGAAGTGGAAACTCCGATGATGCAAGTGATTCCTGGCGGTGCGGCAGCGCGTCCGTTTATCACCCATCACAACGCGCTGGATCTGGACATGTACCTGCGTATCGCGCCGGAACTGTACCTGAAGCGTCTGGTAGTTGGTGGCTTCGAGCGTGTGTTCGAAATCAACCGTAACTTCCGTAACGAAGGGATCTCCGTTCGTCATAACCCAGAGTTCACCATGATGGAACTCTATATGGCGTATGCGGACTATAAAGACCTGATCGAACTGACTGAATCGCTGTTCCGTACGCTGGCGCAGGATATTCTGGGCAAAACTGAAGTGCCTTACGGCGATGAAGTGTTCGACTTCGGCAAGCCGTTCGAAAAACTGACCATGCGCGAGGCTATCAAGAAATACCGTCCTGAAACGGATATGGCCGATCTGGATAACTTCGACTCCGCCAAAGCGATCGCTGAATCTATCGGCATCAAGGTTGAGAAAAGCTGGGGTCTGGGCCGCATCGTAACTGAGATCTTCGAAGAAGTGGCGGAAGCGCACCTGATTCAGCCGACCTTCATTACCGAATATCCGGCAGAGGTTTCTCCGCTGGCGCGCCGTAACGACGTGAACCCGGAAATCACCGACCGCTTTGAATTCTTCATCGGCGGCCGTGAAATCGGTAACGGCTTTAGCGAGCTGAACGATGCAGAAGATCAGGCGCAGCGTTTCCAGGATCAGGTTAACGCGAAAGAAGCCGGTGACGACGAAGCGATGTTCTACGACGAAGACTACGTTACCGCTCTGGAGCACGGCCTGCCGCCGACAGCGGGTCTGGGAATTGGTATCGACCGCATGGTAATGCTGTTCACCAACAGCCACACCATCCGCGACGTGATTCTGTTCCCGGCGATGCGTCCGGTAAAATAAGACGTGAGATGCCGGATGGCGGCTTTGCCTTATCCGGCCTACGTTTTGCACCTCTGTAGGCCCGGTAAGCGTAGCGCCACCGGGCACAAAGCCAGTAAATTACCCCTGGTTATACTCCCGCAACAACTCACGCGCTTGGTCGTCAGACGCCTGCAACACCATCCACGGACTGAACGCCCACGGCGCCGCGCTCAATGCTTGCAGTACGGTTTCCAGGCCGCTCCACTGGTAGTCCATCACTTCATCCGGGTTTACCTGTAGCGCGCTGGTCACCTGCGCGGCGTATACCGGACAGACCTCATTTTCCACGATGCCATTCGGGTCAGTTGCCCGATAGCGAAAATCTGGATAGACGGGCGTCAGGTTGGTAATTTCGACGCCAAGCTCATAACGGCTGCGTCGGATAATTGCCGCTTCAGTGCTTTCTCCCTGCTGTGGGTGTCCGCATACTGAGTTGGTCCAGACTCCCGGCCACGCTTTTTTACTGAGCGAGCGGCGAGTGACCAGCAATTGCCCCTGCGCGTTAAACAACCAGCATGAGAAGGCGAGATGTAAAAGGGTATCAGAGGTATGAGCCGCATATTTCTCCAGTATGCCGTCAGGATTACCCTGCTCATCCAGCAATATGACATGTTCCCCGGTCATAAAAACTCCTGAATATGAAAATAGCCGCATACTGCTGCAAGCCATATACTCTGGCAACTAGCGTAGTCTATATAGGGTGGAAAGGCATTACCAAAAGTAGCGGTGGCAAGAAGGAGA
This sequence comes from Citrobacter sp. CK185, assembly GCF_030333565.1. Taxonomy (NCBI): domain Bacteria; kingdom Pseudomonadati; phylum Pseudomonadota; class Gammaproteobacteria; order Enterobacterales; family Enterobacteriaceae; genus Citrobacter; species Citrobacter sp. CK185. The sequence continues at coordinate 17,945 of NZ_JAOWFR010000022.1, read as the reverse complement.
TATCGTGACACCGATGGCAATACATTGGGCATCTGGCTTTTGGCTGCTATGATAAGGCGTTTGAAATGTTGCGAGGAATAGTTTTGAGTGCAGGACGCCTGAACAACAAGAGCCTGAGTATTGTGATGCTGCTTTGTGCAGGCTTGCTTTTAGCGGGCTGCTCCAGCAATCAATCTTCTGATTCGGGTTCCGTCTATACCGTTAAGCGGGGAGATACGCTCTACCGCATTTCGCGCACGACGGGAACCAGCGTGAAAGAACTTGCCCGCCTGAACGGTATTTCCCCGCCTTACACCATTGAGGTAGGGCAAAAACTGAAACTGGGCGGAGGGGCAAAGCGTTCCGGTTCATCGCGTGCGACCACGGCGAAATCCTCTACGAAAACGGCGGCAGTCAGACCGTCCTCTTCTGTGCCGCAATCTTCCTGGCCTCCGGTAGGGCAACGTTGCTGGCGCTGGCCTGCCAGCGGCAAAGTCATTTTGCCTTATTCAACGGCGGAAGGCGGCAACAAAGGCATTGATATATCCGCCGCGCGCGGCACGCCGATTTATGCGGCAGGGGCAGGGAAGGTGGTTTATGTCGGCAACCAGTTACGCGGTTACGGGAACCTCATCATGATTAAACATAATGAGGATTACATCACCGCTTATGCCCACAACGACACGCTGTTAGTTAACAACGGGCAGAGCGTGAAAGCCGGGCAGAAAATTGCCACAATGGGGAGCACTGATGCGGATTCCGTTCGCTTGCACTTCCAGATTCGCTACCGCGCAACAGCGATTGATCCGCTGCGTTATTTACCGCCGCAGGGGAGCAAACCAAAATGCTGACGGTGAATTAATCGCCAGTCAGTGAGCAAGCACCTTGTCAATAAGAGCGTAAGGTTTATAATGCCTTACGCATCTCGAAGCGGGCGTAGTTCAATGGTAGAACGAGAGCTTCCCAAGCTCTATACGAGGGTTCGATTCCCTTCGCCCGCTCCAAACTCAACTCCCCTGAAGTCTACCAAACTCAACTTTTCCTTGATAAATCAGCGGTTATAGCATTCTATTAGTCTATGGAACTCAATTGTACTCCCCCAAGGTCAAGCTCAATGTGGGGGTATGGATGGGGGTATAATTGTACCCCCTGCTGAGAGGTACCCCCAATGAAGCTGACAGCTCGTCAGGTTGAAACTGCAAAACCTAAAGATAAGCCTTACAAACTCGCTGATGGTGGTGGTCTTTACCTTCTGGTTAATCCCAACGGTAAAAGATACTGGCGACTCAAATACCGTTCGCTAGGTAAAGAGAAGCTGCTCGCTATTGGCGTTTACCCCGATGTTTCTTTAGCTGAGGCCAGAAGTAAGCGTGAGGATGCAAAAAGGACATTAGCGGCTGGCAACGATCCTTCTCTTGAACGAAAAATTGAAAAACTTAGTCGTCAACAAGACGCAGAAAACTCATTTGAGGCTATCACGCGGGAGTGGTATCAGCGCCGCTATGACCGCTGGTCTGTCTCCTACCGTGAAGAGATGCTGAGAACCTTTGAAAAGGATGTGTTTCCTTATATCGGTCACCGGCCAATCAAAGATATCAAGCCGATGGAGTTGCTTGCAGTCCTTTCTAAGATAGAAGCACGAGGGGCAACAGAGAAAGTCCGCAAGGTTCGCCAGCGTTGTGGAGAGGTCTGGAAGTATGCCGTTGTGACCGGCAGGGCCGAGTACAATCCAGCACCTGATCTAGCCAGCGCCGTGACTCCTCATGAGAAAGAGCATTATGCTTTTTTAACCCAGGATGAACTGCCTGAGTTTCTTCGGACTCTGAATACCTATGCCGGTAGTGTGATTGTTAAGATTGCGATGCAATTACTTATTTTGACTGGAGTAAGGCCTGGGGAATTGAGGCAAGCGGAGTGGCAGGAGTTTGATTTTGAGCGGAAGGTTTGGAACGTACCAGCAGAGCGAATGAAAATGCGCCGACCTCATCTGGTTCCGTTATCAAGCCAGGCAATTGACCTGCTTAATCAGCTTAAACCCATGACTGGGGCAGGAACGTTGCTGTTCCCAGGACGTAATAATCCTAAGAAACCGATGAGTGATATGGCATTAACTGTGTTGGTAAGGCGTATCGGCTATGCCGGGCGCGTTACAGGGCATGGATTCCGCCACACGATGAGTACCATTTTGCATGAGCAGGGATTCAACTCGGCCTGGATTGAGTTACAACTGGCTCACGTCGATAAGAACTCAATTCGTGGAACGTATAACCATGCTCAATATCTGGAGGGGAGGAAGGAGATGATGCAGTGGTATGGGGATTTTATATTTAAATCAATTGGTTAGTTTGTATATTGTTTTGTGAGTCAGATTAGATATTAAATATAATGTGGCTCACAGTTTTAGATAATATATCAATAATATTTGATAATGAATGGCGTTATAAATGTAAAATCTGTACCACCACTTTGGGTGGAAGTTAAATGAGGAATTTAATAATAACATGGCGAAAATAAAAAGATTTATTGTTCATCAGTTTACGCGAGACGCAGGGAAACATGCATCACTTAAACCTCGGCCTGCGGAAAATAACCTTGATGAGATCACCGACGAAGTGGGGATTACGCTTCTTAATTTATTTAATAAAACTGGGCTTAAGTCAGGTTTTTTTGATCAAGAAGGTGGACTTACAAAATTTGAGCAGACACTTGAAAGAAACTATGATGAGCAAAAAGAGTTTGTTGATTTCAGAAAAATGACGGTTGAAATGTCTTATCTTTTATTGGATGAGTTAAATCAGGGTTCAGGTAAAGCAGCCAAACCAGGATATATTGTTTTTTTTAACTATGAAACCAACGGGAACAGATTCTTATCTATCGTCACTTTACAAGAAACTCAGGGGATGATTTTAGAAAATCTCTCTTTCAAGTATATTGAGCGCTTAGATCTTGATCGTCTTCATCTTGGTGCAAGAATAAATCTAACAGCATGGTCTGAGGGGTTGGCCGAAAGATTTATTTCATTTAGGATAGGACGAAATTCTGAAATGAGAGACTACTTTTCTCGTTTTATTGGTTGCAAGGAATTTACTGCATCGAAGATTGAAACAGCAACACTCGTAAGTGCTATAAAAAAATGTTGTGATGATCTTTATATTGATGATTTAGATGCTATAAATGAAAAGTTAATATTAGCGAACTCATACTGTAGAGATAATATTAATGAAGAAGGTAAAGTTAATGTTGAGAATTTAGGGCGATTCCTTTTTCCAGAAAATGATGGATTTCTTCTTGAAATCATTCAAAATGAGCCATTTAATTTAAGCTTTGAGGTCAGTATTGATAAAAGTGAGTTAAGAGGGCTTGTTCGTTATAAGGGAAAAACGAAAAAAATGAGTATTAGTTTCGATTCTGACTTATTGGGTTCTAAAGTATTCTATAGTGATAAAGGATTACTGTTTACAGAAATTCCGATAGATCTTAAAGCCGAGCTCGATAAAAGAGAAAATGTAAAATAAGGATGGTTAAATGATTGGCTATTCTTGCGATGTACTTGAGCATATAACACTGCTTTTTAAGCGGTTTGAAACATACTACTTTGAGGGAGATCTTGCCCAAGGACTTATACAATTAAATTTAGATAATTACTTATTTTGCCTTGAATATAGTCGAGTGTCATTAATAAGTTCAATCTTTTCGATAAAAGATAGAGGTGATCTAAAAAAAGAATTTGTTGATTTGGAAAATTTTAATGCAAAGTTTTTTGATAAAAATTTCACAATGATCGTAAGTGTGGATATGAATCATCTACGCTCTTTGGGGATGGCTATTTATAAAGATCTAAACGAGGCGATAAATTTAAACCCTAAGGCTAAAGAAAAATTTATATTACTGAGATCACCCGAAGGAAAGATAGAGTTATACCCAGATGAAATAGTAAAAGGTAAAGTGCTGCATTACATACAAATAAGTCGAGTTTGGGATGTTTTAGTTAACTCATCTGATGATAGTGATGGTAACTCTTGTACATTTCTTGGTGCCAGAAAATCATTTGTTACATTGCAATATGATTTTAATGATTTAGACTATGATTTGGATGGCTTTTCTAAATTAATGAAATTAATGGAGAGCGAGGATCACAAAGAAGAAAAAAATAAAATTCTATCAAATACTATATATTCTTTTACATCTAATAAAGATATTGATTTCCGATTTAGAACGATATTGAAACGATTTTCGATATTTGTTGAACGTTTTGAAGAAAACTATCATGCTTTTGCAGTCGGATTTAGTTTCGAAAAGATAAGAAAAGAGTATGAAGAAAAGTTTAGGGATTATTTATCAAAAATAAACACCGTTCTTACTGAATCCCTAACAAGGTCATTAGCAATTCCTGCATCTACAGTTTTAACGTTTACTGCGATAAAAAATAATCCAGATAGTATAGTGCAGGATATCTTGTTGAATTCAGGGACTTTTTTTGTTGCTTTGTTTGTGCTTTTTACAACATACTTCACAGTTAAATTTCAATTGAGTTTTTTAAATATAACAAGAGATGAGTTTTTAGGGTTGCTTAATCGTTTTGAAGCAGAGTTAGACTCTGTAGATTTATCTGAAGCTAAGGGTAAATTTAATATATTCTCCTCTCAAGTTGGGGTGATAAAAAAGCTATTAATATTTATTCTTGCAATGAGTTTGACAAATTTCATTATTAATCTTATCTCTTTTGCTATTGTTTTAATTTAACATATGAACAAAATTCACCTATTTAATATATTAAGAATTACGGTTTCCATATCGGTAATTTTGATTGACCAGGCTTCCCTACAACGATTGCCACGCTTTGCTGAGCTCTTGTAACTGCTACGTAAAATGTTGCGGCTGCAGTGCTTTCAAGATACTCATTTTTCTGAATAAAGGCTTCAATTCCTGAGGTCGGAATTATTAGGATTCGTTCAAAAGTTGAACCTTTAGATGCTTTGAAATTAATAAAATCGAAATTATAGGCCTTACCGCTGCTTTTTGAGTTTCTCAAGCATTGCGGTTTAAATGCTTTGATGTAATCTTCAACATGCTCCTTCATTACAAGAAAAACCCCATCATGACATGTAACAGTGTGATTTTCAGATTTTGTTTTAGGAAAACCCCATTCAGGTGAAAAAATAGTATCGGCGTAATCAGATATTAAATGATGACATCTCCAGGTTGTAAAACGTTCAATTATCTTTATTATTCCTTTCTCTTCTCTTTCCAAAAACCAAGAAAGCATATTAGTATTTTGATATTTTTTATGCTTACTTCCTCTTGGATTGGTTGAAAGAACAGCTTGCCGCATGTCTCCAACCATTTTCAAATTGATAGCCGTTGCTAACAAAGAATCTAATATGTCTAAATCGTAGCCGCTCAAATCCTGAACTTCATCAATAAGTATTTCATCATACATAGATTCAAGTCTAAAAATTAATGCCCCTTGGCTTGCATTAATCAGTTCTGCACTTAGTCGAGCTAGCTCACAAGCGTAAGCATGGTTGTTTTTATCTAAAAATCTGTTGATACCCTTTGCCATCATGTATGGCCTTCCATCAAAGTTAAATCCCAAAATTCTTTGTCCAGGGAATTTATAGGGGAGGAACGGTTTGGCAAAATGTCGGATTAAAAAAGTGTACCACCCAAGCACTTCAATATGTGAGCTGTTTCCTGCACAATGAGATAACCGATTGCGAATTTCATTTTGGTTGAATTGAGTAAATGTTAAAACTAATACTCTTTTTTGACCATCTATTCTCGCACAATGATCAATGATTCCTTGTGTTTTTCTTGAACCTGCTACAGCCAAGATTAACTCATTGTTCATAAATAAACCTTATCGCATCGCTCATGTATTTAGGTGGTGTGAGTGCCTTTTTTGAGACCGAAATTCTCAAGGCCCCTTCTGTTTTTTCTCTACTCATCCATGTTAAAAGATCTGCTCTATCTTCTATGTTTAATACTTCACGAAGTAACTTTTCACCATTGTGGTGAATTAGTTGTGGCTCTAATGTTGTCCCTGAAACTACACTTCCAATAAATAGCTCTCTTCTGTTTTTTTTCAGCCATCCTTGAACTGGGAGCGCAAGATCTTCTGGTGAAATTCCATCGTTATCTCGGAGAGAGGCAACAGGCCTATCGAGAGCGGCACATAACTCCAAACATTTTGCTAGTGATAGTCCCCTCATGCTTATAACATCAATACCGACCTCCATAGGGCGCAGCTGGTATGTATCTTTGAAAAAACGTTCGAAAATTATTTCGTCAGATGGGCCTTCGACCAATACCACTTTTTTTGCCAAGACCATTCTGAGTGTGTCGTAACCAGGCAGTTTCTGGAAATAAGAAACAGTATCTGGAGATAGGCCATTGATTCTGCTTACAGATTCATTGCCAATTAAAATTAACGAATCTAGTCCGAGTCTATTCAATACGAAAGTACTATGCGTTGTAATGAACAATTGCTGACTAGTACTGGATAACTTTTCGATTCGAGAAAGTAGTGTTGATAAACTGGTATGTGAAAGATGGTTCTCTGGTTCTTCTATCATCACAAATTTTGTCTTTTCAGCGTGACGTCCCATAGACAGAGAAATTTTGATGGCAGCTTGTTGACCTTGCCCAGACATAGAAAAAGGGACCTCATTGACATGAGGGGATACAACGCCTTCCCAAGAGGTTCGACTACTTTGATCCATATCTAAAATGATGGTTTTATCATGTAATGAGGCATTTAATTTGCTTATTCTTTCATTGATATCACCAAGTACACCTCCGGCCATAGATGCTTTAACTTGTCTGTACGATAAGGATATTTTTGCCCTTTCTATTGGAGCAAGATGATCATTAATTATTTGCCTTAAATGATAGTCGATTGATGTGGAGGACCTAACAGTTTTAGAATCTATGATGGCAGTTGTTAATTGCCGAGGCCTATTGAGAAGTTTCTCATCAGCAAAAGAACGCCATTCTATACGGTAGAATTCTACAGGTAATATTTTAGTAGGGCTTATAAGCCATTGCTCTATCTCCTCATTATATTCACTATTGGGCAGTACATGGAATAATACACCAGGGCATGCATTTGTTGGATGGTCGCTATTAATAGCTCCACATAGATTTTGTAATTCTGGCGTATTATCAAAAAAGAGCTCAATTTTAATCTCAGGTAGACTAATGTTTTCACCTCTTTGTCTTCTTTCAACAAAATCAGCGACTAGCTCTGTATTAAACCAATACGGATTTAATTCATCATTAGCTCCTTTTCCGTTGATTCTGCCTGTTAGCGCTAAGGCTATTGCTTCCATTAGGGTTGATTTTCCAACCTCATTCCCCCCAACTATCAGGTTGAGCTTTGAATTTGGCTCTAAAATCAATTGCTTGTAGATTCTGTAACCTGAGATTTTAATCTTTTTTATCACATTCTATTCCTTGGCGCATAAGCCAGCTAAACCAACAATGAAGTGTGTATTCTAGGAACTGTATAACACTTTAATTCACTAGATTTTAGTGTGTTAGCCGTAATTATTGATCGTTAGCAAAAAAAATCCTTCTAAATAACACATATGTTTTTTCGAATGTGAATATTGATTTTGGTCCTTATGGGAGTATCCTAACTTCAATAGGACAGGAGGCCAGATGTCACTAACATCCTTACAACTCTTCAAAAACCTCTCCGATGAAACCCGTCTAGGGATCGTACTGCTGCTTAGAGAGATGGGAGAGCTGTGCGTGTGCGACCTTTGCACTGCGCTAGAACAGTCACAGCCCAAGATCTCCCGCCATCTGGCAATGCTTCGGGAAAGTGGCCTATTGCTGGATCGCAAGCAGGGGAAATGGGTTCATTACCGCTTATCTCCGCATATTTCTTTCTGGGCTGCTCAGGTAATTGAGCAGGCTTGGTTAAGCCAACAGGACGACGTACAGGCCATCGCCCGTAAGCTGGCATCGGCAAACTGCTCTGGTAGTGGTAAGGCTGTTTGCATCTAAAAAATTTGCCTGAACATATATGATTTTTCGAATGTGAGGTATTCAGAATGAAGACGTTAACGGTGTTTGACCCGGCAATGTGCTGCAGTACCGGCGTATGTGGCTCAGATGTCGATCAGGTTCTGGTTGATTTTTCTGCTGATGTGCAGTGGCTGAAAGGACGTGGCGTACAGGTTGAACGTTACAACCTGGCGCAGCAGCCCATGAGCTTTGTTCAGAACGAGAAAGCGAAAGCATTCCTCGAAGCATCTGGAGCTGAAGGACTTCCGCTACTGCTGTTGAACGGTGAAACGGTGATGGCAGGGCGATACCCAAAACGTGCTGAGCTGGCTCGCTGGTTCGGTATTCCGCTGGAGAAGATAGGGTTAGCTCCCACCAGCTGCTGTGGTGGTAATACTTCCTGTTGCTGAATATGTCAGGAGGACATATGAAATTCTTACAGAATATCCCGCCTTACCTGTTTTTTACCGGTAAGGGAGGTGTAGGAAAAACTTCTATTTCCTGCGCGACGGCTATCCGCCTTGCCGAACAGGGTAAGCGGGTTTTGCTGATCAGTACCGATCCGGCCTCCAATGTCGGCCAGGTATTCGATCAGGCTATCGGTAACACCATTCACCCTGTAACGGCAGTTCCTGGGCTTTCTGCTCTGGAGATTGACCCGCAGGAAGCTGCCCAGCAATACCGCGCCAGAATCGTTGATCCTATCAAAGGTCTTCTGCCTGATGATGTTGTTGACAGTATCAGCGAGCAGCTTTCAGGAGCCTGTACCACTGAGATTGCAGCGTTTGATGAGTTCACCGGCTTATTGACTGACGCTTCCCTGCTGACCCGCTTCGATCACATCATTTTTGATACAGCGCCGACGGGCCACACGATTCGCCTTCTCCAGCTTCCCGGTGCCTGGAGTAGCTTCATTGAAAGTAATCCAGATGGTGCTTCCTGTCTTGGCCCAATGGCCGGGCTGGAAAAGCAGCGTGAGCAGTATGCTCATGCAGTAGAGGCGTTATCCGATCCTGAACGTACCCGCCTGGTTCTGGTTTCACGACTGCAAAAATCTACGCTGCAGGAAGTCGCCCGCACCCATGAAGAACTGGCTGCAATTGGCCTGAAAAACCAGTATCTGGTGATTAATGGTGTGCTGCCTAAAGCCGAAACTGAATATGACGCCCTGGCCGCTGCGATATGGCAACGTGAGCAGGAGGCACTGGCAAATCTTCCTGCCGGTTTATCTGAGCTACCGACAGATACCCTATTACTACAGCCAGTCAATATGGTTGGTGTTTCAGCATTGAAGGGACTGCTGGATACCCGTTCTGAGGCATTACCGCTCCCGGTAACGAACGTCCTGTACACGCCTGAAAACTTATCGCTCTCTGGCCTGGTCGATGATATCGCTCGCAGTGAACACGGCCTGATTATGCTGATGGGCAAAGGTGGCGTAGGGAAAACCACGATGGCTGCTGCCATCGCCGTCAGGCTGGCAGACATAGGATTTGACGTGCATCTCACGACCTCTGATCCTGCTGCGCACCTGAGTACAACGCTGAACGGCAGCCTCAAAAATCTGCAGGTCAGCCGCATCAACCCTCACGATGAAACCGAACGCTATCGCCAGCATGTTCTTGAGACGAAGGGAAGAGATCTGGACGAAGCAGGGAAACGGCTACTGGAAGAGGATTTACGCTCTCCCTGTACTGAAGAAATTGCCGTGTTTCAGGCCTTCTCCCGCGTGATTCGTGAAGCGGGTAAGCGCTATGTTGTTATGGATACCGCCCCTACCGGACACACGCTGTTGCTGCTGGATGCGACCGGGGCTTACCACCGAGAGATTGCCAAAAAAATGGGGAGTAAAGGTCATTTTACTACCCCCATGATGCAGCTTCAGGACCCGGAACGAACCAAAGTTCTGCTGGTTACGCTTCCTGAAACCACACCGGTGCTGGAAGCGGCAAACCTGCAGGCTGATCTTGAAAGAGCGGGAATTCATCCGTGGGGCTGGATTATCAATAACAGCCTTTCCATTGCGGATACGCGTTCTCCGTTGCTTTGCCAGCGCGCTCATCAGGAACAGCCTCAGATTGAGGCTGTTAAGAATCAGTACGCTAACCGTATAGCGCTTGTTCCGGTGCTGGCGTCAGAGCCCGCTGGTATTGAAAAGCTCAGAGAGTTGATGAGTTAATTTTTTTGCATATACAGGGCGGCAAAGTCGCCCTGTCAGGAGGTTTTATGTTACTGGCAGGCGCTATTTTTGTCCTGACCATTGTTTTGGTTATCTGGCAACCAAAGGGATTAGGGATCGGCTGGAGTGCAATGCTGGGCGCGGGTCTGGCTCTGATATCTGGCGTTGTGCATGTGGGCGATATTCCGGTGGTGTGGAATATCGTCTGGAACGCGACGGCGACCTTTATTGCCGTAATTATTATCAGCCTGCTGCTTGATGAGTCCGGCTTTTTCGAATGGGCAGCGCTGCACGTTTCCCGCTGGGGTAACGGTCGTGGCCGTTTGCTCTTTACCTATATCGTCCTGCTCGGCGCAGCTGTGGCGGCACTGTTTGCCAACGATGGTGCGGCACTTATTTTGACGCCGATAGTCATCGCCATGCTACTGGCATTAGGGTTCAGCAAAGGCGCGACACTGGCATTTGTCATGGCCGCCGGGTTTATTGCCGATACGGCCAGCTTGCCGCTTATCGTGTCGAACCTGGTGAATATCGTATCGGCTGATTTCTTCGGTCTGGGGTTCACGGAATATGCATCTGTTATGGTGCCGGTGGATATCGCCGCCATTATCGCCACGCTGGTGATGCTGCATCTGCTCTTCCGCAAAGATATTCCGCCGACTTACGACCTGGCTCGTCTGAAAGCACCGGCAAAAGCGATTAAAGATCTGGCAACCTTCAGAACCGGTTGGATCGTGTTGATCCTTCTTCTGGTTGGCTTTTTCGTCCTTGAGCCGTTGGGTATCCCGGTAAGCGCGATTGCTGCTGTAGGGGCTGCCATTCTGTTTGCGGTGGCGAAACGAGGCCATGCCATTAACACTGGCAAAGTGCTTCGCGGTGCGCCATGGCAGATCGTCATCTTCTCTCTGGGGATGTATCTGGTGGTCTATGGCCTGCGTAACGCCGGTCTAACAGATTATCTCTCTGGCGTACTGAACGTACTGGCAGAGAAAGGACTTTGGGCTGCGACGTTTGGTACCGGCTTCCTGACGGCTTTCCTGTCTTCCATCATGAACAACATGCCTACCGTGCTGGTTGGCGCTCTCTCTATTGATGGCAGCACCGCAACAGGCGTTATCAAAGAGGTGATGATCTATGCCAACGTGATTGGCTGCGATCTGGGGCCGAAAATCACACCGATTGGTAGCCTGGCAACGCTGCTTTGGCTGCATGTCCTTTCACAGAAGAATATGACCATCACCTGGGGATACTATTTCCGCACCGGGATCGTCATGACTCTGCCTGTGCTGTTTGTAACGCTGGCAGCGCTGGCGCTACGTCTCTCTTTCACTTTGTAATGAGATACTGATATGAGCAACATCACCATTTATCACAACCCAGCCTGCGGCACGTCGCGTAATACGCTGGAGATGATCCGCAACAGCGGTATCGAGCCGACCGTTATTCTTTACCTTGAGACTCCACCTTCACGCGATGAGCTGGTCAAACTCATTGCGGATATGGGCATTTCCGTCCGTGCTTTGCTGCGTAAGAACGTCGAGCCGTATGAGGAACTGGGTCTTGCAGAAGATAAATTTACTGACGACCAGCTCATCGACTTTATGCTTCAGCATCCGATCCTGATTAACCGCCCGATTGTGGTGACACCGTTGGGAACGCGCCTTTGCCGCCCTTCCGAAGTGGTACTGGATATTCTTCCGGATGCGCAAAAAGGCGCATTTGCTAAGGAAGACGGCGAGAAAGTCGTTGATGAAACAGGTAAGCGATTGAAATAAACATAAAGGGGGCAGACGCCCCCTTATTCCTGCCTCAGAGCATAAGATCTGAATCTTCTGGCAGAGTACTATTCCCTTCACCAAGTTTCATTTGCAGCAAAACCGTGTCAAGCCAGCGGCCATGTTTGAAACCAATGTCCTTTAATGTGCCTATTTCAGTAAATCCTGCGCGAATATGCAGCGCAACAGAAGCGACGTTAGCGCTGTCACCCACAACAGCAATCATCTGACGATATCCCTGAGATTCGGCCCATTTTAATGCATGATCGAGCAGTGCTTTTCCGACCCCCTGTCGCTGATAAGCCGGATCAATATATATCGAATTTTCAACCGTGAACCGATAAGCATGGCGTTCGCGGTAACGGGAAATATAACAGTAGCCGATGATCGTATCGCCCTGCAGGGCGACATACCATGGGAATCCTCGAGACTGAATGCTCCTCAGTCGGTTAAGCATTTCCTGCGTATCCGGAGGTTCGGTTTCGAAGCTACCTGTACCATGCAGAACATGGTGAGCATAGATATTGCGTATCGCGGTAATGTGCTGTTCTTCAGCTTTGATAATGTGCATCGAATTGCTCCAGTAATGGTGTTTTACAAACTACCGGAATTCGCGACAGCAGGTTAAGCACTTAAACTTATAATCTGTATAAGCAAAAGTTTGGCTACAGAAGATGGGGCCGCAGCCCCATCTATTAGTCTGCCATTTTTGCCAGCAGAGCCGCACCCACTGGTTCTTCGTTCTGCAGTGGTGTTAATGCAATACGCTTTGCAAACTGCTCTGTAACGTCATTTATCAGCGGCAGTTCGCGACTGGCTCGGGTTACGAGGAACGGTGAGGACGGTTTCGCAGCAGCCAGACTGCTATTGATTACCCATGCCCATGGTTCAATTCCGGCCCGACGCAAATCCTGCTGCAGGTTTGCTGCTTCCAGTACAGGTGTCGTTTCGGCAAGCGTCACGATAATCACCTTCGTCTTCTCCGGGTCCTGCAATTGCATCATTGGCGTCAACACATGATCATGCGTTTGCCCCATCTGGCGCACCATTTCCCAGTGATAGGCTCCTGTTGCATCCAGTAGCAGAAGCGTGTGACCCGTTGGCGCTGTGTCCATAATGACAAAATGGTCATCGGCCTCTTTGATGATCCGCGAGAATGCCTGGAAGACGGCGATCTCTTCAGTACAGGGTGAGCGGAGATCTTCCTCCAGCACCGCCAGCCCTTCTGCATCTAACCCTTTCCCCTGATTTTCCAGAACAAAGCGGCGATAGCGCTCTGTCTCTACCTTCGGGTCGATACGGCTGACCTGAAGATTTGGTAGCGAGCCATCCAGCGTATAAGACAGATGAGCTGCCGGGTCGGATGTGGTCAAGTGGACCTTGTGACCGCGCTTAGCCAGCGATACCGCTACCGAGGCCGCTACGGTCGTTTTACCCACTCCGCCTTTACCCATCGTCATTATCAGCCCTTTACCTGTCTGGCTGAGTTCATCTACCAGCGAGGCAAGTTTCGGTAAATCCAGAGCATTCAGCGTGGTAGCAGCGAGAACCGGTGAGGCTTTGCTCTCCGTAAATAGCTCCCGCAGGGCTTCCAGACCGACCAGATTAAATGGCTTCAGAAACAGCTGCGAGCGGGGAAGGTTCGCCAGATTCTCTGGCATAGCAAGTAGTGCTTTTCCCTCCCGAGCCAAAATACTTTGCGCCAGCGGATCATTTTCACCCACAAATGGTGGCAAGACACCATTAATGGCAAGGTGTTGATGCTGCAAACCGATAGCAGACAGCTCATCATGCGTATGGGAAACCTCTTTTAGTGTCGAAGCCTGGGCGCGGGCAACCAGAACCAGACGCGTGAGTGCAGCATCAGAGAGCGCCTTAACCGCGTCTGAGTACTGGTGCTGTTGTTTCTCCAGCCCCACCAGCGGCCCGAGGTTAGCGGCGGCATCAGGGTTCGCTTCGAGATAACCGCTCCAGGCCCCCGGCAACTCAAGCATACGGATTGTATGACCGGTTGGCGCAGTATCAAATACGATATGGTCATACTTTTCCCGCAGCTCATGGTTGGTAAGAAGACCTGTAAACTCATCAAATGCCGCGATTTCCGTGGTGCATGAACCTGAAAGCTGTTCTTCAATGCTGCTTACCACCTCGGCTGACATCAGCCCGCGAACCGGGTCGAGCACTCGGTCACGATAGGCTTGTGCAGCAGCCATCGGGTCAACTTCCATCGCCGCAAGATTTTGGACGGTACTGATATCTGTTATTCGGTGGCCGATAGTCTGGCTAAATACCTGACCGACATTGGAAGCCGGATCGGTACTCACCAGAAGTGTTCTCTTGCCCTGATCGGCCAGCCATACCGCAGTAGCACAGGCCAGAGATGTTTTACCTACTCCACCTTTACCGGTGAAGAAGATGAACGGGGGAATGTCTTTTAAAAATGGCATATTCATCAGTGATAGCTCCTCTGTAATTAAGGCATACGTGGAATGCAGCAGCAGCTTGGTTGCGTGCTGTCTTCACTCCAGTCCTGAGGAAGCTGAATACCGGCCCAACGGGCGATATCTTCACGAGTCGGGAGTTTGCCTGCCATTACGAGCTTGCCGTCGAGCAAGGTCACTGGAAGGGACTCTAGTCCCGAAGTGTTCAGAAACTCTTTGATGACAGGGTTATTCAGGAACTGCTGCGGGTTTTTCGCAAGGCTGTAGCGCTGAATATCGACGCCATTTTTTTTTGCCCATTCGGCGCTGGCGTTCCATTTGACGGCTTCGTCACTGACCACAACGCTACTGGTTGCGCAGCAGCCTGCAGCTTCAAAGATCTCAATTTTTGACATGGACTGTTTACCTCAGTGTTTAGTCGATTGGCTTTACACTGAGGTAAACGAAGGTGGTGGGAAAAAGATGCGCGATTAATTCATTTTTTTGTGGCAGCAGACGGGAGACGTGTCATCCGCCTCAATCTGACAAAGTTCTGTCATCGTTTCTTTCAGGTGCTTTCTGGCCCGAAGCAGACGGGATTTAAACGCCGTAAGCGTGATTCCCAGTTCATCGGCCAGAGACTGCTGGGGACGCCGGTTAAGGTCGGACTCTTCAATCAACCACCGCTCATCTTCGGGTAAAGCCTGTAATGTTTCAGGCAGGCAAATACCCAGCGTTGAGATTGCATCAGGGGATGCGTCTGTTAATGGGGTAACTTCTTCCAGCTCAACAAACTCCCTGGTGGTGCGGTACTCATCAATCAGCAGATTCCTCGCCACCCGATACAGCCAGGCTCGCGGATTCTCCATCTCGCAGAAACTGTCTGAATGAGCACGTGCACGCAGGAATAGCTCTTGCAGAAGGTCAGCTGCTTTTTCGCTATCGCCAGTCTTTGATGTCAGAAAACGAGAGAGTTCTGCTTCATGTTGTCGCCAGAACACGCTCATGCAGTTGTTGAATGCTGTTACATCACTCATACCCGCCCTCAAATTTTGCTCTGATTAACCCGCCGGGAAAGTTCTTCTGCAGACTCTTTCCGTTCGCTGTAGCGATTAACGAGATAGGCTAAGTTACCTCGGGTCAGCAGAGTAAATTTCACCAGTTCTTCCATCACATCCACGATCCGGTCGTAATAAGACGACGGCTTCATGCGTCCATCTTCATCAAACTCCTGCCAGGCTTTTGCGACAGAGGACTGATTCGGGATGGTGATCATCCGCATCCAGCGGCCAAGAATGCGCATCTGGTTTACGGCATTGAAAGACTGAGAGCCACCGCAGACCTGCATTACGGCCAGCGTCTTACCTTGCGAAGGGCGAACTGCACCTTCTGATAACGGTATCCAATCAATCTGGGCCTTCATGATGCCGGTCATCGCACCATGGCGTTCAGGGGAACACCACACCATCCCTTCGGACCAACGAACCAGCTCGCGCAGTTCCATGACTTTAGGATGCGAGTCAGGTGCATCATCAGGAAGAGGCAAGCCAGAAGGATTGAAGATCCGCACGTCTGCGCCCATTGCGGTCAGTAACCTTGCCGCTTCTTCCGTTGCCAGTCGGCTGTAGGAACGTTCGCGCACAGAGCCGTACAACATGAGGATTCGCGGAGGATGAGGAACGGCAGGGACACCTAATCTTGCCTCTGTGATTGAAGTGTCGAACAAACCCGAATCAACATTCTTAAGATCACCTGTCATTTTACTTCTCCGTCTTCTGGGGCATGGTGAGGCAGTCGTCAGTCCCTGAGCAGCATTCTTCTGTCAGGAAGGCAATCAGAGCCTCAAGGTTTTCATATCGAGCATGGCAAAAGAGCGTTCTACCCTGACGTTCCTGCCGTATCAGAGAAACTGATATCAACGAGGAAAGATGATGGCTCAGCGTAGACGCTGGGATTTCGAGCCGCTTCTGCAGCTCACCAACCGGTAGACCTTCATGCCCGGCTTTAACCAGCTCTCTATACAAGCTCAGGCGCGTAGGATGACCCAGTTCTTTCAGGGTTTCTGCTGCTTTCGAAAGCTCCATTTGCATCTCATTTCTATATTTCCGGAATTATAGAAATAATAACTTATTTTCCCAGGAAACCATAGTCAACATGCCTGAGAGTCGAGCTGGAGAAACGACTTAATCTGCAACGGAGGTTCCAGTGGTTACTATGTTTAGCCAGAGTTGAAGGGCTGTTCCACTGCTGGTAGGGCATCACACATAGCATGATTCTGCTCTCAGCTTGAGGCTAAAACGCCCTGTTTGGCAGCTAAGGCAGTAACGTTCCCCATGATAATCTGAATCACATAGCGAACAATGCCAGCTGTCTCTTAACACTATAGGGGTGACGTTAGGCACAAATATTCGCAAACGATGTACCAATCTAATCTCATTCTTGTCAGGCTTTGCGTAAGGGCAATGTTGCTGTCCATTTTCCGTCAAGTTGTGGCTGATATGTTCAAACCATGGGCGCTCCGTGTCGTATTCTGGATGGTATTGCAGCGTGCTGCCGCAGAGGTGGCATGTATAGCGGTCATAAGGGGCTGTCTGCGCGGTACGTGCACCAATCAGACGACCATTACCATCGAGAGCGATAAAGGATTTTGCGTACATAGTATTGTTCCTTACCGCCAGACAACACGCAGGCGTCAGCCGTCCCGGTCCGGGCAGTGTGGTCAGGGTGTGAATGGCGGGTCAGTTAAGAAGTATCAGAAGGGGAGTAAGTCTGCGTTAGCAGTCGTGACTGTCTGTTAGTTGTCACATTATGGTGCACTGACGTAAAAAATGATCATCTCCTGCATCGTGGTCGTCCCGTCAGTTGGCGCGGTGGTACTTCATTGCAGCCGCAGAGCAGAAGGCCATGCTTTTACCGGGTTGTGGTCATGTCGGGCATGCTGATGCAGGTACAAATTTAACATCGTAACGGTTGCAGACATTCAGCCCTGCCGCGGCCTGCCCCTGCTGCTTTTATCCGGTACCGTACTTCGCCCCAGAATCAGGCCATTCTCTTTCTGTTTAACTTTCGCGAGATAGCTGATGGCATACCGCAGGGCTTTAATTGCAGGGGTATCGGTATAGTGGATAACCTGGTCGACTCGGACCGGGTAATTCTCTTTAGTCCGGCACAGGTAGTGGTATCCGTCTCCTTCGGTTGCACTTTTCCAGATATTCCCCATCGTTCGGGAGAGCAGGTAAGGGTTCTGGTGATATTGCCCGTTCAGATAACCGAGTAAATGGATATGCAGACCTTTCTTCGGCGTGTATTCCATCACCCAGTAAAAACCTGCCAGGGCGTTTTCTGTTTCGGCAAGCAGGTGACGGATTTCTGTACACATAGTGTGTTTACAGGCATGCCCGAAACTGGCAGTGTTTTTCCGGTAAGCAAAATCAATCCTGAAGGGTAACAGCTTAGCAAAACGCTGAAACATCGCTTCCATGTGGGCGTTTATGTCCTCCAGGAGAGGACCGTTCATGACGTAGTTGGGATTGGCGTTGTAAGGCTTCATTGGAATTCCTCGTGTTGAGTCAAAGGAAA
>NZ_JAOWFR010000021.1:0-125527 GCF_030333565.1 Citrobacter sp. CK185 | reverse complement strand
TCAGAAGTGAAACGCCGTAGCGCCGATGGTAGTGTGGGGTCTCCCCATGCGAGAGTAGGGAACTGCCAGGCATTAATTAAAGTGAAGAGGCCATCCTGAGGGATGGCCTTTTTGCGTTCATGCACCCGGGTGCAGCCGGATGACGCTGCGCTTATCCTGCCTGCAAAAAACCTGTGCCGCCCGCGTACTATCGTCCCAGCCAACGCAAAACAAATGTAGCGATCTGTGGTATATCATTGATATCTAATAGCGGGACATCCAGGGAAAGCGGAATGTCGCTGGCGACGGCGATCACATGTTCATCAATGGTCAGCTCATCCACTTCATGCCCACCCCCCTGTCGGAATAACAAGATCTTCGCCACCGCTTCGTGCTTAAAACCTTCAACAAGCACTATATCCAGCTTGGAAGCATCCATTCGACTCACCAGATACGTTAA
The DNA here is from genome assembly GCF_030333565.1 of Citrobacter sp. CK185. Lineage (NCBI taxonomy): Bacteria > Pseudomonadati > Pseudomonadota > Gammaproteobacteria > Enterobacterales > Enterobacteriaceae > Citrobacter > Citrobacter sp. CK185. The sequence goes on along the minus strand of NZ_JAOWFR010000021.1, from coordinate 125,088 downwards.
ATCCAGCTCAGGTTCTTCCGGTGTTTCTGTCATCAGCGCCCAACGTTGCCGACTGGCGACAAGCGTTTGTGCTGCGCCTGCCTTGCGTAACTCGTAACTGTCTTTGCCGGGCTTATCTACGTCCATATTGTGATGAGTATGTTTAATTAATCCTGGGCAAACCCCTCTGGCGCATAACGCTGGAATCAATTTCTTGAGCAGCGTAGTCTTACCGGTGCCGCTCCATGCGGCTATGCCGAGTAGTGGGATCATGATTTCTCCTGCCATCTGGCGAGTTCTTCCGGCGTATTCACATTCACAAATGCCTGTTTAAAATCACTGAAATCAACAGCATGACCACCGGCCTGGCGCATAAAGACCATGACTCGCCGTTCACCTGACCGGAGATATTCCTGTAAGAAAGGTGCTACGGAGCGATTAACCAGTGCAATTGTCGGGTGGTCCCGCTCGCCGTCGTGAACCCATACGACAGGCGCGTTATTACGCTGAGCTTTTAAACGCGCAACCAGATTGCGGGGAATGTAAGGCGTGTCACAAGGGCAAAACAGAAACCAGTCTCCCTTCTCTTGCTGTAAAACAGACAACATACCCGCCAGAGGCCCCGGAAAATCGGCCAGTGAATCGGGGATCACTTTCAGACCGCTTTGTTGATAAATATCCTGATGGCGATTCGCGTTAATCACGACGGTTTCAAGCTGAGACGCCAGCGTATCAGCAACATGCTTCCAGAGTGGTTTGCCATCCAGCTCAAGCAGACCCTTATCTGCCCCCCCCATTCGCCTGGCCTTACCGCCTGCCAGCACAACCCCCGTTATTGCACTCTCCAGATTCACTGATATCGCCTCTTTTATTGTGGGATTGACCCTGCTAACGTATCTACATCAAATTAAGGAGCACAGCCATGAAATGTAAACGCCTGAATGAAGTCATTGAACTCCTGCAACCAGCCTGGCAGAAAGAGCCCGATCTTAATCTGCTGCAATTTTTACAGAAACTGGCGAAAGAGTCAGGTTTTGACGGTGAACTGGCGGATTTAACCGACGACATTCTGATCTATCACCTGAAAATGCGTGGCTCCGCAAAAGATGCGGTGATTCCTGGCATTCAGAAAGATTATGAAGAAGATTTCAAAACAGCGCTATTACGCGCACGCGGCGTGATTAAAGAGTAAAACCTTGTAAGCGGCGCCACCGAAATCGCCACAAAATGATATCCTGAATCATTCGTAGTATTTTCCGGATGATGGGATGAACGACAACGCTTTTACTTTCCAGACATTACACCCGGATACCATCATGGATGCGCTGTTTGAACAGGGAATCCGGGTGGATTCCGGTCTTACCCCGCTCAACAGCTATGAAAACCGCGTCTATCAGTTTCAGGACGAAGACCGTCGACGCTTTGTCGTTAAGTTTTATCGCCCTGAGCGTTGGTCTGCCGATCAAATACGGGAAGAGCATCAGTTTGCACTGGAACTGGTAAAAGATGAGGTGCCGGTCGCGGCGCCGCTTGTCCTCAATGGGCAGACGCTACTGAACCACCAGGGATTCCACTACGCGATTTTCCCAAGCGTCGGTGGGCGACAGTTCGAAGCGGATAATATCGATCAGATGGAAGCGGTAGGACGCTATCTGGGTCGCCTGCATCAGACTGGGCGTAAACACCCTTTTGCCTTCCGGCCGACAATGGGCCTGGAAGAGTATCTCATTGAACCTCGCAAACTTTTCGAAGACGCACCACTGATTCCCTCGGGGCAAAAAGCGGCTTTCCTGAACGCGACGGACACCCTTATTGCTGCCGTTACCGAACGTTGGCATACCCGTTTTGAGATGCTGCGTTTACACGGGGATTGCCATGCCGGAAATATCCTCTGGCGTGATGGCCCGCTGTTTGTCGATTTAGATGATGCCCGCAATGGCCCTGCCGTTCAGGATCTGTGGATGCTGCTGAATGGCGATAAAGCCGAGCAGCGGATGCAGCTTGAAACGATTATCGAGGCTTATGAAGAAGTTAGTGAGTTCGATACTGCTGAAATAGAACTTATTGAGCCTTTACGCGCGATGCGTTTGGTTTATTATCTTGCCTGGCTGATGCGTCGCTGGGCTGATCCTGCGTTTCCTAAAAATTTCCCGTGGTTAACCGGGGAAGATTACTGGCAACGGCAGACTGCGACATTTCTTGAGCAGGCAAAAGTACTGCAAGAACCCCCTTTACAATTAACGCCAATGTATTAAACGGACACATCAGGAGAGAGTTGATCATGAAAAAGATTTGGCTGGCGCTGGCTGGTATGATTTTAGCTTTTAGCGCATCGGCAGCGCAGTTCAGTGATGGTAAGCAATACATCACACTGGATAAGCCCGTTGCTGGCGAGCCTCAGGTTCTGGAGTTTTTCTCCTTCTACTGCCCGCACTGCTATCAGTTTGAAGAAGTGCTGCACGTTTCTGATAACGTGCAGAAAAAGCTGCCTGAAGGCACCAAAATGACCAAATACCACGTTGAGTTCCTGGGCCCATTGGGTAAGGACCTGACGCAGGCATGGGCTGTGGCGATGGCACTGGGCGTAGAGGATAAAATCACTGCGCCGATGTTTGAAGCAGTACAGAAAAACCAGACCGTTCAGTCTGCTGCCGATATTCGCAAAGTATTCGTTGATGCGGGTGTGAAAGGTGAAGACTACGATGCGGCATGGAACAGCTTCGTGGTGAAATCACTGGTTGCGCAGCAAGAAAAAGCGGCCGCTGATCTCCAGCTTCAGGGGGTACCGGCGATGTTTGTAAACGGCAAATATCAGGTTAACCCGCAAGGGATGGATACCAGCAGCATGGATATCTTCGTACAACAGTACGCCGATACCGTGAAACATCTGGTTGAAAAGAAATAAAAAAATCGCCGGTCATTGACCGGCGTTTTTGTTTTCCGCTTTAATCTTTTCTATCTGTTCGTCTTTTTCATTCCAGAGTGCATTCAACCAAAGCTGGAAACGGCGTTTGAATCCTTTGTCGTTCACATAGTCACCGTGTAGCTCTTCTTTAATCGGCTCCAGATCGATACGTACCACGATGCGCGTCAGTTTACCGCTCAACATATCGTAGAATGGTTTCCGATCGTTTTCCGGGTAGCAGAGGGTAACGTTGAGCAGCTTATCGAACTGAGACCCTAATACGTTTAGCGCCATCGCGATCCCCGCCGCTTTTGGTGGGAGAAGGTTTTTATATGGCGAGCGAGTTTGCCGACGTTTCTCTTCGGTAAAACGCGAACCTTCGACAAAATTTACGATCGTTGTGGGATGCGCGCGAAATTTCTCGCAAGAACGGCGGGTTGTTTCTACATCTTTACCGCGTTGTTCGGGATGACGGAGCAAATAAGCGCGCGAGTAGCGTTTCATAAACGGCATATCCAGCGCCCAGCAGGCCAGGCCGATAAACGGCACCCAGGCTAACTGCTGCTTAAGAAAGTATTTGTTCATTGGAATGTGCTTACGGAACAGAACGCAAAGCACCACGATATCGGCCCAGCTGTGATGGTTACAAATAAGCAGATACCAGTTTTTCTTGTTCAGGCCTTCCAGCCCTTCCACGTCCCATTTAAGCCACGGATTGAGATGCAGCAGCAGCGCCAACCCTTCACACCAGCAGTACATCATGAAATTACAAAAAACGGATACCTTGCGCCAGACGACAGGAATGGGCAAAAGGAGCTTCACGATCCCGGCAAGGATGATCGGCACAGAACAAAAAATAGTGACCAAAATGGTCAATACGATACTCAGCAACAGCGTTATCGCAGCGAGTATTCTTGTCATAATTAAATTATTCAACGGGTTAGCCATAAATAGTGCGCGAAAGAGACGCAAGGGGCTGATTTTATCAGAAAACGCATCAAATGACGGGTCTTAGCGAAACAGAAAAAATATTGATATCTATCCACACACTGAGATAACGCTGAATAATGGGATAAAGTTCTGGTGATTTAATTAACATATTGAAAAATATGAGTAAGTTTAATGAAAATTAAATCATCAGGATGAAATTAAATGAAATGTAATAATTTATGCACAAAGTTATCCACAGCTCGCTTTGCGAGCGATCCAGAAGATCTACAAAACTTTTTCGACAAATGCGGCGAAAAACTCATGTTTTCATCCTGTCTGTGGCATCCTTTACCCATAATCTGATAAACAGGCACGGACATTATGGTTCAGATCCCAGAAAACCCACTTATCCTTGTAGATGGCTCATCTTATCTCTATCGCGCGTATCACGCCTTTCCTCCTCTGACGAACAGCGCAGGGGAGCCTACAGGGGCGATGTACGGTGTTCTCAACATGCTGCGCAGCCTGATTATGCAGTATCAACCGACGCATGCCGCAGTGGTATTTGATGCCAAGGGTAAAACCTTCCGTGATGAGTTATTCGAACATTACAAATCGCATCGCCCGCCGATGCCTGATGACCTGCGTGCGCAGATTGAACCGCTGCATGCGATGGTAAAAGCGATGGGCCTGCCGCTGCTGGCCGTTTCGGGCGTGGAAGCGGACGACGTTATCGGTACGCTGGCGCGTGAAGCCGAGAAGGTGGGCCGTCCGGTGCTGATCAGCACCGGTGACAAAGATATGGCCCAACTGGTGACACCAAATATCACGCTGATTAATACCATGACCAATACGATTCTGGGCCCGGATGAAGTCGTGAACAAGTACGGTGTTCCACCCGAATTGATCATCGATTTCCTGGCGCTGATGGGCGACTCTTCCGATAACATTCCTGGCGTGCCGGGCGTGGGTGAAAAAACCGCCCAGGCGCTCCTTCAGGGGTTAGGTGGGCTGGATACCCTGTATGCCGAATCAGATAAAATTGCGGGCTTAACCTTCCGTGGCGCGAAAACCATGGCCGGGAAGCTTGAGCAGAATAAAGAGGTGGCTTACCTCTCTTATCAACTGGCTACCATTAAAACGGATGTCGAACTGGAGCTAAGCTGCGATCAGCTTGAAGTACAACAACCAGCGGCTGAAGAGTTGCTTGGCCTGTTTAAGAAATATGAATTTAAGCGCTGGACCACCGATGTGGAAGCGGGTAAATGGCTACAGGCGAAAGGTGCGAAGCCCGCAGCAAAACCGCAGGAATCCATTGTTATTGATGAAACGCCAGACGTGCCTGCGACCGCGCTTTCTTACGATAACTACGTCACTATCCTGGATGAAGCGACGCTGGAAAGCTGGATTGAGACGCTGAAAAAGGCGCCCGTTTTTGCATTTGATACCGAAACGGACAGCCTGGATAACCATGCGGCGAATCTGGTCGGTCTCTCTTTTGCTATTGAACCGGGCGTGGCGGCCTACGTTCCCGTGGCGCATGACTACCTGGATGCGCCCGATCAGATTTCCCGCGAGCGAGCGCTGGAGCTGTTGAAGCCGCTGCTGGAAGATGAGAAGGCGCGTAAGGTTGGGCAAAACCTGAAGTACGATCGCGGCGTATTGCAGAACTATGGCATTGAGCTGCGCGGTATTGCTTTTGACACTATGCTCGAATCCTACATCCTGAACAGCGTTGCTGGTCGCCATGATATGGACAGCCTGTCCGAACGCTGGTTGAAGCATAAGACCATCACTTTTGAAGAGATTGCCGGTAAAGGTAAAAATCAGCTGACCTTTAACCAGATTGCCCTGGAAGAGGCCGGACGTTATGCCGCAGAAGATGCGGACGTTACGTTACAGCTGCATTTGAAAATGTGGCCAGAGCTACAGCAGTACAAAGGGCCGCTGAATGTCTTCGAGAATATCGAAATGCCGCTGGTGCCGGTGCTTTCCCGCGTAGAGCGTAACGGTGTAAAAATCGACCCGGCCGTGCTGCACAAGCATTCAGAGGAGATCACGCTGCGTCTGGCGGAGCTGGAGAAGAAGGCGCATGAGATCGCCGGAGAAGAATTTAACCTCTCTTCTACCAAACAGTTGCAAACCATTCTGTTTGAAAAACAGGGTATTAAGCCGCTGAAGAAAACGCCGGGCGGCGCGCCGTCCACCTCGGAAGAGGTGCTGGAAGAGCTGGCGCTGGACTATCCGCTGCCGAAGGTGATTCTGGAATATCGCGGGCTGGCGAAGCTGAAATCGACCTACACCGATAAACTCCCGCTGATGATCAACCCGAAAACCGGGCGAGTGCATACCTCTTATCATCAGGCGGTGACCGCGACGGGGCGTTTATCGTCTACCGATCCTAACCTGCAAAATATTCCGGTACGTAACGAGGAAGGACGCCGTATTCGTCAGGCGTTTATCGCTCCGCAAGATTACGTCATCGCATCAGCGGACTACTCGCAGATTGAACTGCGTATTATGGCGCACCTTTCCCGCGATAAAGGTCTGTTAACCGCCTTTGCCGAAGGAAAAGATATCCACCGGGCGACGGCTGCTGAAGTGTTTGGACTGCCGCTGGAGAGCGTTACGGCTGAACAGCGCCGCAGCGCCAAAGCGATTAACTTTGGTCTGATCTACGGCATGAGCGCATTCGGTCTGGCGCGTCAGCTCAATATTCCGCGCAAAGAGGCGCAGAAGTACATGGATCTCTACTTCGAACGCTACCCTGGCGTACTGGAATATATGGAACGCACGCGCGCTCAGGCAAAAGAGCGAGGTTATGTTGAAACGCTGGAAGGGCGTCGTCTCTACTTGCCGGATATTAAATCCAGCAATGCTGCGCGTCGTGCCGGTGCGGAACGTGCCGCCATCAACGCTCCGATGCAGGGGACGGCAGCAGACATCATCAAGCGCGCTATGATTGCCGTCGATAAATGGCTGCAAGATGAACAGCCGCGCGTGCGTATGATCATGCAGGTACACGATGAACTGGTGTTCGAAGTGCATAAAGATGATCTCGACGTGGTATCGAAAAAGATCCATCAACTGATGGAAAACTGCACGCGTATTGATGTGCCGTTGCTGGTGGAAGTGGGTAGCGGCGAAAACTGGGATCAGGCGCACTAAGGCTTTACTGAATAACGCGCTTTTTTCGTAACTAAGCAACATAAGATAGAACGTTTTGTGATGATCATTAGAATTCCCTATGTAAAGAATGAAAAAAAATTACAAAAAGTGCTTTCTGAGCTGCTCAAAAAAGAGTAAAGTTATTCGCGTAGGGTACAGAGGTAAGATGTTCTATCTTTCAGACCTTTTACTTCACGTAATCGGATTTGGCTGAATATTTTAGCCGCCCCAGTCAGTAATGACTGGGGCGTTTTTTATTTTGCTCGTCATACTTCAAGCTGCATACGCGTTGGCTTAGAATTACTCGGCTCATCCCTTACGGGCCGCCGCTTCGCGGCGTTCAAATCTGTTCCAGACAGATTTGTCGCTCACCCCAGTCACTTACTTATGTAAGCTCCTGAGGATTTGCTGTGTTGCCGCCTTAGAGCAAGAATAAAGAACTGTAGGCCGGATAAGACGCGCAGCGGCGCCATCCGGCATATCGGTGGGTTATTCCCCGTCCTGCGTCTCTTCCACGGGAGCCAGATCGTTAAACCAGCTATCCAGTTTCTGACGTAATTTATCCACGCCTTGCTTCTTCAGGGAAGAAAACGTTTCTACCTGCACATCGCCGTTAAAGGCCAGTACCGCTTCACGCACCATATTCAGCTGCGCTTTACGTGCGCCGCTGGCCAGTTTGTCCGCTTTGGTGAGTAAAACCAGAACCTGAATGTTGCTCTCTACGGCCCACTGGATCATCTGCTGGTCGAGATCTTTTAACGGGTGACGGATATCCATCAGTACCACCAGGCCTTGCAGACTCTGACGTTTTTCCAGATATTCACCCAGCGCGCGTTGCCACTTACGCTTCATCTCTTCCGGGACTTCTGCATAGCCATAGCCGGGCAGGTCAACCAGACGTTTGCCTTCAACCACCTCAAACAGGTTGATGAGCTGAGTACGGCCCGGTGTTTTGGATGTACGCGCCAGACTCTTCTGATTCGTAAGCGTGTTCAGCGCGCTGGATTTGCCTGCATTGGAACGGCCAGCAAAAGCCACTTCGATTCCGGTATCGGAAGGTAAATGGCGAATATCAGGCGCACTCATCACAAAGTGCGTCTGTTGATAATTCAAATTAGTCAAAGCGGTCGTCTCCGTCAGTCAAAGCTTTGCAGCGATTATACCTGAACAGCGGCAAAAGACGGATTTTTCAGCATGGGGATGTGTGTAAGCTAAAACCATGCTCTTTGTGAGACATTGCCGATTGTTCTTATGCGAAATTTCAGAGTAAGCGCAGGTCGAAAATTAAGATAAAATAATAAAATCATAACGTTATGTTTCAGACAATATTCTGAAAAGTGGACATTCGCGTTTCGATTACTTGTGCGTTTATGCCAGAAGAGTAAAGTAGCATCCATAGCGAGGAAGCTGTCAGGATTACGACTCAGGATGAGGGTCAGGAGCGCCAGGAGGCGAAGACGCAGGATTTGTCAGGAAGACAAACGTTCGGAGACGTTAGTAAAAGGAAATGGAAACAACACGGAATGTTTCAGGCTAAGGGAAAAACAGGGCGTGTTGGTAGCCAACAGGGATCGTAGAGCCCGTTAGGGTTGTTAGACAGCAAAAAAGGCGACAGATTACTCTGTCGCCTTTTTTCTTTATAGGGTTTCTGCTAGATTCCGCGGCAAATGAAACTCGTCATACTTCAGGTTGCATGTGCGTTGACTTCCTGCAACTCGAATTATTTAGAGTATATACTGACTAAAACAGCCAAAGACGAATCACTATGAAATCAACTTCTACACCACGCGGTAAAGGTCCCGCAAAAGCGCGTCGTAAAACACGCGAAGAGCTGAATCAGGAAGCGCGCGACCGTAAGCGTCAGAAAAAACACCGTGGTCATGCGGCGGGGAGCCGTGCGACAGGTGACAACGCGGCTTCAGGCGGTAAAAACCAGAACAAGCAGAAAGATCCACGAATTGGCAGTAAAACCCCCATTCCCCTGGGTGTGACCGAAAAAGTCACCAAACAGCACAAACCGAAGAGTGAGAAACCTATGCTTTCACCGCAGGCTGAGTTGGATTTACTGGAAACGGATGAGCGCCTGGATGCGCTGCTGGAACGTCTGGAAGCAGGCGAAACCCTAAGTGCGGAAGACCAAACCTGGGTAGATGCCAAACTGGATCGTATTGATGAGCTGATGCAGACGTTGGGCCTCTCTTATGATGACGATGAAGAAGAGGAAGAGGACGAAAAGCAGGAAGATATGATGCGCCTGCTCCGGGGCGGCAACTAACGGGTTTACACCGTGGGCCTTCCCGTCCTGCTTATAACCCTTCCGGTTGTATGTTATCTGGTGTGGTTATTCGTTAAACTACAGCGGTTGTCGCGGCGACAGAAGTGGCTGCGCAACCGGTTTATTACCCGTAGTGGGGTAAAGCCGGTACGCCGTACCCGCCAGCGACGCCATCGGAAGGAGTGAGCATGTCTGAACAGTTGATAGACTGGGATCTGGCCCTGATCCAGAAATATAACTATTCCGGGCCACGATATACCTCGTATCCCACAGCGCTGGAGTTTTCGGAAGACTACGGCGAAGAGGCATTTCAGCACGCTGTGGCGCGTTACCCTGAACGTCCGCTGTCTCTGTACGTTCATATCCCGTTTTGCCATAAATTGTGCTACTTCTGCGGTTGCAACAAGATTGTGACCCGCCAGCAGCATAAGGCCGACCAATATCTCGATGCGCTTGAACAAGAAATTATTCATCGCGCGCCGCTGTTTGCCGGACGTCGCGTTAGTCAACTGCACTGGGGCGGCGGAACGCCAACGTACCTGAATAAAGCGCAAATCAGTCGGTTAATGACGCTTCTGCGTGGAAACTTTCATTTTAACGACGACGTCGAAATCTCGATCGAAGTCGATCCCCGTGAAATTGAGCTGGATGTGCTCGATCATTTACGCGCGCAAGGGTTTAACCGCCTGAGTATGGGGGTGCAGGACTTCAATAAAGACGTTCAGCGTCTGGTTAACCGCGAGCAGGATGAAGAGTTTATCTTCTCGCTGCTCAATCATGCGCGCGAGATAGGCTTCACCTCGACGAATATCGATCTGATTTACGGGCTGCCAAAGCAAACGCCGGAAAGCTTCGCCTTTACGCTCAGACGCGTGGCAGAGCTGAGCCCCGATCGCCTGAGCGTCTTTAACTACGCTCATTTGCCCACGTTATTCGCCGCTCAGCGCAAAATCAAAGAGGCTGACCTGCCCAGCGCGCAGCAAAAACTCGATATCCTGCAAGAGACCATCTCATCGCTGACGGAGACGGGCTATCAGTTCATCGGGATGGATCACTTTGCCCGCCCGGATGACGAGCTGGCCGTTGCCCAGCGTGAAGGTGTTCTGCATCGTAACTTCCAGGGCTATACCACTCAGGGCGATACGGACCTGCTGGGGATGGGCGTTTCCGCCATCAGTATGATTGGCGACAGCTACGCGCAGAACCAGAAAGAGCTGAAGCGCTACTATCAGCAGGTGGATGAGCTGGGGAATGCGTTATGGCGCGGCATTGTGCTGACCCGCGATGACTGCATTCGTCGGGATATTATTAAGTCGCTGATCTGCAACTTCCGTCTCGATTACGCAGCGGTTGAACAGCAGTGGGATCTCAACTTCGCGGCGTACTTTGCGGAAGATTTAGCGCTGCTGGCGCCGCTGGCGAAAGATGGGCTGGTGGATGTGGATGATAAGGGGATTCAGGTTACGCCGAAAGGCCGTCTGCTGATCCGTAACATCTGTATGTGCTTTGATGCTTATCTGCGCCAGAAAGCGCGGATGCAGCAGTTCTCACGGGTGATTTAGTGGCGTTGCCCGGTGGCGCTACCGCTTACCGGGCCTACAAGTTAACATCAACCGTAGGTCGGATAAGCGGTAGCGCCATCCGGCACGCATTTAGCTAAACAGCCCAACCAGCGCTGCACACAGCACTGCGGCAACCGCAGTTTGTGGCGTGTGGCTGTCGACCGCTCCGCTCGATACCAGATTGATTAATGATTCCAGCATGATGATTCCCCCTGTTTGCCGGGCATGATCATACTCAACTCATCGGAACAGTAAAGCGCAAAATAACGGCAATTTGCGCTTAAATATTAATCTTTACACAACGACGAATCGTCACTCCATACCCAGCTCTTTTAGCTTGCGAGTCAGGGTGTTACGACCCCATCCCAGCAGCCGTGCCGCTTCCTGTTTGTGCCCCTGGGTATGACGCAGCGCGGTGGTTAACAGCGTACGCTCCAGCTCAGGCTGCGCTTCAGAAAGCAGGTTTTGATGACCGGAACGCAACGCGCGATCCGCCCACTGCGCCAGCAATGTGGCCCAACTGTCTGACTGTATGTGCGACTGGCTGTCTGGCACCGTGGCTTCAAACAGCTCGCCGGGTAAGTCCTGAATCAGAACCTCCTGTCCGGCGGCCATCACCGTTAACCAACGGCAGGTATTCTCCAGTTGACGCACGTTGCCAGGCCAGGCCAGACGCGTCAGCGCCGCTTCGGTTTCCGGGTGGAGCAATTTGGCTTCGACGCCCAGCTCGCGGGCAGCCACTTGCAGGAAATGCCGCGCCAGGCGTGGAATATCTTCCCGACGCTCGCGCAGCGGCGGCAAATGTACGCGAATCACGTTCAGGCGGTGGAACAGATCTTCACGGAACTTACCTTCCTGTACGCGTAATTCCAGGTTCTGATGGGTGGCGGCGATAATCCGCACATCAACCTTCACCGGCGCATAGCCACCAACGCGGTAAAACTGCCCATCGGCTAAGACGCGTAGCAAACGCGTCTGCACATCCAGCGGCATATCGCCGATTTCATCGAGAAACAGCGTGCCGCCGTCGGCCTGCTCAAAGCGCCCCTGACGAATGGTATTCGCCCCGGTGAACGCCCCTTTTTCATGACCAAACAGTTCGGACTCGATCAAATCCTTCGGAATAGCCGCCATATTCAGGGCGATAAAGGGAGCTTTAACGCGTGGGCTATGGCGATGCAGCGCATGGGCGACCAGCTCTTTACCGGTCCCGGACTCGCCGTTGATCAGCACGCTGATAGACGAGCGTGAGAGGCGGCCAATAATGCGAAAGACATCCTGCATCGCGGGCGCTTCGCCGATGATATCGGTTGTCGGGCCGTTGATCTGGACATTGCGTGGCTGTTGCTGCTCCTGATAATGGCTGATCGCGCGTTCAACCAGCGCGACCGCTTCGTCAATATCAAAAGGCTTTGGCAGATAATCAAACGCGCCTTGTTGATAAGCGCTGACGGCGGCATCGAGATCGGAATGCGCCGTCATTATGATGACCGGAAGCATGGGGTGACGCTGTTTGATCTGTTTTAACAGCGCCAGTCCGTCCATTCCCGGCATACGGATATCCGACAGCAGGACATCCGGCGTTTTACTCGCCAGCGCGTCCAGCACTTCGTTGCCGTTTTCAAATGTGGTGCAATGTAATCCCGCCCCGGCGAGCGCACGTTCAAGCACCCAACGGATGGAACTATCGTCATCGACTACCCAGACTATCCCTCGTTGCATAAACGTCACCTTTATTTCCTGATAGGCAGGTAAACCGAGAACTCGGTATGACCCGGCCAACTGGTAAATTCAATTTTGCCGGAATGCTGATCAATCAAATTACGGGCAATGGATAAGCCCAGCCCGGTGCCGCCTTCGCGACCGCTGACCATCGGGTAAAACAGCGTGTCCTGTAAATGGGACGGAATACCCGGCCCGTTGTCCTCAACGTCGATGCGCGCCGCCAGGCGATAACGCACGCCATGCAGCGTCAGCTGGAATGCGGTACGGGTACGCAGAATGATTTCACCGCCTTCCGGCCCTAACGCCTGTAAAGCGTTACGCACGATGTTCAGCAGGACCTGTTCAATCTGGTCCGGGTCGTGAGGCAGTTCCGGCAGACTGGGGTCATAATCACGAATCAGCGTGACGTTCTCTGGCAGCTCCATCGACACCAGTGCGACGACGCGTTCTGCGACTTTGTGGATACTCTCCGTGACGTGCATACCCGGCTGTTGCGGCCCCAACAGTCGGTCAACCAGATTACGCAGCCTGTCGGCCTGCTCAATAATGACTTTGGTGTACTCCAGCAACGCCGGGTCAGGCAGGGCTTTACTGAGCAGCTGGGCCGCGCCGCGTAAACCACCAAGCGGGTTTTTGATCTCATGCGCCAGACCGCGCACCAGGTCGCGGGCGGCGATTTGCTGGGCATGCTGAAGCTGTTCCTGGCTCAGGCGACGCTGGTTATCCATCGGCGCCATTTCCAGCAGGATGAAGTTATCCGGCAGGCGCTGGGCGGTTAACGAGAGAATATGAGAGCGCCCGTCGATCACCAGCGTGACTTCGTTGTCCGTAAATCCCTGACCTGCTTCCAGGCTTTCGCGCATCAGCCCAATATTTAATGAAAAATAGCTCAACAGCTCAGGCAGCGGCGTACCAAACAGCTTGCGGGCGCTTTGGGCGAGCAGCTGTTGTGCGGCCGGGTTGGCGTAATGCACCGCCAGCTCGTCGTCGACCAGTAAGATGCTGTTGATTAAAGAATTGAGGATCTGCCCAGCATCGGGCTGCGTGCCTGTTGCCATTTAGCAGTCTCCTGGAATAGTTTGCACCAATTTAGTGCATTATAGCTTTTTACGTGTAAAAAGCGCGTGGGATCAGAATGTTGGTGGAGAAAAAAGCCCATCGTGTGATGGGCTACAGATGAGTGGCAAACGTTGTGCCGGATGGCGGCTTTGCCTTATCCGGCCTACAAGGTGATGTTACCGGTAGGCCTGATAAGCTTGCGCCATCAGGCGTCTTATCATTCGCCATCAATCTCAAACCTGCCTGAACAGGCTAAAAGTTCCACGGCAACTCAACGATTAAACGCTGTAGTACAGCTCAAACTCTACCGGGTGCGGCGTCATGCGCACGCGGTCATTTTCTTCAATGCGCAGGGCGATGTACGCGTCGATCGCTTCATCAGTGAACACGCCGCCTGCTTTCAGGAATTCACGGTCAATATCCAGCTCGTTGAGCGCTTCTTCCAGAGAGCCTGCAACCTGTGGGATCTCTTTCGCTTCTTCCGGCGGCAGGTCATACAGGTTTTTGTCCATCGCTTCGCCTGGGTGGATCTTGTTCTTAATACCGTCAAGACCCGCCATCAGCAGAGCGGCAAAGCACAGGTACGGGTTTGCAGCCGGGTCCGGGAAGCGCACTTCGATACGACGCGCTTTCGGAGAGGCCACAACCGGAATACGGATAGAGGCAGAACGGTTACGGGCGGAGTAGGCCAGCATGACCGGTGCTTCATAACCCGGAACCAGACGTTTGTAGGAGTTGGTGGTCGGGTTCGCCAGGGCGTTGATCGCTTTTGCGTGTTTGATTACGCCGCCGATGTAGTACAGCGCCTGCTCAGACAGACCCGCATATTTGTCGCCGGAGAACAGGTTAGTCCCGTTTTTGGACAAGGACATGTGGCAGTGCATACCGGAACCGTTATCGCCGAACATCGGTTTTGGCATAAAGGTCGCAGTTTTACCGAAACGGTGAGCGACGTTGTGCACAACGTATTTGTAGATCTGAATTTCGTCCGCTTTTTTGGTCATGGTGTTGAAGCGGGTTGCCACTTCGTTCTGACCTGCGGTTGCCACTTCGTGGTGGTGAGCTTCTACAACCAGACCCATCTGCTCCATAACGGAACACATTTCAGAACGGATGTCCTGAGAAGAGTCTACCGGCGGAACCGGGAAGTAACCGCCTTTTACTGCCGGACGGTGACCTTTGTTGCCACCTTCGTACTGGGTGGAGGAGTTCCATGCGCCTTCGATATCGTCGATAGCGACGTGGGAACCGGAGATAGAAGAACCGAAGCGGATATCGTCAAACAGGAAGAACTCTGGCTCTGGCCCGAACAGAACGGTGTCTGCGATGCCGGTAGAGCGCAGGTACTCTTCCGCGCGCTTGGCGATGGAACGCGGGTCGCGATCGTAGCCTTGCAGGGTGCCTGGCTCCAGGATGTCGCAACGAATAATCAGCGTAGAATCAGCGTAGAACGGGTCAATGACCGCAGTGGATGCGTCCGGCATCAGAACCATGTCGGATTCGTTGATACCTTTCCAGCCACCGATCGAGGAGCCGTCAAACATTTTGCCTTCTTCAAAGAATTCGGCATTCACCTGATGAGCAGGAATCGTGACGTGCTGTTCTTTACCTTTGGTATCGGTGAAGCGCAAATCAACAAACTTCACTTCATGCTCATTCAGCATCGTCAAAACGTGTTCAGCGGACATACTTAACTCTCCCGGATTGGTCATTGTCGTCGTGGTAACGAAGTCTTCAATTCTGCAAAAATTGGCCGTGTCGCCGTAAAAAATACAAAGCGAAATCTGTGCCAACTTTTAAATTGCCCCTAAAAGGCGTTATCATGCGCACCATCGTGCAAAAGGGCCGCACCATAGTGGATATGTTGCACCAATATAGTGCTTTAATGTGAACATTAAGCACCATGTTGGTGCAATGGACAGTGAGTGACCCTTTTAACGCTCCGTGAAAGCGATCACAAAGAAACTCTGCAATACTTGTTTGCGGAGGATCTCTGTGATCCTGTTTTGTAGTGCGATTAATCCGTGTACAATAACGCGCTATTTCTAATGCCTGAGGCAAAGTTGTGATCGAAAATTTGCGTAACATCGCCATCATCGCGCACGTTGACCACGGTAAAACTACCCTGGTCGATAAGCTGCTACAGCAATCCGGTACGTTTGATGCGCGTGCCGAAACTCAAGAGCGTGTGATGGACTCCAACGATTTGGAGAAAGAGCGTGGGATTACCATCCTCGCTAAAAACACTGCTATCAAATGGAATGATTACCGTATCAACATCGTTGATACCCCAGGACACGCCGACTTCGGTGGTGAAGTTGAACGTGTAATGTCCATGGTAGACTCCGTGCTGCTGGTGGTTGACGCATTTGACGGCCCGATGCCGCAGACGCGCTTCGTGACCAAAAAAGCCTTTGCTCATGGCCTGAAGCCGATTGTTGTTATCAACAAAGTTGACCGTCCTGGCGCGCGCCCTGACTGGGTTGTAGACCAGGTATTCGACCTGTTCGTTAACCTCGACGCGACCGACGAACAGCTGGACTTCCCGATCATCTACGCTTCGGCGCTGAACGGTATCGCAGGTCTGGATCACGAAGATATGGCGGAAGACATGACCCCGCTGTATCAGGCGATCGTTGACCACGTACCGGCACCGGACGTTGACCTGGACGGCCCGCTCCAGATGCAGATCTCTCAGCTGGACTACAACAACTATGTTGGCGTTATCGGCATTGGTCGTATCAAGCGCGGTAAAGTGAAGCCGAACCAGCAGATCACTATCATCGATAGCGAAGGCAAAACCCGTAACGGTAAAGTGGGCAAAGTGCTGACTCACCTGGGTCTGGAACGTATTGATAGCGACCTGGCGGAAGCGGGCGATATCATTGCAATCACCGGTCTGGGCGAGCTGAACATCTCCGACACCATCTGCGATCCGCAGAATGTTGAAGCGCTGCCAGCGCTGTCTGTTGATGAGCCGACCGTTTCTATGTTCTTCTGCGTAAACACCTCTCCGTTCTGCGGTAAAGAAGGTAAATACGTGACCTCTCGTCAGATCCTTGAGCGTCTGAACAAAGAACTGGTACACAACGTTGCGCTGCGCGTTGAAGAAACCGAAGATGCGGACGCGTTCCGTGTATCCGGTCGTGGTGAACTGCACCTGTCCGTTCTGATTGAAAACATGCGTCGTGAAGGTTTCGAGATGGCGGTTTCCCGTCCGAAAGTTATCTTCCGCGAAATTGACGGCCGTAAACAGGAGCCGTACGAAAACGTCACGCTGGACGTCGAAGAGCAGCACCAGGGTTCTGTGATGCAGGCGCTGGGCGAGCGTAAAGGCGACCTGAAAAACATGAATCCAGATGGCAAAGGCCGCGTACGTCTCGACTACGTGATCCCAAGCCGAGGTCTGATCGGTTTCCGTTCAGAGTTCATGACCATGACCTCCGGTACGGGTCTGCTGTACTCCACCTTCAGCCACTACGACGATATCCGTCCGGGCGAAGTGGGCCAGCGTCAGAACGGCGTACTGATCTCCAACGGTCAGGGTAAAGCGGTTGCGTTCGCACTGTTCGGTTTGCAGGATCGCGGTAAGCTGTTCCTGGGTCACGGCGCGGAAGTTTACGAAGGCCAGATCATCGGTATTCACAGCCGTTCTAACGACCTGACCGTAAACTGCCTGACCGGTAAGAAACTGACCAACATGCGTGCGTCTGGTACTGACGAAGCAACGGTTCTGGTTCCGCCGATCAAGATGACCCTGGAGCAGGCTCTGGAGTTCATCGATGACGACGAACTGGTAGAAGTGACTCCAACCTCTATCCGTATTCGTAAACGTCACCTGACGGAAAACGATCGTCGTCGTGCAATGCGCGGCGCGAAAGAAGAGTAATACGGGCTTACCGTGAAATGCCCGATGGCGCTTCGCTTATCGGGCCTACAAAATCGGCCTGATAACTCCGATTCGTAGGCCGGATAAGGCGTTAGCCGCCATCCGGCAACAAAAAGCCGCTGATTTCAGCGGCTTTTTTTGACTCTCGATTTATTACTGTAAGCTGCTATTGTGGTAAATCTCATGTCCGACGACTGACTGAACTCTCCACCTCCCTCCCTCCCGGACCATACAATCAACGACAATGTGATCGCGTTTTTTGCCAAATGACACATATACATTCACACAAACCGGATCATAATCGGATGAAACTACGGTTACGTTGGTTGGCCAGTCATCGCCGATGTATTGCGCCTTGATAAAGAAGTCAGCGTCATAAAATTCATCGTCCGCGTATTTAGGATCTTGCGCATGACGCAGCTTTTTCATCGTGTCTGACGTAACAAAGTTATCAATTTCATGACCGACGCTGATAGGATAAATATCTTTATTTATCTGATTAATATACCATTTATTGAATTCAAGCGCCCGAGATATGGGGGTTTTATCATCAATTGCGCCAAATGTTGCGAAACTGATGGAAAGTAATATCAATAATTTCAATAATTCTTTCATATTAATTGTGCCTGTAAAGTTTAAAAGCAGGATGTAGCTCCCTGTAATGTGGGCCAGGGTACATACTGCGTTGAATGAAATCGGAATACCATGTTCCCATCCCATCGTAAATACAGGTATGACCATATTGATGCGGGCCAGGTAATGCGCTTATCACTGCGACATCTCCTTCCATCGGTTCACCATAAACTTGCCTGAATCCGGCACGCTCAAGTGAACGATCAAAATTCATGGCATTGGCTCCCTCAATCTGAATACCGCCAGCTCGTATCGCGGCTGCAACGGCACGGGCACAAAAATGAGTACTTTGTTGGTGTGCATGCTGGCGTGCAAAGGTTACTGCGGAATGTTTATTCCATGACATTATAATAACTCCTTTATTGTTAATATATACCAATGTATTTCGCATTACATCAAGGTGGCGACGTAGCTGTGTCGCTACCGTCCTGCTACTTGAATTATGTAAGGTATAAAAAAGAAGTTATTACATTATTTATATAGGATGTGTATTATTAAATGTTTTCTATATATTAATGAAAATAAATTATTATTATAATTTAAATGTTTTCATAAAAATTAAAAATGCGATCTTTCAGTTGAAGATCGCATAATTAAAATCAGAAGAAATATTTTACCCCGACACGAATCTGGTTTTGCTCTCGATGGTAGGGCTCCACATTGCGATCCAACCAACGTAACTCTAAGTACGGCAGCCAGTTCTGGTTAATCCGGTATCTGAAAGTATTGGTAATTTCCCAGTGGTGTTTGGTTCCGTTGCTGCTGTTAAAATCATTCACATTATAAAAATAGTGTGGCTCAAAGGTATAAGAAAATTTATCAGTAATGATGAAATTCCAGTAGTTGCCGATTTCATAGCTATCGTTATTATCTAATTCACCATTTAAATCAGTAGAACTGTAGTTATTATGGTTGTAACGGTTACGAACCGTCAGGTTAAACCACGGCGTGAATTTATAATTGACGTCCAGATAAACAGCGCCGCCAGAACCGATGCTTTTATCGTTTATCAGACCACCGGGTTGAATGGTTAACCGGTCCGTCGGTTTAAATAACGGATACCAACCCTCAATTTCATTATAACCATGCTTTAATTCATCATCACGCTGTAGCGTATAGGTGTTGGTCAACATAATTCCAGCCCCCATATCGGAGTTGTAGCCAACGCGCAGCATGAATTCCATTTGATCGGATGCCAGATTATAGGCTTCGCGGTTTTCCACATAAGCGCCCGCAAAAACAGAAGTGGAGATAACAGAGGATAACAGCATTATTGTGTTCAACGTTTTCATAGTAAATCCATTTTTTAAGCGTAGGGAGCCGCTATCCATCGAAATGGATAGAGCGGCAATTATTTTATTTAATTAGAACAGAGGTTTTTTAATGGCTTACAACGCCGGTTTGTATCGATTGTTTCTTTCGTTGGCTAATTTCCTCAATAATAAAAGCAAAACGTTTTTCATTGAGCTTATAAAAAAAGCCCATTGTGAGAGCGGCGATAATCGCCAGGCCGCATGGCCAGAGAAATATCAGCTGACGCAGGCCAAGTAACGTCTCCGCGCTTTGCGCTATGTTCGGCACGTAGCCAATTTGCGTCAGCATAATGCCGGGCAAGAAACCCGCCAGCGCCGCAGAAATTTTTCGTGAGAAGGTATAACCGGTATAGACCGACCCTTCCGCACGAATGCCTGTTTTCCATTCGCCGTAATCGACCGTATCAGGAACCAGCGCCCAGTTCAGGCTGTTAACGAACGCGGTGCCGAAAAACGCCATGCAGGAGAAGATCACGAACAGGAAAGAGGTTCCGCCCCAGAGAAAGTTCAGCACATCGCCGATAGCCCACAGCGTCAGACCGCCGAGATAGACCTGCTTTTTCCCAAACCTTTTTACGGTTACGGGCACCAGCAGTACGCCGACCAGAATGCACCCCATACTGAAAAATCCCATCCATGACAGCAAATGGATGTCGTTCAGCACGTACTGGGTGTAATAGACCTGAATCGCCAGTTTGATGTTAAACGCGGCCAGCGTACATAAGTTGGCCACGCAGAGCACCAGCAGCGGCGGATTGCGGAAAATCGCACAGAAGGATTTAAGAATGCTGGGCTTATGGTGGGCCGGAACGATATCGATATACCGTTCTTTCACCCCGCTGAAACACCACCACATACTGAACAGGCCGCAAACGGAGAAAATCAGCGCGGCTACCAGATAACCCAGAGAAGATGACTGGGTAAAGAGCGCCTGAATCGGCATAAAGCCAACGGTACACAGCAACAGACCGAGCGTTGCGCCGCCCTGACGCCATGCTGCGAGTTGGGCGCGCTCATGCGGGTTTCTGGTGATAGCGGGCACCATCGCCCCGTATGAGCAATTCATCAGGCTGTAAAACAGGCCAAACAGCATGAACAGTACGGTTGCCAGCGCTGTTTTGACCGTCAGTGTAAAATCGGTGGCGAGAAACTGCGCGCTGGCAACCAGCGCGACAGGAAATGATGCATACAGAATGAAAGGGCGAAACTTACCTTTAGCGCCAATATGACGACGGGAATCCAGCAGCACTCCCGTCAACATATCGGTGAACGCGGTAAAGAATTTCGCCACCAGAAAGATAATCCCACCGTAATATGCGGGCATCCCCAGTTCATCGGTATAAAACTTAAGCAGATACAGCGTACCGATACACAGCATCAAATTTGAGCCGAAGTCACCCATGCCATAGGCATATTTTTCCCGTAGGCTCAGTTTTAGCGTCAGCGGATCATGGTCAGACATAATCGCTCCTCAATAACGCCCCGAAGGGCGCCTTTATTATCGTTGTTAAGCCGTTTGTTTACGGGCTTCTATCTCTTCAACGATGCGGACATACATCTTCTCGTTGAGGTTGTAGAAACATCCCATTGCGATGATGGTTATCACCGCCAGCGCGCACGGATAAATAAAGATCAGCTGCCGCAAACCTTCGACAGTGCCTGCTGATTGCACCACATTGGGCACGTAGCCGATTTGGGTCAGCATCCAGCCGGGGAAGAAGCCCGCCAGCGCCTGAGACACCTTACGGAAGAAGGTAAAACCGGTGTATACCGTTCCTTCTGAACGCACGCCGGTGCGCCATTCACCGTATTCCACCGTGTCGGAGACCAGCGCCCAGTTCAGGCTGTTCACAAATGCTGAACCGAAAAATGCCAGGCAGGAAAACGCGACAAAACTGACCGAGCCGCCGCCAAAGAAGTAGTTGAGAAGATCGCCGATAACCCAAACCAGCAGGCCGCCGATGTAGACCTTTTTCTTGCCGAAGCGTCTTACCGCGCCGGGCATTAAAAAGACGCCGATGAAAATGCAGCCCATGCTGAAAAAGCCCATCCAGGAGAGGAGGATCGGGTCATTCAGTACGTACTGGGTGTAATACACCTGGATCGCCAGCTTAACGTTGAAAGCGCCCAGGGTGCAGAGATTCGCGATACATAAAATGAACAGCGGACGGTTCCCGGCAATGGCGCGAAACGACTGGAGCAGCCCCGGTTTTTCGGTCGCTTCAACCGGTTTTACCTCCACATAACGCTCTTTGACGCCTGCGTAGCAGAGCCACATAAACAGCAGGCCAAACAGTGAGAACAGCGTGGCGGCGAAAATATAGCTTAGCTGTGCGTTCCCTTCGATCAGATTCATCACCGGAACAAAACCGACGGTGCACAGCAGCAGGCCGAGCGTGGCGCCGCCCTGACGCCAGGCGGCAAGCGAGGCGCGCTCATCCGGGTTTTTGGTAATGGCGGGCACCATCGCGCCATACGAACAGTTCATCATGCTGAAGAACAGGCCGTACAGCATAAACAGCACCGTCGCCATCACCGTCTTACCGGTGATTTCAAACGGCGTGCCGACAAAGTTGGCGATGGCCAGCAGGGTCACAGGAAACGCGGCATAGAGCACGAACGGGCGGAACTTGCCTTTCGGGCCGATTTTACGTCGCGAGTCGAGCATAATCCCGGTCCCCATATCGGTGAAGGCGGTAAAGAATTTGGCGATCAGGAAAATAATACCGCCATACGTGCCCGGTAGACCCAGCACATCGGTATAAAACTTAAGTAAATAAAGCGTACCAATATCCAGCAGGATATTGGAGCCTAAATCACCCATCCCATAGGCAAGTTTTTCTTTAAACGGCAAGCGTAGGGTCGCCGGATTTGATGACGTTTGACTCATTATTTTTCTCCATATGCCCGTGAGTTTCCCCACGGGCGAGCCGTATTAGATAGTGCGTAAAGAGGCAAACAGAGATGCCCACTCGCTCTCTGCACGGTAAAAGACCGGAGGCTTGCCGAGCGGCGCGTCCACGGTAATCTCGCCGCCGCGAAGCGTTTCGCCCGTCCACGCGTTGATCCAGTTATCCTCAGGCAGATATAGCGTCCAGTCGCGGCGTCCTTGTTCGTGGACCGGCGCAACCAGCAGGTCGCGACCCAGCAGATACTGGTATTTCAGGGTGTAGGTCTGCGCATCGTCCTCGTAGTGCAGGAACAGCGGGCGCATGACCGGCAGACCGGTTCTGGCGTTCTGCGCCACCGCCTGTTTGAGATACGGTTTCAGGGTGGTAAAAACGGTTGTCATACGGGCAAAGTGGGCGATAGTTTCCGCGTCGCCATCAAACTGCCAGTTATCGCCGGGGCGGTTCCCTTCGTGGGTACGCATCATCGGGGTGAAGGCGCTGAAGTCACACCAGCGCAGCAGCAGCTCTTTGCTGCGCTTCATGTCGAACAGGGTGGTATAACCGCCAATATCGCTGTGATGCAGACCGTGACCCGTCATCGCCAGCGACAATGCGGCAGGCACCACGGAGGCGAGACCGTCGTCCAGACTCCAGTCGACGTTCTGATCGCCCGCCCACATCATGGTGGAGTACTTCTGGCTGCCGGTATAACCCGCACGCATAAAGAACAGGATCTCGCCCAGCTTGCCGGTCTCTTGTAGCGCTTCGTAGTTACATTTCGCCCACAGCGCCGGCCAGGCGTTATGCATAATTTCCGCGCTGACGCCGTTATGCAGGTAAGTGTCGGTTGGCAGGTATTCCCCGAAATCCGCCATCCAGCCGCCGCAACCCAGCTCAATCATGTTTTTCTTGATGACATTCTTGAACCAGTCATAGGCTTCAGGATTGGTCAAATCCACGACGCCGCCATAAAACTCTCCGAACTCAACCAGATAGTCATCGCCCGCAGCGTCTTTTGCCAGATAACCGTGTCTGGCCGCTTCGGCGCAAAGATCTTTATCGCTGGCGACGTAAGGATTGATGTAGGAGAGGAACTGCACGCCTTCTTCTTGCCACTGCTTGATACGGGTATCCAGCTGCGGATAGTTGTCGCTGTTCCACTTCCAGTTCCACATCACGCGTTTGCCGAAAGAGGTCATGCGGATGCCGGACCAGTCCTGCGCCCAGATGCCATTCACCTTCACGCCTGCGTTGCGCATGGTGTCCAGCTTCTGCTGGCAGACGTCGGTGCCGCCCTGAATGCCGAGCGTCACGCCGTCGTAAACCCAGTCCGGCAACACCGGCTGGCGGCCTAACAGCGCCGTCAATTTTTCCAGCAGGGCGATGTAGCTGTCGGCGCATTCAAAACGCAGGGTGGCGTTGTCTTCCCATAGCGCCAGCTCATGGTATTCCGGCGCGCTAAAGTCGAAATTCATGTAGCAGCTGTTATCGACGTGGCAGTAGTACTTTTGCGTGCTGACAAAAGTGGGCTGTGGGAAAAAGGTCCAGTAGTAATCCCCGCCCGCGTTTTCTTTGCAGTCCGCCTGCCAGGTGACATAGCTGTTTTTGTTGCGCCCGACGCCTTGTTCGCTGGTCCAGAGCGGGAAAGGCTTGCCGCGTAAATCGAAATAAGAGAATTGTTCGCCGCAGCCATAGATGTGATCTTCTGGCTGGGCGGCCAGGCGTAACCAGATGCGGTTATGGGTAAGAGCGCTGTTTTGCAGTTTCAGCGTCAGGCGGCCCGCCTCATCGGTGGCGATGTGTAACGCCGCGCTGATGGCATCGCCGCGATTGAAATGGATCAACCAGCCATCCGGGGACTGGCTTATCGTTGCGTCAGTCAGCGCGATTTTCTCATTCAGCTTATCTTTTATGCTGAAATTACCGCGAAACATGTCGATATCGGCGACGCCGGCGCCGATCCACAGGCAGGGATTTTCTGCGCTGTGGGATAGCAACAGACGATCTTGCCAGCTCAGGGTGAAGCCGTCATCGGTTGTTGTCAGGGTGATATTGTGTAGGGTATGCATAAGTTTTCTATCCTCAATGTTGCCGGACGGCAGCGCTCTTGCCTACGGTTAGCATGGCGCTCGTCGGCCGGATAAGACGCCTTAACGTCGCCATCCGGCATGTCATATTGTTATTTCGCGTTGCTATCCAGCAGGCCCGCAGCAACGGCGGGTGCCAGCCCCGGCGCCAGCGGCAGGCGCGGGATCACCAGGCAATGCAGCAGGTGGTAAATATCCTGCTTGCCGTCCCACACTTTGGTGGTCACCTGGTTATTGGTATCCAGCTCCTGCCACCACGAACCGTTCTCGTAGTCCATCAGATAAGTGATGCAGTAATCCCACCACTTCTGATACCAGGCTTCGTATTGGCTATCGCCGGTGAGGGTATACAGGGCGTAAGCGGTGCCCATTGCTTCCACAATCGGCCAGCGTACTCTTTCACGTACAATCGGTTTGCCGTCCCAGTCCACGGAGTAGACGAAGCCGTCTGCGCCATCGGGCGCCCAGGCGTCGCGAAGGGTGGCGTGGAATAACCCTTTGGCATCTTCCAGCAGCCAGGCGGGCGGAGTTTCAAAACGCGCTTCCAGGGCCGCATGCAGGTGCAGCATCAGGCGACCCCACTCGATCCAATGCCCCGGCGTGCCGCCGTAAGCGCGGAAACGGTGGGCAGGGTTATCTTTGTTGTAATCGCGGATGGGGTTCCACTGCGCATCGAAGTGCTCGTTGACGCGGTAGTCGCCGTTGCGGGCCACATCGTGAATAATGACGGAGGCGATGCGCAGCGCGCGGTCGAGCCATTTACGATCGTGGGTCACGTCGTACACGATCAAAAAAGCCTCTACGGCATGCATGTTGGCGTTGCCGCCACGGTAATCTTCGGTCTGGCTGAAGGCTTCGTCCCAGGACTCCAGGCACATCTGCTCCTCTTCGCTCCAGAAGTATTTTTCGATGACCTCGATCGCGTCATCCAGCAGTTTTCTGGCCTGTGGATGGCCCGTGGTGACGGCGCTTGCCGCCCCTAGCAAGACGAAGAAATGCTGATATCCCTGTTTGGAGGCGTCCATCACGCCTTCATCGTTTACACAGGCATACCAGCCGCCGTAGCGCCGATCGCGTAACGCGCCGTTCAGCGCGTTAATACCATGCTCGACTAACTGATATGCGCCCGGACGGCCCATCGATGCGGCAACGGAATAAACGTGCAGCATACGGGCGGTAATCCACAGGTGCGTACCCATCTCCGCTCTGATCTGTCCCTGATTTCCCAGCCAGCCGAAACCGGTAGGTACTGCGGATTTTTTCCCAAAGTCAAAAATGCGATCGGTTTCTTGCTCCAGCCAGCGGTTGTGGCTCAACGTGTTAAACCATTTCATGCTTTCATCCTCACATTAACGACGGCGGGCCATCATTTCGTCGACGATCTCACCCAAACGCTGCAACTTAGGCACAGAAATATCACGCAGCATCAGTTCGGTATCCGGCAGGCCAATCACCGATGACCAGACGGCGCGACCCGCCAGAAAACCGGATGCGCCTGCGGTCATTGCGACTCTGACCGCCCGAGGGAACAATTTTTCCTCAATACCGGAGGAGAGGATGACCCACGGCATATTGATATGCTCGTTCAGGCGCTGTGACGCGGCGAGAAGGTCGTGCTGCGCGCCTTTGCCGTACAGCGGCATTTCAACTTTGTAGAGATCCGCGCCGCTGTCGCCCAACTCTTTTGCGGCATCAATGATGGCCTGTTCGCGGTCGAACTTATCGCCACGGCGAGGTGGGCGCACAACCGGTTCGATAATGCTCACCAGACCATTGCTGTGGCACATCTCATTAAATTCTTTGACCATATCAAGACGCTGTTGGGCGTCTTCATCGCTGCGCCAGAGCACCAGCAGTTTTAGCGCTTTACCGCCGTCTTGCTTTATCGCTTGTGGATTGATTTTTTTATCAATGACGACGCTATCGACAGGAATGCCATTGCCGGGAATGAACGCATCGGCGGCGACGATCATGGCGCAGTTTTTCGCAATCGCGTTTTGCTCCACCACCTGGCGGTAACAGAACTGTTGGTCAATCAGAATGGCGGAGGCATAAGGAGACAGCGCTTTTGCGGCATTCACTTTGAAATCCGTCAGCACGCTGTCGGCAACAGGAGACTTCGCACCAGCAGCTGCAAACATTAAGCGCATCGCTTCACGCTGATCGACCGCCAGCATGGCAAAGCCGCCGGATGCGCGCGTAATGTCTTTGATGGTGTAGTTGTTCATTCAGTTTTCCTTTATTCAGTCGTTACATTTTGAATTTGTTCGGTAATCCGGCGCTGTTACGCACCTGTTCGAGAATGGCTGTCCAGTCTTCCCGGCCACGACCGGCGGCGCGAGCCTGGTTATAAACTTCACGGGATGCGGCGCCGAGCGGCATCGGCACATGCAGTTGGTTGGCAACATCCAGCGCAATCCCCAGGTCTTTGTGCGCCAGATCGATCATGAAGGAGGGAGAAAGGTCGCCTTTCAGCACTTTGTTGGGCCAGGAGGTGGTGAAGTGGCCTTTGCCTGCCGGGGTTCCGCTCATCACTTTTAACGCGACGTCGAAGGAGAGGCCCAGCGCTTCGCATAACGCGGCGGCTTCGGCAGAAAGCGCATTCAGCGCGATGCTCATATAGTTATTGATAAGCTTTACGCGAATCCCCATGCCGGGGCCGCCAGCGTTAATCAATTCATTGCCCATCGCCATCAGTACCGGCGTTGCGCGCTCCACCTGTTCTGCGCTGCCGCCTGCCAGTAATAGCAACGTCCCCGCAATGGCGTGATCGGACGTTCGACCGACCGGGACATCCATCATGCTGAACCCTCTGGCGCGCATATCTGCGATAAGTTTGTCCGTCTGTAGCGGATGGATGGTGGACATATCGATCACCAGCGCGTCCTGCGACAAGCCTTCGCAAACGCCTTGATCGCCGAATAACACGCTGCGAACGAGATCGCCATTAGGCAGCATTGTGATGACAAACTCGGCCTCTTTCGCCGCCTGCGCCGGGCTGCTGGCCGGACGAGCGCCTTTTTCCACCAGGGTCTGTATGGCGTCGGGGTTCACATCAAAGACGCTGAGCTGATGGCCCTGCTTGAGCAAATTACTCGCCATGGGCGAACCCATCTGGCCTAATCCGACAAATGCAATCACTGCCATATCGTTCTCCTGAAACGTGAATGTCATTTTTTGTCACTTGCGTGACGCTGATTTTGTCTGTTTTTGATCGTATTTGTAATTTATGGTCAAAAAATTGACAGCCGTCACTTTTTAAACATTTTGCGAAATTAAAATAATCGCATCCCGAAATGCTTAAGGAATGACCATGATTCGTGTTGCTTGTGTGGGTATCACCGTGATGGATCGCATCTATTACGTTGAAGGTTTACCGACTGAAGGAGGTAAATATGTGGCGAAACGTTATACGGAAGTGGGCGGCGGGCCTGCTGCAACTGCCGCAGTGGCTGCGGCGAAACTGGGGGCGCAGGTGGACTTTATTGGGCGTGTGGGAGATGACGACACCGGAAACAGCCTGCTGGCGGAGCTGGAATCCCTGGGGGTAAATACCCGCTATACCCGGCGTTACGCGGGGGCGAAGTCCTCACAGTCTGCGGTCATCGTCGATGCGAAAGGGGAGCGGATTATCGTCAATTATCCCAGCCCGGATTTATTGCATGACGCTGACTGGCTTAATGAGATCGACTTTTCTCAATGGGATGTGGTGCTGGCGGATGTTCGCTGGCATGAAGGGGCGAAACGGGCGTTCACGCTGGCGCGCCGGGCCGGAGTCATGACGGTTCTGGATGGCGATGTGACGCCACAGGACATCAGCGAGCTGGTGGCGTTAAGCGATCATGCCGCCTTCTCTGAACCGGGTCTGGCGCGCCTGACGGGAATACAGGATACCGTAAGCGCGTTAAAAAAATCACAAATGCTCACAAATGGACATGTCTATGTCACGCGCGGCGGTGAAGGATGCGACTGGTTAGACGATAATGTCTTTCGGCATCAACCCGGATTCCCGGTAGAGGTGGTCGACACCACCGGCGCGGGGGATGTTTTTCACGGTGCGCTCGCCTTTAGCCTGGCGGGTGGAGCGCCGGTCGAAGAGGCCGTCAGGTTTGCCAGCGGCGTGGCCGCACTGAAATGCACCCGACCTGGCGGGCGTGCCGGAATCCCTGACTGTGATCAAACCCGATCTTTTCTGTCACTTTTTGTATAAAATGTAAGGCAATGGTTTTTCGAGGAATTTGCATGAGTCTTACTGAACTGACCGGTAACCCACGGCATGATCAGTTGCTGGCGCTGATTGGCGAGCGCGGTTACATGAATATTGACGAACTGGCTGGCCTGCTGGATGTGTCCACGCAGACCGTGCGTCGCGATATCCGCAAACTGAGCGATCAGGGATTGATTACGCGTCATCACGGTGGCGCGGGACGGGCTTCCAGCGTTGTGAATACCGCCTTTGAGCAGCGAGAAGTCTCCTGGACGGAAGAGAAAAAAGCCATCGCGGAAGCGGTGGCGGACTATATTCCAGACGGCTCCACGGTCTTTATCACCATTGGTACGACCGTTGAACAGGTAGCACGGGCGCTGTTAAACCACAATCATCTGCGAATTATCACTAACAGCCTGCGTGTGGCGCATATTCTGTACAATAATCCGCGTTTTGAAGTGATGGTGCCTGGCGGAACGCTTCGCCCGCATAACAGCGGCATTATCGGCCCTTCTGCGACGGCGTTTGTGGCGGGGTTTCGTGCGGACTATCTTGTCACCAGCGTCGGCGCGATAGAAAGCGATGGCGCGTTGCTGGAGTTTGACGTCAATGAAGCCAGTGTGGTGAAAACCATGATGGCTCATTCCCGGCATATTCTCCTTGCTGCCGATCATACGAAATACCATGCTTCCGCAGCGGTAGAGATTGGCAACGTGTCGCAGGTAACGGCGCTGTTTACTGATGAGTACCCTGGCCCGGCATTGCATAACCTGCTTCAGTCACAGCAGGTTGAGATTGTCCAGGTTAGCCCAGGCCAGGATGATGCAACGTCAGTCTGAAGGGGTTATAAAAAGAACCGTCTTTTTAGACGGTTCTTTTTCACCTTTTTGTCAAATATATAATCATCTTGGTGGTGATATAAAAATCTTAAAATAAAAACCGCCTGCTTATTGTTACCCTGATAGCTGTTGTTTTATAAGGCGTTTATTTCCCTGCCGGAGATGCTTTTATTTTATAAAAATAGTTATTAAGAATAATGCCAATAAATAAGGTGCATTTTATTTACTGTTATCTCATGAGCCCCTGCCGTACATTGACAGATTAAATGAATACTTGTATTTATTCTGCTAAGGTGACAATTCATTACGCCTTTGAACTCTGACTCTTTAATTATTTAAAGATGAGCGGATGGATTTCGCCTTTTATAAATATCTTATGCACGCGTCTTTGATGCTTTTATCCGAATAAAAAAGCCTTACGGAAAAGGTGGCTCTCATGAAATCTTCTCGTCTTATTCAAAAAACGCCGATCCCGGCAAAGCTTGCGCTCTGTATCGCCAGTGCGCTGGCGTTGAGCGGGTTGAGTGGACACGTTCTGGCAGCAGGATGTAGCCAATCCTCCAGTACGCAATTTTTCTGCGATGATACGACGATCTATTATTTTGGTAATCCTCTGAATGGTGGTTCTCGTGATTACACCACGTTTGATGAAGTATTAATTAATACCAGCCAGAATGGTATAACCACACCGCTTCAGGGGTGGGGAGTCTATCTTGATTCAACGGGGTACAAATTTAAAGACCTGGTAATTAACACCACGGGATCTGAAGCTGACGGTATTCACTCCAAAAACGCAGGGGGGAGGCTGGAAGCGGAAAATATCAAGATTACCACGACCGGAACCAGTTCTGATGGGATTAATCTGGGACGCGAACTTAACAGCGCTTACTCAATTGTTGAAGTCAGCGGTAATGTTTCTGTCGATGCTTCTGACGGCATGGGACTACGCGCAAATATCTCCAGAGTAAATACGAGTGCGAAATCTTCTATTATTATTCATGGGAATGCTGATGTTGTAACCCGAGGTAATGGTGGTGCAAATTCTGGCTATGGTATTTATGCTGGTAAAGATCCTGGAGATTTATTTGGTAGCGCGGCAGGCGTTGCGGATGTCACGATCAATGGGACTGCAAAAATCACCACTTCTGGTTCGAATGCTCATGGGGTTTATGCGGGACGAAAAGGTGAGATTAACCTTAATAACACTGATATCACGACAACCGGGAACGGGGCGAATGGTATCTATGCTTACGCCAACAGTGACTTTTCCAGAGTAAATCTGGGTGGGAATACAACCATTAAAGTGACAGGCAATAATGCCTATGCGATGTATGCCTACCAAAGTAAAGGTTTAATCCGCTCCTGGGATGCCGCAACGGATACCGCAAGCTCTGGTATCTATGATATTGAGGGCAATTTGTATGCGCGTTCGAGTGGCATTATTGACCTTACAATGGATGATGGCAGCCAGTTTGTCGGTATAGCCAACTCATCACAATTGGAAAATACAACATCGCTTCGTGCCACAATAAATCTCAACATGAACGGTGCAAACAGCGAATGGACGATGACCGGGAACTCTGTGGTCTCTACTCTGACGCTGAACCAGGCCACATTGCGTTATAGCGCAGATGGCGTGTCCCGCGATGACGAAAGTACCTTTAAAACCCTGACCGTGATGGGCAACTACACCGGCACAGATGCGTTACTGGTGTTGAACACCGTGCTTGAAGGCGATGATTCTTTTACCGATAAACTGATCGTCAAAGGGGATACCTCCGGCAATACCAATGTAGGCATCAATAACATCGGCGGTGTGGGCGATCTGACCCTTAACGGTATTGAGATTGTGGACGTTGAGGGCGTTTCCGACGGAACGTTCACCAAAGCCGGACGTATTGTGGCGGGCGGCTATGACTATGACGTGGTGAAAAATGCCAGTAACTGGTATCTCACCAGCCAGCTAAGCCCGGTGGAGCCAGAACCAGAACCAGAACCTGAGCCGGAACCGGAACCAGAAAACCCGGACCCGGTCGATCCACCAACACCGCCGGGACCGGTTGACCCGGTGGACCCGCCAGCACCACCAGGGCCGGTTGATCCCGTGGAACCACCAACGCCGCCAGGGCCGGTCGATCCTGTTGAGCCCCCTGCGCCACCAGAGCCGCCGCTGCCGCCAGCGCCTGAACCTGGTGAACATCAATACCGCCCGGAGTTTGGTAGCTATCTGGCGAACAACTATGCCGCTAATACGCTGTTTATCACCCGTCTGCACGATCGCCTGGGTGAAACCCAGTACACCGACATATTAACGGGCGAGCAGAAAGTGACCAGCATGTGGATGCGTAACGTAGGTGGTCATATGCGCTTTACTGATGGCAGCAAGCAGCTGAAAACGCAGGCTAATCGCTATGTATTGCAGATTGGCGGCGACCTGGCGCAGTGGAGCAGCGATGGTCTCGACCGCTGGCATCTGGGGGTGATGGCGGGTTACGCCAATCAGAAAAGTAAAACGCATAACACCCATAATGGCTACGCTTCACGCGGTCATGTGAACGGCTACAGTGCGGGGTTGTATGCGACGTGGTATGCGAATGAAGCGGATAAAACCGGTACGTATCTGGATAGCTGGGTGCTCTATAACTGGTTTGATAACACCGTGCAGGGTGACCATCTTGCCAGTGAAAAATACAAATCTGACGGTATCACGGCATCTATCGAAGGGGGATACACCTTCCTGATAGGCGAAAGCGAGCGTACGAGTTACTGGCTCCAGCCAAAAGCCCAGGTGATCTGGATGGACGTGCAGGCCGACTCGCACCGTGAAAGCAACGGCACCCAGGTGAAAGACAAAACTGACGGCAACCTGATGACCCGACTCGGTGTGCGCGCATACCTGAAAGGCCATAACGCCATTGATGACGGCAAAGACCGTGAGTTTCAGCCGTTTGTTGAAGCAAACTGGCTCCACAATACCCACAACCAGAGCGTCCAGATGGGGGCGATCCGGGATGAAATCAGCGGCACCAAAAATATTGGTGAGCTGAAAGTTGGTGTGGAAGGGCAAATTAACCCGCGTTTGCAGGTGTGGGGGAACGTAGCTCAGCAGGTAGGCGACAACAGTTACAGTGATACCGCAGCGATGTTGGGGGTGAAATACAGCTTCTGAACCATAACGGCGGATAGCTTACCGGGCCTACGGACTGTTTTGTAGGCCGGATAAGGCAAAGCCGCCATCCGGCAGGTCGCCCGGTGGCGCTACCGTTTACCGGGCCTACGGACTATTTTGTAGGCCGGATAAGGCATCCGGCAGGCGCCCGGTGGCGCTACCGCTTACCGGGCCTACGGGCTATTTTGTAGGCCGGATAAGGCATAGCCGCCATCCGGCGAAAAGTGTTAAGGCGATGCAATGCATCGCCTTTTTTCCGGTTGCGTTAGTCGATTTTTTCCCTGTCCGGCGCATAGTCAAACTCCTGCTTTCCCGCTACAGTTATTCATCCACGGCTTGCAAGGAGAGGATCATGCTCTATATCTTTGATTTAGGTAATGTGATTGTCGATATCGACTTCAACCGCGTGTTAGGTGCATGGAGTGACCTGAGCCGTGTCCCGCTGGCTTCGTTGAAGCAAAGTTTTACGATGGGAGAGGCGTTTCATCAGCATGAGCGGGGGGAGATCACTGATGAAGCCTTCGCAGAAGCGCTGTGCCATGAGATGGCGTTGCCGCTGAGCTATGAGCAATTTTCCCACGGCTGGCAGGCGGTATTTGTCGCATTACGGCCCGAGGTTATCGACATCATGCATAAGCTTCGCGAGCAGGGGCATCGTGTCGTCGTATTGTCTAATACCAACCGTCTGCATACGACCTTCTGGCCGGATGAATACCCTGAAGTTCGCCAGGCTGCCGATCATATTTATCTGTCCCAGGAATTGGGCATGCGTAAACCTGAGGTGCGGATTTACCAGCATGTTTTGCAGACAGAAGGTTTTTCCGCCGCCGATACGGTCTTTTTTGACGATAACGCCGATAATATAGAAGGGGCTAACCAGTTGGGGATCACCAGTATTCTGGTGACGGATAAAACGACCATCCCGGACTATTTCGCGAAGTTGTTATGCTAAAAAACGTGCATCAAAAAGCCAGGCATCATACGCGTCCAGTCAGAGCCTGGCTTAAACTGTTGTGGCAGCGCATTGACGAGGACAATATGACCACCCTGGCGGGGAACCTGGCCTATGTCTCGTTGCTTTCGTTAGTGCCGTTGATCGCCGTCGTTTTTGCGCTTTTCGCCGCCTTTCCCATGTTTTCCGATGTCAGCCTCCAGTTACGCCATTTTATTTTTGCTAACTTCATCCCGGCGACGGGAGATGTTATTCAGCGTTATATTGAGCAGTTCGTCGCAAATTCCAACAAAATGACGGCGGTAGGCGCTTGTGGACTGATCGTCACGGCGCTGTTGCTGATGTATGCCATCGACAGCGCCCTGAACACCATCTGGCGTAGCAAACGCACGCGTCCAAAAGTGTATTCTTTCGCCGTTTACTGGATGATTCTGACCCTGGGGCCACTGCTGGCGGGCGCCAGCCTGGCGATCAGCTCCTATCTGCTTTCTCTGCGCTGGGCCAGCGAGCTCAACACGGTTATCGATAACGTCCTGAGGGTATTCCCTCTGATTCTCTCCTGGATTTCGTTCTGGCTGCTGTACAGCATTGTGCCGACCACGCGCGTACCAAACCGCGATGCCGTCGTCGGCGCTTTTGTCGCAGCGGTACTGTTCGAAGCAGGAAAGAAAGGATTCGCGCTTTATATCACCATGTTCCCGTCATATCAGTTGATTTACGGCGTGCTGGCGGTTATCCCCATTTTGTTTGTCTGGGTGTACTGGACATGGTGTATCGTCTTGCTTGGTGCCGAAATAACTGTCACTCTCGGGGAATACCGCAAACTCAAACAAGCCGCAGAACAAGAAGAAGCAGACCAATCATGATTGCATTAATTCAGCGCGTAACCCGTGCCAGCGTCACCGTGGAGGGCGAGGTGACGGGTGAAATCGGCCAGGGACTTTTAGTGTTATTAGGTGTCGAAAGGGATGATGACGAACAGAAAGCGAATCGCCTGTGCGAGCGCGTGCTCGGTTATCGAATTTTTAGCGATGCCGAAGGCAAAATGAATCTCAACGTGCAACAGGCGGGGGGAAGCGTGCTGGTGGTGTCGCAATTTACGCTGGCCGCCGATACTGAACGCGGTATGCGACCGGGCTTCTCAAGAGGCGCCGCGCCGGATCGCGCTGAAGCGCTGTATGAATACTTTGTTGAGCGCTGCCGCCAACAGGAAATGAACACGCAAACCGGACGTTTCGCTGCCGATATGCAGGTCTCGCTGGTCAATGATGGCCCCGTAACGTTCTGGCTACAGGTATGAGCCAGCTTCCGGCGTGGCCGCGGGTAACAAGAGAGAGTACAGCTATGTATCACCTTCGAGTACCGCAAACAGAAGAAGAATTAGCGCGTTACTACCAGTTTCGCTGGGAAATGCTGCGCAAACCGCTCCACCAGCCGAAAGGCTCCGAACGCGATGCCTGGGATGCGATGGCGCATCATCAAATGGTGGTGGATGAAGAGGGGAACCTGGTTGCGGTAGGGCGTTTGTATATCAATGCGGATAACGAAGCCTCTATTCGTTTCATGGCCGTTGAACCGTCTGTTCAGGATAAAGGGCTGGGAACGTTGATGGCGATGACCCTGGAGTCCGTGGCGCGCCAGGAAGGGGTAAAACGCGTCACCTGTAGCGCCCGTGAAGATGCGGTAGCGTTCTTCGCCAAACTTGGCTTTGTGAATCAAGGGGAAATCACGACCCCGCAAACCACGCCGGTTCGCCATTTTCTGATGATTAAACCGGTCGCGACGCTGGATGACATTCTGCACCGTGGCGACTGGTGTGGGCAGCTTCAGCAGGCCTGGTATGAGCACATCCCGTTAAGTGAAAAAATGGGGGTGCGCATTCAGCAGTACACTGGTCAGAAATTTATTACGACCATGCCTGAAACGGGCAATCAGAATCCGCACCACACGTTGTTTGCCGGGAGTTTGTTTTCACTGGCAACGCTTACCGGCTGGGGGCTGATCTGGCTCATGCTGCGCGAGCGTCATCTGGGCGGTACGATTATTCTCGCCGATGCGCATATTCGCTACAGCAGACCCATCAGCGGCAAACCCAGCGCAATCGCCGATCTGGGGTCGTTGAGCGGCGATCTGGACAGGCTGGCGCGAGGCCGTAAAGCACGCGTGCAACTGCAAGTGGAGTTGTTTGGCGACGAGACGTCAGGCGCAGTTTTTGAAGGTATTTATATCGTATTGCCGGCAAAACCGTTTGGCCCTTATGAAGAGGGCGGCAACGAGGAAGAGTAGGATAAAGGGGGTCATCCCCCTTTATTCGATATTTTGCGCCCGTGAAGAGGGGCGACCCGCAGCGATAAACGCCTCAACCAGCTGTGCAATACCGCTTTCCAGTGCCATTTTTACTCCCTTAATCTGTATGGATATACAGCGTTATAACCTGGTTTTTAGCGAAAAGAAACGGGGAGTGCTGACGAGGTTGCAATTCTGGAAAGCGGCTCGTAAAAGCAAAAATCGCGCTCATAGAGTCTTTTTTCTGGTCTTTCATCGGTGTATGTTGTTTGAAAATTAATCGCCAATGATATACTGGAGGTATATATGAGTATGATGGCTGGGATGGAAATGGGCAGAATATTACTTGATTTATCAGATGAAGTTATCAAGCGGCTTGATGACCTCAAACAACAGCGTAATCTTCCGCGAGCAGAGCTATTACGCGAAGCAGTTGAACAATACCTGGAAAGGCAGGGACAAGCCGAAACCACTATTTCCGATGCGCTGGGGCTCTGGCAAGGTTGCGAAGAAGATGGCGTTGAATACGAAAGGAAGCTCCGCGAGGAGTGGCAATGATTAAAGGTCCGGTGTTGTTTGACACCAATATTCTCATTGATTTATTTAGCGGGCGTGATGAAGCGAAGAAGGCTCTCGAAGCTTACTCACCCCAGAATGCCATTAGTCTCATTACCTGGATGGAAGTGATGGTAGGGGCAAAAAAGTACCATCAGGAATCCCGCACACGTATAGCATTGAGCGCTTTTAACGTTATCGGCGTTTCACAGGATATTGCCGAAAGAAGTGTCAGTCTCAGGCAGGAATACGGGATGAAGTTGCCGGATGCGGTTATTCTGGCTACAGCGCACATTCATCGTTTTGCGCTCGTGACGCGCAATACAAAGGACTTCGCGGGGATTCCGGGAGTCATTACGCCTTATCATTTATAAGCCGGGCGGCACGCACCACCCGACCTGACGTCAGAATTACTCCCCTTCGCCCGGGAACAGGAACGGGTTGATGGAGCTGCGGGCAAAGCCCTCTTGCTCCATGCGCGCGTCGAGCACCAGTGAGGCGAGATCGTCGGCGACGGCTTCCACTTTCGGGTCTTTTTCCTGATACAGAATTTTCAGGTAAGTACCGCAGTCACCACAGCTTTCTGCTTTAATCGACGCCTGTTCGTTATCCAGCGACCAGTAGTGCAGATCGCGACTCTGCTCGCAGTTGCTGCATTTGACGCGCACCACATGCCACTCGGTTTCGCACAGGTTGCAGTGCAGGTAACGCAGACCCTGCGTGGTGCCGATTTGCACCATGCTGGAAACCGGCATTGAGCCGCATACCGGGCAATACTGACGCTGTTCGCCGTACTCCGCACGGGCTTTACCGGGGATCAGGCTGGCCATTTGCGCCCAATAGAGCGACAGCGCCGCCCAGATAAACGGGGCCTTATCACTGCTGACGGAGGCAAAATCGGATTCAAACAGCGCGCTCGCCATTTGCTCCAGTTCCTGTTCCGAAGCCTTCTCCAGATTTTCGATTACCGCCAGCGCGGGGCCGCTCATCTCCGGTTTCAGCTCAGCAATCAGCGAATGCAGCAGTTTCTGCCAGTGCTTATCGCGCGGTAAAACGTGAATGTCCAGCGGCGGTTTGCCCTGCGCGTTCGCTTCTTTGATGCGCGCGGTTAGATCCATCTCCAGCGGATGGTCGTACAGCACCACTTCCTGGGCATGTGCGATCAGCGCGGCAAAGCGCAGGTAATCGCCCAGCGGGTTGTTTTCGGCCAGCTCGCGCAGACGCTCGGCGCGGCGGTTATACAAATTTTTGAGCCGGGGGAACAATAACGGCGGAATCATATCCGCCGTACGTTTCTCGCTCTTCTCCAGCTCATCTTGCGGGATTATGCGAATACTCATTCAGATGACTTTTCCTGTTTCTGG
Source organism: Citrobacter sp. CK185 (assembly GCF_030333565.1). Classification (NCBI taxonomy): domain Bacteria; kingdom Pseudomonadati; phylum Pseudomonadota; class Gammaproteobacteria; order Enterobacterales; family Enterobacteriaceae; genus Citrobacter; species Citrobacter sp. CK185. The sequence continues at coordinate 87,300 of NZ_JAOWFR010000021.1, read as the reverse complement.
CGGACTTCACGGTACCAGCGCGGGTGATGTTTCTTCGCCCATGACCGGGTTACCCATCCCTCCACCATCGCGGTAATGGTGCCTTTCACCCAGAGGGCGGCGTAAATGTGCACCATGATAACCACAATTAACGCTACTGCGGCAAATGAATGCAGCATTAACGCGAATCGGATCACCGGGATTGAGAAAGCAGGCGCAAAATACGGACGCCAGATGATCACTCCACTGACCAGCAACAGGACCAGGAAAATAATCGCCGCCCAGAATACGCATTTCTGGCCGAAGTTATAACGTCCGGTGTCGCCGACTTCCTCGTTGACGACGATCTTACGAATATTCTTCGCCCAAAAGATATCATCCCGATTGATTAGATTGTGGTGCCAGTAACGGAAAAACATGATGATGAATGAGGCGAACATGATCACGCCCACGAACGGGTGCACAATGCGCGCCAGCTGTGGGGTGCCCATGATATGCATCAGCCAGTTGAAGGACGGGAACAAAAAGCCCAGTCCGCTCACCGCCGCCAGTACGAAACAGAAGGCGGTTACCCAGTGGTTGATGCGTTCCGGCGCCGTATAGCGCACGATGGTGTCACGTCGTTTCATTTGCGCACCTCGTCTTTCTCTTCATGCAGATTGTCTTCTTCCTCATCTGCACGGTTCGGGCCGACACCGACATAGTGGAAGATGCTGGCCGCAAAGGTCGCAGCAAAGCCGACCGCTGCGAGAGGTTTCCAGATGCCTTTCCAGAATTTCACCGTCGCGCTGATTTCCGGGTTTTCCGGCAGACCGTGGTACAGATTCGGTTTGTCGGCATGGTGCAGCACGTACATGACGTGAGTACCGCCGACGCCCGCCGGATCGTACAGACCTGCATTGTCGTAACCACGGGTTTTCAGCTCAGCCACACGTTCGCCTGCCAGCGTTTTCATCGCCTCTTTGGAACCAAAGTGGATAGCGCCAGTCGGGCAAGTCTTCACGCAGGCCGGTTCTTGCCCCACCACCACGCGGTCAACGCACAGCGTACATTTATAAACGCGGTTGTCGTCCGGGTTGAGGCGTGGCACATCGAACGGACAGCCGGCGATGCAGTAGCCGCAGCCGATACACTGTTCAGACTGGAAGTCGACAATGCCGTTGGCATACTGAATGATAGCCCCTTCTGCCGGACATGCCTTCAGGCAGCCCGGATCGGCGCAGTGCATACAGCCATCCTTACGGATAAGCCATTCCAGTTTGTCGTCTTGCTCCACTTCCGAGAAGCGCATCACCGTCCAGGATTTTGCGGTCAGATCAGCCGGGTTGTCGTACACCCCGATGTTGCTGCCCACTTCATCACGAATATCGTTCCATTCCGAACAGGCCACCTGACAGGCTTTACAGCCAATACAGGTGGTGACGTCGATAAGCTTCGCCACCTCTTGCTGGTGATCCCGCGCCTGTGGCGCGGGAGTGAAACCGTTAGTCGCGGAACGACGAACGATGTCTTGCGATTGATAAGCCATAGGTCGTCTCCGTTACACCTTTTCCACATTCACCAGGAAGGACTTGAACTCCGGTGTCTGCGTGTTCGCATCACCGACGAATGGTGTGAGCGTATTGGCGATAAAGCCTTTTTTCGCCACCCCTTCGTAGCCCCAATGAATAGGAATACCGATGGTATCGATATCCTTGCCGTCTGCTTTCAGCGTGCGAATGCGCTTGGTCACTACCGCCTTAGCTTTGATATAGCCACGGTTGGAGGAGACTTTTACGGTATCGCCATGTGCGATACCGAGCTTGTTCGCCAGCTTCTCGCCGATCTCCACAAACTGTTCCGGCTGCGCGATAGCGTTAAGCAGCGCGTGTTTGGTCCAGTAGTGGAAGTGCTCGGTCAGACGGTAAGTTGTTCCGACGTAAGGGAACTTATCGGCTTTACCCAACGCCTCTGCGTCGCCTTTAAAGATACGGGCGGCAGGGTTGGAGATAACGTTCGGGTGCAGCGGGTTCGTCCCCAGCGGCGTTTCAAACGGCTCGTAGTGTTCCGGGAACGGCCCTTCCGCCATCTTGTCGAGCGCGAACAGGCGACCCATCCCTTCCGGCTGCATGATGAACGGCCCGACGTTGCTACCCGGCGCAGCGGCGCTGTAGTCCGGGATATCCATCCCGCCCCATTTCGCGCCATCCCATTTCAGGATTTGGCGCTTCGGATCCCACGGGTTGCCCTGTGGGTCTGCGGAGGCGCGGTTATACAGAATGCGGCGGTTCAGCGGCCATGCCCATGCCCACCCCAGCGTATTGCCGAGGCCTGACGGATCGGAGTTATCGCGGCGCGCCATCTGGTTGCCTTCCGGCGTCCAGCTACCGGCGAAAATCCAGCATCCGCTGGACGTGGTGCCATCGTCACGTAGCTGGGCGAACGAGCTGAGCTGTTGGCCTTTCTTCACGATCACCGCCCCCGTTGCCGGGTCGATAAGATCGGCCAGCGCCTTACCGTTACTTTCCATCGCCACTTCTTCCGAAGACGGTTCATGCGGCGTGGAGTAGTTCCAGGTCATATTCAGCACCTGTTCCGGGTTCGCGCCGCCTTGCTCGGCGTACATCTTACGCAGGCGTAAGAAGATACCGGCCAGGATCTCGCCGTCGGTTACGGCGTCGCCGGGGGCGTCCGCGCCTTTCCAGTGCCATTGCAGCCAGCGGCCGGAGTTGACGATAGAGCCGTTCTCTTCGGCAAAGCAGGTTGACGGCAGACGGAACACTTCGGTCTGGATTTTCGACGGATCAACATCGTTCGACTCACCGTGGTTTTGCCAGAAGGTGGACGTTTCGGTATTGAGCGGGTCGATAGTCACCAGGAACTTCAGTTTAGAGAGTGACGCAACCACTTTGTTTTTGTTCGGGAATGAGGCGACCGGGTTAAAGCCCTGGCAGAGATAGCCATTGACCTTGCCTTCGTTCATCATCTCGAAGTATTGCAGGACGTCGTACCCTTTGTCCCACTTCGGCAACCAGTCGAAGCCCCAGTCGTTTTCCTTCGTTGCGTTATCGCCAAAGAAGGCTTTCATCATAGAAACGAAGAATTTCGGGTAGTTGCTCCAGTAGTTGACCTGACCTTCCAGCAGCGGTTTTGGCGTGTTGGCGGCAAGGTAGGTTTGCAGGTCGGTCTGTTTTTCGCTGGGCAGCGTCATGTAACCCGTCAGGCTTTGCGACAGCAACCCTAAGTCAGTCAGCCCCTGAATGTTGGAGTGACCGCGCAGCGCGTTGACGCCGCCGCCAGCCATCCCCATGTTGCCGAGCAACAGTTGGATCATCGCCATCGTGCGGATGTTTTGCGCGCCGATGGAGTGCTGCGTCCAGCCGAGGGCATACAGGAACGACGCGGTTTTATCTTTGACGCTGGTTTCCGCAATGTATTCGCATACTTTCAGGAAATCGGCTTTCGGCGTGCCGCAGATATTTTCCACTACCTCCGGCGTATAGCGGGAAACGTGCTGCTTGAGCAGGTTCCACACGCAGCGAGGATGTTGCAGCGTGGTATCGCGTTTAGCGAAGCCATTTTCATCCAGTTCGTAGGCCCAACTGGTTTTGTCGTACTTGCGTTTATCCGCGTCATAGCCCGTAAACAGGCCATCTTCGAAGCCAAAATCTTCACGCACGATCAGGCTGGCGTTGGTATAGGCTTCGGTGTATTCGCGGTTGTATTTTTCGTTGTTCAGCAGGTACAGCAGTACGCCTGACAGGAAGGCAATGTCAGTACCGGAACGGATAGGGGCATAGAAATCGGCCACCGACGCCGTACGCGTGAAGCGAGGATCAATCACAATCAGCTTCGCGCCGTTGTGAATTTTAGCTTCCATCGCCCAACGGAACCCTACCGGGTGGGCTTCAGCGGCGTTACCGCCCATCACCACGATGAGGTTGGCGTTCTTCATGTCGACCCAGTGGTTGGTCATCGCACCGCGACCAAATGTTGGAGCAAGACTTGCTACCGTTGGTCCGTGTCAGACACGCGCCTGGTTGTCGACCGCGAGCATACCGAGCGCGCGGGAGAATTTTTGCGTTAAATAGCCGGTTTCGTTACTGGATGCGGAAGCGCACAGCATCCCGGTGGAGAGCCAGCGGTTAACGGTCACGCCTTCGGCGTTCTGCGCAACGTAGTTGGCGTCGCGGTCTTCTTTCATCAGTTTAGCGATGCGGTCGAATGCCTCATCCCAACTGATTTGCTGCCATTTATCTGAACCTGGCGCGCGGTATTCCGGGTATTTCAGGCGGCTTTCGGAGTGAATGAAGTCCACCAGACCGGCCCCTTTCGGGCAAAGCGCGCCACGGCTGACCGGATGATCCGGATCGCCCTCGATGTGGAAGATAGATGCTTTGGCGTTTTTTGCACCGTCGCCGAGGCTGTACATTAACAGCCCACAACCAACGGAACAGTAAGTGCAGGTGTTACGGGTTTCGCGGGTGCGCAGCAATTTATATTGCCGTGTTTCCGCTAGCGCTACGCTGGGTGCGAAACCCAGTGCCGCCGCCGTGGTGCCTGCCATACCGCCAGCGCAGATCTTAAAGAACTGCCTTCTGCTGACCTGCATGGTTTGCTCCTTGTTTCGACATTGCTATGTAGTTTTACTTTGCGGACCACCATGAAACCGGCCGCAAAGGGAAGAATTTGCGCATTCCCTCAGTTCCGGGAGGGATATAACTCAGGATACCATAATGTTGGTAGGTGTGTTCTGTTGCGGTTAAATAAAAGTGAATGAGTTTTCATGATGGCAACATGAAAATGTGATGTTTATCACATTGATGCATAATGACTGACGATCTTTGCAACCGAAAAAGCAGGAACTAATACTTTGGAGTTAATAAATTTCGCTGCGTAATCATCACTATGTTAAATAATTGTGTTGTTGTTCGAAAAGAGATGAGGTATCAGCATTCTTTATCGGTAGTTCTGGATGGATCGACTTTTCTGGCGGTAGATAATATTTATTATTTATACAATAACGGGATTTAATCTTTTATATGAATCTTTATATATGTCTGGTGAATGTATATAAGGATTTCCTTTGAGGATTTTCCTGGAATAAATTCTTAAAAATAATCTTTCGATTGTATGGTTTTTTGACAAATGATAAATTTCGCCAACCAATATTGTATGTTGGTGTCATGTCAATTTTTTGAAATATGCAGAGGTCATCATTATATAAAGTGGCTTCTTTTATAAGGAAATAAAAATGAATGTTTTTTTTAAAAAAAGCCTGATGGTGTCTGTGCTGGCGCTGACGGCTTCTTCCGTTATGGCGGCACCGAGCGTTGATATTAAAGTATCAGGGAAAATTGTTCCTGCTTCCTGTATTCCGTCATTCCCAAGCGGCGGCGGTATCGCTGATTTTGGCACCATCAAAGTGGCGTCATTAAATTCAACTGCGCCAACCGCACTGCCTGACATTAAAACCGTGCCAGTCGCCATTACCTGTGAAGAAGATACGCGTGTCGGCGTTTCTTTTACTGATATGCATAGCGCTTCTGTACCGACCACCGGTTATGCCATTAATTTCGCATCGACTGATTTCATTTCTTCTGCTAATTATCTTTTTGGCCTGGGGCTGTACGGTAGCCAGAAAATTGGGGCATATGCGCTGGGTATTCAGATTGATTCAGGAACGCTGACTAACGGCAATGGCGATAATCTGATTGCCTATTTCTCAGCAAATGACGGCACTACCTGGGGAACAAAAGCAGGCAACAGCTATATGCAGATTATAAATAATAACAGCGAGGTTTACAGCTTTGGTAAAAGCTCGGCTGATGCGCCAGAACCGCAAACAAAAGTCAACTTTAACGTCGGTGTGTCCGCGATTATCAACCCGACAGACGATCTGCAAATTACCGATGAAGCGACGCTTGACGGCTTAACCACCGTAGAGCTGGTATATCTGTAATTACACTGCACGTATCGTAGATGCTCCCCATATTACTATGGGGAGCAGTTATGAATATTAATGGACTAATATTATGCTTTCCTTCAAGAAAACATTAATCTGCGCCTGTTTATTGGCGTCATTTAACTGTCTGGCTGCCGGGATGGTGCCCGACACGTCGCTGCTGCTGATTAATGAAGAAGAGCAAGGCGGCAGTATGGATGTTAAAAACACCGATGCTGATGCCCAGCTCTTGTATACCAAAATCGTCAATCTTCCAGACGATCCTCAGCCTGGTCTGATTGTCACGCAACCCGTTACGCGTGTTGATGCCGGTAAGACGCAACGTGTGCGATTCGTTCTTAAAAATAGCGCGGAGCCGTTAAAAGTTGAGCATTTGAAGCGCGTTATTTTTACGACCATCCCGCAACGGGATAAAAACAAAGTTAAAGTGGTCTTTAGCCAAAACCTTCCCGTCATTATTCATCCTTCGGGTTTAGACGTGAATATGGAGCCGTGGAAAGATCTCCAGTGGCATATGCGCGGCGGAAAACTCAGCGTGGAAAATAAAACGCCTTATGTTATCCGTCTGGAGCAGAAAGTAAAATTATTGCCATCAGGCGCGCACGCTGATTTACCAAAGGCTTATATTCTGCCGGGTGAAACAATAAGTGCCCATGCCTCGACCACATTATCCGCACTGGATAAAAATATCGAAATGTATCCTGCTACGCGCTATGGCTATAAGGCGAAGAGTTTTGTTGCAGAAATAAAATAATTAATCTCAGTTTATTGTAAAACACATGGAGTGGTTATGATTCGCGGTTCCGCTAAAAAAGGAATTATTGTGTTTTGTCTGACGGCAATCGCTTTCAGTATACGGGCGGAAATAATGCCGACCTCTACTGGAACGATGGAGTTGGCGAGAGCGGTATTTGATACTGATGCATTAGAATCTAATGGTCTCGATCCTGTGATTGCTGATTATTATTCCTTAGCGTCCCGGTTCACTCCTGGTGTCCATAATGTGACCGTTATTATTAATGGCAAGAAACACAGTGTCATGTCGGTTAAGTTTAATGAGGAAGGGCAGCCCTGTATTGATAAAGCATTTCTGGAAAGCGCAGGACTCATCACGAAAATAAAAAGAGAAACCTGCCCGCTGATCCATCAATACTGGTCTACGGCAACCGTTAGCGCTACGCCTGAAACAGAAGAAATGTCGCTGGTTGTTCCGCAGGAAGCGATTGATCCAGATAATAACCGACAGGTCGCGGACGTTCGCGGTGGTCATGCCGCAATGCTGAATTACTCCATGTTTGGCACGCATTATAAATATGACGGCGATAATTCAGACCGCTTTCAGTCAACGTTTGAACTTGGTTTTAATGCGGGTGACTGGATTGTGCGCAGCACGCAATTCGTCAGCGACGGCAGCGACCAGGAATTAGAGACCGACTCGTATTATACCTACGCGCAACGCACTTTCGCCGACTATGGCGTGATGGTGCAGGGCGGGCAAATCAACATTGCCAACAGCCGCTTTAGTATTCCATCGGTCTACGGTGTGCAAGTCATGCCGGATAATACCCTGTTACCGAACGAGGGGAGCGGCGTCGAGGTGACGGGGATCGCCAGATATTCTCAGGCGCGCGTGGATATTCGCCAGGGTGGGCAGATCATCTATTCAACGCTTGTTCCCGCTGGCCCCTTTACCTTAACCGATGTACCCATTGCCAACCTCAACACCGACCTGAATGTCACGGTGACGGAGACCGATGGAAGCGAGAGCCATTTTACCGTATCGGCGAGCACGTTTCGTAGCAACCATGTCGGCAGGGCGCCGGGCTTTTCTCTGGCCGTGGGGCGTGCGGAAGATATGGACACGAATTTTGAGCAGCCCTGGATTGTGTCGGCGTCTGATGGCTGGTCAGTGAATAATCGTATGAATCTCATGGCCGGAATGGTGATGGCGGATAACCACTATTACGGTTTCTCTGCCAATGTGGATACCGTTCCCGTACAGAATTTATATGCCTCGCTCGGGTTTCTTGGGTCGATCGATAACCGTAGCCAGACTGATGGGCACAAAACCACGCTGGATCTTGGGTATTCCTTGCCCTGGGGGATGGGGATTTCGCTGGGCGGCAGCTACGGCACGGCGGACTATCGCGAAATGCAGGAACTGTATAGCGACGACGATGATTACTCCCCAACGAAATACGATACGAACGTCGCGGTCAGTTGGTCGGATACGCTTCTGGGGCGTTTTTCACTCGGCTACTACCGTAATGAGGCCTGGGACAGCGACTATAATAGCCGCCGCATTATCTCTTCCTGGTCGCAAACCTATAAATATTTCAGCGTCAGCGTGAACTGGGAATCGGATATCAGTCGTGGGGATGAGAGCGATCGCGATATGTTCTACGTGAACGTTTCTGTTCCGTTAGGCCGTACCGGTGTTTCAACGAACTCGTGGTATCGCGAGAGTGAAGGAAGAAGCTCTTATGGCACGCGGGCGATGGGGTCGCTGAATGACGACAACCAATACACGGTCGGCGTGTCTCGCGATCAGGACGAAAGTGTTACCGACTGGGATAGCTCGCTCAACAGCAATCTTCACTATACCACGCTGTCCGTGGCGGCTGGCGGCGATAACGACAGCAATACGAACTACTCTGCCGCATTGAGTGGCGGCATTGTGGCGCATGACGATGGCGTGACCTTCTCACCGTATCCGGTCGCGGACACGTATGCCATTACCCAACTGGACAAGCCTGTTGCCGGTATCGAAATCGTGACGTCGCGCGGGCCCGTCTGGACCGATAAATGGGGCCAGGCCGTCGTCCCGTCATTGACGCCGTTCCATGAAAGTACGCTGGAACTTAATACCCAAAGTCTTCCGGGCAATCTTGACGTCAATAATGGCCGGACGGCGATTAAAGCATCGCACGGGGCGGTCGCGAAATGGCAATTCACCACGCTGAGTCAGCGGCGCGTGCTGCTCTCTGTCATGCGTGCAGACGGTACTCCGTTGCCGAAAGGCGTCTCCATTGTCAACGACGCCGGGGAATACATCACTTCCGCGCCAGAGGACGGTTTGATCTTCCTGAATGATATCTCAGCAAGCCATCAGCTGTATGCGAAGGTGGACGGTGGACGATGCAAACTGAACTACACCCTGCCGGAAGCCGATCCGCAGAAATTCTACGAGGAGATAAAAGGGAAATGTCTCTAATGAAACAGGGAGCTGGCTCCATGAAACACCTTAGCGTTTTTATGCCTGTATTACTGGCGGGTTTCTTGTGTGGGAATGTGCCATCCGCACTGGCGGAAGAAGGCGACTGTCAGATTTTATCTTCGACAAAACAGGTCGACTATGGGCGGTTCCGCAGGGAGGATATGAGGGAGGGGAGCACCGAATACGCCGGGAATATGTATCACGGTTATGCCTCCGTCACCCGGGAGTTACAGGTCTCCGTCATCTGTACTGATGAACATAAAATTCGGCTCTTTGTGGATGGCCCCGCCCGGCAGGGGCAGGCCTGGCGGTTTTCTGACAACGGCGCGATGTCGATTAAAATGAAAAATGCCAGAGTCGATAACGCTCCCGTTCAGTTGGCTTCGGTTCCCCGGGGCGCGGCGCAGGTATCGGGTGGCGCTGCGGAAATGACGCTGTTGCCGGATATGTCCGCTGCTGCGGTAAACGGCCAGGAAGTGGCAGGAAAACAGTGGGTTGCAACACTGATGATCACCACTTATCTTGCCGATAAAGCTTTCCAGACCAGCAATACGCAGGATCTGGAAGAAACCTACACCGTGTCGTTTGACGCTCTCGCGGCTAACTAGCGTTCTCATCCTGCCGACCGGGGCGGTTTTGCCCCGGTTTTGACCTCACAAAAATAATGGAGGACAATAACCGCAGTTAAATGCGCAAAGGCGCTCTCATCCTGCCTGAACGTAATCTCTCTTATCGTGAGTCCATACCAGGAAGCTGCTTTGTCTGACCATCAAAATTCATCCCCGGAGGGCGCTGTTTCTCATGCCGTCTGGACGCGCGGGTGCCTGACGCAATCAAAACCGGATATGCTGGCGACGGAAGTTCCTGTCGCGCTGGTCTATAACGGCATTTCCCATGTGGTGATGATGACCACGCCGAAAGATCTGGAACAATTCGCGATCGGTTTTTCACTGTCGGAAGGCATTATTGAATGTCCGCAGGATATTTATGGCATGGACGTCGTTCCTTCCTGCAACGGCCTTGAAGTGCAGATTGAGCTTTCCAGCCGCCGTTTTATGGGGCTGAAAGAACGTCGTCGCGCCCTGGCCGGGCGTACCGGCTGCGGCGTTTGCGGCGTGGAGCAGCTGAATGACATCGGCAAACCCATTACGCCGCTCCCGTTTACCCAAACCTTTAGCCTGGCGAATCTTGATCGCGCGCTGAAGCATCTGTCTGATTTTCAACCGGTTGGTCAGCTTACCGGCTGTACTCATGCGGCGGCGTGGGCGATGCCGTCCGGTGAATTAGCGGGCGGGCATGAAGATGTCGGTCGCCATGTCGCGCTGGATAAACTGCTGGGGCACCGGGCGACGGAAGGCGAAAGCTGGCAGCAGGGCGCGGTGCTGGTCTCCAGTCGCGCCAGCTATGAAATGGTGCAGAAATCGGCGATGTGCGGCGTTGAAATCCTGTTTGCCGTCTCCGCTGCCACCACGTTAGCGGTTGACGTGGCTGAGCGCTGTAACCTGACGCTGGTGGGTTTTTGCAAGCCGGGCAAGGCGACAATTTATACGCATCCACGGCGTTTGATGACAGGTAGAGTTTTATTCAGTAAATTTGAAAAAGAATAGCAAATCCTTCCGCTTTTAGTTGTTCGAATACCGGCCTATTATTTATCACATCAAGGCACGGTGCCTTACTCAAACAACTAAGTTAAAGGGTTTATATCATGAAAAGCATCAAAACTTTTGTCGCAGTTATCGCTCTCGCTACTTCTTTCGGTTCTTTCGCCGCTCAGTCTGTTACCGCGACGGGCTCTACTCTGGAAAGCGCAGAAGCAAAAATCGCCGCTCAGGCTCAGCAGGCTGGCGCCAGTGATTACAAAATCACTTCCGCATACTCCGGTAACCGCGTGCATATGACCGCTGAACTGCTGAAATAAGTGATTCAAAACTGTCGAAAGAGCGCCTTCAGGGCGCTTTTTTCGTTTCTGCGTTTACTGTTTTACTATTCCGATAAATGCCTCATATTTAGTGCATACCCGCCAGCCTTAGCAGCGCTGTCACCACCGCCGCAGCGATAATCACCACAATCAGCGGCATTTTGCGCCACGCCAGGAAAACAGCGAACGCGACGCCCAGTACCCGCGCCATTCCGGCAAAATGTTCGCCTTCATAAAACGTGGTTGCCAGCGCCACTGAAAACAGCAATACCGTTGCCGCATCCGACAATAGCGCCTGAGAACGTTCGGAGAGCGCCAGCCGGTTGCCGAGCTTTGCTCCGCCAAGACGCATCAGATAGGTGCCTGCCGATAACACAGCAATACCGACGATAAACAGCGTCATGTTGCCCATTATTTTTTCCTCGTCAGTAAGCCAAGCAGAGAGAGCAGTACCGGCAACCCGACCGGTGCGAAGGGGACGGCGGCAAGCGACAGCCCGGCGCCGCTACAGGCGCGGATTAGCGTGGTGCGATTCCTGAACGCCGGGATCACTAACGCCAATAAAATGGCGGGAAATACCGCGTCCAGACCGATGGTTTCCGGTGCCGGGAGCAGTTTGCCGACCATCGCGCCAAGCAGTGCGCCCAGTGGCCAAAAAATTGCGACGCCCGCGCCGCACAGCCAGTAGGCGGCTTTGCGCTGTTGCCGTGTTTTTTGCGACAGACCAAAGACGACGCTTTCATCATTCATGATATGGCAGCCCAGAAAGCTGGCGGCGCGGGTGCCTACCAGTTCACGTACCGTTACGCCGAATGGAATATGGCGGGCATTCACCAGCAAACCGGCAGCGGCGGCGGCCAGCGGGTTCCCGCCGCTGGCGACAATGCCGATAAACATAAATTCGGACGCCCCCGCCAGGACAAAAATGGAGAGTACAAACGGCACCCAAATCGGGAAGCCGTAGGCCATCGCCAGCGATCCGTAGGACATCCCGACGACGCCAACGGCCAGACACACTAAAAATATCGCTTTTATCGTGTCTCCGCTGAGACATGAGAGGTGATGTTTCATACTATTTTAGCCATATCGAACGAATTTCCATTATAATGAACGCAACAGAATTGATTTACAAGTCGAACGATTCGTTCGATATAAAGAACGCGGAGTCGTGAATGACACAGCCCATTAGCGTGATCGCGAAAAGCCTGGTGCGCGAACGTCAGCGTACCGGCCTGTCGCTGGCGGAAATCGCCCGGCGTGCGGGGATTGCGAAATCTACCCTGTCGCAACTGGAAGCGGGCAATGGAAATCCTAGCCTGGAAACGCTCTGGGCGCTTTGCGTGGCCCTGGATATTCCCTTTGCGCGTCTGCTGGAGCCGCAGGCGCAAAAAACGCAGGTGATTCGTCGCGGAGAAGGGACAAAAGTGGTGGCGGAACAGGCCCACTATCAGGCTATTTTACTGGCTGCCTGTCCGCCAGGGGCGCGGCGCGATATCTACCTGCTGCTGACGCAGCCGGGGGCGGATCGTATTTCACATCCACATCCGCCGGGATCGGTGGAGCATATTATTGTGACGCAGGGGAAAGCGCTTGTCGGGCTGACAGAGGCGCCGGAAGAGTTAGGCGAGGGCGATTATATTTGTTATCCCGCCGATCAGGAGCACATCTTTAAAGCGCTGGAAGCGGATACGCAGGCGATCCTGGTGGCCGAGCAAAATTAATTCCGCGCGATGAGGTTTATGATGCCGGATGGCGCTGACGCTTATCCGGCCTACAGGTAGCAAATGGCGCGAAATTGTAGGCCGGATAAGACGCGTTAGCGTCGCCATCCGGCGTTGAGTCATCCGGCTTCAGACAGCCTACGCCAGGTAAAACACTTCTTTCAGCTCTGCGCTCACCGGGCTGTTATCCGGGTTGGCAGGCATCACGTCGCGCATATGCTTCCACCAACGCTGGCACACGTCGGTACTGGCGATGGCATTCCAGCGCTCTTCCGATTCAATCTCGACGGTCGCGAACAACAGGTTGCGTTCTTTATCGAGGTAAATCGCATAGTGATGCGCGCCATGCGCTTTCAATACGCTTTCCAGCTCCGGCCAGATGGGATTATGGCGACGCTGATACTCCTCGTGTGCGTCGGCATTCACCTGCATCACAAACGCTTTGCGGATCATAGCGCCTCCAGATACAACTCGCGGACGTCATCGCGGCTGGCGGTGCGTGGATTGCACGGCGCACACGGATCTGCCAGCGCTTTGTCCAGCCAGCCTTCAATATCGTCTTTCGTGACGCCCAGTGTGCTGAAACCTTCAGGAATGCCGACGCGTTTGCTCAATGCGCGGATTGCATTGATCGCTTCCATACTCGCCGCCTCAATGCTCATACCTTGAGTATCGACGCCCATCGCCTGGGCGACGCGGGCAAAACGCGCGACCGCGTTCGGGCGGTTAAAGTTCTCAATGATCGGCAGCAGGATGGCGTTACAGACGCCGTGCGGCAGGTTGTGCGTGGCGCCCGGCTGATGCGCCAGCGCGTGTACCAGACCAAGGCCAGCGCTGTTGAACGCCATACCCGCCAGATACTGGCCAAACGCCATCTGCTCACGCGCTTCGAGGTTGTGGCCGTCATCAACCGCTTTCGGCAGCCACAGGTTAATCAGCCGAATGGCTTCCAGCGCGTTGGCGTCGGTAAGCGGGTGCGCGCCAACCGAGACATAGGCCTCAATGGCGTGGGTCAGCGCATCCATACCGGTGGCGGCAGTGACGGATGGCGGGATGTCCAGCATAACGCTGGCGTCGTCCACCGCGATATCAGGGATGATATTCGGGTCGATGATGACCTCTTTGACCTGGCGCGCGGAGTCGATAATGACGGCATTGCTGGTCATTTCCGCTGCCGTACCGGCGGTGGTATTAATCGCCACCAGCGGAATGCCCGCGTTTTTGACTTTGCCGACGCCAGAATAGGCGGTAGAGGGGCCAGGGTTCGCCGTCAGAATTTTGACCGCTTTGGCGGTATCGATCGGGCTGCCGCCGCCGAAGGCGATGATGTAATCACACTGCGCGTCCTGATATGCCGCATACCCTTTTTGCACCAGTTCTTCAGTGGGGTTCGGGAAAACCTCGTCGAAAAGGTGGTACGACATCTGATGCGCGTCAAGCGCGGCAAACAGGCTGTCCAGCAGGCCCAGTTTTACCAGTTGCCCGTCAGTGACGACCAGCGCTTTACCCCATTGCTTATTCGCGACGAGGTTAACCATATCGCCGATTGCGCCTGCGCCATGCAGGCTAATTTTGGGAAGTGCCAACATGAAGCTCATGAATATTCTCCTTAAGATTGACGCGTTACCCTATTGCCCGATGACGCTGCGCTTATCGGGCCTACGGCATAGGCCGGATAAGGCGAAGCCGCCATCCGGCATTGGATTGCGGGAAGAATCAGTACAACGCTAATGCACTGGCAAGCGGAGTCACGCCAAAGCGTTTGCCAAGCGCTACCAGTTCTTCACGCGTGATGGTTTGCTTCATACCGCCCATCGAATAGATTTTGACCAGCACCTCCGCAGACTTCTCGGCGGTATCGATCAGGCCGAATGTTTCATCCAGCGTCGGGCCGCTGCCGAACACGCCGTGGAAGGGCCACAGCACCAGCGAGTGCTTCTGCATTTCCTGCGCGGTGGCCTGACCGATCTCATCGGTGCCCGGCACCATCCACGGCAGAATGCCGACGCCGTCCGGGAACACCACCAGGCACTCGGTGCTGCCTTCCCACAGTTTGCGGGTGAAAAGCGGCGTGTTGTTTTCCAGCACGTAGGTCAGCGCGATCAGGTTGGTGGCGTGGCAATGCATAATCACGCGGTCTTTGCCGTCGGTGGCGTTAATGCGCTCGCAGTGGGAGAGGAAGTGGGCCGGCAGCTCGGAGGTTGGAACCGCCTCATGATTCAGCCCCCACAGAATGTGGTAGCCCGCGCCGTCGCTGTCCACTTTCACCACGCCTAAATTCGCTGCCGGATCGAGCTGTACGTTGCGGAAGAATTTGCCGGAGCCGGTGACGATAAACGGCGTGTTCGCCAGCAGCGGCATTGGCTGACTCAGCGCGATATAGCGCGGCTCCTGGTGGAAATCGTCGGTAAACGGCGCGATATCCGCCTCATCCAGACGCAGCGTCAGGTTGCCGCCGTTGCGTTCGTCCCAGCCCTTCAGCCAGGCGTCGGAGGTGGCTTTGATCATTCCCTGGACAAACCAGGAGTGGGTAATGTTCTGCATGTTCGGTGTTCCCATTTATTGCCCGAACGTTATCGGGTCTTACGTAGGCCGGATAAGCGCAGCGCCATCCGGCAATCGTGTTTCATTTATTGCCGGATGGCGACGCGGAACGTCTTATCCGGCCTACAAGTCAGGCGTCGCGGTTAGCTACGTTTGCTCAGAATCTCTTTTTCATAGGCACGGACGCTTTCCAGCCACTGGCTGCCGGCTGGCGTGTCGTGACGCTGGCAATACATTTCCCAGACGGCTTGCCACGGCAGGGATTTCTGCTCTTCCAGCAGCGCCAGGCGGGCGGTGTAATCGCCGCTGGCTTCTAACTGACGCAACTGCCCGGTTGGTTCCAGCAGCGCGCGCAGCAGCGCTTTCTTCATATTGCGCGTGCCGATAACCCACGCGGCGATACGGTTGATGGAGGCATCGAAGAAATCGAGGCCGATATGCACGCGGTCAAACAGGTTATGACGCACGATTTCGCTGGCAATTGCCTGGGTTTCATCATCCAGCAGCACGACGTGATCGCTGTCCCAGCGCACCGGGCGGCTGACGTGCAGCAGCAGGCGCGGCACATACAGCATGGCGGCGGAAATCTTGTCGGAAATCACTTCGGTCGGATGGAAGTGGCCCGCGTCGAGGCACAGCGCGGTCTGGCGGCTGGTGGCGTAGCCCATGTAGAACTCGTTGGAGCCAACGGTATAGCTTTCCGCGCCAATACCGAACAGTTTGCTTTCCACGGCGTCGATGTGATGCGCCGGATTCAGTTTTTCACTGATCACCTCGTCCAGCGCCTCCAGCAGGCGTTGGCGCGGCGCTAAGCGGTCAACGGTGATGTCTTTCATGCCATCCGGGATCCAGATGTTCATCACCGACGGCGTGCCCAGTTGCTCACCGAAGTACGCGGATACGCGGCGGCTGGCCTTGCAGTGGTCAATCCAGAACTGGCGAATGTTGTCGTCCGCGTGCGCCAGGGTGAAGCCGTCAGCGCTCAGCGGGTGAGAGAAGCAGGAAGGGTTGAAGTCCAGCCCTAACTGGTTCGCTTTTGCCCATTCCACCCAGTTTTTGAAGTGCTCCGGTTTGATCTGGTCGCGGGACACCGGCGTGTCAGACTCCAGATAGATTGCGTGTAAGTTCAGGCGTTTTGGCCCCGGGATCAGGCTTAGCGCCTGTTCCAGGTCGGCGCGCAGCTCGCTGGCGCTACGTGCTTTACCGGGATAGTTACCGGTGGCCTGAATACCGCCGGTGAGCGATCCTTCCGGGTTTTCGAATCCGGCGACGTCATCGCCCTGCCAGCAGTGCATCGATACCGGCAGACGATCGAGCTGGCGTAACGCCTCCTCGACATCAATACCTACCGCAGCAAAACGTTGTTTCGCCAGTTCCCAGGCTTGTTCAAGTTGAGTGGTCATGCGCAAAGCTCCTTTGTCTGTCGTTTTGATTGAAACTGCGCAACGTGGCGGGCAATTTCACTGTCAGGATTTGGGGTAAAGGTCGTCAGGTCGTAGTTGGTTCTCACCACCTGACGGAAGTCGTCAACGTTGTTCAGTTCGTCCAGCGTCATGAGCTGGATGCCGATATTGCCGAGGGTGGAAGCCTCAATCGGCCCGGCCATCACGCGAATGCCGCAGGCATCGGCGCACAGCTGGTTCAGCAGGGCGTTCTGGCAACCTCCTCCAACGATGTACAGCTGGCTAAAGGCTTCACCACGCAGGTTCGCCAGCTCCTGCAACACATCGGCATACAGCAGCGCCAGACTGTCGAAAATGCAGCGTGCCAGTTCGGCGTTACGGGTGGGTTCCGGCTGGCCGGATTCACGGCAGGCCGCCTGGATCTCCGCGCTCATATCGGCGGGGTTGATAAAGCGATCGTCATTCGGGTTTATCAGGAAACGGCAGGCCGGAAGCGACTGGGTCTCGGCGATCAGCGCGGGCAGGTCGGTAATCTGGCGCTCTTTCAGTACGCGCTGAAGCAGCCAGAGCCCCATGATGTTTTTCAGCACCCGGTAGCGGCCTTCTGCGCCGCCTTCATTGGTGATGTTCGCCGCCAGCGCCGCGTCATCGGTGTAAGGCGTTCTGCTCTCGAAGCCCATCAACGACCAGGTGCCGGAAGAGAGATAAGCGCTGTTTTTATCGGCCAGCGGAGAGGCGATCACCGCGCTGGCGGTGTCGTGACTGGCGACGGCGACCACCGGAATCTGATTTTTCTGTGGGCAGATCCAGTAGCCGATCACGTTGCCCGGATGGGTAGGTCTGCCAAACCAGGCTTTGTTGGCGCCGGTCCAGTCCAGCAGGGTATCGTCCCAGTCATCGCTGTTGATATTGACGAGCTGCGTGGTGGTGGCGTTGGTGTATTCCCAGTTCATTTCGCCCGTCAGGCGGAAACTGAAATAGTCGGGGATCAGCAGGGCATGTGCCACCTGCGGGATAAGTTCAGGCTGTTGTTCAACCAGCGCGCGGAGCTGATACAGCGTATTGAACGGCAGAAACTGAATGCCGCTGCGGCGATAGATATCATGCTTGCCGAGCTGCACCAGCGCCTGCTGCATCACCCCCGTGGTACGGTTGTCGCGATAAGATACGGGCAGACCGACGCGCTGGCCGTGCTTGTCGAGCAGCACATAGTCCACGCCCCAGGTATCAATGCCGATGCTGTCAATACGGATACCTTCATCGCAGACTTTCTCCAGTCCAAGGCGAATTTCATTTTCCAGGCTGTCGATATCCCAGGCGTCGAACCCGTCTGTTTTTTGCAAACAGTTCGCGAAGCGGTGGATTTCACGCAGCGTCAGGGCGTGTTGTTCACTGTCGTAACGCGCCAGCATTACGCGCCCGCTGGATGCCCCGAGATCGACAGCGACACAATGGCGAAAAGTCATGGTGAAGTCCTTCTGAGTTTCATTGCACTCAGTCTAAGAACCCCCAGGAAGGCGTACCTTCCTGTTACTGACAGGTTAAATTGGCCGCTGGCAAGGAGGCAAAGGTGAACGTGATAGCGTTCACAATTTCCGTTTATCAGCGTGAATTGGCCGGATGTGACGGCGTCCGCATTTCCTGATCTTTCCCGTCCTTTCTTGAAAAAACGACCGGGTTTGCGCGCTTTGGCGTTAAAAATTTAAGGTGAGGGTAGTAACCCTTAATTACTATTTCTGACATGTTTCTCATATCAGGAAGCCATCATGACCGTACTGCATAGCGTGGATTTTTTTCCGTCAGGTAAAGCGCCCGTGGCCATTGAACCCCGGCTTCCTCAGTCCGCTTTTCCTGAACATCATCATGATTTTCATGAGATTGTGATTGTTGAACATGGCACCGGCATTCATGTGTTCAATGGGCAGCCCTACACCATTAGCGGCGGTACGGTCTGCTTTGTTCGCGATCATGACAGGCATCTGTATGAACACACCGACAACCTGTGTCTGACGAATGTGCTCTATCGCTCGCCGGACGCGTTTCAGTTTCTGGCAGGGCTGAACCAGCTCTTGCCGCAGGAACAGGATGGGCAGTATCCGTCACACTGGCGCGTGAATCAGAGCGCGTTGCAGCAGGTGCGACAACTGGTGGCGCAGATGGAAAACGCCGGAGACGAGATGGACACACCTGCGGTCGCCAACCGTGAAATTCTGTTTATGCAGTTGCTGGTGCTGCTGCGTAAAAGCAGCCTGATGGAAGGGGCGGCCAATAACGATGCGCGGCTGAATCAGTTGCTGGCCTGGCTGGAGGATCATTTTGCTGAAGAGGTGTGCTGGGAATCGATAGCCGACAAGTTTTCGCTCTCGCTGCGCACGCTGCACCGTCAGCTCAAACAACAGACCGGCCTGACGCCGCAGCGCTATCTTAACCGTCTGCGGCTTATCAAGGCTCGCCACCTGCTGCGTCACAGTGATGAAAGTGTCACAGATATCGCGTATCGCTGCGGTTTTGGCGACAGTAACCATTTTTCGACGCTGTTTCGCCGGGAATTTGACTGGTCGCCCAGGGATATTCGTCAGGGGCGGGACGCATTGCTACAGTAACGCGAAAGCTATCACCGTTTTTTGTCGCCAATTTGCTGATAATCGTCCCCTTCAATGCCGGATGGCGACTTCGTCTTATCCGGCCTACGGCGGCGATCTGTAGGCCAGATAAGCGTAGCGCCATCCGGCAAGCATTCAACGTGAGGTGCTGCGGTGGCAAATCAGTTAGTCCTTCTGAAAAAAGACTTTTTTGCGAATGACGGCCAGGCTGTCGCGGTTGCTGATCGCTATCCGCAAAATGTGTTCGCGGAACATACACACGAGTTTTGTGAACTGGTGCTGGTCTGGCGCGGCAACGGTTTGCATGTGCTCAACGATCGCCCTTACCGCATCACGCGCGGCGATCTGTTTTATATTCGCGCCGAGGACAGACACTCCTACACCTCCGTTAACGATTTGGTTTTGCAGAATATTATTTACTGCCCTGAGCGGTTGACCCTGAATCTTGGCTGGGAAAGCGCCATTCCGGGCTTTAACGGCAGTGAACGGCGCCCGCACTGGCGGCTGGGCAGCGTGGGGATGAATCAGGCGCGGCAGGTTATCAGCCAGCTTGAACATGAGAGCAATCAGGGCGATCCGCTGGCGAATGAGATGGCGGAGCTGCTATTTGGTCAGTTGGTGATGACGCTGAAAAGACATCGCTATGCCACCGATGATCTCCCGACCAGAGCGAGCGAAACGTTGCTGGATAAATTGATTACCGCGCTGGCCGGAAGCCTGGAGCGCCCCTTTGCGCTGGACGCGTTTTGCGACCAGGAGCAGTGCAGCGAGCGGGTGCTGCGACAGCAGTTTCGCTCACAGACCGGGATGACCATCAACCAGTATCTTCGCCAGATCCGCATCTGCCATGCGCAGTATTTGCTTCAGCACAGCCGCCTGATGATCAGTGAGATTTCAATGCAGTGCGGCTTTGAGGACAGTAACTACTTTTCGGTGGTGTTTACGCGGGAAACCGGGATGACGCCCAGCCAGTGGCGTCATCACAGTACGCAAAACGATTAGCTTGCCATTCCCATGCCGACGATGTTGGCGGCGATAATAATGACCACGCAACCCAGACTGAGAACGCTGACAGGACGACGACCCGCGTTTTTCCACTCTTTCAGCACCAGACCCACAATCCCACCGCACAGCACGTAGAAGCTCATGTGCAGCATCCAACTGATGTAGTCATACTGCGGCGGAATGCGAGCGTGGCCCCAGGCGTAGAAAAAGAACTGCAAATACCACATCAGGCCACCCAGCGCGGACAGCAGGATATTGGTGATGATCATCGATTTTGCCAGCGAGAAGTCGGCTTTTATCGACAAGTTTTTCACTTTTGCCAGACGAATGAAACAGAAGCCCAGGTTGATCAGCGCGCCGCCGCCCATGATGACCACGTAGCTTGGCAGAGCGACATACAGCGGATCGACGCCGAGCGCGGCAGCGGCTTCATGCATCGGTTTGGCGGCGTTCATCGCAAAGGACATCCCGGCGGAGAAAATACCGCACATCACCGCCAGCAGCAGACCTTTTTTCAGGTTGAACTCCTCGGCGGTGATCCCCATTTTGCGCTCTTTTAACTGCCCGGCGCGGGTGACGATGCCAACGCCGATCAGCGCCACCAGGACGCCCAGCAGCGTCATTCGTCCGCCTTCGGTATTGATCAGCACATCAAAGTTTCCATTGATGATGGGGGTCATCAGGGTGCCGACGATCAGCGTAATACCAATCGCGATGCCGATCCCCATCGACATGCCGAGATAGCGCATGGTCAGGCCGTAGTTAATATTACCGATGCCCCACATTGCGCCGAACAGAAATACGGGCAACAGGGTGGAGAGGTTGAAGGAACTGTAATAGGCCCAGAAATCCGGGAGCAGCAGGGCGCTGATGGTCCAGGGCAGGATAAGCCAGGAGACAATCCCACCGATTGACCACATGGTTTCCCAGGACCATTGTTTAACTTGTTTGAACGGGGCATAAAAACAGGCTGCACTGGCCGCACCTATCAAATGCCAAAAGATACCCATCGTAATCGCGTTACTCATGACTTAATCCTCATCGTTTTTATTGCCGGTGTGACCCTCCCGACCTGATGAGTGTAAAAATTGCGCAGTTGATTAACCTTTTGAGGATTGCCGACATTTCTTCCTTCCTGGCAACCAGCACGTTATACGGGTGATTTGGCTCACATATTCAAGAACATAATGAAAAGTTATATCCTTATTAAAACTACGGCATTGATAAGCATTTTCAATATCATTTAATTAACTATAATGAACCAACTGCTTACGCGGCATTAACACTTCAGCCGCTCGACAATAATGGAGATGATTATGAGTTATACACTGCCATCCCTGCCGTACGCTTATGATGCGCTGGAACCGCACTTCGATAAGCAGACGATGGAAATCCACCATACCAAACACCATCAAACTTATGTCAACAACGCTAACGCGGCGCTGGAAAACCTGCCTGAATTCGCGAACCTGCCGGTTGAAGAACTGATCACCAAACTGGATCAGCTTCCGGCGGACAAAAAAACCGTACTGCGCAATAACGCGGGCGGCCACGCTAACCACAGCCTGTTCTGGAAAGGCCTGAAAAAAGGCACCGCTTTGCAGGGCGACCTGAAAGCGGCTATCGAGCGTGATTTCGGTTCCGTTGATAACTTCAAAGCGGAGTTTGAAAAAGCGGCGGCAACGCGTTTCGGTTCCGGTTGGGCCTGGCTGGTGTTGCAGGGCGACAAACTGGCGGTTGTCTCTACCGCTAACCAGGACTCCCCGCTGATGGGCGAGGCCATTTCCGGCGTTTCCGGTTTCCCAATCCTGGGTCTGGACGTATGGGAACACGCTTACTACCTGAAATTCCAGAACCGTCGCCCGGACTACATCAAAGAGTTCTGGAACGTGGTGAACTGGGACGAAGCTGCTGCGCGTTTCGCGGCGAAAAAATAAGTCTTTTTGCCTGATGGCGCTGCGCTTATCAGGCCTACGAAGAGGATTTGTCGATTTGTAGGCCGGATAAGGCGTTAGCCGCCATCCGGCATTGAATTCAGCCCCCGCAGGCATAACCTGCGGGGGCTTTCTTTTAGGCGCTTTTGGGCTTGCCTGGTGTGACTTACGTCAAATTAAAAACATCAATCCATAAAAAATGAAACATAGTTTTGTTATGTGGTTGGGATCACTTTTATTGTGCGAATGAATGTCTATCGTTTCTTCATCAACGCGGGTGTGCCTCAAAGTAAGGCGCATTCGCCCATAAAAATTGCCCGTTTTTATGTCTACAGGTGAAGGAAATGCAGATTAAACGCACGATAGAAAAAGTCCCGGGTGGGATGATGCTCGTTCCGTTGTTCCTCGGCGCGCTATGCCACACCTTCGCGCCCGGCGCAGGGAAATACTTCGGCTCATTCACAAACGGTATGATCACCGGTACGGTGCCGATTCTGGCGGTCTGGTTCTTTTGTATGGGCGCGTCGATCAAACTGAGCGCCACAGGCACCGTACTGCGTAAATCCGGGACGCTGGTGGTGACTAAAATTGCGGTTGCCTGGGTGGTGGCCGCTATTGCGTCACGCGTTATCCCGGAACATGGGGTGGAAGCGGGCTTCTTCGCCGGGCTGTCGACGCTGGCGCTGGTGGCCTCTATGGACATGACCAACGGTGGGCTGTACGCCTCCATCATGCAGCAGTACGGCACGAAAGAAGAGGCCGGGGCATTTGTCCTGATGTCGCTGGAGTCAGGGCCGCTGATGACGATGGTTATTCTGGGAACCGCCGGGATTGCCTCGTTTGAACCGCATGTATTTGTGGGGGCGGTATTGCCGTTCCTGATTGGTTTCGCGCTGGGGAATCTCGACCCGGAACTGCGGGAATTCTTCAGCAAAGCGGTACAGACGCTGATCCCGTTCTTCGCCTTCGCGCTGGGCAACACCATTGATTTGAGCGTGATTGCACAGACGGGCGTGCTGGGGATTCTACTGGGTGTGGCGGTCATTATTATCACCGGCATCCCGTTAATCATCGCTGACAAGTTTATCGGCGGCGGTGACGGTACGGCAGGTATTGCCGCCTCAAGTTCTGCGGGCGCCGCAGTAGCCACGCCCGTGCTGATCGCAGAGATGGTTCCGGCGTTTAAACCAATGGCGCCCGCCGCGACCTCGCTGGTTGCCACATCGGTTATCGTGACTTCGATTCTGGTGCCGATCATTACCTCAGTCTGGTCGCGGAAGGTGAAGGCCAGAGCGGCGGAAATCGATATTCGCGGTACGGTGAAATAAACCCGTTTTGCCGGATGACGGCTTATGCCTCATCCGGCGCTTCCGGTCAGAATTAACGGCCAAACACCTCATCAATTGTGCGACGCTCGTGCTCGTTCAGTTCTCCTCCCGCATTACGCGACACGCCGGTACAATAGCCGAACTTACGCGATACCACGGTTTTAATCGTGGTTACAAAATCCTCGCCAATCGCGTAAATGGACATAAACGTGCCGATTTTCTCCTGGATATCGCGCAACGTTTGCAAATCACCCTGCTTAAACGCCTCCCGCGCGCTGACAAACAGCTCCGGCATCACGTTGTTTAAGCCGGAAATAATGCCTGCGCCGCCCGCCAGCAGGTTGGGAATGTAATACTCGTCATAGCCGGAGAGCACGGCAAAATCGTCGCGTACCGCTCGGGTGGTCTGAATCATGCTGCGGGTATGGGACTGGCAGTCGACGGTATCTTTAATCCCGGCAAAATTCGGGAATTCGGCGGCAAGGGTCGCCACCAGATCCGGCGTTAAATCGCAGCCGGTGCGTGCCGGGAAATTGTAGGCAAACCATTTGCCGCTCAGGGCGTTACCAAGCTGGCGGAAGTAGCTCAGAAGCTGCTTCGACGTCTGCCCGTAGTAATACGGTGGCAGAATCATCACCGCATCGTACCCGACGCGGTACGCTTCCTGCGCCATAAGCAGGATGTCGCTGGTGCAGGTGGAGGAGACATTGGCAACCATCTTCAGCGAACTCATCGCGCGGGCCTCGCGGATCAGCATCAGCCGCTCTTCCAGCGTGAAAGACGCAAATTCGCCAATGCTGCCCATCAGCAAAATAACATCAATGTTGGCCTCGGTAAGACGTTTGAGATGCTGGCTCAGGCCGTTGAGATCGACTTTTCCGTCATTGTCCATCGGCGTAATGGAAGGACACCAGACGCCAGCAAACTGCGATTGTACTGTCACGTTGTTGACTCCTTATTATGAAATGGCGTTTCAAAATCACTTTAATTGATAGCACGTCTGCTGGCGCATCATGTGAACCCGGCTCTCATTTTGAGCGGCTGAGACAAAATAAATATGCTCTAATGAGGATTATTTGTCGGGAGAGGGAAGCTGATGCGATATCCGGTCGAGGTGTTTACGGGCAAAATTCGGGACTATGCGGGAAGTCGTCCCAGCGCCATTGCGAAAATCCAGGTTGATGGCGAGCTGATGCTTAGCGATCAGGGCCTTGCCGGTGATGAGCAGGCAGAGACGAAAATTCACGGCGGGCCCGATCGCGCGCTGTGCCATTATCCCCGTGAACACTATCTGCACTGGGCGCGTCAATTCCCGGCGCAGGCGGATCTGTTTGTCGCGCCCGCGTTTGGCGAAAACCTTTCGACCGACGGTCTGACCGAGCAAAATGTTTTTATCGGCGATATTTTTCAGTGGGGAGAGGCGCTGATTCAGGTGACTCAGCCACGTTCGCCGTGCTTTAAGCTCAACTTCCATTTCGGCATTAGCGATATGGCGACGCAAATGCAGAACGCCGGGAAAACCGGCTGGCTGTACAGCGTTATCGCGCCGGGGCAGGTATCGGCGGATGCGCCGTTGATTCTGGCGTCGCGCGTCAGCGATGTGAGCGTACAGGAGGCGATTGCGATAGCCTGGCATATGCCGTTTGACGACGGCCAGTATCATCGTTTGCTGTCGGCGGCGGGGTTATCGAAAAGCTGGACCAGAACGATGCAGAAGCGCCGTTTGAGCGGCAAAATTGAAGATCAGTCACGGCGTTTACGTGGATGATGTAATGCCCGATGGCGCTGCGCTTATCGGGCCTACAGCGTGCGGTTTCCCGTAGGCCGGATAAGGCGTTCACGCCGCCATCCGGCGTAATGCCCGATGGCGCTGCGCTTATCGGGCCTACAACGTGCGGTTTTTCGTAGGCCGGATAAGGCGTTTACGCCGCCATCCGGCGTAATGCCCGATGGCGCTGCGCTTATCGGGCCTACAACGTGCGGTTTTTCGTAGGCCGGATAAGGCGTTCACGCCGCCATCCGGCACCACAGCGAGACTTAAGAACGCTTATACAACGGCAGCCAGATCACCAGCCGTAAGCCGCCCAGCGGGCTGTCTTCGGCTTTCACCCAACCGCGATGCTGCTGGATCGCGGTCTCAACGATGGCCAGCCCCAACCCTGTTCCGCCGGACTCCCGATCGCGCGCTTCATCGGTACGATAAAACGGGCGGAAGATCTGTTCACGGTCTTCAGGGCTAACGCCCGGGCCATCGTCATCAACCGTTATCGTAATGCCGTCTTTATCCACCGCGAAGCCGACTTCAATCTTCGTGTGCGAATAGCGCAGGGCGTTACGGACAATGTTCTCCAGCGCGCTTTCCAGGGTGTTAGGATTGCCGTATAACGGCCACGGCCCCGGCGGGAAGTTCACCGTTAACGATTTGCCCATCTGCTCGGCTTCGAAGGCGGCGTTATCCAGCACGTCTCCCCACAGATGATTGGCTTTCATCGTTTCGCTGACCAGCGCGTTTTTCTGTTGATTACGCGACATCACCAGCAGGTCGTTGATCATGCTGTCCAGCCGCTGCGCTTCGGTCTCGATGCGCTCCAGCTCTTTACTCTCGCCGCTACGGCGACGCAGCAGCGCGGTGCCCAGTTGCAGACGCGTAAGCGGAGTGCGTAGCTCGTGCGAGATATCCGACAGCAGACGCTGCTGCGTGGTCATCATACGTTCCAGCGCGGTCACCATCTGGTTAAAGCTGGCGCCAGCCGCAAGAAATTCCTGCGGGCCTGCTTCCAGTTCTGGATGTTGTCGCAGATTACCCTGAGCCACTTCGTCCGCCGCGTTTTTCAACTTACGCGCCGGTTTCGCCAGGCTCCAGGCCAGCCAAAGCAACAGAGGCGAACTGACCAGCATGGTGACGATCAGCAACAAGAGCGGGCGGTCAAACAGCAGATTAATAAAATCGGATTGGGAACTGCTGGCCGGTCGAATCAGATAAAGCTGGTAGTTATCTTCCCCGTCTCTGACAGAGAACGGGCCTACCATCTCAACGCGGCCATATTTCTTCTTCTGCGGATGATCGGCGTTATCCGCCTGACCAATAAAGTTACGAATGATCTGCATTTCGCTGCGTTCTGCGCCGATCACGCGTCCTTCAGTGGTCACAAGCAATAACCGCTGTCCTGGCGGCGCCCACTTGTCGATCGCACGGAACAGGCGACGCCACCACATTAAATCGTTGGGTGGATCGTTCGCGAGTTCAGCTTCTACATGTTGCTCAATCATCAACCCCTGGCGCTGTTCGCTGTCCAGTAGCTCGGTCATCTGGCGTGAGTCGAGCTTGGGTAACATCAATACCAACATCAGCACCAGCGCCAGCGTCAACCAGAAGATGGCAAAGATGCGCGCGGTTAAACTGCCTATCATGAAGCGGAAACCATCAAATAACCGCGACCACGCAGGGTTTTAAACCACGGGTGCCCGTCTTTACGCTCCGGCAGCTTACGACGCAGGTTGGAGATATGCATGTCGATCGCGCGGTCAAACGGCGTCAGGCGTTTACCCAGCACTTCCTGGCTCAAATGTTCACGCGAAACCACCTGGCCGAGATGCTGTGCCAGCAGATAGAGCAGGGTAAATTCGGTGCCGGTTAACTCCAGGGTTTGACCATCGAAGCTGGCCTCCTGGCGACCCGGATTGAGGCTTAACGCATCCACTTCCAGCGTCGGCGAGCCGTTGTCGTTGTTCTGCTGCTGTTCGCTCCAGTGCGAGCGGCGCAGAATCGCACGGATACGCGCGACCAGTTCGCGGTCGTTAAACGGTTTAGGTAAATAATCATCCGCGCCCAGCTCAAGGCCGAGTACGCGATCCAGTTCGCTGCCGCGCGCGGTCAGCATAATGACAGGGGTCTGGTGTGTCTGGCGAAGCGCTTTCAACGTATCAATACCGTTTTTCTTCGGCATCATGACATCGAGCAAAAGTAAATCAATGCTGTCGTCCAGAAGCTCAAGCGCCTGCTCCCCGTCATGGGCAACCAGCACATTGAAGCCTTCCATTTCGAGCAGCTCCTTTAACAGGGAAGTTAGCTCTCGGTCATCATCAACTAACAGGATTTTATTCATTGTTTAAGTACCTCCGAGGCAGAAATTACGTCATCAGGCGTCGCTAATCCATGACTTTACGTTGTTTTACACCCCCTGACGCATGTTTGCAGCCCGAATCGTAAACTGTCTCTCGTTGAATCGCGACAGAAAAGATTTTGGGAGCAAGTGATGCGCAAAGTTACCGCTGCCGTCATGGCCTCAACGCTGGCACTCAGTCCTTTAAGCCACGCTGCTGAAGTCGTTACAGGCGATAACTGGCATCAAGGTGAAGGACTTACGCAGCGCAGTACGCAGAGCCATATGTTCGACGGCATAAGTTTAACCGAACATCAGCGTCAACAGATGCGAGATCTGATGCAGCAGGCAAGACACGAACAGCCTCCTGTTAATGTTAGCGAAATGGAGACAATGCATCGCCTTGTCATCGCAGAAAAATTTGATGAAAACGCTGTGCGCGCTCAGGCAGAAAAAATGGCGCAAGAACAGGTTGCTCGCCAGGTCGAAATGGCCAGGGTTCGCAACCAGATGTATCGCCTGTTAACGCCGGAGCAGCAAGCGGTTTTAAATGAGAAGCATCAACAACGAATGGAGCAACTGCGCGATGTGGCGCAATGGCAAAACGGCTCCTCGTTGAAGTTATTGAGTAGTAGCAACTCACGTTCCCAGTAACAAACCCTGTTTTCCTTGCCATAGACACCATCCCTGTCTTCCCCTCCATGATGGAGGGGTTTTTTTTGTCCAAAATTTGTCATCCGGTTATTGCCTTACTGTTTTACTCCATCCGTTATACTACCGGCATGGAGAGGCAGGAGTGTTTATGAATCAAACCTATGGGCGACTGGTCAGCCGGGCGGCAATTGCCGCGACAGTGATGGCGTCACTGTTACTTTTGATCAAAATTTTTGCGTGGTGGTACACCGGGTCGGTGAGTATTCTGGCTGCGTTGGTTGACTCGCTGGTGGATATTGCCGCGTCGCTGACTAACCTGTTAGTGGTGCGCTATTCGCTGCAACCGGCGGATGATGAACACACCTTTGGACACGGCAAAGCAGAGTCGCTGGCGGCGCTGGCGCAGAGCATGTTTATTTCCGGCTCGGCGCTGTTTCTGTTTTTGACCGGTATTCAGCATCTGATTACCCCTACGCCAATGAACGAACCGGGCGTCGGGGTCGTGGTGACGCTTATCGCCCTGGTTTGTACGATCATTCTGGTCACGTTTCAGCGTTGGGTTGTGCGCAAGACGCAAAGTCAGGCAGTACGGGCAGATATGCTTCATTATCAGTCTGATGTTATGATGAACGGAGCGATTCTCGTTGCGCTTGGGCTGGCCTGGTATGGCTGGCATCGCGCGGACGCCTTGTTTGCGTTGGGAATCGGCATCTATATTCTATACAGCGCACTACGTATGGGGTATGAGGCAGTGCAGTCGTTACTGGATCGCGCGCTGCCCGATGAGGAACGTCAGGAAATTATTGATATCGTGACATCGTGGCCGGGCGTCAACGGTGCTCACGATCTTCGCACGCGGCAGTCAGGGCCGACCCGCTTTATTCAGATTCATTTGGAAATGGAAGATAATCTGCCGCTCGTTCAGGCGCATCTGGTGGCTGAACAGGTAGAGCAGGCGATTTTGCGGCGTTTTCCGGGTTCGGATGTCATTATCCACCAGGACCCCTGTTCAGTCGTACCCAGGGAAGGCAAGAGGTTTGAGCTTTCGTAATTCGTTGTAAAAAAGTGAGCAAGGCCAGCATTTTGTGTATAAATTACCGCCGTTTGGCCTGACCTGAATCAATTCAGCAGGAAGCGGTTGTTATACTATCTGCATATTCGTTGGATCGTCCCGATGTGCAGTAACAGTATCGGCTTCCGGCAACAGATTTCATTTTGCATTCCAAAGTTCAGAGGTAGTCATGATTAAGAAAATCGGTGTGTTGACAAGCGGCGGTGATGCGCCTGGCATGAACGCAGCAATCCGTGGTGTTGTACGCGCAGCGTTGACGGAAGGACTGGAAGTAATGGGTATTTATGATGGCTACCTGGGTCTGTATGAAGACCGTATGGTTCAGCTCGACCGTTACAGCGTGTCCGACATGATCAACCGTGGCGGTACTTTCCTCGGTTCCGCGCGCTTCCCGGAATTCCGCGATGAAAATGTTCGCGCAGTGGCTATCGAAAACCTGAAAAAACGTGGCATCGACGCGCTGGTTGTTATCGGCGGTGACGGTTCCTATATGGGTGCAAAACGTCTGACTGAAATGGGCTTCCCGTGCATCGGTCTGCCGGGCACGATCGACAACGACATCAAAGGCACTGACTACACCATCGGTTATTTCACCGCGCTGGGTACGGTAGTGGAAGCGATTGACCGTCTGCGTGACACCTCTTCCTCTCACCAGCGTATTTCCATCGTTGAAGTGATGGGGCGTTACTGCGGCGACCTGACCCTGGCGGCGGCTATCGCTGGGGGCTGTGAGTTTGTTGTGGTGCCGGAAGTGGAATTCAGCCGTGACGATCTGGTTGCGGAAATCAAAGCGGGCATCGCGAAAGGTAAAAAACACGCGATTGTCGCGATCACCGAACATATGTGTGACGTTGATGAACTGGCGCACTACATCGAGAAAGAGACTGGCCGTGAAACGCGTGCGACCGTACTGGGTCACATCCAGCGTGGCGGCTCTCCGGTGCCTTACGACCGTATTCTGGCTTCCCGTATGGGCTCATATGCCATTGAACTGCTGCTGGAAGGTTTTGGCGGACGTTGTGTGGGCATCCAGAACGAACAACTGGTTCACCATGACATCATCGACGCTATCGAAAACATGAAGCGTCCGTTCAAAGGTGACTGGCTGGATTGCGCTAAAAAGCTGTACTGATCGTTGTGTGTATTGTGCCGGGTGGCGGCTTCGCCTTACCCGGCCTACAACAGTACGGCCTGTAGGCCGGATAAGGCGCTAGCCAGCATCCGGCAATATCCTTCATTTATTCCCTCAAGTTATAGCCAATCTTTTTTTATTCTTTAATGTTTGGATTCCTTTCTGGCACGCTTTACTCATCACAACACTACATAAGAGAGCTGGGCGATGAATAAATGGGGCGTGGGGTTAACATTATTGCTGGCATCGACCAGCGTTCTGGCGAAGGATATTCAGTTACTTAACGTGTCTTACGATCCAACGCGCGAGCTGTACGATCAGTACAACAAAGCGTTTAGCGCGCACTGGAAACAAGAAACGGGCGACAACGTGGTGATCCGTCAGTCGCATGGCGGTTCCGGTAAGCAGGCGACGTCAGTCATTAACGGTATTGAGGCCGATGTGGTGACGCTGGCGCTGGCTTATGACGTTGATGCCATTGCAGAGCGCGGCCGTATCGACAAAAACTGGATCAAACGTCTGCCGGACAACTCCGCGCCGTACACGTCCACCATCGTCTTCCTGGTGCGTAAAGGCAATCCGAAGCAAATCCATGACTGGAACGACCTGGTAAAACCGGGCGTGTCGGTGATTACGCCGAACCCGAAAAGCTCTGGCGGCGCACGCTGGAACTATCTGGCTGCGTGGGGATACGCCCTGCACCACAATAACAACGATCAGGCCAAAGCGCAGGACTTCGTAAAAGCGTTATTTAAGAACGTGGAAGTGCTGGATTCTGGCGCGCGCGGTTCAACCAACACCTTTGTTGAGCGTGGGATTGGCGACGTGCTGATCGCCTGGGAGAACGAAGCGCTGTTGGCGACGAACGAACTGGGCAAAGATAAATTTGAAATCGTGACGCCGAGCGAATCAATTCTTGCAGAACCGACCGTCTCCGTGGTGGATAAAGTCGTGGAGAAAAAAGGGACGCAAGCCGTGGCGGAAGCCTATCTGAAGTATCTCTACTCGCCGGAAGGGCAGGAAATTGCGGCGAAAAACTTCTATCGCCCACGCGACCCTGAAGTGGCGAAGAAATATGAAAATGCATTTCCGAAGCTGAAACTCTTCACCATTGACGAGGAGTTTGGCGGGTGGACGAAAGCGCAGAAAGAGCATTTCTCTAATGGCGGTACGTTCGACCAAATCAGCAAACGCTAATGTAAATTGCTTTTCCAGCCCGGTGGCATCGTGCGACCGGGCTTTTTTATTTGTCATCATTTTGCGTTACTCTTGCACGTCAATAAGAGACAGGGAATGAGTAATGAAAAAAACAGGTTATTTTTTGCTGGCGGTTGTGATTGTTGCCGCCGTCGCGGGCATTGGCTACTGGAAGCTGGCCGCTAATCCGAACGCATTGCGGGATATTGTTCTGCAACAATGCGTACCGAACCAACTGCAACAGCAAAATCCTGCGCCATGCGCTGAAGTGAAACCGGATGCCGGGTATGTCGTGTTTAAAGATCGTAATGGCCCGTTGCAGTATCTGTTGATGCCGACGTACCGCATCAACGGTACGGAAAGCCCGCTGCTGGTGGAGCCCTACACGCCGAACTTCTTCTGGCTAGCCTGGCAGGCGCGCAGCTTTATGAGCCAAAAGTACGGCAAAGATATTCCAGACAGCGCCATTTCGCTGGCGATTAACTCACGCTCCGGGCGGACGCAAAACCACTTTCATATCCACATCTCCTGCCTGCGCCCTGATGTGCGAGCGCAACTGGATGATAATCTGGCGAAAGTGAGTACACGCTGGCTGCCGCTGCCGGGCGGATTGCGCGGGAATGAATATCTGGCGCGTCGGGTGACGGAAAGCGAGCTGGCGCAACGCAGCCCGTTCATGATGCTGGCGGAAGAGGTGCCGGATGCGCGTGAGCACATGGGCAGCTATGCGCTGGCGGTGGTGCGCCAGAGCGACGACTCTTTTGTTTTGCTGGCGACGCAGCGCAACCTGCTGGCGTTTAACCTCGCTTCCGCTGAGGAAATTCAGGATCATCAATGTGAGATTTTGCAGTAACCCCACCTAATCTGGCGTTTACTCCACCTGCCTGTCTCCGTATTCTTGTTGAAAAAAACAACAGGAGACAGGCATGTCGCTCTGGCTTACACACCCTCTGTTCATTCCTTCGCTGGTGGTCGGCGTGACCATTCTGCTCTGGGCAACCTCGCTGTTGCCGGAGTTTATTACCGCGCTGTTGTTCTTTACCGTGGCGATGGTGGCGAAGATCGCGCCGCCGGACGTCATTTTTGGCGGTTTTGCCTCGTCGGCTTTCTGGCTGGTTTTTAGCGGTTTTGTGCTGGGGGTGGCGATTCGCAAAACAGGGCTGGCAGACAGGGCGGCGCGCGCCTTATCCGCCAGACTGACCGACTCATGGCCGCTGATGGTGGCAAGCGTGGTGCTGCTCAGTTATGCGCTGGCGTTTGTGATGCCGTCCAATATGGGGCGTATCGCGCTGCTGATGCCCATTGTCGCGGCGATGGCGAAACGTGCCGGGATTGCCGATGGCACGCGCGCCTGGTACGGACTGGCGCTTGCGGTGGGCTTTGGAACCTTCCAGCTCTCCGCGACCATCCTGCCTGCTAATGTACCTAACCTGGTGATGAGCGGGGCGGCGGAAGGTTCGTATGGCATCCACCTGAACTATCTGCCGTATCTTCTGCTGCATACGCCTGTTCTGGGCTGGTTGAAAGGTGCGCTGTTAATCGTCCTTATTTGTTGGCTGTTTCCCGGTAAACCGCATGCGCCTCGCGACCTGACGCCGCCTGCGCCGATGAGCCGTGCGGAGAAACGGCTGGCGTGGATGCTGGCGGTGGTGCTGGCGATGTGGGTCAGCGAAAGCTGGCACGGTATTGGCCCGGCGTGGACCGGGCTGGCGGCGGCGGTGATCACGCTGTTGCCGCGCGTGGGGTTTATCAACGGGGAAGAGTTCTCCAGCGGCGTGAATATCCGCACCTGTATTTATGTGGCAGGCATTCTGGGGCTGGCGATCACCGTGACGCAAACCGGCATTGGCAATGCGGTGGGCGAGGCGCTGTTGCATGTCATGCCGCTGGACCCGGAAAAGCCCTTCACCAGTTTCCTGGCGCTGACCGGCATTACCACCGCGCTGAATTTTATTATGACGGCGAACGGCGTTCCGGCGCTGTATACCACGCTGGCGCAGAGTTTTTCCGACGCAACCGGTTTTCCGCTGCTGTCGGTGATTATGATTCAGGTATTGGGGTACTCCACGCCGCTGTTGCCGTATCAGGCATCGCCGATTGTGGTGGCGATGGCATTAGGGAAAGTCCCGGCAAAACCAGGCATGACACTGTGTCTGGCACTGGCGCTGGCAACGTATCTGGTGCTGTTGCCGCTGGATTACATGTGGTTTAGTTTACTGGGGCGTTTGTAAAAAAAGCCCGGTGGCGTTAACGCTTACCGGGCCTGTGATTTTATGTGGCGGGTAAGCGCACGCGCCACCCGCCACAACAGCATTAAGCTTGTTTAGCCGCTTCCGCTGCTTTAACGATCACCGCGAACGCGTCAGCTTTCAGGGAAGCACCGCCAACCAGCGCGCCGTCGATGTCCGGCTGAGCGAACAGTTCTGCCGCGTTAGCTGCGTTTACGGAACCGCCGTACTGGATGATCACTTGCTCAGCGATTTTCGCGTCAGCTTTGGCGATATGGTCACGGATGAATTTGTGAACAGCCTGCGCCTGCGCCGGAGTGGCGGATTTGCCAGTACCGATCGCCCATACAGGTTCGTAAGCGATAACCACGCCTTCAAACGCCGCAGCGCCCTGAGTTTTCAGTACCGCATCGATCTGACGAGCACAGACTTCTTCAGTTTTGCCGGCTTCGTTTTCTGCTTCGGTTTCACCGATGCACAGAACCGGAGTCAGACCCTGCTCTTTCAGCACGGCGAATTTCTTCGCGATCAGCTCGTCAGACTCTTTGTGGTAAGTACGACGCTCAGAGTGGCCGATGATGATGTACTGCGCGCCGATATCCTTCAGCATTTCAGCAGAAGTTTCACCGGTGAATGCGCCAGACAGGTTCAGGTCAACGTTCTGCGCGCCCAGAATGATGTGGCTACCGGCAGCGGCGTGTTTCGCCATGTCGATATACATTTCCGGCGGTGCAATCGCAACTGCACAGCCAGCAACGCCAGCCAGTTCTTTACGCAGGTTAGCCACCAGCTCGTTTACCATGTGGCGGCTGCCGTTCAGTTTCCAGTTACCCATCACTAAAGGATGTCGCATTTCATTTCTCCACGCTTTGTCAGCGAATTAAGGAAGATGGCCGCCCTTCAGGGACGGCATGGTCTGTGAAACAGTATAGAGATCCCTCCCTCGAAAGGCTTTGCTTTTTGTCACTTAATTCAGCCCTTCCAGATTCTCCGATAGCGCTAGCTTAATCGGTTCAACAGCGAAGGTCAGCCCTTTTTCCCCGTTGTCTGCGACAACATAGCGAATCGCGCCTTCCGTTTCGGCGTAGTAGTGCTTATTCTTGCCCGCTGTGAGTAATTTTTGCAGTTTTTGCTGGCTTTGCTCTTTTGTCAGAAGCGGGGCGACGGTGCGGATCACCGCCGCCATGTATTCCTGCGCTTTGGCTTTGGCGGCTTTTTGCTCGGGCCCCTGAATGGGAAGCCAGGTAATCTGCATGCTTTTGATTTTTAACGTACCGCGCTCCAGCGCCGTTGAGGCGTACAGATTTTCATTGATCTTGCTGGCGGCGCGGGTCAGGTTCGCCCTGTCGCGGCTGCTGTCGATAGCACGAAATTCGTTCAGTGGAAGCCGGGGATTTTGCTGATTAAAGTTTTCGCGAAACTGGCTGATGGAGAGATCAAACGTCGGCGCGCCAGCCAGCAGGTAGGGCGCGGTCGTCGCAGACGGCGATGCCTCCGCCAGCACCGTTGTGCTCGCAGTTATGGCGGAAAACAATAATAAAAACAGTGTACACCCTGGCTTCATCAATCTTACCTTTCGTTAGGACTGCTCACGATTAAAACGATAACTGTCGGGCTTGTCAAAAGGGTAAACTGACAGCGAAGGCAATAATAAAGGAACTTACATGACCATACAGCAGTGGTTATTCTCATTTAAAGGGCGTATTGGACGCCGTGATTTCTGGATCTGGCTCGGTCTCTGGTTTGTCGGCATGCTGGTGCTGTTTTCGCTGGCGAGCAAGAATTTACTCGATATCCAGACGGCGGCATTTTGTCTGGTGTGTCTGCTCTGGCCCACGGCGGCGGTCACGGTTAAGCGTCTGCATGACCGGGGGCGCTCCGGTCTGTGGGCGTTATTGATGATTCTGGCGTGGATGCTGCTGGCCGGAAATTGGATGATGTTGCCGGGAATGTGGCAGTGGGTCGTGGGGCGCTTTGTCCCGACGCTCATTCTGGTCATGATGTTTATCGATCTGGGGGCGTTTGTCGGCACTCAGGGCGAGAATAAGTTCGGCAAAGAAACGCAGGATGTGAAGTTTAAAGCAGAGCCTCAGGCAGGCGATAAACCGTAGGCCGGATAAGGCATTTATGCCTCTATCCGGCAGAGCGCCCGGTGGCGCTGGCGCTTACCGGGCCTGCAACCGTGCTTACCAGTAGTGCTCAGCGGTCATGTGCCCAGGACGACGACGCAGGTGTTTGGTCATGTGCCGGGTCTCCTTCAGCAGCTGTTGCGTATCGCGCACCATCTGTGGATTTCCACACAGCATCACATGGCTGGTCTCGGTGTCCATCGGTAAACCGACCGCCGCTTCCAGCGCGCCGCTTTCAATCAGCGCGGGGACGCGCCCGGTAAGCGAGCCTGCGATGGTTTCCCGACTGACGACAGTTTGAATGCGCAGCTTGCCTTCGTAGCGCTTTTGCAATTCCAGCATTAACGGCAGGTAACTTAAATCAGCGGCGTAACGCGCGGCATGCACCAGTACCAGGTTGTTAAAGCGCTCTAGGTCTTTACCGAGTTGCAGAATCGACAAATAAGGGCCAATGGCCGTTCCGGTCGCCAGCATCCACAGGGTGTCGCAGTCAGGCACTTCATCCAGAACAAAGAACCCCGCCGCTTCACTCACCACCTGTACTTCATCGCCAGGTTTAAGCGCCGCCAGACGTGGGCTGAGTTTGCCTTCGGGAACCGTCACCAGGTAAAACTCTAAATCGGGATTATCGGGCGCATTCACATAGGAATAGGCGCGTTGTACGCGTTCGCCATCGATCTCCAGTCCGAGCTTGGTAAACTGGCCTGCGGTGAAGGGATGAACGGGGGCGTGAACGGTCAGACTAAACAGGGCGTCGGTCCAGTACTGTACCTTCGTGACTTTTCCTGTTACCCAATCTGCCATGATCTTCTCCTGTCTGCTGCAATACCCTTATCTTCGTTCGTTGAACGAAAGATTTCCAGCCCCGAAGGGCCGGAAGGCTCAATCGAACAAATCAGTTACAGGATATGCGCCTGCACATCCGGGTCTTTGCGATCCAGATAGTGGATGGACTGAATACGGCGGATAGTGCGCGATTTGCCGCGAATCAGCAGCGTTTCGGTGGTAGCGATATTGCCTTTGCGGCTAATCCCCTCCAGCAGATCGCCTTTGGTGATCCCGGTGGCGGAGAAGATGACGTTATCGCTGCGCGCCATTTCGTCCAGACGCAGCGCTTTACCGGCGTCAATGCCCATAGCTTTACAGCGTGCCAGCTCCTGCTCGCCAATGCGGCGGTTCTCTTCGCTGTCGCCTTTGACGTTGTGACGCGCCAGCAGACGGCCCTGCATGTCGCCATCCAGCGCACGAATCACCGCTGCGGAGACAACGCCTTCCGGCGCGCCGCCAATGCCGTACAGCACATCCACTTCACTGTCTGGCATACAGGTCAGAATAGAGGCCGCCACGTCGCCATCAGGAATGGCGAATACGCGCACGCCAAGCTGCTGCATCTCTGCAATCACCGCGTCATGACGCGGTTTGGCCAGAATCGTAACCGTCAGTTCGCTGAGCGGTTTGCTGAGGGCGGCTGCGATGTTACGCAGGTTGTCCGCCAGCGGCAGATTCAGGTCGATAGATCCTTTAGCGCCCGGCCCGACGATCAGTTTTTCCATGTACATATCCGGCGCGTTGAGGAAACAGCCTTTGTCGCCGA
This sequence comes from Citrobacter sp. CK185, assembly GCF_030333565.1. Taxonomy (NCBI): domain Bacteria; kingdom Pseudomonadati; phylum Pseudomonadota; class Gammaproteobacteria; order Enterobacterales; family Enterobacteriaceae; genus Citrobacter; species Citrobacter sp. CK185. The sequence goes on along the minus strand of NZ_JAOWFR010000021.1, from coordinate 49,595 downwards.
CCGCCAGAACTGCCAGCGCGTTCGCCTGGCCCATCGCCGTCATACGGGTGCCTTCGATAGGGTCGACGGCGATATCTACCGCATCGCCACGGCCGGTGCCGACTTTCTCACCGATAAACAGCATGGGCGCTTCATCAATCTCGCCTTCGCCGATGACAATGGTGCCGTCAATATTGACCTGGTTGAGCATAATACGCATGGCGTTTACCGCTGCGCCGTCAGCGGTATTTTTGTCGCCGCGTCCCAGCCATTTATAGCCAGCCAGCGCCGCCGCTTCCGTTACGCGGGAAAATTCGATGGCAAGTTCTCGTCTCATAGCAAACTCGTAGCAGAAAGGAATGGCGCGAAGTGTAGCACAGGGGAGGGTGGGAATAATTGATATGCTTGGGGGTTACTTCCGCACAGATAACTTGCCGGGTGGCGGCGTTGCCTACCCGGCCTACACAAGCATGTAGCATGTAGGCCGGATAAGCGAAGCCGCCATCCGGCAGATCAGTATTACTCTTCGTGGTCTTCCCACGCCAGGGCGCGTTTGACCGCTTTTTTCCAGCCGCTGTAACGGAAGTTACGCTCGGTGGTTTCGATGCCAGGACGGAATTCACGCTCAATGACCGCTTTTTCCTGCAACTCATCCAGGTTCTGCCAGTAACCCACCGCCAGACCTGCCAGATACGCCGCACCCAGCGCCGTCACTTCGCGCACTTCCGGGCGCTCAACGCGCGTACCAAGAATGTCTGACTGGAACTGCATCAGGAAGTTGTTGGCAACCGCGCCGCCGTCAACGCGCAGGGCGTGCAGGCGAATACCGGAGTCCGCCTGCATCGCTTCCAGCACGTCGCGCGTCTGGTAAGCGATCGATTCCAGCGTTGCACGGATGATGTGGTTGGAGTTTACGCCACGGGTCAGACCGAAGATGGCGCCGCGCGCATACGGGTCCCAGTACGGCGCGCCCAGACCGGTAAAGGCCGGAACAACATATACGCCGTTGGTATCTTTCACTTTGGTGGCGAAATATTCAGAGTCGAATGCGTCGCTAATGAGTTTCATCTCATCACGCAGCCACTGAATGGATGCGCCAGCCATAAACACCGCCCCTTCCAGCGCGTAGTTCACTTCGCCGGTCGGGCCGCAGGCGATGGTGGTCAAAAGTCCGTTTTCGGACTTAACCGCTTTCTCGCCGGTGTTCATCAGCATAAAGCAGCCGGTGCCGTAAGTGTTTTTCGCCATCCCCTCTTTGACGCACAGCTGGCCGAACAGCGCCGCCTGCTGGTCACCGGCGATCCCGGCGATTGGAATACGCGTGCCGCCTTTACCCCCGATGTTCGTCTGGCCGTACACTTCTGAAGAACGACGCACTTCCGGCAGCATGGCGCGCGGGATATCCAGCGCATCCAGCATTTTGTCATCCCAGTCCAGGGTATGGATGTTGAACAGCATGGTACGTGAAGCGTTGGTGTAATCCGTGACGTGTACGCGTCCCTGCGTCATTTTCCAGATAAGCCAGGTATCCACTGTACCGAACAGCAGTTCACCGCGACGTGCGCGCTCACGGGAGCCTTCTACGTGATCGAGAATCCACTTCACTTTGGTGCCGGAGAAGTACGGGTCAATCACCAGACCGGTGTTGTTGCGGATGTAATCTTCCATGCCGTCACGCTTCAGGCGTTCGCAGATTTCGGCGGTACGGCGGCACTGCCAGACAATCGCGTTATAAATCGGTTTGCCGGTTTCACGTTCCCAGACGATGGTGGTTTCACGCTGGTTAGTAATACCGATTGCTGCGATCTGATCGGAACTGATGTCTGCTTTCGCCAGCACTTCAACCAGCGTTGAGCTTTGGGTGGCCCAGATTTCCATTGGGTCGTGTTCTACCCAGCCTGCTTTCGGGTAGATTTGCTCAAATTCACGTTGCGACACGCTAACGATATTCGCATCGTGATCCATCACGACGGCGCGGGAGCTGGTGGTGCCCTGGTCGAGCGCAACGATATATTTTTTCTCAGTCATAATTTTTTTGTCCCGTAGTCACATTACAGCGAAGCTTTTTGTTGTGCGGTAGTGGTGGTGTCCTTCTCTTCAACCACGCAAGTATCACACGGCAAATGGCGGCCAATCAGTTTACGATAGGCGAATGCGCCCAGAATGGCGCCCGCAATCGGGCCGAACATCGGCACCAGGAAGTAAGGAATATCCTTACCGCCAGTCAAGGCAACGTTCCCCCAGCCAGCGAGCCAGGCGAACAGTTTCGGGCCGAAGTCACGCGCCGGGTTCATCGCAAACCCGGTCAGTGGCCCCATAGAGGCGCCAATTACTGCGATCAGTAAACCAATGAGCAGAGGAGCCAGTGGGCCGCGCGGCACGCCGTTACCATCATCGGTCAGCGCCAGAATAAGCCCCATCAGAATAGCGGTAATTACCATCTCAACCGCGAAGGCTTGCACAAAATTGATATGTGGATTTGGATATGTTGAGAAAGTGCCAGCCAGATCAACACTTTCGATACTGCCACGGACGATGTGGTGCGTTTGTTCAAAATCAGCGAAAAGATTGTAGTAAAGCCCGTAAACTAATGCCGCTGCGCAAAACGCGCCGGCAACTTGAGAAATGATAAAAGGAACAACTTTGCGTTTGTCGAAACAGGCAAACAGCCACAGTGCGATTGTTACGGCTGGATTTAAATGTGCGCCGGAGACACCTGCTGTCAGGTAGATAGCCATCGCCACCCCCAGACCCCAGATGATACTGATTTCCCACTGACCGAAAGTAGCACCTGCTACTTTAAGAGCAGCGACACAACCCACACCGAAGAAAATCAACAACCCAGTACCGAGAAATTCAGCAATGCACTGGCCTTTTAAGGTTGATGTTTGACTCATAATCGGATCCTGAAGAGAGTTTAATGTTTATTGTTTGCGAAGAGGTCACTGACGCCTTCGATGCCTGTAGGCATACTGTTAATTTATCGTTAACGAGCAAAAACGAGAAATATCGAAATCAAAATGTGTGTACTGCGTCAATAAAATGAGCGTTATCGCGCCATGAAGCGCGTTTTACGACAAACCAGGAGTGTGAGCTGAATCATTTCATTAACCAATATGTTAACACTTTAGAGTTATGTGAGTTATGTCACCAGGACAAGGATGAAAAGTGTTGCAAACCGCAATCTACGCGGTATGTCGCTGGACAGGGATGGCGCGGCTTCATACAATCGGCACTATATATTGTGCGCGTTTACGTGAAGCGTCGCCTTGCAATTCAGGAGAGGTATGGCCATGTCATTAGAAGTGTTTGAGAAACTGGAAGCAAAAGTACAGCAGGCGATTGATACCATTACGCTTTTGCAGATGGAAATCGAAGAGCTGAAAGAAAAGAACAACAGCCTGGCGCAGGATGTACAGTCTGCTCAGCATCAGCGTGAAGAGCTGGAGCGTGAGAACAACCATCTGAAAGAACAGCAGAGCGGGTGGCAGGATCGTTTGCAGGCGCTGCTGGGTCGTATGGAAGAAGTCTGAGCCGTAGCAGTGTTGGCTGCGCTCAGCGTTGTAGGCCGGATAAGGCGTAAGCCGCCATCCGGCACTGCAATATCGCCTGATGGCGCTACGCTTATCAGGCCTACAGTCGGCATCGTTTATGAGCGGCAACGCAATAAAAAAGGCACCTTACGGTGCCTTTTTTGATCACTCGATATCAAGTGGGTCTTCGGAGAGGATTATCCCGGTATTGTCGGCGTAGAGATGATCGCCGGAGAAGAAGGTCACGCCGCCAAAATTGACGCGGACGTCGCTTTCCCCAATTCCTTCACCTGCGGCGCCTACCGGAATCGCGGCAAGCGCCTGGATGCCGATATCCAGCTCTTCCAGATCGTCTACCTGACGCACCGCGCCGTAGATGACCAGCCCTTCCCATTCATTCTGCGTAGCCAGACGCGCCAGTTCGGCGTCGACCAGCGCGCGACGGACAGAACCACCGCCATCGACCAGCAGAATGCGACCACGGCCATTCTGTTCGAGCAGATCGTAGAGCAACCCGTTGTCCTCGAAACATTTTACCGTGATGATTTGTCCGCCAAACGACGACCGTCCTCCAAAGTTAGAGAACAGTGGTTCCACGACGTTGACATCTTCCTGGTAGATGTCACAAAGCTCGGAAGTATCGTATTTCATAGGCTTAACGTTCAGTTGCTGCGAGAATTTTTAGTATATCGCGCTATGCGTACTGTTTGCAAAATCATCAATTGTTCATTGATATTTGTCAGTTAAACCGCCCACTGGCTTAAGAAAATCCCGACGACAAACAGCAGGTTAGTCAACAGCGCGGCTTTAACGGTACGTTCCAGCATCGGGCGCATCGCAGCGGGTTCCATTTCGCGCATCACATAACGCGCCTGTTTAATCAGTAACGGTGCGGCCAGGATGAACAGCCATCCCCACAGGCTTTGCAGTGAAATCAGGTTAAACAGCGCCAGGCAGACCAGTGAACCCATCAACAGGCAGGCGTGATAACGACGTGCGTTAACCGCGCCTAAACGTACCACCAGCGTGTTTTTACCGTTTTCTTTATCGCTGTTGATATCGCGCAGATTGTTGATGTTGAGCACGGCGGTCGCCAGCAGTCCGCAGGCGGTAGCAGGTAAGATAAGCGCAGGAATGAGCGTATGCGCCTGTAGATACCAGCTGCCCATTACGCTGAGCCAGCCAAAGAACACCAGCACGGAAATGTCGCCCAGACCAATATAGCCGTAAGGACGGTTCCCGACGGTGTAGGTAATCGCGGCGATAATCGACAGGCCGCCCAGCACCAGGAATCCGACAAAATCCGCCAGCGTATGACATGCGACAGCCACCAGCGCCAGACCGGAGAGGCAAATCAGCGCCACGGTAATGATCAGCGCCCGCTTCATCTCCTGCCGGGTGATCACCCCTTTTTGCATCCCGCGCAGCGGCCCGATGCGGTCAGGCTTATCACTGCCTTTGACGGCGTCGCCATAATCGTTGGCAAGGTTCGATAAGATTTGCAGCAGCCCGGCGGTGATCAACGCCAGCAGCGCAACCAGGGGATCGAAGTACCCTTGCCACCATGCCAGCGCTGTACCGACGATGATTGCCGCAAACGCGAGCGGCAGCGTTTTCGGTCGTAAACTTTCCAGCCAGGCCTGGGAGCGGCTAATTTGTTGTTGTTCAGTCATATTTAGCGCCAATAAAAATGGGGCTTTTCAGCCCCATCAACAGTGATGAAAATGCATTGAACGCGATTATAGGATAAAACGACTCAGATCTTCATCTGCGACCAGCGCATCCAGATGTTTGCTCACATATTCCGCATCAATTGTTATGCTCTGACCATTCAGATCGCTGGCGTCATAGGAGATATCTTCCATCAGACGTTCCAGAACGGTATGCAGACGACGCGCACCGATGTTTTCGGTGGTTTCGTTTACCTGCCATGCCGCTTCGGCAATGCGTTTGATGCCGGACTCGGTAAACTCGATGTCCACGCCTTCGGTCGCCATCAGCGCTTTGTACTGAACGGTAACGGACGCATTCGGCTCGGTGAGAATGCGTTCGAAATCTTCCGTCGTCAGCGCTTTCAGCTCAACGCGAATCGGCAGACGCCCCTGCAACTCGGGGATCAGATCAGACGGTTTCGCCACCTGGAACGCGCCGGAGGCGATAAACAGGATGTGGTCGGTTTTCACCATACCGTGCTTGGTAGAGACGGTGCAGCCTTCTACCAGCGGCAGCAGGTCGCGCTGTACGCCTTCGCGGGAAACGTCCGGGCCAGAGGATTCGCCGCGTTTACAGATTTTGTCGATTTCGTCGATAAACACGATCCCGTGCTGTTCAACGGCGTCGATAGCTTCCTGTTTCAGCTCTTCCGGGTTCACCAGTTTGGCCGCTTCTTCTTCAATCAACAGCTTCATCGCGTCTTTGATTTTCAGCTTACGCGGTTTTTGTTTCTGGCCGCCCAGGTTCTGGAACATGGACTGCAACTGGCTGGTCATCTCTTCCATTCCCGGAGGCGCCATAATTTCAACGCCCATCGGTGCGGCTGCGAGATTGATCTCAATTTCTTTATCGTCGAGTTGGCCTTCACGCAGTTTTTTGCGGAATGCCTGGCGCGCGGCGGACGGCTCTTGCTGTTGCTCAGCCTGACCCCAGTTATTTTTCGCCGGAGGGATCAGCGCGTCGAGAATACGCTCTTCCGCCATTTCTTCTGCGCGGTAGCGGTTTTTCTCAATAGACTGAACGCGCACCATCTTGATCGCGGAGTCGGTCAGGTCGCGGATAATGGAATCCACTTCTTTACCCACATAACCGACTTCGGTGAATTTTGTCGCTTCAACTTTGATGAACGGCGCGTTGGCCAGTTTTGCCAGGCGACGCGCGATTTCGGTTTTACCTACGCCGGTCGGGCCGATCATCAGAATATTTTTTGGCGTCACTTCATGGCGCAGCTCTTCGTTGAGCTGCATGCGGCGCCAGCGGTTACGCAGTGCAATCGCCACGGAACGCTTGGCGTTGTCCTGGCCAATGATGTGCTTGTTCAGTTCGCTGACGATTTCGCGTGGGGTCATTTCAGACATGGGAGATCCTTACGCTTTAGACGGTAATTCTTCAATGGTGTGGAAGTGGTTGGTGTAAATGCAGATATCGCCTGCAATATCCAACGCCTTTTCAGCAATTTCGCGGGCGCCCAGTTCGGTATTTTCTAGCAGTGCGCGTGCCGCAGCCTGGGCGTAGGGACCACCGGAGCCGATAGCAATCAGATCATTTTCCGGCTGTATGACATCGCCATTACCCGTGATGATCAGTGAAGCGGTTTCATCTGCGACGGCCAGCAGCGCTTCGAGCTTGCGTAGCATACGGTCAGTACGCCAGTCTTTCGCCAGTTCAACGGCGGCTTTGACCAGGTGGCCCTGATGCATTTCCAGTTTACGCTCAAACAGTTCGAACAGCGTGAATGCGTCTGCCGTTCCCCCTGCAAAGCCCGCAATGACTTTATCGTTGTACAGACGGCGAACTTTCTTCACGTTGCCTTTCATTACGGTATTGCCCAGTGTGGCCTGACCATCACCGGCGATTACCACATGGCCGTTACGGCGTACGCTTACTATTGTTGTCACGAGCAGACCCCTTGGTTACAAATGCAGAATACAGGCCCCGCACGCGGTACGGGGCATAATGCAAATATAAATGGGGGGGATTTTGGGGGTTTCAACCCCCGGAGGCGAGTCGAATGCAGTTTGTGTGACCCGCCATCTTCAGGCGGTTAAGGGTGCTGTCTGCATTCTCTTTGCCTTTGACTGGGCCGATGACCACACGATTCCAACCGTTGTTGGTGGTGATTTTGGAGTCAAAGCCTTCAAAAGCCAACTGGGCGCGCACGGTTTCCGCTTGCTCGGCGCCTTTGAAGGAGCCGCATTGCACCATCCAGCGACGTTCATCTTTTTTCTCTGCCGTCTGTTTTGGCGCTTCAGGTTCACGCGCGATCGGCGCGGCCTGCTGCGTTTTAGGCTGAGAAGTCGTGGTGTGCGCAGGCGTCTGCAACAGGTCCTGATAAGGCTGCTGGGATGTCGTCTGCTTCGGCTGCTGCGTCTGGCGTGGCTGCTGTGCAGGCGCAGTCTGCGCCGTACGCGGTTGCTGCTGTGGCTGTTGGTACGGTTGCTCCGTCACGCGTGGCTGCGTACGCGGCTGTTGAACCGGCTGGGTGTTAGCCCACTGCTGCTGTTGTACCTGCTGCTGTGCCTGACGCTGGCGCTGCAATGTCTGCTGACGCTGTTCAGGCGTCTGTTCGTTCCACGGCACTTCGTTAAGCTGGGTCGGCTGCTGGCGCATATCCGCCTGCATTTGCGCCAGTAGCTGACGCTGCTCGCTGGTGAGCTGCTCCGGGTTCATCACTTCGCCGCCCGCAGAAGGCTCGGTTGGCGCACGCACGCCCGGCTGGCGGCTTTCCAGCTCTTTAATGTAGCGCCAGCGCTCTTCCGGCTTCGGCGGCAGCCCGTTGCCGGTCACTTTCTGGCTTTGCAGCGTTTCGGACTCTTCTTTTTTGTGATGAGTAATGAAGTACAGACCCCCGATAAAGGCCACAAGGACAGCCGCCGCAATAGCGACCATTGCGGGTGAAACCGCAGGCGTGTTGCGTTGCTTTTTCCGTGAGGTGCTCTTTTTGCGCCGCGAAGGTGCCGGTTGACCGCGACGTACATAATCTCGTTGTGCCACTATCGTTTCGCTGTATTTATTCGTTCGTCAGCCCGCCATGTTACTTAAGCGGCGGGCTTTTGACCAGATAGGTGAGTCTTAAAGGTTTAAGTTAAGGCTCGCGTCGAACCACGAATAATTAACTCGCAGTCCAGCAAGCGCGAGCCGCTGCTGACATTTTGCCCCTGTAGCTGGTCGAGCAAGAGCAGCATTGCTTCGCGCCCGATATCGAAGCGCGGCTGTGAAACTGTCGTCAGAGGCGGGTCGCAAAATTCCGCCAGCGCAATGTTATCAAAGCCAATGATGGACAGATCGTCAGGGACTTTCAGACCATGACGCTTGGCCCAGGAGAGCGCGCCGAGCGCCATAACGTCGCTGTGACAGAACACGGCGGTCGGAGGCTGCGGAAGCGCAAGCAGCTGTTGCAGCGCGTGACCGCCCGCCTCGTAGGTGAAATCGCCCCGGGCGATATAATGCGGGTCGACGGTAATGCCGCAGCGACGCAGCGCCTGCACATAGCCTTGCAGACGGTAGTGGCACAGCGGCATCTCCTCCGGCCCGGCAATGCATCCGATACGCTGGTGGCCCTGTTCATGCAGATAATTCACGGCGTTAAAGGCCGCAGTCAGGTTATCAATATGAACGGTAGGCAGCTCCAGCTCCGGCGCGAATTCGTTGGCCATCACCATCGGCGGCAGATTTCGTTGTTCTTCAATGCTGGCGTCGAACGGCAGGCGTGAACCGAGCAATAACATGCCATCAATTTGTTTGGTGATGATCAAATTGATAAAGGTCTTTTCTTGCTGATTCTGGTGCGCGCAGTCACCAATCAACACCAGATATCCGTGGCTTGCGGCGGTAACCTCAATGCCCCGGATGATTTCACTGAAAAAGGGATCACAAATATCCGGGACGATCACCAGGATGGTGCGTGATTCATTCCGTTTGCTATTTCGCCCCATTGATTGCGGTAAATATCCCACCTCCATCGCCGCCTGTTCAACCCGGTTACGGGTCGACTGGGAGACTTTATCCGGGTTCATTAACGCACGGGACACGGTTGCTGTTGAGACTTTCGCCTTCATAGCAACATCTTTCATTGTAGCGGCAGCAACCTGTTTCTTCGGTTTCACACTCTCTCCTCGCCTGGGAAATCAGGCGCAGAACTATCCTTGTTTAACTCACATCGAAAACATTTTTATCAGATAGTTAATGGAAGCGGTTACAGAATTTTCATAAAAAGTGTGATGGATATTTAATTTTACGATCCGCCTCGCATCGTGACCCGTTATCCCTCAATGGGATCGACATCCAGCACCCATTTAACCTTGCGGGATTCGGGTAGCGTATTGATGAGCGCCAGCGTGCCGCTGACGATATGTTGCAGACGAATTCGCGACGGATGCTGCAACAAAATTTGCCAACGGTAGCGGCCGCCGCGTTTTGGCGCGAGCGCAGGCACCGGGCCTAATACCCAGAGCTTGTCATCCGCAAGCGGGCTGGCCTGAATCAGATTACGCAGCTGTTGCAGGAACACCGGCGCCTGCTGGTTGTTATGATCTTCCGCCCGCACAATCACATGGCTGGTCCACGGCGGAAGTTGCAGCGTTTGCCGCTCGGCCAGCGCCTGTTCAGCAAAAGCGTCATAGCCTTTGTGCAGCAAGGTTTGCAGCAAAGGGTGCTCTGGATGGTGGGTCTGCAATACCACCTCGCCCTGTTTTCCGGCGCGTCCGGCGCGGCCGGAAACCTGAGTGTAAAGCTGGGCAAAACGTTCCGCCGAACGGAAATCCGCCGAGAACAGCGCGCCGTCAACGTCCAGCAGCGCTACCAGGGTGACGTCCGGGAAATGGTGCCCTTTCGCCAGCATTTGCGTGCCGATCAAAATGCGCGCGCCGCCGCGATGGACTTCCGCCAGATGCTGCTCCAGCGCGCCTTTACGGCTGGTGGTGTCGCGGTCGATGCGCGAGACCGGCACGCCGGGAAAGAAGGGCGCCAACGCCTGCTCAAGCTGTTCTGTCCCTAACCCAACCGGCACCATATGCGTGGAGCCGCAGGAAGGGCACTGACGCGGTATCGGGCGCTGGCTGTCGCAATGGTGACAGCGCAGGTGGTGTTGCGCCTGGTGCAACGTGTAATAGTGATCGCAGCGCGGACATTCGGCAATCCAGCCGCAGTCGTGGCATAACAGCGCAGGAGCAAATCCCCGGCGGTTAAGGAAGAGAATGACTTGGTTATCTGCCTGCAGGTGCTGATGCATACGGGCGATAAGCGCGGGAGCCAGCCCGGCCTGGATCTTCTGGCCTTTTAAATCCAGCACATGCTGGAGGGCAGGGTGTGCGTTGCCTGCCCGGCGCGTCAGGCGCAGCATGCGGTACTTTTTTTGTCGCACGTTGCATAACGTCTCCAGCGCCGGTGTTGCCGAGCCGAGAATAATCGGGATTTGTTCGCTGTGAGCGCGGTACACCGCCAGGTCGCGGGCGTGGTAACGCCAGCCTTCCTGCTGTTTATAGGAGCTGTCATGCTCTTCGTCGATCACAATGACGCCGAGGTTTTTAAACGGCGTAAACAACGATGAGCGGGTGCCGATGACAATCGCCGCCTCGCCGTTTTTGGCTTTCAGCCAGGCTGAGAGACGTTCGCTGTCATTTAACCCGGAGTGCAGAACTTCGACGGGGGCGTTGAAGCGCTCGCGAAAGCGGGCGATGGTTTGCGGCGTCAGGCCAATTTCCGGCACCATCACCAGCGCCTGTTTGCCCTGAGCGAGGACGTTTTCCAGTACGCTGAGATAGACCTCTGTTTTACCGGAACCCGTAACGCCCGCCAGCAGCCAGGCAGAAAAGCTGTCCGACGCGCTGTGGATGGCGCCAACGGCGGTGGCCTGTTCGGTATTGAGACGCAGCCGATCGCCACAGACGGCGTAATGGGTGCGCCAGTCGCTAAAGCCGGGCGTTTCGCTCGCCAGCTCGCACAGTCCTTTTTTACGCAGCGCCTGGAGCGCCGCGTCATTAAATTCAAGATCCGCCACCTGGTCGCGCCAGATCTTCCCCTGCCGCAGCGCGGCCAGCGCCTGTTGCTGTTTAGGCGAGCGCTTCAGGCTATTGAGATCGATAGCGTGGCCGTCTTCGGTGGCGAACCAGTACCACATCGGCGCGTTGCTGGCGGGTTTCCCCTGGCGCAGCAAAATCGGCAGAGCGTGAAACAGAACGTCACCCATTGGATGGTGGTAGTAATCCGCCGCCCAAAGCAGCAAACGCCAGACGGAGGGCGAAAAGACCGGCTCGCTGTCCAGTACCTCAACGACCGCTTTCAGTTCGTTAAGCGGCAGTTCGCTTTGTTCGCTGACCGACACCACAATCCCGACGCGTTCCTGCTGTTTGCCAAACGGCACGCGCACCCGACACCCGGCTTTGACGGTCATGCCTTCCGGCAAGAGATAGTCAAAGGTGCGGGGTAGCGGAACGGGCAAGGCAACGTGCGCGACGGGCATGTAATCATCCTGGCTGACTTGAATTCTGGCGGGTTAGTATACACATTGTGATGAGGGAGCGCGGATCAGTTTGCATACGCTGGTCAAATTCTGTATGATTCGCCGCCTTTGATACACATTTGTATCATCGACCTATACTATCAACATCGCGTGGTGTCTGGCGTTAGGGCTGGAAGAGCGACGCGGCCTTAAACCGAGGTTTCCCCATGAAAAAAGATATTCACCCGAAATACGAAGAAATTACTGCAAACTGCTCTTGCGGTAATGTCATCAAAATCCGCTCTACTGCAGGTCACGACCTGAACCTGGACGTGTGCGGTAAATGCCACCCGTTCTACACTGGCAAACAGCGTGATGTTGCTACCGGTGGCCGTGTTGACCGCTTCAACAAGCGTTTCAGCATCCCGGGCAGCAAATAAGTTATTGCTGTCAAAGAAAAAAGCGCCGAAAGGCGCTTTTTTTGTCTTTGCCTGATGGCGTTGACGCTTATCAGTACCTGCGGTACTGAATCCTTCCGCCGCTATCCGGCAAAAAAATCAATACTCCCACGTATCCGGGTCGATCCCCAGTTCACGCATGATGATTTTGGCCTCTTCCGGTATTTCATCACTGCGCTCTTTACGCAAGTCTTCATCGTTCGGCAATGGTTGCCCGGTAAAGGCATGCAGAAACGCTTCACACAGCAGTTCGCTGTTGGTGGCGTGACGCAGGTTGTTCACCTGACGACGCGTGCGTTCATCGGTGAGGATTTTTAACACCTTCAGAGGAATGGAAACCGTAATCTTTTTGACTTGCTCACTCTTCTTACCGTGCTCAGCGTATGGGCTGATATATTCGCCGCTCCATTCAGCCATGAGATACCTTTAATCTTCTCGTCATTAGTTAAGGGCCAGAATCGTCGTGCCTGGCCGTAATCCCGCATAGTTTACCGTACAGGCGATATCGTGACACGGGTTAAGCGTCTGTAGATGTGCGCTAATGCATATAATTTTAACGGCTATTTCCAGTTTGCTCAATCTATACGCAAAGAAGTTTAGATGTCCAGATGTATTGACGTCTATTGTAACAATGTTTACTCTGGTGCCTGACTTTTCACCGATTCAGCCCAGGAACTTCTCAACATGACGCGTAAACAGGCCACCATCGCAGTGCGTAGCGGGTTAAATGACGACGAGCAGTACGGTTGCGTTGTCCCGCCGATTCACCTTTCCAGCACCTATAACTTCACTGGTTTTAATGAACCTCGCGCCCATGACTATTCGCGACGTGGAAATCCGACGCGTGATGTGGTTCAGCGCGCGCTGGCGGAGCTGGAGGGCGGTACGGGCGCGGTGCTGACCAATACCGGGATGTCGGCCATTCTGCTGGTGACGACCGTGTTCCTGAAACCGGGCGATCTGCTGGTGGCGCCGCACGACTGCTACGGCGGCAGCTATCGCCTGTTTGACAGCCTGGCGAAGCGGGGCTGTTATCGCGTGCTGTTTGTCGATCAAGGCGATGAGCAGGCGCTGAAAGCGGCGCTGGCGGAAAAACCGAAGCTGGTGCTGGTGGAAAGCCCCAGTAATCCGTTGTTACGCGTGGTAGATATTGCGAAAATCTGCCAGCTGTCGCGAGAAGCGGGCGCGGTGAGCGTTGTGGACAACACGTTTTTAAGCCCTGCACTGCAAAATCCGCTGGCGTTGGGCGCCGATCTGGTGTTGCATTCATGCACGAAATATTTAAACGGCCATTCGGATGTGGTGGCTGGCGTGGTGATTGCGAAAGATCCAGAGATTGTCACCGAACTGGCATGGTGGGCCAATAATATCGGCGTCACCGGCGGCGCGTTTGATAGCTATCTGCTGCTACGTGGGCTGCGTACTCTGGCGCCGCGAATGGACGTGGCTCAGCGCAATGCCCAGGCCATTGTGGACTATCTGCAAACCCAACCGCTGGTGAAAAAACTGTACCATCCGTCGCTGCCGGATAATCAAGGGCACGAGATTGCCGCGCGCCAGCAAAAAGGCTTTGGCGCAATGTTGAGTTTTGAACTGGATGGCGATGAGCAGACGCTGCGTCGTTTCCTGGGCGGGCTGTCGTTGTTTACGCTGGCGGAATCCTTAGGGGGTGTTGAAAGCCTGATCTCCCACGCCGCAACGATGACACATGCAGGCATGGCGCCAGAAGCGCGTGCTGCCGCCGGAATTTCAGAGACGCTGCTGCGTATCTCCACCGGTATTGAAGATGGCGAAGATTTAATTGCCGACCTGGAAAATGGCTTCCGGGCTGCAAACAAGGGGTAAACATGAGTGTGATTGCGCAGGCAGGGGCGAAGGGTCGTCAACTGCATAAATTTGGTGGCAGTAGTCTGGCAGACGTGAAATGTTATCTGCGTGTCGCAGGCATTATGGCGGAGTACTCGCAGCCTGACGATATGATGGTTGTTTCCGCCGCCGGTAGTACCACCAACCAGTTGATTAGCTGGCTGAAGTTAAGCCAGACCGACCGCCTCTCCGCGCATCAGGTGCAACAGACGTTACGCCGCTATCAGAGCGATCTGATCAGCGGGCTGCTTCCCGCCGACGTTGCGGATGGCCTGATCAGCGCTTTCATTAGCGATCTGGAGCGTCTTGCCGCGCTGCTCGACAGCGGCGTGACCGATGCCGTTTATGCCGAAGTCGTCGGGCATGGCGAAATCTGGTCTGCGCGTCTGATGTCCGCAGTGCTGAATGAGCAAGGACTGGCGTCGGCATGGCTGGACGCGCGTGAGTTTTTACGCGCTGAACGCGCCGCGCAGCCGCAGGTAGATGAAGGTCTCTCTTACCCGTTACTGCAACAGTTGCTGGTGCAGCATCCGGGCAAGCGCCTGGTCGTTACCGGTTTTATCAGTCGCAGCAATGCGGGCGAGACGGTGCTGCTGGGCCGTAACGGCTCTGACTATTCCGCCACGCAAATTGGCGCGCTGGCGGGTGTTTCCCGCGTCACCATCTGGAGCGATGTGGCCGGGGTTTACAGCGCCGACCCGCGTAAAGTGAAAGATGCCTGCCTGCTGCCGCTGCTGCGTCTGGATGAAGCCAGCGAGCTGGCGCGTCTGGCCGCGCCGGTTCTGCACGCCCGTACCCTACAGCCGGTTTCCGGCAGCGATATCGATTTGCAGTTGCGCTGTAGCTACACGCCGGATCAGGGGTCCACGCGCATTGAACGCGTGCTGGCGTCCGGCACCGGGGCGCGTATCGTCACCAGCCATGATGACGTTTGCCTGATTGAGTTTCAGGTGCCCGCCAGCCAGGACTTTAAACTGGCCTGGAGAGACGTCGACCAGATTCTGAAACGGGCGCAGGTGCGTCCGCTGGCGGTTGGCGTGCATAACGATCGCCATCTGCTGCAATTCTGCTACACCTCTGAAGTCGCTGATAGCGCATTAAAAATTCTTGATGAAGCGGGCCTGCCGGGCGAATTGCGCCTGCGTCAGGGGCTGGCGCTGGTCGCGATGGTTGGCGCTGGCGTCACCCGTAACCCGCTGCACTGCCACCGCTTCTGGCAACAGCTGAAAGGCCAGCCGGTTGAATTTACCTGGCAGTCGGAAGAGGGGATCAGCCTGGTGGCCGTACTGCGCACCGGCCCGACCGAAAGCCTGATTCAGGGGCTGCACCAGTCTATTTTCCGCGCGGAAAAACGCATCGGCCTGGTGCTGTTCGGCAAAGGCAACATCGGTTCCCGCTGGCTGGAACTGTTTGCCCGCGAGCAGAGTACGCTCTCCGCGCGTACCGGGTTTGAATTTGTCCTGGCGGGCGTGGTGGATAGCCGTCGCAGCCTGCTGAACTACGAAGGGCTGGATGCCAGCCGTGCGCTGGCGTTCTTCAACGACGAAGCGATTGAGCAGGATGAAGAGTCGCTGTTCCTGTGGATGCGCGCC
This sequence comes from Citrobacter sp. CK185, assembly GCF_030333565.1. Classification (NCBI taxonomy): domain Bacteria; kingdom Pseudomonadati; phylum Pseudomonadota; class Gammaproteobacteria; order Enterobacterales; family Enterobacteriaceae; genus Citrobacter; species Citrobacter sp. CK185. The sequence goes on along the minus strand of NZ_JAOWFR010000021.1, from coordinate 34,015 downwards.
CACCCGTATGACGATCTGGTGGTGCTGGATGTCACCGCCAGCGAGCAACTGGCCGATCAGTATCTTGATTTCGCCAGCCACGGCTTCCACGTCATCAGCGCCAATAAACTGGCGGGGGCGAGCACCAGCGATAAATATCGCCAGATCCACGACGCGTTCGAAAAAACCGGGCGTCACTGGCTGTATAACGCGACCGTCGGCGCGGGCCTGCCGATCAACTATACGGTGCGCGATCTGATTGACAGCGGCGATGCCATTCTGTCGATCAGCGGGATCTTCTCCGGCACGCTGTCGTGGCTGTTCCTGCAATTTGACGGTTCCATACCGTTTACCGATCTGGTGGATCAGGCCTGGCAGCAGGGGCTGACCGAGCCGGACCCGCGTGTTGACCTTTCTGGTAAAGATGTGATGCGCAAGCTGGTGATTCTGGCGCGTGAAGCGGGTTACGACATCGAGCCGGACCAGGTGCGCGTTGAATCGCTGGTGCCCGCACACTGCGAAGAGGGATCTGTCGATCACTTCTTTGAAAATGGCGATGAGCTGAATGAGCAGATGGTACAGCGTCTGGAAGCCGCTCGTGAAATGGGGCTGGTGCTGCGCTACGTGGCGCGTTTCGACGCCAACGGTAAAGCGCGCGTTGGCGTTGAAGCGGTGCGCCCGGAACATCCGCTGGCGGCGCTGCTGCCGTGCGATAACGTCTTTGCCATCGAAAGCCGTTGGTATCGCGACAATCCGCTGGTGATCCGCGGGCCGGGGGCCGGTCGTGACGTCACCGCCGGGGCGATTCAGTCGGATATCAACCGCCTGGCGCAGCTGCTGTAGTATTTGTTGCCGGATGGCGCTGCGCTTATCTGGTCTACGGAATATGTAGGCCGGATAAGGCAACGCCGCCACCCGGCGATTCACCGAGTTGCAAACACCTCTTTTGCGGCGAACAGACCGTTCAGCGCAGCCGGGAAACCGGCATAAACCGCCATCTGCATTATCACTTCGATAATTTCCTCCTGCGTTAACCCCACATGTCGCGCGGCGGCAATGTGTACCTTCAACTGCGGCGTGGCGTTGCCCAGCGCGGTTAACGCGGCGACGGTTGCGATTTCCCGACTGCGTAAATCCAGCCCTGGCCGGGAATAGATATCGCCAAACGGAAATTCGATCAGATAGCGGGCAAAATCTGGCGCAATGTCTTGCAAACTTTCGATCACCGCATCGCCACCCTTGCCATCCACCTGTTGCAGCATTTTCTGACCGGTAATAAAGCGTTCTGAATGCATAGTGTATTCCTCGTTTGTCTGGAGTCTGTGGCGTGAGGATAGGGGGCGCGGAATGATTTGGATAATACCGTTTCCGTGATACCTTTTCGGTATGACAACATCCCCTCTGCACTCTCTGGATATCCGCCTGCTACGCTACTTTGCCGTGGTGGCGGAAGAGAACAATATGAGCCGCGCGGCACAGCGACTGTTTATGTCGCAACCGCCGCTGAGCCGCCATATTCGCCAGCTTGAAGAACGTCTGGGGGTGACGCTTTTTGTCCGTCATACTCGTGGACTTACGCTGACGGATGAGGGTCTGCGCGCGCTGGAAATCGTCCGCCCGCTGCTGGCGCAGCAGGACAAAACGTATGCTGCGCTGAATCAACTGGCGCAAACCGGCGCGCAATCGCTGCGTTTAGGGCTGAGCACCGCGTTTGAGCAGGGGATTTTTGCCCCCCTGGAGGCGCAGCTGAATACGCGTGTGGAGAGGCTGCATATTGTGCGTCATGGTTCGCCTGAACTGGTACGCCAGGTACGTCGGGGGAAACTGGATGCGGCGCTGGTGGCGCTGCCGCTTGAGGCCACAGGGTTAACCGTCACGCCGCTCGACTGGCAAGAACCGTTGATTGCCGCATTACCCTCCGTCTGGCCGGAAGCGAGCCTGACGTCGCTCTCCTTAGCTGCGCTTAACCACCGCCCGCTGTTCTGGTTCAAACGGGAACGTAATCCGGCCTTTTTTGACTACACCCGACACATTTTCCGTCGCGCTGGCTACGCCCCCTCCTGCCTTGAAGAACCGCTGGAACATGATGTGCTGCTCGCGCGAATCGCCCACGGCGATGGCCTGAGTTTGCTCCCGGGCTCGTTTGCCGCTATTCAGCGCCAGGGCGTGATATTCCGCGTACTTAGCGACACTGAATTACGTATTCGTGCCGGGCTGGTGATGCTGCCTGAGAACGCTGTACGGTTGCGGTGGTTAAATACGCTTGCGATGCAATCCTTCATTATTTCGGACTGATTTGAATTTTTTTCACGTTGTCTGAGTATTCCTCACCTTTAACAGTGATTTTTCTGTTGACGGCATCCCACTTTTCGGTCATTTTTACATCCAGACGTCTAAACGGATAGATGTTCACAACACAACATATAATGACATGCGATTGATGAGGTAAGGTATGAGCTTTTTTCACGCCAACCAGCGGGAAGCCCTGAATCAGAGCCTGGCGGAAGTTCAGGGTCAGATTAATGTTTCGTTCGAGTTTTTCCCGCCGCGCACCAGTGAAATGGAGCAAACCTTGTGGAACTCTATCGATCGACTGAGCAGCCTGAAACCGAAGTTTGTCTCCGTGACCTACGGCGCCAACTCCGGTGAGCGCGACCGTACGCACAGCATCATCAAAGGCATTAAAGAGCGTACGGGCCTGGAAGCCGCGCCGCACCTGACCTGCATCGACGCCACCCGCGATGAACTGCGTACCATTGCCCAGGATTACTGGAATAACGGTATCCGTCATATTGTTGCCCTGCGCGGCGACCTGCCGCCGGGGAGCGGCAAGCCGGATATGTATGCCGCTGACCTGGTCAGCTTACTGAAAGAGGTTGCCGATTTTGATATCTCCGTCGCCGCTTACCCGGAAGTCCACCCGGAAGCGAAAAGCGCGCAGGCGGATTTGCTCAACCTGAAACGCAAAGTCGATGCTGGCGCTAACCGCGCAATTACCCAGTTTTTCTTCGATGTGGAAAGCTACCTGCGTTTTCGCGATCGCTGCGTCTCTGCGGGTATTGATGTCGAAATTATTCCGGGCATTCTGCCGGTCTCCAACTTTAAGCAGGCGAAGAAATTCGCTGATATGACTAACGTGCGTATTCCGGCGTGGATGTCACAGATGTTTGACGGCCTGGATGACGATGCGGAAACCCGTAAGCTGGTTGGGGCGAATATCGCGATGGACATGGTGAAGATCCTGAGCCGTGAAGGCGTGAAAGATTTCCACTTCTACACCCTGAACCGCGCTGAAATGAGTTACGCCATTTGCCACACGTTGGGTGTGCGGCCCGGCCTGTAACATGATTAGCCCTCTTCGGAGGGCTTTTTTATGCACATTTTGATCTGACGCCTGATACATAAATTTAAAAGATATTAGCTATCGAATCTGTGGGTTATTTCAACTATATCTTATCGTTGGTGATGTATATCGTAACGATAACACTGTAGAGGGAGCATATAGATGAGCATGTCTGACGATACCCATAATTCATTGTCTACCGGGAAGTGCCCTTTCCATCAGGGCAGCCACGACCGTAGCGCGGGTGCTGGCACCAGCAGCCACGACTGGTGGCCTAACCAACTCCGTGTAGATCTTTTGAATCAGCACTCCAACCGTTCGAACCCGCTGGGTGAGGACTTCGACTACCGCAAAGAATTTAGCAAACTCGACTATTCCGCCCTGAAAGGGGACCTTAAAGCTCTCCTGTCCGATTCTCAGCCGTGGTGGCCTGCGGACTGGGGCAGCTATGCCGGTCTGTTTATTCGTATGGCATGGCATGGCGCGGGCACTTATCGTTCCGTCGACGGGCGCGGCGGCGCCGGACGCGGGCAGCAGCGTTTTGCACCGCTGAACTCCTGGCCGGACAACGTCAGCCTGGATAAGGCGCGTCGTCTGCTGTGGCCTGTCAAGCAGAAATATGGCCAGAAAATCTCCTGGGCCGACCTGTTTATTCTGGCGGGTAACGTGGCGCTGGAGAACTCCGGTTTCCGTACGTTCGGTTTTGGCGCCGGGCGTGAAGATGTGTGGGAACCGGATCTTGATGTGAACTGGGGGGATGAGAAAGCCTGGCTGACGCACCGTCATCCCGAAGCGCTGGCGAAAGCGCCGTTAGGCGCTACCGAAATGGGGCTTATCTACGTTAACCCGGAAGGGCCGGATCACAGCGGTGAACCGCTTTCCGCCGCTGCGGCTATCCGCGCGACGTTCGGCAATATGGGCATGAACGACGAAGAAACCGTGGCGCTGATTGGCGGCGGTCACACGCTGGGTAAAACCCACGGTGCGGCGGCGGCGTCCCATGTTGGCGTTGATCCAGAAGCCGCGCCGATTGAATTGCAGGGGCTGGGCTGGAGCAGTGACTACGGCAGCGGCGCAGGCGGCGATGCGATTACCTCGGGTCTGGAAGTGGTCTGGTCGCAGACGCCGACCCAGTGGAGTAATTACTTCTTCGAAAACCTGTTCAAATACGAGTGGGTGCAGACGCGCAGCCCGGCGGGCGCGATCCAGTTCGAAGCGGTTGATGCGCCAGAAATCATTCCCGATCCGTTCGATCCGTCGAAGAAACGTAAACCCACCATGCTGGTGACTGACCTGACGCTGCGTTTCGATCCAGAATTCGAGAAAATTTCCCGTCGTTTCCTCAACGATCCGCAGGCGTTTAACGAAGCATTCGCCCGCGCATGGTTCAAACTGACGCACAGGGATATGGGGCCAAAAGCGCGCTATATCGGGCCGGAAGTACCGAAAGAAGATCTGATTTGGCAGGACCCGCTGCCGCAGCCGGTATTTAATCCGAGCCAGGAAGACATCGTCAACCTGAAGGCCGCGATTGCCGCGTCCAGGCTTTCCGTCAGCGAACTGGTGTCGGTTGCATGGGCATCTGCGTCAACCTTCCGTGGCGGCGATAAACGTGGCGGCGCCAACGGCGCTCGCCTGGCTTTAGCACCGCAGCGAGACTGGGATGTGAACGCCGCTGCGGCGCGCGTTCTGCCGGTTCTGGAAGAGATTCAGAAATCGTCCGGGAAGGCGTCTCTGGCCGATATCATCGTCCTTGCGGGCGTCGTTGGTGTGGAGCAGGCAGCAAGTGCGGCGGGCGTCAGCATCAGCGTGCCGTTCGCGCCGGGCCGTGTGGATGCACGTCAGGATCAGACGGATATCGAGATGTTTGAGCTTCTCGAACCGATCGCAGACGGCTTCCGTAACTATCGCGCACGGCTTGATGTGTCGACCACCGAGTCACTGCTGATTGATAAAGCGCAGCAACTGACGCTGACCGCGCCGGAGATGACGGCGCTGGTGGGTGGGATGCGCGTTCTGGGCGCTAACTTTGATGGCAGCCAGAATGGCGTGTTTACCGACCGTCCGGGCGTACTCAGCAATGATTTCTTTGTGAATCTGCTGGATATGCGTAACGAGTGGAAAGCGGCGGACGAATCGAAAGAGCTGTTCGAAGGCCGCGATCGCCTGAGCGGTGAGGTGAAATTTACGGCTACCCGCGCAGACCTGGTATTCGGTTCTAACTCGGTACTGCGTGCCCTGGCGGAAGTTTACGCCAGCAGCGATGCGCGTGAGAAATTCGTGAAGGATTTCGTCGCGGCATGGGTGAAAGTGATGAACCTGGATCGTTTCGATCTGCTGTAAGCCATCTCAGTAAAATGTGTAGGCCGGATGAGCGTCAGCGCCATCCGGCAAATAAAAAAAAGCCCGCACGATCTGCGGGCTTTTTGTCTCTCCTGACCGTTATTCCCACTCTTGCAGGAAACGCTGACCGTACTGGTCGGCAACCAGCAGGGCGGCGTAAACCTGATCCGGCGTGGCGCCGCCAGGCATGTTGTGAATGGTTTCGCCTTCCGCGCAGGAGGCTTCCGCCACCGTGCGCATCTTCGCCGGAATATCCTGCTTAATATCCAGTTGCGCCAGCGTGATCGGCAGGCCAACGGAATGGCACAACGCCGCAGCGGTTTCTATCTCTTCAACCGGCGCGTTTTCCAGTACCAGTTGCGTCAGCGTGCCGAACGCCACTTTCTCACCGTGATAGTAGTGATGCGCGTCTGGAATCGCCGTCAGGCCGTTATGTATGGCATGCGCCGCCGCCAGACCGCCGCTTTCAAAACCGACGCCGCTCAGGTAAGTGTTGGCTTCAATCACGCGTTCCAGCGCTGGCGTGACGACATGCTGCTCAGCCGCCAGCATGGCCTTCTCACCCTCTTCGATCAGCGTGTTATAGCACAACTCCGCCAGCGCGAGCGCCGCCTGTGTACACTTGCCGCCCGCCATCGTGGTCGCGCCGCTGCGTGAACAGGCGCGCGCTTCAAACCAGGTCGCCAGCGCATCGCCGATACCGGCAGCCAGCAGACGTGCGGGCGCGCCCGCGACAATTTTGGTATCAACAATCACCATATTCGGGTTACGCGGCAGCATCAGATAGCGTTCAAACTCGCCTGCATCGGTGTAGATCACGGAAAGCGCGCTACAGGGGGCATCGGTAGAGGCGATGGTCGGCGCGATAGCGACCGGGACATCCATAAAGTGGGCCAGCGCTTTCGCGGTATCCAGCGTTTTGCCGCCGCCGATGCCGAGAACGGCGCCGCACTGCGCTTTATCTGCGACGATACGCAGACGATCGATTTCATTTTGCGAACATTCGCCGCCAAATGGCGCGATTTCCAGAGCCAGTCCGGCATCCTGGAAACTTTTCTCCAGCGCGGACTGGGCAAAATTTAAGACAAACTTGTCTCCGACCACCAGCCAGCGTTCGGCCAGGGGTTTGAGATATTCTCCAAGACGTGTGATGACATCTGCACCCTGGATGTATTTACCAGGAGATTGAATAATGTGGTCCATACTTTATTTCCCTCACAGGTTGATGTGGCCAAATGCGTTATTCCAGTCTTGCTCAAACTTCCCTATAGCTGACTCTACCGCAGGGGTATTGAGCATTTGTTGAGCTACATCTAAAGGAAGGGTGATTGCTTCGCATCCTGCGAGTAAGCAATCCAGCGCCTGACGCGGCGTTTTAAAGCTGGCGGCCAGTACCATGCTGCCCGGCGCATGCATCTCCAGCAAGGTTTGCAGTTCCTGCACCATACGGATGCCGTCGCCGCCCTGGGCATCAACCCGATTGACATACGGGGCGACGTATTTTGCGCCTGCCAGCGCCGCCAGCAAGCCCTGCGCTGCGCTGTAGACAGCCGTTCCCAGCGTCGTAATACCTTCTTTTTTGAGCTGTTTGATCGCCGCCAGACCTTCGGCAGTGACCGGAATCTTCACCACAATACCAGGAATGGCATTGCTCAGGCGTTTGGCTTCTTCCACCATTCCTTGCGCATCGCGGCTCATCGTCTGGGCAAATAGCGTTCCCTCTTCGCCGATGGCTTTTTGCAGGCGAGGCAGTACATCCCAGATGGATTCTTTACTCGCCGCCACAATGCTTGGGTTGGTAGTGACGCCAGCAACAGGGAAGATGCGCGCCAGACGTTCGACTTCCGCGACGTTCGCGGTATCCAGATAGAGTTCCATTTTGCTCCCTCTTAGAGTTCAAGTTCATGTTGCAACAGGCTGGCAATTGCCTCGGCAGATGCGGCGTTGACCAGCGCGTTGCGGAATTCTTCGTGCATAATGCGGCGGGCCAGGCGTGAGAAAATGCGCATATGCTGGTCGCCTGCGGCGTGTTTGTTGAGTGTCAGCATGATGATGAACTGCGCATCGTCATCGCCCCAGCGTACCGGCGCTTTCAGACGCGCCACGCTGATGGTGGACTGCTCAATGTGTTCAGATTTGCTGTGCGGAATGGCGAAGCTAAACCCTAACCCGGTGGAGAACACGGCTTCACGCGCCCACAGGTCGGCCTCCAGCTTGCGCGGGTAGCGACAGCGGCTTGCCAGCAGCAGGTTGTCGGTCATCCCCTTGATCACCTCTTCTTTGCTGCGCCAGTCGCTATCAAGCGTGATGCACTGGGCGGTGACCAGCGGCGCGTCCTGCTGGGTCATGCGGAATTGCGCCAGCAGATGCTCCACTTCCAGCGAGGTGCGACAGGCCATCGCCTGATTCAGCAACTGGCGGCAGGCACGACTGTCGAGCTGCGCCATCCGCGCTTTAGCGGCAGGAATTGACGGCGCGCTCATGCTGATCTCGTCCAGCCCCAGTCCGACCAGCAGCGGCAACACTGACCCTTTCGCGCCGAGTTCACCGCACAGGCCAATCCATTTCCCCTGACGATGTACCGCCTGTACGGCGAAATCCAGCGCGCGCAGGAAGGCCGGATTCAGGCTGTTGTAGTGACGAGTGACTTTGGCGTTGTCGCGATCGACCGCCAGCAGGTATTGCGTCAGGTCATTGCTGCCAATACTGAAGAAATCGATCTCTTCACAGCACTGGTCGATGATGAACATCACCGATGGCACTTCCAGCATGATGCCGAGGGGGATCTTCTCATCAAACGGGACGTGCTCGTTGCGTAACTGCTGTTTAGCCTCCGCCAGCTTCTCTTTGACCCACAGGATCTCTTCCATTGAGGAGATCATCGGGATCATGATTTTCAGGCTGCCGTGTGCGGAAGCGCGGAGGATCGATCGCAGCTGCGTGGTAAACAGCGTGGCGTACTCTTCATAAATACGTACGGCGCGATAGCCGAGGAACGGGTTGGCTTCCGCAGGAATGTTCAGATAATCAACGGGCTTGTCACCGCCGATATCCATCGTGCGCACAATAATGCTACGGCCCTGTGCGGACTCCAGCGCCTGGCAAAAAATGTTGTACAGCTCGTTCTCGCAAGGTGCGCTGGTTCTGTCCATATACAGCATTTCTGTACGGAACAGACCAACCGCTTCCGCGCCGTTGCCGAATGCCGCTTGCGCTTCGACGGAGTGCGCAATGTTGGCGGCCACTTCCATACGGATACCGTCGGCAGTGCGCGCTTGTTGGGTCAGCCAGATACGCTGTTGCTCGCGTAAAGCGTCCTGCACGCGGGCTTCCTGTTGGTAGTAACGGGTGACGGGTTCATCTGGCGCAACGACAATCGCACCGGCGTTGCCGTCGATATAGACCGTCTGGTGCAGCCACGGCGTTAGCGCCTCAATATCCACGCCAACCAGCGTGGGAATGTTGAATGAGCGGGCAAGAATAACCGTGTGCGAAGTTGTACCGCCGCTTTTTAACAACAAGCCTTTGAGGAACGTTTTGTCCAGTTCGAGGAACTGGCTTGGGGTGAGTTCATCGGCCATACAGACGGTGGGTTGGGTCAGTTTGCCTGGCGCCGGGAAGCGTTGTTCGCCATAAATTTGTTGCAGGAGCTGGAAGCAGACGTCGCGTACGTCCAGCGCGCGTTCCTGTAAATAGCGGCTGCTGGAACGGGCAAACTCATCACAAAAGTGCCCGGCGCTTTCGACTATCGCCTGCGCGCAGCTTAAACCGCGTGCAACGCCTGCCAGCAAATGTTGGCGCAGGGAGGTGTCGCCTGCCAGCGAACGGTGGGCTTCCAGAATAGCGCTGGTGGCGCCGTCGCTGTCGAGCTGGCGGAACGCAATATTCTTTATCAGCAGCGTTAAGCCGTTATCCAGCGCAGATTGCTCGGTCTCTATATCACTGGCAGCAGGGAGTTCGCCGAGCGTATTGAGATCCAGCGAGGAGAGCTGCGTCAGAACGCCGCCCGCGCTGCCGGTGCAGACGGCGCGGGCGCGAAAAAACAGCGGGTTCAGGTTTGTCAGCGATGCCGGAAGCGGCTCCAGCTCACTGTTTTTGATCTCCGCCAGAGGCGCATCGCAAAGGGGGAATTCATCGCGCAGCCATTGGCTCAGGCGCTGGTGGGCATCCTGTTCGTCCGTACCTGAAATCAATAACTGACAGGCGTCGCCTGCCAGCGTGTCGGTGCCAATCAGCGCCAGCGCGCTTTTGGCGTTGCCTTTACGGTCGGTGCGCAGGTTATGCCACTCAATGTGTGAGGTAAAGGTGTTGCACAGCGTCTCAACGTGGCTTGCCGGGCGGGCGTGTACGCCATTGGGCAGCTCACAGGTAAATTCCACAATCAGGGCCATTGCCTTTCTCCCATAACGATTTTCTGGCTACAGGATAAAAGGGCGTTGCCGCATAGTGCCATGTGACAAAACTGCCAAACGCTGGACAAATGTAACATACACGTCAAATTGCGAGACACTTCACAAGTCGGAGTGCGGCATCTTATTTCTGAGGTTTGATAAGTTATGAGGCGGATCGCATTTTTGTACTGATATTACAAAAATCCAGTAAATGGCCTTTTTATCCACTGTCTGCGCCGCGTTGGATTGCCTATTGTTTGCCACAACAACGTTATGGATAGGGGCCTGAAGCGGCCCGGGAGCGACTTATGAAAGAGTTGGTGCAGATCCTGAAAAACACCCGTCAACATCTGATGACCGGTGTTTCGCATATGATCCCCTTCGTCGTAGCGGGTGGGATCTTGCTGGCGGTTTCCGTCATGCTGTATGGCAAAGGCGCTGTTCCCGATGCCGCGACCGATCCTAATCTCAAGAAGCTTTTTGATATTGGCGTCGCAGGGCTGACGCTGATGGTGCCTTTTCTCGCCGCCTATATCGGTTACTCCATTGCTGAACGTTCCGCGCTGGCGCCTTGCGCGATCGGCGCCTGGGTGGGCAACAGCTTTGGCGCCGGGTTCTTTGGCGCGCTCATTGCCGGGATTATCGGCGGTATCGTCGTGCATTATCTGAAGAAAATCCCGGTGCATAAGGTATTGCGCTCGGTGATGCCTATCTTCGTTATCCCTATCGTCGGCACCTTCATTACCGCAGGCATCATGATGTGGGGGCTGGGCGAACCGGTTGGCGCGTTAACCACCAGCCTGACCCAATGGCTGCAAGGAATGCAGCAGGGCAGCATCGTGCTGCTGGCGGTCATCATGGGGTTGATGCTGGCCTTCGATATGGGCGGCCCGATTAACAAAGTGGCCTACGCCTTCATGCTGATTTGCGTGGCGCAGGGCGTATACAGCGTGGTGGCGATTGCTGCGGTGGGTATCTGCGTTCCGCCGCTGGGTCTGGGCCTGGCAACGCTGGTTGGTCGTAAAAACTTCTCTTCTGAAGAACGTGAAGCCGGTAAAGCCGCGCTGGTAATGGGCTGCGTTGGGGTCACGGAAGGCGCGATTCCTTTCGCTGCCGCCGATCCGCTGCGCGTGATCCCGTCCATTATGGTTGGCTCTGCCTGTGGCGCGGTAACGGCTGCGCTGTTTGGCGCGCAGTGTTATGCCGGCTGGGGCGGGCTGATTGTTCTGCCGGTTGTGGAAGGCAAGCTGGGTTATATCGCGGCAGTCGCTGTCGGGGCGGTAGTGACGGCAATCTGCGTTAACGTGCTGAAAAGTCTGGCGCGTAAGAAAGTGTCTCAGGTTGATGAGAAAGAAGACGACCTGGATTTAGAGTTTGAGATGAATTAAGTGAGGAATGAGCCATGACGAAGATTATCGCAGTAACAGCATGTCCTTCTGGTGTCGCACACACCTATATGGCGGCCGAAGCGCTGGAAAGCGCGGCCAAAGCGAAAGGCTGGGAAGTCAAAGTCGAGACCCAGGGCTCGATTGGTCTGGAAAACGAACTGACTGCGGCGGATGTGGCGGATGCGGATATGGTGATTCTGACCAAAGATATCGGCATCAAGTTTGAGGAACGCTTTGCGGGTAAAACCATTGTCCGCGTCAACATCAGCGATGCGGTAAAACGCGCCGATGCCATTATGAACAAAATTGACGCGCATCTTTCGCAAATCGCTTAACGTTAGAATGCCCGATGGCGCAAGCTTATCGGGCCTACGATGTTAATCCCCGTAGGCCGGATAAGGCGCTCACGCCGCCATCCGGCAACAAGCTTGCCTACAGGAGTTCCTCATGACGAATCGTACCCAGCGCCTTAAAGCCGCACTTTTCCAGAATAACCGTGAAATTTCGCTTGAGCGCGCGCAGCTGTATACCACCAGCTATCAGCAGACAGAGGGAGAGCCGGTCATATTGCGCCGTGCTAAAGCGACGGCGTATATCCTTGAGCATGTTGAAATTTCGATTCGTGATGAGGAGTTGATTGCCGGGAACCGCACGGTGAAACCGCGGGCGGGGATTATGTCGCCGGAAATGGACCCGTACTGGTTACTTAACGAGTTAGAACAGTTCCCGACGCGTCCGCAGGACCGTTTTGACATCAGCGAGGACGATAAGCGCCTCTACCGCGAGGTGCTGTTCCCGTACTGGGAAAAACGGTCGATGAAGGATTTCATCAACGGCCAGATGACCGATGACGTGAAAGCCGCCGTCAGCACGCAGATTTTTAGCGTTAACCAGACGGATAAAGGGCAGGGGCACATTATTATTGATTACCCGCGGCTGTTGAATCACGGTCTGGGTGAACTGGTGGCGCAAGTGCGGCAACACTGCCAGCAGCAGCCGGACAATCACTTTTACCAGGCGGCGTTGCTGTTGCTGGAGGCTTCGCAAGGCCACATTCTGCGTTACGCGACGCTGGCGGAGAAAATGGCGGAAAGCTGCCTGGATGCGCGTCGGCGTCAGGAGTTGCTCACCATTGCCGCGAACTCCCGACATAACATGCAGCACAAGCCGCAAACCTTCTGGCAGGCGTGCCAGCTGTTCTGGTACATGAACATCATTCTGCAATATGAGTCTAACGCCAGCTCGCTCTCGCTGGGGCGTTTTGACCAGTATATGCTGCCGTTTTATCAGGTATCGCTGAGCCAGGGCGAAGACCCGGCATTTTTAAAAGAACTCCTCGAATCGCTGTGGGTAAAATGTAACGACATCGTGCTGTTACGTTCGACCAGCAGCGCACGCTATTTCGCCGGATTCCCGACCGGTTACACCGCATTGCTTGGGGGATTGACGGAGAATGGACGCAGTGCGGTGAACGTGCTCTCTTTTCTCTGTCTTGACGCGTACCAGAATGTGCAACTGCCGCAGCCGAACCTTGGCGTGCGTACCAATGCGCTGATTGACACGCCCTTCCTGATGAAAACGGCGGAGACGATTCGCCTCGGCACCGGTATTCCGCAGATCTTTAATGATGAAGTGGTTGTGCCCGCGTTCCTGAACCGGGGTGTTTCGCTGGAGGACGCCCGTGATTACGCGGTAGTGGGGTGTGTGGAGCTGTCGATTCCGGGCAGAACCTACGGTCTGCACGACATCGCCATGTTCAACCTGCTGAAAGTGATGGAAATCAGCCTGTATGAGAATGAAGGAAACCACACGCTGACGTACGAAGATCTGTTGGCGCATATTCGCGCCAAAATCAGCCATTACATTACGCTGATGGTGGAAGGCAGTAATATTTGCGATATCGGCCACCGTGACTGGGCGCCGGTGCCGCTGCTTTCCTCGTTTATCAGCGACTGCCTGGATAAAGGCCGTGATATTACCGATGGCGGCGCGCGTTATAACTTCTCTGGCGTACAGGGGATTGGCATTGCTAATCTGAGCGACTCCCTGCACGCGTTAAAAGGGCTGGTATTTGATCAGCAACGTTTACGTTTCGATGAGCTGCTGGCGGTGTTAAAGGCGAACTTTGCGACGCCGGAAGGTGAGCGAATCCGTGCCCGGCTGATTAATCGCTTCGAGAAATACGGTAATGATATTGATGATGTGGATAACATCAGCGCTGAACTGCTGCGCCATTACTGTAAAGAGGTGGAGAAATACCAGAACCCGCGCGGTGGGCAATTTACACCGGGTTCATACACTGTCTCCGCGCATGTGCCGCTGGGTTCGGTGGTGGGGGCGACGCCGGATGGCCGTTTTGCCGGGGAACAGCTGGCAGACGGCGGGTTGTCGCCAATGCTCGGCCAGGATATGCAGGGGCCGACGGCGGTGCTGAAATCAGTAAGTAAATTGGATAACACGCTGCTTTCTAACGGTACGCTGCTCAACGTGAAGTTTACGCCCGCGACGCTGGAAGGTGAGGCCGGCTTGCGCAAACTGGCGGATTTTCTGCGCGCCTTTACCCAGCTTAAGCTACAGCATATTCAGTTTAACGTGTTGAATGCGGATACGTTGCGTGAAGCGCAATTGCGCCCGCAGGATTTCGCCGGGCTGGTGGTGCGCGTGGCGGGTTACAGTGCCTTCTTTGTCGAGCTGTCGAAGGAGATCCAGGATGACATCATTCGCCGCACCGCGCATCAGCTGTAAGAATCTGGAAACGAGCGCTGATGATGTCGCACGTATTTTCAACATTCAGCGTTATTCGTTGAATGACGGGCAGGGAATTCGTACGGTGGTCTTTTTTAAAGGCTGCCCGCATACCTGTCCGTGGTGCGCCAATCCAGAGTCTATTTCGCCACGCATCGAAACGGTGCGGCGGGAGAGTAAATGTCTGCATTGCTCGCCCTGCTTGCGTGATGCGGATGAGTGTCCTTCCGGGGCGTTTGAACGTATCGGGCGCGATATTACGCTGGATGAACTGGAACGCGAGGTGATGAAAGACGAACTCTTTTTTCGCACCTCCGGCGGCGGCGTCACGCTTTCTGGCGGTGAAGTATTAATGCAGGCGGCGTTTGCCACGCGGTTTTTGCAACGTCTGCGACGTTTCGGCATTTCCTGTGCGATTGAAACCGCAGGCGATGCGCCTGCCAGTCGGTTGCTACCGCTGGCTAAAGCGTGTGATGAAGTGCTGTTTGATTTAAAGATTATGGAGCCGCGCCAGGCGCATGAGGTGGTCAAAATGAATTTACCACGCGTGCTGGATAACCTGCGTTTACTGGTAAACGAGGGGATTACGGTCATCCCCCGTTTGCCGTTGATTCCGGGCTACACGCTCAACGTTGAGAATATGCAGCGTGCGTTGGCAGTGTTGCTATCGTCAGGGATTAATCAGGTGCACCTGCTACCGTTTCATCAGTATGGTGAAGCGAAATACCGTCTGCTTGGGCAGGCGTGGGCAATGAAAGATGTGCCTGTACCCTCGCCGCAAGAGGTGGCGGAAATGCAGGCGTTGGCAGAGCGAGCCGGGTTTCTGGTCACTGTGGGAGGTTAATATGACAGTCTCAACTGTACGCTATCTGGTTGCCGTTACCGCCTGCGTCAGCGGCGTGGCGCATACCTATATGGCCGCCGAACGCCTGGAGAAGCTCTGCCAGCAGGAAAAATGGAACATTAAAATTGAAACCCAGGGAGCGCTGGGCACGGAAAATCGCTTAACGGAGGAGGATATCAACCGGGCGGATGTTGTGTTGCTGATTACGGATATTGAACTGGCGGGCGCGGAGCGTTTTGTTCAGTGTCGGTATGTTCAGTCAGGAATTAACGCCTTTCTTCGCGAACCTCAGCGGGTGATGAGCGCCGTGCGTAAACTGCTCACTGCGCCGCAGCATACGCATCTTATTCTGGAGTAGCCTTCTTTTCCGTCAACTGGCTGTGGTACTGCCGACGGTATTCTGACGGCGAACGCTCCGTATTTTTACGAAACAGGCGGCAGAAATAGTTGCTGTCGACAAATCCACAGGTGTGAGCCACTTCTTTGACTTTCAGATCGTAACCCTTCAGCAGCGTTTTCGCGTGTTCCAGCCGTGTGTGATTCAGATATTCGTTAAAGCCGATAGCGCCTGTTTTTTGAAACAGATGAGAAAGGTAGTTTGGCGAAATATAAAACGCCTGCGCCACCGATTCGCGGGTGAGCGGGGAAGCGTAACGCTCATCGATATAGCTGCGAATCGCTTCAAAAAGCGCCTGACTCCGTGATGCCGTCTGGATTTGGCTACCCAGCAGGTCGCGGCAGTGGCTCAACAGGCTGGCGACAATTAATCGGGCCGTCTGCTGTTCCTGCGGCTGCATCTGCATTTCATTGAGCGTTTGCAGCAGGAAGGAGCCAATACGTGGGCCTCGACGTGCGACATGCTGCTTCGCAAGATTCTGATATTGTTTGCCGTCCCAGTGAACAACGCTGAAACCTAATTGCTGCTTGCCAAACAGGATGCTGAGCGTGGTGACGGGCGTTTGCCACTGCGGGAAGTTCCAGCTGCCTGCCGGAACATACAGAACGTCGCCAGCGATGAGCGTCACGGGCGCGGCCGGGATGCCTGTATCGGTGAACTCCCCCTCCAGCACAATCTCCAGGCGTGGAAAATCAACCTGATACGCCAGTTCGGGCGCCGTACCGCTGGTATTGGCGAAAAAAACCTGCCGTAGCGCCATAGGGCCGTTAATCAGACGGGAGAGAAGGTGGCTGACGTCGTGATACATGTTGATACCTTGCAGAGCGCAGACAGAGGAAACAGTAACGTTGAACGTAAACCGCCTCAAGCGATAATTGCCGGATGGCGGTACGCGGGTTATGCATTTTGCAGGCCGGATAAGCGTCAGCGCCATCCGGCGATGCCGTTACTGATTCCCGACATGATCCCCGTAAGGCAGGGTATCGTAATCAATCAACGCGTTTTTCTTATACGGGTTGCCAATCCAGCGCGTGATCGCCTTGAACTGCGGGCTGGTGACGGAGCGCGTCGGGTCGAACCCGTCGTAGGTCAGCCCCGCTAAGTCGGACCAGGTATGGATAAGTTCAGAGCTGCTGTACTTGCGATCAACATACGCAGAGAGATCGCGCGGGTGTGCGGCCTGCCACTTTTCTGACGTCCATAACAGGAACGGCACCGTATACATATGACGCGTAGGGTTGTCTTCGTTACGTCCCTGCGTTTTGTGCGGCGGCGTGTCATACACTTCTTCACCGTGATCGGAGAAGTAGAGCAGAAAACCGTTCGGGTCAGTCGCTTTATAGTCCTTAATCAGGCTGGCGACGACATGGTCGTTATACAGATTCGCGTTATCGTAATCGTTATAAATATCCTGTTCGTCTTCGCTCACGCCCGCAGGGATATGATCGGTTTGACCGTCAAATTTTCCCTGATTCTCCGGGTAGCGGAATTTGTATTTGATATGTGTTCCCAGCAGGTGAACGATAATAAATTTCTTCGGTGCCGGGTCGGCCATCACGTCTTTAAAGGGCGCCAGAACGTTGGTGTCATATTCCCGCGCGCTTTGAGTACGCTGCTGATTCATATAAAACTGCTTGTCGGTCTGTTTCGAGAATACGGTCAGCATCGTATTACGCGCGGTCATCGTCTGCTGATTGGTGATCCAGAACGTCTTATAACCTGCCTGTTTCATCATGTTCATCAGCGACGGTTTCGTCAGATACAGATCCGGGTTCTTTTCATTGGCGAAGGTCAGCGCCTGTTGCAGAATTTCAATTGTGTATGGCCGGGAGGTGACGACGTTATTGAATACGGTCAGACCCGGGTCGCTTTTATGCAACGCGTCCAGCTCTGGCGTGGTTTCACGCGGATAACCGTACAGACTCATGCGACCACGCTGGGTTGACTCGCCGATAACCAACACTAACGTACGCGGCGCATCACCGGAGTTATCTTTAAAATTCGTTAACGGAGGCAGCGCGTTGTTCTCGTTAAGCAGGCTATTCAGCGACGTGAGTTGCTGATTATATTGATAATATCCATTGATAAACTGCCACGGCGCAGCGGGTTCCATACGCGAGGCGAGGCCGCCTAATGTCTGCTCAAACGGCTTATGTTTGATAAACGTCCCGACGGCGATCGGATGCAGAATAAGGCCGTATAACAATGCAAAGGAGACTAACCAGCGCCACTGCGCGGGAATATATATTGGCTTTAAACGCGTCCACAGCAGGATTGCCACGGCGGTATAGGCCAGGGCGATAAGGATAATCTTCAGACTGAAATACTGGCTCAAGTACTCGCTGGCTTCGTTTGCGTTTGTTTCAAACATGACATACAGAACGCTTTGCGAGAATTCCTGCCCGTAAATGACATAATAACTGAGCGCCGCCAGCGAAGAGGCCCAGAGTACAACGCCAATAACGGCGGCAATCGCGCGGGTATGACGGGGAAATAAAAATACCGGGATCAGCCAGAGCGAACTGAAAAGCAGTGAGTCACGCAGCCCGTTGGTGCCGCTATAGCCGCTGATGCAAATAACGGCCTGAAGTAATGTAGAGAAGAACCAAAAATAGAGTAGCGCCCAGCCAAGGGCTTTCCAGCTAAACGAAGGTTTAGCAGATGTGTGTGTGAAGAACATATATGAAGCCTGTTTTTATTCGAGTCGCCAACGTAGCGACAAATCATTAAGAGAACCTTAAGTATGGCGATGCCAGTGACCTATTCTTGTTGATGGCGTATTCAGCAGAGTGAACAAAACGCAGGCAGGAATATATTGAAAAACAGGCGATTATTACAGAAATATTTCAAAGCCCTCTCGCCCGGGCGGGCGAGAGGGGATATGACGATGCGTGTGGGTTAGCCGGTATTACGCATCCCCGCAGCCACGCCCGCAATCGTGACCATCAGCGCCTGTTCGACGCGCGGGTCTGGATCTTTGCCTTGCTCTTCTGCAAGACGAGAGCGGTGTAAAAGCTCCGCCTGCAATACGTTCAGCGGGTCGGTATACACATTCCTTAACTGGATAGACTCGGCAATCCACGGCAGGTCGGCCATCAGATGGGAATCGTTGGCAATCGCCAGCACCACTTTGATGTCCTCTGCCAGCAGGTTGCGTAACTCTTCACCCAGTGGCCACAGCGCTTTTTTGACCAGGCGTTGATCGTAGTATTCCGCCAGCCACAGGTCGGCTTTAGAGAACACCATCTCCAGCATGCCGAGGCGCGTGGAGAAGAACGGCCAGTCGCGGCACATGGCTTCCAGTTCGCTTTGCTTGCCATCTTCAACGACTTTTTGCAGCGCGGTGCCCGCACCCAGCCAGGCCGGGAGCATCAGGCGGTTTTGCGTCCAGGCGAAGATCCAGGGAATGGCGCGCAGGGATTCAACCCCGCCTGTCGGGCGACGTTTTGCCGGGCGCGAACCGAGCGGCAATTTGCCCAGTTCCTGTTCTGGCGTTGCGGAACGGAAGTACGGGACGAAATCTTTATTCTCGCGGACATAGCCGCGATACAGGTCGCAGGAGATCACGGACAGCTCGTCCATGATATGACGCCACGAATTTTTCGGCTCCGGCGGCGGCAGCAGGTTGGCTTCCAGAATCGCGCCGGTGTACAGGGACAGGCTGCTGATGGTGACTTCAGGCAGGCCGTACTTAAAGCGGATCATCTCACCCTGTTCGGTCACGCGCAGGCCGCCTTTCAGGCTGCCCGGCGGTTGGGAAAGCAGCGCCGCATGAGCAGGCGCGCCGCCACGGCCAATGGAACCGCCGCGACCGTGGAACAGCGTCAGTTCAATTCCGGCTTTTTCACAGGTTTTGATCAGCGCGTCCTGAGCCTGATACTGCGCCCAGGAGGCGGCCATTACGCCTGCGTCTTTCGCTGAGTCAGAGTAGCCAATCATGACCATCTGTTTGCCCTGAATAAAGCCGCGATACCAGTCGATATTCAGCAACTGGGTCATTACCGCGTCGGCGTTGTTCAGGTCGTCCAGCGTTTCGAACAGCGGCGCAACCGGCATGGCAAAGCTAATTCCGGCTTCTTTCAACAACAGATGCACGGCCAGCACGTCGGACGGCGTTTTCGCCATAGAGATAACGTAAGCGGCGATGGAACCCAGCGGCGCTTCGGCAATCACTTGACAGGTCTCAAGCACTTCGCGGGTGTCGTCGCTCGGTTCCCACTGACGAGGCAGCAGCGGACGCTTGGAGTTGAGTTCGCGGATCAGGAAAGCCTGTTTATCGGCTTCGGACCAGCTTTCATAATCACCGATGCCCAGATAACGCGTCAGCTCGCCCAGCGCTTCGGTATGGCGGGTGCTCTCCTGGCGAATATCAATGCGCACCAGCGGCACGCCAAAGCATTTCACCCGGCGCAGGGTATCAAGCAGTTCGCCATTGGCGATGATGCCCATGCCGCACGCTTGCAGAGACTGATAACAGGCGTACAGCGGCTCCCACAACTGCTCGTTTTGCGTCAGCAGGCCAGCGGGTTTCGGCAGTTTCTCGCCTTTCAGACGCGCTTCCAGCCAGGCTTGCGTTGCCATCAGGCGGGAACGCAGGCTTTTCATCAGGTAGCGGTAAGGTTCTGATGCGCCTTCTTCGCCGACCAGCGCCAGCAGTTCCGGCGTGGCGTCGACCATCGACAGCTCAGAAATCAGAACCTGAATATCTTTCAGGAACAGATCGGTGGCTTTCCAGCGGCTCAACAGGAGAACGTGGCGGGTGACATCAGCCGTTACGTTCGGGTTGCCGTCACGGTCGCCGCCCATCCAGGAGGTGAAACGCACCGGAACAAAATCCACCGGCAGTTTGTAGCCCAGATGTTCTTCCAGTTGTTCGTTCAACTCACGTAGATAATTTGGCACCCCTTCCCACAGGCTGTTTTCAACCACCGCAAAGCCCCATTTGGCTTCGTCGACCGGACTTGGGCGGTTTTTACGGATTTCATCCGTATGCCAGGACTGGGCGATCAGCTGGCGCAGACGGCGCATGAGCTGATTACGTTCGTAATCCGCGATCTCTTTGTTATCAAGCTGCTTCAGACAGGCGTTGACTTCGCCCATTTTGTGAATCAGCGTGCGGCGAGTGATCTCGGTAGGGTGTGCGGTCAGTACCAGTTCCAGAGATAGCGACTCCACCGCGTTTTTGATGGTGGCTTCGTCGAGATTGGGTTGATCTTTCAGTTTACGCAGGGTGCGAGCAATCACTTCCGGGTTGCTGGCAGCTTCGCCCTGCGGCGAAATGCTGTGGTACTGCTCGGCGGTATTGGCCAGGTTCAGGAACTGACTAAACGCGCGGGCAACAGGCAGCAGCTCGTCGTTGGACAGATTCTGTAGCGTGGTGAGCAACTCCTGGCGATTCGCTTCATTGCCAGCGCGAGATGATTTAGACAGCTTACGGATTGTTTCTACGCGATCAAGAATGTTCTCTCCCAGCGCATCCTTGATGGTTTCTCCCAGCACTTTGCCGAGCATACTGACATTACTACGCAACGCGGAATATTGTTCGTTCATATGATCCCAGACACCCCATCTGTTTTGAATATGTCCTGTATCTTTCGCGTCACAGCGGCGTTGGCTGCAACGTGAAATCTTTCGGACTTTAATTTTTTACATCACTTCTTATCTTTATAAAGCCACGTAAAACACCTGACGTCAATTGCTGCGAAATCGGTTCAGCAAACGAATAAATGACGGGAATTTACGTAATTTAATTCACATCGAATCAAATAAGCGTTGCTTATGGAAATGTTAATAAATCACCTCGTTTACCACTAAAGGGTTAGCGAGGTGATAAGCAGTTAATGCCAGCAGAAATGATGGACAACCTGCGTAATCAGCTCGCGGGTTGGCTTGATAAAACGTGTTTCCAGATATTCATCCGGCTGGTGCGCCTGATTAATCGAACCCGGGCCAAGCACCAGCGTCGGGCACAAGGTCTGGATAAACGGCGCTTCGGTGCAGTAGTTCACCACTTCGGTTTGCGCGCCCAGCAGTTTCTCGACCACTTCCACCAGTTGATGGTCAGGCGGGCATTCGTAGCCGGGAATCGGCGGATGCAGTTCGGACACCGTCAGACGGCCCGGCCAGCGTTCGCTCACGGGCGCCAGCGCATCGTTGAGCAATCCGTTGAGATCGTTCAGCGTCATGCCCGGCAGCGGGCGAATATCCATATGCAACTCGCAACAGGCGCAGATACGGTTCGCGGCGTCGCCACCGTGAATGTGGCCCAGGTTTAATGTCGGATAAGGAACGGTAAACGCCGCGTAGTGATAACGTTCTTTCAGGTCATCGCGCAGCTGCATGATGCGGCCAATGGCGTCGTGCATCAGCTCAATGGCGTTAACCCCGCGCGCCGGATCGCTGGAGTGGCCCGATTGCCCCAGAATGCGGATGGCGTTTGAAATGTGGCCTTTGTGCGCACGCACCGGTTGCAGGGACGTTGGTTCACCGATGATCGCGCAGTCCGGGCGCAGGGCGGTGGTTTCAGCAAAATAGCGCGCGCCCGCCATGCTGGTCTCTTCATCGGCGGTAGCCAGAATATACAGCGGTTTTTTCAGCGTCGTCACATCCACGTCACGCAGGGCATCGAGGATAAAAGCAAAGAAGCCTTTCATGTCCGCCGTACCCAGCCCGTAGAGCTTGTTATCGTGCTCGGTCAGCGTGAACGGATCGCGCGTCCAGCGTCCGTCGTCAAAGGGAACGGTATCGGTATGGCCCGCCAGCAACAAACCGCCAGCACCCTGTCCGGTGCTTGCCAGCATATTGAATTTATTGCGCGTACCGGGGACTGCCTGAACCTCAACCTTGAAGCCCAGATCTTTAAACCAGTCTGCCAGCAGAGTGATTAAAGACGCATTACTTTGATCGAGCGCTTCTTCGGTAGCGCTAATCGACGGTGTGGCAATCAGAGCGCGGTAAATCTCGATAAATGGCGGTAAAGTGTTTTTCATTGTTGACACACCTCGGGTCATGATAGTATCAATATTCATGCATTATTTGTGAATAAAAATACATTAACGTTGAGCGTAAGAAAACCCACCAACTGTAAGGTGAAGTTGTTACGGCTTAACCAGGCAACCAGACATAAGAAGGTGAACAGCCCCGATGTTGAATACGCTGATTGTGGGTGCCAGCGGTTACGCTGGCGCAGAGCTTGTGACCTATGTAAATCGTCATCCTGATATGACCATAACCGCTTTAACCGTCTCAGCGCAAAGCAATGATGCAGGAAAGCTAATCTCTGATTTACATCCGCAGTTAAAAGGCATTGTCGATCTGCCATTGCAGCCAATGTCTGATATTAGCGAGTTCAGCGGCGGGGTGGATGTGGTGTTTCTCGCCACCGCGCATGAAGTGAGCCACGACCTGGCCCCGCAGTTCCTGAATGCGGGCTGCGTTGTGTTTGATCTCTCCGGTGCGTTCCGGGTTAATGATAGCGCCTTCTACGAAAAATATTATGGCTTTACCCATCAGCACCCTGAGCTGCTGGAACAGGCGGTGTATGGCCTGGCGGAGTGGAGCGCGGACAAGCTAAAAGAATCGAATCTGATTGCGGTGCCGGGATGCTATCCGACGGCGGCGCAATTGTCGTTAAAACCGCTGATTGACGCAGGCCTGCTGGATCTCAACCAGTGGCCGGTCATTAACGCAACCAGCGGCGTGAGCGGCGCCGGGCGTAAAGCGGCGCTTTCGAACAGTTTCTGTGAAGTCAGCCTGCAACCGTATGGCGTCTTTACCCATCGTCATCAGCCGGAAATCGCCACCCATCTGGGGGCTGAGGTTATTTTCACGCCGCATCTGGGGAACTTCCCGCGCGGGATTCTGGAAACGATCACCTGCCGCCTGAAAGCTGGCGTTACCCATACTCAGGTGGCGCAGGCGTTGCAGCAGGCGTATGGCGACAAGCCGCTGGTGCGGCTATATGACAAGGGCGTTCCGGCGCTGAAGAATGTGGTCGGGCTGCCGTTCTGCGATATTGGTTTTGCCGTTCAGGGCGAGCACCTGATCGTGGTGGCGACCGAAGATAACCTGTTGAAAGGCGCAGCGGCGCAGGCAGTGCAGTGCGCAAATATCCGTTTCGGCTTTGCTGAAACGCAGTCTCTTATTTAAGGGTGCAATGATGAATCCATTAATTATCAAGCTGGGCGGCGTATTACTGGATAGCGAAGAGGCGCTGGAGCGTCTGTTTACCGCGCTGGTCAATTACCGCGAGTCGCATCAGCGTCCGCTGATTATCGTGCACGGCGGCGGCTGCGTTGTGGATGAGCTGATGAAACAGTTAAATTTGCCGGTGAAAAAGAAAAATGGCCTGCGCGTGACGCCCGCCGATCAGATTGACATCATCACCGGCGCGCTGGCGGGAACCGCCAATAAAACCTTGCTGGCGTGGGCGAAAAAACACCATATCGCGTCCGTTGGCCTGTATCTCGGCGACGGCGATAGCGTAAAAGTGACTCAGCTCGATGAAGAGTTGGGCCACGTTGGACTGGCGCAGCCTGGTTCGCCTAAGCTGATTAACACGCTGCTGGAAGGCGGCTTCTTGCCGGTGGTCAGTTCCATTGGCGTGACCGAAGAAGGGCAACTGATGAACGTCAATGCCGATCAGGCGGCGACGGCGCTGGCGGCAACGCTGGGGGCGGATCTGATCCTGCTTTCTGATGTAAGCGGTATTCTGGATGGCAAAGGTCAGCGTATTGCCGAGATGACGGCGGCCAAAGCGGAACAGCTGATCGATCAGGGCATCATTACCGACGGCATGATTGTGAAGGTGAACGCGGCGCTGGACGCCGCCCGCACGCTGGGGCGCCCGGTGGATATCGCCTCCTGGCGTCATGCCGAGCAGCTTCCGGCGTTGTTTAACGGTACGCCGATCGGTACGCGTATTCTGGCTTAAACTATTTTGTGCCCGATGGCGACCACGCCTTATCGGGCCTGGGTGAACCGAACCTATAGGCCGGATAAGCTAAGCGCCATCCGGCATTGAAATTCAAGATATTAAGGAAGCATGTTATGGCACTTTGGGGTGGGCGTTTTACACAGGCAGCGGATCAACGGTTCAAACAGTTTAATGACTCATTGCGCTTTGATTACCGCCTGGCCGAGCAGGATATCGTCGGCTCTGTGGCCTGGTCCAAAGCTCTGGTCACGGTTGGGGTGTTGACTGCGGATGAGCAACTGCAACTGGAAGAGGCGCTGAGCGCGCTGCTGGAAGAGGTTCGGGTGAATCCGCAGCAGATTCTGGAAAGCGACGCGGAAGATATTCACAGCTGGGTGGAAGGCAAACTGATCGATAAAGTCGGCCAGTTGGGTAAAAAGCTGCACACCGGGCGCAGTCGTAACGACCAGGTTGCGACCGACCTGAAGCTATGGTGCAAAGATACGGTCACCGAGCTGCTGTCTGCTAACCGTCAGTTACAAAGCGCGCTGGTAGAGACGGCGCAGAATAATCAGGATGCCGTCATGCCGGGGTACACCCATCTGCAACGCGCGCAGCCGGTGACGTTTGCCCACTGGTGCCTGGCGTATGTGGAAATGCTGGCGCGTGATGAGAGCCGCTTGCAGGATGCGCTCAAGCGTCTGGACGTCAGCCCGTTAGGCTGCGGCGCGCTGGCGGGTACGGCGTATGAAATCGACCGTGAACAGCTGGCAGGCTGGCTGGGCTTTGCCTCGGCGACGCGTAACAGTCTGGACAGCGTGTCCGATCGCGACCATGTGCTGGAACTGCTGTCCGACGCGTCTATCGGCATGGTTCACCTGTCGCGCTTTGCGGAAGACCTGATTTTCTTTAATACCGGTGAAGCGGGCTTCGTGGAACTCTCCGATCGCGTGACGTCGGGTTCATCGCTGATGCCGCAGAAGAAAAACCCGGATGCGCTGGAACTGATCCGTGGCAAGTGCGGTCGTGTGCAGGGGGCGTTAACGGCGATGATGATGACGCTGAAAGGCCTGCCGCTGGCGTACAACAAAGATATGCAGGAAGACAAAGAAGGGCTGTTTGATGCGCTCGACACCTGGCTGGACTGCCTGCACATGGCGGCGCTGGTGCTGGACGGCATTCAGGTAAAACGTCCGCGCTGCCAGGAAGCGGCGCAGCAGGGCTATGCGAATGCGACTGAGCTGGCGGATTATCTGGTTGCCAAAGGCGTGCCGTTCCGTGAAGCGCACCATATTGTGGGCGAAACGGTGGTGGAAGCGATTCGACAGGGAAAACCGCTGGAAGATCTGTCACTGGCTGACCTGCAAAAATTTAGCGCTGTGATTGGCGATGATGTGTATCCGATTCTGTCGCTGCAATCATGCCTGGATAAACGTGCGGCGAAAGGCGGTGTTTCACCGCAGCAGGTTGCGCAGGCGATCGACTACGCGAAGGCGCGTCTGGCGTAACTGGCGTGGTGCCGGATGACGCCTTATCCGGCCTACAAAAAATTGTGAACCGTCGCCATCCGGCAACAGTCATCAGAGCCTGGCATTACGTCGGGCTTATTTATGCAAAAAAAAAGCGGACCATAGGGTCCGCAAAAGTTCACGTTGGCTTTAGTTATTTCGAGTTGAGAAAAACTCTTTGAACGGGCGGTGACTTCAAGGGTTAAAGAGGTACCGCTCCGTTTCTGTGATGTATTATTAGACAGAAAGCTTGATAGGGATAATCGTTCGTTGCTATGCTACCTATCGCCATGAACTATCGTGGCGACGGAGGATGAATAATGAATATTCGTGATCTTGAATACCTGGTGGCATTAGCCGAACACCGCCATTTCCGGCGTGCGGCGGACTCCTGTCACGTCAGCCAGCCGACGCTCAGCGGGCAAATCCGTAAGCTGGAAGATGAACTGGGCGTAATGCTGCTGGAGCGTACGAGTCGTAAAGTTCTGTTCACCCAGGCAGGTTTACTGCTGGTGGATCAGGCGCGCACCGTGCTGCGTGAGGTCAAAGTGCTCAAGGAGATGGCAAGCCAGCAAGGTGAGACGATGTCTGGCCCATTGCATATCGGCCTGATCCCAACGGTTGGCCCTTATCTGCTGCCGCATATTATTCCGATGCTGCATCAGACCTTCCCGAAGCTGGAAATGTATCTGCATGAAGCGCAGACGCACCAGCTGCTGGCGCAACTGGACAGCGGCAAGCTTGACTGCGTGATCCTGGCGCTGGTGAAAGAGAGCGAGGCGTTTATCGAAGTGCCGCTGTTTGATGAACCCATGATGCTGGCGATCTATGAGGATCACCCGTGGGCGAATCGCGATCGTGTGCCGATGTCCGATCTGGCGGGTGAAAAACTGCTGATGCTGGAAGACGGGCACTGCCTGCGCGATCAGGCGATGGGCTTCTGCTTTGAGGCGGGCGCGGATGAAGACACCCATTTCCGGGCGACCAGTCTGGAAACGCTGCGCAACATGGTTGCGGCGGGGAGCGGTATTACCTTACTGCCTGCGCTGGCGGTTCCGCAGGAGCGTAAGCGTGATGGCGTAGTCTACCTGCCGTGCATTAAGCCGGAGCCTAAGCGTACGGTTGGGTTGGTTTATCGTCCGGGATCGCCGCTGCGCAGTCGCTATGAGCAACTGGCGGAGGCCATCCGTGCAGAGATGGATGGCCATTTCGACAAAGCGTTAAAACAGGCGGTTTAAGCCGTTTAGCGCCGCTACCCGATAGGCTTCCGCCATTGTCGGGTAGTTAAAGGTGGTGTTAACGAAGTACTCAATGGTGTTACCGCCGCCTTTCTGTTCCATAATCGCCTGGCCGATGTGAATAATTTCGGCCGCGCGTTCGCCAAAGCAGTGAATCCCCAGAATCTCTTTTGTTTCCCGATGGAACAGGATCTTCAGCGTTCCCACGTTCATCCCGACGATTTGCGCGCGCGCCAGGTGCTTAAACTGCGCACGTCCGACTTCGTAAGGCACTTTCATCGCCGTCAATTGCTGCTCGGTTTTGCCGACAGAGCTGATTTCCGGGATGGTGTAAATCCCGGTAGGGATATCTTCAATAAGATGGGCGGTCGCTTCGCCTTTCACCAGCGCCTGCGCGGCAATTCGACCCTGGTCGTAAGCGGCGGAAGCCAGACTCGGATAGCCAATCACATCGCCCACCGCGTAAATGTGCGGCAGCGCGGTCTGGTACATGCTGTTGACCTTGAGTTGCCCACGGCTGTCGGTTTCCAGACCGATATTTCCCAGCGCCAGTGAATCGGTGTTACCGGTGCGTCCGTTGGCGTACAGCAGACAGTCGGCCTTCAGCTTTTTACCGGATTTCAGGTGCATAATGACGCCGTCGTCGCAGCCTTCGATCTTCTCGTACTCTTCGTTATGGCGAATAACCACGCCGCTGTTCCAGAAGTGGTAAGAGAGAGAGTCGGACATCTCCTGATCAAGAAACGCCAGCAGACGGTCGCGGGTGTTAATCAAATCAACTTTGACGTCCATTCCCCGGAAGATTGACGCATATTCGCAGCCGATCACCCCGGCGCCATAGATGATGACGTGACGAGGTTCGTGATGCAGGCTAAGGATTGAGTCGCTGTCGTAAATACGTGGATGCGCGAAATCAACGTCGGCCGGGTGATAAGGACGCGACCCGCAGGCAATCACGAATTTCTCCGCCGTCAGGGTTTCGACCGTGCCGTCGTGGCACTCCAGCGCGAGGGTGTTTTCGTCAACAAAATGCGCATTACCCTGCAATATTTCACAGTGGTTGCGCTCATAAAAGCCCTGCCGCATGCGCGTTTGTTGATTAATGACGTTATCGGCATGGTTGAGAATATCGGCAAAGGAAGAACGAAGTAGTCGGGAGTGGTCGCTGTAGAGGGGGTTCTGGTTGAATTCGATGATACGGCTGACGGCATGGCGGAGCGCTTTCGACGGGATGGTGCCCCAGTGGGTACAACCGCCGCCAACGTTGTGATAACGCTCAATAACGGCGACGCGCGCTCCTTGCTTAACCAGACCCATTGCAGCGCCTTCGCCGCCGGGGCCTGAACCTATGACGATTGCATCATAATCCCAGGAATGTGGCATGGTATTACTCACCTGTTTTTATACATAAAATAAACACGATGATAACATTCGCGCGCCTTTAACCCAATTATCGTTGTGCTTTTTTGTGGAGCTGGAGCACAAACAGCCTGTAAACAATCATTCACAAAGCTGAACAAACAGATTAAGTTTGTTCTCTGGTATAGTGCCAGATAAGGCATATGGAAGGATTCAGACATCGTGATGGGCGTTAGAGCGCAACAAAAAGAAAAAACCCGGCGTTCGCTGGTAGAAGCCGCATTCAGTCAACTGAGCGCCGAACGGAGTTTCGCCAGTCTCAGTTTACGCGAAGTAGCGCGTGAAGCGGGCATTGCGCCAACCTCATTTTATCGCCATTTCCGCGATGTGGATGAGCTTGGCCTGACGATGGTGGATGAGAGCGGTTTAATGCTGCGCCAGCTGATGCGCCAGGCGCGTCAGCGTATTGCCAAAGGCGGCAGTGTGATCCGTACCTCGGTCTCCACATTTATGGAGTTCATCGGCAACAATCCTAACGCCTTCCGTTTATTATTGCGTGAACGTTCCGGCACCTCGGCCGCGTTTCGCGCCGCAGTCGCGCGTGAGATTCAGCATTTCATCGCGGAACTTGCGGACTATCTGGAACTCGAAAACCATATGCCGCGCGCGTTCACTGAAGCGCAAGCCGAAGCGATGGTGACGATTGTGTTTAGTGCAGGTGCCGAGGCGCTGGATGTTGGTGCGGAACAACGCCGACAGCTGGAAGAGCGGCTGGTACTGCAACTGCGCATGATTGCGAAAGGGGCATATTACTGGTACCGCCGTGAACAAGAGAAGATGGCACATCACTCCGAGTAACGTGAAGGACGAGCAATGAAACAGTCAGGTCAAGATAAAGGTACGCTGTTGCTGGCGCTGGTCGCTGGCTTATCGATCAATGGCACATTCGCGGCGCTGTTTAGCTCCATCGTGCCGTTTTCTGTATTCCCGATTATCGCGCTGGTGCTGGCGGTTTATTGCCTGCATCAACGTTATCAAAACCGCACTATGCCTGTCGGCTTGCCGGGGCTGGCTGCCGCCTGTTTTATCCTCGGCGTGCTGTTGTACAGCACCGTGGTACGTGCGGAATACCCGGATATCGGTTCTAACTTCTTCCCGGCGGTGCTGTCGGTGATTCTGGTGTTCTGGATTGGCTTTAAGATGCGTAACCGCAAGCAGGAAGTCGCGGAGTAATGCCGGATGGCGGCGTAAACGCCTTATCCGGCCTACGATGATTTGTAGGCCCGGCAAGCGCAGCGCCACCGGGCATATCGCCGGATGGCGGCGTAACCACTTTATCCGGCCTACGTTTTACCTGGCAGTGAGTAACACGCCGCATTCCATATGGTGCGTATACGGGAACTGATCGAACAGAGCCAGACGTGACACATTGTGCGTCTGGCTTAATGTTTCCAGGTTCTTACACAGCGTCTCCGGGTTGCAGGAGATGTACAAAATACGCGGATATGCCTGCACCATTTTCTCGGTTTCACTGTCCAGCCCGCTACGCGGCGGATCGACAAAAATCGTTTCACACTGATAGCTCTTCAGGTCGATGCCCTGCAAACGGTTAAACTCGCGTACTCCGTTCATCGCCTGCGTAAACTCTTCGGCGGCCATACGGATAATCTGCACGTTATCAATATGGTTAGCGGCAATGTTGTACTGCGCTGCGGCGACTGACGGTTTGGCGATTTCCGTTGCCAGCACCCGGTCGAAGTTACGCGCCAGAGCCAATGAGAAGTTGCCGTTGCCGCAGTACAGTTCAAGCAGGTCGCCTTTCGACGCTTTGGTTGCATCCAGCGCCCACTCCAGCATCTGAATATTCATTGCGGCATTGGGCTGCGTGAAGCTGTTCTCTACCTGACGGTAGATCATCTCTTTTCCCGCCACGGGCAGACGTTCGTCAATGTAATCCTGATCCAGCTCGATTTTGGTTTTGGTCGCCCGGCCAATCAGATGCACATTCAGGTTTTGCGCTCGCAGCGCATCCCGCAGCGTTTCCGCTTCCTGGCGCCACTCATCATCCAGCTTTTTATGGTACAGCAGCGAAACCACCGCCTGATTGCTCATCGTGGTGAGGTAATCAATCTGGAACAGCTTATGGCGCAGGACGCGATTATGGCGCACGCCTTCAATCATCGCCGTCATCAGCTGGTTAATCAGCTCGCTGGCCGCCGGGAAGCTGTCGACGCGGATACGGCTTTTCGTCTGCTGATCAAAAATGATGTGATACAGGTCGTCGCCGTCATGCCACAGGCGAAATTCGGCGCGCATCCGATAATGGCTGACTGGCGAGCGAAACACTTCCGGGACCAGGTCAGAAAACGGCGCCATCATACTCTGCAAGCGCACCACTTTTTCGGCTAGCTGCGCGTCATACTGTTCTGTCGGAAGGTGTTCGGGGGTCATGATGCATCCTGAAAAATAAAAGTACGCGGGGATTGTAGGGATTGCTCATCAGATGTCCAGTCATTGATGATTTCCGATATTGTGATATGCGGTCTGGACGTAGATTGTTACAGAATGTAGCATCCGTGAGCCGGTCCTGTGAGTTAATAGGGAATCCAGTGCGAATCTGGAGCTGACGCGCAGCGGTAAGGAAAGGTGAGATGAGAGCATAAGCAGACACTGCCACCCGGCGGGAAGTCATCATCTCTTGTATCCTGAGGATAACCTTCCAAGCCCGAAGACCTGCCGGCTAACGTCGCATCTGGTGTTCATCATCGCGTACTATCGATGAAGCCTGCGGCATCCTTCTTATATTGTGGATGCTTTACAATGATTAAAAAATCTTCGCTGCTGACGGCGCTCTCCGTCACGGCATTTTCTGGCTGGGCGCAGGATACTAACCCAGACACCCTGATCGTCACCGCAAATCGTTTTCAACAACCTGTTAATACCGTACTGGCGCCTGCTGATGTTGTGACGCGTGAGGATATCGACCGCTGGCAAGCGAAGAATTTGAATGATGTGATGCGCCGCCTGCCGGGCGTTGATATCAATCAAAACGGCGGCATAGGGCAGTCTTCTTCTTTGTTTATTCGTGGTACGGAAGCCAAACAGGTATTGGTTCTGGTCGATGGTGTTCCCATGACCCGCCCTGGCATTACGAATAACCCCGATCTGAATCAGATTCCAATATCGCTGGTGCAACGCGTGGAATACATTCGTGGACCACGTTCCGCGATTTATGGTTCCGGCGCAATGGGTGGGGTCATTAACGTTATTACGCACTCCGATCAAGAACAGTCAAAAATTACTGCGGGTGTTGGTTCAAAAGGTTATCAGCAATATGACGGTACGTTGCGCCATCGCTTTGGCGACACTGTCGCCACGGTAGCGGGTTCTTATGAGGGCAATAAAGGCTTTAACGTACAGCCCGGCTCAACCTGGGATCACGATCGCGACCGCGATGGTTTTCGCAGCAAGGCATTCTGGGGCAGCCTCGAACATAAATTTAATGATAATTTCGATGGTTTTTTCCGTGGTCACAGTTATACCAACAACTCTGATTACGATCTGGGAAGCCCGCCGTCTATTCCGGCCTACAGTGCTGATGAATCGCAACTCTACAATCAGAGCTGGGACGCAGGTCTGAAATTCAACTCCGGGATTTACTCTTCACAACTTCTCGCCAGCTACCAGAAGGTGAAGGACTATAACTACAGCAGTATTTATGGTCGCTATCATGACGGTACGACGCTCGATCGCATGACCCAGCGTAACCTGCAATGGGGTAATAACCTTATCGTGGGGCACGGTTCCGTTAGCGCGGGCGTAGACTGGCAGCAGCAGCGTTTGACCTCATCCGATACCGTGATGTCGGACACATATAAACGCGATAACACCGGTTTATACCTGACCGGTCAGCAACAATTCGGCGATGTAACGCTGGAGGCTTCAGGGCGTGAAGATCATGATGAACAGTTTGGCTGGCATGGCACCTGGCAGACGACGGCTGGATGGGAGTTTATCGACAACTATCGAGTAACTATCGGCTATGGTACCGGGTTCCTGTCTCCATCTCTGGGGCAGCAGTTTGGTTCTACCCGTTTTGGCATCAACGCGAATCCTAACCTGAAACCGGAAGAGTCTAAACAGTGGGAGGCCGGGCTGGAAGGGCTCACTGGTCCGCTGGACTGGCGCCTGTCTGCCTACCATTACAAGATTACTAACCTGATCACTTACTACTTTGATCCAAACACCTACCAGGGTGAGTATGACAATATTGATGCGGCAACCATTAAAGGCGTGGAATGGACGGGCAGCTTTGATACCGGCATCTTTAGCCATCGTGTTACGTTGCAATATGTCGATCCGCGTAATGACGACAACGGTGAAGTGTTAGCCCGACGCTCGAAGCGCCAGGCGAAGTATCAACTGGACTGGACGATGTTTAACGTCGATATGGATGTATCGTGGCAGTATTACGGCAAGCGCTACGATAACAACACCTCCCAGTACAATAACACCCAGCAAATCTTGCCGAGCTATAGCACTGTTGATGTTTCTGCATCGTATCCGATCACCGATCGCCTGACAGTTCGTGGTAAAATCGCCAACCTGTTCGATAAAGATTACGAGACAGCTTATGGCTACCAAACTGCAGGACGAGAGTACTACTTGTCTGGCAGCTACACCTTCTGATCCACGTCCCACCGTGCTGGTGTTTGATTCCGGCGTCGGTGGGTTGTCGGTCTACGATGAGATTCGGCATCTCCTGCCGAATCTCCACTATATATATGCTTTCGATAACGTCGCGTTTCCTTACGGGGAAAAGAGCGAAGCGTTTATTGTCGAGCGCGTCGTCGAGATCGTTACCGCAGTGCAGCAGCGTTATCCTCTCTCACTTGCGGTAATCGCCTGTAATACGGCCAGCACGGTTTCTCTTCCTGCATTGCGTGAAAAATTCGCGTTCCCGGTTGTGGGCGTCGTACCTGCGATTAAACCCGCAGCGAGGCTGACCGCCAACGGCATCGTCGGGTTGCTGGCAACGCGTGGCACGGTAAAACGCCCTTATACCCATGAGCTGATAGCGCGATTCGCGAATGAATGTCAGATAGCGATGTTGGGATCGGCAGAACTGGTGGAGCTGGCGGAAGCCAAACTGCACGGTGAACCCGTATCGCTGGAAGAACTACGCCGTATCCTGAGACCCTGGCTGCGGATGCCGGAACCGCCCGACACGGTTGTTCTGGGATGTACCCATTTCCCTCTATTACAGGAAGAACTGTTGCAGGTCCTTCCTGAAGGGACAAGGCTGGTGGATTCCGGGGCGGCGATTGCGCGTCGCACAGCCTGGTTGTTAGAGCATGAAGCGCCGGATGCCAAATCAGCGGAGGCTAATATTGCTTTCTGCATGGCAATGACGCCAGAGACCGAGCAATTAATACCCGTTTTACAGCGTTACGGTTTCGAAACGCTCGAAAAACTGGCGGTTTGAGGTGGTTTTGCTTAAAAAGAAAGCAGTCGGAAAATAATTTTAAATTTCCCCTTGTCAGGCCGGAATAACTCCCTATAATGC
>NZ_JAOWFR010000020.1:0-162802 GCF_030333565.1 Citrobacter sp. CK185 | reverse complement strand
ATAGGGGAGCCGAAGGGAAACCGAGTCTTAACTGGGCGTTAAGTTGCAGGGTATAGACCCGAAACCCGGTGATCTAGCCATGGGCAGGTTGAAGGTTGGGTAACACTAACTGGAGGACCGAACCGACTAATGTTGAAAAATTAGCGGATGACCTGTGGCTGGGGGTGAAAGGCCAATCAAACCGGGAGATAGCTGGTTCTCCCCGAAAGCTATTTAGGTAGCGCCTCGTGAATTCATCTCCGGGGGTAGAGCACTGTTTCGGCTAGGGGGCCATCCCGGCTTACCAACCCGATGCAAACTGCGAATACCGGAGAATGTTATCACGGGAGACACACGGCGGGTGCTAACGTCCGTCGTGAAGAGGGAAACAACCCAGACCGCCAGCTAAGGTCCCAAAGTCATGGTTAAGTGGGAAACGATGTGGGAAGGCCCAGACAGCCAGGATGTTGGCTTAGAAGCAGCCATCATTTAAAGAAAGCGTAATAGCTCACTGGTCGAGTCGGCCTGCGCGGAAGATGTAACGGGGCTAAACCATGCACCGAAGCTGCGGCAGCGACGCTTATGCGTTGTTGGGTAGGGGAGCGTTCTGTAAGCCGTTGAAGGTGTGCTGTGAGGCATGCTGGAGGTATCAGAAGTGCGAATGCTGACATAAGTAACGATAAAGCGGGTGAAAAGCCCGCTCGCCGGAAGACCAAGGGTTCCTGTCCAACGTTAATCGGGGCAGGGTGAGTCGACCCCTAAGGCGAGGCCGAAAGGCGTAGTCGATGGGAAACAGGTTAATATTCCTGTACTTGGTGTTACTGCGAAGGGGGGACGGAGAAGGCTATGTCGGCCGGGCGACGGTTGTCCCGGTTTAAGCATGTAGGCGGAGGTTCCAGGTAAATCCGGTACCTTATTAAACGCTGAGGTGTGATGACGAGGCACTACGGTGCTGAAGTGACAAATGCCCTGCTTCCAGGAAAAGCCTCTAAGCATCAGGTAACACGAAATCGTACCCCAAACCGACACAGGTGGTCAGGTAGAGAATACCAAGGCGCTTGAGAGAACTCGGGTGAAGGAACTAGGCAAAATGGTGCCGTAACTTCGGGAGAAGGCACGCTGATATGTAGGTGAAGTGATTTACTCATGGAGCTGAAATCAGTCGAAGATACCAGCTGGCTGCAACTGTTTATTAAAAACACAGCACTGTGCAAACACGAAAGTGGACGTATACGGTGTGACGCCTGCCCGGTGCCGGAAGGTTAATTGATGGGGTTATCCTCGCGGAGAAGCTCTTGATCGAAGCCCCGGTAAACGGCGGCCGTAACTATAACGGTCCTAAGGTAGCGAAATTCCTTGTCGGGTAAGTTCCGACCTGCACGAATGGCGTAATGATGGCCAGGCTGTCTCCACCCGAGACTCAGTGAAATTGAACTCGCTGTGAAGATGCAGTGTACCCGCGGCAAGACGGAAAGACCCCGTGAACCTTTACTATAGCTTGACACTGAACACTGGTCCTTGATGTGTAGGATAGGTGGGAGGCTTTGAAGTGTGGACGCCAGTCTGCATGGAGCCGCCCTTGAAATACCACCCTTTAATGGCTGGTGTTCTAACGTGGGCCCGTAATCCGGGTTGCGGACAGTGTCTGGTGGGTAGTTTGACTGGGGCGGTCTCCTCCTAAAGAGTAACGGAGGAGCACGAAGGTCAGCTAATCCTGGTCGGACATCAGGAGGTTAGTGCAATGGCATAAGCTGGCTTGACTGCGAGCGTGACGGCGCGAGCAGGTGCGAAAGCAGGTCATAGTGATCCGGTGGTTCTGAATGGAAGGGCCATCGCTCAACGGATAAAAGGTACTCCGGGGATAACAGGCTGATACCGCCCAAGAGTTCATATCGACGGCGGTGTTTGGCACCTCGATGTCGGCTCATCACATCCTGGGGCTGAAGTAGGTCCCAAGGGTATGGCTGTTCGCCATTTAAAGTGGTACGCGAGCTGGGTTTAGAACGTCGTGAGACAGTTCGGTCCCTATCTGCCGTGGGCGCTGGAGAACTGAGGGGGGCTGCTCCTAGTACGAGAGGACCGGAGTGGACGCATCACTGGTGTTCGGGTTGTCATGCCAATGGCACTGCCCGGTAGCTAAATGCGGAAGAGATAAGTGCTGAAAGCATCTAAGCACGAAACTTGCCCCGAGATGAGTTCTCCCTGACTCCTTGAGAGTCCTGAAGGAACGTTGAAGACGACGACGTTGATAGGCCGGGTGTGTAAGCGCAGCGATGCGTTGAGCTAACCGGTACTAATGAACCGTGAGGCTTAACCTTACAACGCCGAAGATGTTTTGGCGGACTGAGAGACGATTTTCAGCCTGATTACAGATTAGTGTTTAATGCGAGAGGCATTAGACGAACAGAATTTGCCTGGCGGCCGTAGCGCGGTGGTCCCACCTGACCCCATGCCGAACTCAGAAGTGAAACGCCGTAGCGCCGATGGTAGTGTGGGGTCTCCCCATGCGAGAGTAGGGAACTGCCAGGCATTAATTAAGTGAAGAGGCCATCCTGAGGGATGGCCTTTTTGCGTTCATGCGTCCGGGTGCAGCCGGATGTTAGCTGCGCCTTATCCGGCCTACGTATGAACCAGATTCAATAACGGATACGGTCTGCCAAGATCGTCTACCTCTGAACGTCCTGTCACTTTAAATCCCATCTTTTTGTAGAACCCAACCGCTTGTTCATTCTGTTCGTTAACGTTGGTTGTTAACTCGGGGGCCAGCGTAAACGCATGCTCAACCAGCAATTTCCCTACGCCGCAGCCACGAACGTCGGGATCGACAAACAGGGCATCCATGTGCTGCCCGGTCAGCAGCATAAACGCGACGGGCTCATCCTGCTCTGTCACTGCCACCCATAACGGCGCTTCTGGTAAAAAAGAACGCACCAGCTCTTCCAGCTCGCTCCGATAGGATGCAGACAGAAAATGGTGCGTAGCATCAACAGAACGACACCAGATAGCAATCAGTTTTTCCCCTTCATCTTGCCGCGATCGGCGAATGCTAATAACCATATTATCTCCTTTTCTTTGTGCTTATATTCTATCGTAAACACCGCCGTGAAACTTTCTCACCTTCAACATGCAGGCTCGACATTAGAAGAATTTCTGGGTATCTTCAGCTATCTGGATGTCTAAACGTTTAAACGTATGTAGTGAGGTTATCAGGTTATGCCAATTCGCGTGCTGGACGAGCTACCCGCCGTCAATTTCTTACGTGAGGAAAACGTCTTTGTTATGACGACATCCCGCGCTTCTGGCCAGGAAATTCGTCCGCTGAAGGTGCTTATCCTCAACCTGATGCCGAAGAAGATCGAAACGGAAAACCAGTTCCTGCGCCTGTTGTCAAACTCACCGCTTCAGGTCGATGTTCAGCTCTTGCGGATTGATGCTCGTGAATCGCGTAATACACCGGCAGAGCATCTGAACAACTTCTACTGTAACTTCGAGGATATCTGCGATCAGAATTTCGATGGGCTGATTGTCACCGGCGCGCCTCTGGGCCTGGTGGAGTTTAATGATGTTGCGTATTGGCCGCAGATTAAGCAGGTGCTGGAGTGGGCGAAAGATCACGTCACCTCAACGCTGTTTGTCTGTTGGGCGGTACAGGCCGCGCTTAATATTCTCTATGGCATTCCGAAGCAAACCCGCACAGATAAACTTTCCGGCGTCTACGAACATCACATCCTTCATCCTCATGCTTTACTGACTCGTGGTTTTGATGATTCATTCCTTGCTCCGCACTCACGCTATGCCGACTTCCCGGCGGCGCTGATTCGGGACTATACCGACCTTGAGATCCTCGCGGAAACCGAAGATGGAGATGCCTACCTGTTCGCCAGCAAAGATAAACGAATCGCGTTTGTAACCGGTCACCCGGAGTACGATGCCCATACGCTGGCCAGTGAATATTTCCGGGATGTTGAAGCAGGTTTAAGTCCGAATGTACCGTACAACTATTTCCCGAAAAACGATCCGCAAAACAAACCTCGCGCGACCTGGCGCAGCCACGGTAATTTGCTGTTTACCAACTGGCTCAACTATTACGTCTACCAGATCACGCCATATGATCTGCGTCACATGAATCCAACGCTGGATTAATCTTCTGTAGCGCACGATCCTAAAGCGTTTCAGCATGTTGAAACAGGCACCTTCGGGTGCCTTTTTTATTTCTGAAATGTCGCTCATCTTGTAATTAAACTTTATTTTTATTGTTATCAATAAGTTAATTGATAATTAAATTAAAAATGGAAATTGTTTTTGATTTTGGAATTTAATTGAGTAGTCTTAGTTGTGCTGAACGAAAACCACACAACGATCCTTCGTTCGCATTGGGGATGTATTCGGATCAATGACGAGGAGCTGCATAATGAATCAACAGGCAACGACAACCGATGAACTGACCTTTACCAGGCCGTATGGTGAGCAGGAGAAGCAAATTCTGACCGCAGAAGCGGTAGAGTTTCTGACCGAACTGGTGACGCGTTTTACGCCGAAGCGTAACAAACTCCTCGCTGCTCGTATTCAGCAACAGCAGGATATTGATGACGGTAAGTTGCCTGATTTTATTTCGGAAACCGCTTCCATTCGTGAAGGTGACTGGAAAATTCGCGGCATTCCTGACGATTTACAGGATCGTCGCGTGGAAATCACCGGCCCGGTAGAACGTAAAATGGTGATTAACGCGCTGAATGCTAACGTGAAAGTGTTCATGGCCGACTTTGAGGATTCACTGGCGCCGGAGTGGAGCAAAGTGATTGATGGTCAGATCAACCTGCGTGATGCGGTGAACGGCACCATCAGCTACACCAACGAAGCCGGGAAAATCTATCAACTCAAGCCGGACCCGGCGTTACTGATTTGTCGCGTACGCGGTTTACACCTGCCGGAAAAACATGTGACCTGGCGTGGCGAAGCCATTCCTGGCAGCCTGTTTGATTTCGCTCTCTACTTTTTCCACAACTATAAAGCGTTGCTGGCAAAAGGCAGCGGTCCGTATTTCTACCTGCCGAAAACTCAGGCCTGGCAGGAGGCAGCCTGGTGGAGCGAAGTCTTCAGCTATGCCGAAGACCGTTTTAATCTGCCGCGCGGCACCATCAAAGCCACCTTGCTGATTGAAACTCTGCCTGCCGTCTTCCAGATGGATGAGATCCTGCACGCGCTGCGTGACCATATTGTTGGTCTTAACTGCGGCCGCTGGGATTACATTTTCAGCTATATCAAAACACTGAAAAATCACCCGGATCGCGTCCTGCCGGACCGTCAGGTGGTGACGATGGATAAACCGTTCCTCAGCGCCTATTCACGGCTGTTGATCAAAACCTGCCATAAGCGCGGCGCATTTGCGATGGGCGGCATGGCGGCGTTTATCCCGAGCAAAGACGCTGAGCGCAACAATCAAGTGCTCAACAAAGTGAAAGCGGACAAAGCGCTGGAAGCCAATAACGGTCATGACGGCACCTGGATCGCGCACCCGGGGCTGGCGGACACCGCGATGACGGTCTTTAACGAGGCGCTGGGCGAAAACCAGAACCAGCTGTTTGTTACCCGTGATGAAGATGCGCCCATTACTGCCGAACAGCTGCTGGCGCCCTGCGAGGGCGATCGTACCGAAGAGGGGATGCGCGCCAATATTCGCGTGGCGGTGCAGTACATCGAAGCATGGATCTCCGGCAATGGCTGCGTACCGATTTATGGCCTGATGGAAGATGCGGCAACGGCTGAAATCTCCCGTACCTCTATCTGGCAATGGATTCATCACGAGAAAACCCTGAGCAACGGCAAACCCGTCACGAAAGCGCTATTCCGCCAGATGCTGGCCGAAGAGATGCTGGTGATCCAGGACGAGCTGGGAGAGCACCGCTTCAGCAGCGGGCGCTTTGATGAAGCCGCGCGCCTGATGGAGCAGATCACTACCTCTGATGAACTGATCGATTTCTTGACCCTGCCAGGCTACCGCCTGCTGGCTTAACTCACCACATAACAATATGGAGCATCTGCACATGAAAACCCGTACCCAACAAATCGAAGAGTTACAGAAAGAATGGACGCAACCGCGCTGGGAAGGTATCCGTCGCCCGTATAGCGCGGAGGAAGTGGTGAAATTACGCGGCTCGGTCAACCCGGAATGTACGCTGGCGCAGCTTGGCGCGGCCAAAATGTGGCGTCTGCTGCATGGCGACGCGAAAAAAGGCTACATCAACAGCCTCGGCGCACTGACCGGCGGCCAGGCGCTGCAACAGGCGAAAGCGGGCATTGAGGCGGTCTATCTGTCCGGCTGGCAGGTGGCGGCGGACGCTAACCTGGCCTCCAGCATGTACCCGGATCAGTCGCTGTACCCGGCAAACTCTGTTCCGGCGGTCGTGGATCGGATCAACAACACTTTCCGTCGTGCGGATCAGATCCAGTGGGCGTCCGGCATTGAGCCTGGCGATCCGCGCTTTGTCGATTACTTCCTGCCGATCGTTGCCGATGCGGAGGCCGGTTTTGGCGGCGTACTGAACGCGTTTGAACTGATGAAATCGATGATCGAAGCCGGTGCAGCGGCTGTTCACTTCGAAGATCAGCTTGCGTCGGTGAAGAAGTGCGGTCATATGGGCGGCAAAGTTCTGGTGCCGACGCAGGAAGCCATTCAGAAACTGGTGGCTGCGCGTCTGGCGGCTGACGTGATGGGCGTACCGACGTTGCTGATTGCCCGTACCGACGCGGATGCGGCAGATCTGATAACCTCCGACTGCGACGCGTACGACAGTGAATTTATTACCGGCGAACGCACCAGCGAAGGCTTCTTCCGCACGCGTGCCGGTATTGAGCAGGCGATCAGCCGTGGGCTGGCGTATGCGCCTTACGCAGACCTGGTGTGGTGCGAAACCTCTACGCCAGACCTTGAACTGGCGAAGCGCTTTGCCGATGCCATCCACGCGAAATACCCGGGTAAACTGCTGGCCTACAACTGCTCGCCGTCGTTTAACTGGCAGAAGAACCTGGACGATAAAACCATCGCCAGCTTCCAGCAGCAGCTGTCGGACATGGGCTACAAGTACCAGTTCATCACCCTGGCGGGCATCCACAGCATGTGGTTCAACATGTTCGACCTGGCACATTCCTATGCGCAGGGTGAAGGCATGCGCCACTATGTTGAGAAGGTTCAGCAGCCAGAATTTGCGGCGGCCAAAGACGGTTACACCTTCGTGTCCCATCAGCAGGAAGTGGGGACAGGCTACTTCGACAAAGTGACCACCATCATTCAGGGCGGCACCTCCTCAGTGACGGCATTAACGGGTTCCACTGAAGAATCGCAGTTCTGATCCATGCCGGATGGCGCTTACGCTTATCCGGCCTACCCCGAACCGTAGGCCGGATAAGGTGCTTGCTCCGCCATCCGGCAACCGATGAGGACAAACCATGTCGCGTGGCCTGGAATTACTGATTGCTCAAACCATCCTGCAAGGCTTTGACGCGCAGTATGGTCGATTTCTGGAAGTGACTTCCGGCGCGCAGCAGCGCTTTGAACAGGCCGACTGGCATGCCGTGCAGCAGGCGATGAAAAGCCGTATCCACCTCTATGATCATCACGTTGGTCTGGTGGTGGAACAGTTACGCTGCATTACTGACGGCAAAAGCACCGATGCGGCCTTTTTACTGCGTGTCAAAGAGCATTACACCCGGCTGTTGCCGGATTACCCGCGCTTCGAGATTGCGGAG
Organism: Citrobacter sp. CK185; assembly: GCF_030333565.1. Taxonomy (NCBI): domain Bacteria; kingdom Pseudomonadati; phylum Pseudomonadota; class Gammaproteobacteria; order Enterobacterales; family Enterobacteriaceae; genus Citrobacter; species Citrobacter sp. CK185. The sequence goes on along the minus strand of NZ_JAOWFR010000020.1, from coordinate 155,077 downwards.
AGCTTTTTTAACTCCGTCTACTGTCGGTTATTTGACCACCGCTCGCTCACTCCCGAGCGGCTTTTTATCTTTAGCTCCCAGCCTGAACGCCGGTTTCGCACGATCCCGCGCCCGCTGGCGAAAGATTTCTTCCCCGATCACGGCTGGGAACCGCTGTTGACACGTATTCTCAGCGATCTACCGCTGCGTTTGCCCTGGCAAAACAAAAGCCGTGATATTCGTTACATCATTGCTCACCTGACGGAAACGTTCGGAGCGGAGGCTTTGCACCGCAGCCATTTGCAGGTGGCGAATGAGCTGTTTTATCGCAATAAAGCCGCCTGGCTGGTGGGGAAGTTGCTGACCCCAGCCGGCACGTTGCCGTTTTTGCTGCCGATTCATCGCACCGATGAAGGCGAACTGTTTGTCGATACCTGCCTGACCACCACGGCTGAGGCCAGTATCGTGTTTGGTTTTGCCCGTTCCTACTTCATGGTGTACGCGCCGTTGCCTGCCGCGCTGGTTGAGTGGCTGCGTGAGATCCTGCCAGGTAAAACCACCGCCGAGCTGTACATGGCGATTGGCTGTCAGAAGCATGCGAAAACCGAGAGCTATCGCGAGTATTTACTGTATCTGGCGAACAGCGATGAGCAGTTTATTGAAGCGCCCGGTATTCGCGGCATGGTGATGCTGGTGTTTACGCTGCCGGGCTTTGACCGGGTGTTTAAGATCATCAAGGATAGGTTTGCCCCACAAAAAGAGATGTCGGCCGCCCATGTGCGCGCTTGCTATCAACTCGTTAAAGAACACGATCGCGTCGGGCGGATGGCCGATACGCAGGAGTTCGAGAACTTTGTGCTGGAGAAGCGGCGAATCGCGCCAGCGCTGATGACGCTGTTGCGCCAGGAGGCGCCGGAGAAAATCATCGACCTTGGCGATCAGATAGTGATTCGCCATCTCTACATTGAGCGTCGTATGGTGCCGCTGAATATCTGGCTGGAGCAGGTGGAGGGCCAGCAACTGCGTGACGCGATTGAAGAGTACGGCAATGCGATTCGCCAGCTTGCCGCCGCCAACATCTTCCCCGGCGACATGCTGTTTAAAAACTTTGGCGTCACCCGCCACGGGCGCGTGGTGTTCTACGATTACGATGAAATTTGCTACATGACGGAAGTGAATTTCCGCGATATTCCGCAAGCGCGCTACCCGGAAGATGAGCTGGCCAGCGAGCCCTGGTACAGCGTTTCGCCAGGGGATGTTTTCCCGGAAGAGTTTCGCCACTGGCTGTGCGCTGACCCAAGAATTGGGCCGTTATTTGAGGAGATGCACGCCGACCTGTTCCGCGCCGACTACTGGCGGGCGTTACAGACGCGTATCCGCGAAGGACATGTGGAAGATGTTTACGCCTATCGGCGCAAACAGCGGTTTTGCTTCAGATTTGCGGCTTGACGCCCGGTGGCGCTGCGCTTACCGGGCCTACACGTGACTGTAGGCTGGATAAGGCGCTTGCGCCGCCATCCGGCAAGCCTTGCTTATCTAAACCCGCCGTATGCCAGCGTGACTTCTTTCGCCGCTTTAATCACCATCGCGCCAAACTCGGTGACGCGATCGTCAGTGATGCGGGAAATCGGCCCGGAAATTGAGATCGCAGCAAACGGCTCGCGGTGCTCGTCGTAAATGCACGACGCAACGCAACGCAGGCCAAGCGCGTGCTCTTCATCATCAAAGGAATAACCGCGCTTGCGCGTCTGGGCGAGGTCGTCTTTCAGATGTACCGGCGACACCAGCGTGGCGTGGGTATAGGCATGCAGCCCTTTACGGTGCAGCAGGCCAGTCACCTGCTCTTCGCTGAGTTGCGCCAGAAACGCTTTCCCGGCGCCGGAAGCGTGCATTGGCAGTTTGCCGCCGATGGGCGCAGACATGCGCATCAGCTGTGTGCACTGTACCTGGTCGATAATAATCGCCTGGTGATCGCTCTGATCCAGCACCGCCAGATTGACCGTCTCACCGGAGTCTTCCATCAGTTTGCGCAGGATAGGGTGGACAATCGCCAGCAGGTTACGGCTCTGCAAAAAACTGCTGCCGACGATAAACGCATGAGCGCCCACGGCCCAGTGGCCCAGATCTCCCACCTGCCGCACAAAGCCCTGCTGCTGCATGGTGGTTAACAAACGGTGAGTCGTGGAGTTCGGCAGGCCCGCCTGCTGCGCCAGTTCGGTCAGCGCGACGCTGCCGTTGGATTCGGCAATCCACTCCAGCAGCTTCAGGCCACGGGTCAGCGACTGAACCTGCCCGGTTGCGGGCGCAGTGGCAGCGGCGGGTTTTCTACCGCGTTTCGCGGGGACAGGGGCAACCATGGCGGACTCCTTTTCTGTATCGTGGAAATCATTTTCGTTTTATTAAAATATAATGCAAGAATTCCTGCACTGATCGGAGGAGTGAAGCTGAACATGTCTCATGTTGCCCGTTGTTCTCTTTTCCGCCTGTCGTGTTTATGCCAGTATGGTTTGTTGGCCTTTTTTCGGTCCAGGTTGAGTGTTGTCGGGAGCAAGTCGTGAGCAGCAAAGTTGAACAACTGCGTGCGCAGTTAGATGAACGTATTCTGGTTCTGGATGGTGGCATGGGGACAATGATCCAGAGCTATCGCCTGAGTGAAGAGGATTTTCGCGGCGAGCGTTTTGCTGACTGGCCCTGCGATTTGAAAGGCAACAACGACCTGCTGGTACTCAGCAAGCCGGAGGTGATTACCGCGATTCATCACGCTTACTTTGAGGCGGGTGCGGATATCATCGAAACCAACACGTTTAACTCCACGACGATTGCGATGGCGGATTACCAGATGGAATCCCTGTCGGCGGAAATCAACTTTGCCGCCGCGAAACTGGCCCGCGCCTGCGCCGATGAATGGACGGCGCGCACGCCGGAAAAACCGCGCTACGTTGCGGGCGTGCTTGGCCCAACCAACCGCACCGCATCCATCTCGCCGGACGTGAACGACCCGGCGTTTCGTAATATCTCCTTCGATCAGCTGGTCGCGGCCTATCGCGAATCCACCAAAGCGCTGGTGGAAGGTGGGTCAGACCTGATTCTGATTGAAACCGTCTTTGACACGCTGAATGCGAAAGCCGCCGTTTTTGCGGTGAAAGAAGAATTTGAAGCGCTGGGCGTCGAGCTGCCGATTATGATCTCCGGCACGATCACCGATGCGTCCGGGCGCACGCTCTCCGGCCAGACTACCGAAGCGTTTTATAACTCGCTGCGCCATGCCGAAGCGCTCACCTTCGGTCTTAACTGCGCGCTGGGGCCGGATGAACTGCGCCAGTATGTGCAGGAACTGGCGCGCATCGCCGAATGCTATGTCACCGCGCACCCGAATGCCGGTCTGCCTAACGCCTTCGGCGAATACGATCTTGATGCTGATACGATGGCGAAGCAGATCCGCGAGTGGGCGGAGTCGGGCTTTCTCAACATTGTCGGCGGCTGCTGTGGGACGACGCCGGAACACATTGCCGCGATGAGCCGCGCGGTTGATGGTTTAGCGCCGCGTAAACTGCCCGATATTCCGGTTGCCTGTCGTCTCTCTGGCCTTGAGCCGTTGAATATTGGCGATGACAGCCTGTTTGTAAACGTGGGTGAGCGTACTAACGTTACCGGTTCCGCTAAATTTAAGCGGCTGATCAAAGAAGAGAAATACAGCGAAGCGCTGGATGTCGCCCGCCAGCAGGTGGAAAGCGGCGCGCAGATTATCGATATCAACATGGATGAGGGGATGCTCGACGCCGAAGTCGCGATGGTGCGCTTCCTCAACCTGATTGCCGGTGAGCCGGATATCGCCCGCGTACCGATCATGATCGACTCCTCAAAATGGGAGGTCATCGAAAAAGGGCTGAAATGCATTCAGGGTAAAGGCATCGTTAACTCCATTTCGATGAAAGAGGGCGTGGAAACCTTTATCCACCATGCGAAGCTGCTGCGTCGCTATGGTGCGGCGGTGGTGGTGATGGCCTTTGATGAACAAGGGCAGGCCGATACCCGCGCGCGTAAGATCGAGATTTGCCGCCGGGCGTACAACATTCTCACCAAAGAGGTGGGCTTCCCGCCGGAAGACATTATCTTTGACCCGAACATTTTTGCCGTAGCGACCGGTATCGACGAGCACAACAACTACGCGCAGGACTTTATCGGCGCCTGTGAGGATATCAAACGCGAACTGCCGCACGCGCTGATCTCCGGCGGCGTTTCTAACGTCTCCTTCTCGTTTCGCGGCAACGACCCGGTGCGCGAAGCGATTCATGCGGTGTTCCTCTACTACGCCATCCGTAACGGCATGGACATGGGGATCGTCAACGCCGGGCAACTGGCGATTTATGACGACCTGCCCGCCGAGCTGCGCGACGCGGTGGAAGATGTGATCCTCAATCGCCGCGACGATAGCACCGAGCGTCTGCTGGCGCTGGCGGAAAAATACCGTGGCAGCAAAGCCGATGATTCAGCCAATGCGCAACAGGCGGAATGGCGCAGTTGGGAAGTGAAAAAACGCCTTGAGTATTCGCTGGTAAAAGGCATTACCGAGTTTATCGAACAGGATACCGAAGAAGCCCGTCAGCAGGCGACGCGTCCGATCGAGGTTATCGAAGGGCCGCTGATGGACGGTATGAACGTGGTGGGCGATCTGTTCGGCGAAGGCAAAATGTTCCTGCCGCAGGTGGTGAAATCGGCCCGCGTCATGAAGCAGGCGGTAGCGTATCTGGAACCGTTTATTGAAGCCAGCAAAGAGCAGGGCTCCAGCAACGGTAAAATGGTTATCGCCACCGTGAAGGGCGACGTGCATGATATTGGCAAAAACATTGTTGGCGTCGTTTTACAGTGCAACAACTATGAAATCATCGATCTTGGCGTTATGGTGCCGGCAGAAAAAATCCTCAAAACCGCGAAGGAAGTGAATGCGGATTTGATTGGTCTCTCCGGCCTGATTACCCCGTCGCTGGATGAAATGGTCAACGTGGCGAAGGAGATGGAACGTCAGGGCTTCACCATCCCGCTACTGATTGGCGGCGCGACCACGTCCAAAGCGCACACGGCGGTGAAGATTGAGCAGAACTACAGCGGCCCGACGGTCTATGTCCAGAACGCCTCGCGTACCGTGGGCGTCGTGGCGGCGTTGCTGTCTGAAACCCAGCACGATGAGTTTGTCGCCCGTACCCGTAAAGAGTATGAAACCGTGCGCATCCAGCATGCGCGCAAGAAACCGCGCACGCCGCCGGTGACGCTGGCCGCCGCGCGTGATAATGACCTGGCATTTGACTGGGAAAGCTATACACCGCCTGTCGCTCACCGTCTGGGCGTGCAGGACGTTGAGGCCAGTATCGAAACGCTGCGCAACTACATCGACTGGACGCCGTTCTTTATGACCTGGTCGCTGGCCGGGAAATATCCGCGCATTCTCGAAGACGAGGTGGTAGGCGAAGAAGCGAAACGCCTGTTTAAAGACGCCAACGACATGCTGGATAAACTGAGTGCGGAGAAGACGCTCAACCCGCGTGGCGTGGTGGGGCTGTTCCCGGCAAACCGTGTGGGTGATGATATCGAAATTTACCGCGATGAGACGCGTACCCATGTGCTGGCGGTCAGCCATCATCTGCGTCAGCAAACGGAGAAGGTGGGTTTCGCCAACTATTGCCTGTCTGACTTTGTTGCGCCGAAACAGAGCGGCAAAGAGGATTACATCGGCGCCTTCGCCGTCACGGGCGGTCTGGAAGAGGATGCGCTGGCAGAGGCATTCGAGGCGCAGCATGATGATTACAACAAGATTATGGTCAAAGCGATCGCCGACCGTCTGGCGGAAGCCTTTGCGGAATACCTGCATGAGCGGGTGCGTAAAGTTTACTGGGGCTATGCGGCGAATGAGAACCTCAGCAACGAGGAGCTGATCCGCGAAAACTATCAGGGGATTCGTCCGGCGCCAGGCTATCCGGCCTGCCCGGAGCACACTGAGAAGGGCACCATCTGGCAACTGCTGGACGTGGAAAAACATACCGGCATGAAGCTGACCGAATCCTACGCCATGTGGCCGGGCGCTTCCGTTTCCGGTTGGTACTTCAGCCATCCTGACAGCAAGTACTACACCGTCGCGCAAATACAGCGCGATCAGGTGGAGGATTATGCGCAGCGTAAAGGGATGACGGTCGCGGAGGTGGAGCGCTGGTTGGCCTCCAACCTGGGCTATGATGCTGACTAGTTCATAAAACTGTCATTTTTCCTTACAACAAACAGGGTGCTCATCGGGCGCCCTGTCTCTTTATTGTTTTGAAACCCTTATACTGGAAGAAGGTTCACGGGGCTGCTTGCCGGATGGCGGCGTAAACGCCTATCCGGCCTACAAATATCCCCGTAAGCCGGATAAGCGCAGCGCCATCCGGTAAAAAAGGCTGAACATCATAATAATGATAAGGAGTACCTGATTCTGTGTTAACTCTGCTACACCTGCTTTCTGCTGTTGCCCTGCTGGTGTGGGGCACCCATATTGTGCGTACCGGCGTGATGCGCGTTTTCGGCGCTCGTCTGCGTACCGTTCTCAGCCGCAGTGTTGAAAAGAAACCGCTCGCCTTCTGCGCGGGTATCGGCGTTACTGCGCTGGTGCAAAGCAGTAACGCCACGACTATGCTGGTGACGTCATTTGTCGCCCAGGATCTGGTCGCCCTGACGCCTGCACTGGTGATTGTGTTGGGGGCCGACGTGGGGACCGCGCTGATGGCGCGTATCCTTACCTTTGATTTGTCATGGTTATCGCCGCTGCTGATTTTCATCGGCGTTATCTTCTTTTTGGGGCGTAAGCAGTCACGCGCCGGACAACTGGGGCGAGTGGGGATCGGTCTTGGCCTGATACTGCTGGCGCTGGAGCTGATTGTGCAGGCGGTGACGCCGATTACTCAGGCGAATGGCGTACAGGTCATCTTCGCCTCGCTGACCGGCGACATCATGCTGGATGCGCTGATTGGCGCCATGTTTGCCATCATCAGCTATTCCAGCCTGGCAGCCGTCCTGCTGACGGCCACGCTGACGGCGGCGGGCATCATATCGTTCCCGGTCGCGTTGTGCCTGGTCATCGGCGCCAACCTCGGTTCCGGCCTGCTGGCGATGCTCAACAACAGCGCAGCCAATGCCGCCGCTCGCCGCGTGGCGCTGGGCAGTCTGCTGTTTAAGCTGGTGGGCAGCCTGATTATCCTGCCGTTTGTCCATGTGCTGGCCGATACGATGGATGCGTTACCGCTGCCAAAATCCGAACTGGTTATCTACTTCCACGTTTTTTACAACCTGGCGCGGTGTCTGGTGATGATTCCGTTCGCCGAACCGATGGCGCGTTTCTGTAAACGTATTATCCGCGATGAACCGGAGCTGGATGCCCATCTGAAGCCTAAACATCTGGATGTCAGCGCGCTGGACACGCCAACGCTCGCGCTGGCCAATGCCGCCCGGGAAGCGCTGCGCATTGGTGATGCGATGGAGCAGATGATGGAAGGTCTGAAAAAGGTGATGCACGGCGAGCCGCGCGAAGAGAAAGAGCTGCGCAAGCTGGCGGATGATATCAACGTGCTTTACACCGCCATCAAACTCTATCTGGCGCGGATGCCGAAAGAGGAACTGGCGGAGGAAGAGTCGCGGCGCTGGGCGGAAATCATCGAGATGTCCCTGAACCTGGAGCAGGCCTCGGATATCGTCGAACGGATGGGCAGCGAGATTGCTGACAAGTCGCTGGCGGCGCGGCGGGCGTTTTCCATTGAAGGGCTGAAAGAGCTGGATGCGCTGTATGATCAGTTACTCAGCAACCTGCAACTGGCGATGTCGGTGTTTTTCTCCGGCGACGTCACCAGCGCCCGACGTTTGCGTCGCAGCAAACATCGTTTCCGTATTCTCAATCGTCGTTATTCACATGCGCATGTGGATCGCCTGCACCAGCAGAACGTACAGAGCATCGAAACCAGTTCATTGCATCTGGGACTGCTGGGCGATATGCAACGCCTGAATTCGCTGTTTTGTTCGGTGGCTTACAGCGTGCTGGAGCAGCCGGATGAAGACGACGAGCGGGATGACTATTGATTGCTGATTGCCGGATGGCGGCGTAAAACGCCTTATCCGGCCTACGTTATAAGCACTATCCTGTAGGCCTGATAAGCGTAGCGCCATCAGGCATTTTACATTCTACATAGCGACGATCAGAAGCGATGACCGGCTTCAAGAGGAACCGCTTCTTCACCCGCGTTGAACACATACGTCGTGTTCGGGCCGCCGAGCGTCGCCAGCCCCTTGCTCACCTGAATCCAGTTGCCTTCCGGCAGGCCAATCACCGTTAACTCTGGCGCGACCACCAGCAGCTCGCGAATACGCTGTTCGCGGGTTTCGCCTTTGTGACCTTCCGGCAACGCGTTAGTGAAGTGCGGGTTAATCTGCAACGGGAACAGACCCAGCGCATCAAACCCTTGTGGGTCAACGATCGGCATATCGTTAGTGGTGCGAATGGTCGGACAGGCAAGGTTCGCGCCCGCGCTCCAGCCGATATACAACGCGCCACGCTTAACGGCAGCCACGATGGGCGCCAGCAGCCCACGTTCACGGCTCTCTTTTAGCAACTGGAAAGTGTTCCCACCGCCGACAATCACCACTTCCGCATCGGCAATCGCTGCGACCGGATCGGCGACGCTATGAATACCGGTCACTGAAACGCCGAGCGGCGCAAGGACTGCGGCGGTTTTCGCTGTGTAGTCGTCCCAGGTTTGCGTGACGCCAGCAAACGGGAGAAACACCGCTGAACGGCGGCCATGCAGTTGTTCCGCCACCAGCGGCAGCGCGTGTTCCAGCCAGGCTTTTCCCGGCAGAGTGGAGTTACTCAATAACAGCAGTTCCATGACATCTCCAGTAATCAAAAAGTAAAAACATCCGTGATGCTACCACCGCTCATCTTACCGCTTGCTGATGTGGCTCACGATGTGGTTATCGATATTCTGGAACGCGTCTCGCAGGGGGATTTCGTGATGTCATCGACTTTATGAGCAGCGGTGAGCCGCACTCCTGTCATTCGACGCTTTTTCCCTGACCGCAAGGTGCGGTATATTTCGCTTTTACAGGAGAATTTATGCTGCCCGACTCATCTGTCCGATTAAATAAATACATCAGTGAAAGCGGAATTTGCTCGCGTCGCGAGGCGGATCGCTACATTGAACAAGGGAATGTCTTCATTAATGGCAAACGCGCCACCATTGGCGATCAGGTGATGCCTGGCGACGTGGTGAAGGTGAATGGTCGGTTGATTGAGCCGCGCGAAGCGGAAGATCTGGTCTTTATCGCGCTGAACAAACCGGTAGGGATTGTCAGTACCACGGAAGACAGCGAACGCGATAACATCGTGGACTTCGTGAACCATAGCAAACGTATTTTCCCGATTGGCCGCCTGGATAAAGACTCCCAGGGGCTTATCTTTCTTACCAATCACGGCGATCTGGTCAACAAAATCCTCCGTGCCGGTAACGATCACGAGAAAGAGTATCTGGTCACGGTTGATAAGCCGGTAACGGATGACTTTATTCGCGGTATGGGCGCTGGCGTCCCGATTCTCGGCACCGTGACCAAAAGGTGTAAGGTGAAGAAGGAAGCGCCGTTTGTTTTCCGCATTACCCTGATTCAGGGGCTGAACCGCCAGATCCGCCGCATGTGCGAGCACTTTGGCTATGAAGTGACGAAACTCGAACGCACGCGCATTATGAACGTGAGTTTATCCGGTCTGCCGCCCGGCGAGTGGCGGGATCTGACGGATGACGAACTCATCGCTCTGTTTAAGCTGATCGAAAACTCTTCATCAGAAGCCAAACCGACGTCGAAGGCGAAAGCGAAGCCGAAAACGGCGGGCATTAAGCGTCCGGTGGTGAAAATCGAAAAAACCAATGAGAAAGCGCGCCCGGCGTCAAACGGAAAACGCTTTACCTCGCCGGGGCGGAAGAAGAAAGGGCGTTAACGTCTGCCGCGCGTCGGCGTATTGGCCGACCAGGAAAACGACGCCTCAGTATCTGGTTTATAAGCCTGCTTTTTCTTCAACTGGCGGGCTTTTTTGGCCTCTGCTTCGCGCAGCGCCATTAACTTATCAATGTACTCCTTTTTCACGCTGTTGGTTTCCGCATTCGTGAGCGGGCGGCCATGTGCAATGCGCGCGCGGTCGAGCAGCGTTTTCAGTTCACGCTGCTCGCGCTCGGTCATCTCTTTTTGGGTGATGCGTGGGAGTGCCATAAATGTACCCTCGGTCAGTCAGATAACCCAGTGTACGGCAAAGTGCAGAGGCTGTGTAGGCCGGATAAGGCGTTAGCCACCATCCGGCGACGTGCACGGATTGCGCCTGATGGCGCTACGCTTATCAGGTCTACACCTTCACCCTATCACACGGCTTCTCGGCAATCGGCTTGCCTGACCAGTAACCGGCCAGCAGTGAGCCGGAGAGGTTATGCCAGACCGAGAACAGCGCGCCGGGGAGCGCGGCCAGCGGAGAGAAGTAAATTTTACCGAGCGCCGCCGCAAGGCCGGAGTTCTGCATTCCAACTTCAATCGCCAGCGTGCGGCAGGTGGACTCATCAAAGCCAAACAGGCGACCGCCCCAGTAACCGCCGAGCAGACCAATGGTGTTGTGCAGGATCACCGCCACAATCACCACAAAACCAACGGATGCGATATGCGAGGCGGAACCGGCCACCACTGCGCTGATGATCGCCAGAATGCACACCATTGAGAACGCAGGCAGATAAGGCTCCACGGTTTTTACCACGCGAGGAAACAGGTGGTGAATGACCAGCCCAAGCGCGATTGGAATCACGACGATCTGTAAAATGCTGAGCAGCATCCCCATCACATCCACCTGAATATGCGCATCCACATACAGGCGCGTCAGCAGCGGTGTCGCGACCACGCCAACCAGCGTGGAAACCGATGAGATAGTAACCGAAAGCGCCACATCCCCTTTCGCCAGATATATCATGACGTTAGATGCCGTTCCGCTGGCGACGCTGCCCACCAGTACCATCCCGGCAGAGAGATCCGGCGGCATGTTAAACAGTATCGCCAGTAGCCAGGCGGCGAGCGGCATCACCAGATAATGCAGGAAAATACCGGCAGCGACAGGCGCCGGGCGGGAAAGCACGCGTTTAAAGTCGTCGAGCTTAAGGTGTACGCCCATGCCGAACATAATCAGCATCAGCAGCGTGGTCACCCACGAGCCAATGGGGGTGAAGGTCGATGGCGTGTAATACGCAATAACAGAGAGCAGCAGCGCCCACAACGGGAACAGCCGGGTGATAACGGATAACATAATAAATTCCTTGCAGTATTGTCGTGTTGTTTAGTTATAAAAAAGCCGGGTTCGAGCCCGGCTATAGGTATTATTTATCGTGTGAGGAAATTTTATTCAAACAAATTATGATGAAGCTTCTGCACGACCTGCTCCGCTTCGGTGCCAGGCACCAGGAAACAGAGGTTATGGCTGGATGCGCCATAGCAAATCATGCGGATGTTGAACGGCTCCAGTACGCCGAACACTTCTTTACCGACGCCGCAGGCTTTAGACAGATCGTTGCCAATCAGCGCGACCAGCGCGAGATTTTCTTCCACTTCTACCCGGCATAGCGCGGAAAGCTCCATCAGCAAAGACTGCGTCAGCAGCGTGTCGCCCGTTGAAGTGGAACCGGTGGTATCCAGCGTCAGCGCCACGCTCACTTCCGAGGTGGTGATTAAATCTACGGAGATATTGTGCCGCGCCAGAATGCCGAACACTTCCGCCAGGAAACCACGCGAATGCAGCATATTCAGGCTGTGCAGCGTTAACAGCGTCTGTTTGCGACGCAGCGCCAGCGCGCGGAAGAGCGGTGGGTTTTGGGTTTTATTGCATACCAGCGTCCCGCCCGCTTTTGGATCTTTACTGGAGCCGACGAAAACCGGGATATCGCTGCGTACGGCGGGCAGCAGCGTTGCAGGATGCAGCACCTTCGCGCCAAAGGTCGCCATTTCCGCCGCTTCTTCAAAGGCGATTTCATCGATACGCTGCGCGGCAGGCACCACGCGCGGGTCGGTGGTGTAGATACCCGGCACATCCGTCCAGATATCGACGCGCGCCGCGTGCAGCGCTTCTGCAAGCAGCGCCGCCGTGTAGTCGCTGCCGCCGCGTCCCAGCGTCGTTGTGCGGCCTTTGCTTTCGCTGCCGATAAAGCCCTGGGTGATGACCAGACCCTCTGCCAGGCGTGGGGCAAGCTGTAGCGTGGCCAGCTCCGACAGCGCTGCGATATCCGGTTCCGCGCGGCCAAAACGATCGCTGGTGCGCATCACCTTACGCACGTCAAACCACTGCGCCTGAATATTGCGCTCGCGCAGGATCTCCACAAACAGCAGGGTGGACATCAGCTCGCCGTGACTCACCAGCTCGTCGGTCAGGGCCATTGACGTCGCCAGTGAAGCCGCTTCGGCAAGCGTGGTAATGTTTTCCAGCAGACGCTCGATCTCTTCGCGGATAACGTTCGGGTAACGCAGACGCTCCAGAATATCGAACTGAATTTTACGGATGGCGTCGAGTTTTTCGAAGCGCTCTGGCGGTTCCAGCCCTTCTGCCAGCGCTACCAGCAGATTGGTGACGCCCGCAGAGGCGGAAAGCACCACTAAGCGTGCGTTAGCATCGGAAAGCACCACGTCGGCGCTACGGTTCATGGCGTCAAAATCGGCGACGCTGGTTCCGCCAAATTTGGCGACGACGAGCGGGGAAACAGCAGTTGTCATATCAACCTCGTGTCAGGGAATGAAAAAAGCGACCATGGCACAAGGGCAGAACAGAAACCGGTGCAGGCGCAAATACCGTATTTATAAATAAAATGTGTGGCTGGGACTGTCAACGCCGGGATTATGCGGATTTTTTATGCTGTCCTGGCCCTCAGTAACAGTGCTTATAACGACTATACCCGTCATACTTCAAGTTGCAGATGTGTTGGCTGCACTCAGAAACCCCAGTCACATAGTTATCTATGCTCCTGGGGATTTCTTCCCTTGCCGCCTTCCTGCAACTCGAATTATTTAGGGTATATACTTTTCGCTGCTTTTTATCCGCGTTTGATTCGCGTTCGGGCTAACGGCACTAAAACAATCACACTTTTTTGTGACTGGCGTTACAATCGATCTCAGTCACAATTCTCAAATCAGAAGAGTATTGCTAATGAAAAACATCAATCCGACGCAGACTTCTGCCTGGCAGGCACTACAAAAACACTACGACGACATGAAGGACGTTACTATCGCGGATCTTTTCGCGAAAGATAGCGACCGTTTTACCCGATTTTCCGCGACGTTTGACGATTTGATGCTGGTGGATTTCTCCAAAAACCGCATCACCGAAGAGACGCTGGCGAAATTGCAGGATCTGGCGAAAGAGACCGATCTGGCCGGTGCGATTAAGTCCATGTTCTCTGGTGAAAAAATCAACCGTACCGAAGACCGTGCCGTGCTGCACGTTGCGCTGCGTAACCGTAGCAATACTCCGATTATCGTTGACGGCAAAGATGTGATGCCGGAAGTGAATGCGGTGCTGGAGAAGATGAAAGCCTTCTCTGAAGCGATTATTTCAGGTCAATGGAAAGGTTACACCGGTAAAGCGATCACTGACGTGGTCAACATCGGTATCGGTGGTTCCGACCTGGGGCCGTTCATGGTGACTGAAGCGCTGCGCCCGTACAAAAACCATCTGAATATGCACTTTGTGTCTAACGTCGATGGCACCCACATCGCCGAAGTGCTGAAGAAAGTAAACCCGGAAACCACCCTGTTCCTGGTGGCGTCTAAAACCTTCACAACGCAGGAAACCATGACCAACGCCCACAGCGCGCGCGACTGGTTCCTGAGCACCGCGAATGATGAAAAACACGTCGCGAAACACTTTGCGGCGCTTTCCACCAATGCGAAAGCGGTGGGTGAGTTTGGGATCGACACCGCCAACATGTTCGAGTTCTGGGACTGGGTCGGCGGTCGTTACTCTCTGTGGTCGGCGATTGGCCTGTCTATCATCCTGTCTGTCGGCTTTGACAACTTCGTTGAACTGCTGTCCGGCGCGCATGCGATGGATAAACACTTCTCCACAACACCGGCTGAGAAAAACCTGCCGGTGCTGCTGGCGCTGATCGGTATCTGGTACAACAATTTCTTCGGCGCAGAAACCGAAGCGATTCTGCCGTACGACCAGTATATGCACCGTTTTGCGGCCTACTTCCAGCAGGGCAATATGGAGTCCAACGGCAAGTATGTTGACCGTAACGGCAATGCCGTAGACTACCAGACTGGCCCAATCATCTGGGGTGAACCGGGCACCAACGGCCAGCACGCGTTCTACCAGCTGATTCACCAGGGGACGAAGATGGTGCCTTGCGACTTTATCGCCCCGGCGATAACCCATAACCCGTTGTCCGATCACCATCAGAAACTGCTGTCTAACTTCTTCGCTCAGACCGAAGCGCTGGCGTTCGGCAAATCCCGTGAGGTGGTTGAGCAGGAATATCGCGATCAGGGGAAAGATCCGTCTCAGCTTGAGCATGTGGTGCCGTTCAAAGTGTTCGAAGGCAACCGCCCGACGAACTCCATCCTGCTGCGTGAAATTACGCCGTTTAGCCTGGGGGCGTTGATTGCGCTGTATGAGCACAAAATCTTCACTCAGGGCGCGATCCTGAACATCTTCACCTTCGATCAGTGGGGCGTTGAGCTGGGCAAACAGCTGGCTAACCGTATCCTGCCGGAACTGGGTGATGATAAAGCGATTTCCAGCCATGACAGTTCAACTAACGGTCTGATTAACCGTTATAAAGCATGGCGTGACTGATGGCGTAACGCCCGGTGGCGCCAGGCTTACCGGGCCTACAAATGGTGCGTCCTGTAGGCCGGATAAGGCGTTCCGCCGCCATCCGGCAGAAAAGTGATATATCTGTAAAAAAAGCCGATATTATTATCGGCTTTTTTTATAAGATAATTCCGGTTGTCTGTGCTATTCCGCAAAAATTTATATTGAGCTTAATCCTAAAATAATGAATAACCCGTAAGTTACTCGGTGTTATTTTCAGAGTATACGGATAATAAATATTGCATTGTTTTATTTTAATATGATGTTTTTAAAAGATATTTAATTAGCATATAAATGCCATTCCAGCCAAAAGTTTAATTATCCTAAAACCGTCTCGCTATTTAGACCTGTCGCAATCCACATGCTTTAGTTGTGTATACTCGATCCCGCCTGAAACGTTTTTCGGGTAAATCTCCATTCATTCAATGAAGGGATATTGTGATGAAAAAAGCTCTGTATGGCATTTTTGCCATATCTGCGCTTGCGGCGACTTCTGTCTGGGCCGCCCCCGTTCAGGTGGGTGAAGCAGCAGGGTCGGCGGCGACGTCGGTATCAGCGGGAAGTTCCTCCGCAACCAGCGTCAGCACCGTAAGCTCGGCGGTGGGCGTCGCTCTGGCGGCGACCGGCGGTGGCGATGGTTCTAATACCGGAACCACTACCACCACAACCACCAGTACCCAGTAACACCGGTACGTTTAATCATAACCACACTTCGGTGTGGTTATTTTAGCTTGCCTGAGCCTGTGGGACTTCCTGGCCGGGGCCACCCGGTAATAATGCGGAGAAGAGTCGTGAAGCGACCTGGAATTATCATCATTTGCCTGCTGTTACAGGCTTGCTCAGCCACCACTAAAGGTCTGGGTAATTCGCTGTGGGACAGTCTGTTCGGTACGCCGGGCGTACAACTGACGGACGATGACATTCAAAACATGCCTTATGCCAGCCAGTACATGCAACTCAATGGCGGGCCGCAGCTGTTTGTGGTGCTCGCTTTCGCAGAGAACGGGCAGCAGAAATGGGGGACGCAGGATCAGGCCACCATCGTGACCCAGCATGGCCGCCTGATTAAAACCCTGCTCGGCG
Organism: Citrobacter sp. CK185; assembly: GCF_030333565.1. Classification (NCBI taxonomy): domain Bacteria; kingdom Pseudomonadati; phylum Pseudomonadota; class Gammaproteobacteria; order Enterobacterales; family Enterobacteriaceae; genus Citrobacter; species Citrobacter sp. CK185. The sequence continues at coordinate 139,119 of NZ_JAOWFR010000020.1, read as the reverse complement.
GCGACAATCTGATCGGTGTGAACAATCTGGCGGCTGACCCATTGGCCAGACCGACACAAATCGTAGATGGCGCAACGTGGACGCGCACGATGGGCTGGACGGAACATAAACAGGTGCGTTACGCCACCGCCCGCTCGGTCTTCAAATGGGATGGCGCTGACAGCATTAAGGTCGGTAGCGATGTAACCGCCGTTCGCGTACTGGATGAAGAGGTTACAACCGACCAGGCGCGCTGGCATAACCGCTACTGGATCGACAGCGAAGGGCAAATCCGCCAGTCGGAGCAGTATCTGGGGGCGGACTACTTCCCGGTGAAAACCACGCTCATTAAGGCGGCAAAACAATGATGAAACAGACCATTGCAGCGCTGGCCTTGAGTTTGTGCGCTTCCTCATCTTTTGCCGCAGGCACCGTGAAGGTGTTTGCCGCAGGCAGCACTGAACCGAAGACGCTCACCGGCGCGGAACATCTGATCGATCTGGTCGGGCAGCCGAGACTGGCGAACAGCTGGTGGCCTGGCGCGGTTATCAGCGAAGAGCGGGCTACCGCCACGGCGCAGCGCCAGCAGCAGGAATTATTGGGCCGCCTGGCTGCGTTTGGCGCAGAGAAAAGCGGCGATGACGCCGCCGCAATCAATACGCTGCGCCAGCAGGTGCAGACATTAAAAGTGACTGGCAGACAGCTCGTTAACCTTGACCCGGATACCGTGCGCGTCAGCGAACGGGGCAATCCGCCGTTGCAGGGCCATTACACGCTGTGGGTTGGCGGGCAGCCGACAGATATTACGCTGTTTGGATTGGTTAGCCAGCCGGGTAAACGGCCCTTCAGCCCGGGGCGGGACGTGGCCAGTTACCTTGATGAGCAAAGCCTGCTCAGCGGGGCGGATCGCAGCTATGCGTGGGTTGTCTATCCCGACGGACGCACGCAGAAAGCGCCGGTCGCTTACTGGAACAAGCGTCACGTTGAGCCGATGCCAGGCAGCATCATTTTTGTCGGTCTTACGGATTCTCTATGGAGCAACACGCCGGATGCGCTTAACGCCGACATTCTTCGTACTCTGACGCAGCGGATACCCGAATAATGAAAAAAACACATCTGCTCAGCTTACTGGCGCTGGGCATCAGCGCAGCCTGCCATGCCGAAACATATCCGGCCCCCATTGGGCCGTCACAATCTGACTTCGGCGGCGTGGGGCTGCTGCAAACGCCAACGGCGCGAATGGCGCGGGAAGGGGAGATGAGCCTGAACTATCGTGATAACGATCAGTATCGCTACTACTCCGCGTCGATACAGTTGTTCCCGTGGCTGGAAACCACGCTGCGCTATACCGACGTGCGTACCAGACAATACAGCAGCGTGGAGTCGTTTTCCGGCAACCAGACCTACAAAGACAAAGCCTTCGACCTGAAACTGCGGTTATGGGAAGAGAGCTACTGGATGCCGCAGGTGGCGGTCGGCGCAAGGGATATCGGCGGGACGGGGCTGTTCGATGCGGAATACATTGTGGCGAACAAAGCCTGGGGGCCGTTTGATTTCTCGCTCGGTCTTGGCTGGGGTTATCTGGGCACCAGCGGCAACGTGAGCAATCCGTTTTGTTCATACAGCGATAAATTCTGTCACCGCGATAACAGTTATAAACAGGCCGGTTCCGTCAACGGCAGCGATATGTTCCACGGGCCAGCGTCGCTGTTTGGCGGGGTGGAGTATCAAACGCCCTGGCAGCCGCTGCGCCTGAAACTGGAGTATGAAGGCAACAATTATCAGCAGGATTTCGCGGGTAAGCTGGAGCAGAAGAGCAAGTTTAACGTCGGCGCCATTTACCGCGTCACCGATTGGGCCGACGTTAACCTCAGCTATGAACGCGGCAACACCTTCATGTTTGGCGTGACGCTGCGGACAAACTTCAACGATTTGCGCCCATCGTATAACGATAACGCGCGACCGAAATATCAGCCTGAGCCGCAGGACGCCATCCTGCAACACTCGGTCGTCGCTAACCAGTTGACGCTGCTGAAATACAACGCCGGACTGGCGGACCCTAAAATTCAGGTGAAAGGCGATACGCTGTACGTCACTGGCTAGCAGGTGAAATACCGTGACTCGCGGGAAGGGATCGAACGCGCGAATCGGATTGTCATGAATGATCTGCCAGAAGGGATTCGCACGATCCGCGTGACGGAAAACCGTCTCAATATGCCGCAGGTCACTACGGAAACCGATGTCGCCAGCCTGAAACGCCATCTGGAAGGCGAGCCATTAGGACACGAGACTCCACTGGCGCAAAAACGTGTGGAGCCGATCGTGCCGGAAACAACCGAGCAGGGTTGGTATATCGATAAATCGCGCTTTGATTTCCATATCGATCCGGTGTTGAACCAGTCTGTCGGCGGCCCGGAAAATTTCTATATGTACCAGCTTGGCGTGATGGGGACGGCGGATCTGTGGGTAACGGATCATCTGCTTACCACCGGCAGTCTGTTTGCCAATATCGCCAACAACTACGACAAATTTAACTACACCAATCCACCGAACGATTCGCATCTTCCGCGTGTGCGTACCCATGTGCGCGAATATGTGCAGAACGATATCTATGTGAATAACCTGCAAGCCAACTACTTCCAGTACCTCGGCAACGGTTTCTACGGCCAGGTTTACGGCGGTTATCTGGAGACCATGTACGGCGGCGCAGGGGCGGAAGTGCTGTATCGCCCGGTCGACAGCAACTGGGCGTTTGGTCTTGACGCTAACTACGTGAAACAGCGTGACTGGCGTAGCGCGCAGGATATGATGAAATTCACCGATTACAGCGTGAAAACCGGTCACTTGACCGCCTACTGGACGCCGTCGTTCGCGCAGGATGTGCTGGTGAAAGCGAGCGTCGGTCAATATCTGGCTGGCGATAAGGGCGGTACGCTGGAAATCGCGAAACGCTTTGACAGCGGCGTGGTGGTTGGCGGCTATGCCACGATCACCGATGTGTCGCCAGACGAGTACGGGGAAGGGGATTTCACCAAAGGCGTGTACGTGTCGGTACCGTTGGATCTCTTCTCGTCCAGCCCAACCCGCAGCCGCGCAGCGATTGGCTGGACGCCGCTGACGCGTGACGGCGGTCAGCAGCTTGGCCGGAAGTTTGGTCTGTACGATATGACCAGCGACCGCAACGTGAATTTCCGCTGATCGAGCCGTTTGCCAGCCGGATGGCGCTACGCTTATCCGGCCTACAAACCGCATCTATTGTAGGCCGGATAAGGCGTTTACGCCGCCATCCGGCAATTTACAGGCGACGCAATAATTTTGCCGGGTTTCCGGCATATACGCCTTTCTCGGTGATCGATTTAGTGACCACGCTTCCCGCGCCGATCACTGTGCCGTCGCAAATGCTGACGGCCAGGATGGTCGCGCCGCTGCCGATGGAAACATTGCTGCCGATCTCAATTCGCCCCCAGTTCTGCCTGTTCGGGTCAGGCTTTCCTTCACGAAACATGTCGTTAGCGAACATTACGCCGTGGCCGATAAAGCAATCGCGTCCAATCGTGACATATTCGCAAACAAACGTATGGGACTGAATTTTTGTGTTTGCGCCAATCTGTGTATTGCCCTGTATTTCGACAAAAGGTCCGATGAAAACATTGTCGCCAAGCTGGCAGTCGTACAGGTTTGCGGGCTCATAAATCACCACATTTTCACCGCAGGTGACGTTGCGGACGGTAGCGTGTTTTAACTGCATTTTCCCTTCTCTTTGAAACATGCCATGACAGAGATCATTCTCCGCTGACCTTTGCTGCACAAAACATAAACAAAAAATATAGATCTCCGTCACATTTTTGCGTTATACAGGAACCTTGCTACTGAGAAAGAGGGTGCTGCTATGACGTCACTATCTCGTCCACGCGTGGAGTTTATCTCCACGATCCTACAGACCGTGCTGAATCTTGGGCTGTTAAGTCTGGGCCTGATCCTGGTCGTTTTCCTCGGTAAAGAGACCTTACATCTGGCGGATGTGCTGTTCGCGCCGGAGCAAACCAGCAAATACGAGCTGGTGGAAGGGTTAGTGGTCTACTTTCTCTACTTTGAGTTTATTGCGTTGATTGTGAAGTATTTCCAGTCAGGTTTTCATTTCCCGCTGCGCTACTTTGTCTATATCGGGATCACCGCGATTGTGCGGCTGATCATCGTCGATCATAAATCGCCGATGGATGTGCTGATCTACTCTGCGGCGATCCTGTTATTGGTGATCACCCTGTGGTTATGTAATTCGAAACGGTTAAAACGGGAATAAAAAAAGGCGCTCCGAGGAGCGCCGAAGAACAGTCACAAGTTGGGATAATATAAGTTGAGGGTTGCAGTGGCATTGCCCGTTTCCGGGCAGGTACATCAATGAAACTTAGCCTTTCACACCGCCTGCCGTCAGGCCGTTGACCAGCCAACGCTGGGCCAGCAGGAACACCAGCGTGATCGGGATGGCGGACAACACGGCTGCGGCGGCAAAATCACCCCACAGATAGTTTTGCGGGTTGAGGTACTGCTGCATACCTACCGCCAGGGTATAGCTGTTTACATCACGCAGTAACAGCGAGGCGACAGGAACTTCAGTGATGGCGGCAATGAACGACAGAATAAAGACCACCGCCAGAATCGGCACCGAGAGCGGCAGCAGCACCAGACGGAAAGCCTGCCACGGCGTCGCGCCATCCAGCGCCGCCGCTTCTTCCAGCGAACCGTCGATGGTTTCGAAATAGCCTTTAATCGTCCAGACGTGCAGCGCAATCCCGCCCAGGTAAGCGAAAATCACCCCGCCGTGGGTATTCAGACCGATAAACGGAATGTACTGGCCGAGACGGTCGAACAACGCGTACAACGCCACCAGTGACAGCACCGCCGGGAACATCTGGAAAATCAGCATCCCTTTGAGCAACGTCGCTTTGCCGGGAAAGCGCATACGGGCAAACGCGTAAGCGCAGGTCGTAGAGAGCGCCACGATGCCAATAGCGGTGATCGCCGCGACTTTGATCGAGTTCCACAGCCATAACAGAACCGGGAAGGGGGGCGGCGTGACACGGCCATCAGCGTGTTCCACGCTGAAGCCCAATGCCAGCCGCCAGTGCTCCCAGGAGATGCGTTCCGGGATCAGACTCCCGGTTGCGAAGTTGCCTTCACGCAGCGAAATGGCGACGACCATCAGCAGCGGGAACATGATTGCCGCGATAAAAATCAGCAGCCCTAAGTGCGTGATGAAGAGACGCAGCTTTTGAGATTTGGGTTGAACCATTGCCATTGTTGTTATCTCCCTTAATCAAACTTCATACGCGTGGCTTTCAGGTTCACGATGGCCAGCGCGCCAACCAGCAGGAAGATCAGCGTGGCGATCGCGGCCGCCAGACCGAAGTCCTGGCCCCCGCCGCCTTCAAAGGCGATGCGGTAGGTGTAGCTCACGAGCAGGTCGGTATAACCGGCTGGCGTAGTGGTGCCGAGGCGGTCCGGGCCGCCGTTGGTCAGAAGCTGAATCAGTACGAAGTTGTTAAAGTTAAAGGCAAAGCTGGCGATCATCAGCGGCGTCAGCGGCTTAATCAGCAGCGGGAATGTAATCTTAAAGAAGTTCTGGAACGGCCCCGCACCGTCCATTGCCGACGCTTCGTACAGATCGTCTGGAATCGCTTTCAGCAGGCCCATGCAGAGGATCATCATGTACGGATAGCCCAGCCAGGTGTTGACGATAATGACCATCGTGCGGGCGGTGTTCGGGTCGCTGAACCAGGCCGGTTTGAGGCCAAACAGCGCGCTCAGCATCATGTTGATCTCACCAAAGCTCTGGTTGAACAAACCTTTGAAGATCAGAATCGAGATGAACGACGGCACCGCATACGGCAGAATCAGCAGCACGCGGTAAATCGCTTTACCTTTCAGCGCTTCCCACTGTACGAGGCAGGCCAGCACCATCCCAACCGCCACGGTCAGCAGCACGGTGAGAACGGAGAACACCACGGTCCAGACGAAGATCGCGAAGAACGGTTTCTGGATGCCCTCGTCAGTAAAGACGCGGGAGAAATTGTCCCAGCCGATGGTCACGGTGTAGCCTGGGCTCAGTTTTTCGTCGCCCCAGTTGCCGTCCGCGTTGATGGCCTGATAGTAGCCAATATCGTTGTTTGGCCGATACGCCACGCCGCTCTGGTTATTTGTCAGCGTGCCGTCGCTGGCGAGGGTATAGAGCGGCTGGGTGCCGGAAAACTGGCGCAGCGAGCTCATGATGACCTTGCTTTCATCGGGTAAAACGGCGGTAAGCTGGTTCAGCGCCTGACGATTTTGGGTGATGATGCGCAGGTTGGCGCGTTCACCGGTCGGCAGTGCGTCAGTCTCTTTCAGTTGCAATTTTTGTTCGCCGCCGAATTTAAAGGCGTCGGAGAGATAATTCTTGCCGGTTTCGCCGTCAGTGAGGGCCAGTTGCCACTTGTCACCCGCCGGATACAGGCCAAAGTTATAGGTTTTGCCCGCCTGATAAGAACGATCCATCAGCACCTGCTGGGCGCGTTCAAAGGTGAGCTGGTTGGTGCTGCTGTAGTTGGTAAAGGCGATGGCGATAGTGCAGACCAGCGGGAACAGGACAAACAGTCCCATACCGGCCATGCCCGGATAAACATAGCGCCAGGCATAGGTTTTACGATTCGCGAAAATATACAGGCCAGCAGAGCTTAAAATCAGCGTCATGATGGCAAACAGGTACTCCCCTTGTGCGTACATTAAAACTACAAGGTAACCCACCAGCAGGCCCAGCAGACCAATCGCTGACCACTTCAGCGCGTCGCTTTGCCACCAATGTTTCTTTTTAATGACATCCATGGGGATCTTCCTCTACAACTTTGAAATCCTGTAGGTCAGCGTGCCTGATGGCGCTGCGCTTCTCCGGCCTACCTGCTCTGTAGGCCGGAGAAGGCATTGATGCCGCCATCCGGCACACGACCTGAACATTACTTGGTGATACGGCCCTGCGCGTCTTTCAGCGCGGCGTCGACAGTCTGACGACCGCTGGCAGCGTTGATAACTGCCGTACGAACCGCATACCAGAAGGCTGACATCTGCGGAATGTTCGGCATGATTTCGCCTTTCTGGGCGTTATCCATCGTGGCGGCGATACGCGGATCTTTCGCTAACTGATCCTGGAAGGATTTCAGCGCAACCGCGCCCAGCGGTTTGTCCTTGTTCACGACGTCCAGACCCTGATCGGTCAGCAGGTAGTTTTCGAGGAACTCTTTCGCCAGCTCTTTGTTCGGGCTGGCGGCGTTAATGCCCGCGCTCAGCACGCCAACGAACGGTTTAGACGGTTTGCCTTTGAATGTCGGCAGCAGTGTCACGCCGTAATTGATTTTGCTCTTGTCGATGTTTGACCACGCCCACGGACCGTTGATGGTCATCGCCGTTTCGCCTTTGTTAAAGGCGGCTTCCGCGATGGAGTAATCGGTATCGGCGTTCATGTGTTTGTTTTTGATCATATCGACCAGGAAGCCCAGACCGGCTTTCGCCCCTGCGCTGTCTACGCCGACATCTTTCACGTCATACTTACCGTTCTCAAACTTGAACGCGTAACCGCCATCGGCAGCAATCAGCGGCCAGGTGAAGTACGGTTCTTGCAGGTTGAACATCAGCGCGCTCTTACCTTTCGCTTTCAGCTCTTTATCCAACGCCGGGATCTCTTCCCAGGTTTTCGGCGGGTTCGGAACGAGGTCTTTGTTGTAAATCAGGGACAGCGCTTCAACGGCGATCGGGTAGGCGATCAGCTTGCCATTGTAACGCACCGCATCCCAGGTGAACGGATAGAGCTTGTCCTGGAACGCCTGGTCCGGGGTGATCTCAGCCAGCAGGCCAGACTGTGCGTAGCCGCCAAAACGGTCATGCGCCCAGAAGATGATGTCCGGGCCGTCACCGGTGGCCGCAACCTGAGGGAATTTCTCTTCCAGCTTGTCCGGGTGCTCAACGGTGACTTTAATGCCGGTGTCTTGTTCGAATTTTTTGCCCACTTCAGCGAGGCCGTTGTAGCCTTTGTCGCCGTTAATCCAGATAACCAGCTTACCTTCTTCAATCTTGGCGAGAGCCGAGGCGGAAAACATCATCGTCGTCAGTGCGGACAATGCGAGGATGCGTGCGCCAGTTTTGATTTTCATATCTCCCATCCTTTTTGGTGATGTGCTCGTGGATACACAGAGGTGGCTTAACGGTATCTAGTTTCTTTATACGGCAACCTCTTTCCATCCTCCTTACCCCTACGCCCCACCCCTTCTTTATGTGATCTGTGTTGCATAAATGTGAGTAATGCGTGTTGGCGCACATAAAAACACCGCGATTTTTGCAGGTGACATCACGAAATTCCTCGGCGGGGCGCGGCCCGGGTCTCAGACGCTGCTCCCTCATCCTCCCGCCTCCTCCCCCATAAAAAAGCCGGGGGGTGGAGGATTTACGCAATCAAGGGATCACGCATAGTCAGGCCATCATGAATGTTGCTGTCGATGACAGGTTGTAACGAAGGGAGAAGGGCATGGCGAGCGTACAGCTGCGAAATGTAACGAAAGCCTGGGGTGACGTGGTGGTATCGAAAGATATCAATCTCGACATTCACGAAGGGGAATTCGTGGTGTTTGTCGGACCGTCAGGCTGCGGGAAATCGACCTTGCTGCGTATGATCGCCGGACTTGAAACCATCACCAGCGGAGATCTGTTCATTGGGGAAGCCCGTATGAACGACATCCCGCCCGCCGAACGCGGCGTGGGGATGGTTTTCCAGTCCTATGCGCTCTACCCCCACCTGTCCGTGGCAGAAAACATGTCTTTTGGTTTGAAGCTGGCGGGGGCCAAAAAAGAGGTGATGAATCAGCGTGTGAATCAGGTAGCGGAAGTGCTGCAACTGGCGCACCTGCTGGAGCGCAAGCCGAAAGCGCTCTCCGGCGGCCAGCGCCAGCGCGTGGCGATAGGCCGCACGCTGGTGGCGGAACCGCGCGTGTTCCTGCTTGATGAGCCGCTGTCTAACCTTGATGCCGCACTGCGCGTGCAGATGCGTATCGAAATCTCCCGCCTGCATAAGCGTCTGGGCCGCACGATGATTTACGTCACCCACGATCAGGTCGAAGCGATGACGCTGGCCGACAAAATCGTGGTGCTGGATGCCGGCCGCGTGGCGCAGGTCGGTAAGCCGCTGGAGCTGTACCACTATCCGGCGGATCGCTTCGTCGCAGGTTTTATCGGTTCCCCGAAAATGAACTTCCTGCCGGTGAAAGTCACCGCGACCGCTATTGAGCAGGTGCAGGTTGAGCTGCCGAACCGCCAGAACGTCTGGCTGCCGGTAGAAAGCAACGGCGTTCAGGTCGGGGCAAATATGTCTTTAGGTATTCGTCCAGAGCATCTGCTGCCCAGCGACATCGCCGATGTCACCCTGGAAGGCGAGGTTCAGGTCGTCGAACAACTTGGTCACGAAACACAAATTCATATCCAGATCCCCGCCATTCGTCAAAACCTGGTTTACCGCCAGAACGACGTGGTGTTGGTAGAAGAGGGTGCCACATTCGCTATCGGTCTGCCGCCAGAGCGTTGCCATCTGTTCCGTGAAGATGGTTCCGCATGCCGTCGGCTGCATAAGGAGCCGGGCGTTTAAGGTCCCCATTAAAAAAACAAAACGCAAAACCATTCGAGGATGTATCGAGGCGGCAAGTGAAAGAACACCGCCAACAAAGAGGCAGTCCGAAGGGGGACGCGTTTAAAGAAAAGCAATGATCTCAGGAGATAGAATAATGATTACTCTGCGCAAACTTCCTCTGGCGGTTGCCGTCGCAGCAGGCGTTATGTCTGCTCAGGCAATGGCAGTGGATTTCCATGGTTATGCTCGTTCCGGTATCGGCTGGACGGGTAGTGGCGGCGAACAACAATGTTTCCAGGCAACTGGCGCTCAAAGTAAATACCGTCTTGGTAACGAATGTGAAACCTATGCGGAATTGAAACTGGGTCAGGAAGTGTGGAAAGAAGGCGACAAGAGCTTTTATTTCGACACTAACGTGGCCTACTCCGTAGCGCAACAGAATGACTGGGAAGCAACCGATCCGGCGTTCCGTGAAGCCAACGTGCAGGGTAAAAACCTGATTGACTGGCTGCCAGGCTCCACCATCTGGGCGGGTAAGCGCTTCTATCAGCGTCATGACGTTCACATGATCGACTTCTACTACTGGGATATTTCTGGTCCTGGTGCGGGTATCGAAAACATCGACCTGGGCTTCGGTAAACTGTCTCTGGCAGCGACCCGCTCTCAGGAAGCCGGTGGTTCCTACACCTTCAGCAGCCAGGATATTTACAACTCTTCTAAAGACACCGCCAACGACGTCTTCGACGTGCGTTTAGCCGGTCTGGAAACGAACCCGGATGGCGTGCTGGAACTGGGTGTCGACTATGGTCGCGCAAACACCACTGACGATTATCGCCTGGCTGACGGCGCATCTAAAGACGGCTGGATGTTCACTGCTGAACATACCCAGAGCATGCTGAAGGGCTACAACAAGTTTGTGGTTCAGTACGCCACTGACGCGATGACCACGCAGGGTAAAGGTATTCCTCAGGGTTCTTACGGCTCGACTTTTGATATCGGCGAAGGCGATGATCAGCTCCATTATGTCGATCGTTACGTCAATAACAACGGTAAGCTGTGGCGTATTCTGGACCACGGGGCGATCTCTCTGGGCGACCGTTGGGACCTGATGTACGTCGGTATGTTCCAGAAACAGGACCTGGATAACGATCTGGGTACTGACTGGTGGACCGTGGGCGTTCGTCCGATGTTCAAATGGACGCCGATCATGAGCACCCTGCTGGAAGTCGGTTACGACAACGTCAAATCTCAGCAGACTGGCGATCGCAACAACCAGTACAAAATCACCCTGGCGCAACAATGGCAGGCTGGCGACAGCATCTGGTCCCGCCCGGCTATCCGTCTCTTTGCAACCTACGCGAAGTGGGATGAGAAATGGGGCTATATCAAAGATGGCGATAACACATTGCGTTATGCCGCATCGAATAACTCCGGCTTCAACACAACCAGCCGTGGCGACAACGATGAGTGGTCCTTCGGCGCCCAGATGGAAATCTGGTGGTAATACGTGACATAACGAGGGGGGCGCAAGTCCCCCGGTAACGAGATGCAGGCCGGATAAGGCGTAGCCGCTATCCGGCATTATCTGCACCGTTTCTCGCGGTTTAGCGCGCTATTGCCTGGCTACCGCTGAACCCGTGCTATCTGAGGTGATAACAATGAAAATGAAGAAAAGTCTCGTCGCCCTTTGTTTATCGGCGGGGTTGCTGGCAAGCGCACCAGGCATTAGCCTGGCGGATGTAAACTATGTTCCGCAAAACACCAGCGCAGCGCCTGCGATTCCGACCGCCGCACTACAACAACTCACCTGGACGCCTGTCGACCAGTCCAGTACGCAGTCCACACAGCTTTCCACCGGTGGTCAGCGGCTTGACGTCGCCGGTATTACAGGCCCGGTTGCCGCGTATAGCGTACCGGCGAATATCGGTGAGCTTACGCTGACATTGAGCAGCGAAGTTAACAAACAAACCAGCGTATTTGCACCGAACGTGCTGATTCTCGACCAGAACCTGACGCCTTCAGCGTATTTCCCCAGCAGCTACTTTACCTACCAGGCCCCCGGCGTGATGAGCGCGGATCGTCTGGAAGGGGTGATGCGCCTGACGCCTGCGCTGGGCCAGCAGAAGCTGTACGTTCTGGTGTTTACCACCAATAACGATCTCCAGCAGACCACCACGCTGCTTGACCCGGCAAAAGCGTATGCGAAAGGCGTGGGTAATGCCGTCCCGGATATTCCCGATCCGATCGCGCGCCACACGACTGATGGCCTGCTGAAACTGAAAGTGAAAACCAACAGCAGCTCCAGCGTACTGGTTGGCCCGCTGTTTGGTTCTTCCGGTCCGGGACCTGTCACCGTCGGCAACACTGCGGCACCGGCGACCGCCTATACCGCACCAGCCGTTGCCGCGCCAGCGCCTGCCCCGGCGAAGAAAAGCGAGCCAATGCTGAACGATACGGAAAGCTACTTCAACAATGCGATTAAGGACGCGGTAGCGAAAGGTGACGTTGATAAAGCTCTGAAACTGCTTGATGAAGCCGAACGCCTGGGATCGACATCTGCCCGTTCTACGTTTATCAGCAGTGTAAAAGGCAAGGGGTAAGCGTCTCCCCACATTGCTGATTTTGCAACAACTGGTGCGTCTCCTGGCGCACCTTTTTTTTAGCATTCCATGCGAGTTGTTACACTTCTGTTGCGCAACCGATCACTTAATTATGTTTACGCCTCCCGTAATCTCTTTTCTGCGATACAATGCCTTTACGTTATGAAACGGAGAGTACGGCATGTCACACCCTGCGTTAACGCAACTGCGTGCGCTGCGCTATTTTAAAGAGATTCCTGCGCTGGATTCCCGGTTGCTCGACTGGTTACTTCTGGAAGATTCCATGACCAAACGTTTTGAGCAAGAGGGGAAACGGGTAAGCGTGACATTGCTTCGGGAAGCGTTTGTTGGTCCACATGAAGTGGCTGAAGAGGTGGCGCTGCTACCGGTCGAATCCCGCTACTGGTTACGTGAAATTTTGTTATGTGCAGACGGCGAACCCTGGCTTGCCGGGCGTACCGTCGTGCCTGAATCAACGTTGTGCGGCCCTGAGCTGGCCTTACAAAATCTGGGAAAAACGCCGTTAGGGCGCTACCTGTTTACATCATCAACGTTGACCCGAGATTTTATTGAGATTGGTCGTGATGCCGCACTGTGGGGGCGTCGTTCCCGCCTGCGTCTGAGCGGTAAGCCGCTGATGCTTACCGAGCTGTTTTTGCCCGCATCACCGTTGTATTAAGAGGAAAACAAAATGGAGTGGAGTCTGACGCAGAATAAGCTGTTGGCGTTTCACCGCCTGATGCGTACGGATAAGCCAATCGGTGCCTTACTGCTGCTCTGGCCGACATTATGGGCGCTGTGGGTAGCGACGCCGGGAGTGCCGCAACTGTGGATTCTGGCGGTGTTTGTCGCCGGGGTCTGGTTAATGCGCGCCGCCGGTTGCGTGGTCAACGATTATGCCGATCGTAAGTTTGATGGACATGTGAAACGCACGGCCAACCGACCGTTGCCCAGCGGGGCGGTCACGGAGAAAGAGGCGCGTACGCTGTTTGTCGTACTGGTAGCGCTCTCCTTCCTGCTGGTGTTAACGCTGAATACGATGACCATTCTGCTGTCGATTGCGGCGCTGGCGCTGGCGTGGGTCTATCCCTTCATGAAGCGTTACACCCATTTGCCGCAGGTTGTGCTGGGCGCGGCGTTCGGCTGGTCTATTCCTATGGCGTTTGCGGCGGTGAGTGAGTCCGTGCCGCTGAGCTGCTGGCTGATGTTCCTGGCCAATATCCTCTGGGCGGTGGCCTACGACACGCAGTATGCGATGGTTGACCGGGACGACGATCTGAAAATCGGCATTAAATCGACGGCCATTCTGTTCGGGCGACATGACAAACTTATTATCGGGATTTTGCAGATTGCGGTGCTGGCGCTAATGGCGCTGATTGGCTGGCTGAACGGGCTGGGCTGGGGGTATTACTGGTCGGTGCTGGTGGCCGGCGCGCTGTTTGTGTATCAGCAGAAACTGATTATCGGGCGCGAACGTGAAGCCTGTTTTAAAGCGTTTATGAACAATAACTACGTCGGCCTGGTGCTGTTTTTAGGGCTGGCGATGAGTTACGTTGGCTGAAAAAAAGCCCGGTAGCGCTTACCGGGCCTACATAACATATTGCGCAGAACGTAGGCCGGGTAGGGCGAAGCCGCCACCCGGCTTTTTATTGTCACTCGCCCTGCGTTGCGCTCTCAATGGTCAGACGCACATCCGACGTGATCAAATCGGCCAACATCTGATACACCTTCATCGTCTGCTCAGGCTCGGCGTCACCGGTATCGCTGATGTATTTCTCATCACGCAGAGTCAGCACCAGAGAACTGAACACCGCTTTATCGAAGAACTCCGGCGCGTTAATACCGTGCAGAACGGAAAGACGTTGCGCGACCGTGCGGCTCTCTTTTTCCAGCGTACCGCGGTTGATCGACGGATTCGCGCTCAGCAGCCAGAAGGTGATGGCATAGCGTTGCAGCGTTTCGCGCGCGCCAGCCGCCAGCAGTTGCAGCGTGCGAGAATGTGCCGGATTGATATGCAGCTCATCGTTCTGCACGGCGATCAGCCCCTGACGTTGCATCTCACTGCTCAGCGCGTCAATCACGCTGGCAAGCTCATCGTGTTCCCAACGCAGGAACAGTTCCGCTTTCAGCATCGGATAGAGCACGTCAACATGCTGCATCAGCGCGTCACGCGAGATGTGGCGGTGCTGGGTAATGATGGCCGCCATCAGGGAAGGCAGAACCAGCATATGCGCGATGTTGTTGCGATAGTAGGTCATCAACACGGCCTGCTCGCGCGGCAGAATGATGATATCGCCGATAGTGTCTTTCTCGACCTCAAACTTGTTCATCTGCAAGGCGTGGTCGATCAGTTCACTGGCGCTCTGCGCAGGAACCGTAGAATCCGCCGCGTACGGCACGTTGCGCAGCAGACTCAGATAGCAGTCGAGCTGTTCAGTCAGCTGCTCACGGGTCAGAGAGCGCTGGCGGGAAGCCAGCAGCGCGGTGCAGCACAGGTTCATGGCGTTGGCGGCACCGGCGTTGTTAATGCGCACCATCAGATCGGCGGCAATGTTATTCACCGTCGGCGTCAGCCAGGCCGGGCGGATAGACTCGATAGGATCAATGGATTCACGCCACTCCGGCACATGCTGGTTGAGGTAAGTCATCAATGGCATCGGTTCGCCAAAGTTGACGTAGCCCTGGCCCAGATTACGCAGCTTGCTTAAGCCGCGCAGCATCTGTGGCAGGCTCTCTTTTTCTTTCGTCGCGCCACGCAGCTCTTTGGCGTAAGTACCCACTTCCATCACATGCTCATAGCCGATGTAGATCGGCACCAGCGTGATAGGACGCGTGCCGCCGCGCAACATCGCCTGAATGGTCATCGACAGCGTGCCGGTTTTCGGGTCGAGCAGACGACCGGTACGCGAGCGACCGCCTTCGACAAAATATTCGACCGAGTAACCACGGCTGAACAGCTCGCCCAGGTATTCACGGAATACGGTGGAGTAGAGCTTGTTGCCCTTGAAGGTACGACGAATAAAGAACGCGCCCAAACGGCGGAAAATCGGACCCGCCGGCCAGAAGTTCAGGTTGATGCCCGCAGCGATATGCGGCGGCACCAGCCCCTGGTGATACAGCACGTAGGAAAGCAGCATATAGTCCATATGGCTGCGGTGGCAGGGCACATAGACAATTTCATGCCCGTCGTGCGCCAACTGGCGAACGCGCTCGGCGTTATGGACGTTAATCCCCTGATAAAGACGGTTCCAGGTAAAGCCCAGAATACGGTCGGTCAGACGGATCATCTCGTAGGAGAAGTTGGCGGCAATCTCTTCCATCAGTGCAATGGCGTTTTGCTGCGCCTTTTCATGGGAGATTTTTTTGCTGCGCGCTTCATCTTCCACGGCGCGAGCGATGGCTTTTGAAGCCAGCAGCTTGTTAAACAGATCCTGACGGGCAGGCAGACGCGGCCCGACCGCCGCCAGACGTTGACGGGCGAAGTGCATACGCGCCACGCGCGCCAGTTTCTGCGCTATTGTCTTGTCAGTGCCGTGTTCGTCAGCCATCCGACGCAAAGACACGGACGGCGAGAAACGAACAAAGCTGTCGCGTCCCAGCCAGGAGACGGCAAAGAATTTCTGCACGCCGTTCAGCATACGTAAAGGCGGGTTCTCTTCTCCTTTTTCGCGCCCCGGAGAGCGGCCAAACATCACCGATACCGGCACCATTTGCACATCCAGATCGGGATTGCTGCGGTGGAGATCGAGATAGTTGTGGAAAAGCTTAATGGACTCTTCTTTTGGCGTGTAATAGGTGAAGACACGCGGCCCGCCGTGAATAAAGACATAACGCGGCAGCAGCGTTCCGTCGATCTCCAGCGGCTCCAGCGGGTCGGGAAGATCGTGCGCCAGACACTGGGCGCGCAGCGTCAGCAGGTCTGCTTTGGAGTTGTACGGCAATACGTACATAATAGGGCGCGATGTATCAAGCCCCAACTCCGGGGCAGGATCTGCCGGAATAGACTTGCTTTTTACCAGCACGCTTAATGGTAAATTCAGTAATTTGTAGTAAATTCGTGGCCAGCCGGACATAAACGATGTAAAGCCTCTGGTTAATAATGCAAATGCGCTGCAAGGATATCAGAAAGTCTGGTGAATTTCTGGTGTATCCCGTCATACTTCGCGCTGCGTTGCCGTCGCCCGAATCATACGGGCCAACGATATAATTTCATTGACGCTAATAATGCAAAAAGGTTCTTTTAATGGCCAATAATACCACTGGATTCACCCGAATCATTAAAGCCGCAGGCTATTCCTGGAAAGGTTTTCGCGCCGCATGGGTCAACGAAGCGGCGTTTCGCCAGGAAAGCATCGCCGTGCTGGCAGGTGTGCTGATTGCCTGCTGGCTGGATGTGGATGCCATTACTCGCGTACTGCTGATTGGTTCTGTGATGCTGGTGATGATTGTTGAAATCCTTAACAGCGCCATTGAAGCTGTTGTTGACCGTATTGGCTCTGAATACCATGAACTCTCCGGTCGCGCGAAGGACATGGGGTCTGCGGCGGTGCTACTGTCTATTTTCGTCGCGCTGATGACCTGGGGTCTCCTGCTATGGTCACATTTCCGCTAAGGTTTTTTCGATAAAGATTCCATAACGGTATAAAACTCCTGTTTTCTGCGCAGTTTATGGTTCCAAAATCACCTTTAGCTGTATATACTCACAGCATAACTGTATATACACCCAGGGGGCGGAATGAAAGCGTTAACGGCCAGGCAGCAAGAGGTGTTTGATCTCATTCGGGATCACATCAGCCAGACAGGTATGCCACCAACGCGTGCGGAGATCGCGCAGCGTTTGGGGTTCCGTTCCCCAAACGCCGCTGAAGAACACCTGAAAGCGCTGGCGCGTAAAGGGGTGATTGAAATTGTTTCCGGCGCATCGCGCGGTATTCGCCTGCTTCTGGACGAAGAAGAAGGGTTGCCGCTGGTCGGTCGCGTCGCCGCCGGTGAACCGCTGCTGGCGCAGCAGCATATCGAAGGCCATTATCAGGTCGATCCTTCGCTGTTTAAACCCAATGCTGATTTTCTGCTGCGTGTTAGCGGCATGTCGATGAAAGATATCGGAATTATGGACGGCGATCTGCTGGCGGTGCATAAAACTCAGGATGTCCGTAACGGCCAGGTGGTTGTGGCGCGTATTGACGATGAAGTCACGGTAAAACGCCTGAAAAAACAGGGCAATAAAGTTGAACTTTTGCCAGAAAACAGCGAATTTAAACCGATCGTGGTTGACCTGCGTGAGCAGAGCTTCACCATCGAAGGACTGGCGGTAGGCGTTATCCGTAACGGTGAATGGCTGTAATCAGGCGCTGGCACAACGCCTGATGGCGCTGCGCTTATCAGGCCTACAAATATCCCCGTAGGCCGGATAAGGCATTTACGCCGCTATCCGGCAAATGTGCCCATAGTACCGTAGGCCGGATACGGCGTTTATGCCGCCATCCGGCAAATGTACCCGTAGTACCGTAGGCCGGATAAGGCGTTTACGCCGCCATCCAGCAAATGTACCCGTAGTACCGTAGGCCGGATAAGGCATTTATGCCGCCATCCGGCAAATGTGTCCGTAGTACCGTAGGCCGGATAAGGCATTTATGCCGCCATCCGGCGATTAATCGATTGGTTTATTTGACTTTTTCTCAGGCTCATCTGCATGCCTTTCTTCACATCCTCTGATAAAGCACTCTGGCGCCTCGCCTTACCCATGATTTTTTCCAACATCACCGTCCCCTTACTGGGTTTGGTGGATACGGCTGTTATTGGTCATCTCGATAGCCCCGTCTACTTGGGTGGTGTTGCCATTGGCGCAACCGCAACCAGCTTCCTTTTCATGCTGTTGCTCTTCTTACGCATGAGCACTACCGGGTTAACGGCGCAGGCCTTTGGCGCGAAAAATCCGCAAGCGCTGGCGAGAGCGTTGGTGCAACCACTCATCCTGGCGCTGAGCGCGGGGGCGCTGATTGCGCTGCTGCGCACGCCGATTATCGATCTGGCATTGCATATCGTTGGCGGTAGCGAAGCGGTGCTGGAGCAGGCAAGACGCTTTCTGGCGATCCGCTGGCTGAGTGCCCCGGCATCTCTGGCGAATCTGGTTTTGCTTGGTTGGCTGCTTGGCGTTCAGTACGCCCGTGCGCCGGTTATCCTGCTGATTGTCGGGAATATCCTGAACATCGTTCTCGACCTGTGGCTGGTTATGGGGCTGCACATGAACGTGCAGGGGGCTGCGATGGCGACGGTCATCGCTGAATATGCCACGCTGTTAATTGGTCTGCTGATGGTACGCAAAGTCCTTCATCTGCGCGGAGTCTCTCCCGGTATGTTGAAACAAGCCTGGCGCGGAAACTTCCGTCGTTTGCTGGCGCTTAATCGCGACATCATGCTGCGTTCGCTGCTGCTGCAACTCTGTTTTGGCGCAATCACGGTACTGGGCGCCCGTATGGGAAGCGATATCATTGCGGTGAATGCCGTTCTTATGACGTTGCTGACCTTTACTGCCTATGCGCTGGACGGCTTCGCCTATGCGGTAGAAGCCCATTCGGGTCAGGCTTATGGCGCGCGGGACGGCAGCCAGCTACTGGACGTATGGCGGGCGGCGTGTCGCCAGTCGGGAATTGTGGCGCTGCTGTTTGCGCTGGTTTATGTGCTGGCGGGGGAGTACATCATCGCACTGCTGACTTCGCTGCCGCAGATTCAGCTTCTGGCCGATCGCTATCTTATCTGGCAGGTGATTCTGCCGCTGGTGGGCGTCTGGTGCTATTTGCTGGACGGTATGTTTATCGGGGCGACGCGGGCGGCTGAAATGCGTAACAGCATGGCTGTCGCCGCAGCCGGGTTTGCGCTCACCCTACTGACGATACCGCTGCTGGGGAACCACGGACTGTGGCTTGCGCTAACCGTTTTTCTGGCGCTTCGTGGGCTTTCTCTGGCATTTATCTGGCGGCGACACTGGCGAAAAGGGACCTGGTTTGCCTGAGTCCGGTGGTTAAAAACTCTGAATTAAAAAACGAAGGCCGAATCACTGACTACAATTAATCTCACGTTCAGCAGAAAACGTAATGCGTTTGAGCGACGTTCTCCCGCTATTCACAACCGAACGATGAGGACTTGATGATGAATAAAGACGAAATCGGCGGCAACTGGAAACAGTTTAAAGGTAAAGTGAAAGAGCAATGGGGCAAACTGACCGATGACGATATGACAGTCATCGAAGGTAAGCGTGATCAACTGGTGGGTAAAGTCCAGGAACGCTATGGTTACGCAAAAGATGAGGCGGAAAAAGAAGTGAAAGAATGGGAAAACCGTAACGACTACCGCTGGTAATCAACTTCTCCTGCCCGTGAGTACAAGGACGTACTCCCCTCTGTTCAACGTACTTGCTTTGGGCGGCGTCTGCGGATTAGCCGCCCGATTCATTTAACGTGGTTTCTTCTTCACCAGAATAGAATGGTCGTGCTGGCACTCGCCGGGGTGGCGACAGGCTTCGACTTCCACACACGCCGGGCATAACCCGTGTGCTTCAATCACGTTATGGCGCAGAGCGAACCCCATTTTTGCCGCCAGCGTATGCATAATGTCTTCCACGCCTTCAGCACACTCCTCTTTTACCACACCACAACGGTCGCAGATAAACATGGCCGAGCTATGGGTCGGCTGATCGAACAGGTGACAGAGCACGTAGCTGTTGGTGGATTCGACCTTGTGAACAAAACCCTGCTCAAGCAGAAAATCGAGCGCACGATACACCGTCGGCGGTTTGGCCTGCGGCTCCGTTTCACGCAGCAGATCCAGCAGGTCATAGGCGCTGATCGCGCCTTCCTGCAGACTCATCAGACGCAACACTTCGAGGCGCTGGGGTGTCAGCCGCACATTGCGTTGCGCACAGAGTTTTTCAGCTTGCGCTAAAAGCTCTTGCGTGGTGGTCTTTTCCATGTGGCACCTCGGATTGCGTGAAAGGTTAATCTTCTACTTTACCATGTTCTGCGTGAAACGCCGAGAAGCAGCCCTAACGATATATCGTCAGCTAATCTTTCAGTGGGCTGTGCTATAGTAGCGCCCCAAATTCACCAGATGCTTAAAATTTCGCCATGTCTACAGAATCACAGTTCGCTTTTCCTGCTCATCGTTTTTCTATCGCGCCGATGCTCGACTGGACGGACAGACATTGCCGCTACTTCCTGCGTCTGCTGTCTCGCCAGACGTTGCTCTATACCGAGATGGTAACTACCGGGGCGATCATTCATGGCAAAGGCGACTATCTGGCATACAGCGAGGAAGAGCATCCGGTGGCGTTGCAGCTTGGCGGCAGCGATCCGTCGGCGCTGGCGCAATGCGCGAAACTGGCGCAGGCGCGAGGATATGACGAAATTAACCTTAACGTAGGCTGCCCGTCTGACCGTGTACAAAACGGCATGTTTGGCGCCTGTCTGATGGGAAATGCGCAACTGGTGGCGGATTGCGTGAAGGCGATGCGGGACGTAGTGTCGATCCCGGTAACGGTCAAAACCCGTATCGGTATTGACGATCAGGATAGCTACGAATTTCTCTGTGACTTCATCAATACGGTCGCCGGTAAAGGCGAATGCGAGATGTTTATTATCCACGCGCGCAAGGCCTGGCTCTCCGGGCTCAGCCCGAAGGAAAACCGCGAGATCCCGCCGCTGGATTACCCGCGCGTTTACCAGTTAAAGCGTGACTTCCCGCATCTGACCATGTCCATCAACGGCGGTATTACGTCGCTGGAAGAGGCGAAAGCGCATCTGGAGCATATGGATGGCGTGATGATCGGGCGCGAAGCCTATCAAAACCCGGGTATTCTGGCCTCCGTTGACCGTGAGATCTTTGGCGCGACCACGGCGGATGCCGATCCTGTGGCTGTCGTTCGCGCCATGTATCCGTACATTGAGCGTGAACTGAGCCAGGGGACATACCTCGGGCATATTACCCGTCATATGCTGGGGCTGTTTCAGGGGATTCCTGGCGCGCGCCAGTGGCGCCGTTATCTGAGCGAAAATGCCCATAAAGCAGGCGCCGACATTGACGTGCTGGAACATGCGCTGAAACGGGTGGCGGATAAGCGTTAAGTTCTCACTAAAAGTTAGTCAATTTCACCACGCCCTGCGCACAGTCGCGGGGCGTTTTGTTTGCAAATCAATAGATTAATTTTGGCATGTTTCTTGTAATGGTCTGAATATGTCGGCCCGCAAAGCGCTACGCCACTGGGCATTCCATATTCAGGGGGAATCATGCTGGAACTACTTTTTGTGATGGGCTTTTTTATCATGCTGATGGCCACCGGCGTGTCATTGTTGGGGATTCTGGCCGCGCTGATGGTGGCGACCGCCGTGATGTTCCTGGGCGGGATGTTTGCGTTGGTGATCAAACTGCTGCCGTGGTTGCTGTTGGCTGTTGCCGTGGTGTGGGTCATCAAAGCGGTAAAAACGCCAAAAATCCCACAGTATCAGCGCAATAACCGTCGGTTTTACTAAGGTATTGTGCAGAGGATCACAACCTGTAACTTTCTTCTTAGAAGCAAATAGGAATTGATTATCAAATCTGTCACTATTGCGCGGCTAATGAATTCATCGAGCTGTACCCTACATACAGCCGAACTAAAAAAGAAAGGGCTTCCCGTGTGGAAGCCCTAATTCTTTTCCCCGTCATACTACGGAATGAGCAGGCTCGATCCCTGCGTTGCCCGGCTTTCCAGCACCTCATGCGCGCGCTGCGCATCTTTCAACGCGTATTTCTGATTCTCCGCGACCTCGACTTTTATCACGCCGCTGGCAATCAGTGAAAACAGCTCGTTGCTGGCTTCGGTCAATTCATCGCGACTGGTGATGTAACCCTGAAGAGAAGGGCGAGTGACGTACAGTGAGCCTTTTTGGTTCAGGATGCCTAAGTTAACGCCGGTCACCGGGCCGGAAGCGTTACCAAAACTCACCATCAGCCCCCGGCGTTGCAGGCAATCCAGCGACGCTTCCCAGGTATCTTTCCCGACTGAATCGTAAACCACCCGTACTTTTTTGCCGCCGGTAATCTCTTTCACCCGTTCAGCGATATTTTCTTCACGATAGTTAATCACTTTCCATGCGCCAGCCTGTAAGGCAATTTGCGCTTTCTGCGCGCTGCCTACCGTGCCAATAAGTTTTGCGCCCAACGCTTTAGCCCACTGGCAGGCGATAAGGCCCACGCCCCCGGCGGCGGCATGGAACAAAAACGGTTCGTCGGGTTTAACCTCATAGGTTTTGCGCAGCAGATAAAAGACCGTTAATCCTTTCAGAAAAGAGGCGGCAGCCTGCTCGAAAGAGATCGCTTTAGGGAGAATGGCGGCCTTATCGGCGGGAACATTGTGTACCGAACTGTAAGCCCCGAGCGCAGACTGGGCATAAACGACGCGGTCGCCCGCTTTAATATGTTTAACGTTGCTGCCGACTTTACTCACCACGCCCGCCGCTTCGGTGCCCAACCCGCTGGGCAGGGATGGCGGTGGATAGAGCCCACTGCGAATATAGGTATCAATGTAGTTGATGCCAATCGCTTTATTTTCGACCTGGATTTCGTTTTCCGCCGGGTCTACAGGGGTAAAGTCCACTGCTTTCAGGACGTCAGGGCCACCGTGCTTGTGAAATTCAATTCGTGTTGCCATGCTTCCTCCAGAACGTATCGTAAGGGTCCACTTATATGGTAAAGTTTCGACCCATTCTTTATCTCGGTAACTCCATTCACTATGGCAGGAAATAAACCCTTCAACAAACAACAGACTGATGCGCGTGACCGTGATTTGCAGGTTGACGGGCTGAAAGTACCGCCGCACTCGATTGAAGCGGAACAGTCGGTGTTGGGCGGTTTAATGCTGGATAACGAACGCTGGGACGATGTCGCCGAACGCGTAGTGGCGGATGACTTTTATACCCGGCCGCACCGGCATATTTTTACCGAAATGCACCGTTTGCAGGAGATGGGGAAACCCATTGACCTAATCACGCTGGCGGAGTCGCTGGAAATTCAGGGGCAACTGGACAGCGTTGGCGGTTTTGCTTACCTGGCGGAGTTATCCAAAAATACGCCAAGTGCGGCGAACATTAGCGCTTATGCGGATATTGTCCGCGAACGTGCCGTTGTTCGCGATATGATTTCCGTCGCCCATGAAATTGCCGATGCGGGTTACGATCCGCAGGGGCGCAACAGCGACGAGCTGCTGGATCTCGCGGAATCTCGCGTTTTCCAGATTGCGGAAAACCGCGCCAATAAAGACGAAGGCCCGAAAAGCATCGATCAAATCCTCGATGCGACCGTGGCGCGCATTGAAACCCTTTTCCAGCAGCCGCATGACGGTGTGACAGGGGTCGATACCGGTTATCAGGACTTAAACAAAAAAACCGCCGGTTTGCAGCGCTCGGATCTGATCATCGTTGCGGCGCGTCCGTCGATGGGTAAAACGACATTTGCGATGAACCTCTGCGAAAACGCCGCGATGTTGCAGGAGAAACCGGTACTGATCTTCAGTCTGGAGATGCCCGGCGAACAGATTATGATGCGTATGCTGGCGTCGCTGTCGCGCGTGGACCAGACGCGCATTCGTACGGGTCAGCTGGATGACGAAGACTGGGCGCGTATTTCCGGTACGATGGGCATCCTGCTGGAGAAGCGCAATATGTATATTGACGATTCATCCGGCCTGACGCCGACGGAAGTTCGCTCGCGCGCCCGTCGTATCTACCGTGAACATGGCGGGTTAAGCCTGATCATGATTGACTACCTGCAACTGATGCGCGTGCCGTCGCTCTCCGATAACCGTACGCTGGAAATCGCGGAAATCTCTCGCTCGCTGAAAGCGCTGGCAAAAGAGCTACAGGTGCCGGTGGTGGCGCTGTCGCAGCTTAACCGCTCTCTGGAACAACGCGCCGATAAACGCCCGGTCAACTCGGATCTGCGTGAATCCGGCTCCATCGAGCAGGATGCCGACTTGATCATGTTTATCTATCGTGACGAGGTTTATCACGAAAACAGCGACTTAAAAGGCATCGCAGAAATTATTATTGGTAAACAACGTAACGGCCCAATCGGTACGGTACGTCTGACGTTTAACGGGCAATGGTCGCGTTTCGATAACTATGCGGGACCGCAATACGACGACGAGTAAATCTCCTTCATCATTCACGCCGCAGATGCGTTGACTGCGCCCGCTTACCCCTTCGGGGACTGCGCGTTTTGTCCTGCAACGCGAATGATTTTGGCGATTCTTTTTATAAGGAATTCAAATGCAAGCGGCAACTGTAGTCATTAACCGCCGCGCTCTGCGACACAATCTGCAACGTCTGCGTGAACTGGCGCCTGCCAGCAAGCTGGTTGCGGTCGTGAAAGCGAACGCTTACGGACACGGTCTTCTGGAGACCGCGCGAACGCTCCCTGATGCCGACGCTTTCGGCGTCGCCCGCCTTGAAGAAGCCCTGCGCCTGCGGGCGGGCGGGATCACGCAGCCCATTCTGTTGCTGGAAGGTTTTTTTGAAGCCACCGATCTGCCAGTCATCTCTGCACAGCATCTGCATACCGCCGTGCATAACGAAGAACAGCTTGCCGCGCTGGAAGCCGCCGGGCTGGATGAGCCGGTAACGGTGTGGATGAAACTGGATACGGGAATGCATCGTCTGGGCGTGCGTCCTGAAAAAGCCGAAGCGTTTTATCAACGGCTTACGCAGTGTAAAAACGTGCGCCAGCCGGTAAATATCGTCAGCCATTTCGCCCGCGCCGATGAGCCGGAATGCGGTGCGACCGAGCAGCAACTCGATATTTTTAATACCTTCTGCGAAGGTAAACCGGGGCAACGTTCCATCGCCGCTTCCGGCGGCATCCTGTTGTGGCCGCAGTCTCATTTTGACTGGGCGCGACCGGGCATCATCCTCTACGGCGTCTCGCCGCTGGAAAATCAGTCCACTGGCGAAGATTTTGGCTGTCAGCCGGTCATGTCGCTAATCTCCAGCCTCATTGCCGTTCGCGAGCATAAAGCGGGCGAACCGGTGGGTTACGGCGGCACATGGATCAGCGAGCGTGATACGTGTCTGGGCGTGGTTGCTATGGGCTATGGCGATGGTTATCCGCGTGCGGCGCCATCCGGTACGCCGGTGCTGGTTAACGGTCGGGAAGTGACGATTGTCGGTCGCGTGGCGATGGACATGATCTGCGTCGATTTAGGCCCTCAGGCGCAGGACAAAGCAGGCGATCCGGTCATTTTGTGGGGGGAAGGCCTGCCCGTTGAGCGCATTGCGGAAATAACAAAAGTGAGTGCTTACGAACTTATCACGCGCCTGACATCAAGGGTTGCGATGAAGTACATCGATTAAATGCGTGCCGGGTGGCGCATTGATCCCAGGCCGGATAAGGCGGATACCCCGCCATCCGGCGATATTCACATCAACATCCTCTCGATCTTCTCTCGCTTCCGGTTTATTGTGTTTTAACCCCCTGCCTGTAAACCTGGAGAACCACAGCGTGTTTCAAAAAGTTGACGCCTACGCTGGCGACCCGATTCTTTCGCTTATGGAGCGTTTCAAAGAGGATTCGCGTAGCGACAAAGTGAATCTCAGCATCGGTCTGTATTACAACGAAGAGGGCATCATTCCTCAGCTTAAAGCCGTTGCCGAAGCGGAAGCCCGGATTAATGCGCAGCCGCACGGCGCGTCGCTGTACCTGCCAATGGAAGGTCTCAATACCTATCGCCATACCATTGCGCCGTTGCTGTTTGGCGCCGATCATCCGGTTCTTCAGCAGCAACGCGTGGCGACAATTCAGACGCTGGGCGGTTCCGGCGCGCTGAAGGTAGGGGCGGATTTCCTGAAACGTTATTTTCCTGAATCCGCCGTGTGGGTCAGTGACCCGACCTGGGAAAACCACATCGCAATTTTTGAAGGCGCTGGTTTCGAAGTAAGTACTTACCCCTGGTATGACAACGCCACTAACGGCGTACGTTTCAACGACTTGCTGGCGACCCTCAACACCTTGCCTGCTCGCAGCATTGTGCTGCTGCATCCGTGCTGCCATAACCCGACCGGTGCTGATTTAACCCATTCGCAGTGGGATGCGGTTATTGAGATCCTGAAAGCGCGCGAGTTGATTCCGTTCCTCGACATTGCCTATCAGGGATTTGGCGCCGGTATGGAAGATGATGCCTACGCGATTCGCGCCATTGCCAGCGCCGGATTACCCGCGCTGGTCAGTAACTCTTTCTCGAAGATCTTCTCGCTGTATGGCGAACGTGTGGGCGGGCTTTCGGTGGTCTGTGAAGACGCTGAGGCCGCAGGCCGCGTGTTGGGTCAGCTCAAAGCCACCGTGCGCCGTAACTACTCCAGCCCGCCGAATTTTGGCGCGCAGGTGGTTGCCGCCGTACTGAACGATGAGGCGCTAAAAGCCAGCTGGCTGGCGGAAGTGGAAGCAATGCGTACGCGTATCCTGGCGATGCGTCAGGAACTGGTGAATGTCCTGAATGCCGAGATACCGGGCCGTAACTTTGATTATCTGCTGCAACAGCGCGGCATGTTCAGCTATACCGGCCTGAGCGCTGCACAGGTGGACCGTCTGCGTGATGAGTTCGGCGTCTACCTGATCGCCAGCGGACGCATGTGCGTGGCGGGTCTGAATTCCGGCAATGTCCAGCGCGTGGCGAAGGCGTTTGCTGCGGTGATGTAAGTGATTGTGTTGCCGGATGGCGGCGTTGCCTTATCCGGCCTACAAAGCAGCCCGTAGGCCCGGGGGCGACCTGCCGGATGGCGGCGTTGCCTTATCCGGCCTACAAAGCAACTCGTAGGCCCGGTAAGCGGTAGCGCCACCGGGCGAGCAGCGCTGCCCCTCCATTCATATGTGATCATCCTCTTTTTCTGTAACAAAACCGCAGAAAATTCTTCCTTTCACCTGCCGCTGGGGTTATGGTCAGAGAGTTTTTTG
Organism: Citrobacter sp. CK185; assembly: GCF_030333565.1. Lineage (NCBI taxonomy): Bacteria > Pseudomonadati > Pseudomonadota > Gammaproteobacteria > Enterobacterales > Enterobacteriaceae > Citrobacter > Citrobacter sp. CK185. The sequence goes on along the minus strand of NZ_JAOWFR010000020.1, from coordinate 111,927 downwards.
ACCAGTCAATATAATTAAAAATCATAACTAACTGACTATTTAGGGAAAAATATGCGCAAGATAACCCTGGCCTTGAGCGCCTTTTGTTTACTTTTCACGTTAAATAATTCAGCAATCGCCCTGGCGTCCTCGCCGTCGCCGCTAAATCCTGGCACCAACGTTGCGAAACTCGCCGAGCAATCTCCCATCCACTGGGTCTCTGTCGCGCAGATCGAAAATAGCCTGGCGGGTCGTCCTCCCATTGCTGTCGGGTTTGATATTGATGACACCGTGCTGTTTTCCAGCCCTGGCTTCTGGCGCGGCAAAAAAGTCTATTCGCCAGAAAGCGAGGATTATCTGAAAAATCCGGCATTCTGGGAGAAGATGAACAACGGCTGGGATGAGTTCAGCATTCCGAAAGAGGTGGCGCGTCTGCTTATTGATATGCACGTCCGGCGTGGCGACAGCATCTTTTTTGTCACGGGGCGGAGCCAGACGAAAACCGAAACCGTCTCGAAAACGCTGGCTGATGATTTCCACATTCCCGCAGCCAATATGAATCCTGTGATTTTTGCAGGCGACAAGCCGGGCCAGAACACCAAAACGCAGTGGCTACAGGAGAAAAATATCCGCATCTTCTACGGCGACTCCGACAATGACATTACGGCAGCCCGTGACGCGGGCATTCGTGGCATCCGCATCCTGCGCGCCTCCAACTCTACCTATAAACCGTTGCCGCAGGCCGGCGCGTTTGGGGAAGAGGTGATTGTGAACTCGGAATATTAAAACCGGCGGAACCTTTTGCCCCAGGACTGATAAAACGCATTAGCGTCGCCATCAGGCAATAAGCGGCACGGGTGCCGGATGGCGGTGCAGGCACCTTATCCGGCCTACAGTGACATCATCCGGCAAGATTCTCAATCGCTGTTTTTTTGAACAAAATTGAGCTGCTGGCTTTTACCTTTGGCGGACTTGCTGCAAACTGAGTAAGAGACGTTCTCAGTGGGGCAATATGCTTAAAAGGGGAATAAGAAGATGACCAATTCGGAGTTACTGCAATATTGCATGGCAAAAACAGGCGCGGAACAGAGCGTTCACAGTGACTGGAAAGCCACACAAATCAAGGTTGAAGATGTGCTTTTTGCCATGGTGAAAGAGGTGGAAAATCGCCCGGCGGTATCTTTGAAAACCAGCCCTGAACTGGCGGAGTTGCTGCGCCAGCAACACAGCGATGTGCGACCAAGCCGACATCTTAATAAAGCGCACTGGAGCACCGTCTACCTGGATGGTTCGCTACCGGATTCGCAAATCTATTATCTGGTGGATGCCTCTTATCAACTGGCGGTAAGTACCCTGCCGGAGGACAAGCGTAAGCTGTTGGTGCAGCCGTGAGCCGTTTTGCCGGATGCGGCGCAAGCGCCTTATCGAGCCTACAAACTATTACGCATATTCTGTAGGCCCGATAAGCGCAGCGCCATCGGGCATTATTACAGCATTGGCTTGAGGAAACGGGCAGTATGTGACGCTTCACACTCTGCGACCGTTTCCGGCGTCCCGGAAACAAGAATTTCGCCGCCGCCGCTGCCGCCTTCCGGGCCGAGATCGACAATCCAGTCCGCCGTCTTAATGACGTCCAGGTTGTGCTCAATCACCACAATGGTGTTGCCCTGATCGCGCAACTGGTGCAGCACGTCCAGCAGTTGCTGAATATCGGCAAAATGCAGACCGGTGGTCGGTTCATCCAGAATGTACAGCGTCTGCCCGGTGCCGCGTTTCGACAATTCACGCGCCAGCTTCACGCGCTGTGCTTCACCGCCGGAGAGCGTGGTGGCGGACTGACCGAGACGGATGTAGGTCAGACCCACGTCCATCAACGTTTGCAGCTTACGCGCCAGCGCCGGAACGGCGTCAAAAAATTCGCGCGCTTCTTCGATGGTCATATCCAGCACTTCGTGGATAGTCTTGCCCTTGTACTTAATCTCCAGCGTTTCGCGGTTATAGCGCTTGCCTTTGCACTGGTCGCACGGTACGTAAATATCCGGCAGGAAGTGCATTTCAACCTTGATGACGCCGTCGCCCTGACAGGCTTCGCAACGCCCGCCGCGCACGTTAAAGCTGAAACGTCCCGGCGTATAGCCGCGTGAGCGTGATTCCGGCACGCCAGCGAACAGCTCACGTACGGGCGTAAACACGCCGGTATACGTTGCCGGGTTAGAGCGCGGCGTACGGCCAATCGGACTCTGGTCGATGTCGATGACTTTGTCGAAATGCTCCAGCCCCTGAATATCACGATACGGCGCAGGTTCCGCAATGGTCGCCCCGTTTAACTGGCGCTGGGCAATCGGGAACAGTGTGTCGTTGATAAGCGTAGACTTACCCGACCCGGATACGCCGGTGATACAGGTAAACAGGCCAACCGGCAGCGTCAGGGTGACGTCTTTCAGGTTGTTGCCGCGCGCGCCGGTCAGCTTCAGCACTTTCTCCGGGTTCGCGGGAACGCGCTGTTTCGGCACTTCAATCTTGCGTTTGCCGCTCATGTACTGGCCGGTGAGGGATTCCGGCACCGCCATAATCGCCTCCAGCGGCCCTTCGGCCACGACCTGACCGCCGTGTACGCCAGCGCCGGGGCCGATATCGATCACATGGTCGGCGGCGCGGATGGCGTCTTCGTCATGCTCCACCACAATCACGGTATTGCCGAGATTACGCAGGTGAATCAGCGTTCCCAGCAAACGTTCGTTATCGCGCTGATGGAGACCGATAGACGGCTCATCCAGCACATACATCACGCCTACCAGCCCCGCGCCAATCTGGCTGGCCAGACGGATACGCTGGGCTTCGCCGCCGGACAAGGTCTCTGCCGAACGGGACAGCGTCAGGTAGTTGAGGCCGACGTTTACCAGGAACTTGAGGCGGTCGCCAATCTCCTTGAGGATCTTCTCCGCAATCTTTGCACGCTGGCCTGCGAGCTTGAGATTGTTGAAGAAGTCCATCGCATGGCCGATGCTCATGTCGGAGATCGCAGGCAGCGGAGTATTCTCGACGAAGACATGACGTGCTTCACGGCGCAGACGCGTGCCTTCACAGCTGGCGCACGGACGGTTGCTGATGAATTTAGCTAACTCTTCACGTACCGCGCTGGACTCCGTCTCTTTGTAACGGCGCTCCATGTTGTGCAGCACGCCTTCGAACGGATGGCGACGCACGGAGGTGTCGCCACGATCGTTGATGTATTTGAACTCGATGCTCTCTTTGCCGGAACCGTACAGAACGACTTTATGCACATTCTGACTCAGACTTCCCCACGGCGCTTCCACGTCGAACTTATAGTGTTCCGCCAGCGATTTCAGCATCTGGAAGTAATAGAAGTTACGGCGATCCCAGCCGCGAATCGCGCCGCCAGCCAGAGAAAGCTCCGGGTTCTGGATCACGCGATCGGGATCGAAATATTGCTGTACGCCGAGGCCGTCACAGGTCGGGCAGGCTCCCGCCGGGTTGTTAAACGAGAACAGACGCGGTTCCAGCTCGCGCATACTGTAGCCGCAAATTGGGCAGGCGAAGTTGGCGGAGAAGAGCAGCTCTTCCGCTTTCGTATCGTCCATATCCGCGACGATCGCGGTGCCGCCGGAGAGTTCCAGCGCGGTTTCAAAAGATTCCGCCAGGCGCTGGGACAGATCGCTACGGACTTTGAAACGATCGATCACGACCTCAATGGTGTGTTTCTTTTGCAGCTCCAGCTTCGGCGGATCGGAGAGATCGCAGACCTCGCCATCAATACGGGCGCGGATGTAGCCCTGGCTGGCCAGGTTTTCCAGCGTTTTGGCGTGCTCGCCTTTGCGCTCTTTAATAATGGGCGCCAGCAGCATCAGGCGTTTGCCTTCTGGCTGAGACAGCACGTTATCTACCATCTGGCTGACGGTTTGCGCCGCCAGCGGGACGTCATGATCCGGGCAGCGCGGTTCACCCACGCGGGCGAACAGCAGACGCAGATAGTCATGTATTTCGGTAATTGTACCTACCGTAGAGCGCGGGTTATGGGATGTCGATTTCTGCTCAATTGAGATAGCGGGCGACAGCCCCTCAATATGGTCGACATCTGGTTTTTCCATCAAAGACAGAAACTGACGCGCATACGCGGAAAGGGATTCAACGTAGCGACGCTGCCCTTCGGCATACAAGGTGTCAAAAGCGAGCGAGGATTTGCCAGAACCCGAAAGCCCGGTGACGACAATCAGTTTGTCGCGCGGGATGACGAGGTTGATGTTTTTGAGATTATGGGTGCGGGCGCCCCGAACTTCGATCTTATCCATTCACCTTTCCCGGATTAAAACGCTTTTTCCCGGCCGCATGGCGCTACCGGCGATCACAAACGGTTAATTATGACACAACTCAACCTGAATGGATATACAGTATTGGAATGCAAAACACAGGCTACTGTGTAACAATGTCCGCCCAAGGTTGTTTACTGGAATCAGCCTCGCATCGTAGTAAAAACGCTATTGGTAATGCTACAATCGCGCGTTTACACTTATTCAGAAACGTTTTTCAGGAGACTCGATCATGGCCAGCAGAGGCGTAAACAAGGTGATTCTCGTCGGTAATCTGGGCCAGGACCCGGAAGTACGCTACATGCCAAATGGTGGCGCAGTTGCCAACATTACGCTGGCTACTTCCGAATCCTGGCGTGATAAGCAGACCGGTGAGATGAAAGAGCAGACGGAATGGCACCGCGTTGTGCTGTTCGGCAAACTGGCGGAAGTGGCCAGCGAATATCTGCGTAAAGGTTCTCAGGTTTACATTGAAGGTCAGTTGCGTACCCGTAAATGGACCGATCAGTCCGGTCAGGACAAATACACCACTGAAGTGGTGGTCAACGTTGGCGGCACCATGCAGATGCTGGGTGGTCGTCAGGGCGGTGGCGCTCCGGCTGGCGGCAATATGGGCGGCGGTCAGCAGCAGGGCGGTTGGGGTCAGCCTCAGCAACCGCAGGGCGGCAACCAGTTCAGCGGCGGCGCGCAGTCCCGTCCGCAGCAACAATCCGCTCCGGCACCGTCTAACGAACCGCCAATGGATTTCGACGACGACATCCCGTTCTGATGAATTAAAAAAGCTCCCTTCACGGGAGCTTTTTTTTGGCTGAAATAGCGTGCAATTAAATAGCAGGCTTGTCAGTTTTGTCACCGGACGTAAATATATCTACAGACTTTATGGGTTATTTCCTTTCTTGCTTATGATCAAAAAATACAGGGTATTATTGATTATTATTCCCCCGTTATTTTGGTCAAATGAATGCTGAATCTTGCCAGGTCTTTTCAGGGATATGTGATTGGCCTGTCAGCTAACTTAAGGAAATCATCATGAATAAAGTCATTTTAATGCCCGTTGATATTCTGGCGATGGATCTCTCTGACAAAGCCATTGCCTATGCTGATCATATGGTGGACAAAGAAAACGGCGTGATCCATCTGCTGCATGTGTTCCCTAAACTGGGTACCTCCCCAATGCGTGGTTTTGCCTCGGATATCAGAAAATACGAGGAATACATGACGAATGATGCGCAAGAGAAAATGCTTAACCTTGCGAGAAAATTCAAAACGCCGTTGGAGAATATTCGTTTTGAAGTCCGTCATGGCAATATTCGTGATGAAGTAAATAACGCGGTAGAAGCGCATAACGCCGAGATGATTATCATCGGTTCGCGCAAGCCGGGTATTGCAACGCATTTGCTCGGTTCGGCTGCGGCGAATATTTTGCGATACGCGAAAATTCCGGTGATGGTCATTCGTTAATCTGCCATGCCCGGTGGCGCTTTGCTTACCGGGCCGACAAAACCCCTCTCCCATCGGCAAAAAAAAAGCCTCCGCTACGGGTGGCTTTTTTCTTCGCGGTGAACCGCCGGCTATTTCCGGCGGAATTTACGGGTGAGCGGTTTCTCTATCTCCACAATGCAGAACAGCACTGCGCCGATAGCGAAGGTTATGCCCCAGTAACGCAGCGGCAGCGCTTCTGTGCCAAACAGCATCTGCATGAAAGGCATATAGATAATCGCTAGCTGTAACAGCAACAGAATGCCGCTGACCATCCAGATGCCTTTATTCATCAGCAGCCCGCGTCCCAGCGAGAAACCATCCGAAACCCGGCAGTTGAGCATATATACCCACTGTGCGGTGACCAGCGTCTGCAACAGCACGGTACGGATAAACTCCGGGCTGTGGCCGCGAGGCTGCAACCAGGCTTCCAGCGCAAAGGCGCAGGCCGCAATTAACGTTCCGACAAAACCGACGCGCCAGATAGCAAAGGCATCCATGACGTTCTCATTACTCTGGCGTGGCGGGCGTCGCATGATGTTGCGCTCACCGGCTTCAAATGCTAGCCCGAACGACAGCGTGGCGGAGGTCGCCATGTTCATCCACAGAATCAGTACCGGCGTGAGCGGGATCAGGTTCCCAGCCAACAGGGCAATGATGATCAGCAGACCCTGTGCCAGGTTGGTGGGCATGATGAACAGAATCGTTTTCTTCAGGTTGTCGTAAACGCGACGCCCCTCCTGCACGGCGCTGGCGATGGTGGCGAAGTTGTCGTCCGTCAGTACCATGTCAGCGGCTTCTTTTGTCACTTCCGTGCCTTTGATGCCCATCGCGATGCCGACGTCCGCCTGCTTCAGCGCGGGGGCGTCGTTGACTCCGTCGCCGGTCATACCGACAATCTCGCCTTTGTTTTGCAGTGCCTTCACCAGACGCAGTTTATGTTCGGGGCTGGTGCGGGCAAAGATGTCGTAGGTGACAGCGGCTTCGGCTAATGCCGCATCGTCCATCTGCTCCAGTTCGTAGCCCGTTACCGCGTGGGTGCTGTTATGAATCCCCAGCATGCCACCGATACTCATGGCCGTTTGCGGGTGATCGCCGGTGATCATCTTCACGCGAATCCCCGCCTGCTGGCAGGCCTGGATTGCGTTAATGGCCTCTGGACGCGGCGGGTCCATCATGCCTGCGATGCCCAGGAAGATCAGGCCGTCATTCAGGCACTCATGGGTGAGAGAGGCGGCTTCTGCACGCCCTGGCTTCCAGGCTGCCGCAACCATGCGCAGACCTTCTTTCGCATAGCGCGCGATCTCCGCTTCCCAGTGATTTTGCGTAAAGGCTTCAGTACCGGTAGCGGTTTGCTGTAGCTGGCACAGTTTAAACAACACATCTGGCGCGCCGGTCACCAGTACGCGCTCTTCATTTCCAATGCGATGGTGCGTCGCCATGTATTTGTACTGCGAATCGAACGGGATTTTGCTGCGCAGTTCAGTTTCAATGGCGGGAAGGCGCGCTTTTGCCGCCAGCACTTTTAAAGCCCCTTCCGTTGGCCCGCTGGTGATGCCCCAGTGACCGTTTTCGTCCTGAATCAATTGGCTGTCATTACACAGGTCGATAGTGCGAAGGTAGTTCTCCAGCAGGCTGCCGGGCAGGATCTCTACCGCAGCGTCGCTCTCCTCAGTATGGATCTCGCCCATTGGCTCATAGCTGTTGCCCTGAACGCGGTAATTTTTGTCCGCCGTAATAATGGCTTTTACCGTCATCTCATTCATGGTCAGGGTGCCCGTTTTATCGGAACAGATCACGGACATCGCACCCAGCGTCTCGACCGTCGGCAGCTTGCGGATAATGGCGCGTTTGCGGGCCATCGTCTGTACGCCGAGCGACAGAATAATCGAGATGATCGCGGGTAGCCCTTCCGGTACGGCCGCGACGGCAAGGCTAATCAGAGAAAGCAGCAGTTCGCCCATCGGCATATCGCGCAGCAGCAGACTGAACACAAATAGTCCTGCCATCATGGCGACGATAATGGCGAAAATGGCTTTGCCGAGTTTATCCATCTGAACCAGCAGCGGGGTACGGTGCTTCTCAATGCCCGTCATCATCTGGTTGATGTGGCCGAGTTCAGTCTCTTCACCGGTGGCGATAACCACGCCCAGCCCGGCGCCTGCGCTGATGGTGGTGCCGGAGAACAGCAGATTTTTACGATCGCCTAACGGCAGTTCGCCGGTAAGGGTGTCGGCTGTTTTATCGACAACGGTGGACTCGCCCGTCAGGATGGCCTCTTCAACCCGCAGGTTATGGGCTTCCATAACGCGAAGATCTGCCGGGATGCGATCGCCTGCGCGCAGCACGACGATATCGCCCACCACCAGTTCGGTTGTGGGGACGGTTTCATGTTGACCGTTGCGGATAGCGACCGCTGAGTTCGACAGCATATTGCGGATGCTTTTCAGCGACTTTTCCGCGTTATTTTCCTGAATGTGGCCAATCAGCGCGTTGATAACGGCAACACCCAAAATGACGGCCGTATCCACCCAATGACCCATTACCGCAGTCAGCACCGCCGCAGCGATCAGGACATAAATCAGAACATCGTGGAAATGCGCCAGGAAGCGTAACCATGCCGGTTTGCCTGCTTTTTCTGGCAGCGCGTTAGGCCCATGCTGCGCGAGGCGCGCGCTGGCTTCATTTTGCGTCAGCCCGGAAGGCTGACTCTGCTTTTTTTCAAGTACCTCGTTAACAGATTGCTGGTACGGTTTTTTTTCAACGCATGGCGCAGAATGGAGACGATTTTTATTCGGCATTCTGGTCAATTTAAAATTCCTCGAAGTATAAAATGCATAATGTTTTGAATCGCGCTTATACTATTAAAATAAAGAGTCTGAATTATTGACATTAATCAATGGCGTTTCGTTAAAGATTATTTTATCTTGATGGTTAGATAACGCTTGTAGCGTATATTTTCAGTGTTTTGATGGAAGTGTAAATTTAGTAAAGGAGGTAATTATGTTAGGAATATATAGCGGTAGGCGATTGATGTTACTGGTTATTTTTGCAATCATCATCGCGGTAATTAGCGGGATTTCAACCTACGCCTTCGTTAAATATCTGGGTTGAAAAACACTAAATATAGTGTTCCTTACATAACTTTTAAATATTTAAAGTTAATGACAGAGAATAAAAATAAAGGGCATAAGAATATATTTTTGATGAGCAGTCTGACAGGATGAACAGACTGCTCTGGACAGGTAAAAATATGGCTAGCAGACTAACGAATAATACACATTGGTTTTCCTGTCAGCGGTTCAGGGTGAATTTCCGCATCAACCTGAAATACCTTGCGTAATAATTCTGGTTGCATCACATCAACAGGTTGCCCTTGCGCAATCACATTCCCCTGCGCCAGCACGACAAGATGATCGCAATAGCGACTTGCCTGATTCAGATCGTGCAGTACCGTCACGACCGTTTTTCCCGCCTGTTTTAGCATCTGCATGAGCGCCATCAACTCCACCTGATGATTAATGTCGAGCCAGGTGGTGGGTTCGTCCAGTAATACAATGGGCGTATCCTGCGCTAACACCATCGCCAGAAACACGCGCTGCCGCTGACCGCCGGACAGCTCCGTCAGCCGCCTGTCTGCCAGCGCGTCAGTGTGCGTCTGCGCCATTGCCCGGTTGACATGCTGATGGTCGTCGCGAGAAAGCCGCCCCCACAGCGGCAGCCACGGGCTGCGGCCATAGCTGACCAGTTCCCGCACGGTGATCCCTTCCGGCGTCATGTGCTGTTGCGGCAGTAGCGCCAGGTGACGCGAAAGCGCGCGGGGTGAGAAGGCCGACAGCGGCTTACCCGCAATGTGCAAGGTGCCGGATTGCGGTATGAGCAGGCGGGCAAGGCATTTCAGCAGCGTCGATTTGCCGCAGCCATTAGGCCCCAGTAATGCGGTGATCTGCCCGGCGGGTAGCGTAACCGACAGGCCGTCAAGAATGCGTTTATCACCGTATCCGGCAGTCAGGTTTTCACATCTGATATCCATTTAGCGCATCCTCACAAGCAACCAGATAAACCACGGCGCGCCGATAATGGCGGTGAGCATGCCTGCCGGAAGCTCCGTGGGAGGGTTAATGATCCTTGCCAGCAAATCGGCCAGCGTTAAGACAAATGCGCCGATTAGCGCAGCGCCGGGCAGCAGCCAGTGATGGCGCCCTCCCAGCAGGCGTCGGGTCAGGTGGGGCACGACCAGGCTGACGAAAGCTATCGGCCCGCAAACTGCCACGCTGGTGGCTGCCAGCGCGACGGCGAGGAGCAATCCCAGGCGCTGCGCCCGACTGACCGGGACGCCGAGCGTGCTGGCGCGATCATCGCCCAGCGCCAGCAGATCCAGATCGCGGCAAAACCAGGCGCTGAGTGGAATAAGCGCCAGCATTACCGGCAGCGCCACATACATAAACGACCAGCCGCGTCCCCATAAACTGCCGGTCAGCCACAGCAGCGCGTTGTTAACGTCCTGCGGGCGGGAGAGCATCAGGTAATCCGTCAGGCTGGCCCAGGTTGCCGACAACGCCACGCCGATTAACGCCAGACGCAGGGGGGAGGAGCGACCCGCAATCGCACGCAGCAAGATCAGCGCACAAAGCCCGCCTACAAATGCCAGCAGCGGCAGCCAGACGACCGACAGCGATGGCAGCAGCATGAGTGCGCTTACCGTCGCCAGACTGGCGGCATGGTTCACCCCTAAAATATCCGGCGAGGCCAGCGGATTACACACGATGCCTTGCACCAGTACGCCGGAAATCGCCAGGGCGGCGCCGACGAATATCGCCAGCAGCAGTCGCGGCAGGCGATACTGGGTCAGAACATAGTGGTGATCGTGGCCGGTATGCCAGCCATCGATCAGCGCGGACCAGGGCAGGGGAACCACGCCCAGACGCAATGACAGCAGCGCGGTGATACTCAGCAGGAACAACGTGATGAGCAGAATAAAGGCTTTCATCCACGCCTCCTTGCCAGCCAGACAAAACACGGCGCGCCAATCAGCGCCAGCACTGCGCCTGCCGGAAGCTCGCCCGGCCAGGCCAGCGCTCGCGCCAGAATATCCGCCAGCAGCATAAACGTTGCGCCCATCAGCAGGCTCATCGGCAGCAACTTACGCTGGTCGTGACCTGACCACGCCCTGGCCAGATGCGGCATTAACAGGCCGATAAACGCCACCGGCCCCGCCACGCTGACGCAGGCGCCGACCAGCACCAGCACGCCGATATTGACGGTAAGCCGTAGCCGAAACAGGTTTACGCCGAGCGTGTGTGCGGCGACATCGCTGACGTTGAGCAGATTAAGGGCGTTCGCCAGCAGCAGCATGACGGGAATAATCACCAGAACAAAAGGAAAGAGCTGCCAGAACTCGGCCCAGCGCACATGGGCAATACCGCCCGCCAGCCATGAAAAAATGCCGTAAGCGTGGTCTTCCGCCAATAGCAGCGTGATGCGGGTCAGCGCCATACACAGCGCGGAGAGCGCGATTCCGGCGAGAATCAGTTTGTTGCGGTCTGGCTCCTGTCGCCAGCCGCCGCCAGCCAGCATCACCAGAAGCCAGGAGAGGCCTCCGCCTGCGGCGGCGATAAACGCGATGGAATACCCGCTGAGCAGCATGGGGCTGAATGCGCTGGTTAACGCTATCGTCAGTGCCGCACCGCTGTTAATGCCGGTCAGAGAAGGGGAGGCCAGTGGGTTATGCGTCAGGGTTTGCAGCAATGTTCCCGCCAGGGCAAGGCTGGCGCCAATCAGCAATGCCACCAGGCTGCGCGGCAGACGTAAATTACGCACCAACGCCTCCGAAAGCGGAGGCGTTGAAGAAGGAAACAGGGCATGCAGAGCACTGACGGGTGAAATCGGGATCGCCGAGTAGCAGAACAGGCTCAGCCAGAACGCCGCCAGGAGCGCCAGTACGGGCGCTCCCCAAATGATCAATGTCCTCATTGCGTGGTATCAGGCGTCTGGTGATGAAAGATTTTCACCGTATCGCCGGCAATGCGTTCCGCAGCGAAAATCCCGCGCATCCGCGCCCAGCTATTGCTATCGACAGCGGCAACCTGGCGGTGTTGCGACGCCTGGAGCATGGGCCACAACGTATCCTGCTGCCAGCGTTTAACGATGCTCTCCTGGCGGTAGTGCGCGACAATCAGCCACTGCGGATCGAGCGCCAGTAGCCGCTCCAGATTAATCGTGGTCATTGGCGCAGAGTGGATTGCCTCCGGCACGCGCAGACCCAGCGCAGCGAGCACGCCGCCCGTATACGATTCGCGGCTGTGCAGATTAAACTGCTGTTCGCGTGAGGTGCCGAATACCACGCTGGCCCCTTTCGGCAAGTGGGCGGCAAACGCGCGCATACGTTCCCGATGCAACGTCAGCCGTTTTTGCATTTCAGCATCTTTACCTGATACTTTCCCGATGATCGCAGCGGATTGCAGATTTTCGGCGTACGTTTCATTACGGGATTTGAGCAACAACACGGGGGCGATCTCTTGCAGCGCGGCGTAAATCCCTGCGTGGCGGCTGCTGTCAGCGATAATCAGGTCCGGCTTTAGCGCGCCGATCGCCTCAAGGCTCGGCTGAGCGCGCGTGCCGACGGACTGCCATTGCCCGATAATCTGGCGCACTTCCGGCAGCAGACGCGTGGGATCGTTGTCATCGGCGATCCCCACCGGACTGACGTTCACCGCCGCCAGCGCATCGGCAAACGACAGTTCCAGTACGACAATCCGTTGCGGCGTTTTATTCAGGGTAAAGGCGCCGTGTTCATCCTGCACCGTCACGGCAAAAACCGGCGCTGCCAGGACGATCAGGCTGAAAAAATAAACGCGAATAAAAGCAAACATAGTCAACTCCGGTTGCCGGATGGCGCTGCGCTTACCTGGCCTACGTCACTCTGTAGGCCGGGTAAGGCATTTACGCCGCCACCCGGCAACAAATGAACAATCAGAACTTCAGTGACCCTTGCAGGTATAGCGTTCGCGGCTGTCCGGCATAGATGCCTTTGTTGTTGTCGTCATACGAGCGGGTGTAATACTCGTGGTCGAAGATATTCTTCACGCCAAACGCCAGGTTCAGGTTGGCCATCTCGGGGCCGAAGTCATACGCCACGCGCGCGCCCCACAGCATGTAACCCGGAATACGCCCGGTGCTGCCGTCCGCGCTCTCTTTCCTGGTATTGGCGTTGTCGGCAAACTGGCTGGACTGGAAATCGCTGTTCAGGTTGAACGTCCAGTTGCCGGGTTTGTAATCCACGCCCAGCGTCCCTTTATGCTTCGGTGAGAACGGCACCTGATTGCCGTAAGTGTCGCCTTTTTCGCGAATTTCGGCGTTAACGTACGCGTAGTTAGCGTAAACGGCGACATTTTCCAGCGTGGGCGTCATATCGCCGAGATCGTAACGTACCTGCGTTTCCAGCCCGGTATGACGGGTTTTGCCACGGGCGGTGACCGTATCGTTAGTCTGGTTGGAGTCGTACTGATTATTAAAGTTAATCAGGAACAGCCCCATTTCCGCCGTCAGCGCGCCGTTGTCGAATCGGGTTCCGACTTCCCAGGTTCGCGCTTTTTCCGGTTCCACATTGCCGCTTTGCACAGCCTTGCCAATTTGACTGTACTGTACGGTGCCGAACGAGCCTTCAGTGTTGGCATAAAGATTCCAGCTGTCAGTGAGGTGGTAGAGGACGTTAAGCGCCGGAAGCGGGGCGTTGTAGCTCACCTCTTCGTGCGTACCTTTAACGTTGTTGTCCTGGTAGGATTCAATGTGCTCAAAACGCATACCTGGCGTAATGGTCCAGTTGCCGATATCAATTTTGTCATCGAGATACCAGGCGTGAGCTTCGGTCCCTGAACGCGTATCACGGTCATAAGGGCTGGATGTTGACGGCAACTGACCGCTGGTGGTTGCGGTGTAGTAACGCATTTCATGCGTGGATTCATTGACATAGCGATAGCCTACGCCGACTTCATGCGCAGACGGGCCAATCATAAAGCTCTGGCTGTAGCGCGGTTCAATGCCGCGAACCCAGTAGTAGCGCGGTGAGAGCGTAATGCGTTTTCCTTGCTCTAAATAACCGCTGCGCAGGGTGCGGGTGTAGAAACCCTGAATATTGAATTTGTGCTGGCTGTCGGGCTGGTATTGATATCCCAGACTGGCAAGCTGGCGGCGGCCCCAGAAGCTGTCATACGGGCGCGTGGACTGCCAGCGATCGGCGTCGTAGTCGGCGCGGGACAGGCCGCCGGGCATATCGGCGTGACCGTCATAGTATTGCAGCAGGCTATTGAAGGTGTGTACCTCGTCAGGCGCATATTTGCTTTTCAGCATCACGTCGTCGATACGGGTGTTGCTGTGTTCGCGCCAGTCGCTGCCGCGCGTGCCGGAGTAGAGCAGGGCCGTGCCGAAACCGTTATCCGCCGTTCCGCCTACCATCAGGTTGTGCGTCTCTTTTGGATTGTTTTGCGACGAGGTGGGGCTGAGTTGCCCTTCAACGCCAGCTTCAATACCGAAATCCTGCGGAATCGCGCGGGTCACGAAGTTCACCACGCCGCCCACGCTTTGCGGCCCATAGCGCACCGCGCCGCCGCCGCGCACCACGTCAACGGCATCCATATTGCCCAGAGAGACCGGCGCGAGCGACAGCTGCGGCTGACCGTATGGCGCAAAAGGTACGGGGATGCCGTCCATCAATACCGTCGAGCGGCTGGCCAGGCGTGGATTAAGACCGCGAATACCGAAGTTCATTGCCAGGTCATGGCTGCCGGTGCCGTTGTTTTCCGGGGCGTTGACGCCGGGGATACGGTTCAGCGCTTCGCGCATGGTCGTCGCGCCGGTTTTGGTGAAATCATCCCGACGGATAACGTCACGCGCGCCGGCATGTTCGAACACGTCGTTTTCCCGGGCTTCACCCAGCCAGTCGCCGACTACGGTCAACGAGTCCTCGCTGGCAACCGGGGCGGCTTCCAGCGTCCAGGTGTTATCGCCTAACGATTTTTCCTGTAGGCCGCTCCCCTTTAGCAGCGTGCGCAGGCCATCTTCAAGCGCGTAGTCGCCGTGCAGTCCGTCGCTGTGTTTGCCCCGCGTGAGCGAAGCATCCACTGACATAATAATGCCGCTGCGGGCAGCGTATTGATTAAGTGCTTTGTCTAAGTCTCCGGCGGCAATATCGAACTGCGTGGCAAATGCAGGCAGTGAAGCCAGTCCGGCAAGCGGAAGCAGGCTTAAACGAATCGCCATCACCAGAGGTGCTGTGTTATGAAAGGCCATCACGTCTCCATCATCATTTCTTTATTTGTATTCAGTTATGAAGTCGAACGAGCGGGGCAAAAGGGACAATAAAAATGATAATTTTTTTCGTTATCGTTTAAATGGCGGGAGACAGCGTGACCCAGTAGCGCGTAACAAACTGAATTTTCACAGGAAGCGTTTTCGCGATCGCATTCAGTACGGCATCGGTGTTGCCGAGTGGGAACGTCCCTGTCAGGCGTAATCCGGCAACGGCCGGGTCGCAACGCAGTATGCCGTGTCGGTAGCGCGAGAGCGTGGCGATGACGTCGCCCAGAGGTTTGTCGCTGAAACTTAACACGCCTTGCGTCCAGCTTGCAGACTCGTCATTCAATGATGCGACGTCGCCAAACTGCGAGGCGCTGAAGCGCACCGTTTCACCTTGCTGAATAACCCGTTTTTGTTGCGGATCTCCGGCGAGAATCGCTTCGACGGCATGTTGTCGGACGCTAAGGACGGTTTCATCGCCGTCCTGGCGCACGGTAAATTCCGTACCCAATGCGGTGAGCTGGCCCTGGCGCGTCTGTACACGAAACGGGCGTTGCAGCGCGTCTTTTCCGGTGGTAATGGCGATCTCGCCGTACCAGAGCTGGATCTGGCGCTGGCTACCGTCAAATCGCACGTTAACCGCGCTGTCGGTATTCAGCGAAAGCAACGTGCCATCCTCCAGCGTCTGCTGGCGAGTCTGCCCCCGGGCGGTACGATAATCAGCACGCAGACCTTCGCCCAACTCCGATCGCCAGAGCTGCCAGCTGCCGCCCGCGCAGACCAGCAACAGCAACCCTTTCAGTACGTGGCGGCGCGTCAGGCGGCTGTCTTTCAGCGTGTGGCTGGCGAGTTTGCCGGGGACGCTGCTCATCTGGCAGCGCAGGTTTTCGACCTGCTGCCAGGCCCATTGATTATCCTGATCTTGTTCATACCACTGCTGCCAGCGCGCTTCCTGCTGGGGGCTTACGCGCTCCCCGCTTAAAACGGCATACCAGTGTGAGGCTGAACGTAGCGCCTGGCGGCGGGCATCGGTGAGGGAGGTTTTCACAGATCATGCTCCAGGCGGAACAGCAGGCAGTGTTCTGTGGCTTTCGCGACGTACTTTTTCACCGAACTGACGGAAACATTCAGACGTTGCGCGATGTCGCTGTAGGTCAGCCCGTCAAGCTGAGAAAGCAGGAAGGCCGTTCTCGCTTTGGCGCTCAACCCGTCCAGCATCCTGTCGACAAGTTGCAGCGTTTCGAGATGCGACTGCTTTTCTTCAGCGGAAGGCGCCAGCGTTTCGGGTAACTGCGCAAGCATCTCCAGATACGCTTTTTCCAGCGCATTGCGGCGGAAAAGGTCGATCATCACCCGTTTGGCGACGGTGCAGAGAAACGACTTTGGGTCGCGAATCGCCGTCAGAGATTCACCGTTAATAATACGCAGGAAGGTGTCCTGGGCGACGTCGTCGGCGTCGAACGCCGACTGTAACTTTCGCGCCAGCCAGTGCGTCAGCCAGCCGTGATGCGCGCGATACAGCGATTCAAACGTTAAAGGAGCGCACTGAACTGGAGTCGGCATAGAGGAAAAGTATCAAAAGTTAATCATCACGGCGGGGATGTTAATATGAGAATAGTTCTCATTACAATAAATGATACGGCGATTTTGGCGGGAGAAAGGTTAACTGGCTGTTTTTGAGAGAATAAAAAAGCCTCCGGGCGGAGGCTTATATCAGCATCAGGTCAACACCATCGGCCACTCTGGCGGGGTATGGCTCATGGCTTCCACCATCACGGCTTCGATATTGTTCCAGATTGCGGAGACATCCATCAGAGTGATGCCGAGTAACCCGGTTGCAAACCAGCAGGCCGATACGACGCCAAGGCCGCTACTGATCACCGCGAGTCCGATATAGTCGGATTTACGAAAGCGAATATTGAGCGTGCTGGCTAAAAACATGAGCACAGCGCTCAGCAGTTGCCAGCGGAGAAGAACCACGCCAGTGGTTATGGTAGCCATGAAACATTTCCTCTGAGAATAGCAGGTGCCCTGGACAGCGCGGCGTTGCTCACGGAAGGCGTGGTACACTCTGGCTATCGACGGGCATGACATCGACACTGAATGAAACAACGTTTCTGTTTCATCATTTTTGTGAACTATATCACAATAAATTGTTTGTTAGCCAGTGCAGGGCACCCTTTTTTGTGTGCTTTATAACCACAAATTAAACATGGGTATCTGAAGGGGGCTATACCGGAAGATTATGGGGCTGGTTATTGAAGATGTATTTTTATTACCATTTTATTAGCGCCGGAAAATTAACCAGTCTGGAAATTTAACTTAATTTTTCTGCATTAATCGGAAAAAACCCTGGAAAATTCTTACTCCTTTTGGATTAGAATATTCCCTAATAAAAATAAGCATAACTTTAAGTTTGCCTTACGGGAAAATATTATCGTCATCCGTCAATATCAGACTTTTACCAGGAAAAGTCTGTTGCTAATGTCGCTTAATTCATGCAACGTAATCACCTGTTTGTTATAGCATCCGCCTTGATGATGACAGGCACAGACAATTCAGGGATACAGGGCCGAAATGAATCATAGCGCGCAACGAAAGTTGCTGAGATTCCTTGGAACAATCATGGTGGTATTACTCCCCGTGATGCTGGCGCTATGGTTTGCCCACATGCGGGCGGTGTCTGAAACCCGTAATCAACTGCACTCTTTTGCCGAGCTGGCATTAGAAAAAACGGAACTGGTTGTCCAGCAGGTGGAGCTGGCTCGCGACGCGATACAGCAGTATCAGGGAAAAGCCTGTACTCCTGCGCATCAAAAACGAATGCAGGATATTATTCGTGGTCGTCTGTATATCAGCGAGTTAATTTATGCGCAAGACGATCATTTTTTATGCTCTACGGTAATGGCGCCCGCCAGTCCTTATATTATCCCTGTCGCAGATTATAAACGAGAACCAGACGTTTCTATTTATTACTATCGTGATACGCCGTTCTTTGCTGGCTACAAAATGACGTATATGCAAAGAGGACACTATGTCGCGGTAATAAATCCGTTGTCTTACAGCGAGGTGATGTCAGACGATCCCACTCTGGCCTGGGGCGTATATGATACGGTGACGAACTCCTTTTTCTCCGTGAGCGAGCAGGCAAACGTCGAACAATTATTACCGTTGCTGCACCGTGATGAATCTACCTTTCAGCAAAATAATCGCTTCTATACTATTGCCCATTCAGAAAAACGTCCGATCGCGATAATTGTTTCCACTGATAACGCGCGTTTCTATCAGAACCTGTACCATCAGGCGACGTTAACGCTGCCGTTAGGCATTATCTGTAGCATCATTGTGTTATTGATGTGGTCGCGTACGCGCGAGGAATATCATTCACCGCGCCGTTTGTTGCAGCGAGCGATCGATAAACGTCAACTGCGTCTTTATTATCAGCCCATTATTGATATTCAAAATGAAAAATGCGTGGGGGCGGAGGCGCTATTGCGCTGGCCTGGTTTTGAAGGGCAGGTGATGAGCCCGGCAGAGTTTATCCCGCTGGCTGAAAAAGAGGGGATGATTGCGCAGATTACCGATTACGTGGTGGAAGAAGTATTCAACGATCTGGGACATTTTCTCGCCTCGCAACCTCATCTTTATATCTCTATTAATCTCTCTGCTTCTGATTTCCACTCCTCCCGGCTTATCGCGTTAATTGCGGAGAAAGCCCGCCAGCATTCCGTTCTTGCGCAACAAATTAAGGTGGAAGTGACGGAGCGCGGCTTTATTGACGTGCCGAAAACCACGCCGGTTATTCAGGCATTTCGTCAGGCGGGTTTTGAAGTGGCGATTGATGATTTTGGAACAGGGTATTCAAACCTGCAC
Source organism: Citrobacter sp. CK185 (assembly GCF_030333565.1). NCBI lineage: Bacteria > Pseudomonadati > Pseudomonadota > Gammaproteobacteria > Enterobacterales > Enterobacteriaceae > Citrobacter > Citrobacter sp. CK185. The sequence goes on along the minus strand of NZ_JAOWFR010000020.1, from coordinate 92,974 downwards.
AACCTGTATTCATTGAATGTCGATATTCTGAAGATTGATAAATCCTTTATCGACACGCTGACCACCAATAGCACCAGCCATCTGATCGCGGAACATATCATCGAAATGGCGCAAAGCTTACACCTGAAGGCCATTGCCGAAGGCGTGGAAACGGCAGATCAGGTGAACTGGCTGTTCAAGCGCGGCGTTCAGTATTGTCAGGGATGGTATTTTGCGAAGGCGATGCCGCCGCAGGCGTTTATTCAGTGGCTGCAACAGTCGCCCGCACTCCTGATGCAGCGCGGGCAGTAAAGTTACAGACGATGACGGTAGTCGCTGGGCGTGCGGTCAAACTCGCGGCGGAAGACGCGCGAAAATGTCTGTTGCGACACATATCCCAGATCCATCGCGATATCAAAAATGGGGCGCTCGGTCGTTCGTAGCTCTACGGCGGCCAGCAGGAGTCGGCGCTGACGAATATAGTCGCCCAGCGTCTGATGCATCACCGTGCGGAACATCCGCTGTAAATACCACTTCGAGTAACCTGATTTTTTTGCGACCACATCAATGTTCAGCGGTTGGTCGATATGTTCATCAATCCATTCAATAAGGGTCTGAATTATCTGCTGATGGGACATATTGCTGCCTCTTTCTCAGTGTTCGATTCGTCGTTTTGTCTGCGGGCGAGTATAATTCCTCAAGTTAACTTGAGGTAAAGCGATTTATGGAAAAGAAATTACCGCGTATAAAGTCCCTGCTTACGCCGGGTGAGGTGGCGAAACGTAGCGGTGTGGCGGTATCGGCGCTGCACTTTTATGAGAGCAAGGGGCTTATCAGCAGTGTCCGTAACAGCGGCAATCAGCGGCGATATAAGCGCGATGTGCTGCGCTATGTGGCGATCATCAAGATTGCTCAACGTATTGGCATTCCGCTGGCGACCATTGGAGAAGCGTTTGGCGTATTGCCTGAGGGGCATACGCTGAGCGCAAAGGAGTGGAAGCAGCTTTCTTCGCAATGGCGCGAGGAGCTGGACAGACGTATTCATACTCTGGTGGCGTTGCGTGATGAGCTGGACGGCTGCATCGGCTGCGGCTGTTTGTCGCGTAGCGATTGCCCGCTGCGCAACCCAGGCGATCAGCTCGGCACGCAGGGAACAGGGGCGCGATTGCTGGAAGATGATTAAATGTCGTTTCGCCGGGACGCGCGTAGGCCGGATAAGCGAGCGCCATATTGCCGCGCATAAAACTAAAGCGCCGCAAGGGCGCTTTAGTTTGTTTCCGGTCTTTGTCTTTCGCTCTATCCCGTTGGTTCACGGGAGGGTTTCCCCCGACATCAACACCCCTCAGTCGAGCACGTGGTGGAGGTTCCGGTTTGTGTTGATACTGTAATTGTATGCCATGCCCGCCCGTTTGCCAGTGTATTGTCTGTTTTTTAGCCGAAATTTTTACGCCATCTCTCGCTCTTTTCTATAGTTAATTTGAATGAAAAACAGGAGACAGCCATGCTGACGGTGCATCATTTGAATCAATCTCGTTCCCAGCGCGTGCTCTGGGCGCTGGAGGAGCTGTCGCTGCCCTACCAGATTGTTCGCTACCAGCGTGAAAAAACCATGCTTGCGCCACCGGCGCTGAAAAAAATCCACCCGCTTGGAAAATCGCCCGTTATTGAAGATAACGGTGAGATCCTCGCCGAATCCGGCGCCATCCTGGAGTATTTGCAGGAAACCTATGACCACGCAGGGCAGTTTAAACCTGCCGATGCCCGGCAAAAACGGCAGTATCGGTTCTGGCTGCATTATGCGGAAGGCTCGTTAATGCCAATGCTGTTAATGAAACTGGTGTTTGTCAGCCTGGGTAAACCGCCGGTGCCATTTGGGTTACGCACGCTGGGCGGCATTCTGGGGCAGGGCGTGCAAAAAGCGTATCTCAACCCGCAACTGGAGACGCATGCGCGCTACATTGATGCGCATCTTGCCGCGCAGCCCTGGTTTGCCGGGGAACATATCAGCATGGCGGATATCCAGATGAGTTTTCCTCTGTTTGCGTTACTGAGCCGAGGCGGAATTAACGACCTGACGCACATTAGCGCCTGGAAGAAGCGCGTAGAGATGCGCCCGGCGTGGCAAAGGGCTATCCAGCAAGGCGGTCCTTTTGAGATCCCTGGCGGATAGACGGATGTGTCAGTCGTCCGCCCGAGAAAAAATGTTATCAGATTGCGCATTGACGATAACGTTTGCGCATCGACTGGCGATTTATTGAGCGTGATGAAAAGAAATAAGCAAAAAGCCGCAAAGTTTAGTTGAAAAGCCCCGTATTATCGCTGGATAATCGTTTGCTTTTTTTTACTACCCGTTTTGTATGCGCGGAGTTAAACGTTTGCTTTTTTGCGACACCCCTTATTGTTGCAAACGTAGCACAAGGAGATGACGTTTCGCTGGCAGTGGATTGTCCACCACGCATACTCGACGAAAAATAAACTCTCAGGGGATGTTTTCTATGTCTACGCCTTCAGCGCGTACTGGCGGTTCACTCGACGCCTGGTTTAAAATTTCACACCGTGGAAGCACCGTCCGTCAGGAAGTGGTTGCCGGATTAACGACTTTCCTGGCGATGGTCTACTCCGTTATCGTGGTTCCGGGGATGCTGGGTAAAGCCGGATTCCCGCCTGCCGCCGTATTTGTGGCGACCTGCCTGGTGGCTGGCGTCGGTTCTATTGTTATGGGTCTGTGGGCGAACCTGCCGTTGGCTATCGGTTGCGCCATCTCGTTGACCGCCTTCACCGCGTTTAGCCTGGTGCTGGGTCAGCACATTAGCGTTCCGGTTGCGCTGGGTGCGGTATTCCTGATGGGCGTGCTGTTTACCATCATCTCGGCGACCGGTATCCGTAGCTGGATCCTGCGCAACCTGCCGCATGGCGTGGCGCACGGCACCGGCATCGGTATCGGCCTGTTCCTGTTGCTGATCGCCGCGAATGGTGTGGGTCTGGTGATTAAGAACCCGCTGGACGGTCTGCCGGTCGCGCTGGGTAACTTTGATTCTTTCCCGGTTATCATGTCGCTGATTGGTCTGGCGGTCATTATCGGCCTGGAAAAACTGAAGGTGCCGGGCGGCATTCTGCTGACCATTATTGGTATTTCGGTTGTGGGTTTGATCTTCGATCCATCCGTCCATTTCTCCGGCTTTTTTGCTATGCCGTCTTTAAGTGATGAACACGGCAACTCGCTGATTGGCAGCCTGGATATTATGGGCGCGCTGAACCCGATCGTCCTGCCGAGCGTGCTGGCGCTGGTGATGACCGCTGTTTTCGACGCCACCGGCACGATTCGCGCGGTCGCTGGCCAGGCGAACCTGCTGGATAAAGACGGGCAGATTATCGATGGCGGCAAAGCGCTGACCACCGACTCCCTGAGCAGCGTGTTCTCTGGTCTGGTTGGCGCAGCGCCTGCGGCGGTATACATTGAATCGGCGGCGGGTACGGCGGCAGGCGGTAAAACGGGTCTGACGGCGATCACCGTCGGCGTCCTGTTCCTGCTGATCCTGTTCCTCTCTCCGCTCTCTTATCTGGTTCCGGTCTACGCGACCGCGCCCGCGCTGATGTACGTCGGCCTGCTGATGCTGAGCAACGTGGCGAAAATCGACTTCGCTGACTTTGTGGATGCGATGGCGGGTCTGATCACGGCGGTGTTTATCGTCCTGACCTGCAACATCGTAACCGGCATTATGATTGGTTTTGCTACGCTGGTGATCGGCCGCATTGTGTCGGGCGAATGGCGTAAGCTGAACGTCGGCACCGTGGTGATTGCCGTAGCGCTGGTCGCCTTCTATGCGGGCGGCTGGGCTATCTGATTCCTGGCGTCCTCTAAAAACGGGTGGCTTTTGCCGCCCGTTTTTATTTTCAGGACACATCCCGTTGTCTTTTGCGTTACTCTGAGGAAGATAGAATTGAGGCACGACGCCTCACGTTTTAAAACATAAGAAATATCGCAAACAGGGAACGCATGGAAATCTTCTTCACAATACTCATCATGACCCTTGTGGTCTCGCTGTCGGGGGTATTTACTCGTGTATTGCCCTTCCAGCTTCCTTTACCCCTCATGCAAATCGCCATTGGCGCGCTGCTGGCATGGCCGACGTTTGGTTTGCATGTGGAATTTGACCCTGAACTGTTCCTGGTGCTGTTTATTCCGCCGCTGTTGTTCGCAGATGGCTGGAAAACGCCGACCCGGGAGTTTCTCGAACATGGGCGAGAGATTTTCGGTCTGGCGCTGGCGCTGGTGCTGGTCACGGTGGTCGGAATTGGCTTTATGATTTACTGGCTGGTGCCGGGCATTCCGCTGATACCGGCCTTCGCGCTGGCTGCCGTGCTGTCGCCGACCGATGCGGTTGCGCTTTCCGGCATTGTCGGCGAGGGGCGCATTCCGAAGAAAATTATGGGCATCCTGCAAGGCGAGGCGTTGATGAACGACGCGTCCGGCCTGGTGTCGTTGAAATTTGCCGTCGCAGTGGCGATGGGGACGATGGTGTTTACCGTCGGCGGGGCGACGGTGGAGTTCTTCAAAGTCGCAGTGGGCGGTATTCTGGCAGGCTTTGTCGTCAGTTGGTTATACGGTCGCTCCCTGCGTTTCCTGAGCCGTTGGGGCGGGGATGAGCCAGCGACGCAAATCGTCCTGCTGTTCCTGCTGCCGTTCGCCTCCTACCTGATTGCGGAACATATCGGCGTATCCGGCATTCTTGCCGCTGTGGCGGCCGGGATGACCATCACCCGTTCTGGTGTTATGCGTCGCGCGCCGCTGGCGATGCGTCTGCGCGCCAACAGCACCTGGGCGATGCTGGAGTTTGTCTTTAACGGCATGGTCTTTCTGCTGTTGGGTCTGCAACTGCCAGGGATTCTGGAGTCGTCGCTGGTGGCGGCGGAAGCCGATCCCAACGTTGAAACCTGGATGCTGTTCACCGATATCGTGCTGATTTATGCCGCGCTGATGCTGGTGCGCTTTGGCTGGCTGTGGACGATGAAGAACTTCAGTAATCGCTTCCTGAAGAAAAAGCCGATGGAGTTTGGCGCCTGGACGATGCGTGAAGTCCTCATCGCCTCCTTTGCGGGGGTACGCGGGGCGATTACGCTGGCCGGTGTGCTCTCTATCCCGCTATTGTTGCCGGATGGTAACGGCTTCCCGGCGCGCTATGAGCTGGTATTCCTTGCGGCGGGCGTGATTTTGTTCTCGCTGTTTGTGGGGGTCGTGATGCTGCCGATTCTGCTGCAACATCTGGAAGTGGGCGATCACTCACAGCAGCAGAAAGAGGAGCGAATCGCCCGCGCCGCCACGGCGGAAGTGGCGATTGTCGCGATTCAGAAGATGGAAGAACGTCTGGCGGCGGATACCGAAGAGAACATCGATAACCAGTTGCTCACCGAGGTCAGCTCCCGTGTGATTGGTAACCTGCGTCGCCGCGCCGATGGGCGTAACGATGTGGAAAGCTCGATGCAGGAAGAGAACCTCGAACGGCGCTTCCGCCTGGCGGCGCTACGCTCGGAACGTGCAGAGTTGTACCACCTGCGCGCGACGCGTGAGATCAGTAACGAAACCCTGCAAAAACTGCTGCATGACCTGGATTTGCTGGAAGCATTGTTGATCGAGAATCAGTAAGCACCCGTATCGCCCGGTGGCGCTTCGCTTACCGGGCCTACAGGGGGTGGAAATTGCCCGGTGGCGCTTTGCTTGCCGGGCCTACAGGGGGCGATATTGCCTGGCGGCGCAACAATTTTGCGAGCCGTTTTCCTGAATTTACCTCTGCTCATTGCTGGCTTTCTCCTTTTCCCTCTACGCTCGGCGCTAGGAGAAAAGGAGCCAACATGTCCAACTATCGTCGTTATTACATTAATGGTGGAACGTGGTTTTTCACCGTTAATCTTCAGGATCGTAAAAGCGGTCTTCTTACGTCCCATATCCATGCGCTTCGTCATGCCATCGCCAGCGTTAAACAGCGTAAACCTTTTCATATCAACGCCTGGGTTGTATTACCCGAACATATGCATTGTGTATGGACCCTCCCTGAAAACGAGCACGATTTCTCCTCTCGCTGGCGTGAAATAAAAAAACATTTCTCTAAATCGCTGGGGTTGCGTCAGGTCTGGCAACCTCGATTCTGGGAACACACGATTCGGGATGAATACGATTACCGCCAGCATGTTGATTATAGTTATATCAATCCGGTTAAACATGCCTGGGTTAAACAGGTAAAGGATTGGCCCTTTTCAACATTTCATCGCGATGTTCGCCACGGGATATACCCTGCGGATTGGGCGGGAGAGATTACCGGGCTTAATGTTGGTGAACGCGGTGATTAAATTGCCCGGTGGCGCTTCGCTTACCGGGCCTACAAAATGCACTCCCGTAGGCCGGATAAGGCGCTTGCGCCGCCATCCGGCGAGCGAGGCGTTATTCCTGCGTTAACCAGAACCCTTCGCAACACGTCAACCACGCCCTGGCGCTGTGGGACAAATAAACGCCTTCGCGCCAGATCATGCCCAACTGCCAGCGTAAATCACTCTCCAGCGGGAGCCAGCGCAGGGTTTGTTTATCCAGCCGTTGGCAAATCGGCTCCGGCAAAATCGCAATTCCGACGCCGGCCTGCACCATAGCGGCCAGGAAATCCCACTGACCGCTGCGTACCGCAATACGCGGCTTCACATCATGCTGCTTAAAAAGCCGCATCAACTGGCGATTCAACGCAAAATCTTCGTTGTAGATAAGCAGGGGATGCTCCGCCAGCGCTTCGGGGGAAATCGACTCGCACGCCATCCACTTACCAGAACGCGGCACCAGCACGCATAGCGGGTGGCTGAACAGCGGCAAGGTCGTCAGCCCGCTCTCTTCCTCCACCGGCAGCGCGGTCATCGCCACATCCAGCTCGCCGTTCATTACCGCCTGCTGTACCGTCAAACCGCCAAATTCTGCAATCTTCAGTTCCACACCCGGATAACGCTGGCGAAACAGGCTAATCGGCCCGGCCATCAGCATGCCGACCATCGGCGGGATGCCAAGCCGCAGTAGCCCTTTATTGAGATGGTTAATATCGCCCAGCTCTGCTTCCAGCTGGCGAAATTCGGCGAGGATCGCCAGGCCGCGCTCGAACACCACGCGCCCGGTATCCGTCAGCAGCAGACGTCGCCCATCGCGGATCAGCAGCGTGCAATTAAGCTCATCTTCCAGATTCTTCAGCATCTTGCTGATGGTGGGCTGAGTGACAAATAACTTCTCCGCTGCGCGGGTGAAACTCTGCTGGCGCACCACCTCGACAAAATAACGCAGCGTTCTGATATCCATGATTATTCCTTAAGACTATGCCTGCAATGAGTTTAATTCATTTCAGTAGCGGACGGGCGCTCTCTATACTGGCGTTCCGTTTTATTTTTCAGGACATTCCCTCATGGCTGTGGCGATAAGCCGCGTTACGCCTGCTGTTATGCAACGACTCCAGATACCGGTTCAGGTACTGCTGTATGCAGGTTTATTTGTTTTTGCTCAATATCTTGTTTCATGGCTGCATCTGCCGCTTCCCGCCAATCTGGTTGGGATGGCGCTGATGCTGGCGCTGATTGTCTGTCGGGTGATCCCGCTTAACTGGGTTCGCGCGGGCGCACGCTGGCTGCTGGCGGAAATGCTGCTGTTCTTTGTCCCCGCCGTGGTGGCGGTCGTTAATTATGCGCAACTGCTGTTGATGGACGGCTGGCGCATCTTCGCCGTGATTGCGATCAGCACGCTGATGGTGCTTGGCGCAACCGCATGGGTGGTGGATAACGTGTACCGCTATGAGATGAGCAGGGTAAACCGTGAGTAATTTTCAGCTAAGCGTACTGTGCCTGGTCATCACGCTGGGGATCTATTTCGTCAATAAGCGGCTGTACCGTCGCTTTCGTAAGCTGCCGTTGATGCCGCTGGTGCTCACGCCCGCGCTGTTGGTATTGATACTGGTGTTTGGCCATATCTCCTGGCAGAACTACATTGGTGAATCGCACTGGCTGCTGTGGTTGTTAGGCCCGGCGACCATCGCGTTTGCCGTTCCGGTTTACGATAATCTCGCCATCATTAAACGCCACTGGATGTCGCTGACGGCGGGCGTGGTAACGGCAACCGTGGTGGCGGTCACCAGTTCCGTCTGGCTGGCGCGCCTGTTTACGCTGCCGGATGAGATTCAGCGCAGCCTGGCCGTGCGTTCCGTCACCACGCCATTTGCGCTGGCGGCGGCAGAGCCGCTGGGCGGTCAGCCGGATTTAGTGGCGCTCTTTGTGGTGGTGACTGGCGTGTTCGGGATGGCGGTTGGCGATGCGCTGTTTTTGCGCCTGTCTATTCGTGAAGGAATGGCGAAAGGGGCCGGGTTTGGCGCGGCATCACATGGGGCAGGTACGGCGCGTTCGTATGAACTGGGTCAGCAGGAGGGCGTCGTCGCCAGTCTGGTGATGATGCTGTCCGGTGTGATGATGGTGCTGGCGGCGCCGCTGGTCGCAAAAGTGATGTTCTGATGTTGTCCTCCGACCCGAGGGCCGGAGGAGTGCGCTGAATTAATGCGCGCGGCCTTGCTCAACGCCGTACCCGGTCTGGGAACGGATGAACTGGGCGCGGAACTGCTCACGTTCGCGATTACCTTCCGCAGAATTATCGGTAGCGGAGAAGAACCAGATCCCAATAAAGGCAACGCTGATGGAGAACAGCGCCGGATACTCATACGGGAAGATGGCTTTTTCGTGGCCGAGGATTTGCACCCAAATCGTTGGGCCGAGAACCATCAGCACGACAGCCGTCACCAGGCCTAACCAGCCGCCCATCATCGCGCCGCGCGTGGTCAGCTTCGACCAGTACATGGAGAGCAGGATGATTGGGAAGTTGCAGCTCGCCGCGATAGCAAACGCCAGGCCGACCATGAAGGCGATATTCTGGTTTTCAAACAGCACGCCCAGAATGATGGCAATCACGCCCAGCACCAGTACGGTAATTTTCGACACCCGCAATTCTTCACGTTCGGTCGCGCCTTTACGAAACACGTTCGCGTACAGGTCGTGAGATACCGCCGATGCGCCTGCCAGCGTCAGACCGGCCACGACCGCCAGGATCGTTGCGAAGGCTACCGCAGAGATAAAGCCGAGGAACAGGTTGCCGCCTACCGCGTTCGCCAGATGAACCGCCGCCATGTTGTTGCCGCCGATTAACGCGCCTGCGGCATCTTTATACTCCGGGTTCGCGCCGACCAGCATGATCGCGCCGAAGCCGATAATAAAGGTCAGGATGTAGAAATAACCCATAAAGCCAGTGGCGTAGAACACGCTTTTACGCGCTTCGCGGGCATCGCTGACGGTAAAGAAACGCATCAGAATGTGCGGTAAGCCTGCCGTACCGAACATCAGGCCCAGGCCTAATGACAGCGCGGAGATCGGGTCGTTGACCAGACCGCCCGGGCTCATAATGGCTGAACCTTTCGGGTGTACCGCCATCGCTTCGGTGAACAGGTTGTTGAAGCTGAAGCCGACGTGCTTCATGACCATAAAGGCCATAAAGCTGGCGCCGAACAGCAGCAGTACGGCTTTGATAATCTGTACCCATGTCGTTGCCAGCATGCCGCCGAACAGGACGTACATCATCATCAGAACGCCCACCAGCACGACCGCGATGTGGTAGTTCAGACCGAACAACAGCTCGATCAGTTTACCTGCCCCCACCATCTGGGCGATGAGGTAAAGCGCCACCACCACCAGCGAACCACAGGCAGACAGAATGCGGATCGGCCCCTGTTTCAGTCGGTAAGAGGCGACGTCGGCAAAGGTATAGCGACCCAGGTTACGCAAGCGCTCGGCGATCAGGAACAGAATGATAGGCCAGCCCACCAGGAAGCCGAGTGAATAGATCAGCCCGTCATAACCGGAGGTGAACACCAGAGCGGAAATCCCGAGGAACGACGCGGCGGACATATAGTCGCCGGCGATCGCCAGCCCATTCTGGAAGCCGGTAATATTCCCGCCTGCCGTGTAATAGTCGCTGCGTGAACGGACGCGTTTAGAGGCCCAGTAGGTGATGCCGAGCGTAAACACCACGAAAATCAGGAACATGACGATTGCCTGCCAGTTGGTTGGCTGGCGTTCTACTGCACCGCTAATGGCATCCGCTGCGTTTGCAGCGAAGGGTAGTGTGGCGGCAAGCGCCGTCAGGACTCTCTTCATGATGCTTTAACCTCGTGCAGGACAGCGTTGTTAAGACGGTCGAATTCACCATTCGCCCGCCAGATGTAAATACCGGTCAGGATGAAGGAGATCAGAATGACGCCCACCCCAATTGGAATACCCCGGGTGACATTGGTGCCGGCGTGTAGCGGAGTGCCCAGCCAGCCCGGCGCGAAGGCAATCAGTAGAATAAAGCTGATATAAACCGCCAGCATGATGACCGACAGAATGGTGGCAAACCGTTGCCGTTTTTCGACTAACTCCCTGAAACGCGCACTGTCTTCTATCCGTTGATAAATATTGTCATTCATCACAGAGTCTCCAGAGATAAGGTAGGGGGATTTTTTTATTTTGCCGGATGGCGACTGAAGCCTTATCGAGCCTACAAGCGATGTTGAACCTGTAGGCCCGATAAGCAGCGCGCCATCGGGCATTTCACGGTTAGGGTTATGAAGGCATTGCGATGGCCTGCTTCTCTTCGAGCAGTTTCTCGACCACGCCAGGATCGGCGAGGGTTGAGGTATCGCCCAGATTGCTGGTATCGCCCGCTGCGATTTTGCGCAAAATACGGCGCATGATTTTGCCGGAACGCGTTTTCGGCAGTGAGTCTGTCCAGTGCAGCACGTCCGGTGTTGCCAGCGGGCCAATTTCTTTACGTACCCAGTTGCGTACTTCGGTATACAGCTCCGGCGACGGATCTTCGCCGTGATTCAGCGTGACATAGGCGTAGATGGCCTGGCCTTTGATGTTGTGCGGAATACCGACCACCGCGGCTTCGGCAATCTTCGGATGCGACACCAGCGCGGATTCAATCTCCGCCGTGCCCAGACGATGGCCGGAAACGTTCAGTACGTCATCGACGCGCCCGGTGATCCAGTAGTAACCATCTTCATCACGACGCGCGCCGTCGCCGCTGAAATACATGTTTTTGAAGGTAGAGAAGTAGGTCTGCTCAAAACGCTCGTGATCGCCGAACAGGGTACGCGCCTGACCCGGCCAGGAGTCGGTAATCACCAGATTGCCTTCGGTCGCCCCTTCCTGCGGGTGGCCTTCGTTATCCACCAGCGCGGGCTGCACGCCAAAGAACGGACGCGTGGCGGAACCGGCTTTCAGTTCAGTCGCGCCGGGCAGCGGCGTGATCATGAATCCACCGGTTTCGGTCTGCCACCAGGTGTCCACTACCGGGCATTTTTCGTTACCGATCTTCTTCCAGTACCATTCCCACGCTTCCGGGTTGATCGGTTCGCCGACGGAACCGAGGATGCGCAGCGAAGAGCGATCGGTGCCTTCAATCGCCTTATCGCCTTCCGCCATCAGAGCGCGAATAGCGGTTGGGGCGGTGTAGAGAATAGTAACCTGGTGCTTATCCACCACCTGCGCCATCCGCGCAGGCGTCGGCCAGTTTGGCACGCCTTCAAACATCAGGGTGGTTGCGCCGCAGGCCAGCGGCCCATACAGCAGGTAGCTGTGCCCGGTCACCCAACCTACGTCTGCGGTGCACCAGTAGATATCGTCCGGGTGATAGTCAAAGACATACTTAAAGGTGGTGGCGGCATAGACCAGATAGCCGCCGGTGGTATGCAGCACGCCTTTTGGCTTGCCGGTTGAACCGGAGGTGTAGAGGATAAACAGCGGATCTTCCGCATTCATCTCTTCCGGCTGATGGTCAGCGCTGGATTTCTCAATCACGTCGCTCCACCACAGATCGCGGCCTTCATGCCAGTCGACTTTCCCGCCAGTACGTTTTAAAACCACCACATGTTCAACGCTGTTCACATTCGGGTTTTTCAGCGCATCATCGACGTTCTTTTTCAGCGGGATGCCGCGTCCGGCACGCACGCCTTCATCGGCGGTGATCACCAGACGTGAGCTGGAGTCGATGATTCGCCCGGCAACCGCTTCCGGCGAGAAGCCGCCGAAGATCACCGAATGTACCGCGCCAATGCGCGCGCAGGCCAGCATCGCCACCGCCGCTTCCGGCACCATCGGCATATAAATAGCCACGACGTCGCCTTTCTTAATGCCCAGCTCCAGCAGCGTATTGGCGAAACGACAAACATCGCGATGCAATTCGCGATATGAAATGTGTTTGCTCTGGGTGGCGTCATCGCCTTCCCAGATGATGGCGGTACGGTCGCCGTTTTCTTGCAGATGGCGGTCAAGGCAGTTTGCCGCCAGGTTCAGCGTGCCATCTTCATACCATTTAATCGACACGTTGCCGGGCGCAAAGGAGGTGTTCTTCACTTTTTTATACGGTGTAATCCAGTCGAGAATCTTTCCCTGTTCACCCCAAAAGGTATCTGGCTCGTTAATAGATTGTTGATATTTCGCCTCATACTGCTCCGGGTTTATCAGGCAACGATCCGCAATGTTTGCGGGAATAGCGTGTTTATGTATTTGGCTCATGGCTTTTGTTCTCCTTGTAAGATGTTAATAATATGTCTCACAAAAGTTAAATGTAGGGGCTTTGGCAGTTTTGTTTAGTATTTGCGCGGCAGATCACGCAATAACGGAACTGTGCAAATAAACGGCAAAGTGATTTTTGAAGGAATCTCGCAAAAATGGATTAATACCCGCGATAACATGCAGTTACAGGCGAGTTGTTGAAAAAGTGATCCGCGTCGAATGCTAACGAAAGGAGTAGGTTTAAGGAGGGTGGTATAACTCTAAAGTGGTATTTTACATGCACTTACAATTGATTAAAGACAACATTTTTAATGGGGTTTTTTGTTACACATAGAGGGGAGCAATGTCATGACAGTATTCGTGCGGTTGCTGTTGTGGAAAAACAAAATAAAGAACCGCCATTGAAGGCAATGGCGCAATCTGGATGAGACCTCTATGGCAAGGACAATATTACGCGCACGCCGTTTCTTCAGCCTGATATTACCGTTTTTTTTCATTTCCTCTGTATACGCTGAACAAACGTCCGTTCCCGCAAAGACCGTCACCGTTGAAGCGAAGAATGAAACCTTCGCCCCTCAGCATCCCGATCAATATCTCTCATGGAAAGCGACGTCAGAACAGTCAACGCGTGAAGATGCGCTGGCAGAAGACCCACGTCTGGTGATCCTGTGGGCGGGATACCCCTTCTCGCGTGACTACAATAAGCCGCGCGGGCACGCTTATGCGGTTACCGATGTGCGTGAAACCCTGCGTACCGGCGCACCGAAAAATGCCGAAGATGGCCCATTGCCGATGGCCTGCTGGAGCTGTAAAAGCCCGGATGTGGCGCGTCTGATCCAGAAAGATGGCGAAGACGGCTACTTCCACGGTAAATGGGCGCGCGGCGGCCCGGAAATCGTCAATGCCCTGGGCTGCGCCGACTGCCATAACACCGCCTCAGACGATTTCGCCAAAGGCAAACCGGCGTTAACGCTCTCCCGTCCTTATGCCGAGCGCGCGATGGAAACCATCGGCAAACCGTTTGATAAAGCCAGTCGTTTTGACCAGCAATCTATGGTGTGCGGGCAGTGCCATGTGGAGTACTACTTTGACGGTAAAAACAAAGCCGTCAAATTCCCGTGGGACGAGGGAACAAAAGTCGAGGATATGGAGAAATATTACGACGCCATCGCCTTCTCTGACTGGACAAACCCGCTGTCGAAAACGCCAATGCTGAAAGCGCAGCACCCGGAATATGAAACCTGGAGCGTGGGCATTCACGGCAAGAACAACGTGACCTGTATTGATTGTCACATGCCGAAAGTGCAGAACGCCGAAGGCAAACTTTACACCGACCATAAGATTGGCAACCCGTTTGATAACTTCGCCCAGACCTGCGCCAACTGCCACACCCAGGATAAAGCCTCCCTGCAAAAAGTGGTTGCTGAGCGTAAACAGGCCATTCATGACCTGAAAATCAAGGTTGAAGATCAGTTAGTACACGCGCATTTCGAAGCGAAAGCGGCGTGGGATGCGGGCGCGACAGAAGCGGAAATGAAACCGATTCTGGACGATATCCGTCATGCGCAGTGGCGCTGGGATCTGGCGATTGCCTCGCACGGCATCCATATGCATGCCCCGGATGAAGGTCTGCGTATGCTGGGCGGCGCGATGGATAAAGCGGCAGATGCCCGTACCAAACTGGTGCGTCTGCTGGGCAGTAAAGGCATCACTCATGAAATCCCGCTGCCGGATATCTCCACCAAAGAGAAAGCCCAGAAAGCGATTGGTTTGAACATGCAGCAAATCAACGCCGAGAAGCAGGACTTCATCAAGACGGTGATTCCGCAATGGGAAGATCAGGCGCGTAAAAACGGTCTGTTAAGCCAATAACCTCACATGTGACAAATTTGCCGGATGGCAGCGCAAGCGCTTTATCCGGCCTACGGAAGTCTTGTAGGCCTGATAAGCGTAGCGCCATCAGGCATTATGCAACGGAGTGAATATGAGCGTATTACGTTCGTTATTAACTGCTGGGGTGCTGGCGTCAGGTCTGTTCTGGAGCCTGTGTGGGATAACCGCTACCCCAACGCCGCAGGACTCAGAGCAACGCTGGACGGTCACCCAGCAGCGTAATCCAGATGCTGCTTGTCTGGATTGCCACAAGCCGGATACCGAGGGTATGCACGGTAAGCACGCTTCTGTCGTTAACCCGAACAACAAGCTGCCGGTTACGTGCACCAACTGTCACGGTCAGCCATCGCCTAAACACCGCGAAGGGGTGAAAGATGTGATGCGCTTTAACGACCCGATGTATACGGTAGAGCAGCAGAACAGCGTCTGTATGTCCTGCCACCTGCCTGAGCAGCTGCAAAAAGCGTTCTGGCCGCATGATGTCCATGTGACCAAAGTGGCGTGCGCCAGCTGTCACTCGCTGCATCCACAGCAAGACACGATGCAGACGCTCAATGAGAAAGGACGGATTAAGATTTGCGTCGATTGCCACAGCGATCAGCGCACCAATCCGCACTTTAACCCGGCGTCCGTTCCCTTGCTTAAGGAGCATCCATGAGTTGCTCTCGTCGCCAGTTTATCACCCGCGTCGGCGCGCTGGTGGCGGTCAGCGGAACAGCAGGACGCGTGGTGGCGAAAACGTTGAATATCAACGGCGTGCGTTACGGTATGGTGCATGATGAGTCATTATGCATCGGCTGTACCGCCTGCATGGATGCCTGTCGGGAAGTGAACCAGGTGCCGGAGGGCGTGTCGCGTCTGACGATTATCCGCAGCGAGCCGCAGGGGACGTTTCCTGACGTGAAGTATCAATTCTTCCGTCATTCGTGCCAGCACTGCGACCATGCGCCCTGCGTCGATGTTTGCCCGACCGGGGCCTCATTCCGCGATGCCGCCAGCGGTATCGTTGATGTGAACCCGGATCTGTGCGTCGGCTGCCAGTATTGCATTGCGGCGTGTCCTTATCGCGTACGCTTTATCCATCCGGTCAGCAAGACGGCGGATAAGTGCGATTTCTGCCGGAAAACCAACCTGAAAGCGGGTAAGTTGCCCGCCTGCGTCGAGTCCTGCCCGACAAAGGCGCTGACGTTTGGCAACCTGGACGATCCCAACAGCGACATCTCTCGTCTGCTGCGGCAGAAAACCACCTACCGCTACAAGCTGGCGCTGGGTACGAAACCGAAGGTCTACCGCGTTCCCTTTAAATTTGGGGAGGTGAGCCAATGACGCACGCTTCTGCTTTCCATTTTGAATCGCTGGTGTGGGACTGGCCCATCGCCATCTATCTGTTTCTGATTGGTATTTCTGCCGGGTTAGTGACGCTGGCTATTTTGCTGCGCCGCATTCACCCGGAAGCTGGCGGGGCGGACAGCACGCTGCTGCGTACGACGCTGGTGGTGGGGCCGGGGGCAATTATTCTTGGCCTGCTGATCCTGATCTTTCACCTGACGCGCCCGTGGACCTTCTGGAAACTGATGTTCCACTACAGCTTCACGTCGGTGATGTCGATGGGCGTCATGCTGTTCCAGCTCTATATGGTGGTGTTGGTTCTGTGGCTGGCGAAAATCTTTGAAAAAGAAGTGCTTGCCCTGCAACAGCGCTGGTTGCCGCGTCTGGGGATGGTGCAAAAAGCGTTGACGTTGCTGACGCCGTTCCATCGCCTGCTTGAGACGGTAATGCTGGTGCTGGCGGTACTGCTGGGGGCGTATACCGGCTTCCTGCTGTCGGCGCTGAAGTCCTATCCGTTCCTTAATAACCCGATCCTGCCGGTGCTGTTCCTGTTCTCGGGGATCTCTTCCGGGGCGGCGGTGGCGCTGATTGCGATGGCCTTGCGTCATCGCAGCAATCCGCACAGCACTGAAGCGCATTTTGTGCATCGCATGGAAACGCCGGTCGTCTGGCTGGAAATCTTCCTGCTGGCGGCGTTCTTCGTTGGGCTGGCGTTGGGCGATGACGGTAAAATGCGCGCGCTGACTGCGGCGCTGGGCGGCGGATTCTGGACATGGTGGTTCTGGCTTGGCGTCGCGGGGCTGGGGCTGATTGTGCCAATGCTGCTGAAGCCCTGGGCGAATCGTGGTTCGACGTTTCACGGCGTGCTGGCGGTATGCGGCGCCAGCCTGACCGGTGTCCTGCTGCTGCGCTTTTTCATTCTTTATGCGGGACAGCTAACGGTCGCGTGAGCTTAGGCAGGGTGATCTCTGGACGTATTCCTTCCTGAAGCCGGTTTTCTGGCATTACTGCTGAGTCTTGGGGTCAACGTGTTGACCCCACTTGCCACGCTGGTGGGGTTGCGCCAGCGCTGGCAGGGCATCAGACGTCTGGCGATAATCGGCGTCCTGGCGCAATTCGCGCTGTTATTACTGGCGTTCGCTATTCTGGTTTTCTGCTTTCTTACCAGCGATTTTTCGGTTGTCTACGTTGCACAGCATAGCTACAGCCTGCTGCCGTGGGGATTAAAACTGGCGGCGGTGTGGGGCGGTCATGAAGGATCGCTGCTGCTGTGGGTGCTGTTCCTTTCCGGCTGGAGCGCGCTGTTCGCCTGGCGGTGCAAAGGCGAGCGCGATGCGCTCTTTCCGCTAACGCTCTGTATTCTGTCGATGATGACCGCCCTGCTGCTGCTGTTTGTCGTGGTCTGGTCGGACCCGTTTGTGCGTATCTTTCCGCCCGCGATTGAGGGGCGCGATCTCAATCCGATGCTGCAACACCTGGGGCTGATTCTCCATCCACCGCTGCTTTATCTGGGCTATGGCGGCCTGATGGTCGCAGCGGGCGTTGCGCTGGCGTCATTGCTGCGCGGCGGCTTTAGCGCGGCCACCGCCTGGGTCTGCTGGCGCTGGGCGCTCCCCGGCTGGTGCGCGCTGACGCTGGGCATCATTCTCGGGTCGTGGTGGGCGTACTGCGAACTGGGCTGGGGCGGCTGGTGGTTCTGGGACCCGGTGGAAAACGCTTCTTTATTACCCTGGCTTTCCGCCAGCGCGCTACTGCACAGCCTGTTCGTTTCCCGCCAGCGCGGCATCTTCCGCCACTGGTCTTTGCTGCTGGCGATTCTGACGCTGATTTTATCCCTGCTGGGCACGCTGATTGTGCGCTCCGGCATTCTGGTTTCTGTCCATGCCTTTGCGCTGGATAACGTGCGTGCGGTGCCGCTGTTCGCGCTGTTTACCGTGTTGAGCCTGGCGTCGCTCGGGTTGTACGCGTGGCGAGGCCAGCAAGTCCGCCAGAATGCGCGTTTTGGCAGTTGGTCGCGTGAGATGATGATTCTGGCCGCGCTGCTGCTTTTTAGCGCCGTGCTGCTGATTGTGCTTATCGGGACGCTCTATCCGATGATTTACGGCCTGTTCGGCTGGGGGCGACTCTCCGTCGGCGCGCCCTATTTTAATCGCGCCACGCTGCCGTTTGGGCTGCTGATGATGTTAGTTATTGTACTGGCGACAATCAGAAGCCGGAAAGTGTCTGTGCGTTGTCAGCTTCCGGCGCTGCTGGCGCACACCGGCGTATTGGTTGTCGCCGCCGGGATTATTTTCTCCAGCGGCAGTCGGCACGAAATCAGCCTTAATCTGCGCCCCGGAGAGCAGGTGGAACTGGCAGGCTACACGTTTCGTTTTGAACGTCTCGATCTGGAGGCGAAAGGCAATTACACCACTGAGAAAGCGCAGATCGCCATTGAGCAGGATAAACGGCACATCGGGCGCGTCACGCCAGAGCGGCGTTTTTACGCGGCGCGCCGTCAGCAGATGATGGAGCCGGGGATTCGCTGGAATCTGCTGCATGACTGGTATGCGGTAATGGGCGAAAAAACCGGGCAGGATCGCTATGCCATGCGCCTGTATGTCCAGACCGGCGTGCGCTGGATCTGGGGCGGAGGGCTGTTGATGATTGCAGGCGCGGCGCTCAGCGGCTGGCGTGGGAGGAAGCGTGATGAGTAAATTAATCAACGCGTTGTCGGATGGCGGCGTACGGGGTGCGCAACACATTGTAGGCCAGATAAGCGCAGCGCCATCCGGCAGAATAGGTTTACTCTTGGCTATCATTTTGTTTTTCATCACCTTCGCAACGCATGCCCAGGTTGTGGACACCTGGCGCTTTGAAAACGCGCAACAGCAGGAAAAATCACTATTTATTGCCAGCCAGCTGCGCTGCCCGCAGTGCCAGAATCAAAACTTGCTGGAATCCAACGCGCCGGTAGCGGTCAGTATGCGCCATCAGGTCTATACCATGGTGGCGGAAGGTAAAAGCGAAGAGGAAATCACCGCCTGGATGACCGAACGCTACGGTGAGTTCGTCCTCTACAACCCGGCGCTAACCGGGCAAACGTTGCTGCTGTGGGCGCTGCCTTTCCTGCTGTTGCTGCTGGTGGGCGTGGCGCTGTGGCGAGTGATAGCGCGTCAGCGTAAAGAGGAGGGGCGTGAATGAGTCTGCATCAGGTGAGCGTACTGCTGCTGCGTCACAGCCAGCGCCAGGCGCAGCAGGCGCTGGCGGGTCAGGACACGGCGCCGCTACAACAGGAATTGCATCATGATTTGGCGGAGCCTGTGGCTTCGGACGCGCCGTCGCGCCCGCTGCCGGTGAAAGCGCTGCTGGCCGTTGCGATCGTCATGGTGATGGCTTGCGTCGGCGGCTATCTGGCGTCGTCAAAATGGCAGGCCGTTCGCCAGGAGCAGCAGCGTCTGGCCGATCCGCTGCGGGCGTTTACCGATGAACCGACGGCGGAAAAGCAGTTACTGACGTTGCAGGCGGCGATTCGCGCAAACCCACAGGACAGCGCGCAGTGGGCGACGCTGGGCGAGTACTACCTCTGGCGTAATGCCTATGACAATGCTCTGCTGGCGTATCAGCAGGCGCTGCGCCTGCGGGGAGAGAACGCGGAGCTCTATTCGGCGCTGGCGACGGTGCGCTATTACCAGTCCGGGCAGCATATGACGCCGGAAACGCGTGAAATGATCGATAAAGCGCTGGCGCTTGATGCTTCGGAAGTCACCGCGTTAATGCTGCTGGCCGCTGATGCGTTTATGCAGGCTGATTATGTGCAGGCCATCGCATTCTGGCAAAAATTACTGGATTTAAACTCGCCAAGGGTTAATCGCGTGCAACTCATTGACGCTATTAATATGGCGAAGTTGTTGCAGAATCGTCAGAAATAATTTTGTTTTTTTGTGATTTGTGTCGTTTTTGCTGTTTAAAAAGTAAGCGAATGAACGGTGGCGTTAAAATAATTCCAGAAAGGTATTATTCGTTTTTGAGGAAATAAAAATCTTTCCATAACAAATAGTTATTCATGATGATCGCGATAAACTCGCGTTATTATGCAGAAAATCAGTTAGATGCCCTGTTCTGAAAGGGTTGCGCAGTATGCCATGCAAATGGTACTGATTATGCGCGTTAAAAAACTCCACAAACGAACGCAACACAATTCATACCCTTTCAGTATGTACTGTTCTCATCCTTTTTTGAATGCAGAACGGCGCTTCATTGAGGAAGTCTGTTGTTATGAAAAACTTGAAAATCAGCCTGGCCTGGCAGATTTTGCTGGCCATGGTGCTGGGTATTCTTCTGGGCAGTTATCTGCATTATCACAGCGACAGCCGCGAATGGCTGGTTGCCAACCTGCTGTCACCGGCGGGTGATATCTTTATCCATCTGATCAAAATGATCGTCGTTCCGATTGTTATTTCCACCCTGATTGTCGGTATTGCCGGTGTCGGCGATGCGAAACAGTTAGGGCGTATCGGTGCCAAAACCATTATCTATTTCGAAGTGATCACGACCGTCGCCATTATCCTCGGTATTACACTGGCGAACGTGTTTCAACCCGGTTCCGGGATTGATATGTCGCAACTGGCGACCGTGGATATTTCGAAATACCAAAGCACGACGGCAGAAGTACAAAGCCATGCGCACGGTTTGATGGGCACGATTTTGTCACTGGTTCCGACCAATATTGTCGCGTCGATGGCGAAGGGCGACATGCTGCCGATTATCTTCTTCTCGGTGCTGTTTGGCCTGGGTCTGTCTTCCCTGCCTGCGACTCACCGTGAACCGCTGGTCACCGTGTTCCGCTCCATCTCAGAAACCATGTTTAAAGTGACCCACATGGTGATGCGTTACGCGCCGGTCGGGGTGTTTGCGCTGATCGCCGTGACCGTGGCGAACTTTGGTTTTGCGTCGCTGTGGCCGCTGGCGAAACTGGTGCTGCTGGTACACTTCGCGATTCTGTTCTTCGCGCTGGTGGTGTTGGGCATCGTGGCGCGTCTGTGCGGTCTGAGCGTCTGGATTCTGATTCGTATCCTGAAAGATGAACTGATTCTGGCTTATTCCACTGCCAGCTCTGAGAGCGTGCTGCCGCGCATTATCGAGAAGATGGAGGCCTATGGCGCTCCGGCGTCGATCACCAGCTTTGTGGTGCCGACCGGGTACTCCTTCAACCTTGATGGCTCAACGCTGTACCAGAGTATTGCGGCGATCTTTATCGCGCAGCTGTACGGTATCGACCTGTCGCTGTGGCAGGAAATCATACTGGTGCTGACGCTGATGGTCACCTCGAAAGGGATTGCGGGCGTGCCGGGCGTTTCCTTCGTGGTGCTGCTGGCGACGCTGGGTAGCGTGGGCATTCCGCTGGAAGGGCTGGCGTTTATCGCCGGTGTTGACCGTATCCTCGATATGGCGCGTACCGCGCTGAACGTGGTGGGTAATGCGCTGGCGGTGCTGGTTATCGCCAAGTGGGAACACAAGTTTGACCGTAAGAAAGCGCTGGCGTATGAGCGCGAGGTATTGGGCAAATTTGATAAGACCGCGAATCAGTAATTCATGACAGATTGCCGGATGGCGCTACGCTTATCCGGCCTACGGGAAGCTGTGGTCTGTAGGCCGGATAAGGCGCTTGCGCCGCCATCCGGCAATATTACATTCACCCGTTGGTTAACTTATCAAACTCTTCGCAGCCGGTATCAAACCCTTCCGTACAGCTCAGATTCAACCAGTGCAGCGCCTTCTGTTTATTCTTCTCAATAAAGCCCTGTTCGCCGTTTAAGAACAACATTCCGGCCCAGTATTCGGAGTAGCCGGTACGGGAAATGGCGGAACTGCGTTTGAAATACCAGGTCGCCTTATCGTCATCGGCAGGAATACCCACGCCGTTGGCATAAATCAGCCCGAGCAGCATCTGCGCATCGGCGGCAGAATCGCTCTCCAGGTTTTCTGAGGCGTTTTGCAACAGTGAAATGGCTTTTGGATAGTCAGGCGTCCCCGCCTGGGTGTTGACCAGAATGCGCGCCAGAGTGATTTCTCC
Organism: Citrobacter sp. CK185; assembly: GCF_030333565.1. Taxonomy (NCBI): domain Bacteria; kingdom Pseudomonadati; phylum Pseudomonadota; class Gammaproteobacteria; order Enterobacterales; family Enterobacteriaceae; genus Citrobacter; species Citrobacter sp. CK185. The sequence goes on along the minus strand of NZ_JAOWFR010000020.1, from coordinate 71,103 downwards.
GGCTTTGCTGCCCGCTTGTGCCGCTTTTTCGGCCAGCGTTTTAGCCTGCGGATAATCCAGACTGACGGGGTTGGTGATTTTGATTTGCGCCAGCAATGCGCAGGCATCCGCATCACCGTTGTCTGCGGCTTTTTGCGCCCAGTATTCGGCCTTGCTGAGATCGCCGGAACTGAACCAGGTATCGGCAAGAAAATACTGTGCGCGTCGGTCTCCGCCCTCCGCCGCCTTCAGATACTGGCTGCCAGGCTCAGTATCGGTGGCATGGGCAAAGAATGTCATTAAGAACATCAATGCAAGAAGTGGTTTCATTTTGAGTTTTATTTAGGGTACGGAGTAGACAGTATAAAGAGATCGTATGGATAAAAAAACAGCCTCCGGCGGAGGCTGTTGCAAGGAAAATGTCTGATGGCGATGCTCACGCATCTTGTCAGGCCTACAGTGGAAACAGGTCGTAGACCGGATAAGGCATTCTCATGCCGCCATCCGGCAGATTACCCCATTGCGCTTTCGCGCAGACGGGTTTTCAACTTGCTGTACTCATCAATCACATACTGCTCGGCGGCGCGCTGATCGGCGATCGGCTCGATGCGCACGGCGCAGTACTTGTACTCCGGCGTTTTGGTAATCGGGCTTAAGTTCTCCGTCACCAGCTCGTTACAGGCGCCAATCCACCACTGGTAGGTCATGTAAATCGCCCCTTTGTTCGGACGTTCGCTGACCTGCGCACGGGTGATAATTTTGCCTTTACGTGAATGAACCCAGACCAGCGCTTCATCTTCAATGCCCAGACGCGCGGCGTCGGCCGTGTTGATTTGCGCATAGCCTGGCTCATCCGCCAGCGCTGCCAGCGCGGCACAGTTCCCGGTCATCGAGCGACATGAATAGTGGCCGACTTCACGCACCGTAGACAGCACCATCGGGTACTCTTCGGTGAGTTTGTCGATCGGCGCGACCCAGTCGCAGGTGAAGAACTGCGCCAGACCGTTCGGGGTGTCGAATTTCTCTTTGAAGAGATAAGACGTCCCCTGATCGGCATCCGACGTGTCGCGGCAAGGCCACTGAATGAAGCCCAGCTCGCCCATCTTCTCGTAAGTCGCCCCATAGAAATCCGGGCACAGATGACGCAACTCATCCCAGATCTCCTGGGTGTTGTTGTAGTGCATCGGATAGCCCATACGGGTGGCGATTTCACTGATGATTTGCCAGTCCGTTTTCAGATCCCACTTCGGTTCAACGGCTTTAAAGAAGCGCTGGAAACCACGGTCAGCAGCGGTAAACACCCCTTCATGCTCGCCCCACGACGTAGACGGTAAAATAACATCCGCCGCCGACGCGGTTTTGGTCATAAAGATGTCCTGCACGATGACCAGTTCCAGGTCTTCAAACCCTTTGCGCACCGCAGAGAGTTCCGCATCGGTTTGCAGCGGATCTTCACCCATAATGTACGCCGCGCGAACTTCGCCATGCGCAGCACGGTGTGGCAGTTCGCTGATGCGATAGCCGGTATGCGCTGGCAGGCTTTCCACGCCCCAGGCTTTGGCGAATTTTTCGCGGTTAGCCGGGTCTTTCACGTACTGATAGCCCGGATAGGTATCCGGCAGCGCGCCCATGTCGCATGCGCCCTGAACGTTGTTCTGGCCGCGAACCGGGTTTACGCCCACGCTTGGCTTACCGAGGTTGCCGGTCAGCATGGCGAGACTGGTCAGTGAACGCACGGTTTCCACGCCCTGATAGAACTGGGTCACGCCCATGCCCCACAGGATTGCGGCGCTTTTCGCTTCGGCGTACATACGCGCCGCTTTGCGAATATCGTGCGCGCTCACGCCGGTGATATCCTCAACGGATTCCGGCGTGTAGCCTTCGACAATCTTACGGTACTCTTCAAAGCCTTCAGTACGGGAGGCGACGAACGCCTGGTCGTACAGATTTTCTTCAATAATGACATGACCCATAGCGTTGAGTAGCGCGATATTCGAGCCGTTTCTCAACGCGATGTGGATGTCGGCAATGCGCGCGGTTTCAATTTTGCGCGGATCGCAGACGATAATTTTCGCGCCGTTGCGTTTAGCGTTAATCACATGATTCGCCACGATAGGGTGGGAATCCGCCGGGTTGTAGCCGAAGATAAACACTAAATCGGTGTTATCAATTTCGTTAATCGCATTACTCATTGCGCCGTTACCGACCGACTGGTGCAGACCTGCAACCGATGGGCCGTGTCAGACGCGAGCGCAGCAGTCAACGTTATTGGTACCAATAACGGCGCGCGCGAATTTTTGCATTACATAGTTGGTTTCGTTACCTGTGCCGCGAGACGAACCGGTCGTCTGGATGGCGTCCGGGCCATACTTCGCTTTGATGGTGCTCAGGCGATCGGCGACGTAGTTCAGCGCTTCATCCCAGGAAACGGATTCCAGTTTGCCGCCACGCTGGCGACGGATCATAGGGGTTTTCAGGCGCGGGGTCAGGATCTGGGTATCGTTAATAAAATCCCAGCCATAGTAGCCCTTCAGACACAGAGTACCCTGATTGGTTTTCCCCTGCGCCGCCTCTGCCCGGACGATTTTGCCGTTATCGACCACCAGGTTGATTTTGCAACCTGATGCGCAATACGGGCAAACCGTGACGACTTTTTTCATCGGTCTCGCTCCAGTTAATCAAATCGCGCATACGCGCTGTCGGCCTCATTATGCATCTTTTATGCCATGTTTTTATTGGGGTCTTTCCCTGATATTACGGGTAAAATTTGGTCAAAACCCTGACGAAAAACAGGCTGTCGTCAGTTTTGACGTGACGAACAGGAAAAGCAGTGACGGCCCGGCAGTGTGACCAGGGTTATGTTTCCTGCATCTCCTGCTGCGCAATATCTGTCACTCCGGGCAGAATCAATCACACTCATCTGTAGGGGATGTGAAATGGGGAAGGGTGATGAAACCAGCAATACTGGTCGTGGATGATGACGCGGCGGTCTGCGCATTGTTGCAGGATGTCCTGAACGAGCACGTTTTTGCGGTGACGGTCTGCCATACCGGGCAGGCTGCGCTGGCGTGCGTCGAAACCCAGCCGGAGATTGCGCTGGTGTTGCTGGATATGATGCTGCCCGACACGAACGGTTTGATGGTGTTGCAGCAGGTACAGAAGATCAGGCCTACGCTGCCGGTGGTGATGCTCACGGGGCTGGGGAGCGAGTCGGATGTGGTGGTCGGGCTGGAGATGGGCGCTGATGACTACATCAGCAAACCGTTTAACCCGCGCGTGGTGGTGGCGCGAATGAAAGCCGTACTCCGTCGGGTTGGCGTGCTGATCGCCGAAGGCGGAAGCGTGCAGACGTCCGGCCTCTCTTTCAATGGCTGGCATCTGGATACCGCGCGCTGTCAGTTGCACAATCCGCAGCAGCAGGCGGTGGATCTCACCCAGGGGGAATACAGTTTGCTGCTGGCGCTGGCGCAAAACGCCCGTCGGGTGCTCAGCCGTGAGCAGTTGCTGGAATTAACGCACAGCGACAGCGTTGAGGTGTTTGATCGCACCATTGATGTGTTGATTATGCGTCTGCGCCGCAAAATTGAAATCAATCCGCATCAGCCGACGTTGATCAAAACCCTGCGCGGCCTCGGGTATGTTTTTGCCGCCGATGTGCAGCACCACGATAAAGCCGCGTAATCAGGCGCGCAGTTGCCGGATGGCGGCGTAAACGCCTTATCCGGCCTACTGTAGGCCTGATAAGCGTAGCGCCATCAGGCGAACAGGCTACAAAAGCGTTCGCAACTCCTCAAGCGTTTTCGCGCCATCAATCGCATTGGCGCACAGCAGGCTGACCCGCGCGCAGGCGTGCGCCAGCTTAATGCTCTCGGCCAGCGGCCATACTTCGTGGCAGCCATACAAAAAACCGGCGCAGAACGCATCTCCCGCGCCAACGCTACCGACAATCTCCCTCTGCTCCAGCTTTTGCGACGGTATCCAGACGCCAGGTTGATCCGGCGTTTCGCCCCAGGCGCCTTCCGGGCAATGAATCACCACCCGCTGGCGGACGCCTGCATCCAGCAATTCGCGGGCGGCTGCGGCGATGTGCGGAATATGCGGTTCGCCGTTGGGCTGGCGGATCTCCAGGCCGCTGAACTCTCCGGCCTCCAGCTCGTTGATCACCAGATAATCCAGATGGCGTAGCGCGGGCAAAACCAGCGGCTGATAGCGCGGATCGCCTTTGCGGGACACCAGATCCAGCGAAGTCTCAAAGCCCTCCTCATGCATCTGCGCCATCAGCCGTGCGCTGCGGGTGCCGTAGTCATCATCCGGCATATCCAGACTGTCGAGCAGCAGCAGATAGCCCAGGTGGAAAATCTTCATCGAGGCATCAAGCTCATCGAACGCGGGCAGATCCAACAGACGGTTAGCGCCGGGGGAGTGGAAAAAGGTGCGCTGCCCGCTGGGATCGGTCATCACCTGCGACATCGACGTGGGGGCAAACGTGGTGCGCTGGACATGCTGGCGATTGACGTGATACTGCTCCAGCATCGCCATTATGTAGTCTCCGTCGGCGTCCTGGCCGATTAATCCCACAGCCTGCAACGGCAGTCCGGTGTGCATCTTTGCCAGCGTCAGCAGGACATTAAGCGGCGCGCCGCCCGTCGAACGTTCGCTATGGGTGATTTCCGCCAGCCAGCCGCGCTCCGGCCACTGTACGATTTGGTGCACATGGTCGACCAGCATATTGCCCGCCGCGATAATGCCTTTACGTTCCATCAGATCTGCCCCGCGCTGCCAAAAATGCGCATCTGTTCCGATACCGTATCAGTGATCGCCTCTTCAATGCCCAGCAGCAGTTCGGCGAACTCATCATACAGCGGCTGGCGGTTAGTCATCCGTGATTCCACCGCCGCCAGCGCAGCCTGCGACATACCGGTGTAGAAATTGATTTTGTGAATGCCCAGCGTAATGGCGCGACGAAAATCCTCATTGCTGATGCCGGAACCGCCGTGCAGCACCAGCGGCAGCGCCGTTTGTTGGCGAATGGCGTCCAGACGCGGGAAATCGAGTTTGGGCTCGCCTTTATATTTGCCGTGAGCGTTGCCGATGGCGACGGCCAGGGCATCAATACCGGTGCGGTCAACAAAATCGCGCGCCAGTTGCGGATCGGTAAACAGCGATTCGTCGGCATGACCATACAGCGCACCGCCCTCATCGCCGCCAACCGCGCCAAGTTCCGCCTCTACCGACACGCCAACGGCGTGGCACATCTTCACCACTTCCCGGGTCTGGCGGATGTTTTCCTCATACTCCAGCGTGGAACCATCAAACATTACCGAGCTGAAGCCCAGACGTAACGCCCGCACCACGGATTCAAAATGCAGCCCGTGGTCGAGGTTAAGCACCACTGGAATATCGTGTCGGGCGGCTTCGAATTTTACCGCTTCGACCAGCGAGTCCAGCGAAACATACTTAAAATGGACTTCGGCAATGTTAATGATAAACGGCGAGCGTTCCTGCCTGGCGGCGGCGAACAGCGCGCGTAAAAAATGGGAATCCAGAACGTTAAACGCCCCCAGCGCATAGCGATGCTTGCGGGCATGGTCGAGTCCATCGGCAAGAGAAATCAACGGCATAATGTGCTCCTTGTTCAGCAGAACAGGCGGTACTCGTTACACAACACCAGTTGCGCCGGTTCATCTTCTTCAATGTCGTTATAGCGGGCGATCGGCTGGAGAAAATGGTTGTCATGGTCATCGTCATTGACGGAAGAAACTTCGCCGACCAGCACGTCGCCAAACCCTTTTTCCGCCCAGAAGCTGTGATACAGGCCCGGCGTCAGGCAAATGCTTTCTCCTGGCGAAAGGCGCAGCTGGCTGCCTGCCGCATGGGTCTGTCGACAGCCGTCTATCACAATGGTGACGTCGGTATTGTCGGTCTGGTCCCGGGAGTCGGCGTTCCACAGCTCAACGATTAAATTACCGCCGCCGCGATTGATAATGTCTTCACGTTTGCGCCAGTGGAAATGCATCGGCGTAACCTGCGCGTCGCGCACATGCATGATTTTTTCCGCGTAGCATTTCTCATAAGGCATGCCTTTGGGCGAGCCGTTGCGCAGGGTAAACAGCGTCAGTCCCTGAGCGGCAAAATCTGTCCCGCCGAACGCGGTAACATCCCAGCCGAGCCTGAGATCGAATACTTCGCTCCAGGCGGCATCAAGCTGACGCCATTGCGATGGGGCAAAGCTGGCGAAAGGCGGCAGGTGGACGTCATGCATGGAAAAGAATTGCCGCGTGTGGCCGAGAATTTCGTTTATTTCGGAGCGTTTCATTGAAAGAATTCTCCTTATTGTGATGTAGCCTTGTAGGCCGGATAAGGCATTTTTGCCGCCATCCGGCATGGGTTTACTGCCTGATGGCGCTGCGCTTATCGGGCCTACGCAGAGGCCGCTTTCCGTTATTTCACCGTCCAGCCCTTGTAGCTGCCGATGTTGTTTTTATCGATCATCGTCACCGGAATCAGCACAGGTTCACCAGGCGCCGGTTTGCCCTGTAGAATGTCATAGCCGATCTCCACCGCTTTTGCCGCCATTACCTGCGGATCTTGTGCGGGGGTCGCCACAAACAGGGAATTTTCACGCTTCAGCGCCTCTTCGCCATCGGGCGAACCATCCACACCGACGATAAAGAACTCATTGCGCTGTGCCTGTTTCGCCGCCAGATCGGCGCCGATCGCCGTCGGATCGTTGATCGCAAATACGCCGTCGATCTTCGGATTCGCAGCCAGCAGGGCGGTCATCACTTCCAGCCCGCCTTCGCGACTGCCTTTGGCGTTCTGGTTCCAGGAGAGCACCTTGATATCCGGGTGGCGTTTGAACTCGGTCTGGCAGCCCTCGACACGGTTCTGCACGGCGGAAACCGGCGGCCCGTTGATGATCACCACATTGCCTTTGCCTTTCAGACGGTCGGTAATGTATTTACAGGCCATTTCGCCCGCCTGGGTGTTATCAGAGGTGATGGTGGCGTCTGCGCCTTCGGCAGCCACGTCAACCGCGACCACCACGATCCCGGCGTCTTTCGCCCGTTTCACCGCCGGGCCGATCCCTTTTGAATCTGCGGCGTTAAGGATGATCATATCCACCTTCGCGGCAATAAAGTTGTCGATCTGCGAAACCTGCTGACCCAGATCGTAGCCGCTGGAGACCAGCGTCACTTTTACGCCATCACCGGCCAGTTTGCGTGCTTCCAGCTCCGCCCCTTTTGTTATCTGCACGAAGAACGGGTTGGCAAGATCGCCCACCGTCACGCCGATGGATTTCAGTTCTTTGGCCTGTACAAACGGCGATGCGGCCAGTAACGCGCCAGCACAGAGCGCGGTCACTAATGGTTTCAAACGCATACTCTTTTCCTCACGTAGGGTATTGTTGTTATAAGCCTGATGGCGCTGCGCTTATCCGGCCTGCGAACGGGTAGGCCTGCGCCGCCATCCGGCAAGCTTGTCTATGCACTTTGATGGTGTCGGGTACGGTATTTGTCGATCAGCACCGCTATGATGATCACCGCCCCTTTGATCACCAGTTGCCAGAAGTAAGAGACGCCCATCAGCGTCATGCCGTTATTCAGGGTGGCGATGATCAGCGCGCCCACCAGCGTGCCGGTGATCGTGCCGATCCCGCCGACAAAACTGGTGCCGCCGAGGATCACCGCCGCGATGGCGTCCAGCTCATACCCCATGCCTAAGTTGCCGTTGGCGCTGTAGAGACGCGAGGCGCTCATTACTCCGCCCAGCCCCGACAGCAGGCCGCTCATGCCGTACACAAACAGCAGCACCAGCCACACTTTGATGCCGGTTAAACGCGCCGCCTGCATGTTGCCGCCCACGGCATAAATATGTACGCCCAGCGTGGTGCGGCGCAGAATGAACCAGCACAGCACGATCACCGCGAGGGCGATAACCACCAGCCACGGAATCGGGCCAAGATAGTTATTGCCGATCCACTCGAAGCTGATATTGGAGTTGATCACCGTGGTGCCGTCCGCCAGCAGGTAGGCCGCGCCGCGCAGCGCCGTATAGGTGCCGAGCGTGACAATAAAGGGCGGCAGCCCGGCGAAGGCCACCAGCGCGCCGTTAATCAGCCCCAGCCCCAGGCCGAGCATCAGCGCCGCCGGAATCGACAGCATGGCGAACTCCGGTATCAGAGAGACCACCATCGCCGCCACGGCGGTGGTGCCGAGAATCGACCCCACGGAGAGGTCGATGCCGCCGGTCAGAATGATGAACGTCATCCCCGCTGCCAGCACGATGTTGATCGACGCCTGGCGGGTGATGTTCAGCAGGTTGCTTTCAGTGAAAAAGTTAGGTGCGATAAAGCCAAATACCGCCACGATCAGCACTAAAATCGGTAAAATACCGACCGTTTGCATCAGATCGCTCATCAACATCTTTTTTGCGGAGGCGGACTTCGCCACCTGCTGGGGAGTGGTTGGGTTATTCATGATTTCACCGCCTCAAGGTGGGAGTCGTTTACGCCGGTCGCCAGCCGCATGATGTTTTCCTGTGTAATGTCCTGGCTGTACAATTCCCCGGCAATGCTGCCTTCATGCATGACGTAGACGCGATCGCTCATGCCGACGATTTCCGGCAATTCGCTGGAGATCATCAGGATCGCCACGCCCTTACGCGCCATTTCGTTCATGATGCGATAGATCTCGCTTTTCGCGCCGACATCCACGCCGCGCGTTGGTTCGTCGAGAATCAGAATGCGCGGGCCGATGGCGACCCAGCGTGAGATCAGAAGCTTTTGCTGATTGCCGCCGGACAAACCTCCGGCGCGAACCTGGGCATGCGGCACGCGAATGTTGAGCAACTGAATGGCGTCATCGGAGATGCTTTGGGCTTTTTTACGGTTCAGCATCCCCCAGTTGGCGTCGCGCTCCAGCGTCGCCATCGTAATGTTCTCCGCCGCCGCCAGTTCTAAAAACAACCCCTGTTCTTTGCGGTTTTCGGTGAGGTAGCCAATACCGTGCTCAATGGCTTCACGCGGGGAGTGGATCACCACCGGCTCGCCATCCACCTCGATCATCCCGCCGGTGGCTTTACGCACGCCGAAAATCAGGTGCGCCAGTTCGGAACGCCCGGCGCCGACCAGCCCGGCCAGGCCGACGATTTCGCCGGAACGTACCAGCAGGCTGCACGGCTGCACTTTACCGCCGTCGGTAAGGTGATGAACGTTCAGGCGCGGTTTACCGAGCGGGATGTCGCGTTCTTTGTTGAACAGGTCGCTTAACGGACGCCCCACCATCATGCGCACCAGTTCGGACGCGTTGAGTTTGTCGCGGGTGAGGCTGCCCACGTACTGTCCGTCGCGCAGGACGCTGACGCGATCGGACAGCTCATACACCTCCGCCATACGGTGGCTGATATAGATAACCGCCATCCCTTCATCGCGAAGGCGCATGATCAGCTCAAACAGACGGTGGGTTTCACGAGATGAGAGGGCGGCGGTAGGTTCATCCATCACCAGAATACGGCTGTTGCGATGCAGGGCGCGGGCGATCTCTACCTGCTGCTGTTCGGCGATGGTCAGCCGCATTACCCGATCGCTGGCTTTAAACTGCGCGCCGAGCCGGTCGATGACCTTTTGCGCCTGCAACACCATCTCTTTACGCTGCACGATGCCGCCGCGCGACAGTTCGCTGCCGAGGAAAATATTTTCGGCGACGGTAAGGTTAGGCGCAAGCTGCATCTCCTGATAAATCAGAGTGATGCCTGCGCTCAGGGCATCTTTCGGCCCACGAATATGAAAGGGCTGACCGTCGATCAGAATCTCGCCGCTGGTGGCGGTATACGCACCGGCGAGAATCTTCATCAGGGTGCTTTTACCGGCGCCGTTTTCGCCCATCAGCGCGTGGATTTCACCGGGGTATACCGTCAGATCGACCCCTTTCAGCGCGTAAAATTTGCCAAACGCTTTGGCAATATTGCGCATCTCCAGAACCGGTGTCCTGCTCATGGCGGATCTCCTGCGGGGTTAGCGATATCAGCACTCCATCACAGGAAAGTAAATGCAAAATGTCAGAAGCCGTTCATATTTGTCATATTGCGATTTTTCTTCATGGAGCGTGATATGCCGCAGCACAGACGTCACTTTTTCGCCAGTGCGCGCGGGCGACTGCTGTTTTTTAATCTGCTGGTAGTGGCGGTGACGCTGATGGTGAGCGGCGTGGCGGTGCTGGGTTTTCAGCATGCGAGTCAAATACAGGAGCAGGTGCAGCAGCAAACCGTCGATGACATGACCGGCAGTATGAACCTGGCGCGCGATACGGCGAACGTGGCGACGGCAGCGGTGCGGCTGTCGCAGGTGGTCGGCGCGCTGGAGTACAAGGGCGAAGCGGAGCGGTTGCAGGAGACTCAGCGGGCGCTCAGGCATTCACTCGAACAGCTGGCGACCGCCCCGCTGGCACAGCAGGAACCGGGGCTGGTGGCCCGCATTATTCAACGCAGCAACGAGTTGCAGACCAGTGTGGCGGGCATGTTGCAACGCGGGCAGCGGCGGCATCTGGAACGTAATACGCTGCTGAGTTCGCTGTATCAGAATCAGAGTTACCTGCGTCATCTGCAACAGCTTGATGCGGCGCAGGATGCGGCGTTGTTCAGTCAAATGGATCGCCTGATTCGCGCCGCCATCGAAACGCCGACGCCGCGCGCCGTCATTAAACAGCTGGATGGCGTGATGCGAGCCCTGCCTGAGCAACATGCCGATCCGCTGGTGAACGTGATTCTGTCTGACTTTAACCAGGAGTTACGCAAACTTGAACCGCTCTCGGCGGCGCTGGAGCAAAGCGACCTGGCCATCAGCTGGTACATGTTCCACATCAAAGCGCTGGTGGCGATTTTAAACAGCGACATCAATCAGTATGCGGCGCAGGTGGCGATCATCTCAGAACAGCGGGTGGCGCAAAGCCATCAGGAATTGCGCTCCGGCGCGTTGTTTATCATGACCTTCGCCCTGCTGGCGGTGGTGATTACCGGCTTTGCCGGGTGGTATATCTACCGCAACCTCGGTTCTAACCTGACGGCGATTTCGCGCGCCATGACCCGGCTGGCGCACGGCGAATCGGATGTCAGCGTCCCCGCCTTGCAGCGGCGGGACGAGCTGGGGGAACTGGCGCGCGCGTTTAACGTTTTTGCCCGCAATACGGCGTCGCTGGAGCGCACCTCCCGCCTGCTGAAAGAAAAGACCTCCCAGATGGAGATCGACCGAACGGAGCGTCAGGGGCTGGAAGAGGCGCTGCTGCACAGCCAGAAACTGAAAGCGGTAGGGCAACTGACGGGCGGGCTGGCGCATGATTTTAACAATCTGCTGGCGGTGATTATCGGCAGTCTGGAACTGGTCAGCCCCGACTCGCCGGATGCGCTGCGCATTACCCGCGCGCTGAAGGCCGCCGAGCGCGGGGCGCTGCTGACGCAACGCCTGCTGGCATTCTCCCGTAAACAGTCGCTGCACCCGCACTCGGTGGAACTGAAAACGCTGCTGGAAAACCTGAGCGAACTGATGCGTCACTCGCTACCGGCCACGCTGACGCTGGAGATAGAAGCCCAGTCGCCCGCCTGGGCCGCATGGATAGACGTCAGTCAACTGGAGAACGCGATCATCAACCTGGTGATGAACGCCCGCGATGCGATGGAAGGGCAGACAGGGACGATCAAAATCCGCACCTGGAATCAGCGGGTTACGCGCAGTGACGGACGTCGTCAGGATATGGTGGCGCTGGAAGTGATCGATCACGGTTGCGGTATGTCGCAGGAGGTGAAAGCGCAGGTGTTCGAACCGTTCTTCACCACCAAACAGACCGGCAGCGGCAGCGGGCTTGGGTTATCGATGGTTTACGGCTTTGTGCGCCAGTCAGGCGGTCGTGTCGAAATTGAGAGCGCGCCGGGGCAGGGGACGACGGTCAGATTGCAGCTTCCCCGCGCCATCGCGCCTGCGGTGGCAAACCTGGAGCCGGTTGCGGTGCAAAGTACCGCCAGCGACGAGAAACTGGTGCTGGTACTGGAAGATGAGGCGGATGTTCGTCAGACGTTGTGCGAGCAACTGCATCTGCTGGGGTATCTGACGCTGGAGGCCGCCAACGGCGAGCAGGCGATGCAGATGCTGGCGTCATCCGGCGAGATTGATGTTCTTATCAGCGACTTAATGCTGCCAGGCAGTCTGAGCGGTGTGGAGGTGATCAACCATGCCCGCAAGCATTATCCCCGCCTGACGCTGCTGCTTATCAGCGGGCAGGATTTACGCCCGGCGCATAACCCCGCGCTACCGGATGTGGCGCTGCTGCGTAAACCGTTTACCCGGGCGCAGCTCGCGCAGGCGCTGCGGGCGGCGCATGTGCAGGCCTGATAAGCGTCGCGATATCACCGCGACGACAGAAAACGGCAGCGCGCCAGCGTTGCCGCGCCCTGCGCGCCGTTAAACGCGGAGGACGAGGCGGCAATAAAACGTACGGCCTGATACGGCAACGGTCGGCGCAGGTATTTTTGGATCAGGGTAATTAATTGTTCGCGCGGGAAAGCCTGCATATCCATCACGCCGCCGCCCAAAATCACCGCATCGGGATCGAACAGATTTATGCTGGTGGCAATCGCGCGGGCGGCGCTTTCCAGCAGCGCCTGGACGAATGGCGCCTCTCCGGCGTGGACAAACAGTGCGTCCAGCGCGAAATCCCGTGGCTGTTGTTCGTACCAGCGTTTCAGCGCCAGCCCGGAACAGACCGTTTCGAGGCAACCTGGATTGCCGCAGGCACAGGTCTGCGTCATGTCGCCCTGGGGAATGTGCCCCAGTTCGCCCGCCACGCCATGCGCTCCGGTCCAGGGCGCGCCGTTCATCCACACCGCGAAGCCCATTCCCGTGCCGAGGTAGGCGGCCAGCACCTGCTGCTGTGTGAGATGGTTTTCCACGACGTCATACGACAGCTGTAAGTTAACGTCGCGGGAAAACGCGACCGGGCAGCCCAGCGCATCCTCCAGTTTTCCCGCGAGGTCATGCACTTCTTCAGGTTGCAGCGGCAAATTGGGTGTCGAAATGATGGTGCGGTTGTCTTTGCCGACCAGCGCCGGAAATCCCATCACCAGACCACGGCAGCGCGCCTCGTAGCGTGCGATCTGTTCGCTAATCATCTGTGCAATACCGGCCACCACGCCGGGCGCGATCACCTCCGCCGTACGCTGTTTCTCACAGTGCAGAGTCTCACCGCTTGCCGTTTGCAGGCAAAAACGGATATGGGTTGCCCCCATATCCACACCCGCCACAACGCTATGCTGTTTTTGCATGAGGCAGTACCTCGTTTTTCGCCGTCAGGATCTGCGCCGTCATTACTTGCCATGCGTCGTCGATATTCTCCGCGTGGTTAAACAGCCCGGAGGTGCCGACGATAAAGACATCCGCGCCTGCCGCCATCAATTTTTCGTAGGTGGCTTGATTGCAGGAACCATCCACTTCAATTTCGTAATGCAGCCCTTCACGCTCGCGCCAGGCTTTCAGCTCGGCGATTTTATCCAGCATTTCCGGGATGAACGGTTGCCCGGCAAAGCCGGGATCGACGGTCATCACCGTCACTTTATCAGCCTTATGGATATAGTATTTCATCGCCTCAACCGGTGTTTCCGGGTTGAGAATCAAGCCCACTTTCATACCGTGGCGGCGGATTTCGTCAATCAGACGGAATGCCTGACCGTTGATGGTTTCCGGGTGCAGCGTGATGAAATCCGCACCGGCGCGCGCCAGTTGACCAATATAGTCCTGCGGACGCGTCACCATCAGATGACAATCAAGAGGTTTGCTCGCCAGTTTCTTGACCTGGCTGACGAAGAAGGGGGACAGCGTCAGATTCGGCACAAAGTGGCCGTCCATAATATCAATATGAAAATAGTCTGCATGGCTGTCGATAAATTCGATCTGTTCTTTAAACTTCAGCAGATCCATACACATTAAAGAGGGAGAGATTTTCATGATCATTCCTTACTTACTGATAAGACGGTCAAGGGCGACAGCCGCGATAATTAATCCGCCCATCACCACCAGCTGGTAATAGGTTTGTACCTGCAAAATATTCAGACCGTTGTTGATGGTGCCGATGATTAAGCCGCCAATCACCACCGAGAAGATGCGCCCCTTGCCGCCGAAGAAGCTGGTGCCGCCAATGATGGCGCTGGCGATGGCGTAGGTTTCAAAACCCATTCCGGCTAAGGGTTCTGCGGCGCCGAGTCGCGCAGTAGAAACCACGCCCGCCAGTCCCGCGCAAATGCCGGAGATGATAAACACCACCAGGATGTGAAACTTCACGTCAATCCCGGAATAGAACGCCGAGTTTTTGTTGCCGCCGAGCGCGTAGATGTTGCGCCCAAGCCGCATCCGAGTAGTGAGGAACCAGAGGATCACCGCGACAATCAGCGAGAAGATGACCGGTACGGGAACACCTAACACGCTGGCGGCGAAGAAGTTCACGAAGTCGAATGAGAAGCCGTATACCGAGTTGGCGTCGGAAATCACCAGCGTGATACCACGGAAAATCGCGTTAGTGCCAAGGGTGATAATGAACGGATGCAGGCCGGTCCAGTTCACCAGGCAGCCGTTAATCGCCCCCAGCGCACCGCCGACCAGCACGCCGCCAATCAGCGCCGCAAAGAACGGATCGACGCCTGCCAGCATCAGTTTGGCCGTCACCATCCCGGACAACGCCAGAATCGCCCCGACGGAGAGGTCGATACCGGCGACCAGGATGGCAAAAAATTCACCCATGCCGATCAGCACCGTTACCGAACTCTGGACAAAAATCTGGGTGATGTTGTTGGTGGTCAGAAAATATTCTGACGACAGCGAACCGAAGATGGCGACGATAATCGCCAGAATGAAGAAGGTGCCGTATTTATCCCAGAACAGCGCAAAGTTGAACGGTTTCTTCCCGTTCACGTCACCTTTTACTCTTGTGGTAATGCCCATGCCATAATCTCCTCTTCGCTCATGTCATCGCGATTGGTCAGGATTTGCGTCAGTCGTCCTTCGCAGAACACGGCGATGCGGTCGCAGACGGCGATAATTTCAGGAAGTTCAGATGACACCATCAGGATGACTTTTCCGTCGTCCGCCAGCTGGCGCATCACTTTATAAATTTCGGCTTTCGCACCGACGTCGATACCACGGGTCGGCTCGTCGAAAATGATCACCTCCGGGCTACAGCACAACCATTTGGAAATCAGCACTTTCTGCTGGTTTCCGCCGGAGAGTTCGGTGATGTTCTGGTTAACGGAATGACACTTCAGCGCCAGCAGTTCGCGCTGCGCTTCGGCGGTACGCTGCTCGTCGCCTTCGTGGAACAGGCCCATCGCCCCCTTAAAGCCGCCGCTTTTCAGGCTGCGGCCGATCGCCATGTTCTGGGCGATAGAGAAATTGGGGAAGAAGCCGTTATCCCGGCGGCTTTCGGTGATGTAAGCCATCCCTTTTTTCACCGCGTCTAATGGTGAGCGCGGGGAGATGGTTTTCCCGTTCAGACGGATCTCGCCGCTTGCGCGTTTATCGACGCCGAACAGGCAATCCATCAGCTCGGTGCGCCCGGAGCCGACCAGTCCGGCGAAGCCTAAAATTTCGCCCCGGCTGACGCTAAAGGAGATATCGCGAACCTTTTTCTTGTCGCGGCTGGTGACGTTTTTCACCTCGAATACCGTATCGCGCTCGATATTGCCGGTGCTCTCTTTCATGGCGTTAAAGCGGTTTTGCAGTTCGCGGCCAACCATCAGGCGGACGATATCGTCGTTGCTGACGTCGCTCACCATCCCGCTGCAAACGCTGCTGCCGTCTTTCATCACCGTATAGCGGTCGCAGATGCGGCGAATTTCCGCCAGCTTATGCGAGATGTAGACGATGGCGGTGCCCTCTTTGCGTAGCTGGTTCATGATCAGAAACAGGTAGTCCACCTCTTTATTGGTGAGCGAGGAGGTGGGTTCGTCCATGATGATCACTTTGGCGTTGAGCATCAGCGTCTTGGCGATTTCCAGCATTTGCTTATGGCTGATGGATAAATTCGCCACCTTTTCGTCTAAATCGACTTTTAAACCGACGCGCAGCAACATCATGGCGGCCCGTACGCGCATCTCTTTCCAGTCAATAATATTGACGCCACAGACTTTTTTCGTCAGATGACGACCAATATATAAATTCTCCAGCACGGTTAATTCATCAATCACGCTGAGTTCCTGATAAATAATGCCAATGCCGAGTTGTGCCGCTAATTTATGATCCAGCTTGTCGTAATTAACGTTATTAATCGTAATGGTGCCTTTGGTCGGTTCATGTATTCCCGACAGAACCTTCATCAACGTTGATTTACCGGCGCCATTTTCTCCTAATAATGCGTGTATTTCATAAGGATAAACCGTTAAATCAACCGATTTTAATGCGTGAACCGGACCAAAGGATTTGCCGATCCCCGCCATCGAGATATATGGCGTGACCATAATTAACCTCTTTTACACTTCATCCTTCAAGCTGCCTCTTTGTTGGCTGTCTTCGCTCACCCCAGTCACTTACTTATGTAAGCTCCTGGGGATTTACTCAGTTGCCGCCTCGATGCATCTCGAATGATTTTGTGTAAGAAAAATATTGACTAAATCAGTGCCATTGCCTGATGGCGCTACGCTTATCAGGCTTACGTTCGGGTCGGCCGGATAAGAGGCTTTCGCGTCGCCATCCGGCCTATTTACGGACTTACTTTGCGACCAGGATGGAGTCGACCAGCTTAAATTCCGGCGCTTTATCCAGCGGGATCACGTTGCCTGATTTCGCGGCATCAACCATCAGCCTGAGCCCTGTCGCGCCGATATCCGCAGGGTTCTGAGCGATGGTCGCCGTCATCTGTCCGGCCTCCACCATTTTGCGGGCTTCCGGGATACCGTCTGTACCCACTACCAGCACTTTTCCGCTTTTCCCGGCGTTAGCCACGGCCTGGGCGACGCCCATCGCCATGGTGTCGTTAGCGCAATAAATCGCTTTGATATTCGGGTTGCGTTGCAGCACGTTGGTGGCAACGTCTAACGCTTTGATTCGGTCCCAGTCTGCGGGTTGGCTGGCGACCAGCTTGATTTGGCTTGCCTTTTTGAAAGCCTCGGTTGCGCCATTGCGGCGCGCCTCGCCGGAGGCGTTACCGGCTTTACCTTCAATAATGGCGACTTCACCGCCCTCGGCGCCCAGTTTTTCAATAATGAACTCCGCGCCTTTGGCGCCTACGGCGACGTTATCGGTAGTGACAAACCCTTCGACGTTACCGCCCGCTTTTTTCAGGTTATCCATATCGATTTTTTCATCGAGATTGACCAGATAAATCCCTTTCTTCCACGCGCGGGCGACGGGCATCACCAGGTTTACTGAGGATAATGGCGCAAAGGCGATACCTTTGTAATTTTTATTGCTGAGATCTTCGAATAGCTGCAACTGAGACTGAAAGTCGCCTTCCGAAGGCGAGGCAAAAATATCGACGCTGACGCCCAGCGTTTTTGCTTCATCTTCAATACCTTTTTTCATATCCACCCAGAATGGATTGGATAATGTTTTTAATACTACGGCATATTCGGCGGCGGCAAATGCGCTGGTGGACAACATTAAGCCCATAGCCGCACCGCTGAAATATTTCAGATATTTATTCATAGCAGTATTCTCAGTGTAGGGTGTTGCTCCCGAAAATGAGAGCAACGAGCATTTTATTTCAGCGCGCCTGGTGAAAAGAAATCAACAATTGCGCCAGTTTTTTGCATATTAATGGTTGCCTGTTCGATATTCAGTTGGGCGACGGAAACAAAAAATGCATCCAGTAGAGTGAGTTGTAATATGCGTGCGGAAGCATTACGCCCTAATAAAGGTGTTTCTGGTGCTGGCGAACAAATAATATAGTCAGCCAATTTGGCGATAGGTGAATGGTAGCTATGGGTGATACAGATAATTTTGGCACCATTCTTTTTCGCCAGTTCAACCGCGGCTTTTACATCACTGGTGCGCCCGGAATGGGTCACTACCAACACGACATCGCCTTCTTTTAATAGCGATGCGGACATCATCATGATGTGCGCGTCCGGGTAAGTCTGGCAGCGCACGCCGATGCGTAAGAACTTATGCTGTACGTCTGCGCAGATGGCATTCGACCCGCCAGCGCCATACAAATCACGCTGCTTCGCCTGATAAAAGAAGCGTGCGGCGCGATGAATCTCATCCACGTTGACGATTGACTGACCTTCCATAATGGTGCGCAAGGTAATGTTGAATACCTTATTCACCACATCCTGCGGCGCTTCATCAAAGGCCAGTTCGGCAGGCAATACCTGCTCAGACTGAGAAAAATAGTCTTCCAGCGCGCTGCGTAAGTTGCGAAACCCGCTGAATCCCAGCAGTTTCGATACCTTAACAATCATGGCTTCAGATACCGCCAGCGCCTCTGCGACATCTTTAATGGCTGGCGCGCTACTGAGATTACCCGGCTTGAGTAACCACTCGACGATACGGCTCTCGTTCTCCGTCATGCCTTCCTGCTTCATGCGCAGGTAAGGCGCAAGCCCGATGCCGTTTGGAAGCCCTGAATCAAATTCTGACTGACTCATTACGTTCTCTTGTCCTTGAAATGAAGACGCCACTATATCACCACAGCAGGAACAGAAAAGATGCTGACTACTTCACAAAATAGTTAAATTTATAAAGTTTGTCATTTTGTGAATTTAATAACGTTGATAAAAATACGGAATGAAAATAAGTCAATATAAAACAATGAATTATAGTTTTGACTTGTTCAGGCGCAGCCTGTGTAAGCATCAAGGTCGGGTATTTGTCGCTCTTGCTTTGCCGAACGGAGGTGTGTAGAACAGGCCCATACAGCGTCTTTCTGTCGATTTATTGTTCTTTTAAATTCATTTAAATCACAAATATTTTTTATTCGTAAAGTTTGACCGGGGCGAGAATGAGTATGAAAAAGATAGCATTTGGCTGTGATCACGTTGGTTTTATCCTGAAACAGGATATTTTGACGCACTTAACCCAGCGCGGTATTACGGTGATTGATAAGGGAACCTGGTCGCCGGAGCGCACGGATTACCCGCATTATGCCAGCGAGGTGGCACAAGCCGTTGTCTCTGGCGAGGTTGATGGCGGTATTCTGGTGTGTGGCACCGGTGTGGGGATTTCGATAACGGCAAACAAGTTTGCCGGAGTCCGCGCCGTCGTTTGCAGCGAACCCTATTCGGCACAGCTTTCGCGCCAGCATAATGATACCAACGTGCTGGCTTTTGGCTCGCGGGTTGTTGGGCTGGAGCTGGCAAAAATGATCGTGGATGCCTGGCTGGATGCGGGGTTTGAAGGGGGGCGCCATCAAAAGCGCGTGGAGGCGATTATGGCGATAGAACAGCAGGGCAAATGAGATTTTTCATGTTCTTTCATTTGATTTGCGAGCGAGTATCAGAAAATCAACGCCCCTGAAGGGTTTAGGAATTCATCAAGAGCGAAGGCAAAACCGGTGATGCTAATCTGCGCAAATACTGCCTGATTAGGATATAAAGGGAATTATGCCGGTACTGACAAGAGGTGACTCACAGATGATTGTGATGCCGACAACTTACAGCCCAATGACCGTCGCCCGCGCTTTTAATGTCGTGGAAGAATTTGCGCTTTCAGGGCGCGTTTTGCATGTTATTTATGATAGACAGACTCCGCGAGCAGCGATTATTGAAGCGGATGTTGAGATGTTTGAAGGCGTGCCTCGCCATCGCGTTATTGCTGCGCTTGATTTGCAGTATAAATCCGCTTTAGGCAGAGATATCGTTGCCGTAGAACGATGCTGGGAAGATACACATGTTCTTCAGGCTGAAGGGGTATGTGTTGATCCGGCTGAGCGTGATAAGGGATTAGCCACGCGTTTGTACGAAGCGCTGATCCTGAAGTGTGGCATCACCTTGATCAGTGATTTTGAACAGTATGACGGTGGAAAGATGCTCTGGCAGAAGATCGCTCGCGAGTCCGATCAGATCGCGGTTTTCGTATTAGATACGGAACTGGGCGCATTCTGGCCATATGACGGTACAAAGGTAATTTATGATGGCGGTTGTATCCCTGAGGAGCGTATCTGGAGCATCTCGCCGGATCAAAAATGTCATGGCGTTGTTTTGGTTGCAGAGGACAAACAGCGCGCAAACCAGCTAATGGAAACGACCGCGCCTTACCGGGTTTGAGATTCCTCCGCTACACGTCGAACAGGCCATTCGCTACCGTGAGGGGAAGATCTCTGCGAGGCTGGTTTTATGAAACGCTATTCTACGCTCATTGCTCTGGGCCTGTTGTCGCTGACGACGCTTCCTGCGCACGCCGATATTGTTGATGACACCATCGGTAATATTCAGCAGGCGATCAATGACGCGTATAAATCTGACAACGGGCGGGATTATGAGGATGACCGCCGTGATGAAGAGTGGCAGCGCCAGATAAGCGACGATCGTCGCAGACAATATGATGACAGACGCCGTCAGTTTGAAGATCGGCGTCGCCAGTTGGACGATCGCCAACGCCAGCTCGATCAAGAACGTCGTCAACTGGAAGATGAAGAGCGCAGAATGGAAGACGAGTACGATCGTTAACCGCGCGACAATCGTAGGCCGGATAAGGCGCAATGCGCCGCCATCCGGCGTAAGGCTACTCCAGCACAATCTCCATTCCGTCATATCCGGCTTCAATGCCGCCCGGCAGGGGGTTATCCATCAGCCATACGTCGAACGAGTGGCTGATGTGGGTGAGGATGACCCGTGGGCAGTGAATCACCTCATTGAGCGCGATAACCGTGTTTACATCGCAGTGATTACGTGGCGCTTCCGCGCGTGGCGCGTGACTACAGTCGATGACGATCGTTTGCGGCTGGTTATTCAGCAGAAATTTTACTGTCTTATCCGGCAGCGCTGCGGTGTCCGACAGCCACGCGACGCGGCTGTGCGCAGATTCCAGCAGATAGCCAAACGTCAGTTTTGAATGGTTAAGCGGCAGCGGCGTTACCTGTAATCCCTGGAGATCGAAGACCACAAACGGTTCGACGGTGTGGCTGAAATCAAGGATGCCTGGATGTTTAAACAGATCGTCGCAGCCCTGTTCATCCGGCGGACCATAAACTGGAATCGCGGCGCCCACGCCCCAGCGCAGGGGGAACAGCCCCTGAACATGATCCATATGATAATGCGTGAGCAGAAACTGCTGAAAAGATCCGGCGGGCCAGCGATCGGTAAGATCGTGCAGGCCCGCATCAAGCAGCGTTACCGCGTCATTGAATTTGACGACGCCGCTACAGGGGCGGCGGCGATACTGCTCCTGTAAGCGTGCCCGACGGCAGGCGAGACAATCGCAGCCGTATGCTGGCACGCCCTGTGCGCCGCCGGTTCCTGTTAGCGTAATCGTCAGGCTCATTAGTCACCTCAAAGCGCTTTGGTAAAACGAAAATGGCTTTGCGCATACCCCTCGCGCAGATAAAACCGGTGCGCATCATGGCGTTTCACGCTGGTGGACAGCTCCGTCATCTCCGCGCCGGCCTGGCGGGCCTCTTCTTCCGCCCATGCCAGCAACCGGCTGCCGACTTTCAGACCCCGCGCCTGCGGCATCACCACCAGTTCCTGGATCTCCCCGATCCAGTTAGCGTGATGCAGGTGGTACTGCATATGCAGACCGATCATCCCGACAACCTGCCCGTCGCGCAGCGCCAGCTGGTAGCGTATCGTGCGATCCTGCAAATTTGAGGCAAATCCGGCGCGAAAGGCCTGGCGATCGAACTCCGCTTGTTTCAGTTCGCAGATCAGTTGATACACCGCGTCGGTATCGTCCGGCGTGGCCCGGCGTAGTTCACAGACAGGCATGGCTTTTCTCCTGGCGGCCCATTAGCGTTAACAAGGTATCGACTGACTGTAGCAAACTTCCGTCATTATTGAGGATATGACAGTTAAAAGGGGCGTAACGGGCCGCGCGCGCCAGGCGAGCGGCAATCTCGGTTTCGCTTTCACGCCCGCGCGCCTGTAGACGCTGGCGCAAAATATCGGGAGAGACCTGTAAACAGATGGGCAGCAGCGCTTTGCCGTAGCGGGCCTGCGCCTGCGGCAGATGGGCGCGTGAGCCGTTAACCACCACGTCAAAACCGGCGTGCAGCCACAGATCGATCTCCACGCCAACGCCGTAGTACAGGCCATTAGCGTGCCAGCTCAGCGCCAGTAAATTTTGCCCTGCCCGAGTGAAAAACTCCTGCTCGCTCAGCGCAATATGGTTCTCGTTGCCCGCGTTAGCCGCACGCGTGATATAGCGGTGCGCAACCAGCAACTGCGTATGTTCCCGCTGGCGGAGCGCCGCCAGCAAACTGTCCTTACCGGAGCCGGACGGCCCCATCAGCCAGATCAGTTTTCCCATAGTCAGAACACCCTTTTACCCTGACGCCAGACGTGGTCGATATGAATGTGATCGCCTTTACGGTGCGCCAGCACCAGATCGGCGCGCCTGCCTTCGGCGATGATGCCGCGATCGTCGAGATTCAGCGCGCGCGCCGGGTTGCGTGTCACCAGGCGCATTGCCTGCGGCAGCGTAAATGTGTTGGCTTCGTCGTTCGCCACGCGGAATGCCGCGTCGAGCAGGCTGGCGGGGTAATAGTCGGAGGAGAGGATATCCAGCAACCCCAGTTCTGCCAGCTTATGCGCCGCCACGTTGCCGGAGTGCGAACCGCCGCGCACGATGTTGGGCGCGCCCATCAGTACGTTCATCCCATGCTTGCGTGACGCCTCTGCCGCCTCGAACGTGGTGGGAAATTCGGCGATCACGCTGCCAAGCTGGTGCGATTCCAGCACATGATCGGGTGTTGCGTCATCGTGGCTCGCCAGCGCGAGATGACGTTCGCGGCACATCTGCGCGATGGCGGCGCGGTTCGGCTGCGACCAGCGCGCCGCAAGCTGAAGCTGTTCCTCTTCGTAGTGGGCCATCTGCTCATCATTGAGTGAATATTTGCCCTGATAGTATTCACGGTACTTCTCGCGGTTAGCGAACTGGCGCTGACCCGGCGAGTGATCCATCAGCGAGACCAGCGTTACCGGCTCGCGATCCACCAGCTTTTCGAACAGCGGCAGGGTGGTGTGATGGGGCAATTCACAGCGCAGATGCAGACGGTGTTCGGCGCGGTTAACACCGCGTTTCTGCGTCTCTTCGACGGCATTGATCATCTTTTCCAGATTTTCCAGGCGATCGCCGCCGTCGCGGACATCGCCAATCGCAACGGCATCCAGCACGGTGGTGATACCGCTGGCGACCATCAGCGCGTCGTGGCTGCTCATGGCGGAATGAGCGGGCCAGTCCACCTTCGGGCGCGGGGTGAAGAATTTGTCGAGATTATCGGTATGCAGCTCAATTAAACCCGGCAGCAGCCAGCCGCCTTCGCCATCCAGCGCCTCGGGGTGACGGCTCTGACTTTCCGCAAAGGCGCGGATAATCCCATCCTGCATTTCCAGCGATCCCTGCACCACTTCGTCTTCCAGCACCAGCTTTACGTTGTTGATAATCATGATGTGGTTCCCATCAGATGCAAACGATCCGCTACGCGATCGCGTACGGTTTGATCGTGAAAAATGCCGACAATCGCCGCGCCGCGCGCTTTGGCTTCTTCAATCAGCGCGACCACGGCGGCGCTGTTTTTGGCGTCCAGTGAGGCGGTGGGTTCATCAAGCAGCAGGATCGGGTAATCGACGATAAACCCGCGCGCGATATTCACGCGCTGCTGCTCGCCGCCGGAAAAGGTGGAGGGCGCGAGATGCCATAGCCGTTCCGGGACGTTCAGGCGCGTCAACAGGTTCGCGGCTTTCGCGGCGCACGTTTCGCGGGCGACGCCCAGATCCAGCAGCGGCTGCATCACCACATCCAGCGCGGAGATCCGGGGGATCACGCGCAGAAACTGGCTTACCCAGCCGATCGTCGAGCGACGCACTTCCAGCACCTTGCGCGCCGGGGCCTGCACCAGATCGATCCACTCATCGCTATGACGAATGTGGATGTGCCCTTCGTCCGGCAGATAGTTGGCATATAGCGAGCGCAACAGCGTCGATTTACCGCTCCCGGAGTGGCCGTGCAGCACCACGCATTCACCGTTTTGTACCTCCAGAGAGGCGTTTTGCAGCACCGGCAGGCGCACGCCATTTTGCTGGTGCAGCACAAAGGTTTTACTGACGTTTTCTACGCGAATCATTTTGGCCTCTTAATTCTGATTGCCGGATGGCGGCTTCGCCTTATCCGGCCTACAAAAAGCGCCACCCGGCAAAACAAAAAATCAGTTCTGCAATACCGACGACACCAGCAACTGGGTATACGGATGATGCGGATCGTCGAGCACGCGGTCGGTTAATCCACTTTCCACCACCTGACCCTGCTTCATCACCAGCAGACGGTCTGCTAACAGGCGCGCCACGCCCAAATCGTGGGTGACAATCACCACAGCCAGATCCAGTTCCACCACCAGGCCGCGCAGCAGGTCCAGCAGCTTTGCCTGTACGGAAACGTCCAGCCCGCCGGTGGGTTCGTCCATAAACACCAGCTTCGGGTGAGTGACCAGGTTGCGGGCGATCTGCAAACGCTGCTGCATCCCGCCGGAAAAAGTGGTCGGCAGGTCGTCGATGCGCGAGGCCGGAATTTCTACTTCCTCCAGCCAGCGCTTCGCCGTGGCGCGAATTTCACCATAGTGACGCGCGCCGGTGGCCATCAGGCGTTCGCCGATATTGCCGCCCGCCGAGACCTGGCGGCGCAGTCCGTCCATCGGATGCTGATGCACCACGCCCCATTCCGTGCGCAGCAGGCGGCGGCGGTCGGCTTCGCTCATGCCGTACAGTGAACGGTTCTGGTACAAAATGTCGCCGGACTGCGGCGTCAGGCGTGAGGAGATCGATTTCAGCAGGGTGGTTTTGCCGGAACCGGACTCCCCGACAATGCCCAGCACTTCACCAGGCCACAGGTCAAAAGAAACATCGCTGAAGCCTTTGCCCGGCGCGTAGAGATGGGTCAGGTTATTGACTGAAAGCAGCGGTTGCGTCATTTGCTGAGTGCCTCGCTCTGTTGGCGGCAATAATCGGTGTCGGAGCAGACAAACATCCGTTTGCCGGTGTCATCCAGCACCACTTCGTCGAGATAGCTGTGCGTTGAACCGCAGATGGCGCAGGGCTCATCCCAGGTTTGTACGGTGAACGGGTGATCGTCGAAATCGAGGCTTTCCACGCGGGTCCAGGGCGGCACGGCATAGATGCGTTTTTCGCGCCCCGCGCCGAACAGTTGTAGCGCGGGCATCATATTCATCTTCGGGTTGTCGAATTTCGGGATCGGCGACGGGTCCATGACGTAGCGGTCATTGACCTTCACCGGGTAGGCGTAGGTGGTGGCGATATGGCCGAAGCGGGCGATATCTTCGTACAGCTTCACCTGCATGACGCCGTACTCTTCCAGCGCGTGCATGGTGCGGGTTTCGGTTTCGCGCGGTTCGATAAAACGCAGAGGTTCAGGGATCGGCACCTGGAAGATAATGATCTGATCTTCGGTCAGCGGCGTTTCCGGGATCCGGTGACGGGTCTGGATCAGCGTCGCGTCTTCGGTGCGTTCGGTGGTGTTCACGCCGGTTACGCGCTTAAAGAAGTTGCGGATCGACACGGCGTTGGTGGTGTCATCCGCCCCCTGGTCGATCACTTTCAGAATGTCCGGCTCGCCAATCACGCTGGCGGTAAGCTGAATGCCGCCCGTTCCCCAGCCGTAGGGCATCGGCATTTCACGCCCGCCGAACGGCACCTGATAACCGGGGATCGCCACCGCTTTTAAAATAGCGCGGCGGATCATGCGCTTGGTTTGCTCGTCGAGATAAGCAAAGTTGTAGCCGGAGAGGTTAGTCGTCACGGGCGGCCTCCTGTTGCAGGCGTTTGAGCAGTTCCAGTTCAGCCTGGAAATCGACGTAGTGGGGGAGTTTGAGGTGCGAAACAAAACCCGCCGCCTCGACGTTATCCGCATGCGCCAGCACGAACTCTTCGTCCTGCGCCGGTCCCGTGACCGTTTCATCGTATTCGGGTGCCTGTAGGGCTCTTTCCACCAGCGCCATCGCCATTGCTTTACGTTCGCTCATGCCGAACACCAGTCCGTAGCCGCGGGTAAAGTGCGGGGCGTCGTTTTCCGGTGCGACAAAGCCGTTGACCATTTCGCATTCCGTCATCAGCAGTTCGCCGACGTTCACGGCAAATCCCAGCTCCTCCGGCACCGTTTCCAGCCCGACGTAGCCGCTGCGGATCTCACCGGCAAACGGGTGGTTGCGCCCGTAGCCGCGTTGCGTGGAATACGCCAGCGCCAGCAGATACCCTTCGTCGCCGCGCATCAGCTGTTGCAGGCGTGAGGAGCGCGAACAAGGGTAAACTGGCGGCGTGCGGGTGATGTCATCCGGCACGGCGCCGCTGTCTTCTTCACGCTTCGCCAGCCCCTGGTTCGCCAGCAGAGAAAAAACGTGCGGCGCGGCGTCCTGCATGGCGTCAGCGGTACGCAGCGGCGGCGTTTCGCCGTTCGCCAGCAGGGTAAAATCGAGTAGGCGATGGGTGTAATCGTAGGTCGGCCCCAGCAGCTGCCCGCCGGGAATATCCTTGTAGACGGCGGAAATACGGCGCTCTAAACGCATCTCTGCGGTGTTCAGCGGCTCACTGACCGCCAGCTTTGCCAGCGTGGTGCGGTACGCGCGCAGCAGGAAGATGGCTTCGATGTTATCGCCGCTGGCCTGTTTTAAGGCGAGCGCGGCCAGTTCGCGGTCGGCGATGCCTCCTTCGGTCATCACGCGATCCACGGCCAGGTTCAACTGTTGCTCGATTTGCGCCACGCTCAGTTCGGCGAGGGTGTCGTCGCCCCGGCGTCGGTTTTCCTGCAACGCGTGGGCGTTGGCTATCGCCTTTTCGCCCCCTTTGACGGCTACGTACATCAGCACACCTCCACATGGGTGGTTCGCGGAATCGCCAGCAGTCGCTCGCCGCAGGTGAGGATGAGATCGACCCCCAGCGGGAACGGGTGCGGGCGCTCAGTCAGTTCATGGATGAGGCACTCCGGCAGTTGCGGGGCAATCATGCGTTCTTCGGCGATACCCGCCCCGGTCAGGCGCAGCATACGTCCGCCGCTCAGACTGGCGACCTGGACGATCAGGGTGGCGCTGGTTTCCGGCGCGACGGCGCTTCCGGCGGAAAGGGCGTTTAGCTGCTCGCTGCTGATGTGTTCATCGGCGACGGCAAAGGCGGCCTGCTGCGGCTGTTCAACCAGCGGCGCGCTGGTGTGAAAGCGCAGGTTCTGACTGGCAATGTCGTTGTTGATGGACGGCGCGAGCCATACCGGGGTGTCGCCGTCGACCAGAGTGAGCAATACGCTGGTGGTGGCCAGATTCAGCGGCTGCCAGCCGTGCTTCAGTTGATGCAGGGCGACAATCACCCCCGGCTCGCTCATCGCCTTCAGCAGGCGACGAAAACTCTGTTGCGCGTCCTGAACGGGCAGGGTAAAGGCGGTTTGTAGGGTCATGCGTTATCTCCGCGTACCAGCGTAAAGAAGTCGACCCGGCTGGCGTTTACTTCGGCGCGGCGAGCGGTAATGTGTGCGTCGCGTTCCGCCTCCAGCGGGGCAATTAAGGTTTCCATTAAGGTCTGGAAGTGAGTGTGCTCCTGCAACAGCGCGTCGATGACGGCGCACTGCTCGGCGTGGTGTTTGTTGCGCCCCAGCTGGTAGCTGTAGCCCAGCGTGCCGCTCTTAAGACGCACCACCGCACGGGTCAGCGTGGTATCTCCGGCGAAAAAGCGGTTGCCGGTGCCGCCCATGCGGGCCTGAATCTGCATCAGCCCGGTTTCCGGGGCGCGAATCAGTTCGTATTCCGGCGTGAGTTTCAGCGCCTGCATTTTCACGTTAAGCGCGTCGGCGTTGCTGTAAGCCAGCGCGCGCATCCAGCGCTGGCGTGTGGCGGTATCGAAGTGCATTCCGTCAGTGCTCCATAGTGAATTCGATCATGTCGGCGCGGGTCAGGCTGACGGAATACTCCGTCGCGTTTTCTTCGCCGTCACGGTGGTTCAGCGTGCGCACGCACAGCAGCGGCGCCATGTTGGGAATTTCCAGCACCTTGCTCTCTTTGGCCTGCGCACGGCGGGCGCTGATGCGCGTCTGGGTGCGCTGTAACGCCAGACCGCACTGCTCGCGCAGGTAGTCATGCAGCGAACCGTGGTTAAAGCCCTGCAACAGCGGCCAGAGGGCGAGGTCGGAAAAGTAATGGTCGATCAGGCACAGGGCGATGCCATTTACCCGGCGCAGGGTGCGCAGGTGGATGACGTTATCGCCCTCTTTGACGCTCAGCGCATCGGCGATGTGGCTGGATGCCGGGCGCAGCACCGCCAGCAGTTTTTCGCTGGTGGGATGACTGCCTTGTTCCAGTAGATTCTGGCTAAAGCGCGCCTGGGCATTGAGCGGGTAATCGAACGGGCGCATCAGCACCAGCACGCCGACGCCCTGGCGACGCTGCACCCAACCGCGCTCCACGAGCTGGTCGATGGCGCGGCGCAGCGTGTGGCGGTTCACCTCATAGCGGGCGGCAAGCTGATGTTCCGCCGGAAGGTAATCGCCGCAGCGGTAATGCTGGCGAAGCTCCTGCTCAAGTCTCGCGGCAATCTCCTGATAGCGCGTTGGGTAACTGGTCGGATGTGTAGACAAGTGCATAGCCATCAATGCCTCGCTAATCAGATAAAGTGCTTACGCAAACGCTGGGAGAGGAAATCCAGCAGGCTGACGGTAATGATGATTAACACCATCAGGGCGCAGGTCTGCGGGAACTGAAAGCCGCGAATCGCTTCCCACAGCGTGACGCCGATGCCGCCTGCGCCCACCATGCCGACCACCGTGGCGGAGCGGACGTTGGACTCAAAACGGTACAGCGAGTAGGAGATGAGCAGCGGCATAACCTGCGGCAGCACGCCGTAGAGGATCTCTTCAATTTTGTTGGCGCCGGTGGCGCGAATGCCTTCAACCGGGCCGGGTTCAATGGCTTCCACCGCTTCAGAAAGCAGCTTGGAGAGCACGCCGGTGGTGTGGATAAACAGCGCCATTACCCCGGCAAACGGCCCGAGACCAACGGCGACCACGAACAGCATGGCGAAAACCATTTCGTTAATCGCGCGGCAGGCGTCCATCAGGCGACGCATCGGCTGGTAAATCCACCACGGCACGAGGTTATCGGCGCACATCAGGCCGCAGGGAATTGACAGAATGACCGCCAGCGCAGTGCCCCAGACGGCGATTTGCAGAGTGACGGCCATTTCGCCCAGATAGTGCTGCCACTGGCTGAAGTCCGGCGGGAAGAAGTCGGCGGCGAAGGTCGCCATGTTGCCGGAATCCTGAATTAGCGTGAGCGGGGCCATTTCGGCGCCCTTCCACGAAACGACCAGGACGGCGAGAAGGATGGCCCAGCTCAGGAGCGAGAACCAGCTACGCTTTGGCGGGGCGACGGTGATGCTTTGCATGTTTAGCTCCGTGCGTCGTTTATTGCCGGATGGCAGCGCTTGCGCCTTATCCGGCCTACAGAACATCGTAGGCCCGGTAAGCGAAGCGCCACCGGGTATCAGGTTTACTGCACCGCTTTGGTGACGCTGGTCATCGCGCCCAGCGCGGCGGTCAGGCGGTCGAGATCGTCCAGCTGCGCTTTAATCGCGGAGGTTTTGCTGGTTTTTTCGCTCTCGTTCAGCCCTTTGTTGTCCTTCACACCCTGCATTTCTTTAAACAGCGCCAGCTGGCGAATCGGCACCAGTTGCAGGTCGCTGGAGGGGCGGAATGGCGCCCAGCCCAGGCGTTCCAGCACGGTTTTCTCTTCCGCTGTTTTGCCGTAATTCATAAAGAAGTCGTACACCTTGTCCTTGGTGGTTTCGGAGAGATTTTTACGCCAGACGATCGGATCGCCCGGGATCAGCGGCGACTTCCAGACAACCTTCAGTGCTTTCAGCTTGTCTGGCGCGGAGGTTTTCAGTTTGTCGAGGTTTTCGGTGTTATTGGTCGCGACATCCACCTGCTTGTTGGCGACGGCCAGCGCGTTGGTTTCGTGGCTGGCGTTAACGGTGCGTTTGAAGTCGCTGGCGGAGATGCCGTTTTTGGCGAAGACGTAATAACCGGGGACGAGGAAGCCAGAGGTGGAGTTCGGATCGCCATTGCCGAAGGTGAGATCTTTACGTTTGGCGATCAGATCGTCCAGGTTATTGATCGGGCTGTCTTTGTTTACGATCAGCACGCTCCAGTAGCCCGGCGATCCGTCTGCGGCGACGGTCTGGGCAAATACCTGACCGTTAGCGCGATCCACGGCTTCCATCGCCGAGAGGTTGCCGTACCAGGCGATATCCACTTTGTTGAAGCGCATTCCCTGAATGATGCCCGCATAGTCAGGCGCGAAGAAGGCGTTCACTTTGACGCCCAGTTTCTTTTCCATGTCCTTCAGGAACGGGTCCCACTGCGGCTTCAGGTTTTGCTGTGATTCGGTCGAAATAATGCCAAAGTTCAGTGCTTTTTCCTGTTCTTCCGCATGTGCCGGGCTTAACAAGGTGCTGATGCTGAACATGCTGGTGAACGCCAGCGCGGCAACGGCTTTGTAGCTCATTTCCATTCCTCATTGTGGGGATGTTAAGCAGCCTGCGCGTTCTGTTCGACGCGGTTCATGCTGCGGTAGAGATGGTCAAAACGATCGTTATCAAAGTGCTGGCTGCTGCCGTCATAGAACACATGCCCCTGACGCAGCGCCACAATGCGTTCGCAGTAGCGCAGGGCGTAATCCACCTGATGCAGCGTGACGACCACGGTGATGCCGTCGGTCTGGTTAATGTCGCGCAGGGTGTCCATCACAATGCGCGCCGACTCCGGGTCCAGCGAGGCGATCGGCTCATCGGCGAGGATCACTTTCGCCTGCTGCATCAATGCCCTGGCGATAGCAACGCGCTGCTGCTGTCCGCCGGAAAGCGTCGATACGCGCTGATGCGCGAAGTGCGCCATCCCGACGCGGGTCAGCGCCTGTAACGCGCGCTGCTTCTGCGCCTGGGTGAACCAGCTAAAACAGGTACGCCAGAACGGCGTGCTGCCGAGCGCGCCAATCAGCACGTTCTCCAGTACGGTCAGACGGTTCACGAGGTTGAACTGCTGGAAGATGTAGCCGGTGTGAGCGCGGCTTTTGCGGATGTCCCGCGCCAGTTTGCCTTCACGCTGTACCGTGCGGCCCAGCAGCTCGACATGGCAGCCCGGCGCTTTATCGCCGGTAATCAAACCGCTTAAGTGACGTAAAAGGGTGGATTTGCCGGAACCGGAAGGCCCAAGCAGAGCCACCATCTCACCGGAAGAGATGTTCAGATCAACCGCATGCAGCGCCTGATGCTGATTGAACGTTTTGGAGAGTTTCTCGACGCGAATAACCGTTTGCATGATGCGGCCTCCCTAAAAAAGTGGCCCCATCGTGGCGGATTAATGTGACGTTTTAGTTAAGGGATGGTTACTTGACGATGAAGAATTGAAGGGGCTTCGATGACAGCACGGGAGGGCGCGCCTCCCGTCGGTTTACTCTGTCGGCTGCGGCTGTTTCACCACATTGATCATCCACGGTACGCCATATTGATCGGTCACTTTCCCGAAACCGTGCGCCCAGAAGGTTTCCTGCCAGTCCATTTCGATTTGTCCCTGTGCGGCCAGGTTATCAAACCAGCGTTTCCCTTCGGCGACATCCTGCGTGTCGAGCACCAGCGTAAAGCCGGAGTAACTCGCGTTACCCGACGCGACGGCGTCGCTCATCATGATGTCGCTGCCTGCAATGCGCACGTTGGCGTGGGCGATGGAGGTATCAGGGAATTGCATGCCTGACGGGCAACCGTCTTCGCTGCCCTGCTCTGGCGGGGGCATTTCACCGAAGGTGATTTTATAGAGGAGTTCCGCGCCTAACGTTTTGTGATAGTACGCGATAGCGTCGGCACAGTGACCGGCAAAAGAGATGTAGGGACTTAACGGCATAATCGTGACCTCAGGTAAGAGAAGCCAGTTAAGTGTAGTTATCGTAGGCCCGGTAAGCGAAGCGCCACCGGGCAATAAATGCCGGATGGCGGCGTAAACGCCTTACCGGGCCTGGAAAAATCAGTTCTTTTTCACGAACTCAGATTTCAGCTTCATCGGGCCAAAGCCATCGATCTTGCAATCAATGTTGTGGTCGCCTTCAACCAGACGGATGTTCTTCACTTTGGTGCCAATTTTCAGCATGGAAGAACTGCCTTTTACTTTCAGATCTTTAACAACGGTCACGCTGTCGCCGTCTGCCAGCAGGTTGCCGTTGGCATCTTTTACGATCAGCTCGTCGCTGTCCTGCGCCGGTTCTGCGTCGTTCCATTCATGGGCGCATTCCGGGCAGATGAACATGCCGTTATCTTCGTAGGTATATTCGGAGTTGCATTGTGGGCAATGGGGTAATGACATGTCGATTTCCTCAAAAAAGTCAGCAGGGGCAAAAGCGCCCAAAAAATGGCAGATTGCCGAAAAAGGCCGCAATTATACACAAAATCCTTAACGTTGTCGGGACTACTCGCAATTTAAGGATACGACAACCTGTGGCTGAAGGTTGCCGCCAGGGTAAGAAAAATGTCATGACTATTTTTTTAAGGGAAATTGCTACGTTTTACTATTTAAGATAAGGTGAGAGGAACGACCAGACGCTTTATAAATCTTTATCCCTCTTACTTTTACACAGTAAGAGAGACAGGTGTGGTTGATAAAAATATCTCTAATATTAACAATAAGTTATTTTAATAAAATTATTTCCACACGTAATTATAAAAGCCGAAAAGCAAACAAATAAAATCATCCGGCTAAATAAAAGTAATAAAGTTTGCGTTAAGGAAAGATTTTCCATGTACACACAGACAATATATGAATTAAGCCAGGAAGCGGAAAGATTGTTGCTGCTTTCTCTGGAACATCTCCGGTTATTGCAACAACTGCCTGTGGCTTCGCTGGATGGCGTCGCTCAGGAAGATGGGGAAGGGAATGAAAATACCCGGCCTCAGTATGTTAGCGGGCGTGACGTGGAGGCTCAGCACGGCACGCTCAATAATGAGCTACGTAAAATAACGCGCCTGGAGATGGTGCTGGCGATTGTCGGGACGATGAAGGCAGGGAAGTCGACGACAATTAACGCCATTGTCGGAACCGAAGTCTTACCTAATCGTAATCGGCCGATGACGGCGTTACCGACGCTGATTCGCCATACGCCAGGGCAGAAAGAGCCGGTGCTGCATTTTTCTCACGTCGCGCCGATTGATATGCTCATGCAAACGCTGCAACAGCGTATGCAGGCGTGCGATCGCCAGCATTTGACCCAGGTGCTGGAAATCGATAAAGACATGAATGCGCTGCTCCAGCGAATTGAAAAGGGCGTGGCTTTTGAGCGTCATTACCTGGGCGCGCAGCCCATCTTCCACTGTCTGAAAAGCCTGAACGATCTGGTGCGCTTGTCAAAAGCGCTGGGGGTCGATTTTCCTTTTGCGGCGTATGCTGCGATTGAACATATTCCGGTGATTGAGGTGGAGTTTGTGCATCTGGCGGGGCTGGAGAACTATCCGGGGCAACTGACGCTACTGGATACGCCCGGCCCTAATGAAGCCGGGCAGCCGCACCTGCAAAAGATGCTTAATGAACAGCTGGCGCGCGCTTCTGCCGTACTGGCGGTGATGGATTACACCCAACTGAAATCCATTTCGGATGAAGAGGTTCGCCAGGCCATTGCGGCGGTGGGGAAATCCGTGCCGCTGTACGCGCTGGTGAATAAGTTCGATCAGAAAGACCGCAACAGCGACGATGAAGAACAGGTTCGCGCGCTGATTTCCGGCACGCTGATGAATGGCAGCATTACGCCCGGGCAAATTTTTCCGGTCTCTTCCATGTGGGGGTATCTGGCGAACCGCGCGCGTCACGAACTGCGGGTGCACGGGCGGTTGCCGGATCATCAGGAACAGCGCTGGGTGCAGGATTTTGCCGAGGCCGCGCTCGGCAGGCGCTGGCGGAGTGCCGATCTTGATGATATCGAACATATTCGTCATGCCGCCGATCTGCTGTGGGAAGATTCGCTATTTGAACAGCCCGTACAGCGACTGATTCACGCCGCTTACGCCAACGCCTCACTGTATGCGCTTCGGTCGGCGTCGCATAAGTTATTGAATTACGCACAGCGCGCGCGTGAATATCTGGATTTTCGCTATCACGGGCTGACGGTGGCGCATGACGCGTTGCAGGTCAATATTTCCCGCGTCGAAGAAGATATGCGACAGCTTCAGGTGAGCCAGGATCGCGTGAGCGATGAGGTCGGCCATGAAGTTGAACGGATGATGGAGGCGGCAAACACGTTCCTGAGCCAGCAGCAGGCCGATATTTTGCACCGCATCGCGCCGCTTTTTCGCGAAGAGAGCGTAGTGGCGTGGCTGCCGCGCGATCCCCTTTCCCCTGAGCAGGAGGCGGTGGTCGAGGGCGAAACGCTGGTGCTGCATAACGAAAGGCAGGCGCAGGTCGTTTTAAGCAAAATGCGTGCGTCATGCGAAGCGGTATTACTGGCGGCGCAGGAGAACATTAGCCGCGATCTGGCGCTGCGCTTCGAACAGCTCGAATCGACGCTAAGCCGGGTGTTAAATGACGCGATGCGGCCAATTGAAGCGCGGGTAAAAGACGATCTGAGCCAGGCGGGGTTCCGGGCGCGAATCAGCTTCCCGACGTTTCATGCCAGTATGTTTAACTTCAATACTCAACCGTTGTTTAGCGAGGCGGTCGCTCAGGAGAACCCGCCGGAAGGCGCCACGCCTCGCGCGGGCGGCGTGCGCGACACCTTTGCGCGCTGGCTGAATCAACCGAACTGGGGATGGAATGATTATGTGGAAGCCAGGACACGCTATGTCATTGATATAACGGCATTGCATAACACTCTGATCCAGCATGTCAGCCATTTCTTCCAACAAATTCATAAAGCTTTAGATGCCCAGGTCGATGTTTCTGTTACGGCAGGTATGGCGACCTTTTTTGCCGATTTTTCGTTGTGTCTGTCGGGATTGCAGGAGAGCTTGCGCGAGAGTCTGGTGACGCGCCAGCAACATGAATCGGTTGTGAACAGACTGAGCCAACAGTTACAGCACAGTATCTCCGCCACCCGGTGGATTCATGAAGATTCCCGCCTGTTACGTGATGATATCCAGACCCTTTTTGCAGCCGAGCACTCATGACGAACGTGTTACTGGAAGGCCCGGGACGGATGCTGGAATGCATCCACCCGAAGTTTATGGTCGATCTGGTTCAGGGAGAAGAGCCGAAGCGACCTGGCGGCAACCTGCAACAGCAGCAGCGTTTTCGCGAACGCCTGACGCAAGAAATTCTGAGCCAGACGCAGCTTCGCGCCTGGGTCATGGCGGGCGTATTCAATGAGCATCTGATGATGCGTCTTAAGCTGGTGGAAAAACTGGCGGGGATGCTCGATCCCGGCCATCTGGCGCTGACGCGCATTTCCCGGCAATTGACCCTTCTGCAACAGACGGAAAGCCCCAGAGGGCAAGCTATTCCTGGCATCACGCAGCAGTTAGCGGCGCTGAGCGACGGGTTTGCCCGGCGCAGCGAACATAAAGAGAAGGCGCTGACCCGGCGTGGATTGACGGTGCAGGCGGGCGAACACAGCGAGCAGATTTTTACCCGCTGGCGCGCCGGAGCCTATGACGGCTGGTCATTGCCGGGGCGCTGTTTTGTCGCGCTGGAGGAGCTGCGCTGGGGGCCGTTTGGCGATGCCTGTCGGTTGGGCAATATGGAAGTGGTCGCGATGCTGAAAGATAATTTGCGCGCGATGGCTACCGATTATCTGGCGCACAGTATTCACGCCGCGCCCACCACGCGTCATTATTACCATCAGTGGCTTCATTCGCCCGCCGTGGCCGGCGCGGGGGAGCACAATGACATGTTGAGCTGGATTGGCGACTGGTGCGATCCCGATAAACATCCGGTGTGCTGGTCAGTGACCCAGCGCTGGCAGACGGTGGCGTTGGGGATGCCAAGGCTGTGTTCGGCACAGCGCCTGGTGGATGCGATGATTGAGGAGATTTTTGCGCCGTCCCCTCTCGTGGGCTGAGAGGGGACGTATGACGTTTAGTGATGGAGGGATTCCGTTGGGTTTGCCTCCGCGTTGCCCGGCGCCGGGACGTTGCCGAAACGTTTTGCATACAGGGCGGTGATAATCGGAACCAGAATCGCCGTCACAATCACGCTGGCGGCAACCAGCGCCGTGGCGGACGCGGCGACGGGTTCAAACGCCGGGTTAATCTGCGCGATGATCACCGGGTTAGCTACCGCAGCGCCTGCCGCAGAGGAGGCCGCGACGCCCGCAGTGCCGTTACCGCCGCCAATGACGCGGTCTGCGATAATCAACGGGATACCGGTAATAATGATAACCGCGACACCCAGCAGGATACCCAGCAGGCCGGTATCGACAATCACGCTCAGGTTAATGGTGTTACCCAGCGCAAAGCCGAAGAACGGGATCAGCACCGGCGTAGCTTTGCTGAAGAATGCGCGCAGGTCGTGGTCCAGGTTGCCTAATGTGAAGCCAATCAGGAACGGCAGCACGGCGCCGACAAAGTGATGCGGTTCGAAGGAGGCGAGGCCTGCGGAACCCAGAATCACCATCGTCATCAGCGGGCCTGATTCCAGAGACATCAGGACGAACGCGCCGGACTCTTCTTTGGTGCCGTACTGGTTCATCAGGCTGGCGTACAGGCCGCCGTTGGTCATGTCCATTGCGGAGACGATCGCCAGTACGGACAAACCGGCGAAGAAGCCGGTTTGAATACCGGTATCCGGGATAAACGAGGCGGCAATCATCGCGACCACCCACGCCACGGCTATTTTAGTAATAACCAGCGTACCCGATTTACGTAATACCGTCCCGGTAGCGCGTAAATCAATCGAGGCGCCAATACAGAAGAACCAGACGGCCAGAATTGGCACGGTGCCGCTGATCATGCCTTTTGTAAATGAACCAAAATAGGCGCCGGTATCCGGGGCCAGGGTATTTAACATTGCGCCGAGCAGCAGAGGGATCAACATCATCCCGCCAGGGATGCGTTCAATCGTGGCTTTAATTTTCATAAAAGTCCTCACATCTTGTCGCGCGGAACTAACGGACAAGTCGATAAATATTATTTAATTTCAATTTGTTATTTCACAAAGAGAACGGCGGGAAACCCTCTTTCTCCCTGCGTGATACATAATCGAATGTGGCATACGTCTGTTTGTCACAATCCTCAGGGATGTTGCGTCGGGTGTTATCTTGCATTCAGTGGAATATTGATTCAATCAAAATAAAACACTGTTTTAGTTATCTTCATCACATATTTTGCGTAAAGGCCAGGGAACGCGATGATTATTAAAAATGCTGTAAATTGTTTGTGAAGAGTTATGGCGTATTTTTTGCTAGCAGCATAATAGTGACGGACGTGATATTTCGAAAAGAATAACGAAATCGCCTCTCATTTATTGTCAATAATGCGCTTTGCTGACAATGTAAAAATACAGATAAAAATGCCCTTATTTACGCCCGCTGACGAAACGGCAATATATGTGTGAAGTTGATCACAAATTTAAACACTGGTAGGGTAAAGAGGTCATTAACCGCCCAATCAGGCGTCAACAGGTTCGGTTGTACAGACCTTGACCAGTCAGTGTAAGTAAACCTGCTACGCTTGTTCTACGAGGAATTGTGCCCGCACGATTCCAACGCTCGACGGTGACGTTAGCGCTTTGTGCGCCAATGAATGCAGTATGTAGCGAGACAGGGCTTAGTCTACGAGGACAGCTATGCTGAAAAGGAAAAAAGTAAAACCGATTACGCTTCGCGATGTGACCATTATTGATGATGGTAAACTGCGTAAAGCGATTACCGCAGCCTCGCTGGGTAATGCGATGGAGTGGTTTGATTTTGGTGTTTATGGGTTTGTCGCCTACGCGTTAGGTAAAGTGTTTTTCCCGGGGGCTGACCCCAGCGTGCAGATGATTGCCGCACTTGCCACCTTCTCCGTTCCCTTCCTGATTCGACCGCTTGGCGGCTTATTCTTCGGTATGCTCGGCGATAAATATGGTCGCCAGAAGATTCTTGCCATCACGATTGTGATTATGTCGATCAGTACGTTCTGTATCGGGTTGATTCCCTCTTATGCCTCTATCGGCATCTGGGCGCCGATACTGCTGCTGCTGTGTAAGATGGCGCAGGGCTTCTCGGTCGGCGGCGAATATACCGGCGCGTCGATCTTTGTCGCCGAATACTCGCCGGACCGTAAACGCGGCTTTATGGGAAGCTGGCTGGACTTCGGCTCCATTGCGGGCTTCGTGCTGGGCGCGGGCGTGGTGGTGCTGATCTCCACCGTTGTCGGCGAGGAGAACTTCCTCGACTGGGGCTGGCGTATTCCGTTCTTCATCGCACTGCCGCTAGGGATCATAGGTCTTTATCTGCGTCATGCGCTGGAAGAGACCCCGGCCTTCCAGCAGCATGTGGATAAGCTGGAGCAGGGCGATCGCGAAGGTTTGCAGGAAGGGCCAAAAGTCTCCTTTAAAGAGATTGCAACCAAACACTGGCGCAGCCTGCTGGCGTGTATCGGCCTGGTGATTGCCACCAATGTGACCTACTACATGCTGCTCACCTATATGCCGAGCTACCTGTCGCATAACCTGCACTACTCGGAAGACCACGGCGTGCTGATTATTATCGCCATCATGATCGGGATGCTGTTTGTGCAGCCGGTGATGGGGCTGCTCAGTGACCGTTTCGGTCGTCGTCCGTTTGTGATTATGGGCAGTATCGCGCTGTTTGCGCTGGCTATTCCGGCCTTTATTCTGATCAACAGTAATATTATCGGCCTGATTTTTGCCGGTCTGCTGATGCTGGCGGTGATCCTGAACTGCTTTACCGGGGTGATGGCCTCTTCTCTGCCAGCGATGTTCCCGACGCACATCCGTTACAGCGCGCTGGCGGCGGCGTTTAATATCTCGGTGCTGATTGCAGGTCTGACGCCGACCCTGGCCGCCTGGCTGGTGGAAAGCTCGCAGAACCTGATGATGCCAGCCTATTACCTGATGGCGATTGCGGTCGTCGGTTTTATTACCGGTATTACCATGAAAGAGACCGCCAACCGTCCGCTGAAAGGGGCGACGCCAGCGGCCTCGGATATCCAGGAAGCGAAAGAAATCCTTGGCGAGCACTACGATAATATCGAGCAGAAAATCGAAGATATCGATCAGGAGATTGAGGAGTTGCAGGCTAAACGTTCGCGGTTAGTGCAGCAGCATCCGCGTATTGACGAGTAAGCTTTAGCGCACCGCCTGATGGCGCTGCGCTTATCAGGCCTACAGACGGTGCAACACCTTTGCCTGATGGCGCTACGCTTATCAGGCCTACAGGCTGCGTTTATCAGGCTGACAAATCTTAATGTTCGCTTAATCTTCGTCAGGCATACTCTCCTCCAGACCATCGGAGGAGAGTGTGATGAAAACGCGAATGTATGAAAGTCTGACAACCCTGTTCAGTATGCTGATTGTCAGTAGTTTCCTGTATGTCTGGGTCACGACTTACTGATCTCTTTTCAACAGCACCCACGCGCGGGTTCCCGTCGTTCCCACACGGTTTTGCAAAAAGAATTGCCCGTGGTGCAGCTGCGTGATGCGGGAGACGATGCTCAATCCCAGCCCGATACCGCCATAGCGGCTGTCCATGCGGACAAACGCTTCACTTAACTCCCCGCATTTACTTTCATCAATTCCCGGCCCTTCGTCTTCGACGGCCATCATCGCGTCGCTTTCCGCATTATTGAGGATAATGGTGATGGTTGACCCTTTCGGACTGTAGCGGTGCGCATTTTCCACAAGATTACGCAACAGCATACGCAGTAGCGTGGCATCGCCGCGCACGGTGGCGTCTGCTGTGCTTTCCGGCAGTTGCAGCGTCTGCTGGCGTGTTTCCAGCATGGTGTTCAGTTCATCGTAAGAGGGCAGGATCACATCATCCAGCAGCTTCACCGACTGGTAATTACCGGATGAGAACGACTGCCCCACGCGTGCTAATTGCAGCAGCTGCGAAACGCTGTCCATCATTTGATCAAGACGCGCAATCAGCGGCGTGACGTTAACGTTGTGCGCTTTCGCCAGCAGTTCCAGATGCAGACGCACGCCCGCCAGCGGCGTGCGTAGCTCGTGGGCGACGTCGGCGGTGAACAGGCGTTCATTCTCCAGCGTTGTCGTCAGGCGAGTGACCAGTTGGTTAAGCGCCGAGACAACGGCTTCAATTTCAATCGTCGAGCTGTGAATGTCGATGGGCGTCAGGTTATCGGCCGTGCGGGCTTCCAGCTCTTTTTGCAGGTCGGCAAGCGGGCGGGTGATGCGCCGGACGGCCTGATAGCAGATCAGCAGCGTCAGGCTGACCATAAACACGGCGGGAACGATCAGGCTGGCGACCGCTTCGCGAACCTCATGCCTGATGTGCCGATCGTTATTCCTGTCCTCCAGCAGCGCCTGCTCGAAAAGCTCAATCTGCTCGGTGCTCTCGTGCCATAGCCAGAAGGTGCTGATCAGTTGCAGCACCAGCAGGATAGAGCCAATGGTCAGCATCAGACGCTGACGAAGGGTCATCGGTCTGTGCAGAAAACGCGTAAGGTTCACTTAGTTTTCCTCAACGGCAACCAGCATATAACCAAACCCGCGCACCGTGCGGATACGTGATTTCCCCACTTTGTCGCGCAGGTTGTGAATATGCACTTCCAGGGTATTGGTTGACGGTTCGTTATCCCAGTTATAGATGTCGTTATACAAGATTTCACGGTGTACCGGGCTGCCTGCTTTGAGCATCAGCCGCGACAGCAGCGCATACTCTTTGGGCGTTAAGATAAGCTCTTGCCCGGCCAGCCACACCTGACGACGCCCCAGATTCAGCATCAGATTGCCGACGGTCAATTCGCTTTCACCCTGATTGTGATGACGACGCAGCAGCGCGCGAATACGCGCATGTAACTCCTCCAGCGCAAACGGCTTCACCAGATAATCATCCGCCCCGACATCCAGCCCGGTGATGCGGTCGTTGAGCGTGTCGCGGGCGGTGAGGATCAATACCGGAAGGGTGTATTTTTTCTGTCTTATTCGCGTCAGAAAGTGCAGACCGTCCTCATCAGGCAACCCAAGATCCAGCACGACCAGGCTGTAATGCCCTGTTTCCAGACAGTGTTCCGCCGCCCGGGCGGTAGAAACGCCGTCGCAGGCGTAACCCTCCGTTTGTGCAGCGAGTATCAGTCCCTGTAATAACAGCGTATCGTCTTCAACAATCAGAATTTTCATTCAGTTAGCCTCCTGCAAGGTTGCAGAATATCGTCTGCGGCCTGGTAGTTCCTGGTCTGTACGCCCGTTAATCCGAGCATGGTTGAGAAAAGATTGTCCTGCGAGAAATCCTCCTGGGCTGCCCGCTTTTGCAAACATGTCAGGTCTGTCCGGTAACGTTTCTGATAATCCTCCGAGAGCCAGAGGAGCATCGGGATATGCTTTTGCGCATCCGGCGCAATGGCGTATGGCAGCCCATGCAAATAGACGCCATTTTCTCCTAAAGATTCACCGTGGTCGGAAAGATAGACCAGGCTGGTGGTGAATTTATCCTGATGCGCTTTTAATATATTGATTGCCTTATCAACAATATAGTCCACGTACAGTACGGTATTATCGTAAGTATTCACTAACTGTTGCTGTGAACAGGTCTGAATTTCATTGGTGTCGCAGGTCGGGGTAAATTGCGCAAACTGCGGCGGATAACGGTGATAATAGGTCGGGCCGTGGCTGCCGATGGTGTGCAGCACAATGACGCCGTCGCCCTGGAGTTTATCGATGTATTCCTCCAGCCCGTGAAAGAGCACTTCGTCGTAACATTCGCCGTTAATGCACTGACCCGGCAATTTCAGCGCGGTCATATCCTGATGCGGCACGCGATCGCAGGCGCCTTTACAGCCGCCGTCGTTATCGTTCCACAGCACGCTAACTCCGGCTCGTTGAATGATGTCCAGCAACCCTTCCTGATGGTGCGCCAGCCCTTCGTTGTAGTGTTTACGCGGCATACCGGAAAACATGCAGGGAACCGAGATCGCCGTTGCGGTGCCGCAGGAGGTGGTGTGCGGGAAGTAGACCACATTATCCTGCGCCAGACGCGGGTTGGTTTGCCGTGAATAGCCAGACAGCGAGAAGTTATCCCCACGCGAGGTTTCGCCGACGATCAGGATGGTCAGATTATGTCGTTTTTCTTTCAGCATCGCGGGATTGCGATGCGCATCTTCGCCAATGCGTACCAAAGGCAGGTTGGCGAGTTGCTCATGTGAATACCACGACCAACTGGCGACCAGGCTGTTCGACGGGCTGAGAGACTTGATCAGCTCTTTGTTATTGCGAAAAAGCGAGGCGTAATCTTTGTAGAAGCAGGCGGCGACCAGCACGATCAGCAAAAGCGAAGCCAGCACGTTGAGGGCGCGATACGCGCCGCTGCGTAATGTCAGAGAGGTCGGTTTGATTTTGATGCTACAGGCGATTACCGCCGCCAGAAGGCCGCTTAATCCCAGCGTAAGCGCCATTTGCGGCGTGACCAGCGCGAACGTTTCTGCCGGTGTGGTATCCATCATGTTGGCGATCATGGAGCGGTCCATGACGATGCCGTAGGTCATGATGAAGTATTGCGCGGCGGCGCCCGTCAGAATAAAGAGGCAGGCCAGCGGGCGGTTAAGCCACAGGAACGACGCCAGCGTCAGTACGATATTGATGACGCTAAACGCGACAAGCGGCATGGATAAAAACACCAGCACGTTGTGCATTGAATCCAGCGGCAGGGCTTGCATCACCTGCTTGTAGAAAGCGATGTTCAGACAGACGGCGATGTAGAATGAAAGGAGTAACAGCCAGGTAATGTGTCCGAGGGTCGGTCTTTTTAAAACGCGCTTCAGCATTATGGTATGTCCATCAACTAAGTGCGCCGATCCTCGCAAAGCAACATTAAGCCAACCTTAATTTTTTAAGGTTGTGGGGCGACCTGCGATCGTCGCCACAGGACTGATAAACGTAGCGCCATCGGGGGGTAAACGGCGTATCCGCCATGCTGTAAATAAAGGGAAAAACGGCCCGACAGGATCGCCGGGCCGGGCAGGTTATTTCGCGCAGTTCGCGCACTGTTTGCTGACAATCTGCTGGAAGAAATCGTTGCCTTTGTCATCCACCAGGATAAACGCCGGGAAGTCTTCCACTTCGATTTTCCAGATCGCTTCCATCCCCAGTTCCGGGTACTCCACGCACTCCAGATGCTTGATACTCTGCTGCGCCAGCACCGCAGCCGGGCCGCCAATGCTGCCCAGATAGAAGCCGCCGTATTTGTGGCAGGCGTCGGTGACCTGCTGGCTACGGTTGCCTTTCGCCAGCATGATCATGCTGCCGCCGTGAGATTGCAGCAGGTCAACGTAGGAGTCCATGCGTCCTGCGGTGGTTGGCCCCAGGGAGCCGGACGGGTAGCCTGCTGGCGTTTTCGCCGGGCCTGCGTAGTAGATGGGGTGATCTTTAATGTACTGCGGCAGACCTTCACCGGATTCGATGCGCTCTTTCAGCTTCGCATGGGCGATATCGCGACCGACGATGATGGTGCCGCTCAGCGACAGGCGGGTTGATACCGGGTACTGTGAAAGCTGGGCGAGGATCTCTTTCATCGGCCGGTTGAGGTCAACTTTCACCACTTCGCCTTCACCGGCCTGACGCAGGGCTTCCGGGATGTACTGCGCGGGATTGTGTTCCAGTTTTTCGATCCAGATCCCTTCACGGTTGATTTTGGCTTTGATGTTGCGGTCAGCCGAGCAGGAGACGCCCATGCCGACCGGGCAGGACGCGCCGTGACGCGGCAGGCGGATTACCCGGATATCGTGCGCGAAGTATTTACCGCCAAACTGTGCGCCGAGGCCGAGCTTCTGCGCCTCTTCCAGCAGTTCCTGTTCCAGTTGAATATCGCGGAAGGCCTGGCCGTGTTCGTTACCTTCAGTCGGCAGACCGTCGTAATAATGCGTACTGGCCAGCTTCACGGTTTTCAGCGTGCTTTCCGCCGATGTCCCGCCAATCACAAACGCGATGTGGTACGGCGGGCAGGCTGCGGTGCCCAGAGTGCGCATTTTCTCAACGAGGAAGTTTTTCAGCTTGCCGGGCGTTAGCAGCGCTTTGGTTTCCTGATACAGATAGGTTTTGTTCGCCGAGCCGCCGCCTTTTGCCACGCAGAGGAACT
Organism: Citrobacter sp. CK185; assembly: GCF_030333565.1. Lineage (NCBI taxonomy): Bacteria > Pseudomonadati > Pseudomonadota > Gammaproteobacteria > Enterobacterales > Enterobacteriaceae > Citrobacter > Citrobacter sp. CK185. Next base: position 26,728 of record NZ_JAOWFR010000020.1, on the reverse strand, counting down.
TGTATTCATCGCCATCAACCGTGTAGAGGTCGATTTGCGCGGGCAGGTTGGTGCCGGTGTTGACCTCTTTGTACATATCCAGCGCGGCGTTCTGCGAATAGCGCAGGTTGTCTTCGATATAGGTGTTGAACACGCCTTTGGAGAGCGCGGCTTCATCGCCGCCGCCCGTCCAGACGCGCTGGCCCTTTTTACCGACGATAATCGCCGTGCCGGTATCCTGGCAGGTCGGCAGAACGCCTTTAGCGGCAATTTCGGAGTTGCGTAAAAATTGCAGCGCGACGTACTTATCGTTTTCGCTGGCTTCGGGGTCATGGAGAATGGAGGCGACTTGTTGCTGGTGCTCCGGGCGGAGCATAAAGGAGGCATCGTGGAAGGCTTGCTGGGCCAGGAGCGTCAGGGCCTGTGGCTCAACCTTCAGTATCGACTCTCCTTCAAATTCGCCAACGCTAACGTGATCGGAGGTCAGGAGATAATACTCCGTTTTGTCTTCCCCCATCGGGAAAGGCGCCTGATATATAAATTCTTTATTCGACATATGCTTCCAGCCTTTTTAATTATCCTGAATTATTTGAATTGTATAGATGGCGTGCCGCGCGATAACGGGCGGCACGCAAGGTGCTGTTACAGGAACCCGTACATGGCGGCGAAGATCCAGCCAAATACACAGGAGACGCTTACGCCAATCAAACCGGGCAGAATAAAGCTGTGGTTAATGACGAAGCGACCAATGTGGGTGGTGCCGGAACGGTCGAACTGAATCGCGGCCAGATCGCTCGGGTAGGTCGGCAGAATGTAGTAGCCATAGCACGCTGGTGCTGACGCCACGATGTAAGCCGGGTCTACGCCGATAGCCAGTGCCAACGGAACAATCGCCGCCAGCGCCGCCGCCTGGGAGTTTACAAACTTGGAGACCAGCAGCAGAACAATCGCATAGGCCCACGGATACTCTTTCACCATTTCGCCCAGCACGCTTTCGATTTCAGTCATGTGCGCGCCGAACATGGTTTCCGCCATCCAGGCAATACCGTACACCGCCACAATCGCGATCATACCTGAACGGAAGACTTCATTTTTTGAGATAGAAGCAGGATTGGTTTTTGTCAGGATAATAATCAGCGCGCCGGTCAGCAGCATGAACATTTGAATGACCAGTACCATCGACAGCGGTTTGCCGCCGAAGACCGGACGCAGTTCAGAGAAGGCGCCTAACAGAGCGACAACGGCGATGGCCGACAGGAAGATCCACATGGCCAGCCAGTTGCTTTTCGGCAGTTTTTTATCCAGCAGCGTGGCGGTGTCGCCATACACGTAGTGGTAGTTTTCCGGGACGGAGATGAACTTCTGGAACTCTTCGTCTTTATCCAGATCTTTACCACGGAACCAGCTGAAAATACCGATAGCCAGGATACCCAGCAGGGTCGATGGAATGGTGATGGAAAGCAGGTCAAGGAACTCCAGATGCTTACCGTTAAAAGTGAAGTTACCCAGCATCGCGACCAGCGAAACGACCGCCACAGAAACCGGGCTGGCGATGATCCCCATCTGCGCGCCGATAGAACTGGCTGCCATAGGACGTTCCGGGCGAATATTGTTCTTAATCGCGACGTCGTAGATGATGGGCAGAATGGTGTACACCACATGGCCCGTACCGCACAGGATGGTCAGCGTGCAGGTTACAAACGGGGCGACGATGGAGACGTATTTGGGGTTGCGACGCAGCAGCTTCTCGGCAATCTGCAACATCACATCCAGGCCGCCGGAGGCCTGTAGCGTGGCGGAGGCGGCGACCACGGCGATGATCACCAGCATTACGTCGACGGGCGGTTTACCCGGCTGGAGGTGGAAAACAAAGACCAGAATGACCAGACCGATACCGCCTAATAAACCCAGCGCGATACCGCCTTTTCTGGCGCCATAAAACAAACACACTAATATTATGATAAGTTGTATACTAAATAACATTTATCTACCCTCGCGATAAACCTGTTTAATTTTTGATAAATAGATCACAGTCATGTTCTGTTTTTTGTGAATTGTCCTCAGAGCCTGACGAATATTCGCTTTGTCTGTATTGATGATTAATCTCTAAACATGAAATAAGAATTTTTCAGTAAATCATGAGTCATTCTTGGCTTCTGTTTATGGCGTATTCAGAGAACGAAGCTCCCTGGCGATGGGCTGGTTAACAAAGAAGAGCAGGGCAGGTTGTGTGTTTTGTATTCTATGTCACTGAATTTCAGGAACATATCGTCTGCTCACAAAAATAGCGTTATTTTAATTTTTTTTATGTGTCCGGTGAATCCCAGACTACTCCTTTATAGTTAAAAATACACACTCTACGAGTCACATAATACTTAATTAACTTTTGTTACCGTTTTTGAAATTAAAAACAATGTGACGCTTCTGAATAATAAGCTGATGAATTAAAACATATTTTTGTTCATATTTGATCTGGCACAAATTCTCTATTTTTGAGGGTGTAACTTGTGCCTTTGTTATTTTTCATTATTGTAATAATTGTTACCTTTATATAACGCATAATGCGAAGCGGCTTCTTTTCTACTGGCAATATTGCTTAAGTAAAGAATAATGTTCGGCCTGAATACGATAACGGTAAACCGGTCTGCCGGTCACGCCATAATGGATGCTGGTAAACAGAATATGGCAATTGACCAGCCAGATAAGATATTTACGGCAGGAAACGCGGGAAATATTGACCTCATTCGCCAGCTCGTCAGTTGAAAATTCCTGGTCCTGGTGCGCATCGATCCACTGACACAGGGTGCGCAGCGTTTGCGGCGTCAGCCCTTTAGGCAGGCGTCGGGTATCTGGCTCATTGGATGAACTGCCGTGAATCAGCCGATCCAGCTCTGATTGTTCATAATACTGGTGCTTCTCCATCGCCGTTTTCTTTTGCAGCCAGCCGGTCAGCGCCTCTTCAAAGCGGGAAGCCTGAAACGGTTTGATCAAATAATCGACCACGCCGTAATGGAGCGAATCTTTGATGGTGGTGGCGTCGGCGGCGGAGGAGATAACGATGACGTCACATTTGCATCCGGCGCTGTGCAGGACGGGCAGCAGGTCCAGCCCGTTCTCCTTCTGCATGTAAATATCCAGTAAAATCAGATCAATATGGTTTTCGCCATCGAAGATAAACGCTTTTGCTTTCTCCAGCGTAGACGCGGTGCCGCAGCAGTGAAAGCCAGCGATCTGCGCAACATAGCGGCGGTTTAACTCTGCTACCATCGCATCGTCATCGACAATTAAAACATTGATCATATGCTGGTCCTCTCCCCGTCCCAGGGTATTTGAACAAAAAATTGTGTGAAGATCCCGGGTTCCGATTCGACGGTAATATTGCCGCCGATACTCTCAACTTGCTGTTTTACTATCGCCAGACCGACGCCACGCTCCGTTCCCTTTGACGAAACGCCTTTGTCAAAAATTTGCTCTATGCGTTCGGGGTCAATTCCCGGCCCGTCATCGTTGACTTCACAATGCAGCCAGCCATGCCGATAATGCAAGGATACGCTGATTTCACCGCCGGGTTGTTGACCTAGCGCCTCCAGCGCGTTTTCAATTAAATTGCCCAGAATGGTAATCAATACGGTGATTTGATCTTCATTACGGCTGTCCGGTAATCGACTTTCATTGCTAATCACCAGGCTGTGCCCTAAATCGGAGGTGCGATTAATCTTACTGAGCAAAAAGCCTGCGATAACGGGCGACTTTATTTTCCCCAACAGTGAGCCGATCTCTTCCTGATAGTTATTAGCCGTCTTAATAATATAATCTTCAAGCTGCTTATAACTCTTCAGATGCAATAATCCCAGAATGACATGTAATTTGTTCATAAATTCGTGGGATCGTTCACGGAGTGCATCCGCGTAGTTGACCATTCCGTCCAGACGCTGCATGAGCTGGCGGACTTCTGTTTTGTCCCTGAACGTGGAGATCGCGCCGATGATTTTTCCATTGCTGCGCACCGGAACGGTGTTGATAAGCAGCAGACGATCTTTAACGGTAATCTCTTCATCCCGGCGCGGCGTACCGTCGCGGAGCACGTCGTTCAGATTCACTACCTGCGACCAGGCGTGGCTAAGCGAGGATAAGTGCGCGTCATCCTGCGATTTGCGGTAATCGAGAAGTTCCTGCGCCGCCTGGTTGATTAACGTCACCTCGCCGCTATCGTCAACGGCGACCACCCCCTCTTTGATGGATTGCAACATCGCCTGGCGCTGCTCAAACAGCGTGGAAATTTCATACGGCTCCAGGCCGAACAGGATGCGTTTGAGCACCTTCACCAGCACGTAAGTGCCCAGCAATCCCACCAGTGCGCCGAACAGAATCGACCAGATGATGCTCCAGCGGCTGTTGTTGATCTGCTCCGTTACTCTGCTGAGTTCAAGGCCAATCGCCACGACGCCGATCTGCTGATGATTGTCGTCATAAATGGGCGTGAAAACCCGCAGCGCTTTGGCAAGAAAACCGCGATTGATGGCGACATTTTCATGCCCCTGTAGCGCCAGCAGGATGTCGTCGCCTTTAAACGGCTGGCCGATTCGCTGCGCTTCCGGGTGCGAATAGCGAATGCTTTTCATATCGGTAATTACGATAAATAACATATCGTTGCGTTTGCGAACCGCCTCGGCGATCGCCTGAATGCCGCTCTCTGTCGGCTTTTGCTTCATACGCTGGCGAATTTCCGGGGAGTCCGCCAGCGTACGGGCGACCGCCAGCGCTTTGTCTGCCAGCGCGTCGCGCGTCATGTGGCTGATCTGTGAGAAATAAATCAGATGGACGACGAGCAGCACGGAGAACAACACGGCGCTGACCATCAATATCACGGTCGTGCCGAGTTTCATCTGGCGTTTTCGTCCAGCGCGGCGTTGCAGAGAATGTTTCATCGCGATCCTGAGATTACACATTGTGTGGGTATTATCCCTGATGGGACGGGTAATTCAAAGGAGGTAGGGAAAGACAGGGGCATAAGCACGCTATCGCCCGGCAAACAGGTTAACACCCCGCCGCAATATAATCACCGTTCGCACTGATGGGGATCACCGTCAGAAACAGAATGAGGGCAAACAGTACCAGCGCCAGCCCGCCGATGATACGGATAACCGGCCCCAGCCAGCGCAGGGGGGCATGGTTCCCGGCAAACAGCGCCTGGGTCTGGTTGCGGGCGTAACGTACCGCCAGCGACAGCCCCATAATCGACAGCGCCGTGCCGAAGGACATGGTCATGACGGCGGCAATCCCCCAACTGACAATACCGAGCGCGTTGGAGAACAGTAAAATCATGATTGCCCCGCTACAGGGGCGGGCGCCTGTCGCCAGAATCACGCCGAGGCGTGTTTTCCAGTTGCCGTCGGTGAGTTCTGCGCCCACGCCGTGATGCCCGCAGCCACAGTGTTCGTCGTGGCTGTGCGGCTGGGAGAAACGCGAGAAAATGGGCTTTGGACGCAGGGTTTTTAGCGCCTGGTAGATGATAAATAGCCCGAACGCGCCAATCAGGACGGCGCTGATTTTCTCGACGTACCAGCGGCTGGTGCTGAGATCGCCGGCGGCCAGGTTGAAGCCGACCGCCAGAATAAACACGAACAGTATGGCGCTGACGCCCTGCATCAGGCTGCCAATAAAGGGCACGACCCGCGCGGCAAGCAGGCTCTCTTTCGTCGTACTCAGCCAGGTGGTGACGATAAATTTCCCATGCCCCGGCCCAATCGCATGCAGTACGCCATAGAAGAACGCGCCGGTCAGCAGCCATAGCCCGCCGGTGTACTGGTGGTTATTGAGTTGCAGCAAATACATGACCAGATAGCGGTGCAGGGTGATCTGGGCGGCGAGACACCACTGGATAAACGCTTCCCAATGGCTGTGCACGGTGAAACCTGCCCACAGCAGCGTCAACATCAGAAGTCCTGCCAGCGGTAAACGCAGGGAGGGAAGCTGTTTTGGTGCGATCATGATTCCGCCTGGTAATGAGTTTTGCGGAAAGTATAGCCTGAGGAAAGCGATTCTCCGCAGAATTGTCAGCCGGATAAGGCGAAGCCGTTATCCGGCATTTTCCGGTTAAGGCGCGAGGAAGATCTGCGGCCCGCCGCTTGTCGGGTGTGTTCCGACGTGGACTTCCGCGCCGTACCAGCGGGTTAGCGTACCGGCTTGCAGAACCTCGGCGGGTGCGCCTTCGGCAACGATGTTGCCGCCATGCAGCAATACGATTCGATCCGCCCACAGGGCCGCCAGGTTGAGATCGTGCAGCACGATGCAAACATGCAGATGGCCCTTACGGGTCAGCGTTTTCAGCAACCGCAGTAAATGCTGCTGGTGGAACAGATCCAGCGCGGAGGTGGGCTCATCAAGAAAAAGCCAGCCGCGTGGGGAGCCGTCGCACCATAGCTGCGCCAGCGCGCGCGCCAGCTGTACGCGCTGCTGTTCGCCGCCGGACAAGGAAGCGTAGCGTCTTCCCGCCAGCGGCAAACATTCGGTAAGCTGCATCACCTGATGGATCACCGCCGCTTCGGGCTGCTGCGTCCAGGGCATTCGCCCCATGCCGATTACGGCCTCAACGGGCCAGTCGAACCCCATTCGCGTTTGCTGAAGCATGACCGCGCGGTAGCGGGACAGCGTCTGCGCAGGCCATTGCTCAAGCGGTTTGCCGGCCAGCAGGCAACGTCCGTCTGCCGGAGTGAGATAACCGGTGAGCAGCCTTAACAGCGTCGATTTCCCGGCACCGTTGGGGCCAATTAATGCCAGCAGTTCTCCCTGGGTCAGGGAGAGCGAGATATCGCGAATAATTGTTCTGCCCGCAGCGGCGTAGCTGACGCTGTCAGCGAGAAAACGTTCAGCCATATTGACCTCCCCGGCGGAAAATAAGCCACAGGAACCACGGCGCGCCCAGAATACTGGTCAGCAGCCCGACCGGCATTTCAGCCGGGGCAACCAGCGTTCGGGCGATGGTATCGGCAATCAGCAGCAGAAAGGCGCCCGCCAGCACGGAGCCGGGGATCACCGCACGATGGTCCGCCCCTAGCCACATCCGTATCAGATGCGGCACGACCAGACCGATAAACCCGATCACGCCGCTGACGGCGACAGCCGCCGCCACCAGCAACGCGCTACAGATCAGCAGGATTCGCTGAACAACCCGGACATCGACGCCCAGGTAATGCGCCTCTTCCTCTCCCAGTTGCAGCAGGTTAAGCGCGCCAGCAAGACGCCAGATGAGAAATACCGTTGGGATCATCAAAGAGGCGACCGCCAGCAGCGTTGACCACTGCGCCTGGCCAAGGCTGCCCATTCCCCATAGCGAGAGCTGGCGTAGCTGGGTGTCATTGCTGATCCACGACAACACGCCCACCGCCGCGCCACATAGCGCATTAATGGCGATGCCGACCAGCAGCAGCCGGGAGAGCGAACTGTCCCGCTGTCGGCTGAGCAGGAAAATAACGACTGTTGCGATGAGCGCGCCAATGAATGCCGCCAGCATCGGCGCATACAGCATAATCAGGGGAGGCAGCGTGAGCGGAAGGACGACCCACAGCGCAACGGCTAACGCCGCGCCGCTGCTGATGCCGAGCAGTCCCGGATCGGCGAGGGGGTTGCGAAAGAGCCCCTGCATCACGCACCCGGCCAGCGCCAGCGAGCCGCCAATTACCAGCGCGAGCAGAACCCGGGGCAGACGAATGTTGAACCAGATCTGGCGTAACGCGTCGTCGCCGTCATGCCAGAGCAGGCTGAGCGGCAGGCGTAATGCGCCAAAACCGCTTGCCACGACCGTCACCACTGCCAGCATCAGCGCCAGCGTATACAGAGAAAGCGTGATCCGCCGTGGCATCAGGGCAATGACTCCGCTTTCGCGCGTAGCTGCTGAATCGCCTGAGGCGTACGCACGCTAAAACCGAGCAGCGCCATATCATCAACCGCGAACACCTGCTTATTGCGACCGGCAGGGGTCTGCGCCAGTCCAGGTAACTTCCAGAGATTCTCTTCGCCGCCCATCGCCGTTAATCCCTCCTGGGGAATCACCACCAGATCGGGCTGGCTGGCGATCACGCCTTCCTGTGAGAGCGGCTGATAGCGGGAGACGCCCTGCATCGCATTTTGTAGCCCTGCCGCGCGAATGGCGGCATCCGCTCCCGTTTGCTGTCCGGCGGCCATCGCGCTCATTCCGCCGTGGTTAAGAATAAACAGCACCCGCTTATTGAGCGGCGTGGTCGGCAGCGCGGAAATCTCTTTATTCAGCGTCTGGCGCAGCGCCTCGCCTTCAGCCACCCGGTCGGTGGCGTTGGCGATGACCTGCACTTTCTCGTCGATGACGCGCAGGTCGTTGCGGCTCGGTACGGTAATGACCCGAACATGACTTTGCTCGACCTGTTTGAGTACCAGCGAGGGCTGAGCCTGGCTGCTTGCCAGCACAAGATCGGGACGCGTGGCGAGGATACCTTCGGCATTTAGCTGGCGCAGATACCCCACATCCGGCAGGGCAGTGACCTCCGGCGGCCACTGGCTGGTGCTGTCGCGGGCGACCAGCGAAGACTGTGCGCCGAGCGCGTACACGATCTCGGTGACATCTCCGCCGAGCGCGACGATCTTATCCTGTTTCGCGGCAAGAACCGTCAGCGGCAGGGCGGCAATCAGGGCAGGCAGTTTTTTCATGCCGCCAGCCCTTTTGGTATCAGCGCCTCAATCTGTTTGCGCCACTGTGTCTGTTCTGGTTCGCCTTCCGTACGCTGACCGTAAAGCTGAGCGATTTGCGTGCCGTCATGCGCAAAGAGTTCCAGACTGGTGACGTGGCCGTCTGCGGTAGGTTTGCGGGTTATCCAGGTCTCGGCAATCGTCTCTTCCAGCAGGTGCAGCGTAAACGTCGGGTTGAAAATATTCAGCCAGCCTTTCATCGGCACGACTTTTTCGACCACGCCGGTGAAAATTTGCACGCAGCCTCTGTTGCCGACGAACACCATGATTTCATTGCCGTCTTTAAGGGCGGCGTCGAGGAGCTGCGCCAGCGCGCTGTTCGGCACCTTGCAGGCCAGATCGTCAGCGACCCGTTCAAAAGCCTGCTGGCGGGTCAGGTTATGGCGCTTGAGCAGCGTGAAGAACTGGTGAACGTCAGTCATCGCGCGCCACTCTCTGTCAACGGTCACGGCATCGGCAGCCGTTTCGTTAACAGGGGTTTCAGCCGCTTTCAGCGCCAGCGGCGCATTCTCGGTCACGATAAAATGTTGCAGAAGCTCGTTCCAGGCGGCGGTGTCGGTGTTGTCCGTGGCATACACCTTCAGGAGCGCATCGCCCTGATGATCAAAGAACTGAATGCTCTGGCGCTCGCCGCGGGCGGTCGCTTCCTTAATGTGGAACACGCTGGCCCATTGATTTAAAAATAAGCGCAGATCGAGCGCGCGTGGGTTCAGTACCAGTCCGGCGTGACCGCTCAGGTGTTGATTGGTGAATGCGCCGACCTGCTCGTGTACCGCATACTCGTTGCGGCAGATGCATTTTGTTTCGCCAACGGATTCCAGCGCCGCGAAAATTTCACGCGTGTCGCCGCGCAGCCGCCATGCGTCATGACCGACGCGGGCAAACGTCAGCTCCGCCTCGCTGATCCCCAGTAAACCAGCGATGTCACGCGCGTACTTACCAGGATGTTGTTCTTTTAGCTCAAGCCAGCGTGTGTAGTGGTTCATTGTTTCTTCCTTCCAGTGTTTGCCCCGGCGAACCGGGGCGGGTGATTACCATTGATAGCTCACGAAAATCTTGCCGTTGCGCCCGTCCTGCGGGATGCCCTGCGGCGACCAGTACTCTTTATCGAAGGCGTTACCCAACACCAGCGTGGTGGTCATGCCTTTCAGCGCCTGCTGTCCCTGGTAGCTAACGTAAAAGTCGTTGACGGCATAACCCGGCTGTTTGCTGTATTCGCTGCTGATATGCGTTGAGCGATCGGCAAACGTTCCTACCCAGCCAACGGAGAAGCCGCTCTGCGCGACGGGAATATTCAGCTTACTGGTGACGGTATCCGGGTTAATGCTGGAGATATACTCTCCGGTATCCTTGTCTTTCCCACGGGTGCGGTTGTAGGCCACGTCGAGGCTGAACAGATCAGCGGTATATTTCGTCATCACATCCCAGCCCCAGATTTTGGCGTTCGGGACGTTGTAAGACATGGTGGTCGCGGCGGCGAAATCGACGGTCGTGGAGATGTAATCTTTTGCTTTGGTATCAAAGTAGCTGGCTTTGAACTCCAGCGCATCGTTGGACAGCATCAGATTGTCGAAACGCAGACCAAAACCGTACTCCTGCGTTTCGTTGGTTTCCGGGCGCAGGTTAGGGTTTGGCACCCAGTAGTTAGTGTAGAAGCTGCCAATGGAGAAGTGTTTTGCATCGTTATACATTTCACCCATTGTCGGCGCGCGGAATGCCTGGGCGTAAGAGCCAAACAGCATCAGCCAGTCCGTCGGGCTGACGGTTAACCCGGCGCGGGATGACCATTTATCGGCATCAACATCGTCATAGCCGTCGCTGCTGCCGCGATAGTTGTCGTAACGCGTGCCGCCCAGCAGGGTGACGGGCAGGTCGCGAAGGGTGATTTCATCCTGCAACCAGCCGGAACTGAAGTCGATTTTTGCTTCCGGGAAGCCGGTTGTCACGCCGCCGGGTTTTTGCTCCTGACGGTAATACTCTCCGCCATACGTCAGCAGGTGAGAGGCGAAAGCGTCGCTGAAGAGACGCGTGCGGTTTTCAACTTTTCCGCCTTTGGTGGTTTGTTTGCGAAATTCGCCCGTGCTATCGACGTTCTGGGCGTTGATGCGCGCTTCAGACCAGTACACTTTAGCATCGGCATTCAGCCAGTCGTTGCCCTGCGGCGCGATCCTGTAAGAGAGCTGCATGTCGCGCTGGATGGTCGAGCGATCCACAAGAGGGTTGCTGGTGGAGGCATCAATCGTTTGCGGGTTCTTCGGCTCTTGCGCGTCGTTGTTGTAGTAACGTAATGACCCACTCAGCGCCTGCGCATCGTTAATATACCAGGTGCCTTTTGCCAGCATGTTATTGATCGATTCATCATTTGGCGCCGTGGAGCCGTCGCCCTGGCGCAGGTCGCCACGATCGCGGCTGGACCACGCCACCAGTCCATCAAGGTTATCGGTTCGGCCAAAGGCGCTGGCGCCCATTCCCAGACTGTGATCACCGGTGCCGCCAGTGCCAAAGACGCGGAAACCGCTGTTCTGGCCTTCCTGAAGCAGATCTTTCGCATCGGCGGTTTCATAAGAGATCACGCCGCCCAGCGCGCCGCTGCCGTACAGCAGTGCGGAAGGGCCGCGAACGATCTCAATACGTTTGATCAACGCCGGATCGAGGAAGGTGCTGTTGAGGTGCCCGGTATCGGTTCCCTGACGAACGCCGTCCACCAGAATCAGTACGCCGCGACGGTCATAGCCACGCATACTGATATCCTGGCCGTTGGTTCGCCCGCTTCCGCTCAGGGTGATCCCTGGAACAGGACGCAGCAGATCGGCTGCCGAGCTGGCGGTCTGGTTTTCGGGATCGGACGTATCGATAACGCTCACCATCATGGGGGCTTCAAAGGTGCTGCGCGCATTACCGGTCGCAGTGACGGTGATATCGTCTGTGGTCGCGTAAGCCGCTCCTGGCAGGGTGCTAACGATTGCCAGCGCCAGCAGAGATGGGCGCAAAGAGGCAGATTGCAGGCGTAACATAACAACTCTCCATAAGGAAATTGAAAAGTGCTGGCTGCCTGGGGGGAGACCTGGGTGGCTGGCGAAATTGGTTATTTATTTAGTCAGGATCAGTTTCCCGGATTGCGTCTGGCGGAGCAGATAATGTTCACCCTTATGCTCAATCAGTACCCAGCCTTCTTCGCCGAGCAATACTTTGCTGTCTATCTGGCGTTTGGTGCCTGAAGGAGAAAGCGGAGCGTTGTTTTTTATTATTGCAGCCATAGTGTTATGCATAGCGGGCACATCCGTTATGAAAATGATAATAAACATGATAACAAGAATGATTATCATCAAGATCAATTTTTGCATCAAGCGTTTTTTCGTAAAATAGCGTCTGGATCAACTTTGGTGAGAAAAGCGGTGATATTGAGGGGTACGGCAAGTAAAAACCCGCAAAATGGCGGGTTTTTTATCTCGTTACATCGTGATTCACAACGGACTTTATTTTTTCTCCAGCGCTTCCCAGAGACCTGACAGGTAAGTGACGCCGAGCGCGCGGTCGTAAAGACCATAGCCTGGGCGTCCCGTTTCTCCCCAGATAAAGCGACCGTGATCCGGGCGGATATAGCCATCAAAGCCGTTATCGTGGAGCGCCTGCATTACGCGGTACATGTCCAGCGAACCGTACTGCGAAGGGTGGGCCGACTCGTAGAAGTCTTTATCTTTGATCAGCTTAATGTTGCGTACGTGCGCAAAATGGAGGCGCTTGCGACGCGTGAATTCAGCCAGGATTTCATAGACGTTATTTTCTGGATCTTCCGCGATCGAACCGGTACAGAGGGTGATGCCATTCGCCGGAGAGTCAACGGCATCGCAAATCATCGCCAGGTCGGCGTGGTTTTTGACCACGCGCGGAAGGCCGAAAATAGAATACGGCGGATCGTCCGGGTGAATGGCCATTTTCACGCCCACTTCTTCGCACACGGGAATAATCTCCCGGAGGAAATAAAACAGGTTTTCCCGCAGCTTGTCGTCATCCACCCCACTGTAGCGCGCGAATAATTCTTGCACTTTAGCCAGGCGCTCAGGTTCCCATCCCGGTAATGCGAAACCGTTGGAGTTATCCAGAACCTCTTTTACGACCTCTTCCAGCGTCTTATCAATGCCATGTTTTTCAAAGGCCATCGTCAGAGAACCGTCCGGCAGGACGTAGTTCATGTCCGTTTTCATCCAGTCGAAGACCGGCATGAAGTTATAACAGATGACCTTTATGCCAAAGCCCGCCAGGTTGCGGATCGTCTGCTTGTAATTCTCAATATAGCGATCGCGTTCCGGGGTGCCGATTTTGATGTCATCGTGGATATTGACGCTTTCGATGACTTCCATCTTCAGGCCCGCAGCGTGCGCCTGCTCAACCAGCGCCTTAATTTTTTCAACCGGCCACACTTCTCCAGGGGCGACATCATAGAGCGCCCCGACGACGCCTTCTACACCCGGCACCTGGCGAATGTATTCCAACGGGATTTTGTCTTCCTGTGGCCCAAACCAGCGCATTGTCATCTGCATTCTTTGTCCGCCTTTCTTATCTTATTGCGTATTTCGTATATTTGACTTCATACCATACTAGTATTGACTAGCATATTCAGTAATGACAATTTGATCAACCTTACCGTAGAAAAAAGATTAAATGCCGCCAGGAATATACATTTCCGTTAAGGGGAAGCTTTTACTGGAAAGCTTATTTCCGGTAAGTGTTTTAATTTTGTAAAATATAATGATCAGTTTGTTCTTATTTGTCGTTTATCGTGAAAATAACCGCTATAGCACAGGGATTAATACACGCCATTACGACTGAAAGTGATTTTTTTATTGAAAGTTGCATAACATGATTTAAGTCACAAATTTCTTAATTACACTTGTATGGTAGTAGACTTTAAATGGGCGGGAGGGGTAATGTCGGGGCTATTAAGTACCTGTCATACACCGATTTTAGCCTCAACCTGGGGACGTTTTAGCAAAAGCCATCCCCTTGTGCGGAGTAATTATGTCCATGATAAATCAAAGTTTTATGATAAATAACGAACCGGGTCAGCGGTTGTATTCTGAGCTGGCTAAGACGTTACCTATTATTGACTATCACTGCCATCTTGAAGCGAAAGCGATTTGGGAAAACAAACCTTTTGCCGATATTACCCAGCTTTGGCTGGAAGGGGACCATTATAAATGGCGGGCGATGCGCGCCAATGGCATACCCGAGCGGAAAATTACCGGCGATGCCTCTTCAGAGGAAAAATTTGAAGCGTGGGCGCAAACCGTTGAGGCCAGTTTTGGTAATCCGCTGTATCACTGGACTCATCTTGAACTGAAATATTATTTCGCGATTGAGGAAACGCTAAACAGTAAGAACTGGCGCACGATTATGGCGCAGTGTAATGAACAATTACGTCGCGATGATTTTTTACCGCAGGCGTTAATTACCCGTTCAAATGTTGAAGCGCTTTGCACAACCGATGGGCCGCTTGACGATCTGGAATATCATCAGCGACTGGCGGAAAAGCGTGATTTTTCAACGCTCGTGCTGCCGACCTTCCGTCCCGATGAACTGTTTGAAACGCATCCCGATCGTTTCCTGACGTTTGTTTCCCGCCTGTCGCAGAAAACCGGAAAAACCATTACCACTCTGAATGAGTTTCTCGCGGCGCTTGAAGCGCGCGTCGATTTTTTCCACAGCACGGGTTGCCGGGTGTCGGATCATGGGCCGCTGGCCGTTCGTTTTCGCCCGCTTGATGCTGCCGGGCAGGCCGCGCTGTTCCAGCGCCGACTGGCAGGTGATGCGCTGAGTGAAGATGAACTTCAGGCCTGGGATAGCCTTATTTTTGTCGCCTTAGCCAAAATGTACAAACAGCGCGACTGGGCAATGCAGATTCACTTTGGCGCGATTCGCAACAATAACACGCCAATGTTCGAAAAAATCGGCATTAACTGTGGCTTTGATTCCATTGGCGATCAGACGCACCTTGCGGAAAGCCTGAATGGTCTGCTGAACGCAATGGCGGAAAACAACGGTCTGCCGAAAACGATCCTCTATAACCTCAACGCCAGCTATAACGATGTGGTTGCCTCCACCATCGCTAATTTCCAGAGCGGTGAAGATGGCGTGAAATCCCCGCTGCAATTTGGCTCCGGCTGGTGGTTTAACGATACGCGACGCGGCATGGTGAATCAGCTCAATGCGCTTGCCGATCAGGGATTACTCTCTAACTTTATTGGTATGCTGACGGATTCCCGTAGCTTTGTCTCCTATACCCGACACGATTATTTCCGCCGAATCCTCTGTGATTTGATTGGCGGGTGGGTCGAAAGA
Organism: Citrobacter sp. CK185; assembly: GCF_030333565.1. Lineage (NCBI taxonomy): Bacteria > Pseudomonadati > Pseudomonadota > Gammaproteobacteria > Enterobacterales > Enterobacteriaceae > Citrobacter > Citrobacter sp. CK185. Next base: position 11,689 of record NZ_JAOWFR010000020.1, on the reverse strand, counting down.
GGGGAAGTGCCGGAGGACGATGCGATCCTCAATAACATGATTCGTGGCATCTGCGTGGATAACGCCCGCCGCTATTTCCGTTTTCGATAAGACTGATGCAGGAATAAACGATGACCCGTAAGAACAGAAAAGTCACCATTCCCGTCAGTATCGGCTACGGCCTGACGGATATCATGGGGGGCGGCGCATTTACCGTTATCGGTGCCTGGCTGCTTTTCTTCTATACCACCTTTGTTGGTCTGTCGCCGATTGAAGCGGCGTCTATTGTGGCGATCGCGCGTATTGTCGATGCGATCGTGAGCCTGTTTATGGGCAGCTTCACGGACCATTTCTATAAGCATTATTTGGGCAAGAAATTTGGCCGCCGCCGGTTCTTCCTGCTCATTGGCGCGCCACTCATGCTGGTTTACATCCTGTTATGGATGAACGGCATGAACTTCTGGTTCTATCTCGCTGTGTACCTGGCCTTTGAGATTATCGCCGCTATGGTGCTGATCCCGTGGGAAACGCTGCCGTCTGAGATGACCAAAGACTTCAATGACCGTACCAAACTGTCAACGTGCCGCATGTTCCTGTCGGCATCCGGGACGTTCCTTGCCACCTTTATTCCGGGCCTGCTGATCGGCTGGCTGGGTGAAAACAACGCGGATGCATATCTGATCAACGGCGTTGTATTTGCCGTGCTGTTTACGGTCTGTGTGTTTATCTCCTGGAAAGTGACCTGGGAACGTGAACTGACGCCGGAAATGCTGGCGGAAATGGAAAAAGAGCGTCAGCCGATGACCGCTGGCGAAAAACTGGCGGCGTTTGGCAACCTGTTCAAAGAGTATGCCTCAACGTTAAAAGTACGCGCGTTCCGTAAACATCTGGCGATCTATCTCTTCTCCTTTACCGCCAAGGATGTCTACAACACCGTATTCGTCTTTTTCTGCGTCTACTGCCTGAATGTTTCATCCTCGCTGGCGGGAACATTGCTGTCGATGAGTATCGTCGGCTTGCCGGTCACGCTGGCAGCGGGCGTGGCGATTATTAAATATGGCCCTTCTCGCCTCTATGTCTTCTCCTACAGCCTGATGATGCTGTGCCTGGGCGGGTTCTTCCTGGTTTACCAGTTCCCGACAGACAACAAAATCGTATTGCTGGTGATTCTCGCCGGGGTTTACCAGGTCGGGCGCTGCATTCTGGAGTTCACGCCGTGGAACGTGTTCCCGTTCATCCCGGACATTGACGAAATGATCACCCGTCAGCGCCGTGAAGGGCTGTTTGCCGCCGTCATGACGTTCTCCCGTAAGACAACGGTAGCTATTGCGACCTTTGCCGTGGGCCTGCTTCTGCAAAGCGGCGGCTTCGTGAAAGGCAGCCAGACGCAGCCGCAGGAAGCGATCACGACCATTGCCATGCTGCTGTTCGTTGGTACGGCCGGGCTTCTGATCATTGCACTGTGGCAAGCGCTGACCTTCCATCTGAATAAGCGCACGCACAAAATTTTCGTGGACGAAATTGAACGCCTCAAAGCGGACGGTCTTAAACAGGATGTGACGCCGGAAGCCCGCCATATTGTGGAAGACCTGACGGGCTACAGCTATGACTCGCTCTGGTGTCAAAGCGCGCCTGAACGGGTAAAGCCCGCTGAACCCACCTCCATACTGAGCTGATACAGCCTGGCGGCAGCAAGGGCGCAATAGGCCTGCTGCCGCCAATCCCTCTTTTTATACAGTGAGTAGAAAGATGCAAAATAAGCTATTACACGCGAATGCCACCGTTCCGAACTGGGATCGCAACGCGCTGGTTCCGCGAATTGTTCACCTGGGATTCGGCGCGTTTCATCGTGCGCATCAGGCCGTTTATGCGGATATTCTGGCTGCGGAACACGGCAGCGACTGGGGATACACCGAAGTTAACCTGATTGGCGGCGAGCAGCAGATCGCCGATCTGAAAAATCAGGATCGCCTCTATACGGTGGCGGAAATGTCGGCTGATGCATGGACCGCCCGCGTGGTTGGCGTAGTGAAGAACGCGCTGCATGCGCAGGTGGATGGCCTGGAAACGGTGCTGGCTGCCATGTGCGAGCCGCAGGTTGCCATTGTATCGTTGACGATCACGGAAAAAGGCTACTGCCACTCTCCGGCTACCGGCCAGTTGATGCTCGATCACCCGGCTATCGTTGCCGATCTGCAAAACCCTCAGCAGCCAAAGTCAGCGCCGGGCGTTATTGTCGCCGCGCTGGCGCGCCGCAGAGCGGCGGGTCTCCCGGCGTTTACCGTGATGTCCTGCGACAATATGCCGGAAAACGGTCATGTTATGCGCAACGTAATATGCGCCTATGCGCAAGCCGTTGATGCCGGGCTGGCTGCCTGGATTGCGCAGAACGTGACGTTCCCCTCCACGATGGTGGATCGTATCGTCCCGGCGATGACGGCGGAAACGCTGGATAAGATTGAACAGCTTACTGGCGTGCGCGACCCGGCAGGCGTGGCCTGCGAGCCATTCCGTCAGTGGGTTATCGAGGATAACTTTGTCGCAGGCCGCCCGGAATGGGAAAAGGCCGGAGCCGAACTGGTGGCTGACGTGCTGCCGTTTGAAGAGATGAAGCTGCGTATGCTTAATGGCAGCCACTCTTTCCTCGCTTATCTGGGTTATCTTTCCGGCTATCAGCACATTAATGAGTGTATGGAAGATGAGCACTTCCGACGCGCCGCGAGGGCGCTGATGCTGGAAGAGCAGGCGCCGACGCTGAACGTGACGGGGGTGGATCTCACTCGCTATGCCGATATGCTGATTGCGCGCTACAGCAACACGGGACTGCGTCACCGTACCTGGCAGATTGCGATGGACGGCAGCCAGAAACTGCCGCAGCGCATGCTGGATTCCGTTCGCTGGCACCTGGTTCACCACCATCGTTTCGATCTGCTGGCGCTGGGCGTTGCGGGCTGGATGCGTTACGTCGGCGGGGTGGACGAACAGGGAAACCGTATTGACGTTAGCGATCCACTGTTGCCGGTCTTGCAGAATGCGGTGATGCAGAGCGCGGAAGGCGAGGCGCGGGTAAAAGCGCTGCTGGGCGTGGAGGCCATTTTCGGGAACGAATTACCGCATGAGCCGCTGTTTGTGGCGCAGGTAACGCAGGCTTACCTGTCGCTGCTGGAAAACGGCGCGAAAGCGACGGTCGCCCGCTATATCTCTGAACGGTAAAGCGTAAAGGAGTGCCGCCAGATAACGACGGCACTCCTGCGTTGACTGACGCCCCCCATTCACCAACCCTTTTCCTCTTTTTTTTCTCCCGTCGCTTCCTTCTGCGCTAAACAGTGACTAAACAGCAATGATGTCGTTTTAACGATGTAACGCACCTGCGCGAATTAGCGATGTCCGCCACAAAATTCACATATCACTCCCACTGATGAAAGGAAGCGACTTGCTTTTGTACAGGGAGGCGGATAGTTTCTGTAACGTTACACTAAAACGTTACAGAAGAAACATACAGCAGTTTTTCTCATTTACTCTCCTGGCGATTTAGCGGTGCCAGACGGCGTTATCGCTACCCTAATGGTATGTGGAAGGACAATCATGATGGAAATAAAACAGCTTCGTTCGACCAGACGTTTTTTAGCTTTAGCTTGCTTAAGTACCGCGCTGATAGCGGGCAGTGTGGTGACTTCTTTTGCTCAGGCAGCGCTTAATTTTCGCGTTTACTCCTCTTTGCCCGGGGATGATTCCTCCGCGCACTATATCTGGTTTACCCGTTTTCAGGAGAACCTGAACAAAAACGAAAAATTGAAAGGGCAAATTAAGCTCAACTATTTCGCCAACGGGATGTTAGGAAAAGAGGCCGATGCCACGCAGCAGGTACGCATTGGCGCAATCAATATGATGATTTCCGGCACCTCGATTTGGGCCACGCTGGTGCCTGAAATTGGCGTTCTGGATCTGGGCTATCTGTTTAAAGATTACGACCAGGTTGGCAAAACGCTGGACGGAAAAGCGGGCGAGCAGCTTTCTGCGTTAATGCTGAATAAAGCCAACGTTATGGTGCTGGGTTATGGCTATAACTTAGGCGCGCGTAATGTGTATACCAAAAAGGCCATTGAAAAACCTGAAGATTTAAAGAATCTGAAAATCCGCGTTCTGCCAGTGCCTAACTTTATCGCCACGCTGAATCATATGGGCGCGGTGGCGATTCCGATGCCGGGCGGCGAGGTCTATTCCAGTCTGCAAATGGGCGTTATCGACGGCGTTGAACATGATGCGCCGACCATCTACTCCAGCAAATATTATGAAATTATCAAGAATGGCACCCTGACCCGCCATAGCTTTAACCCGCTGATGATCGCCATGAATAAGAAGAGCTTCGAGCAAATTCCAGAAGCGCTGCGGGCCGACGTCCTTGCGGCGGCGCAGGAAGCCACAGAGTACGAGCGCCAGCAGGCAAGCCAGAAAGAGCAGGAAGCGATTAAAAACCTGGAAGCCAAAGGGGTGACATTCCGCGAGACCGATCGCGCGTACTTTGCGCAGCAGGTGCAGCCGGTCTGGAAGGCATTCCTCGATCAATATCCTGATATGAAACCGATTGTTGATGAGATTACCGCCGCGGCGCCAGGCGATAAGTCGTAATACGTGAGCCGCCGATTCAGCCGGTTTTGGGGTGGGTCGGCGGTATCACCCGGTAAGCCCATGAAAGGAGTCCAACATGGCAGATATCTCTATGAAAGCAAAGGATGAAAATGCTTTGCTGATGCTGTTAGGCCGACTGAGCAGAGGCTTAACGACCTTAACATCCTGGGCCGGGGCACTGGTGCTGTTTATCAACGTACTGGTGGTATTCGCATCCGTTATCTGGCGCTACGCATTGCATTCACCGATTCACTGGGCGGAAGAGGTGGCGCGTGCGCTGATGATTGCCCTCGTCTTTTTTGGCGTGGCCACGTCCACAGGCAGAGGCGGGCATATTGGCGTCGATCTGTTCCTGCGTTTTTTGCCCGAGCAGGTGCGCCCTTATGTTATCCACGCCAGTCGTTGGGTGTTGTTTCTGGTGTCGGTGGGGCTGGTGATTTCCAGTTATGACCTGGTGCAGGCCGCGCGGGTACAAACGACCGAGACCGGCCTGCCGCAGACGATTTACGTTATCCCGGTGTTGATCGGTTCCGTGGTGATGATGGTGGCCGCGCTGGAACATGCGCTGCATGAACGCGCGCGGGTTGTTCTGCTCAGCGGCGGCGGAATCCTGGTGCTGGCGGCGCTGGGGTATCTGAAACTCTCGCTGATGGCCGATCCGGCCAGCGCGGCGGCGGGGCTGATGCTGATCTGTTTTGCGCTGGGTATCCTGGCCGGTGTGCCTATCGCGTTTACGCTGGGCATGTCCGCAATGGTGTTCTTTATTTGCGATCCATCGTTACCGTTTGTCTTTTTCTCTCAGCAGGTTGCCGCCGGGGTGGATCACTTTGTTCTGCTGGCGATTCCGTTCTTTTTACTTGCCGGGGCGGCAATGGAAATCAACGGGATGTCAACGCGTCTGGTTGAGCTGATTGTGCGCGGGATGGGGCGCTTTCGCGGCGGGTTAAACATGACGACCGTGCTGTCGATGGCCTTCTTCTCCGGGATTTCCGGTTCCAAACTGGCGGATGTCGCCGCAGTGGGCGGTGTCTTGATGCCTGCGGTGCGTCGCGCTAAGCAGGACAGCGAAGAGGCCGCAGGGGTGTTCGCCGCATCGGCGGTGATGGCGGAGACCATTCCTCCGTGCGTAAACCTGATCGTCATGGGGTTTGTGGCGAATATCTCCATCGGCGCGCTGTTTATCGCCGGCCTGGTTCCCGCCGTCTGCCTGCTGGTACTGCTGATGATCGCGGCCAATCGTTTCGGCGGAAAAATTAACGTCAGCGAGGCTTACCCGGTTTTACGCCCGCGTGCGCAGCTCTACCTTGGTGCCGCCGTGGGGCTGGTCATGATCTTTATGATTGGCCGTGGGGTGATGATGGGGATTGCGACCTCGACAGAAATCTCTGCCTTTGCGGTGATTTACGCCATCGTTGTCGGTCGTCTGGCGTTTCGCGAGCTGACGCTGAAAGCGACGGTGAAAATGTTTATTGATATCGCGGCCATGTCCGGCGTACTGCTGTTCATCGTCGCCTGCGCGACCAGCCTTTCTTATGCGCTGACGATACAGATGATTCCGCAGCAAATTGCTGAACTGCTGGTGGGGATTGGGATGGAGCAGGGCGCCTGGCTGTTCCTGCTGTTGACCATTGTGATTCTGATTATCTTTGGCGCGGTTCTGGAAGGTGCGCCAGCGTTGATCATTTTCGCCCCTATCCTGGTGCCAATCGCCATTCAGCTTGGGTTTAACCCGCTGCATTTCGGTATTGTCATGATTCTGGCGATGGGCTTTGGCTTATTTTCACCGCCGATTGGATTAGGGCTGTATACCACCTGCGCCATCTGCGGCGTGGAGATGAAACATGTTATTCGGCCAATGGCGAAATATCTGGCGGTTGTTTTCGTCGGCATCATCATTGTGGCGATGGCACCGCCATTAACCACCTGGTTGCCTGGACTGGCAGGCTACTGATTATTCATTACGGATATTCGCCACGCTCAGTGGCGGGGATGTCCGCGCGCTGAAAATGGCAGTAACGCGACAGGTTATCGCCTGGCGATGTTTAAATCTGAATAAGTGGAGTATGAAATGGGATCATTAGTGGGTAAAAAAGTTTTTATTACCGGTGCGGAACAGGGTATTGGTAAAGAAACGGCCAGAAAATTAATTGAGGCCGGATGTGATATCTATATTCATTATTTCAGCGGCGAAGAAGGCCCACGAGAATTAATGGCCATTGCGGAGCAAAAGGGAAGCCGGGCGGCTTGCGGTTATGCTGATTTAACGAATGAGGAAGATGCCGCGCGGTGCGTTGCACAGGGCGCGGCGTTTCTTGGCGGCATTGATATTCTGGTGAATAACGTCGGTGGAATTATCGCCCGAAAATGGCTCGGCGAGATCGAACCACAGTTCTGGCGTACCGTTATTGACGTGAATATGACCACGATGCTCAATGTCACCCAGCAGGCGTTACCCTGGCTGAAAGCCTCGCCAGATGGGGCGAGCATTGTGAATCTGGCGTCATTAGCCGGTCGTTCCGGCGGCCATGCGGGCTCTCTGGTTTATTCCACCACGAAAGGCGCCGTCTTGACCTGGACGCGCTCACTTGCCGCCGAACTGGGCGAATCTGGCATTCGGGTGAATGCCGTGGCCCCAGGATTGATTCTGGGCACCCGTTTTCATAATCAGCATACGACGCAGGCGTCTGCCGACCAGACGATTCAGGCTATTCCTTTGGGGCGCGCCGGTACGCCTGAAGATGTCGCCCGGGTAATCTGTTTCCTCGCCTCTGAATATGATGGTTTTGTCTCCGGCGCGACGATTGATATTAATGGCGGTATTTATCGGGCGTAAAAGCGGGCGGGTTGTAAAACCCGCCTGATTTAAAAGGGACTCTTTATGATAAAGTCAGATATTATTCATCCCGATTTATTACAGGCATTGGCGCAGTGCGGTCATAAAGCCAATATTCTGATCGCGGATGCGAATTACTCTTTCCTGACCAACTCGTCACCGCAGGCACGTATTATCTGGCTTAACTTTTCTCCCGGCTTAATTGGCAGCGTGATGATTCTGGAGAAAATTCTTGGCTATATTAACGCAGAGAAAGCGACGTTAATGACGAGCCCGGCTGAATTTGATAACACGATTGAGCGTGAATACCGTGGTCTGCTTTCAGAAATGACGGAACTTTCTCATGTTGAGCGAAATGCGTTTTACGCGCTGGCGAAATCATCGGATACGCTGCTGGTGATCGCGTCGGGCGAAACCCGCCGTTTTGCCAATATTCTCCTCACCGTCGGCCCGACATTACTCTGAGAAGACGAGAAGAACGCGATGTTCTTCTCGCGTTATTCTCATCGTATATTTTCCGCTTCCCGCACCGATTGTCTGCATACCAGGGAAGGGGGAAACAAAAACTCGTCGGGAGGGATTGCCGGAGTCTCTATTCGGGCGATCAGGCGCTCAACCATCACGTCCGCCATCTCCGTGAGCGGCGGCATAATAGAGGTCAGGCCGGGGTAAACCAGGCCAGAGAGTGAAATATTGTCGATACCGACGAGAGAGATCTCTTCCGGCACGCGGATGCGGGCTTCGTGCAAACCACTCATCAAACCAATGCCAAGCGCATCGTTAATGGCGACGATGCCGTCAGGACGAAGGGATTGCTGGCAGAGGGTTTGCGCCAGAGAACGGCCCAGTTCGGTCATTTCGGTATCTCCGTAGGCGGCCATCGCTTTTCCTTCGATGATCATCCCTTCACGATACATGCCGTGCTGGCGTACCGCGCTGAGAAAGCCTTCTATTTTATGCGCGCGGCTGGGGGTCATTCCTGCGACGGTCGCAAACGCGAGGCGGCGACACCCGCGCGCGATAAGATGCTCTGCCGCCATTCGGCCCGCCTCAACGTTATCCATCGACACGCTGTCCAGCGCGAAACCGCCAGAGTCAACGCTTGCGGGCATACGGCCATCGTAGTTCACCATTATCATGCCCTGCGCCGCCGCGCGGGCGAAATGCGGCTTTTCGATATCACAGGCGGCCACAATAATCCCGCGAACGCCATGAGCAAACATATCTTCCAGAAACGCTTCTTCTTCTTCGATTTGGCGATAGGTGTTGCCGATCAGCACGCGGTAGAGGTGTTTTTTGGCGGCCAGATCCACTTCACGCGCCAGTGCCGCAAAGCTGGGGTTCACGATGGATGGCACCAGTAACCCGATCATTTTTGCCTGCCCCGTTTTGAGCTGCTGGGCGACCCGGTTGGGGAAATAGTTGAGCGTTTGCATGCTTTGCTGAATGCGCGCCAGCGTTTCCGGGCGCATTTGATCGGCGCGGCCGTTAAGCACATTGGACACCGTGCTGACGGAAACGCCCGCATGCTTTGCGACATCTCGAATGTTTGCCATACATCTCCTTTGCAGCAATCGGTGAATGGCGGCTCATTCAGTATCGCCATCTGGATAGCAGAGTATAAACTACAACGGTTTAGTGTAACGTTACAGCTAATCGTGTCAATGCCATAAATCCCGTAACCGTTGTTCACACAATGAAAAATCTAAATAACATTGATAATGAGTTTTACTCTCATTATCATGTTTGCTGTGCGGGTTTCGGTGATTATTCTTCGTATCAAGGATGGACACAGAACATATATATGGAAAACCCTTCCCATACATAAAACGAGCATTTTTGTTCGGGTTTCATTCAATAAAACCCCATTTTAAAGGGTTTTTTTCGTGTCCTTGTATTCATGAGATTAATGATGAAAAGCAGCGCAAAAAATAATTATTCTCTGCAAAAATCCTTGCTGGCATTCGCGATTGGTGCCGCCGCTCACGGTGTTTACGCAGCAGAAGACACTACCGGGAAAGAAGATACGATGGTCGTTGAGGCCAAATCCGCAAACAGTGGTTTTAAAGCCGGTGGCGACGCGCAGGTGCCCGCGTTCCTGGAGGGGCAGGTTGCCCACGGAGGACGACTGGGGGTTCTGGGCGAACAAAAAGCGATGGATGTGCCGTTTAACGTTATCGGTTACACCTCAAAACTGGTGGAAGACCAGCAGGCGAAGACCATCGGCGAGGTGCTGAAAAACGACGCCGCAGTACAGCCCGTACAGGGATACGGGAACTTCTCAGAAAACTATCGTATTCGCGGCTTTGAGCTGGCGGGGGATGACGTGACCTGGGGCGGTCTGGCTGGCGTGCTGCCGCGTCAGGTCGTGGATGCTTCGCTGTTTGAGCGCGTGGAAGTGTTTAAAGGCGCCAGCTCTTTCGTGAACGGCGCAGCAAGTTCCGGCGTGGGCGGTATGGTCAACATGGAGCCGAAACATGCTGATGACCTGCCGCTGACGCGCCTGGGAGTGGATTACACCTCTTCAACTCAGGTAGGCACCACGCTGGATGCCGGTCGTCGTTTTGGCGATAACAATCAGTTTGGCGCGCGAGTAAACATTCTGCATCGTGAAGGCGAAACCGCCGTTGATAACGAGAAAAAGCGCACGACGCTGGCCGCCCTCGGGCTGGATTATCGCGGCGATAAACTGCGCTCCTCGCTGGATGTCGCCGCCCAGAAAAAGACGTTCCACGGCGGGACGATGGGAATTAACTTAAGCGGCGTCGATTTCGTGCCGGATGTACCGAACAACACGGATAACTACAGCCAGAAGTGGGGCTACAGTGATATCACTAACCAGTTCGGTATGGCGCGCGCTGAATACGACATCCTGAATAACTGGACGGTCTACGGCGGCGCCGGGGCGCAACATGCGCATGAAACCGGGATTTATACCGCGCCAAAATTACTGGACAGATCGGGTGATGCTGTCGTCAATGTGCTGTATACCAACCGTATTATTGACGCGTTCAGCAGTATGGCGGGTATTCGCGGCGAATTTGATACCTGGTCGGTCAGCCATAAGGTGAACCTGGGCTATTCGGCGGTGATCAAACGCGATAAAACGGCATGGCGTATGAACTGGGCTAACCCTGGCTCCATGACCAATATCTATGACAACCATGATGTGCCAATGCCGCAGTGGGATCTCGCCGGCGGCAACTATCACGATCCGCTGACAACCTCCCGAAACCGTACTCAGGGTTATCTCCTCAGTGATACGCTGGGATTCTTTGATGACCAGGTGCTGCTGACCGTTGCCGCGCGTAATCAGAAAGTGGTGGTGCGTAACTACAGCAATGCGACCGGTGAAGAAGACACCGCTTCTCGCTATACGGAAAGTCGATGGATGCCGACCTACGGTATCGTATATAAGCCGTGGGACACGGTGTCACTGTATGCCAACCACACCGAGGCATTACAGCCGGGTGAAAACATTACCGATCAGGAGTCGCCGGATTACGGTAAAAGCATCGGTATTCTGCACTCTAAGCAAAATGAAGTGGGCGTGAAAATTGATTTCGGCACTGTCGGCGGTAGCCTGGCGCTGTTTGAGATTAAGAAACCGTCTGTGATTAAGAACGAGACGACGCAGGAATATTCGACCGATGGCGAGCAGCGTAACCGGGGTGTGGAAGTTAACCTGTTTGGTGAGCCGGTTTACGGTCTGCGTCTGAACAGCAGTGCGACCTGGTTACAGCCGAAACTGACCAAAACGCAGGATGGCGTCAACCAGGGGAATGATGCTTCCGGTACTCCACGTTTCACCGCCGTTCTCGGTGCTGAATATGATATCCGGCAGGTTGATGGGCTGACCGCTACCGCGCGACTGAATCACACCGGCTCGCAGTATGACGGCGCCGCTAATGAGAAGAAGCTGGACAGTTACACCACGCTTAACCTCGGCGTTCGTTACCGGATGCGCGTAAACCAGGAGCAGAATGAGATGGTATGGCGTTTAGGGGTGGATAACGTCACCAACGAGCAATACTGGTCTGGCGTATCCGACTACGATGGCGTGTATGTGTTCCGTGGCGAACCGCGTACCCTGAAGCTGTCTATTAATTACGACTTCTGAGTTAAAAACGGGCAGGGATGCCCGGTAGTAATGCCGGATGACGGCTTTGCCTTATCCGGCCTACGGTACTACGGTGTGGTGCGGGTAATGCCGGATGGCGGCTTTGCCTTATCCGGCCTACGGTACTA
>NZ_JAOWFR010000019.1:0-29526 GCF_030333565.1 Citrobacter sp. CK185 | reverse complement strand
GCTGCAATCACTACCGTACTGGCTAAAACCTACGGCGGTGCTGCTCGCGCATTCGACCAGATCGATAACGCGCCGGAAGAAAAAGCTCGTGGTATCACCATCAACACTTCTCACGTTGAATACGACACCCCGACTCGCCACTACGCGCACGTAGACTGCCCGGGCCACGCCGACTATGTTAAAAACATGATCACCGGTGCTGCGCAGATGGACGGCGCGATCCTGGTTGTTGCTGCGACTGACGGCCCGATGCCGCAGACCCGTGAGCACATCCTGCTGGGTCGTCAGGTAGGCGTTCCGTACATCATCGTGTTCCTGAACAAATGCGACATGGTTGATGACGAAGAGCTGCTGGAACTGGTTGAGATGGAAGTGCGTGAACTGCTGTCTCAGTACGATTTCCCGGGCGACGACACGCCGATCGTTCGTGGTTCTGCTCTGAAAGCGCTGGAAGGCGAAGCTGAGTGGGAAGCGAAAATCATCGAACTGGCTGGCTACCTGGATTCTTACATCCCGGAACCAGAGCGTGCGATTGACAAGCCGTTCCTGCTGCCGATCGAAGACGTATTCTCCATCTCCGGTCGTGGTACCGTTGTTACCGGTCGTGTAGAGCGCGGTATCATCAAAGTGGGCGAAGAAGTTGAAATCGTTGGTATCAAAGAGACTGCGAAGTCTACCTGTACTGGCGTTGAAATGTTCCGCAAACTGCTGGACGAAGGCCGTGCTGGTGAGAACGTAGGTGTTCTGCTGCGTGGTATCAAACGTGAAGAAATCGAACGTGGTCAGGTACTGGCTAAGCCGGGTTCCATCAAGCCGCACACCAAGTTCGAATCTGAAGTTTATATCCTGTCCAAAGACGAAGGCGGCCGTCATACTCCGTTCTTCAAAGGCTACCGTCCGCAGTTCTACTTCCGTACAACTGACGTGACTGGCACCATCGAACTGCCGGAAGGCGTAGAGATGGTAATGCCGGGCGACAACATCAAAATGGTTGTTACCCTGATCCACCCGATCGCGATGGACGACGGTCTGCGTTTCGCAATCCGTGAAGGCGGCCGTACTGTTGGCGCAGGCGTGGTTGCTAAAGTTCTCGGCTAATCGCTGATAACATTTGACGCAATGCGCAATAAAAGGGCATCATTTGATGCCCTTTTTGCACGCTTTCACATCAGAACCTGGCTCATCAGTGATTTTTTTTGTCATAATCATTGCTGAGACAGGCTCTGCTGAGGGCGTTTAGTCCGAAACGCAACACAGAGCATTTCGGTTTGGATTGCCTCGCATACGCGGGGTGAAAATGTTTGTAGAATACTTCTGACAGGTTGGTTTATGAGTGCGAATACCGAAGCTCAAGGAAGCGGGCGCGGCCTGGAAGCGATGAAGTGGGTCGTTGTTGTCGCATTGCTGCTTGTGGCTATTGTGGGCAACTACCTCTATCGCGACATGATGCTGCCGCTGCGTGCGCTGGCCGTAGTAATTCTGATTGCTGCAGCGGGTGGTGTCGCGCTGTTGACGACAAAAGGTAAAGCAACCGTTGCTTTTGCCCGTGAAGCGCGTACCGAAGTCCGTAAGGTCATTTGGCCGACTCGCCAGGAAACATTGCACACCACGCTGATTGTGGCTGCGGTTACCGCAGTAATGTCACTGATCCTGTGGGGACTGGATGGTATTCTGGTTCGCCTGGTATCCTTTATCACTGGCCTGAGGTTCTGAGATGTCTGAAGCTCCTAAAAAGCGCTGGTACGTCGTTCAGGCGTTTTCCGGTTTTGAAGGCCGCGTAGCAACATCGCTGCGTGAGCATATCAAATTACACAATATGGAAGAGTTGTTTGGTGAAGTCATGGTGCCGACCGAAGAAGTGGTCGAAATCCGTGGCGGCCAGCGTCGCAAAAGCGAGCGCAAATTCTTCCCGGGCTACGTCCTGGTTCAGATGGTGATGAACGACGCAAGCTGGCACCTGGTGCGCAGTGTTCCGCGTGTGATGGGCTTCATCGGCGGTACGTCTGACCGTCCGGCGCCAATCAGCGACAAAGAAGTTGATGCGATCATGAACCGCCTGCAACAGGTCGGTGATAAACCGCGTCCGAAAACGCTGTTTGAACCGGGTGAAATGGTTCGTGTTAACGACGGTCCGTTTGCTGACTTTAACGGCGTTGTTGAAGAAGTGGACTACGAGAAGTCCCGCCTGAAGGTGTCTGTTTCTATCTTTGGTCGTGCGACCCCGGTAGAACTGGACTTTGCCCAGGTTGAGAAAGCCTAAGCAGCGATCAAAAAAGCGGCGATTTAATCGTTGCACAAGGCGCGAGATTGGAATACAATTTCGCGCCTTTTGTTTTTATGGGCCTGGCCCGTAAAACGATTTTTTTATATCACGGGGAGCCTGTTTTCAGGCGTTATACCCAAACGAGGAAATTGCAATGGCTAAGAAAGTACAAGCCTACGTCAAGCTGCAAGTTGCAGCTGGTATGGCTAACCCGAGTCCGCCAGTAGGTCCGGCTCTGGGTCAGCAGGGCGTAAACATCATGGAATTCTGCAAAGCGTTCAACGCAAAAACTGATTCCATCGAAAAAGGTCTGCCGATTCCGGTTGTTATCACCGTTTACGCTGACCGTTCTTTCACCTTCATTACCAAAACGCCTCCGGCAGCAGTTCTGCTGAAGAAAGCGGCTGGTATTAAGTCTGGTTCCGGCAAGCCGAACAAAGACAAAGTAGGTAAAATTTCCCGCGCTCAGCTGCAGGAAATCGCGCAGACCAAAGCTGCCGACATGACTGGTGCCGACATTGAAGCGATGACTCGCTCCATCGAAGGTACTGCACGTTCCATGGGCCTGGTAGTGGAGGACTAAGAAATGGCTAAACTGACCAAGCGCATGCGTGTGATCCGTGAGAAAGTTGATGCGACCAAACAGTACGACATCAACGAAGCTATCTCTCTGCTGAAAGAACTGGCCACTGCTAAGTTCGTAGAAAGCGTAGACGTTGCCGTTAACCTCGGCATCGACGCGCGTAAATCTGACCAGAACGTACGTGGCGCAACTGTACTGCCGCACGGTACTGGCCGTTCCGTTCGCGTAGCCGTATTTACCCAGGGTGCAAACGCTGAAGCTGCTAAAGCTGCTGGCGCTGAACTGGTAGGTATGGAAGATCTGGCTGAACAGATCAAGAAAGGCGAAATGAACTTTGACGTTGTTATTGCTTCCCCGGATGCAATGCGCGTTGTTGGCCAACTGGGCCAGGTTCTGGGTCCGCGTGGCCTGATGCCGAACCCGAAAGTGGGTACTGTAACGCCTAACGTTGCTGAAGCGGTTAAGAACGCTAAAGCTGGTCAGGTTCGTTACCGTAACGACAAAAACGGCATCATCCACACCACCATCGGTAAAGTGGATTTTGACGCTGACAAACTGAAAGAAAACCTGGAAGCTCTGCTGGTTGCGCTGAAAAAAGCAAAACCGACTCAGGCGAAAGGCGTGTACATCAAGAAAGTTAGCATCTCCACCACCATGGGTGCTGGCGTTGCCGTTGATCAGTCCGGTCTGACTGCGACTGTGGCGAACTAATATTCGCCTTTACGTGGGCGGTGATTTTGTCTACAATCTTACCCCCACGTTTCTGTTGAAATAAACAGAACTCTATGTGAGTCATTTGAATTGTAGCAGCTAACGCGGCTACGGTTCAAAGGGCGAAGTCATAGACAAGATTTGTTCGTTGGAGCCTGGCCTATCCAGGCCTCCGTCGAAGACCGCAGGTGTTTCGTAAGAAACTTAATGCCCTGCGTAGACGGTGACAGAACGCTAAGATTATTTTTTATACTCTGGCTTGTTTCTGCTCACCGTATTAAGACGCTCTTCTCGTTGAGGAGAGTGAAGTGAGTTCCAGAGCATGAGCTCTGGCAAACATCCAGGAGCAAAGCTAATGGCTTTAAATCTTCAAGACAAACAAGCGATTGTTGCTGAAGTCAGCGAAGTAGCCAAAGGCGCGCTGTCTGCAGTAGTTGCGGATTCCCGTGGCGTAACTGTAGATAAAATGACTGAACTGCGTAAAGCAGGTCGTGAAGCTGGCGTTTACATGCGTGTTGTTCGTAACACCCTGCTGCGCCGCGTCGTTGAAGGTACTCCGTTCGAGTGCCTGAAAGACACGTTTGTTGGTCCGACCCTGATTGCATACTCTATGGAACACCCGGGCGCTGCTGCTCGTCTGTTCAAAGAGTTCGCGAAAGCGAATGCAAAATTTGAGGTCAAAGCCGCTGCCTTTGAAGGTGAGCTGATCCCGGCGTCTCAGATCGACCGCCTGGCAACTCTGCCGACCTACGAAGAAGCAATTGCACGCCTGATGGCAACCATGAAAGAAGCTTCGGCTGGCAAACTGGTTCGTACTCTGGCTGCTGTACGCGATGCGAAAGAAGCTGCTTAATCGCAGTTATCTTTGTAACGCATCCGCTTACGTATAAACTTATTCTGATATTCAGGAACAATTTAAATGTCTATCACTAAAGATCAAATCATTGAAGCAGTATCCGCTATGTCCGTAATGGACGTTGTAGAACTGATCTCTGCAATGGAAGAAAAATTCGGTGTTTCCGCTGCTGCTGCTGTAGCTGTAGCTGCTGGCCCGGTTGAAGCTGCTGAAGAAAAAACTGAATTCGACGTAATTCTGAAAGCTGCTGGCGCTAACAAAGTTGCTGTTATCAAAGCAGTACGTGGCGCGACTGGCCTGGGTCTGAAAGAAGCTAAAGACCTGGTAGAATCTGCTCCGGCCGCTCTGAAAGAAGGCGTGAGCAAAGATGACGCTGAAGCTCTGAAAAAATCTCTGGAAGAAGCTGGCGCTGAAGTTGAAGTTAAATAAGCCAACCCTTCCGGTTGCAGCCTAAGAAATTAGGCTGATGGCTGGTGACTTTTTAGTCACCAGCCTTTTTGCGCTGTAAGGCGCCAGTAGCGTTTCACACTGTTTGACTACTGGTTGTCCTGACAATGCTTGTTTCTATCGACGACTTAATATACTGCGACAGAACGCCCGTTCTGTGTAAATCGCAATGAAATGGTTTAAGCGTGATAGCAACAGGCATTGCGGAAAGTATTCCATTTTCCGGTCAACAAAATAGTGTTGCACAAACTGTCCCTCCGCAGGACAGATGGGTCGACTTGTCAGCGAGCTGAGGAACCCTATGGTTTACTCCTATACCGAGAAAAAACGTATTCGTAAGGATTTTGGTAAACGTCCACAAGTTCTGGATGTACCTTATCTCCTTTCTATCCAGCTTGACTCGTTTCAGAAGTTTATCGAGCAAGATCCTGAAGGGCAGTACGGTCTGGAAGCTGCATTCCGTTCCGTGTTCCCGATTCAGAGCTACAGCGGTAATTCCGAGCTGCAATACGTCAGCTACCGCCTTGGCGAACCGGTGTTTGACGTTCAGGAATGTCAGATCCGTGGCGTGACCTATTCCGCACCGCTGCGCGTAAAACTGCGTCTGGTGATCTACGAGCGCGAAGCGCCGGAAGGCACCGTAAAAGACATTAAAGAACAAGAAGTCTACATGGGCGAAATTCCGCTCATGACCGACAACGGTACTTTCGTTATCAACGGTACTGAGCGTGTTATCGTTTCCCAGCTGCATCGTAGCCCGGGTGTCTTCTTCGACAGCGATAAAGGTAAAACTCACTCTTCCGGTAAAGTACTGTATAACGCGCGTATCATTCCTTACCGTGGTTCATGGCTGGACTTCGAGTTCGATCCGAAAGACAACCTGTTTGTCCGTATCGACCGTCGTCGTAAACTGCCTGCGACCATCATTCTGCGTGCACTGCAATACACCACTGAACAGATCCTGGACCTGTTCTTTGAGAAAGTGATCTTCGAGATCCGCGACAACAAGTTGCAGATGGAACTGGTGCCGGAACGCCTGCGTGGTGAAACCGCCTCCTTTGACATCGAAGCCAACGGCAAAGTGTACGTCGAAAAAGGTCGTCGCATTACTGCGCGCCACATTCGCCAGCTGGAAAAAGACGATATCAAACATATCGAAGTTCCGGTTGAGTACATCGCGGGTAAAGTGGCGTCTAAAGACTACGTTGACGAATCAACTGGCGAGCTGATCTGCGCAGCGAACATGGAGCTGAGCCTGGATCTGCTGGCGAAGCTGAGCCAGTCTGGCCACAAGCGTATCGAAACGCTGTTCACCAACGATCTGGATCACGGCCCGTACATTTCTGAAACGGTACGCATCGACCCGACCAACGATCGTCTGAGCGCGCTGGTAGAAATCTACCGCATGATGCGCCCGGGTGAGCCGCCGACTCGTGAAGCGGCTGAAAGCCTGTTTGAGAACCTGTTCTTCTCCGAAGACCGCTATGACCTGTCTGCGGTTGGTCGTATGAAGTTCAACCGTTCTCTGCTGCGCGACGAAATTGAAGGTTCCGGTATCCTGAGCAAAGACGACATCATTGACGTGATGAAGAAGCTCATTGATATCCGTAACGGTAAAGGCGAAGTCGATGATATCGACCACCTCGGCAACCGTCGTATCCGTTCCGTAGGCGAAATGGCGGAAAACCAATTCCGCGTTGGCCTGGTGCGTGTTGAGCGTGCGGTGAAAGAGCGTCTGTCTCTGGGCGATCTGGATACCCTGATGCCTCAGGACATGATCAACGCCAAACCGATTTCTGCGGCAGTGAAAGAGTTCTTCGGTTCCAGCCAGCTGTCTCAGTTTATGGACCAGAACAACCCGCTGTCTGAGATTACGCACAAACGTCGTATCTCCGCACTCGGCCCAGGCGGTCTGACCCGTGAACGCGCAGGCTTCGAAGTTCGAGACGTACACCCGACCCACTACGGTCGCGTATGTCCTATCGAAACGCCTGAAGGTCCGAACATCGGTCTGATCAACTCCCTGTCCGTGTACGCACAGACTAACGAATACGGTTTCCTCGAGACTCCGTATCGTAAAGTCACCGACGGCGTTGTGACTGACGAAATTCATTACCTGTCTGCTATCGAAGAAGGTAACTACGTTATCGCTCAGGCGAACTCCAACCTGGATGACGAAGGCCACTTTGTAGAAGATCTGGTTACTTGCCGTAGCAAAGGCGAATCCAGCTTGTTCAGCCGCGACCAGGTTGACTACATGGACGTTTCCACCCAGCAGGTGGTTTCCGTCGGTGCGTCCCTGATCCCGTTCCTGGAACACGATGACGCCAACCGTGCATTGATGGGTGCGAACATGCAACGTCAGGCGGTTCCGACTCTGCGCGCTGATAAGCCGCTGGTTGGTACCGGTATGGAACGTGCTGTTGCCGTTGACTCCGGTGTAACTGCGGTTGCTAAACGTGGCGGTACTGTTCAGTACGTGGATGCGTCCCGTATCGTTATCAAAGTTAACGAAGACGAGATGTACCCGGGCGAAGCAGGCATCGACATCTACAACCTGACCAAATACACCCGCTCTAACCAGAACACCTGTATCAACCAGATGCCGTGTGTTTCTCTGGGTGAGCCGGTTGAGCGCGGCGACGTGCTGGCTGACGGTCCGTCCACCGACCTCGGTGAACTGGCGCTGGGTCAGAACATGCGCGTAGCGTTCATGCCGTGGAACGGCTACAACTTCGAAGACTCCATCCTCGTTTCCGAGCGTGTTGTCCAGGAAGACCGTTTCACCACCATCCACATTCAGGAACTGGCCTGTGTGTCTCGTGACACCAAGCTGGGGCCGGAAGAGATCACCGCTGATATCCCGAACGTGGGTGAAGCTGCACTCTCTAAACTGGATGAATCCGGTATCGTTTACATCGGTGCGGAAGTGACCGGCGGCGACATTCTGGTTGGTAAGGTAACGCCGAAAGGTGAAACCCAGCTGACGCCAGAAGAGAAACTGCTGCGTGCGATCTTCGGTGAGAAAGCGTCTGACGTTAAAGACTCTTCTCTGCGCGTACCAAACGGTGTTTCCGGTACGGTTATCGACGTTCAGGTCTTTACTCGCGATGGCGTAGAAAAAGACAAACGTGCGCTGGAAATCGAAGAGATGCAGCTGAAGCAGGCGAAGAAAGACCTGTCTGAAGAATTGCAGATCCTCGAAGCTGGCCTGTTTAGCCGTATCCACGCTGTGCTGGTTTCCGGTGGCGTTGAAGCTGAGAAGCTCGACAAACTGCCGCGCGATCGCTGGCTGGAACTGGGCCTGACCGACGAAGAGAAACAAAATCAGCTGGAGCAACTGGCTGAGCAGTACGACGAACTGAAACACGAGTTCGAGAAAAAACTCGAAGCGAAACGCCGCAAAATCACTCAGGGCGACGATCTGGCACCGGGCGTGCTGAAGATTGTTAAGGTATATCTGGCGGTTAAACGCCGTATCCAGCCTGGTGACAAGATGGCAGGTCGTCACGGTAACAAGGGTGTAATTTCTAAGATCAACCCGATCGAAGATATGCCTTACGATGAAAACGGCACGCCGGTAGACATCGTACTGAACCCGCTGGGCGTACCGTCTCGTATGAACATCGGTCAGATTCTGGAAACCCACTTGGGTATGGCTGCGAAAGGTATCGGCGATAAGATCAACGCCATGCTGAAACAGCAGCAGGAAGTCGCGAAACTGCGCGAATTCATCCAGCGTGCGTACGATCTGGGCGCTGACGTTCGTCAGAAAGTTGACCTGAATACCTTCAGCGATGAAGAAGTTCTGCGTCTGGCTGAAAACCTGCGCAAAGGTATGCCGATCGCAACGCCGGTGTTCGACGGTGCGAAAGAAGCGGAAATTAAAGAGCTGCTGAAACTGGGTGACCTGCCGACTTCCGGCCAGATCACGCTGTTTGACGGCCGTACCGGTGAACAGTTCGAGCGTTCGGTAACCGTAGGTTACATGTACATGCTGAAACTGAACCACCTGGTCGACGACAAAATGCACGCTCGTTCCACCGGTTCCTACAGCCTGGTTACTCAGCAGCCGCTGGGTGGTAAGGCGCAGTTCGGTGGTCAGCGCTTCGGGGAGATGGAAGTGTGGGCGCTGGAAGCATACGGCGCAGCATACACCTTGCAGGAAATGCTCACCGTTAAGTCTGATGACGTGAACGGCCGTACTAAGATGTATAAGAACATCGTGGACGGCAACCATCAGATGGAACCGGGCATGCCGGAATCCTTCAACGTATTGTTGAAAGAGATTCGTTCGCTGGGTATCAACATCGAACTGGAAGACGAGTAATTCTCGCTCAAACAGGTCACTGCTGCCGGGGTAATACCCGGCAGCGGAATGTGCTAACTCCGACGGGAGCAAATCCGTGAAAGACTTATTAAAGTTTCTGAAAGCGCAAACTAAAACCGAAGAGTTTGATGCGATCAAAATTGCTCTGGCTTCGCCAGACATGATCCGTTCATGGTCTTTCGGTGAAGTTAAAAAGCCGGAAACCATCAACTACCGTACGTTCAAGCCTGAGCGTGACGGCCTTTTCTGCGCCCGTATCTTCGGGCCGGTAAAAGATTACGAGTGCCTGTGCGGTAAGTACAAGCGCCTGAAACACCGTGGTGTGATCTGTGAGAAGTGCGGCGTTGAAGTGACCCAGACTAAAGTACGCCGTGAGCGTATGGGCCACATCGAGCTGGCGTCCCCAACTGCTCACATCTGGTTCCTGAAATCTCTGCCGTCTCGTATCGGCCTGCTGCTCGATATGCCGCTGCGCGATATCGAACGCGTGCTGTACTTCGAATCCTATGTGGTTATCGAAGGCGGTATGACTAACCTGGAACGCCAGCAGATCCTGACTGAAGAACAGTATCTGGACGCGCTGGAAGAGTTCGGTGACGAATTCGACGCGAAGATGGGTGCGGAAGCTATTCAGGCCCTGCTGAAGAGCATGGATCTGGAGCAAGAGTGTGAAACTCTGCGCGAAGAGCTGAACGAAACCAACTCCGAAACCAAGCGTAAAAAGCTGACCAAGCGTATCAAACTGCTGGAAGCGTTCGTTCAGTCTGGTAACAAACCAGAGTGGATGATCCTGACCGTTCTGCCGGTTCTGCCGCCAGATCTGCGTCCGCTGGTTCCGCTGGATGGTGGTCGTTTCGCAACGTCGGATCTGAACGATCTGTATCGTCGCGTGATCAACCGTAACAACCGTCTGAAACGTCTGCTGGATCTGGCTGCGCCGGACATCATCGTACGTAACGAAAAACGTATGTTGCAGGAAGCGGTTGACGCCCTGCTGGATAACGGTCGTCGCGGTCGTGCGATCACCGGTTCTAACAAACGTCCTCTGAAATCTTTGGCCGACATGATCAAAGGTAAACAGGGTCGTTTCCGTCAGAACCTGCTCGGTAAGCGTGTTGACTACTCCGGTCGTTCTGTCATTACCGTAGGTCCGTACCTGCGTCTGCATCAGTGCGGTCTGCCGAAGAAAATGGCGCTGGAGCTGTTCAAACCGTTCATCTACGGCAAGCTGGAACTGCGTGGCCTCGCCACCACCATCAAAGCCGCGAAGAAAATGGTTGAGCGTGAAGAAGCTGTCGTGTGGGATATCCTGGACGAAGTTATCCGCGAACACCCGGTACTGCTGAACCGTGCGCCAACACTGCACCGTTTGGGTATCCAGGCATTTGAACCGGTACTGATCGAAGGTAAAGCTATCCAGCTGCACCCGCTGGTTTGTGCGGCATATAACGCCGACTTCGATGGTGACCAGATGGCTGTTCACGTACCGCTGACGCTGGAAGCCCAGCTGGAAGCGCGTGCGCTGATGATGTCTACCAACAACATCCTGTCTCCGGCGAACGGCGAACCTATCATCGTTCCGTCTCAGGACGTTGTATTGGGTCTGTACTACATGACCCGTGACTGTGTTAACGCCAAAGGCGAAGGCATGGTGCTGACTGGCCCGAAAGAAGCTGAGCGTATTTATCGCGCTGGCCTGGCCTCTCTGCATGCGCGCGTTAAAGTGCGTATCACCGAATACGAAAAAGATGCTAACGGCGAATTCGTGGCGAAAACCAGCCTGAAAGACACGACCATCGGCCGTGCCATTCTGTGGATGATCGTACCGAAAGGTCTGCCTTTCTCCATCGTCAACCAGGCGCTGGGTAAGAAAGCCATCTCTAAAATGCTGAACACCTGCTACCGTATTCTGGGCCTGAAACCGACCGTTATTTTTGCGGACCAGACGATGTACACCGGCTTTGCTTATGCAGCGCGTTCAGGTGCATCCGTTGGTATCGACGATATGGTTATCCCGGAGAAGAAACACGAGATCATCTCCGAAGCGGAAGCCGAAGTTGCTGAGATCCAGGAACAGTTCCAGTCTGGTCTGGTAACAGCGGGCGAACGCTATAACAAAGTTATCGATATCTGGGCTGCGGCGAACGATCGTGTATCCAAGGCGATGATGGACAACCTACAGACCGAAACCGTGATTAACCGTGACGGTCAGGAAGAGCAGCAGGTTTCCTTCAACAGCATCTACATGATGGCCGACTCCGGTGCGCGTGGTTCTGCGGCACAGATTCGTCAGCTTGCTGGTATGCGTGGTCTGATGGCGAAGCCAGATGGCTCCATCATCGAAACGCCAATCACCGCGAACTTCCGTGAAGGTCTGAACGTACTCCAGTACTTCATCTCCACTCACGGTGCGCGTAAAGGTCTGGCGGATACCGCACTGAAAACAGCGAACTCCGGTTACCTGACTCGTCGTCTGGTTGACGTTGCGCAGGATCTGGTGGTGACTGAAGACGACTGCGGCACTCACGAAGGTATCCTGATGACTCCGGTTATCGAGGGTGGCGACGTTAAAGAGCCGCTGCGCGATCGCGTACTGGGTCGTGTGACTGCTGAAGACGTACTGAAGCCGGGCACCGCAGATATTCTGGTTCCGCGCAACACGCTGCTGCACGAACAGTGGTGTGACCTGCTGGAAGAGAACTCTGTTGACGCCGTTAAAGTGCGTTCCGTTGTATCCTGTGACACCGACTTTGGTGTATGTGCGCACTGCTACGGTCGTGACCTGGCGCGTGGCCACATCATCAACAAAGGTGAAGCTATCGGCGTTATCGCGGCACAGTCCATCGGTGAGCCGGGTACACAGCTGACGATGCGTACGTTCCACATCGGTGGTGCGGCATCTCGTGCGGCTGCTGAATCCAGCATCCAGGTGAAAAACAAAGGTAGCATCCGTCTGAGCAATGCGAAGTCGGTTGTGAACTCCAGCGGTAAACTGGTTATCACCTCCCGTAACACCGAGCTGAAACTGATCGACGAATTCGGTCGTACCAAAGAGAGCTATAAAGTGCCTTACGGCTCTGTTATGGCGAAAGGTGATGGTGAGCAGGTTGCCGGCGGCGAAACCGTTGCAAACTGGGACCCGCACACCATGCCGGTTATCACCGAAGTAAGTGGTTTCGTCCGCTTCACTGACATGATCGACGGCCAGACCATTACTCGTCAGACTGACGAGCTGACCGGTCTGTCTTCTCTGGTGGTTCTGGATTCCGCAGAGCGTACTACGGGTGGTAAAGACCTGCGTCCGGCGCTGAAAATCGTTGATGCTCAGGGTAACGACGTTCTGATTCCTGGCACCGATATGCCTGCGCAGTACTTCCTGCCGGGTAAAGCGATTGTTCAGCTGGAAGATGGCGTACAGATCAGTTCTGGTGACACCCTGGCGCGTGTTCCGCAGGAATCCGGCGGTACCAAGGATATTACCGGTGGTCTGCCGCGCGTTGCTGACCTGTTCGAAGCGCGTCGTCCGAAAGAGCCGGCAATCCTGGCTGAAATCAGCGGCATCATTTCCTTCGGTAAAGAAACCAAAGGTAAACGTCGTCTGGTTATCACCCCGGTAGACGGTAGCGAGCCGTACGAAGAGATGATTCCGAAATGGCGTCAGCTCAACGTGTTCGAAGGTGAACGTGTAGAACGTGGTGACGTGGTTTCCGACGGCCCGGAAGCGCCGCACGACATTCTGCGTCTGCGTGGTGTTCATGCTGTTACTCGTTACATCGTTAACGAAGTACAGGACGTATACCGTTTGCAGGGCGTTAAGATTAACGATAAACACATCGAAGTTATCGTTCGTCAAATGCTGCGTAAAGCCACCATCGAAAACGCAGGTAGCTCCGACTTCCTGGAAGGCGAGCAGGTTGAATACTCCCGCGTCAAGATCGCTAACCGCGACCTGGAAGCGAACGGCAAAGTGGGTGCAACGTTCTCCCGCGATCTGCTGGGTATCACCAAAGCGTCTCTGGCAACCGAGTCCTTCATCTCTGCGGCATCGTTCCAGGAGACCACGCGTGTCCTGACCGAAGCAGCCGTTGCGGGTAAACGCGACGAACTGCGTGGCCTGAAAGAGAACGTTATCGTGGGTCGTCTGATCCCGGCTGGTACCGGTTATGCGTACCACCAGGATCGTATGCGCCGCCGTGCTGCGGGTGAACTCCCGGCTGCACCGCAGGTGACTGCTGAAGATGCGTCTGCCAGCCTGGCAGAACTGCTGAACGCAGGCCTGGGCGGTTCCGACAACGAGTAATCGTTAAACTGGTGGGGAGGTGTGTTTAAAAACACTTCTCCACCAGCATTGTGCCGGAGTCCGCACATCAGGTTGTTTGTCTACAGGGAAAGAGAAATGCCTGCGATTATTTCATTACTCTATTTAGTGTTTGGGTTTTTCGTATTTACCAGAAAAGTTAGAATTTCAACACTTCTCTCTGGTTTTTTATTGTTTTTGTCATTGAGTATATTTGAACATAAGCCATTGTTGATATTTATCTATTCTTTTCTTATTATCATTGTTACTATCGTTATTTACAGAGTAAAAGTCAGTATAGATAAAAAAGAAGTATTTTATTTTTCAATACCATGTTGGCTTTTAATCATATCTGTAATTATAAATCTGATAAATAACTGAGTTATTTTTTCATGTCTCTTGTTTCTCGCATCATATATAAAAATTCATTTTCATTGGCGATATAAACTAATTGTCCTGATTTTGCGTTATATTTTGTCATTGCACAAGGAACACTATCACCACCGTTAGCCATAAAGAATTTTGCTTTTGTATTACGATAAAGATTTATACTAGGAATAGAATCCCGGCCGAATGTATAGGGGGTTGGGACGCTTGTATTATGTTTTTTCGAGAACCACTTTGGCAACATCCTGCCAAAACCATCAACCGGAGTGATAAAAGTAGTAAATCCACAATATTCGAAGTTAAAAGTTGTTTTGCCATTAGCTTCAGTTTTTTCTGTAATATTAAGTCCAAGTGTGATTCTAAATTTATCCCATAAATTTAACTGATTATAATCCAATGGTTTTCCATTATAAAAAGCCTGCTGTTCACACATTAAATGATAAACCTGTTTTAATACCTGTATTCCTGTAGGGCCAATAGTATTTGCAATGGTGGGTAAGCCGCCTTTGCTATAGATCAGCTCTTTTATAAAATATATATCTGTACCTTTGAAATGACTCATGTTCTGTCCTTGCAGTCAAGCGTTTATTTATCTACGCTATGATAAAGGACGTCAGTTAATTATTACAGTTCTCTTTCGGATATTTTTTATCAGGAAAAATATCATATTTATAATATGAATGTTCTGGATGGTTACTGATAAAAGAATAATATGATTATTCTTTCGTGCTGAGCTAATACCAGGCCCGGTAGCCTGCGCTACCGGGCAATAAATATTAGTTTATTTTACCAGCGACAATCGTCTGTACAACTCAATCATATCCCCGGCCAGATCCTGAATAACCATCGCGTTCATCAGATGATCCTGGGAATGAACGGTGATCAGATTAACAGGCAGTTTTCCGGTTCCTTCATCAATCCCAATCAGCTTTGTCTGGATGCCGTGTGCCAGTTTGACAAACTCGTGCGACTCTTCCATCGCTTTCTCGGCGCCAGCAAAATCGCCTTTTCGCGCCAGTTGCAGTGCGGTCAGTGCCGAACTACGGGCTGCGCCTGCGTTGACCAGCAGCTCCATGATGATCGTCTCTAACTCTTCCATGCTATTACTCCATGAGCTTGAGGGCTTTTTCCAGCACGGCATCGCCTTTCATCATGCCGTAATCCATCATGTCGATAACCGCGACCTTTTTACCTAAGGGGTCGGCAAGCGCCTGCAATTTCGCCTGTTCATACTTGACCTGAGGGCCAAGCAAAACAATATCCGCAGTGGCGATGTTTTCTTTAAATTCAGCCACCGGAACAGCTTTGATACTGACTTCAACCCCTTTCTTCTGAGCGGCGTCTTTCATCCGTTGCACCAGCATGCTGGTGGACATCCCGGCGGCACAGCATAAAACGATATTCTTCATAATCGGCTCTCACGGTTCCCTTGGTTCTTCATCTTTAGCCTGTGGCCGGGGGGAGAACAACCGTCTTAAAGTGAATGTGTGTAAAGCATCACACAAAAACTGAAACCGGTTGCAGTAATCCGATGGGGTCTGCAAAGACCGTCTGACCAGATGTGAAGGCAGGGCGAAATGAGGAAGGAATTTTTCGCCCTGGTCAGCGTCCGCTGCCGACCATGACAACATAAAAAAACGGGAGACTGACGACAATCTCCCGTTTTTTGTATTACGCACCGGCACGCAAAAAAATTACGCCGTGTCACGTTCGTGTATTATGTTTGCGAAGCACGCCCCAGATAACTATCCCAGTCTTTCCAGACGGGCTGTAACCCCTGTGCGGTCAGTGCATTAGCAACGGCTTCCGGTCGGCGATCGTCATGAGGAGAAAATTGCTCCAGCTCGGGATGATTATCGGCATAGCCGCCTGGCTGCGTTTTTGAAAATGCGCTGACGTTATTAATCGCCAAAGGAATAACGTGATCGCGAAACCACGGCGATTCGCGCGTTGAGAGCGACAGCTCAATCTCCGGCGCCAGCAGACGAAATGCGCAAATGGTTTGCACCAACTGGCGCTCATCCATGATGGAGGCGGGTTCGACGCCGCCAGTACACGGGCGCAGACGCGGGAAGGAGATAGAGTAGCGGCTCTGCCAGTAATGCTTCTGCATCCAGAGCAGATGCTCGGCTACCATGTAGCAGTCCACACGCCAGCTATCAGACAGCCCAATCAACGCGCCGAGACCAATTTTGTCGATACCTGCCCGACCCAGCCTGTCCGGGGTTTCCAGCCGCCAGAAGAAATCCTGCTTTTTCCCTTTCAGATGGTGTTGTGCGTAAATCGCCTCATGGTAGGTCTCCTGGTAGACCATCACGCCGTCAAGCCCCAGCGTTTTTAACTCGCTATACTCTTCTTCCGCCAGCGGCTGCACTTCCATCTGGAGTGAAGAAAACTGGCGGCGGATAGCGGGCAAATGACGACGAAAATAGTCCATGCCGACTTTGGCCTGGTGCTCGCCAGTGACCAGCAGGAGATGCTCAAAACCCAGCTCGCGAATCGCCTCGCATTCACGGCCTATTTCTGTTTCATCCAGCGTCTTGCGCTTAATGCGGTTACTCATGGAAAAGCCGCAGTAAGTGCAGTCGTTGGCGCACAGATTGGAGAGATACAGCGGCACATAAAAGCTGACGGTATTGCCAAAGCGCTGACGGGTAAGGCGCTGCGCTCGTTGGGCCAACGGCTCCAGATAGTCGCTGGCGGCGGGTGAAAGCAGCGCCATCATGTCGTCGCGGCTAAGTTGCGTGGCGTTAAGCGCCCGTTCCACATCGGCGGCGGTTTTGCTGTTGATGCGCAGGCGAATATCGTCCCAGTCCAGCTGTTGCCAGCGGTCGGTGAACGTTTTCATGCCGAAGC
Source organism: Citrobacter sp. CK185 (assembly GCF_030333565.1). Taxonomy (NCBI): domain Bacteria; kingdom Pseudomonadati; phylum Pseudomonadota; class Gammaproteobacteria; order Enterobacterales; family Enterobacteriaceae; genus Citrobacter; species Citrobacter sp. CK185. The sequence continues at coordinate 12,796 of NZ_JAOWFR010000019.1, read as the reverse complement.
CTCCAGAAATCCGGTGAGCGGGCTGGTGGCCTGAGCGTAGCTGCTGCGCGTTCCGGGTACGGCCCGACGCGCCATAACTCCGGCTTCAACCGCCAGGCGAAAAGCCTGCGCCATCATTACCGGATCATCCGCTACCGCAATCGCCGTATTCACCAGTACCGCGTCGGCGCCCATTTCCAGCGCCTGTGTGGCGTGGCTGGGAACGCCGATACCGGCATCAACCACCACCGGAACGGTGGCCTGTTGGATGATGATCTCCAGCATCGCGCGCGTCTCCAGCCCCTGATTTGAACCAATGGGCGCACCGAGCGGCATGACGGCGGCGCAACCAACCTCCTCAAGGCGTTTGCACAACACCGGGTCGGCGCCGCAGTAGGGCAGCACGACGAATCCCTGTTTTACCAGCGCTTCTGCGGCTTTCAGCGTTTCGACAGGGTCCGGTAGCAGCCAGCGCGCGTCGGGGTGAATCTCCAGTTTCAGCCAGTGTGTGCCCAGGGCTTCCCGCGCCAGTTGTGCGGCGAAGATGGCTTCTTCCGCTGTTTTCGCACCGGAGGTATTGGGAAGCAGCGTTACCCCGGCATCAATAAGCGGCGCCAGAATCGCGTCATTGTGCTGGCGTAAATCCACGCGTTTCATCGCCAGCGTGACCAACTGGCTACCGGAAGCGCGAATCGCCTCGACCATCAGCTGTGAAGAGGCAAATTTCCCCGTGCCGGTGAACAGATGTGAATCAAACGTTTTATCTGCAATACGTAACATATCAACCCCCTGCAATAACCTGAAAAAGCAGGATCTGGTCGCCTTCCTGCACGATTTGCTGTTCCCACTGTTCACGCGGCAGGATCTGTTGATTCAGCGCCAGCGCCGCCCCTGGTTTCAGTTGGTTAAGCTGAGTGAGCAGATCGATAACGGACAGGCCGTCAGCGCACTGCATAGGTTCATCATTGAACTGAATCTGCATGACGCCCTCCGCATACCGGACAATCGCTGGCGCGATGCAATGCCAGACTGCGCCACTGACTGGTTTTGGCATCGAATAACCGCAACTCGCCGCCGGGGATGTCCATCCCGCTCAGTAACTTGATGGCTTCCAGCGCCTGCAATGTTCCCATCACGCCGACAACGGGGCCGACGATCCCTGCCGTGCGGCAGTTGCGTTCCGGTTCTTCATCATCCGGCCACAGGCAGCGGTAGCAGCCCTGTTCCCAGGGCGGCGTCAGCACCATCAACTGGCCGCCAAAGCCGACGGCGCTGGCGGTAATAAGTGGAGTATCCAGCGCGACGCAGGCAGCGTTGATCTCCTGACGGGTCGCCATGTTGTCGGTACAGTCGAGCACCACATCGGCGCGCTCAACCGCATGGCGGAGCGCATCGCCAGTGAGGCGCTGCTGTAACGCCAGCAGTTCAATATCCGGGTTCAGCCGCGCCAGCCGCTGCTTTGTCACCTGTGATTTAGGGCGGGCAATATCATCTGTGGTGAACAGGATTTGCCGTTGCAGATTGCTCAGATGCACTTCGTCATCGTCGGCTAAAACCAGCGTACCGATGCCAGCGCCCGCCAGATAGAGTGCCGCAGGGGAACCCAAACCGCCCAGACCGACAATCAGAACCCGGCTGGCGAGCAATTTTTGCTGCCCTTCAATGGCGATATCGCCGAGCAAAATTTGTCGGCTGTAGCGCATAAAGTCGCGATCATTCATCGCCAGCCCCCGCGATTGCCAGTAACTGCGCCGTTGCTTCGCGCCAGTCTTCCGCCCGGGTAATGGCGCTGACGACGGCAATACTGCCCACACCGGTTTCCAGCACCGGCGAGGCGCGTTCGAGGCTGATCCCGCCGATGGCAACGGTGGGGTAATCGCCAAGACGTTCAATATGGCGCGCCAGCTGCTCCAGTCCTTGCGGCGCGGACGGCATCTGTTTGGTTTGCGTCGGGAATACGTGGCCGAGTGCGATATAAGACGGTCTGGCCGCCAGCGCTATGTCGATTTCCATGTCATCGTGGGTGGAAACGCCTAAGCGCAGCCCGGCAGCCTGAATCGCCTTCAGGTCGGTGGTTTCCAGATCTTCCTGACCGAGATGCACCCCGTAAGCGTTGTGTTTGATCGCCAGTCGCCAGTAGTCATTGATGAACAGGCGGGCATTGTAGCGGCGACCCAGCGCGATAGCGGCTGATACGTCGTCCTCCACCTCTTCGTCGCGCTTGTCTTTGATACGTAGCTGGAGGGTGCGGACTCCCGCTTCCAGCAAGCGTTCGATCCATTGCACGCTATCAACGACCGGATAAAGCCCCAGGCGGAAAGGCACCGCCGGGAAATCGGGCTGATACATTATGCTTCCTCCTTCCTGAGATAGATTTCACCGCCTTTGGCGCGGAAGTTTTCTGACATATCCGCCATTCCTACCTCGATGGTCTGCGCCGCCGCGTAGTCGCGGACTTCCTGGCTGATCTTCATTGAACAGAATTTGGGGCCGCACATGGAGCAGAAGTGCGCCACTTTACCGGACTCCTGCGGCAGGGTTTCGTCGTGGTAGGCGCGGGCAGTGAACGGGTCAAGCGCCAGGTTAAACTGGTCTTCCCAGCGGAACTCAAAGCGGGCTTTCGACATGGCGTTATCGCGGATTTGCGCGCCAGGATGGCCTTTTGCCAGGTCGGCGGCATGCGCCGCGATTTTGTAGGTGATCAGCCCCTGTTTCACATCCTCTTTGTTCGGCAGGCCGAGGTGCTCTTTTGGCGTTACGTAGCAGAGCATGGCGCAGCCAAACCAGCCAATCATTGCCGCGCCAATGCCGGAGGTGAAGTGGTCGTAGCCCGGCGCAATATCGGTGGTCAGTGGCCCTAAGGTGTAGAACGGCGCTTCGTGGCAGTGTTCCAGCTCTTCGGTCATGTTACGGCGGATCATCTGCATCGGTACGTGGCCAGGGCCTTCAATCATCACCTGCACGTCGTACTCCCAGGCAATTTTGGTCAGCTCGCCCAGCGTGTGCAGCTCGGCAAACTGCGCTTCGTCGTTCGCATCCTGAATCGATCCCGGACGCAGACCGTCGCCCAGCGACAGCGAGACATCGTAAGCGGCGCAGATCTCGCAGATTTCGCGGAAGTGCTCGTAGAGGAAGTTTTCTTGATGGTGAGAGAGGCACCATTTCGCCATGATCGAACCGCCGCGCGAGACGATACCGGTCAGACGTTTTGCGGTCATTGGCACATAGCGCAGTAGCACGCCCGCGTGGATGGTGAAGTAATCGACGCCCTGTTCCGCCTGCTCCAGCAGCGTGTCGCGAAAGGCTTCCCAGGTGAGATCTTCGGCGATCCCGTTCACTTTCTCCAGCGCCTGATAGATCGGCACGGTGCCGATCGGTACCGGGCTGTTACGCAGGATCCACTCGCGAGTTTCGTGAATATAGCGACCGGTTGAGAGGTCCATCACCGTATCTGCGCCCCAGCGCGTCGACCACACCAGTTTTTCCACCTCTTCTTCAATGGAGGAAGTGACCGCTGAGTTGCCGATATTGGCGTTGACCTTCACCAGAAAGTTGCGTCCGATGATCATCGGTTCGGATTCCGGGTGGTTGATGTTGGCCGGGATAATCGCGCGACCGGCGGCCACTTCGTCACGAACAAATTCCGGCGTGATGTTTTCCGGCAGGCGCGCGCCAAACCCAACGCCTGGATGCTGCTGGCGTAACACATCGCCGCGAATGCGCTCACGACCCATGTTTTCACGAATAGCGATGAACTCCATTTCCGGGGTTACAATCCCCTGACGCGCATAATGCAGTTGCGTTACGCACTTGCCCGCTTTGGCGCGCTTCGGCGTGAGCAGCCCCGTAAAACGCAGCTCGTCCAGTCCATCATCGGCCAGACGTTCTTTGGTGTACGCCGAGCTACGGTCGGTCAATTCTTCGCTGTCTGCACGAGCCTCAATCCAGGGCTGACGCAGTTTTGCCAGCCCCTGCTGAACGTTAATGGCGACATCAGGATCGCCATAGGGGCCAGAGGTGTCATAGACCGGGATGGCTTCGTTCTCTTCGTATTGCGGATTATCTTTGCTGCCGCCGATGAGCGTGGGGCTTAGCTGGATTTCACGCATCGGAATGCGGATGTCCGGTTGTGAGCCGGTAATATAAATACGTTTTGAGTTCGGAAAGGCGGTGCCTTCCAGGGTGTCGATAAAGTGTTGGGCCTGGGCGCGTTGTTCGCGGCGAGTCAATTTTGTTGCAGACATAGCTCATTCCAAAAAGTGAAGGACGTGGCTTGTCAGACGACGGATGGAGTAATGGATGCGCGTTGCCCGTACAGGCTGACGCATAAAGCAGTTTACTCTTGTTCCCTTCGCAGGTATTAGCCTGATCAGGTTCCGCGGATCCCGAATTAACGGTCTCAGCCTGTGTTTTCACACACGGCACTCCGACAAGATGTAACCCCGGCGACGGGGCAATGGATGTAAATTACTCGTTACTGATTCATAACTCAAGCAGGCCGTGCAATTCCGCTTTCATCCTGGGCATTAAGCGTTAGATTATTGTCGAAGGCCAGCAGGATGAGTTTATCTTCCAGCGTAAACCGCGCTTCCAGCGCTTCGCCGATGTCGGAGAGCACTTGCTGAAATTCCGCATAATTATCGTGATCGATCGCGTTCTCCAGGCTGGAGTCGTAATATTCCATGATCTGTTGAGTATTGGCTTCCAGCAATGAATGGAGGCGCGTTGCGGTCGAACGCGGGTTTCCCTCTTCCATTTCTCGGATAATGTGTTCATAAATACTGAAGTGTCCGGCGGAAAGGTAGTCGACCAGGCCCTGACAAAAATCATCCAGCGCTTTTTCATTCAGCCGCATGTACGATTCTTTGCCAGGCTTAATGCCAACCAGATTGTAGTAAGCCACGAGCAGGTGCTTACGTACATGTAGCCAGCGATCAACCAGTTTATTACTTCCTTCGACGTGTTCCGTCAGGCTTTCCAGCTGGTTTAGCATGATTGACTCCGCAAGTTTAGATTTAAAACTGCTCACCTGAAAAATGTAAATATAATGTTAACAACATGCCAGTGAAGCAAAGGTAGTGCAAGAGCTATGGATCGTATTATTGAAAAATTAGATCACGGTTGGTGGATCGTCAGTCACGAGCAAAAATTATGGTTGCCTCGTGGAGAATTGCCATATGGCGAAGCGACAAATTTCGATCTTGTGGGGCAGCGCGCACTCCTGATTGGCGAGTGGGAAGGGGAGCCTGTCTGGCTGGTGTTACAGCATCGTCGGCATGATATGGGGTCGGTACGGCAGGTCATCGATCGGGACGTTGGCCTGTTTCAACTGGCGGGGCGGGGCGTGCAGCTGGCGGAATTTTATCGCTCGCACAAATTCTGCGGTTACTGCGGCCACCCCATGTACCCGAGCAAGACCGAATGGGCGATGCTGTGCAGCCACTGCCGCGAGCGTTACTATCCGCAGATTGCTCCCTGCATTATTGTCGCCATCCGGCGCGCCGATGCCATTTTACTGGCCCAGCATACGCGCCATCGCAACGGTGTTCATACGGTGCTGGCCGGGTTTGTGGAAGTGGGGGAGACCTTAGAGCAGGCGGTCGCGCGCGAAGTGATGGAAGAGAGCGGCATCAAAGTGAAAAATTTGCGTTACGTGACCTCACAGCCCTGGCCGTTCCCGCAATCGCTGATGACGGCGTTTATGGCGGAGTATGACAGCGGCGAGATTGTCATCGACCCGAAAGAGTTGCTGGAGGCGGGCTGGTATCGCTATGACGATCTTCCGTTATTGCCGCCGCCGGGCACGGTGGCGCGTCGTTTGATCGAAGATACTGTGGCAATGTGTCGGGCTGAGTATGAGTGATGGTACACTGGCACCCTGACGCAATGAAGGAACTGCAAAATGACCGAACTGAAGAACGATCGTTATCTGCGTGCGCTGCTGCGCCAGCCCGTTGATGTTACCCCGGTATGGATGATGCGCCAGGCAGGCCGCTATCTGCCGGAGTACAAAGCCACCCGCGCACAAGCAGGCGATTTTATGTCGCTGTGCAAAAATGCTGAGCTGGCGTGCGAAGTCACGCTACAACCGCTGCGGCGCTACCCGCTTGATGCGGCGATCCTCTTCTCGGACATTCTGACCATCCCGGATGCGATGGGGCTGGGACTCTATTTTGAGGCCGGGGAAGGCCCGCGCTTTACTTCACCAGTCGCCTGTAAAGCGGATGTCGATAAGCTACCGATTCCTGACCCGGAAGACGAACTGGGCTACGTGATGAACGCGGTGCGTACGATTCGCCGCGAGTTGAAAGGTGACGTTCCGCTGATCGGTTTTTCCGGCAGCCCGTGGACGCTGGCGACTTACATGGTGGAAGGCGGCAGCAGCAAAGCCTTTACCGTCATCAAAAAAATGATGTATGCCGATCCGCAGGCGCTGCATGCGCTGCTCGATAAGCTGGCGAAAAGCGTCACTCTGTACCTCAACGCGCAGATTAAAGCGGGTGCGCAGTCGGTCATGATTTTCGACACCTGGGGCGGCGTGCTGACGGGGCGCGATTACCAGCAGTTCTCGCTGTATTACATGCATAAAATCGTTGATGGTCTGCTGCGGGAAAACGACGGTCGCCGTGTACCGGTCACGTTATTCACCAAAGGTGGCGGCCAGTGGCTGGAGGCGATGGCGGAAACCGGGTGTGATGCGTTAGGCCTCGACTGGACAACCGATATTGCCGACGCGCGCCGTCGCGTGGGCCATAAAGTGGCGCTACAGGGCAATATGGACCCGTCCATGCTCTATGCGCCACCAGCGCGCATTGAAGAGGAAGTAGCGACGATTCTCGCCGGATTCGGCCAGGGTGAAGGTCACGTCTTTAATCTTGGACACGGCATCCACCAGGATGTGCCGCCGGAGCACGCGGGCGCATTTGTTGATGCGGTACACCGCTTGTCTGAACAGTACCACCGCTAAGGAGTCATTATGGATCTCGCGTCGCTACGTGCTCAACAAATTGAACTCGCCTCGTCGGTGATCCGCGAGGATCGCCTTGATAACGATCCGCCGGATCTGATCGCCGGGGCGGATGTTGGGTTCGAGCAGGGTGGGGAAGTGACGCGAGCGGCGATGGTGCTGTTGACGTATCCAGCGCTTGAGCTGGTGGAATACAAAGTGGCGCGTATCGCCACTACCATGCCGTATATCCCCGGCTTCCTCTCCTTTCGCGAGTATCCTGCGCTGTTGGCGGCGTGGGAACAGCTGTCACAAAAACCGGATTTAGTCTTTGTCGATGGGCACGGTATTTCCCACCCGCGTCGTCTGGGGGTGGCAAGCCACTTTGGATTGATGATGGATGTACCCACCATCGGCGTAGCGAAAAAACGGCTGTGCGGCAAGTTTGAGCCGCTTTCCGCCGAACCTGGCGCGCTGGCCCCGCTGATGGACAAAGGCGAGCAGTTAGCCTGGGTCTGGCGCAGCAAAGCGCGCTGTAACCCGCTGTTTATCGCGACCGGACATCGCGTGAGTACCGACAGCGCGTTGGCGTGGGTGCAGCGCTGTATGCAAGGCTACCGTCTGCCGGAACCGACGCGCTGGGCGGATGCGGTGGCATCAGAGCGTCCGGCGTTTGTGCGCTGGCAAGCAAATCACCGCTGATTCAGGTACACTGCGGCTCATTTCTGATTTCGAGAATTCAACATGTTACAAAACCCGATTCATCTGCGTCTGGAACGCCTGGAAAGCTGGCAGCACGTCACCTTTATGGCTTGTTTGTGCGAGCGTATGTATCCGAACTATGCCATGTTCTGTCAGCAGACGGGTTTTGGCGATGGGCAGGTGTACCGCCGAATCCTGGATCTCATCTGGGAAACGCTGACGGTGAAAGATGCGAAGGTCAATTTTGACAGCCAGCTGGAAAAGTTTGAGGAAGCGATTCCGGCTGCTGACGATTTTGATCTGTACGGTGTTTACCCGGCGATTGATGCCTGCGTTGCATTAAGCGAGTTAATGCATTCTCGTCTCAGTGGCGAAACGCTGGAACATGCCATTGAGGTCAGTAAGACATCCATTACCACGGTTGCGATGCTGGAAATGACTCAGGCTGGTCGAGAAATGACCGATGAAGAGCTCAAAGAAAACCCGGCTGTTGAACAGGAATGGGACATTCAGTGGGAAATATTCCGACTTTTGGCCGACTGCGAAGAACGCGATATTGAGCTGATAAAAGGGCTTCGGGCAGACCTGCGCGAGGCCGGCGAGAGCAATATCGGTATAAATTTTGAGCAATGACACCAGAAAACGTGATTTAACGCCTGATTTGTCGTGCCTGGAGGCTTCCCTTCCGCCCCCCGTCTGGTCTACATTTGGGGGGCGAAAAAAAGTGGCTATCGGTGCGTGTATGCAGGAGAGTGCTTTTCTGGCATTTCCGTCGCACTCGATGCTTAGCAAGCGATAAACACATTGTAAGGATAACTTATGAACAAGACTCAACTGATTGATGTAATTGCAGACAAAGCAGAACTGTCCAAAACCCAGGCTAAAGCTGCTCTGGAATCCACTCTGGCTGCTATTACTGAGTCTCTGAAAGAAGGCGATGCTGTACAACTGGTTGGTTTCGGTACCTTCAAAGTGAACCACCGCGCTGAGCGTACTGGCCGCAACCCGCAGACCGGTAAAGAAATCAAAATCGCTGCAGCGAATGTACCGGCGTTTGTTTCTGGTAAAGCACTGAAAGACGCAGTTAAGTAATTCGCGTGGCAGTGAACAGTTTTAATGAAGGGGCGCTCTCGCCCCTTTTGTCTGTCTGGCGTCGTATGCTGACGTTGGCAGGCGCGCTGTTGCTGTCCGCTTGTAGCCATAACACGACGCTTCCACCGTTTACGGCCAGCGGTTATGTTGACGACCAGGGTGCGGTACGCATCTGGCGTAAAGATTCCAGCGATGGCGTCCATCTGCTCTCGGTCTTTAGCCCGTGGCGTAACGGCAGCACCACAACCAGCGAATACCGCTGGCAGGGCGACATGCTCTCCCTGATTGAACTCAATATTTACAGCAAACCTTCTGAACATATTCGCGCACGCTTCGACGATCATGGCGAGCTCAGTTTTATGCAGCATGAAGTCGACGGGCAGAAGCAGCAGCTTTCCAGCGACCAGATCGCCTTATACCGCTATCGCGCCAATCAGATCCGCCAGACCAGTGACGCATTGCGTCAGGGACGCGTCGTGCTGCGTCAGGGACGCTGGCATGCAGACCGCACGGTAACTACCTGCGAAGGCGAAACGTTGAAACCAGACCTGGATGCGTGGGCTATCAGCCACATAGAGCGACGTCAGCAGCGTTCATCGATAGAGGTGAGTGTGGCATGGCTGGAGGCGCCTGATGGCTCTCAGCTGCTGCTGGTGGCCAATGAAGACTTCTGCCACTGGCAACCTATAGAGAAGACGTTCTGATGATTGCCGGATGGCGGCTTGCGTCTTATCCGGCCTACAGTTGCTCTCCATAGGCCAGATAAGAGGTGTCAGCGTTAGTTTTGCTCGCGTTCGATCGCGCGCCAGCCGATATCTTTGCGGCTAAAGCAGTTATCCCAGTGGATATCTGCCATCAGCGCGTAGGCACGCTGCTGTGCTTCGGCAACGGTATGGCCTAGCGCAGTGGCGCACAGTACGCGACCGCCGCTTGTAACGACCCGGTCATCTTCCGCCAGTTTGGTTCCGGCATGGAATACCTTACCGTCCGTCACCTCTTCCAGCGGCAGACCGTGGATCACATCGCCTGTGCGGTAGTCGCCCGGATAACCGCCAGCCGCCATCACCACGCCGAGCGATGCGCGCTCATCCCACTCAGACGTTTTCTCGTCCAGCTTACCGTCGCAGGCAGCCAGACAAAGTTCAACCAGATCGGATTTCATACGCAGCATGATTGGCTGGGTTTCCGGGTCGCCAAAGCGGCAGTTGAATTCGATAACTTTCGGGTTGCCCTGTTTATCGATCATCAGCCCAGCGTACAGGAAGCCGGTATAAGTATTGCCTTCCGCCGCCATGCCTTTTACGGTTGGCCAAATGATGCGCTCCATCGTGCGCTGATGAACCTCGTCGGTCACCACCGGCGCCGGGGAGTAAGCGCCCATACCGCCGGTATTCAGCCCGGTATCGCCATCGCCGACGCGTTTGTGATCCTGGCTGGTGGCCATTGGCAACACATGCTCGCCATCGACCATCACGATGAAGCTCGCTTCTTCACCGTCGAGGAACTCTTCGATCACGATACGGTGTCCCGCGTCGCCAAACGCGTTACCTGCCAGCATGTCATGAACGGCGGCTTCGGCCTCGATCAGCGTCATCGCCACAATCACGCCTTTCCCGGCAGCCAGTCCGTCGGCTTTAATGACGATCGGCGCGCCTTTCTCACGCAGGTAAGCCAGCGCGGGTTCGATTTCCGTGAAGTTCTGGTATTCCGCCGTCGGAATCTGGTGACGGGCGAGGAAATCCTTGGTGAAGGCTTTGGAGCCTTCCAACTGCGCGGCGCCTTCAGTTGGGCCAAAGATTTTCAGGCCTGCGGCGCGGAAAGTATCCACCACGCCTTTCACCAGCGGCGCTTCCGGGCCGACGATGGTCAGATCGATCTTCTCGTTCTGGGCAAAGCTCAGCAGTGCCGGAATATCCGTGACGCCAATAGCGACGTTTTGCAGCGCCGGTTCCAGCGCTGTTCCGGCGTTACCTGGCGCGACATACACGGTTTCAACCTGCGGTGATTGCGCCGCTTTCCACGCCAGGGCGTGTTCGCGCCCGCCGTTGCCGATTACTAATACTTTCATTGTCTGCTCCGTGAATTAATGGCGGAAGTGACGCATGTCGGTGAAGATCATCGCGATGCCGTGTTCGTCAGCGGCGGCAATGACTTCATCATCACGGATGGAGCCACCGGGCTGGATCACGCAGCTCACGCCAACGGCGGCCGCAGCATCAATACCGTCGCGGAACGGGAAGAACGCGTCAGAGGCCATTGCGGAACCTTTTACTTCCAGGCCTTCATCGCCCGCTTTAATACCGGCGATCTTCGCGGAATAAACGCGGCTCATCTGGCCCGCGCCAATACCGATAGTCATATTCTCTTTCGCGTACACAATCGCGTTGGATTTCACAAATTTTGCTACTTTCCAGCAGAACAGCGCGTCACGCAGTTCCTGCTCGCTCGGCTGACGTTTGGTTACCACGCGCAGTTCGCCTTCGGTCACCATACCCAGGTCACGATCCTGAACCAGCAGGCCGCCGTTAACGCGTTTGAAGTCCAGGCCCGGCACACGCTGTGCCCACTGGCCGCAGGTCAGGACGCGCACGTTCTGTTTGGCGGCGGTAATCTTCAGGGCGTCTTCAGATGCGGAAGGCGCAATGATCACTTCAACAAACTGACGGGAGATGATGGCCTGTGCCGTTTCGGCATCCAGTTCGCGGTTAAACGCGATGATGCCGCCGAATGCGGAGGTCGGGTCAGTCTTGTATGCTCGATCGTAAGCGTCGAGAATAGAAGTGCTTACCGCCACGCCACACGGGTTAGCGTGCTTCACGATGACGCAGGCGGGCTCGCTGAACTCTTTCACACACTCCAGCGCCGCATCGGTATCGGCGATATTGTTGTAGGAGAGCGCTTTGCCCTGTACCTGCTGCGCGGTCGCAACAGATGCTTCTTGCACATTCTCTTCTATATAGAAGGCTGCCTGCTGGTGGCTGTTTTCGCCGTAGCGCATATCCTGCTTCTTAATGAAGTTCAGATTCAGGGTACGCGGGAAGCGGCCAGCGGCCTCTTTGCTTTCACTGTGATATGCCGGAACCATGCTGCCGAAGTAGTTGGCAATCATGCTGTCGTAGGCAGCGGTGTGTTCGAAGGCTTTAATGGCGAGATCGAAACGGGTATCAAGGGTCAGAGAACCGTCGTTGCTATCCATCTCTTTAATAATGGCGTCGTAGTCGCTGCTCTTTACAACGATAGCGACATCTTTATGGTTCTTGGCAGCGGAGCGCACCATGGTCGGGCCGCCGATATCAATGTTCTCTACGGCATCTTCCAGCGAGCAACCTTCACGAGCGACAGTCTGGGCGAACGGGTACAAGTTAACAACAACCATATCGATTGGCGCGATACCGTGTTGTCCCATAATTCCGTCATCCTGACCACGGCGACCGAGAATACCGCCGTGTACTTTCGGATGCAGGGTCTTCACGCGTCCATCCATCATTTCCGGGAAACCGGTGTAATCGGAAACTTCGGTCACCGGCAGACCTTTATCTGCTAACAGACGGGCAGTGCCCCCTGTAGACAGCAGCTCCACACCGCGTGCGGAAAGTGCCTGGGCGAATTCGACGATACCGGCCTTGTCAGAAACACTGAGCAGAGCGCGGCGGACTGGACGACGTTGTTGCATGGTAAATCCCCTGGATTTGACTATTACAGAGAGCGTTAGCTGAATTTTTCGTGAAAAACTCAGCTAACGCCCCTTACGGGGCATCCTTGTTTTGCGGTGGCATTGTAACGAAAACGTTTGCGCAACGCTCGCGAATTTTTCTTTTTCCATTCGATACCCTTTTATTCCTGTATTGAGCGCGTCTTTATTAAGGAGAGATTCAGGAAATGATCGCCAGGATTGTGGATAACTCTGTGTGTAAAAGGGTATAAGGCGGGGTTTTGCTGGGGAATGCAGCAGTCAGTCATTTTTCTGTCATTTTTCTATTGCGGCCTGCGGAGAACTCCCTATAATGCGCCTCCATCGACACGGCGGATGTGAATCACTTCACACAAACAGCCGGTTGATTAAAGAGAAAAATCCTG
>NZ_JAOWFR010000018.1:0-84733 GCF_030333565.1 Citrobacter sp. CK185 | reverse complement strand
GTGGAGCGGTAGTTCAGTTGGTTAGAATACCTGCCTGTCACGCAGGGGGTCGCGGGTTCGAGTCCCGTCCGTTCCGCCACCCTAATTAGGGGCGTAGTTCAATTGGTAGAGCACCGGTCTCCAAAACCGGGTGTTGGGAGTTCGAGTCTCTCCGCCCCTGCCAGAAAATTATCCTTAGCATTTGCTAAGGATTTTTTTTGCCTGAAAAACGGCCCCCGGCATATCCATTCAACTCCTTTCCCGGCATCCTTGCCATTGCTGTCCCTTTAATCTTCCAGGACGTTTGTTTTTAACAGATCGCGGATCAACGTATGTTTATCGCTATTTTGTAGCCATATTGCATATAACGGGCGTGAAAGCGTAGCGCTGTCGGCAACGGTATGAAGCCCGCCTTTTTCTTTGGCCCAGCCAACTGGAAGCCAACTGCATCCATTAAGAGCAGACAGTTGCTGTCTCGCCAGTTCAGCTGAACTGGTGGTAAGAACGGGAACCTCATCGCTCGCAATCAAACCCACTTCATGCTGTTGAAAATCAGGCCCCCACTCAAGACGCAGATAATTTAATTCATCTTTCATCTGTGATGGGCTGCTGCAATACAATGCGAGTGTGAAATGTCCCAGCAATTGGCTGCTAAACTCATCCATTTTTGGTGCTTCGGTGGTAATGAGCAGATCAAGCTGGCGTTCATGGAGTTGCTTTACTAACGACTGGCGTTGAGCGATCCTGGCTTCAAATTGCAGACTGGCTTGCGGCTCCAGAGACTGATATAAGCGTGCCAGCCAGCCATTGAGCATGCACTCCCACAGAGAAGCGCTGGCACCGATAGAAAACTCATTATGCCGCGATGTATGCGCCACTTCCTTACGTGCCGCCTGCCACGTATTCATCAGCGTTTCTGCATAGGGTAGTAGCTTCTCACCTGCTGCGGTTAAGCGGATATTGTTTCTGTGCCGGGTGAACAGGTTCACACCAAGCTGATTTTCCAGTTGTCTTATCCGAAAACTGACCGCCGATTGGGTCAGGTAGAGCGCTTCTGCCGCTCGTCCAAAGTGGCGTGTCCGGCTAACTTCCAGGAAAGTTTTTAACAATTCCGTATCCACAACGCTCTCCACAAAATTATTTGTCGTAATGATTTAAATCTTTTGTTTTACACTCTGTCAAGCGTAACTAATACTCCGCGCCATAAATAGCTCGGCCAAAGAATTAGGAGCGTGCAGGATGGCGGAAAGCTTTACGACGACTAATCGATATTTCGACAACAAATATTATCCACGCGGATTCTCTCGTCATGGTGATTTCACCATCAAAGAGGCACAACTGCTTGAACGTCATGGTTATGCCTTCAATGAGCTGGATCTGGGGAAACGTGAGCCAGTAACCGAAGAAGAGAGACTGTTTGTCGCGGTATGCCGTGGCGAACGTGAGCCGGTGACAGAAGCAGAACGCGTCTGGTCTAAATATATGACGCGTATTAAGCGTCCAAAACGTTTCCACACTCTGTCTGGCGGTAAACCGCAGATGGAAGGTGCGGAAGACTACACCGAATCTGACGATTAATAAAAAAAGGGCGAAATGCCCTTTTTTTACGTCAGTAGTTTTTGTAAATGAATCAGTAGTCTGTCTATTGCCCGATAGCCCACAGCCTCCTGCAAATGCAGGCGCGTAATATTCTCCGTTTGTTCCAGATCGGCAATGGTACGGGCAACCTTCAGTAAGCGCTGCCAGGCTCGTATAGACAATCCCAGATGTATCAGCGTCTCCTCCAGCCAGTGCGCATCATCACTGTGTAGAGAGCAGTACTTTCGTATACCCTGGCTGTCCAGATGGGCGTTTAGCTTCCCCTGTCGTTCGTACTGGCGTTTCCGTGCGGATATCACCCGTACTTTCACTGTAGCGCTGTCCTCGCCTTTCACCGCTGCCTGGCTGAGTATACCGGGCGGTGGCAGGGGAATTTCGAGCGAGAGATCGAATCGATCGAGAAAGGGGCCGGATAAACGGCTGAGGTAGCGCAACGTCTGTTCCGGGCTACAGCGATTATGGTTCCCCTGATAGTGACCGGTCGGGCTGGGATTCATTGCTGCAATCAGTTGGAAGCGCGCAGGATAGGTGATCTTTGCCCGGGTGCGCGAAAGGTGTATCTGACCAGACTCAATAGGTTCACGTAGCGCATCCAGCGTGCGTCGTTCAAACTCAGGCAGTTCATCCAGAAACAAAATACCGTTGTGCGCCAGCGATATTTCTCCTGGCGCGGGTATTGAACCTCCCCCCACCATTGCCGTTAATGACGCGCTGTGATGAGGCGAGCGGAAAGGACGTCGTTTCCACTGCCTTTGTACCGTATCGGCGTTCACCAGGCTGAGAATCGCCGCGCTTTCCAGCGCTTCTTTGTCGCTTAATGATGGCAGTAGCCCATTAATGCGGCTGGCCAGCATGGTTTTTCCCGTACCTGGCGGGCCTATCAGCAGCAGGTTGTGCCCTCCTGCGGCCGTGATTTCCAGGCCTCGTTTCCCCTGTTCCTGACCGATAACATCACTGAGATCGTCATGCAGTAAACAGGTGTCAGAATCGGTAGAGACTGGTTTCTCAAGATCCCGTTTCCCTTCCAGAAATGCGCATACCGTTTGCAGATGATCTGCAATCAGGCATCCCTCTCCGCTGATTAGCCCAACTTCTGTTGTATTCTCTTTTGCAACAATGATATGTCTGCCTGCCCGAATTGCCTCGGTTGCACTGGATATCGCGCCTGGAACGCCACGTAACGCACCTGTAAGGGCCAGTTCGCCCACCAGTTCATATTCATTAAGCTTATTTGTTGTAACTTGCTCTGACGCCGCCAGAAGCGCAATTGCGATAGGTAAATCATATCTTCCGCCCTCTTTGGGTAAATCTGCCGGGGCCAGATTAATGGTGATTTTCTTCGCCGGAAATTCATACCCGCTATTGATGATTGCGCTGCGAACCCGATCCCGGGCCTCCTTTACCGTCGTTTCAGGTAGCCCAACCATTGTTAAACCCGGCAGGCCATTACTGATATGCACCTCGATGGTTATTGGGGGCGCATTAACGCCAAGTGCGGCGCGTGTGTGAACAATCGACAGTGACATAATTCCTCCCGTTGAGAGAATTATGCTGCATTAAAAACCAGGAATATCCTGCACGATCGTTAACTTTCGGCGCGTATTCCGGTAATTTTATCGCCTTTTCAAAATATGCTTTGCTGTTCGGAAGCGTGCTCGCAAAAAATCACAGATGCGAAAAAAAGATGGGGGTTGCTGTTGTTTATGAAGCAAAAAGTGAAAATTTTTCATTTCCTGTTTTTTGTATAAAAAACAATGATTTTTTGCTAAACCGTTAGCTGCGTCAGAAAAATGAAAATAAAAATATCTTGTGCTATTGGCGAAAGCTATGGTAACTCTTTAGGCATTCCTTCGAACAAGATGCAAGAATAGACAAAAATGACAGCCCTTCTACGAGTGATTAGCCTGGTCGTGATTAGCGTGGTGGTGATTATTATCCCACCGTGCGGGGCTGCACTTGGACGAGGAAAGGCTTAGAAATCAAGCCTTAACGAACTAAGACCCCCGCACCGAAAGGTCCGGGGGTTTTTTTTGACCTTAAAAACATAAACGAGGAGCAGACAATGACTAATAGCATAAAATTCTGTTTCTCCAGATTTACGGCGGGGATGTAGCTATGAATGGGGCACAGTGGGTGGTACATGCTTTGCGAGCACAGGGCGTTGAAACCGTTTTTGGTTATCCCGGTGGCGCAATTATGCCGGTTTACGATGCGTTGTATGACGGCGGCGTGGAACATCTGTTGTGTCGTCACGAGCAGGGTGCGGCGATGGCGGCAATTGGCTATGCGCGTTCAACGGGCAAAACGGGCGTCTGTATCGCCACGTCCGGCCCTGGCGCTACCAATTTGATCACCGGTCTGGCTGACGCACTGTTAGATTCCGTGCCGGTTGTGGCCATCACGGGTCAGGTTTCCGCTCCGTTCATCGGAACGGACGCTTTTCAGGAGGTTGATGTGCTGGGGCTGTCGTTGGCATGTACGAAGCACAGCTTCCTCGTGCAATCGCTGGAAGAGCTGCCGCGCATCATGGCTGAGGCTTTCCGGGTTGCGAACTCGGGTCGTCCTGGCCCTGTTCTGGTTGATATCCCCAAAGATATCCAGTTAGCCAATGGTTCACTGGAGCCGTATTTCACCACCGTTGAAAATGAAACGGCTTTCCCGCACGCGGATGTTGAGCAGGCGCGTCGGATGATGGCGCAGGCGCAAAAACCGATGCTGTACGTGGGCGGCGGCGTAGGCATGGCGCAGGCCGTACCCGCGCTGCGCGCATTTATCGCTGCGACGCAAATGCCGGTGACCTGCACGTTAAAAGGCCTGGGCGCGGTGGATGCCGACTATCCGTATTATCTCGGTATGTTGGGGATGCATGGCACTAAAGCGGCAAACTTTGCGGTGCAGGAGTGCGATCTGCTGATTGCCGTAGGGGCACGTTTTGATGACCGGGTGACGGGCAAGCTGAATACCTTTGCGCCGAACGCCAGCGTGATCCACATGGATATCGATCCGGCGGAAATGAACAAACTGCGTCAGGCGCATGTCGCGTTGCAGGGCGATCTGAACGCATTATTGCCCGCGTTACAGCAACCGTTAAATATTGACGCCTGGCGCCAGCACAATGCTGAACTGCGTACTGAGCACGCCTGGCGTTACGATCATCCCGGTGAAGCCATCTATGCGCCGCTGCTGTTAAAACAGCTGTCGGAACGTAAACCCGCAGACAGCGTGGTGACGACGGATGTGGGCCAGCATCAGATGTGGTCTGCGCAGCATATGACGTACTCGCGCCCGGAGAATTTCATCACCTCCAGCGGCTTAGGTACGATGGGTTTTGGCCTGCCTGCGGCGGTTGGCGCGCAGGTTGCGAGGCCGAATGATACCGTTATCTGTATCTCCGGTGACGGCTCTTTCATGATGAATGTACAAGAGTTGGGCACCGTAAAACGCAAGCAGTTGCCGTTGAAGATTGTCTTACTCGATAACCAGCGGTTAGGCATGGTTCGACAATGGCAACAACTGTTTTTCCAGGAACGATATAGCGAAACCACCCTTACCGATAACCCCGATTTCCTCATGTTAGCCAGCGCCTTCGGCATTCCTGGCCAACACATCACCCGTAAAGACCAGGTTGAAGCGGCGCTCGACACCATGCTGAACAGTGATGGGCCATACCTGCTTCATGTCTCAATCGACGAACTTGAGAATGTCTGGCCCCTGGTGCCGCCTGGCGCCAGTAACTCAGAAATGCTGGAGAAATTATCATGATGCAACATCAGGTCAATGTGGCAGCTCGTTTCAACCCGGAAACGTTAGAACGTGTTTTACGCGTGGTTCGCCACCGTGGTTTTCAGGTGTGCTCCATGAATATGGAAGCCGCCACCGATGCGCAAAATATAAATATCGAATTGACCGTTGCCAGCCCCCGGTCGGTCGACTTACTGTTTAGTCAGTTAAGTAAACTGGTAGATGTTGCACATGTTGCTATCTGCCAGAGCACAACCACATCACAACAAATCCGCGCCTGAGCGCAAAAGGAAGAAAAATGACGACGAAAAAAGCTGATTACATCTGGTTCAATGGTGAGATGATTCGTTGGGAAGATGCGAAGGTTCATGTGATGTCCCACGCACTGCACTACGGTACTTCCGTGTTTGAAGGGATCCGTTGCTACGACTCTCACAAAGGTCCAGTGGTGTTCCGCCATTGTGAACACATGCAGCGTTTGCATGATTCAGCCAAAATCTATCGTTTTCCCGTCTCCCAGAGCGTTGATGAGCTGATGGAAGCCTGCCGCGACGTTATCCGTAAAAACAACCTGACCAGCGCGTATATTCGTCCGCTGGTGTTTGTGGGCGATGTGGGGATGGGCGTTAACCCGCCTCCGGGATACAGCACTGACGTCATCATCGCGGCGTTCCCATGGGGCGCATACCTGGGCGCAGAAGCGCTGGATCAGGGGATCGATGCGATGGTTTCTTCCTGGAACCGCGCAGCGCCAAACACCATTCCGACAGCGGCAAAAGCGGGCGGTAACTACCTTTCTTCACTGCTGGTAGGGAGTGAAGCGCGTCGTCATGGCTACCAGGAAGGTATCGCGTTGGATGTGAATGGTTATATTTCCGAAGGCGCAGGCGAAAACCTGTTTGAAGTGAAAGATGGCGTGTTGTTTACCCCGCCGTTTACCTCCTCCGCGCTGCCAGGTATTACCCGTGATGCGATCATTAAGCTGGCGAAAGAGCTGGATATCGAAGTGCGTGAGCAGGTGCTGTCTCGCGAATCTCTGTATCTGGCGGACGAAGTGTTTATGTCCGGTACTGCGGCAGAGATCACACCGGTTCGCAGCGTGGACGGTATCCAGGTAGGCGAAGGCCGCTGCGGTCCGGTCACCAAACGTATTCAGCAAGCATTCTTTGGCCTCTTCACCGGTGAAACCGAAGATAAATGGGGCTGGTTGGATCAGGTAAATCCATAAATTAAAAATAAATGGGACGGCACGCACCGTCCCATTTAACAGACAGACACTGGGAGTAAATTACGCATGCCTAAGTATCGTTCCGCCACAACCACACATGGTCGCAATATGGCGGGTGCCCGCGCGCTGTGGCGCGCCACCGGGATGACCGATGCCGATTTTGGCAAACCGATCATCGCCGTCGTGAACTCATTCACCCAATTTGTGCCGGGTCACGTTCATCTGCGCGATCTCGGTAAGCTGGTCGCCGAACAGATTGAAGCCGCTGGCGGCGTCGCCAAAGAGTTCAACACCATTGCCGTGGATGATGGCATCGCTATGGGTCACGGGGGCATGCTGTATTCACTGCCGTCTCGCGAACTGATCGCCGACTCGGTGGAGTACATGGTGAACGCCCACTGTGCGGATGCGATGGTCTGTATTTCCAACTGCGACAAAATCACCCCAGGGATGCTGATGGCCTCGCTGCGCCTGAACATTCCGGTAATTTTTGTCTCCGGCGGCCCGATGGAAGCCGGGAAAACCAAACTTTCCGATCAGATCATCAAGCTCGATCTGGTTGATGCGATGATTCAGGGTGCGGACCCGAAAGTTTCTGACGATCAGAGCAATCAGGTCGAACGCTCCGCTTGCCCGACCTGTGGGTCGTGTTCCGGGATGTTCACCGCTAACTCAATGAACTGCCTGACGGAAGCGCTGGGCCTGTCGCAGCCGGGCAACGGCTCGTTGCTGGCAACCCACGCCGATCGCAAGCAGCTGTTCCTCAATGCCGGTAAGCGCATTGTTGAGCTGACTAAACGTTACTACGAGCAGGATGACGCTTCCGCACTGCCGCGTAATATCGCCAGTAAAGCGGCGTTTGAAAACGCCATGACGCTGGATATCGCCATGGGCGGTTCGACCAACACCGTTTTACACCTGCTGGCGGCGGCGCAGGAAGCGGAAATCGACTTCACTATGAGCGATATCGACAAGCTTTCCCGCAAGGTTCCACAGTTGTGTAAAGTCGCGCCAAGTACGCAGAAATACCACATGGAAGACGTCCACCGTGCAGGCGGCGTGCTGGGTATTCTGGGCGAGCTGGATCGCGCCGGGCTGATGAATCGCGATGTAAAAAACGTGCTGGGTCTGACGCTGCCGCAAACGCTGGAGCAGTACGATGTTATGATCAGCCAGAATGAAGCGGTAAAACAGATGTTCCGTGCAGGCCCGGCGGGTATCCGCACGACGCAGGCGTTCTCGCAGGATTGCCGCTGGGATTCGCTGGATACCGACCGCGCCGAAGGCTGCATTCGCTCGCTGGAACATGCCTACAGCAAAGATGGCGGTCTGGCGGTGCTCTACGGTAACTTTGCTGAAAACGGCTGTATCGTAAAAACCGCAGGCGTGGATGACAGCATCCTGAAATTTACCGGCCCGGCGAAAGTCTATGAAAGCCAGGACGATGCGGTTGAGGCGATCCTCGGCGGTAAGGTGGTTGCCGGTGATGTGGTGGTTATTCGCTACGAAGGGCCGAAGGGTGGTCCTGGTATGCAGGAAATGCTCTACCCGACTACCTTCCTGAAATCGATGGGGCTGGGTAAAGCCTGTGCGCTGATCACCGATGGCCGTTTCTCCGGCGGCACGTCTGGCCTCTCTATCGGTCACGTCTCACCGGAAGCGGCCAGCGGCGGTAATATCGCCATCATTGAAGATGGCGACATGATTGCTATTGATATTCCAAACCGTGGTATTCAACTGCAACTGAGCGATGCGGAAATCGCCGCGCGTCGCGAAGCGCAGGAAGCCCGTGGTGATAAAGCCTGGACGCCGAAAGATCGTCAGCGTCCGGTCTCCTTTGCGCTGCGTGCTTATGCCAGCCTGGCGACCAGCGCCGATAAAGGCGCGGTACGCGATAAATCGAAGCTGGGAGGTTGATGATGGCCGAGTCGCAACCCCTGTCAGCCGCCCCGGAAGGGGCGGAGTACCTGCGTGCGGTACTCCGCGCGCCGGTATATGAAGCAGCGCAGGTGACGCCGCTGCAAAAAATGGAAAAACTCTCTTCGCGCCTCGACAACGTTATTCTCGTGAAGCGTGAAGACAGGCAGCCTGTACACAGCTTCAAGCTGCGCGGAGCCTACGCGATGATGGCGGGGCTCACCGAAGAACAAAAAGCCCACGGCGTTATCACCGCATCGGCGGGTAACCATGCTCAGGGCGTGGCGTTCTCCTCCGCGCGTTTGGGTGTGAAAGCATTGATTGTGATGCCGCTGGCGACCGCCGATATCAAAGTGGACGCGGTGCGCGGGTTTGGCGGGGAAGTGCTGCTGCACGGCGCGAACTTTGATGAAGCGAAAGCAAAAGCTATCGAGCTGGCGCAACAGCAGGGCTTTACCTGGGTTCCGCCGTTCGATCATCCGATGGTGATTGCCGGGCAGGGCACGCTGGCGCTGGAACTGCTCCAGCAGGATGCGCATCTCGACCGCGTATTCGTGCCGGTTGGCGGCGGTGGACTGGCGGCAGGCGTAGCGGTGCTCATCAAACAGCTGATGCCGCAAATCAAAGTGATCGCCGTTGAAGCGGAAGATTCGGCCTGCCTGAAAGCGGCGCTGGATGCCGGTCATCCGGTGGATCTCCCGCGTGTGGGACTGTTTGCCGAAGGCGTGGCGGTTAAACGTATCGGCGATGAAACCTTCCGTCTGTGCCAGGAATATCTCGACGACATTATCACCGTCGATAGCGATGCGATTTGCGCAGCGATGAAAGATCTGTTCGAGGATGTGCGTGCGGTGGCGGAACCTTCCGGTGCGCTGGCGCTGGCGGGGATGAAAAAATACATCGCCCAACACAATATTCGCGGCGAACGCCTGGCGCATGTGCTTTCTGGCGCGAATGTGAACTTTCATGGTCTGCGCTATGTGTCTGAACGCTGCGAGCTGGGTGAACAGCGCGAAGCGCTGCTGGCGGTGACTATCCCGGAAGAGAAAGGCAGCTTCCTGAAGTTTTGTCAGCTGCTGGGCGGTCGTTCCGTTACTGAATTTAACTACCGTTTTGCCGACGCTCAAGATGCCTGCATTTTTGTCGGCGTTCGTCTGAGCCGTGGACTGGAAGAGCGCAAAGAGATTCTCGCGCTGCTGCATGAAGGCGGCTACAGCGTGGTGGATCTCTCCGACGACGAAATGGCGAAACTGCATGTGCGCTATATGGTTGGCGGACGCCCATCGAAACCGTTGCAGGAACGTCTGTACAGTTTCGAATTTCCAGAGTCACCCGGCGCGCTGCTGAAGTTTCTGCACACGCTGGGAACGCACTGGAATATTTCGCTGTTCCACTATCGCAGCCACGGTACCGACTATGGTCGTGTGCTGGCGGCGTTCGAACTGGGCGAAAACGAGCCAGATTTCGAAACCCGGCTGAATGAGCTGGGCTACGAGTGCCACAACGAAACCCACAACCCGGCGTTCCGCTTTTTCCTTGCGGGTTAGGGTGTTCGGGAAAATGCCTGATGGCGCTGCGCTTATCAGGTCTACGTTCTTTTGAGCCGTAGGCCGGATAAGGCGCTTGCGCCGCCATCCGGCTAGTGGTTGGGCAGAATGTTCCAGAACGCATCAATAAGCGGCTCATGCAGCCGCTTTTTTTGTGCGCAAACGCCCAGCTCAAACGGCGTTTTCTCGTCGCTGCGCTCCAGGATCATCACGCGGTTACGCACGGGTTCAGGGCTATTTTCCAATACCACTTCCGGCAGCAGTGCCACGCCGCAGCCGAGCGCGACCATCGACACCATCGCTTCATGTCCACCGACCGTTGCGTATATCGACGGATTGCTGATTTTCTGACGGCGGAACCACAGCTCAATACGGCGACGCACCGGGCCTTGATCGGCCATGATAAACGGCACCGTTGACCAGTCGGGTTTATCCACTGAGACCTGATTTCGCACCGGGCAAGGCAATGCGGGAGCTATCAGCACCACCGCCAGATTCTCCAGCATTGAAAACGCGACCGCGCCGGGCAGGGTTTCCGGTTTACCAGCAATCGCCAGATCCGCCTCGCCCGTCACCACTTTTTCCATCGCATCGGCGGCATCGCCGGTGGTGAGTTTGATTTCCACAGAGGGATGCTCCGCCCGGAAACGGTCAAGAATGGGCGGCAGATGGCTATAAGCGGCAGTGACCGAGCAGAAGATATGCAGCTCGCCCGACAGCGACGGGCCTTGTTGGTCGATGGTGTGGCGTAACTGCTGATACTGCAACAGCGTTTGCTGGGCGAACGTTCGCAGCTCTTCTCCCGCTTCGGTGAGCGTAACGGTACGGTTATCGCGAATGAACAGCGGCTGACCGAGATCCTCTTCGAGGCGTTGAATCTGCCGGGAGAGCGTGGAAGGGCTAACGTGCATTGCCCGCGCGCTGCGGCCAAAATGGCGACTTTCCGCCAGATGCAGGAAGGTTTTCAGATCGCGTAAATCCACTGGCTTTACTCCCGATGTCTACGTTGCAGAAATTGCAATGTGATGTTGTGAATATATCAATTTCCGCAATAAATTTCCTGTCATATAGTGAGTTCATTCTCTCTTGCACAGACACGGC
This sequence comes from Citrobacter sp. CK185, assembly GCF_030333565.1. Taxonomy (NCBI): domain Bacteria; kingdom Pseudomonadati; phylum Pseudomonadota; class Gammaproteobacteria; order Enterobacterales; family Enterobacteriaceae; genus Citrobacter; species Citrobacter sp. CK185. The sequence goes on along the minus strand of NZ_JAOWFR010000018.1, from coordinate 73,621 downwards.
AAGCGAACCGAACAATAAGCACGACACAACATCACGGAGTTACAGATATGGCTAACTACTTTAATACACTGAATCTGCGCCAGCAGTTGGCGCAACTGGGTAAATGTCGCTTTATGGGCCGCGATGAATTTGCCGATGGCGCGAGCTACCTTCAGGGTAAAAAAGTGGTCATCGTCGGCTGTGGCGCTCAGGGGCTGAACCAGGGCCTGAACATGCGTGACTCCGGTCTGGATATCGCCTACGCCCTGCGTAAAGAGGCGATTGCCGAGAAACGTGCTTCCTGGCGTAAAGCGACCGAAAACGGCTTCAAAGTGGGGACTTACGAAGAGCTGATCCCGCAGGCTGATCTGGTGGTTAACCTGACGCCGGACAAACAGCACTCCGACGTGGTGCGTTCCGTACAACCTCTGATGAAAGACGGCGCGGCGCTGGGTTACTCCCACGGTTTCAACATCGTGGAAGTGGGCGAGCAGATCCGCAAAGATATCACCGTGGTGATGGTGGCGCCGAAGTGCCCGGGTACTGAAGTCCGTGAAGAGTACAAACGTGGTTTCGGTGTACCGACGCTGATCGCCGTTCACCCGGAAAACGATCCGAAAGGCGAAGGGATGGCGATTGCCAAAGCATGGGCGGCGGCAACTGGCGGTCATCGTGCGGGCGTGCTGGAGTCCTCCTTCGTGGCGGAAGTGAAATCTGACCTGATGGGCGAGCAGACCATCCTGTGCGGTATGCTGCAAGCGGGTTCTCTGCTGTGCTTCGATAAGCTGGTGGAAGAAGGTACCGACCCGGCATACGCGGAAAAACTGATTCAGTACGGCTGGGAAACTATCACCGAAGCGCTGAAGCAGGGCGGCATTACGCTGATGATGGATCGTCTGTCCAATCCGGCAAAACTGCGTGCTTATGCGCTGTCTGAACAGCTGAAAACCATCATGGCGCCGCTGTTCCAGAAACACATGGACGACATCATCTCCGGTGAATTCTCCTCCGGTATGATGGCGGACTGGGCGAACGACGATAAGAAACTGCTGACCTGGCGCGAAGAGACCGGTAAAACCGCATTCGAAACCGCGCCGCAGTATGAAGGTAAAATCGGTGAGCAGGAGTACTTCGATAAAGGCGTTCTGATGATCGCGATGGTGAAAGCGGGCGTTGAGCTGGCATTCGAAACCATGGTGGATTCCGGCATCATCGAAGAGTCTGCGTACTATGAGTCACTGCACGAACTGCCGCTGATCGCCAACACCATCGCCCGTAAGCGTCTGTATGAAATGAACGTGGTTATCTCTGATACCGCCGAGTACGGCAACTACCTGTTCTCTTACGCTTGCGTACCGTTGCTGAAAGCGTTCATGACTGAAATTCAACCGGGCGATCTGGGTAAAGCGATTGCTGAAGGCGCGGTTGACAACGCACAGCTGCGTGATGTGAACGAAGCGATTCGTGGCCACGCTATTGAGAAGGTTGGCCAGAAACTGCGTGGCTATATGACGGATATGAAACGCATTGCGGTAGCTGGTTAAACAGGTTGTCGGGTGGCGCTAACGCTTACCCGACCTACAAAAAGCCATTATTTCGTAGGCCGGGTAAGCGTTAGCGCCATCCGGCAAAAAAGCCCGGTGTTTATACTCACCGGGCTTTTTATTAGTTGCGATACAGCACCTTAATGATGTGGTATCCGAACTGAGTGTGCAGTGGGCCGGTTGGTTCCAGCACCGGGCAGGAGAAGACCACTTTGTCGAACGCCGGAACCATCTGGCCCTGACGAAACTCACCTAAGTCACCGCCTCTTTTGCCTGACGGGCAGATAGAGTGCTTTTTCGCCAGTTTGCCAAAGTCGGCGCCATTCTTGATTTGTTCCAGAAGATCCAGCGCCAGCTTCTCTTCTTTTACCAGGATATGCAGTGCTGCTGCGGTTTTCGCCATTATTTCGCTCTCATGTCTCAAAGGTTGCCCGCCACTTTATCATTCCTTAGGGCGTCGGACATATACTCTTCGCCATCGCAGGACAGATGTCCCGCCGGGTTTAATGAACCGGGAGATGAACGACACTTTTATCAGACATATTCCCTCTGCAACAGGACAGCCGTCCTGTCTTTCCATCTCAGGAGAGAGATAACATGAGCTCAATGAAAAACGCAGAATTTTCAGGCGACTGGCTGACAGGGCTAACCCAAATCGTACGCGATCCGCAGCTGTATGAGCTGCTCAAATATTGCCCGCTGGACATCATGCAGCGCTGGCGCGTTGAGGAAATACCTCGCGGAGCGCTGATTTGCCGTCAGGGCGACATTTGTCGGCAATTCTCGCTGATTGTTTCCGGTGAGGTGGATGTCTTTTACGAAGCTGAAGACGGGCGCCGTTATCGGCAGGCACATTACCGCAAAGGCGACATGCTGGGCGAGCTGGAGATTTTTGAGTCGCGGCATTACATCTGTTCGGTGATGGCGGTTGGTAGCGTTCAGTTGTTAAGCCTGCCGCAGGCGGATTTTCATCGCTGGCTGGCGCTGGATAACCATTTTAACCAGCGGATGCTGCGCTTTTTCAGCCAGCAATATTATCAGTTGTCGAAAAAGGCCAGCAGCGACAATTTGTACTCGCTGTATCAACGGGTTTGCCAGGCATTATGGCAGCGATATCAACATGATGAATCGACCACGATTTTGCTGGATAAACAAAATCTCAGTCAGGAATTTGCGGCGACGACGCGCAGTATCAACCGTATTTTGCACGATCTGAAATCGCTGAAAATTATTGATACCGACGGTGAGCGGATCGTCTTATTAGCCCCTGAAAAACTGAAACAGGAGGCGGAGATCTGAGTCCCTCAGCACAGTAAGGAGACAGAAGATGCAACCCCATATTCGATTAAGCAATAGCATGACCGGTGCGCGGTATGCGCTATTGCCCGGCGATCCTGAGCGGGTGGACAGGATCGCCCACTTTCTTGATAACCCTGAGATACTGGGGCAAAACCGGGAGTTTCGGGCGGCGCGCGGCACATATAAAGGGATTGAGATTCTGGTGCTGTCGACGGGAATCGGCGGGCCATCAACGGCCATTGCCATTGAAGAGTTACGGCAGATTGGTGTAGACACGCTGATTCGCATCGGTAGCTGTGGGGCATTGCAGGATACGCTGGCGCTGGGTGATCTGATTATCGCCAACGGTGCGGTCGCCGATGACGGCACCAGCAAAACCTACGCGCCAGCCTGCTATCCGGCCTGCGCAGACCCGCAGCTTATCGCCACGTTGATCCAGCAGGCGAAGCAGATGAACATTCCTGCGATTTGCGGGCTGGTGCGCAGCCACGACAGCTTTTATACCGATCGTGAAGCTGAACTGGATGCGGAATGGTCAGCGCGCGGCATTCTCGGGGCGGATATGGAAACGGCGGCGCTGATGGTGGTCGGCGCATTACGTGGGCTGCGTACGGCGTCGTTGCTGAACGTGGTCGTTGCCCACAACGGCTGTCTGGACAGCAGTATTAATGATTATGTTCAACAGGAAACGCTGTGTCTGCGGGGTGAAGAACGTCAGATTTCCCTGGCGCTACAGGCCATTTATTTCGATAGCCAGCAAGGAGAGCAGTGATGGACTTTTTCAGTATTAATAACGTGATGGTCAACATTCCTCTCGGCGAAGGCGGGTATGCGCTGTCGTGGATTGAGGCTATCGGCACGGTCTTTGGTTTATTGTGCATCTGGTGCGCCAGCCGGGAAAAAATCATCAATTACCTGTTTGGTCTGATTAACGTCACCCTGTTTGCCGCGATCTTTTTCCAGATTCAGCTATATGCCAGCCTGCTGCTTCAGGTGTTCTTCTTTGCCGCCAATATCTATGGCTGGTATGCGTGGAGCCGTCAGAATGAGGCGCAAGAGGCGGTGCTGAAGGTGCGCTGGCTCTCCCGCCAGCAAACGCTGGTGCTGAGCGGTGTGTGTATTGTCGCCATCCTGCTGATGACGCGGTTTATCGACCCGGTGTTCGCCATGCTGACCCATATTATGCTCGGGATGCTGCAAACGGTAGGAGTTCAGGTGGCGATGCCAGAGCTACAGCCAGACGCGTTCCCGTTCTGGGATTCCACCATGCTGGTGCTGTCAATTGCGGCGATGGTGCTGATGACTCGCAAATATGTGGAAAACTGGCTGCTGTGGGTGCTTATCGACGTCATTAGCGTGGTGATTTACGCGGTACAGGGCGTCTATGCGATGTCGCTGGAGTATGTCCTGCTAACGGCGATTGCGATTATGGGATCGTACAGCTGGGTCCTGAGCGCAAAACGCAACGGCTATACGCCGCTTGCCGCCAGCACCACCTGATTAACGCTTTCCAGGCTGTCTGAAAGGGCAGCCTGTTACTCCCTCGGCCCTGCTTTCTGCTACAATCCTTCCCCCGTTCGAAGATTGAGCAATATTCCCATGCGTTTAAACCCCGGCCAACAACACGCTGTCGAATTCGTCACCGGCCCCTGCCTGGTGCTGGCGGGCGCGGGTTCTGGTAAGACTCGCGTTATTACCAATAAAATCGCCCATCTGATTCGTGGTTGCGGCTATCAGGCGCGCCATATTGCGGCAGTGACCTTTACCAATAAAGCGGCACGTGAAATGAAAGAGCGTGTCGGGCAAACGCTGGGGCGTAAAGAGGCGCGCGGGCTGATGATCTCCACTTTCCATACGTTGGGGCTGGATATCATCAAACGTGAATATGCGGCGTTGGGGATGAAATCGAACTTTTCGCTGTTTGACGATACCGATCAGGTCGCATTGCTGAAAGAGCTAACTGACGGTCTGATTGAAGATGACAAAGTTATCTTGCAACAGCTGATCTCGACGATCTCTAACTGGAAAAACGATCTGATGACGCCCACTCAGGCGGCGGCAAGCGCAAAAGGGGAACGCGACCGCATCTTCGCTCACTGTTATGGTCTGTACGATGCGCATCTGAAGGCCTGCAATGTGCTCGATTTTGACGACCTGATTCTATTGCCGACGCTGCTGCTACAGCGTAATGAAGAGGTGCGTGAGCGCTGGCAGAACAGGATTCGCTATCTGCTGGTGGATGAATACCAGGATACCAACACCAGTCAGTATGAACTGGTGAAGCTGCTGGTGGGAAGTCGCGCGCGCTTTACGGTGGTGGGTGATGATGACCAGTCGATCTACTCCTGGCGCGGCGCGCGTCCGCAAAACCTGGTGTTGTTGAGTAAGGATTTCCCGGCGCTACAGGTGATCAAGCTGGAGCAGAACTATCGTTCCTCCGGGCGCATTCTGAAAGCGGCGAATATCCTGATTGCCAATAACCCTCACGTCTTTGAAAAACGCCTCTTTTCTGAACTGGGCTATGGCGCGGAACTCAAGGTGCTGAGCGCGAACAATGAAGAACACGAGGCCGAACGCGTTACCGGCGAGCTGATTGCCCATCACTTTGTGAATAAGACTGAATACAAGGATTACGCCATTCTGTATCGCGGGAACCACCAGTCGCGGGTGTTTGAAAAATTCCTTATGCAGAACCGTATTCCCTACAAAATTTCTGGCGGCACGTCGTTCTTCTCCCGCCCGGAGATTAAAGACCTGCTGGCCTATCTGCGCGTACTGACCAACCCGGATGATGACAGCGCTTTCCTGCGGATTGTGAATACGCCAAAACGAGAAATCGGCCCGGCCACGCTGCAAAAGCTGGGCGAATGGGCGATGGCGCGCAACAAGAGTCTGTTTACCGCCAGTTTTGATGTGGGGCTGAACCAGACGCTGACCGGGCGCGGCTATGATTCACTGACCCGCTTTACCCATTGGCTGGGGGAAATTCAGCGTCTGGCGGAGCGTGAGCCGATTGCCGCCGTGCGCGATCTCATCCACGGTATTGATTACGAATCCTGGTTGTATGAGACCTCGCCGAGCCCAAAAGCGGCGGAAATGCGCATGAAGAACGTCAACCAGCTGTTTAGCTGGATGACCGAAATGCTTGAAGGTAACGAACTTGACGAACCCATGACGCTCACCCAGGTGGTGACGCGCTTTACGCTACGCGACATGATGGAGCGTGGTGAAAGTGAAGAAGAGTTGGATCAGGTACAGCTCATGACGCTGCATGCCTCGAAAGGGCTGGAGTTCCCGTACGTGTTTATGGTGGGGATGGAAGAAGGATTCCTGCCGCACCAGAGCAGCATTGACGAAGACAATATCGATGAGGAGCGCCGTCTGGCCTATGTGGGGATCACCCGCGCGCAGAAAGAGCTGATCTTCACGCTGTGCAAAGAGCGTCGTCAGTACGGCGAACTGGTGCGCCCGGAACCAAGCCGCTTTTTGCTGGAACTGCCGCAGGACGATCTTATCTGGGAGCAGGAGCGTAAAGTGGTAACGGCCGAGGAGCGGATGCAGAAAGGGCAGGCCAGCATAGCCAATATCCGCGCCATGATGGCGAAAGCAAAAGCGAAGTAGGTATTTTCCAGGCCGGATAAGCGTAAGCGCCATCCGGCAGCCAGTATCTAATGAACGTCCAAAGGCCAGTGGACATAGCTTTGCCACTGGCTTTCCTGATCGATCAACTCTTTACCCAGCGGGTGATGCTCCAGCCACCCTTGCGGCAAGGTTAACGTCAGATTCTCATCCTGCGCCTGCAACGTAATCTGTGGCACCAGATCGTCACGGCGACGGCTGGCAAAAATGATCGCCAGACGCAACAGGCGACAAAGATGTTCAGCGACGCGCGGCGGCACCGCATTCTGCTGGTGGAGGGAAGAGAGGTCGATCGGGTTGGTCTGATTTAACAGCAGGGTGGCTAACAGCTTCTTTTGCGCGGGGGTGAATCCCGGTAAATCCAGATTACGTACCAGATAAGCCGCGTGCTGCGGCGCCTGTTTAAAATCAACGCTCAGGCCGATTTCATGCAGCTGACAGGCACTGGTCAGGAGTTCGCGACTGATCGGCTCAAGATGCCACTTATCTTCCACCTGATCGAGAAAGTTTACCGCCAGATCCGCTACGCGATGCGCCTGTTCGGTATCGACCATAAATCGACGCTGAATGTTACGCAGCGTGCGGCTGCGAATATCCTGATCCACCGCCAGATGCAGCATGCCATACACCAACCCTTCGCGCAGCGCTCCGCCCGCAAGCGTCATACACTGGATGTCCAGTTCGGTGAAAATCGCGATCAGAATGGCCAGACCGCTGGGGAATACCAGCGCGCGTTCCAGCGTTAACCCTTCAATTTCCAACTCTTCCAGACGGCCGCAATGAATTGCGCGTTGCTTCAGCTGTTGAAGTTTCGCCAATGTGATGCGCTCATCCATGCCCTGCGCCATCATGATTTCCTGCAACGCCTGGACGGTGCCAGACGCGCCTACGCAGACTTTCCAGCCATGCTTGCGTAGCTCATCGGCGACCGGACGCAGCACTTCACGCGCGGCTTTTTCCGCTTCATCGAAGTTTTCTTGCGCCAGATTGCGATCGGTAAAGTAGCGTTCAAGCCAGGTGACGCAGCCCATTGACAGGCTAAACAGAGAGGTGGTTTGTGCGCCGGTTCCGGTGACCAGTTCGGTGCTGGCGCCGCCAATATCGACCACCAGACGCTGATCGGCGCCGCCGGTGGTATGGGCAACACCCTGATAAATCAGCCGCGCTTCTTCTTCGCCGCTAATGACCTGGACAGGACAACCGAGGATCTCCTGCGCTTTGGCGATAAACTCGCCCGCATTGACGGCGAGACGCAGCGTTGCCGTGGCGACGACGCAGATTTGCGGTTGAGGAATATCCTGTAGGCGTTCAGCGAAAAGGCGCAGACATTGCCAGCCGCGCTCCATCGCTTCAGCGGAAAGCGAATTATCACTGTTCAGGCCCGCAGCCAGACGCACCTTGCGCTTAATTCGCGTGAGCGTCTGGATGCTTCCAGCCACCTCGCGTACAACCAGCATATGAAAACTATTGGAACCGAGATCAATTGCGGCATACAGCGAAGTGGAAGTGAGCATATATTACGTTAACCTGAACGACGACGATTACGCGGCGCGCCGGTGCGACGCGGTCCATTGCCTGGGCGCGAGCGCGTCAGGCGCAACGGCTTCGGCAAATTGGTCATCAGCGCTTCCGGGTTATATTTGCTGACCGGGATAGAGTGACCAATATAAGCCTCAATGGCAGGCAGGTTCAGCGCGTACTCTTCACAGGCCAGGCTGATAGAGTGACCGCTCGCTCCTGCGCGACCCGTACGTCCGATACGGTGAACGTAGTCTTCGCAGTCATCCGGCAGGTCATAGTTAAAGACGTGCGTTACGGCCGGAATGTGCAGACCGCGCGCGGCAACGTCGGTTGCGACGAGGATATCGAGATCGCCACGGGTAAACTCGTCGAGAATACGCAGACGTTTTTTCTGCGCAACGTCGCCGGTCAACAGGCCGACACGATGACCGTCAGCTGCCAGATGCCCCCAGATGTCTTCGCAGCGGTGCTTGGTATTGGCGAAAACAATGGCGCGATCCGGCCACTCTTCTTCGATCAGCGTTTGCAGCAAACGCATCTTCTCTTCGTTAGAAGGGTAGAAGAGCTCTTCTTTAATACGGTGGCCTGTCTTTTGTTCCGGTTCCACTTCAACATATTCGGCGTTGTTCATCTGCTCGAACGCCAGTTCGCGAACACGGTAAGAGAGGGTTGCGGAGAACAGCATGTTCAGACGCTGATTGGCCGGCGGCATACGGCGGAACAGCCAGCGGATGTCTTTAATAAAGCCCAGATCGTACATGCGATCGGCTTCATCCAATACGACGACCTGAATGGCGCCGAGGTTAATGTGGTTTTGTTTCGCGTAGTCGATCAGACGACCCGTGGTGCCGATCAGAATATCGACGCCGCTTTCCAGCACTTTCAGCTGTTTGTCGTAGCCGTCACCGCCGTAGGCCAGGCCTAATTTCAGGCCGGTGGTCTGCGCCAGCGGTTCCGCATCGGCGTGGATCTGCACGGCCAACTCACGCGTTGGCGCCATAATTAAGGCGCGCGGCTGGTTCACCTTGCGATCGTCAATCGCGGGATGAGAGAGAAGATAATGAAACGAAGACGTCAGGAACGCCATCGTTTTTCCGGTTCCGGTTTGCGCCTGCCCTGCGACATCACGACCCGCCAGCGTTAGCGGGAGGGCCAATGCCTGAATGGGCGTACAATTATGAAACCCTTTATTTTCAAGGGCTTCTATCACCTTTGGGTGCAGGGCGAAGTCGGAAAACTTCTGTTCTGTTAAATGTGTTTTGCTCATAGTGTGGTAGAATATCAGCTTACTATTGCTTTACGAAAGCGTATCCGGTGAAATAAAGTCAACCTTTAGTTGGTTAATGCGACATCAACACGTCGTTGATGAAGGCGAAACCAACACACCAGGCTTATTCCTGTGGAGTTATTATGAGCGATAAAATTATTCACCTGACTGACGACAGTTTTGACACGGATGTACTCAAAGCGGACGGGGCTATCCTCGTTGATTTCTGGGCAGAGTGGTGCGGACCGTGCAAAATGATCGCCCCGATTCTGGATGAAATCGCTGACGAATATCAGGGCAAATTGACGGTTGCTAAACTTAACATCGACCAAAACCCAGGCACTGCGCCGAAGTATGGTATCCGTGGCATCCCGACCCTGCTGTTGTTCAAAAACGGTGAAGTCGCAGCAACCAAAGTGGGCGCACTGTCCAAAGGTCAGCTGAAAGAGTTCCTCGACGCCAACCTGGCGTAAGACGGAAGTTTCATGTTCGGGTGACCAGCATCCTAAATTATTCGGATGACTGGACGCCCGGCTTGAGTCGTGCTAACTTAGTGTTGACTTCGTATTAAACATACCTTATTAAGTTTGAGTCTTGTTTTTTCCAACGCTTCCCGTTTTTTCTCGCGCGAGAAGTGAACAGATTCCTGGTTTGTCACTCAATCCGTCTTGTCGTTTCAGTTCTGTGTACTTTCCTGTGACCAGACAGCGAACAGACATGAGTTGGTGGCCGTAAACAGGCATGGATGATCCTGCCATACCATTCACAACATTAAGTTCGAGATTTACCCCAAGTTTAAGAACTCACACCATTATGAATCTTACCGAATTAAAGAATACGCCGGTTTCTGAGCTGATCACTCTCGGCGAAAATATGGGGCTGGAAAACCTGGCTCGTATGCGCAAGCAGGACATTATTTTTGCCATCCTGAAGCAGCACGCAAAGAGTGGCGAAGATATCTTTGGTGACGGTGTGCTGGAGATATTGCAGGATGGATTTGGTTTCCTCCGCTCTGCAGACAGCTCCTACCTCGCCGGTCCTGATGACATCTACGTTTCTCCCAGCCAAATCCGCCGTTTCAACCTCCGCACTGGTGACACCATTTCTGGTAAGATTCGCCCGCCAAAAGAAGGCGAACGTTACTTTGCGCTGTTGAAAGTTAACGAAGTTAACTACGACAAACCTGAAAACGCTCGTAATAAAATCCTCTTTGAGAACTTAACGCCGCTGCACGCGAACTCACGTCTGCGTATGGAACGTGGTAACGGTTCTACTGAAGATTTAACGGCTCGCGTACTGGATCTGGCTTCCCCGATTGGCCGTGGTCAGCGTGGTCTGATCGTCGCACCGCCGAAAGCGGGTAAAACTATGCTGTTGCAGAACATCGCGCAGAGCATTGCTTACAACCATCCTGACTGCGTACTGATGGTGCTGCTGATCGACGAGCGTCCAGAAGAAGTGACCGAAATGCAGCGTCTGGTAAAAGGTGAAGTGGTTGCTTCCACCTTCGACGAACCGGCATCCCGTCACGTTCAGGTTGCTGAAATGGTGATCGAGAAGGCGAAGCGTCTGGTTGAACACAAAAAAGACGTCATCATTCTGCTCGACTCCATCACTCGTCTGGCTCGCGCCTACAACACCGTGGTTCCGGCTTCCGGTAAAGTCCTGACCGGTGGTGTGGACGCCAACGCCCTGCACCGTCCGAAGCGTTTCTTCGGCGCGGCGCGTAACGTGGAAGAGGGCGGCAGCCTGACCATTATCGCAACGGCGCTGATCGACACCGGTTCTAAGATGGATGAAGTGATCTACGAAGAGTTTAAAGGCACCGGTAACATGGAGCTGCACCTCTCCCGTAAGATCGCTGAAAAACGCGTCTTCCCGGCTATCGACTACAACCGTTCCGGTACGCGTAAAGAAGAGCTGCTCACCACTCAGGAAGAGCTACAGAAAATGTGGATCCTGCGCAAAATCATCCATCCGATGGGTGAAATCGACGCGATGGAATTCCTCATTAACAAGCTGGCAATGACCAAGACCAACGACGACTTCTTCGACATGATGAAGCGTTCGTAAGTCCGGCTGATACCGAAAACGCCACGTTTTTACGTGGCGTTTTTCTTTTGCGATTTATCTGATCTGTTAGTCAAATAAACAAGTCATCATCACATTCATTATGTGGAATTGCTGTGGGCTGTATAAACTACGAGTGGTCGAAAGTGTAATGTTCTGAATGCTCTCTTCTAGAGACAGACGTAACGCATTATACTTTAAGGAAATGATATATGCTGAGAGCACATACACTGTGAATTTACTCGCTGCTTTATCTGAGCTAATCAGTATTTTTTTATTCACAACCATTTTTATTTTTCTTGCGCGAAAAGTAGCCATCAAGATAGGTTTAGTGGATAAACCCAATTTTCGTAAACGGCACCAGGGGGTGGTTCCTTTGGTTGGCGGGATTTCTGTGTTCGCAGGAATCAGCTTTATGTTTGCTCTCTCGGATTACTATATTCCGCACGCATCGTTATACCTTTTTTCTGCTGGTGTGCTGGTTTTGGTCGGCGCATTGGATGATCGTTTTGACATTAGCGTGAAAATTCGCGCTGTGGTACAGGCCGCTATTGCTGTTGTCATGATGGTGATAGGGAAACTCCATCTCAGTAGCCTGGGGTATATTTTCGGTCCCTGGGAATTGGTGCTCGGCCCCTTTGGCTATTTCCTCACGCTCTTTGCCGTCTGGGCGGCGATCAATGCTTTCAATATGGTTGATGGTATTGATGGCTTACTTGGCGGGCTGTCCAGCGTCTCATTTGCCGCAATGGGGCTGATTCTGTGGTTTGATGGGCAGACGAGTCTGGCGGTATGGTGTTTCGCCATGATCGCCGCGATTCTGCCCTATATCATGTTAAACCTTGGTGTTCTGGGGCGTCGTTATAAAGTCTTTATGGGCGATGCGGGCAGTACGCTGATTGGCTTCACGGTTATCTGGATCCTGCTGGAAACCACGCAGGGTAAAACGCATCCTATCAGCCCGGTTACTGCGCTGTGGATTATTGCGATTCCATTAATGGACATGGTGGCGATTATGTATCGTCGCCTGCGTAAGGGCATGAGCCCCTTTTCTCCCGATCGCCAGCATATTCATCATTTGATCATGCGTGCAGGGTTTACTTCCCGACAGGCATTTGTTCTCATTACGCTCGCCGCTGCGATTCTGGCTTCCATTGGCGTTGCCGCAGAATATTCCCATTTTGTTCCAGAATGGGTCATGTTGGTGCTCTTTTTGCTAGCATTCTTCCTTTACGGTTACTGCATTAAGCGTGCCTGGAAGGTGGCGCGATTTATTAAGCGCGTGAAGCGCAGACTACGCAGAAACCGTGATAACAATCCAACGATAACCAAGTAAATTGAGGATGCGATGACACAACCATTACCGGGGGCACACGCCGTGAGCGCTGAAAATGAACTGGATATTCGTGGGTTGTTTCGTACCTTGTGGGCTGGGAAGCTATGGATTGTGGGAACAGGGCTGGCTTTTGCGCTGATTGCGTTAGCGTATACGTTTTTTGCCCGTCAGGAGTGGAGTGCAACGGCGATTTCCGACCGCCCCACCGTCAATATGCTGGGCGGCTATTACTCCCAACAGCAGTTTTTGCGCAACCTTGATATCAAAGCCAGCCTCGCGCCGGCCGATCAGCCTTCGGTAATGGATGAAGCGTATAAAGAGTTCGTCATGCAACTGGCGTCCTGGGATACGCGTCGCGATTTCTGGCTACAGACCGATTATTACAAGCAGCGCATGGTCGGCAACAGCAAAGCCGATGCCGCGATGCTGGATGAAATGATCAATAACATTCAGTTCACGCCTGGCGATTTCACTCGCAACACCAATGATAGCGTGAAGCTGATTGCGGAAACGGCGCCCGATGCCAACAACCTGCTTCGCCAGTATGTGGCGTTTGCCAGCCAGCGTGCGGCGAGCCATCTGAATGATGAGTTAAAGGGTGCATGGGCCGCGCGGACTATCCAGATGAAAGCGCAGGTTAAACGCCAGGAAGAGGTGGCGAAAAGCATTTTCTCTCGTCGTGTTCATAGCATTGAACAGGCGCTCAAAATTGCCGAGCAGCATAATATTTCTCGTACGGCGACCGATGTTCCTGCCGATGAATTACCCGACTCTGAGCTGTTTTTGCTTGGCCGCCCTATGCTACAAGCGCGTCTTGAAAACCTTCAGGCTGTCGGTCCAGCATTCGATCTGGACTATGATCAAAACCGGGCCATGTTGAACACGCTGAACGTGGGGCCGACGCTGGACCCGCGTTTCCAGACCTATCGTTATTTGCGCACGCCGGAAGAACCGGTAAAACGCGATAGCCCGCGCCGTGCTTTCCTGATGGTTATGTGGGGCATTGTTGGGGCGCTGATCGGGGCTGGCGTCGCATTAACCCGCCGCCGCGCGATTTAGCAACATCTCAGCAGTGAGGGGTTAGGCCCTCACTGCCTATTCGAAGAGAATCGATGTGAAAGTACTGACTGTATTTGGCACGCGACCGGAGGCCATTAAGATGGCGCCTCTGGTTCATGCGCTGGCAAAGGACCCTCATTTTGAGGCAAAAGTCTGCGTTACTGCGCAGCATCGGGAGATGCTCGATCAGGTTTTGAATCTCTTTTCTATTGTGCCTGACTACGATCTCAATATTATGCAGCCGGGTCAGGGGCTGACAGAGATTACCTGTCGAATCCTGGAAGGATTAAAACCGATTCTTGCCGATTTTAAACCTGATGTCGTATTGGTGCATGGCGATACGACAACCACTCTCGCCACCAGTCTGGCGGCTTTCTACCAGCGTATCCCTGTCGGTCATGTAGAGGCCGGGCTGCGAACCGGCGATCTCTACTCCCCCTGGCCTGAAGAGGCGAACCGCACCTTGACCGGTCGCCTGGCGATGTACCATTTTGCGCCGACGGAAAATTCACGGCAGAATTTACTGCGGGAACAGATCCCTGATAACCACATCTTTGTCACCGGCAATACCGTGATTGATGCGCTGATCTGGGTGCGCGATCGCGTACTGGCCAGCGATACGCTACGCGCCGAACTGGCAAAGCGGTATCCTTTCCTGTGTGACGATAAAAAAATGATCCTGGTGACCGGACATCGCCGTGAGAGCTTTGGCCGGGGGTTTGAGCAAATCTGTCATGCGCTGGCGGAGATAGCCGCTACCAATCAGGATGTACAAATTGTGTATCCGGTTCACCTGAACCCCAACGTCAGCGAACCGGTTAACCGCATCTTGGGTCATGTTGAAAATGTGATACTGATTGAGCCGCAGGATTACCTGCCGTTTGTCTGGCTGATGAACCACGCCTGGCTGATCCTTACCGATTCCGGCGGGATTCAGGAAGAGGCGCCGTCATTAGGCAAACCGGTGTTGGTTATGCGCGAAATGACGGAACGGCCAGAAGCCGTTACCGCTGGCACGGTGCGTCTGGTGGGAACCGATTCACACCGTATTGTGGAAGAAGTTACACGTTTGCTGCACGACGAAAATGAATATCAAACCATGAGCCGCGCCCATAATCCTTATGGCGACGGGCAGGCGTGCGGCCGCATTTTACACGCGTTAAAAAATAATCGGGTATCGCTATGAGTTTTACGACCATTTCTGTTATTGGGCTGGGATACATCGGGTTGCCGACGGCTGCGGCCTTTGCTTCTCGCCAAAAGCACGTTATTGGCGTGGATATCAATCAGCAGGCGGTGGACACCATCAACCGTGGAGCCATCCATATTGTTGAGCCGGATCTGGATAGCGTCGTGAAAACTGCGGTTGAAGGAGGATTCCTCCGGGCCACGACAACGCCGGTAGCAGCCGACGCGTACTTGATCGCCGTGCCGACGCCGTTCAAGGGCGATCACGACCCCGATATGGTTTATGTCGAAGCGGCCGCGAAATCTATTGCTCCCGTACTGAAAAAAGGCGCGCTGGTCATCCTCGAATCCACCTCGCCGGTGGGTGCGACAGAACAAATGGCCGAATGGCTGGCGGAAATGCGCCCGGATCTGACTTTCCCGCAGCAGGCGGGGGAACAGGCTGATGTGAACATTGCCTACTGCCCGGAGCGCGTATTGCCGGGTCAGGTCATGGTGGAGCTCATCAAAAATGACCGCGTGATTGGCGGCATGACGCCGGTATGCTCCGCGCGTGCCAGCGAGTTGTACAAGATTTTCCTTGAAGGCGAGTGTGTGGTGACTAATTCCCGCACCGCCGAAATGTGTAAGCTCACGGAAAACAGCTTCCGTGACGTCAATATCGCCTTTGCGAACGAGCTGTCGCTGATTTGCGCCGATCAGGGGATTAACGTCTGGGAACTGATTCGTCTGGCGAATCGTCATCCACGCGTGAATATTCTCCAGCCTGGGCCGGGCGTGGGAGGCCACTGCATCGCCGTCGATCCGTGGTTTATTGTGGCGCAAAACCCGCAGCAGGCGCGGCTGATCCGTACCGCGCGTGAAGTGAACGACGGTAAACCACACTGGGTGGTGGCGCAGGTGAAAGCCGCAGTGGCGGATTGCCTGACGGCAACGAATAAGCGCGCCAGCGACATCAAAATCGCCTGCTTTGGTCTGGCGTTTAAACCAAATATTGACGATCTGCGTGAAAGCCCGGCGATGGGCATTGCGCAGGAGATTGCGCAATGGCATGCCGGTGAAACGCTGGTGGTAGAGCCTAATATTCATCAGTTGCCGAAAAAACTGGAAGGTCGCTGCACGTTAGCCACGCTGGAAAATGCGCTGGCGGAAGCGGATGTGCTGGTCATGCTGGTTGACCATCATCCGTTTAAAGCGATTAACGGCGATGCCGTGCGGCAACGCTACATTGTGGATACGAAAGGAGTCTGGCGCTGATGAAACGGATTCTGGTCACTGGCGGCGCGGGATTTATCGGCTCTGCCGTTGTGCGCCACATCATTGATGAAACCCCCGACGCCGTGGTGGTGGTGGATAAGCTCACCTACGCCGGAAACCTGATGTCGCTGGCGCCAGTTGCACAGCATGAGCGCTTTGCCTTTGAGAAGGTGGATATCTGCGATCGGGCATCGCTGGACCGCGTTTTTCAGCAGTACCAGCCGGATTACGTGATGCATCTGGCGGCGGAAAGCCACGTTGACCGGTCTATCGACGGCCCGGCTGCGTTTATTGAAACCAATATCGTGGGAACCTACACGCTGCTGGAAGCGGCCCGGACTTACTGGGCGACGCTCAATGATGAGAAAAAATCGGCGTTTCGTTTCCACCATATCTCCACTGACGAGGTGTATGGCGATCTGCATTCCACGGATGATTTCTTTACTGAGACCACGCCGTATGCGCCGAGCAGTCCTTATTCCGCCTCGAAAGCCAGCAGCGATCACCTGGTGCGCGCGTGGTTGCGCACCTATGGTCTGCCGACGCTGGTCACTAACTGTTCCAATAATTACGGCCCTTACCACTTCCCGGAAAAGCTGATCCCATTGATGATCCTGAACGCGCTGGCGGGTAAACCGCTGCCGGTGTATGGCAATGGACAACAGATCCGCGACTGGCTGTACGTTGAAGATCACGCCAGGGCGCTGTATCGCGTGCTGACGGCGGGCGAAGTGGGTGAGACATATAACATTGGCGGCCATAATGAGCGTAAGAATCTGGAGGTTGTGGAAACGATTTGCGATCTGCTGGAAGAACTTGCGCCACAAAAACGGCAGGGCGTGGCGCATTATCGCTCCCTGATCGCTTTTGTGGATGACCGTCCAGGCCATGATTTACGCTATGCCATCGACGCAGCGAAAATTGCGCGTGAACTTGGCTGGACGCCGCAGGAAACCTTTGAAAGCGGAATGCGGAAAACCGTGCAGTGGTATCTGGCGAATGAGGCCTGGTGGAAGCCCGTGCAGGATGGCAGCTATCAGGGTGAACGTTTAGGTCTGAAGGGCTAAACCCGGAGGAGGAACGCATGAAAGGTATCATTCTGGCGGGCGGCTCTGGCACCCGCCTGCATCCGATTACGCGCGGCGTGTCGAAGCAGCTTCTGCCGATTTATGACAAGCCGATGATCTACTATCCGCTGTCGGTACTGATGCTGGCGGGTATCCGGGAAATCCTGATTATCACCACACCGGAAGATAAGCACTATTTTCAGCGTCTGCTGGGCGATGGTTCGGAGTTTGGCATTGAGTTGCAATATGCCGAACAACCCAGCCCGGATGGGCTGGCGCAGGCCTTTATCATTGGTGAAACATTCCTTAACGGCGAGCCGTCCTGTCTTGTACTGGGCGACAATATCTTCTTTGGTCAGGGTTTCAGCCCGAAATTGCGTCATGTGGCGGCGCGAACCGAAGGGGCGACCGTTTTTGGTTATCAGGTTATGGACCCGGAACGTTTTGGCGTCGTGGAGTTCGACGACAATTTTCGCGCAGTCTCGCTGGAAGAAAAACCGAAACAGCCGAAATCAAACTGGGCGGTGACCGGTCTCTATTTTTACGACAGCAAGGTAGTAGAGTACGCGAAGCGCGTGAAGCCTTCCGAGCGCGGTGAGCTGGAGATTACGTCCATTAATCAGATGTACCTTAATGACGGCAAGCTGACGGTTGAGTTGCTCGGTCGTGGCTTTGCGTGGCTGGATACCGGCACCCATGACAGCCTGATTGAAGCGAGCACGTTTGTGCAGACGGTTGAAAAACGCCAGGGCTTCAAAATTGCCTGTCTGGAAGAGATCGCCTGGCGTAACGGCTGGCTGGATGACGAGGGCGTAAAACGCGCCGCCAGTTCTTTAGCGAAAACCGGTTATGGCCAATATTTACTGGAGCTACTCCGTGCCCGTCCGCGCCAGTATTGAACCATTAACGTGGGAAAATACGTTCTTTGGCGTCAATAGCGCTATTGTTCGCGTGAACCCTGCCGCGCCGGTGTTAACGCCAGAGGCATTGCAACCCTGGTCGCGCGTGCAGGCGAAAATTTCTGCTGCGCGCACGGATGAATTAGATGCGCTGCAACAGTTGGGGTTTTCGCTGGTAGAAGGCGAAGTCGACTTCAGCCTGCCGGTCGCTGGCGTTGAACGTATTTCTGGCGTGGAAATTGCACAAATTGCCGATATTCCCGCGTTACGTCAACAGGCGCCCGCCGCGTTTGCGCAAAGCCGTTTCCGCGCACCGTGGTATGCGCCGGACGCCAGCGCCCGTTTTTATGCTCAGTGGATTGAAAATGCCGTGCGCGGCACCTTCGATCACCAGTGTCTGGTTATCCGGGCGGCGAATAACGATATTCGCGGGTTTGTCTCGCTGCGCGAACTGAACGACACCGATGCGCGCATCGGCCTGCTGGCCGGGCGTGGCGCAGGAGCAGAATTAATGCAGGCAGCGCTCGCGTGGGCGCAGTCTCGCGGAAAGACAACATTGCGGGTGGCGACCCAGATGGGCAACACCGCCGCGCTTAAACGTTATATACAGAGCGGTGGCAACGTAGAAAGCATCGCGTACTGGTTATACAGGTGACAAAATGATTCCATTTAACGCGCCGCCGGTGGTGGGAACCGAACTCGATTACATGCAGTCAGCGCTGGGAAGCGGCAAACTTTGCGGAGATGGCGGCTTTACGCGCCGTTGCCAGCAGTGGCTGGAGCAACGTTTTGGCAGCGCTAAAGTGTTGCTGACGCCATCCTGTACGGCGTCACTTGAAATGGCGGCACTGCTGCTGGACATCCAGCCGGGCGATGAAGTCATTATGCCAAGCTACACCTTCGTTTCTACCGCCAACGCCTTTGTGCTGCGCGGGGCGAAAATCATTTTCGTCGATATCCGCCCGGATACCATGAACATTGATGAAACGCTGATTGAAGCGGCGATTACCGACAAGACGCGCGTCATTGTCCCGGTGCATTACGCGGGCGTCGCTTGCGAAATGGACACCATTATGGCGATTGCGAAGCGTCATAATCTGTTTGTGGTGGAAGATGCCGCGCAGGGCGTGATGTCAACCTGGAAAGGCCGTGCGCTGGGGACGATTGGTCATATCGGTTGCTTCAGTTTTCACGAAACCAAAAACTACACGGCAGGTGGTGAAGGCGGTGCGACGCTGATTAACGACCGTTCCCTGATTGAACGGGCGGAAATCATCCGTGAAAAAGGCACCAATCGCAGCCAGTTCTTCCGGGGACAGGTGGATAAATACACCTGGCGGGATATCGGCTCCAGCTATCTGATGTCCGATCTCCAGGCGGCGTATCTGTGGGCGCAGCTGGAAGCGGCCGATCGCATCAATCAACAGCGTCTGGCGCTGTGGCAGACCTACTATGACGCGCTGGCGCCGCTGGCGCGCGCGGGACGTATTGACCTGCCCTCTATCCCGGACGACTGTAGGCACAACGCACATATGTTTTATATCAAGTTGCGGGATATTACCGATCGCAGCGCGCTGATCAACTTCCTGAAAGAAGCGGAAATCATGGCGGTGTTCCATTACATCCCGCTACATGATTGTCCGGCAGGCGACAAGTTTGGCGAGTTCCGTGGCGAAGATCGGTACACCACCAAAGAGAGTGAGCGCCTGCTGCGCTTGCCGCTGTTTTATAATCTGTCTCCCGTTAATCAGCGAACGGTGATTTCGACCTTGCTGAACTATTTCTCCTGATATGTCGCTTGCGAAAGCGTCCCTGTGGACGGCCGCCAGTACGCTGGTGAAAATTGGCGCAGGCTTACTGGTCGTAAAACTGCTGGCGGTGTCGTTTGGCCCTGCGGGCGTCGGCCAGGCGGGTAACTTCCGCCAGATGGTGACCGTGCTCGGCGTGCTGGCCGGGGCCGGGATATTTAACGGGGTGACGAAGTATGTCGCTCAGCATCATGATAACCCTGCCCGGTTGCATAACGTGGTGGGCACTTCATCCGCAATGGTGATGGGGTTCTCCACGCTACTGGCGCTGGTCTTCGTGCTGGCGGCGGCCCCCATTAGCCAGGGGCTGTTTGGGCATAGCCACTACCAGGGGCTGGTGCGTTTAGTGGCGCTGGTGCAGATGGGGATCGCCTGGGCGAACCTGCTGCTGGCGCTGATGAAAGGGTTTCGTGACGCTGCCGGGAATGCGCTGTCGCTGATTGTGGGGAGCCTGGTGGGAGTTGTTGCCTACTATGGCTGCTACCGTCTGGGCGGCTATGAAGGTGCGCTGCTGGGTCTGGCGCTGGTGCCTGCGCTGGTGGTGATCCCGGCGGCGATTATGCTGGTTAAACGCGGCGCGATCCCGCTTAGCTACCTGAAACCGTCGTGGGATAAAGGGCTTGCCGGACAGCTCAGCAAATTTACGCTGATGGCGCTGATTACGTCCGTCACGCTACCGGTGGCTTATGTGATGATGCGAAACCTGCTGGCGGCGCATTACAGCTGGGATGATGTTGGTATCTGGCAGGGCGTAAGCAGTATTTCCGATGCCTATCTACAATTTATTACCGCCTCGTTTAGCGTGTACTTATTGCCAACGCTGTCGCGTCTGACCGAAAAGCAGGCGATTACGCGCGAAGTGGTGAAATCGCTGAAATTTGTTCTGCCTGCGGTGGCGGCGGCGAGTTTTACGGTCTGGCTGCTGCGCGATTTCGCCATCTGGCTGCTCTTTTCCGCCAAATTCACCGCCATGCGCGATCTGTTCGCCTGGCAACTGGTGGGCGATGTGCTGAAAGTGGGCGCGTACGTTTTTGGCTATCTGGTGATCGCGAAAGCGTCGCTGCGGTTTTATATTCTGGCTGAGATTAGCCAGTTCATTTTGTTGACGGCATTCGCTCACTGGCTTATCCCCGCGCATGGCGCGCTGGGGGCGGCACAGGCGTATATGGCCACTTATGTGGTCTATTTCTCTCTCTGTTGTGGCGTGTTTTTACTCTGGCGTAGGCGGGCATGACTGTACTGATTCACGTACTGGGATCGGATATCCCTCACCATAATCAAACCGTGCTGCGGTTTTTCAATGATGCGCTGGCCGCGACAAGCGAGCATGCGCGCGTGTTTATGGTTGCAGGTCAGGATGCGGGGCTCAGGGAAAGCTGCCCGGCTCTGTCGCTGAGTTTCTACGCCGGGAAAAAAACGCTGGCTGAGGCGGTCATCGCCAAAGCGAAAGCCAATCGCCGGCAACGTTTCTTCTTCCACGGTCAGTTCAATACCAGCCTGTGGCTGGCGCTGCTAAGTGGCGGAATCAAACCTGAGCAGTTTTACTGGCACATCTGGGGCGCGGATCTGTATGAAGTTTCCCGTGGGCTGAAATTCCGTCTGTTTTACCCCGTTCGCCGCATGGCGCAAAATCGAGTGGGCTGTGTGTTCGCTACTCGTGGCGATTTGAGCTATTTCGCCCGTCAGCACCCGCGCGTGCGTGGTGAACTGCTCTATTTCCCGACGCGAATGGACTCTTCGCTTAATAACATGGCAAACGATCGTCCGCGTGAAGGGAAAATGACGGTTCTGGTGGGTAACTCCGGCGATCGCAGTAACGAACATATTGCGGCGTTACGCGCGGTGTATCAGCAGTTCGGCGACACGGTAAATGTGATCGTGCCGATGGGCTATCCGGCCAATAACGACGCGTACATTGATGAAGTCCGTCAGGCGGGACAGGCGCTGTTCAGTGCGGAAAATTTACACATCCTCAGCGAAAAACTGGAATTCGATGCCTATCTGGCGCTGCTTCGCCAGTGCGACCTCGGGTATTTCATCTTTGCCCGTCAGCAGGGAATCGGCACGTTGTGCCTGCTTATCCAGGCGGGTGTCCCGTGCGTGCTTAACCGTGAGAACCCGTTCTGGCAGGATATGGCGGAACAGCATCTGCCCGTGTTGTTCACGACGGACGCGCTTAATGAAGGCGTGGTTCGTGAGGCGCAGCGGCAGCTGGCGTCCGTGGATAAAAGCGGGATCACCTTCTTTAGCCCAAATTACCTTGAACCGTGGCATAACGCGTTACGCATTGCCGCAGGAGAAGCCGCATGAGCCTGATGCAATTTAGCGGGTTACTGGTCGTCTGGCTGCTCTCCACGCTGTTTATCGCCACGTTGACCTGGTTTGAGTTTCGCCGCGTGCGCTTTAACTTCAACGTATTCTTTTCATTGCTGTTTTTGCTGACCTTTTTCTTCGGCTTCCCGTTGACCAGCGTGCTGGTGTTCCGCTTTGACGTCGGCGTGGCGCCGCCGGAAATCCTGTTGCAGGCGTTATTGTCCGCCGCGTGTTTTTATGCCGTTTATTACGTGACCTATAAAACCCGCTTACGTAAACGCGTGACGGATGTGCCGCGCAAGCCGCTATTTACCATGAACCGGGTGGAGACTCACCTTACCTGGGTCATGCTGATGGGGATTGCACTGGTGAGCGTTGGCATCTTCTTTATGCACAATGGGTTCCTGCTGTTCCGGCTGCACTCTTACAGCCAGATCTTCTCCAGCGAAGTCTCCGGCGTGGCATTGAAACGCTTCTTCTACTTCTTTATTCCGGCGATGCTGGTGATCTACTTCCTGCGCCAGGACAGTAAAGCGTGGCTGTTTTTCCTGGTGAGTACCGTTGCGTTTGGCCTGCTGACCTACATGATTGTCGGCGGCACGCGCGCTAACATCATCATCGCGTTTGCCATCTTCCTGTTTATCGGCATTATTCGTGGCTGGATCTCGCTGTGGATGCTGGTGGCGGCGGGTGTGCTGGGAATTGTCGGGATGTTCTGGCTGGCGCTGAAGCGCTATGGGCTGAACGTGAGCGGCGATGAGGCGTTTTACACTTTCCTGTATCTGACCCGCGATACCTTCTCGCCGTGGGAGAACCTGGCGCTGCTGTTGCAAAACTACGACAACATCGATTTCCAGGGACTGGCGCCGATCGTCCGTGATTTTTATGTCTTTATTCCTTCGTGGCTGTGGCCTGGGCGTCCGGGCATTGTGCTGAATTCAGCCAACTACTTTACCTGGGAAGTGCTGAACAACCACTCAGGCCTCGCCATTTCCCCCACGCTGATTGGTTCGCTGGTGGTGATGGGCGGCGCTCTGTTTATCCCTCTGGGGGCGGTCGCGGTTGGGCTGATTATCAAATGGTTTGACTGGCTGTATGAGCTTGGCAACCGCGAGACGAATCGCTATAAGGCGGCGATTTTGCACAGTTTCTGCTTTGGCGCCATCTTCAATATGATTGTTCTGGCGCGAGAAGGGCTGGATTCTTTTGTCTCGCGAGTGGTCTTTTTCCTCGTGATTTTTGGTGCCTGCCTGCTGGTAGCAAAACTCTTGTTCTGGCTTTTCGATTGTGCCGGGTTGGTCCATCAACGGGCGAAACCGCAGCCGCAGACTCAGGTTGAAGGATAATAATGACGGATAACACGACAGCGCCGCTCTATTCACTTCGTGGATTGCAGCTGATTGGCTGGCGCGATATGCAACATGCGCTGAATTACCTGTTTGCCGATGGGCAAATGAAGCAGGGTACGCTGGTGGCGATCAATGCTGAGAAAATGCTGACTGCAGAAGATGACCCGGAAGTCAGGGCGTTGATTGATGCCGCCGAGTTTAAATATGCGGATGGCATTAGCGTCGTGCGCTCAGTGCGTAAGAAATTCCCCCAGGCGCAGGTTTCACGGGTAGCCGGGGCCGATCTCTGGGAAGAACTGATGGCGCGCGCCGGTAAAGAAGGGACGCCTGTTTTTCTGGTCGGCGGTAAGCCGGAGGTGCTGGCGCAGACGGAAGCAAAACTGCGTGCGCAGTGGAACGTCAATATTGTCGGTAGCCAGGACGGTTATTTTAAACCTGAGCAGCGCCAGGCGCTGTTTGAGCGCATCCATGCCAGCGGGGCGAAGATTGTGACCGTGGCGATGGGATCGCCGAAACAAGAAATCCTGATGCGCGACTGTCGGGTGATTCATCCTCAGGCCTTATATATGGGGGTGGGCGGCACCTACGATGTCTTTACCGGTCATGTGAAACGCGCGCCCAAAATGTGGCAGACGCTGGGGCTGGAGTGGCTGTATCGCCTGCTGTCTCAGCCGAGCCGTATCACCCGCCAGCTGCGTCTGTTGCGCTATCTCCGCTGGCATTACACCGGCAATCTCTGAACGCTGCTTTTCTTACGGGTAGCGCATTCTGCTTAATGCGTTGCCCGCCTCCCACATTTTTGCTCCTTTTTTACACAAAACATGCATTTTTTTAATGCTTCATTTGCCATTTTGCCAAATTTAAGAAACCATTCGCATCGCTTGATGTACCCATAACAATAACCGGCAACAACGCCGGAACGAGTGCAAACACGACAAGAGGATTTATGGCAGAGAAAAAACCGGAGCTACAGCGTGGGCTGGAAGCTCGTCATATCGAATTGATCGCCCTTGGGGGCACGATTGGCGTTGGGCTGTTTATGGGCGCCGCCAGTACGCTGAAATGGGCGGGGCCGTCCGTGCTGCTGGCGTATATCGTCGCCGGGCTGTTCGTCTTTTTCATCATGCGCTCAATGGGCGAAATGCTGTTCCTGGAGCCGGTTACTGGCTCATTCGCCGTTTATGCACACCGTTACATGAGCCCCTTCTTTGGCTATCTCACCGCGTGGTCATACTGGTTTATGTGGATGGCGGTGGGGATATCGGAAATAACCGCTATCGGGGTATACGTGCAGTTCTGGTTCCCGGATATGGCGCAATGGATACCCGCCCTGATCGCCGTTGGGCTGGTGGCGCTGGCTAATCTGGCCGCCGTCCGTCTGTACGGCGAAATCGAGTTCTGGTTTGCGATGATCAAAGTCACCACCATCATTGTGATGATTGTGGTCGGACTGGGGGTGATTTTCTTTGGCTTTGGCAATGGCGGCCAGGCGATCGGTTTTGGCAACCTGACGGAACACGGCGGCTTCTTTGCCGGTGGCTGGAAAGGGTTCCTGACGGCGTTGTGTATTGTGGTCGCCTCCTATCAGGGCGTGGAGCTGATCGGCATTACCGCGGGTGAAGCGAAGAATCCGCAGGTTACGCTGCGCAGCGCGGTAGGCAAGGTACTGTGGCGTATCCTGATTTTCTATGTAGGGGCGATTTTCGTTATCGTGACGATCTTCCCGTGGAACGAAATCGGCAGTAACGGTAGTCCGTTTGTACTCACTTTTGCCAAAATCGGGATTACCGCTGCGGCGGGCATTATTAACTTCGTGGTGCTGACCGCCGCGCTTTCCGGCTGTAACAGCGGCATGTATAGCTGCGGACGTATGCTGTATGCCCTGGCGAAAAACCGACAGCTTCCGGCGGCGATGGCGAAAGTCTCCCGTCATGGCGTACCGGTCGCCGGGGTGGCGCTGTCGATCGCGATTCTGCTGATTGGTTCATGCCTGAACTACATTATTCCGAACCCGCAGCGGGTGTTTGTGTATGTCTACAGCGCCAGTGTATTGCCGGGTATGGTGCCGTGGTTCGTGATCCTGATTAGCCAGGTGCGTTTCCGTCGTGCTCATAAAGACGCGATGATCAGCCATCCTTTCCGTTCTATTATGTTCCCGTGGGCGAATTATTTGACGATGGCGTTCCTGGTTTGCGTTTTAATTGGCATGTACTTGAATGAAGATACTCGTATGTCGCTGTTTGTCGGCATCATCTTCCTGCTTGCCGTCACGCTCGTCTACAAGGTTTTCGGCCTGAATCGCGCCGGAACTGCCCATAAGGTGGGGGAATAAGCAGCAAAACGCGCAAAGCGTAACCAAACACGCATTTTATTTAAAAAGGCACTAGACAGAGGGGTGGGAAGTCCGTATTATCCACCCCCGCAACGGCGCTAAGCGCCCGTAGCTCAGCTGGATAGAGCGCTGCCCTCCGGAGGCAGAGGTCTCAGGTTCGAATCCTGTCGGGCGCACCATTTACCCGGTGCTGGAGCTGCGGTGGTTTTAATACCGCGTAAAAGATTTCAGTGGTGGCTATAGCTCAGTTGGTAGAGCCCTGGATTGTGATTCCAGTTGTCGTGGGTTCGAATCCCATTAGCCACCCCATTATTAAAAGTTGTGAAATGCGAAGGTGGCGGAATTGGTAGACGCGCTAGCTTCAGGTGTTAGTGTCCTTACGGACGTGGGGGTTCAAGTCCCCCCCCTCGCACCACGACTTAAAGAGTTGAACTAAAAATTCAAAAAAAGCAGTACATCGGCGAGTAGCGCAGCTTGGTAGCGCAACTGGTTTGGGACCAGTGGGTCGGAGGTTCGAATCCTCTCTCGCCGACCAATTTTGAACCCCGCTTCGGCGGGGTTTTTTGTTTTCATCTCTTCTTCCTCTTCTTTCCCGATCCCCTGTATCACTGTCGCAATGTTGAGACATTCCAGGCTTCTGTTGTCGCTATCTGGTGACGTCTAATGCCATGATTTATCAATAATTATCGGTGTTGCGTGTTATTTGTCTCCGTTCAGAGACAAAGAGGGGATTTTTATGGCGAAGAAGGTTGGCAGAAACCGCCGCAGAGCCGCGAATGGCCTGATACGTTAAAAAGTCTGAATCCTTATTTTTGGCGGTGCAATCCTGGCATGCAATGTGCAATAATATCCCTGTAGATGCTCATTCCATCTCTTATGTTCGCCTTAGTGCCTCATAAACTCAGGAATGATGCAGAGCCGTTTACGGTGCTTATCGTCCACAGACAGATGTCGCTTACGCCTCATCAAACACCATGGACATAACGTTGAGTGAAGCACCCATTTATGTTGTCATACAGACCTGTTTTGACGCCTGCTCATTTGAGCAGGCGTTTTTTTATGGGGAAGCGGAAGAGAACTGCCGGATGGCGGCTTCGCTTTATCCGGCCTACGGTGACCTGGCAGGCCCGGTAAGCGTAGCGTCACCGGGCAATGGGAATTACTGCGGAGGATTGTTCTGCAAGGTCAGCATAAGACCGTCGCGGCGCATGGTGGCCGCTTCTTCCGGCTGATGCAACCGGTCCAGCGCATCGGCGAGCCAGGCGTAGTCGTAGGCGTCAGGGCGTTGCTTGAGCGCGGCGCGGAAAGCGAACGTAGCCTCCTGCCATTCGCCATGCTTCATCAATGACTGACCCAGCGTGCTCCACAGTAGCGGGCGATCGCCAACGGTTTTAATCTGCTGGCGCAGCACTTTTTCCAGCTGCTCCGGGTTGTTGGTTTTCAGGCGCGGGATCGGCAGAACCAGGCGGTCGTCATACTGGCGCTTCAGGCCGTCGATGATGATCTGCTGCGCCATATCGTGATCGTCACACTCAATCAGATGCTCTGCCATTGCCACTTGCAGTGGAACCTGGTGGCGAGTTTTACGGCTCTGGTTCTTCCACCATTCGCGTAATCCTTCGCTGCCCTGATCGGCTCGCGCCTGATCCATCAGCCCAATCCAGGCCTGCTGTTCCAGCATGGCGCGATGTTCTTCATCGCCGACGTTGGCCTTCGCCATTGATGGGATGATGTCCAGCAGTGAACTCCATGCTCCGGTGCGGATGTAAGCCTGTTCCGCCAGGCGCAGCACTTCTGGATGACGCGGGGTAACTTCCAGCAGTTTATCCACGCCGTGACGCGCCGCATGATTCTCGTTGCGCGCCAGTTGCAGACGTACGCGGGCGATCTCCACCGGAATCGTGTCATTGCCCGCCAGTTCAGCGGCACGTTCCAGATGCTGATTAGCGCGCGCTTCGTCACCACGCTGCTGCGCGGCTTCGGCGGCCAGCAGATAGTTCACCACCGGCTGTTCAGCGTGATCGGCATTCTTCGCCATCAGCTTCTCAACCTGCTGGTAATCGCCTTCCGCCAGCTTAAGCAGCGCCTGTTCGGTCTGCTTACGTGCGCGGCGGCGTTTACGCCCGACAAACCAGCCGCGAGTGTGCGCGCCGGTGCGGAAAACGCGTCGCAGCAGCCACTCAATGGCGAACAGAATGACCATCATAACGATCAGGATGATCACCAGCCCCGTTACGCTGGTCTCAATGTTGTAATTATCGGTCTGGATCAGAACATAGCCCTGATGACCGGCGATCATTGGGCCTATGACGATACCGGCGATCAACAACACAAAGAGCAATAATACTTTCAGCATCATTATTCTCCTTGCGGCGCGGCTGCCGGTGCTTCTGCCTGCGGAGCAGGGGCCTGAGCCGCTTCGGTCGTGGCCGCCGCCGGCTGCGCCAGCAGGTTACGCACGCGAGTCTGCATCAGTTTTTCAAGAATCGGCTGGCTCTGTAACGTCTCCGGCACGTCCATCGTGATGCTCTGTTGACTCAGTTTATCCACGTCATCAAGGAACGCTTTGGTCGTTGCGTCGTCGGTGTCGTAGTACGCGCGTACCCAGGTGGAGACATTATCCAGCGCCTGACGGTAAGTCTCTTCCTGATGACGCGGCACGGCTTGCGCCGCCACTAACAGGCGGGAGCGGATGTTTTCACGTAAGTAAACGTCCTGGTTCGGCGCCAGCAGCGGGACGGCGGTGTCATCACGACGGCGAATGGTAATAAAGCTGTCCATAAAGTTCTGCCAGCTTTTTTGCAGATTAACGCGCCATTCGCTGATCGAGCTGGACAGCTCGCTGCTGTCGGAGTCCATTGGCGAATCGTCGGTGTCGTTATCGGCCAGACGCAGGTTATCAATCTGGTTAGAGAGCTGGTTCACTTTGAGGATAATGCCGTCGTAGTCCACCTGCGCCACCGCCGACAGGCTGGCAATATCATCGGTAATGGCGCGGCGCGCGGCGATCAGACTGGGGTCGTTCATATCCGCCAGGCTGGCATCCGCGCTTTTGAGCAGCGCCGCAGCGGTGGTGACATCCTGATCGCTCCACAATTTACGTCCGGCGAGTTTGACCAGAAAATCAGATTGCGCCAGCAGCCAGGTTTTGGCATCGCTGCCGGAGATCGTCGCGACTTTCTGTTGCACTTCATCCAGCTGTTTCGCCAGCGCGGCCTGTTGGCGATTTGCATCATCCAGTTGTGTCGCCTGCTGTTTGATAATGCCTTCCAGCTCCGCTTTTTGGCTTTCCTGGGCTTTTTGCAGCGCCGTAAGTTGGTTAACCAGCGCATCGCTGGTGGCCGTTTGTTTAACGGCCTGCTGCTTTCCCCAGCCATACAGACCGACGCCCGCGGCCAGGGCAATGGCGATTGCCACCGCACTCAATACCAGCGCGGCGCCGTTCTTACTCTTCTTTTCTGCATTGACTGGCTGCGGCGTGGTTTCCACGGCCTCCCTGGTCTCTTCAACCACGGCGGAGGATTTTTCTTGTTCCGTCATTATGGCATCCCATTATGAGAGTTATTGTAATGCGCGCAGTAGCGCATCGTTGTCGGCGTTATCAGCGACCTTAATATCTTGCCAGCCCAGTTCCCGGGCGAGGTGCGCCAGACGCTCACTGACGACCAGCAGCCGACAGCGTAGTAACCAGTGCTCACGATACCACTGCGGGATCAGCGACCAGAGCTGTTGCAGCATTTCACCGCTGGTGACAACAATCGTCGTCACGCCGCGAGAGTGCCAGCGCATCGCCTCTTCCGCGCCATCGTAATGTTTTGCACTGCGTTGATAACATTCACAAAAGGTGACTTCAGCGCCGCGTTCTGTGAGGGTTTTGCCTAACAGTTCACGCCCACCGTTGCCCCGTAAAATAAGCGCTCGTTTTCCCGCAATATTTTGTAATTCAGGTAATTGTAGCAAGACTTCGCTGATTTCCCGATCCAGAGGATAGCGAATATCGCATCCGCTAACGGTATGCAACGCCAGCGCCGTTGTGCGCCCGATGGCGAAGTAGCGTGGCTGCACAGGCCAGCCCAGCCCCTGCTGTTGCAGTTGGGCGTGGGCAAAGGCGACGGCGTGTTGCGAGAGGGCGAACACCAGATCGTTGTCCGTGAGCGCCGCCAGGCGATCGGCAAGCGTTACCAGTTCCCGGCCCGGCGTAAACTCAATAAGCGGAAAACTCCAGGCCACCTGCCCCAGTGTGCGCAGACGGCTCACTAACTCTTCCCCGGAGGGAGACGGGCGGGTGACCAGAATACTCATGCGGGCGCTTCTCCGTTATAAACCTCGGTCAGAATCGTGCGGGCGCCGTTTTCCAGCAGCTCTTCCGCCAGGGAAATGCCCATTTGCGCGGCGTCCTGCGGCAATCCGCGACGTTCTCCGCGAATCATCAGCGAACCGTCAGGCGCGCCAACCAGCGCACGCAGCCAGACTTCACCATCAATGATTTCAGCATAGCTGCCAATCGGCACCTGACAGCCCCCTTCCAGGCGGGTGTTCATGGCGCGTTCGGCTTTTACACGTAGCGCGGTTTCTTCATGATTCAGCGGCGCTAACAGCGCCTGAGTACGTGCGTCATCCAGTCGGCATTCAATGCCCACTGCGCCTTGCCCTACGGCAGGGAGAGAGATTTCGGGAGGCAGCGCGGTGCGAATACGCGACGTCAGACCTAACCGTTTTAACCCGGCAACCGCCAGGATAATTGCGTCATAATCACCGTTATCGAGCTTGCTCAGGCGTGTGCCGACGTTGCCGCGCAGCGAGCGGATGACGAGATCCGGGCGACGCTCGGCCAACTGGCACTGGCGACGCAAACTTGATGTGCCGACGATGCTGCCTGCGGGCAGTTCATCCAGATTGTTGTATTGGTTCGAGACGAAAGCATCGCGTGGATCTTCGCGTTCGCAAATCGTGACCAGGCCAAGCCCTTGCGGGAATTCTACCGGCACATCTTTCATCGAATGCACGGCGATATCGGCGCGCTTTTCCAGCAGCGCGACTTCCAGCTCTTTTACAAACAAGCCCTTACCGCCCACTTTTGCCAGAGGGGTGTCCAGAATCACGTCGCCGCGCGTTACCATCGGTACCAGTTCCACGACCAGTCCCGGATGCTGTGCTATCAACGCGTCTTTGACATAATGTGCCTGCCAGAGCGCAAGGGGGCTTTGGCGTGTGGCAATTCTTAAAACATTGTCTAACATGCTTGTTACCGTCATTATCGTCCGTGGACCATCCTAACATCCTTACAAGTGGGATGTCAGTGTTACGGTCAAAGGTGAGTAAGAGGATCAGGCGCGGCGTCGCGACTGGCAGTGAATAATGACGAGAAACCGCCTGACCGTATTAAGGAATTTACACGCAGCTAACGGTGCTACACTTGTATGTAGTGCATCTTTCTTTACGGTCAATGAGCAAGGTGTTAAATTGATCACGTTTTAGACCATTTTTTCGTCTTTACCCCTTAATGGGGAGAAGGATGAAAAAGGTAACGGTTATTTTTGACATACGGTTTATCCCGAATGGTTTGGTTGTCCGCACTCGCGATGGCAATCAGACGCATGACGGGTAGCAACATCAGGCGATACGTCTTGTACCTCTATATTGAGACTTTGAAACAGAGACTGGATGCCATCAATCAATTGCGTGTGGATCGCGCGCTTGCTGCCATGGGCCCTGCCTTCCAGCAGGTATACAGTCTGCTGCCGACATTATTGCACTACCATAATCCGCTGATGCCGGGTTACCTCGACGGTAACGTTCCCAAGGGCATATGCTTTTACACGCCTGATGAAACCCAACGCCACTACCTGAATGAACTTGAACTGTACCGGGGAATGTCCACGCAGGACCCGCCGAAAGGCGAGCTGCCGATCACCGGCGTGTACTCAATGGGCAGTACATCTTCAGTAGGGCAAAGCTGTTCTTCTGACCTGGATATCTGGGTCTGCCACCAGTCCTGGCTTGATAGCGAAGAGCGCCAGTTGCTGCAACGTAAATGCAGCCTGCTGGAAAGCTGGGCCGCTTCGCTGGGCGTGGAAGTCAGCTTCTTCCTGATCGACGAAAACCGTTTCCGCCATAATGAAAGCGGCAGTCTGGGTGGTGAAGACTGCGGCTCGACGCAGCACATCCTGCTGCTCGACGAATTTTATCGCACCGCTGTGCGTCTGGCCGGTAAGCGTATTCTGTGGAATATGGTGCCGTGCGACGAAGAAGAGCATTACGACGACTACGTCATGACGCTTTACGCGCAGGGTGTCCTCACGCCAAACGAATGGCTGGATCTGGGCGGATTAAGCTCGCTCTCCGCCGAAGAGTACTTTGGCGCCAGCCTCTGGCAGTTGTACAAGAGTATCGATTCCCCGTACAAAGCGGTGCTGAAAACGCTGCTGCTGGAAGCCTACTCCTGGGAATATCCCAATCCGCGCCTGTTGGCGAAAGACATTAAACAGCGCCTGCATGACGGCGAGATCGTTTCGTTTGGTCTCGACCCGTATTGCATGATGCTGGAACGCGTGACCGAATACCTCACGGCTATCGAAGATCCGACGCGTCTTGATTTAGTCCGTCGATGTTTCTACTTAAAAGTGTGTGAGAAACTGAGCCGTGAACGCGCCTGCGTTGGCTGGCGTCGTGAAGTGTTAAGTCAGTTAGTGAACGAGTGGGGATGGGACGACGCCCGTCTGACAATGCTCGACAACCGGGCGAACTGGAAGATCGATCAGGTACGCGAAGCGCATAACGAACTGCTCGACGCCATGATGCAGAGCTATCGTAATCTGATCCGTTTTGCCCGCCGTAACAATCTCAGCGTTAGCGCCAGCCCGCAGGATATTGGCGTGCTGACGCGTAAACTGTATGCCGCATTTGAAGCCCTGCCGGGCAAAGTGACGCTGGTGAACCCGCAGATTTCACCGGATCTCTCCGAACCGAACCTAACCTTTATCCATGTGCCGCCGGGCCGGGCCAACCGTTCTGGCTGGTATCTCTACAACCGTGCGCCGAACATGGATTCGATCATCAGCCATCAGCCGCTGGAATATAACCGCTACCTGAACAAACTGGTGGCGTGGGCCTGGTTTAACGGTTTGCTGACGTCGCGTACCCACCTTTTTATTAAGGGCAACGGCATTGTGGACCTGCCTAAGTTGCAGGAGATGGTGGCCGATGTGTCGCACCATTTCCCGCTGCGTTTGCCTGCGCCAACGCCGAAAGCGCTCTACAGTCCGTGTGAAATTCGCCATCTGGCGATCATCGTTAACCTTGAATATGACCCGACGGCGGCGTTCCGCAATCAGGTGGTGCATTTCGATTTCCGTAAGCTGGATGTCTTCAGCTTTGGCGAAGAGCAAAACTGCCTGGTCGGCAGTGTCGACCTGTTGTATCGCAACTCGTGGAACGAAGTGCGTACCCTGCACTTCAACGGCGAACAGGCGATGATTGAAGCGCTGAAAACGATTCTCGGTAAAATGCACCAGGATGCCGCGCCGCCGGACAGTGTGGAAGTGTTCTGCTATAGCCAGCATCTGCGCGGCCTGATCCGCACCCGCGTACAGCAACTGGTCTCCGAGTGCATTGAACTGCGTCTCTCCAGCACCCGCCAGGAAACCGGACGTTTTAAAGCGCTGCGCGTTTCGGGCCAAACCTGGGGGCTGTTCTTCGAGCGCCTGAATGTTTCGGTGCAGAAACTGGAAAACGCCATTGAGTTTTACGGCGCGATTTCGCACAACAAACTTCACGGACTTTCCGTTCAGGTTGAGACCAACCATGTGAAATTACCGTCGGTGGTGGATGGGTTCGCCAGCGAAGGGATCATCCAGTTCTTCTTTGAAGAAACCGGCGATGAGAAAGGCTTTAATATTTATATTCTGGACGAGAGTAACCGGGCGGAAGTGTATCACCACTGCGAAGGCAGCAAAGAAGAGCTGGTACGCGACGTGAGCCGCTTCTATTCGTCGTCGCACGATCGCTTCACCTACGGCTCCAGCTTCATCAACTTCAACCTGCCGCAGTTCTACCAGATTGTGAATACCGATGGTCGCGAGCAGGTCATTCCGTTCCGTACCCAGCCCATCAGCGCCGTGCCACCGGCAAACCAGGACAACGACGCGCCGCTGTTGCAGCAGTATTTCTCGTGAACATGATGCCGGGTGGCGGTGTTACAAATGACGCGAGATACGTAGGCCGGATAAGCGCAGCGCCATCCGGCAATAAAACTTAGCGGAAGCTCACCGCTTCTCCAGCCTGTTGTGTCGCGGCCTGCTCCAGCAGATCCCAGAAGGTTTCGCCGCTGCGATCGCAAATCCATTCGTCGCCTTTCAGGTCAAAATGGTAGCCGCCCTGTTTGGTCGCCAGCCATACCTGGTGCAGCGGCTCCTGACGGTTGATGATGATTTTGCTGCCGTTCTCAAAGGTAATGGTTAGCACGCCGCCGTTGATTTCGCAGTCGATATCGCTGTCGCCGTCCCAGTCGTCCAGACGTTCTTCAATGGTCATCCACAGGGTGTCTGCGAGGCGATGAAATTCACTGTCGTTCATTGTTGTTTCCCGTTTTTTACGTGATGGCGGCAGTATAACCTGGAAGAATTCATGATGCAGTTTTCAGCCAACTCTTGCTTTTACGTCTTCTCCTGCGATGATAGAAAACAGAAAGCATGAACTTACAGGCAATCCATAATGAAAAATGTGTTTCAGGCACTCGCTGTACTTCTCACTCTGTTCAGCCTGACCGGCTGCGGTCTGAAAGGCCCGCTCTATTTTCCACCTGCTGACAAAAACGCGCCGCCGCCGACGCATGAGGTTGATTCGCAAATCCAATCGACGACGCCCGATCAAAACGATCGCGCTACGGGAGACGGCCCTTCTCAGGTGAACTATTGACGGTACGTTTCTGTCCCCGCGTAAATGGAGTGAATGATGCAATTCTCTAAAATGCATGGCCTTGGCAACGATTTTATGGTCGTCGACGCGGTAACGCAGAATGTCTTTTTCTCGCCGGAGTTGATCCGCCGCCTGTCAGACAGGCATCTGGGCGTGGGGTTCGACCAGCTTTTGGTTGTCGAGCCTCCTTACGATCCTGAACTGGATTTTCATTACCGCATCTTCAACGCCGATGGCAGCGAAGTGTCGCAGTGCGGTAACGGCGCCCGCTGCTTTGCGCGATTTGTGCGTCTGAAAGGACTGACCAATAAGCGCGATATCCGCGTCAGCACGGCCAATGGCCGGATGGTGCTGAGTGTCACTGATGATGAACTGGTGCGGGTGAACATGGGTGAGCCAAACTTTGAACCCGCGCAGGTTCCTTTTCGCGCCAACAAAGCGGAAAAGACCTATATTATGCGAGCGGCCGAGCAGACAATATTGTGCGGCGTGGTTTCAATGGGGAACCCGCACTGCGTGATTCAGGTCGATAATATCGACACGGCGGCAGTCGAAACGCTGGGACCGGTTCTGGAAAGCCATGAACGTTTTCCAGAACGAGCGAATATTGGGTTTATGCAGGTTGTGAAGCGCGAGCATATCCGATTACGCGTTTATGAACGTGGGGCAGGAGAAACTCAGGCCTGCGGCAGCGGCGCATGCGCCGCCGTTGCGGTGGGCATTCAGCAGGGTTTGCTGGCAGAAGAAGTACGCGTGGAATTACCTGGCGGTCGCCTTGATATCGCCTGGAAAGGCCCGGGTCATCCGTTGTATATGACTGGCCCGGCGGCACATGTCTACGACGGATTTATTCATCTATGAAGCAACCAGGGGAAGAACTACAGGAAACACAGATGGAACTGGACGACCGGGCGGTCGTCGATTATCTACTGCGTAACCCTGAGTTTTTTATCCGTAATGCGCGCGCCGTTGAGGCGATGCGCGTTCCGCATCCCGTGCGGGGGACGGTGTCGCTTGTTGAGTGGCACATGGCCCGCGCCCGGAATCATATCCATGTTCTTGAAGAGAATATGACGCTGCTAATGGAACAGGCGAATGCCAACGAAAGCCTGTTCTACCGTCTGCTGCATTTGCAGGGACGGCTGGTTTCCGCCAGTAGCCTGGATGAAATGCTGATGCGTTTTCATCGCTGGGCGCGGGAGCTGGGGCTGGCGGGCGCGACCATCCGGCTGTTTCCCGATCGCTGGCGACTCGGCGCGCCGTCGAATCATACCCATCTGGCGTTAAGCCGTCAGGCCTTTGAACCGCTGCGTATCCAGCGTCTGGGGCAGGCGCAACACTATCTTGGCCCATTGAATGGCCCGGAACTGCTGGTGGTGCTGCCTGAAGCCAAAGCGATTGGCTCGGTGGCGATGTCGATGCTGGGGCGCGATGGCGATCTGGGGGTCATACTCTTCAGTAGCCGCGATGTGCATCATTACCAGCAGGGGCAGGGGACACAGTTACTGCAAGAAATCGCCTTGATGTTGCCGGAACTGCTGGAGCGCTGGATTGAACGTGTATGACCGAATTATCGCTTTCTCAGGACGTTGCGCGCTTCTTGCGTTACCTGGGCGTAGAACGGCAACTTAGCCCCATCACGCTACTGAACTATCAGCGTCAGCTTGATGCCATTATCGCTTTAGCCGGAGAAACCGGTCTGCAAAGCTGGCAACAATGTGACGCTGCGATGGTGCGCGCTTTCGCGGTACGCAGCCGCCGTAAAGGGTTAGGGCCCGCCAGCCTGGCGTTGCGCCTCTCTGCTTTACGCAGTTTCTTTGACTGGCTGGTGAGCAAGGGTGAACTCAACGCCAACCCGGCGAAAGGCATCTCTGCGCCGAAAGCGCCTCGCCACCTGCCGAAAAATATCGACGTGGATGATATTAACCGCCTGCTGGATATCGACCTTAACGATCCGCTTGCCGTGCGCGATCGGGCGATGCTGGAAGTGATGTATGGCGCGGGGCTGCGTTTGTCTGAACTGGTGGGGTTAGACATCAAACACCTCGATCTCGATACGGGCGAAGTGTGGGTGATGGGGAAGGGCAGCAAAGAACGGCGTCTGCCCATTGGCCGCAATGCGGTGGCGTGGATTGAGCATTGGCTGGATCTGCGCGGCCTGTTCGGCAGCGATGACGATGCGCTGTTTCTCTCGAAGCTCGGGAAACGGATCTCCGCGCGCAATGTACAAAAACGGTTTGCGGAGTGGGGCATTAAGCAAGGGCTGAACAGCCATGTCCATCCGCATAAACTGCGTCACTCGTTCGCGACCCATATGCTGGAGTCGAGCGGCGACCTGCGCGGCGTGCAGGAGCTGTTAGGCCATGCCAATCTGTCTACCACGCAAATCTATACTCATCTTGATTTTCAACACCTGGCCTCGGTGTACGATGCGGCGCATCCACGCGCCAAACGGGGGAAATAATGCGTTTTTACCGGCCTTTGGGACACATCTCAGCACTCACGTTCGATCTGGATGACACCCTTTATGATAACCGTCCGGTTATCCTGCGCACCGAGCAGGAAGCGCTCACCTTTGTGCAAAACTACCATCCTGCGCTGCGTACATTGCAGAATGCCGACCTGTATCGCCTGCGTCAGGCGGTACGTGAAGCAGAGCCGGAAATTTATCATGATGTGACGCGATGGCGTCATCGCGCCGTGGAGCGCGCCATGCTGGAAGCGGGCCTGTCAGCGGAAGAGGCAATGGCGGGGGCGAACGCCGCGATGATCAATTTCGCAAAGTGGCGCAGCTGTATCGATGTTCCGCAAGTGACGCATGACACGCTGAAGCGGCTTGCAAAAAAATGGCCGCTGGTGGCCATTACTAACGGCAATGCGCAGCCGGAACTGTTTGGGCTGGGCGATTACTTCGAATTTGTGCTGCGCGCAGGCCCGGACGGGCGCTCTAAACCGTTCAGCGACATGTACTCTCTGGCGGCGGAGAAGCTCAACATGCCGATCGGCGAGATCCTCCACGTCGGCGACGATCTGACGACCGATGTCGCCGGGGCGATCCGCTGTGGAATGCAGGCCTGCTGGATCAAACCAGAAAATGCCGACCTGATGCAGACCACTGACAGCCGTTTACTGCCGCATATCGAAATTTCACGGTTGGCATCTTTGACCTCGCTGATATAATCACCAGCAGTATTGTATATATACCCAGCTTTTTGGCGGATGGCGCTGCGCTTATCCGCCCAACACACTTTTACGCGGCGGTGCCAATGGACGTTTCTTACCTGCTCGAAAGCCTTAATGATAAACAGCGCGAAGCGGTGGCTGCGCCACGTAGCAACATGCTGGTGCTGGCGGGAGCGGGGAGCGGCAAAACCCGCGTGCTGGTGCACCGTATCGCCTGGCTGCTGAGCGTAGAGAATAATTCACCCTATTCCATTATGGCCGTTACCTTCACCAATAAGGCGGCGGCGGAAATGCGCCACCGTATCGGTCAGTTAATGGGAACCACGCAGGGCGGGATGTGGGTCGGCACCTTCCACGGTCTGGCGCACCGTCTGCTGCGCGCGCACCATATGGACGCCAACCTGCCGCAGGATTTCCAGATCCTCGACAGCGAAGATCAGCTGCGCCTGCTCAAGCGCCTTATTAAAGCGATGAACCTTGACGAGAAGCAGTGGCCGCCGCGTCAGGCAATGTGGTACATCAACAGCCAGAAAGACGAAGGTCTGCGTCCGCACCATATTCAGAGCTACGGCAACCCGGTGGAGCAGACCTGGCAGAAGGTTTACCAGGCCTATCAGGAAGCGTGCGATCGCGCAGGGCTGGTGGACTTTGCCGAACTGCTGCTGCGCGCGCATGAACTGTGGCTCAACAAGCCGCATATCCTTCAGCACTACCGCGAACGTTTTACCAATATCCTGGTGGACGAATTCCAGGATACCAACAACATCCAGTATGCGTGGATCCGTCTGCTGGCAGGCGATACCGGCAAAGTGATGATCGTCGGCGATGATGACCAGTCTATTTACGGCTGGCGCGGAGCGCAGGTGGAGAACATCCAGCGTTTCCTCAAGGATTTCCCGGGCGCGGAAACCATTCGTCTGGAGCAGAATTACCGCTCGACCAGCAACATCCTCAGCGCGGCGAACACCCTGATTGAAAACAACAATGGCCGTCTGGGGAAAAAGCTGTGGACCGATGGTATTGATGGCGAGCCGATTTCACTGTATTGCGCGTTTAATGAGCTGGATGAGGCGCGTTTTGTCGTTAACCGCATCAAAACCTGGCAGGACAACGGCGGGGCGCTGGAACAGTGCGCCATTCTCTATCGCAGCAACGCCCAGTCGCGCGTGCTGGAAGAGGCGCTGTTGCAGGCCAGTATGCCGTACCGTATTTATGGCGGTATGCGCTTCTTCGAACGTCAGGAAATTAAAGATGCGCTCTCCTATCTGCGCCTGATCGCCAATCGTAATGATGATGCGGCGTTTGAGCGCGTGGTGAACACCCCGACGCGCGGTATTGGCGATCGCACGCTGGACGTTGTGCGCCAGACCTCGCGCGACCGTCAGTTAACCTTGTGGCAGGCGTGCCGCGAGCTGTTGCAGGAGAAAGCGCTGGCTGGCCGCGCCGCAAGCGCCCTGCAACGCTTTATCGAGCTAATTGACGCGCTGGCGCAGGAGACGGCAGATATGCCGCTGCATGTTCAGACCGATCGGGTGATTAAAGACTCGGGTCTGCGCATGATGTACGAGCAGGAAAAAGGCGAGAAAGGCCAGACGCGTATTGAGAACTTAGAAGAACTGGTGACGGCGACGCGCCAGTTCAGCTACAACGAAGAAGATGAAGACCTGATGCCGTTGCAGGCGTTTCTCTCTCACGCCGCGCTGGAAGCGGGCGAAGGGCAGGCGGATACGTGGCAGGATGCGGTTCAACTGATGACCTTGCACTCGGCGAAAGGGCTGGAGTTTCCGCAGGTGTTCATCGTCGGCATGGAAGAGGGGATGTTCCCCAGCCAGATGTCGCTGGATGAAGGCGGGCGTCTTGAAGAAGAGCGTCGCCTGGCCTACGTCGGCGTAACCCGCGCGATGCAGAAGCTGACGTTGACCTATGCGGAAACCCGCCGTCTGTATGGCAAAGAGGTCTACCACCGCCCGTCGCGCTTTATCGGCGAATTGCCGGAAGACTGTGTGGAAGAAGTGCGGCTGCGTGCCACGGTCAGTCGTCCGGTGAGTCACCAGCGGATGGGAACCCCGATGGCGGAAAACGACACCGGGTACAAGCTGGGACAGCGCGTGCGTCACCCGAAATTCGGTGAAGGCACGATCGTTAATCTGGAAGGCAGTGGCGAGCACAGCCGGTTACAGGTCGCATTCCAAGGGCAGGGGATCAAATGGCTGGTAGCGGCCTACGCCAGACTGGAAACGGTTTAATCGGTTTGGCTTTGCCGGATGGCGACGCTGGCGCGTCTTATCCGGCCTACAGACCGGGTAACATTTTGATTTGTAGGCCGGATAAGGCGAAGCCGCCATCCGGCTATCTGTCGGTTAATATTCTGAATATCATAGATAAATAACTCCCCTCTGCTAACATTTTTGCATAAGGGGAAATTATTACTTTTTCGCGTTTCGTTGCGTGTTGACGTCAAATTTTTGCTGGCGTAACATGCGCGCACGATTACGCTAAGAGGACATTCGCCTTGGACACACCCAGTAGATGCTGGCTCATTATCCTGTCATTCAGGATCAACTCCTAAGGCTATCCCTTTTTGCTGATAGCCTTAGCGGTTGTCAGCGACCTTCTCTTTTTCCCGTCGCGCTGAGTCAGGCTGTTTAATGGTCTGAAACCCAATTTGTTTCTGTGTGCCCACCCGAACTGTCCGATATTTTTAAGCATTGGGAGTCCCGGTCATGCTGAGCGCATTTCAACTGGAAAATAATCGACTGACCCGGCTGGAAGTCGAAGAGTCACAAACCCTGATTGATGCCGTATGGGTCGACCTGGTCGAACCGGACGACGACGAGCGACTGCGCGTACAATCTGAACTGGGCCAAAGCCTGGCGACACGTCCTGAACTGGAAGACATCGAAGCATCCGCACGTTTCTTTGAAGACGAAGACGGGCTGCACATCCACTCCTTTTTCTTTTTCGAAGATGCGGAAGACCACGCCGGTAACTCCACGGTGGCATTCACCATTCGCGATGGCCGCCTGTTTACGCTGCGTGAACGCGAACTGCCCGCTTTCCGCTTGTACCGTATGCGCGCCCGTAACCAGGCGATGGTGGACGGCAATGCCTATGAATTACTGCTCGACCTGTTTGAAACCAAAATCGAACAGCTGGCGGATGAAATTG
Organism: Citrobacter sp. CK185; assembly: GCF_030333565.1. NCBI lineage: Bacteria > Pseudomonadati > Pseudomonadota > Gammaproteobacteria > Enterobacterales > Enterobacteriaceae > Citrobacter > Citrobacter sp. CK185. The sequence continues at coordinate 32,427 of NZ_JAOWFR010000018.1, read as the reverse complement.
AAAACATCTACAGCGATCTGGAAGAACTGAGCCGCGTGATCATGGAAGGGCATCAGGGCGATGAATATGACGAAGCGCTCTCTACGCTGGCAGAGCTGGAAGATATCGGCTGGAAAGTTCGCTTATGTCTGATGGATACCCAGCGCGCGCTTAACTTCCTGGTGCGCAAGGCGCGTCTTCCGGGAGGGCAACTGGAGCAGGCGCGTGAGATCCTGCGCGATATCGAGTCCCTGCTGCCGCACAACGAATCCCTGTTCCAGAAGGTGAACTTCCTGATGCAGGCGGCGATGGGCTTCATCAACATCGAGCAGAACCGCATTATCAAGATCTTCTCGGTGGTATCCGTGGTATTCCTGCCGCCGACGCTGGTGGCGTCCAGCTATGGGATGAACTTTGAGTTTATGCCGGAGCTGAAGTGGAGCTTTGGTTACCCTGGCGCGATTATCTTTATGATCCTTGCGGGTCTGGCGCCGTATTTGTACTTCAAGCGTAAGAACTGGCTGTAATATTGCGCCCGGTGGCGCGTNCTACCGATCCCGTAGGCCGGATAAGCGACGCGCCACCGGCACGCTTTTATCCTCGAACTTTGCGTCTTTGTGTATAAATCGCATCCATCACAAAAATCGCCAGCGCCACCCAAATAAAGGCAAACGTCACCATCTTATCGGCGCCCGGTATTTCTCCATAGAACGTCACGGCCAGCAGGAACATCAGGGTTGGGCCAATGTACTGGAAAAAACCCAGCGTGGAGAGGCGCAGGCGCGTCGCCGCCCCGGTAAAGCACAGCAGCGGCACCGTGGTGACGATACCTGCCGCAATCAGCAACAGATTCAGCGACAGCGGATTCTGCCCCATATGGCTGGTTGGGCTATCCGCGATGCCAAACAGATAAATCGCGGCGACCGGCAATAGCCACAGCGTTTCGATCAGCATCCCCGTTTGTGCTTCAACCGCAATCTTCTTACGTACCAGGCCGTAAAACGCAAAGCTAAACGCCAGCCCCAGTGCGATGACCGGCAGAGAGCCGAAGGTCCAGAGCTGCACCAGTACGCCGCAGGCCGCCAGAATCACCGCCAGCCACTGCATACGACGGAAGCGCTCGCCGAGGAACAGCATTCCCAGCAGAATGTTAACCAGCGGGTTAATAAAATACCCGAGGCTGGCTTCCAGCATATGGTGGTTATTGACCGCCCAGATAAAGAGCAGCCAGTTTCCACCGATCAGCACGGCTGACAGCGCCAGCATGAAAATTTTCTTCGGCGTTTGCAGCAGTGTTTTAACGCCAGACCACTGGCGGCTGATGCTCATCAGCGCGATCATAAAGAAAAATGACCAGATCACGCGGTGCGTCAGGATCTCGTCTGCGGGCACGTAGTAAATCAGTTTGAAGTACGCGGGTGCGATGCCCCAAATAAAATAGGCGGCAAGAGCGAGTAACACGCCCTGCCGCGTTTGCTTAGCATCCATCGGGAAAACTCATATCAGAAATGTAACAACAGTTTACCTGTTTTTATCCCACCATATAAGTTGCGGTCGCACTGGCAATGTAAAGCTGTTCTTCGTTGTGCAGTTCCACACGCGCCACAGCGACTTTATTGCCCGCGCGCAACAGGCTGCTGGTGGCGGTGAAGCGGTTGCCTCTGCCCGGGCGCAGGTAGTCAACGCGCAGATCGATAGTTCCCATACGCGACATGCGCTGGCGTAGCTCGTCTTCGCTGATGGTCTCATGGCGGGTCAGCGTGCTGCCCACGCACACCAGTCCGGCGGCGACGTCCAGCGCGGAGGCGATCACCCCGCCGTGTAAAATACTTTGCGCCCAGTTGCCTACCATCATCGGCTGATTGTTAAAGGCCAGTTGGGCAAACTCCTTTTCATAGCGTTCCAGCTCCAGTCCTAATGCCCGGTTAAAAGGCATATGGTAAACAAACATCTCGCCCACCAGTTTCAGGGCCTGCTCAGCGGTAAGTACGGAAGACATACGATCCAGACACTCCGTTGGTTAATGAAATGTTGATATTATGCTTCTTATTTGTTGTTTTCTACTTTAAGAGAGGATAACTAAACAGGGATTAAGTAAGTATGTAGAATGGCTGGCAGATAATTATACCATTCAACACTTATTGCGTTCAGGAGAACACGACCGATGCGGGCGATTTTGGGTTGGTTATTACCAGCAGCAATGCTGCCATTGGCTGTATATGCGCAGGAAGCGACAGTGAAAGAAATTCATGACGCGCCTGCGGTACAGGGCAGTATTATCGCAAACATGTTGCAGGTGCATGATAATCCCTTCACGCTTTATCCTTATGATACGAACTACCTGATCTACACCAATACCAGCGATCTGAACAAAGAAGCGATCAGCTCTTATAACTGGTCTGAAAACGCGCGCAAAGACGAAGTGAAGTTTCAGCTGAGCCTGGCCTTCCCGTTCTGGCGTGGGATTGTTGGGCCAAACTCGGTGCTGGGGGCGTCGTACACGCAGAAATCCTGGTGGCAGTTGTCCAACAGCGAAGAGTCCTCGCCGTTTCGTGAGACTAACTACGAACCGCAGTTGTTCCTCGGCTTTGCCACGGATTACCACTTTGCAGGCTGGACGCTGCGCGATGTGGAGATGGGGTATAACCATAACTCCAACGGGCGTTCCGATCCGACTTCGCGGAGCTGGAACCGCCTGTATACGCGTCTGATGGCGCAAAACGGTAACTGGCTGATGGAAGTGAAACCGTGGTACGTCGTTGGCGGCACCGGCGATAACCCCGATATCACTAAATATATGGGCTACTATCAGCTTAAAATCGGCTATCACCTGGGAGATGCGGTGCTGAGTGCTAAAGGCCAGTACAACTGGAATACCGGTTACGGCGGGGCAGAAGTGGGGTTAAGTTACCCGATGACGAAACATGTGCGCCTCTATACCCAGGTATACAGTGGCTATGGCGAATCGTTAATCGACTATAACTTTAATCAGACGCGTGTCGGCGTGGGTGTTATGCTGAATGACATATTCTGATCTGCGCAATGATTGTGTTTAAAACATTGCAGTTTCTTTCGCAGGCGCTGAAAATAGCGCCTGTTTTTATTTCAGGCAAACGGGGTTAATGTGGCGCAGGCGGAAGTGTTGAATCTGGAATTGGGGGCTAAACAGGTTTTACAGGAAACCTTTGGCTACCAACAGTTTCGCCCAGGCCAGGAAGAGATCATTGAGACGGTCGTCTCGGGTCGTGATTGCCTGGTCGTCATGCCGACCGGCGGCGGCAAATCCCTGTGTTACCAGATTCCAGCCTTACTGCTTAACGGACTCACCGTTGTCGTTTCGCCGCTTATCTCCCTGATGAAAGATCAGGTTGACCAGTTGCTGGCAAACGGCGTGGCGGCGGCGTGCCTGAACTCGACGCAGAGCCGTGAACAGCAGCATGAGGTGATGGCCGGTTGCCGAACCGGGCAGGTTCGCCTGCTGTATATTGCGCCGGAGCGCCTGATGCTGGATAACTTCCTTGAGCATCTGGCGCACTGGAACCCGGTCTTACTGGCCGTCGATGAAGCGCACTGTATCTCGCAGTGGGGGCATGACTTCCGCCCGGAATATGCCGCGCTCGGTCAGCTCCGCCAGCGTTTTCCTTCCCTGCCGTTTATGGCGTTGACCGCCACCGCAGATGACACCACCCGACTGGATATTGTTCGCCTGCTGGGGCTGAACGATCCGTTAATCCAGATCAGCAGCTTTGACCGTCCGAACATCCGCTACATGCTGATGGAGAAATTTAAGCCGCTCGATCAGCTGATGCGCTATGTGCAGGAACAGCGCGGCAAGTCCGGTATCATCTACTGTAACAGCCGGGCGAAGGTGGAGGACACCGCCGCACGTCTGCAAAGTCGCGGCATCAGCGCGGCGGCGTATCATGCCGGTCTGGAAAATAACGTGCGCGCCGATGTGCAGGAGAAGTTCCAGCGCGACGATCTGCAAATCGTCGTGGCGACCGTCGCATTTGGTATGGGCATTAACAAACCTAACGTGCGTTTTGTGGTGCATTTTGATATTCCCCGCAACATTGAATCCTACTATCAGGAAACCGGCCGCGCCGGGCGTGACGGCCTGCCCGCAGAGGCGATGCTGTTCTACGATCCGGCTGATATGGCGTGGCTGCGCCGCTGTCTGGAGGAGAAACCCGCCGGGCAGCTACAGGATATTGAACGGCATAAACTGAACGCGATAGGGGCGTTTGCCGAAGCGCAGACCTGTCGTCGTCTGGTGCTGCTGAACTACTTTGGCGAAGGGCGGCAGGAACCCTGCGGCAACTGCGATATTTGCCTCGACCCGCCAAAACAGTACGACGGCCTGATGGATGCGCGTAAAGCCCTGTCGACGATTTATCGCGTTAATCAGCGTTTTGGTATGGGCTATGTGGTGGAAGTATTGCGCGGCGCGAACAATCAGCGTATCCGCGATTTAGCTCATGACAAATTGCCGGTGTACGGCATTGGTCGCGATCAGAGCCATGAGCACTGGGTCAGCGTGATTCGTCAGCTTATTCATCTGGGTATGGTTACGCAGAATATTGCCCAACATTCGGCGTTGCAGTTAACCGAAGCGGCGCGTCCGGTGCTGCGTGGCGAAGTGCCGTTGCAGCTTGCCGTGCCGCGTATCGTCGCGTTGAAGCCGCGAGTGATGCAGAAATCTTTCGGCGGCAATTACGATCGCAAACTGTTCGCCAAACTGCGCAAATTGCGTAAGGCCATTGCCGATGAAGAGAATATCCCGCCGTATGTCGTCTTTAACGATGCGACGCTGATTGAAATGGCCGAACAGATGCCGGTTTCGCCGAGTGAAATGCTGAGCGTTAACGGCGTCGGCATGCGCAAGCTGGAGCGTTTCGGTAAAGAGTTTATGGCGCTGATCCGCGCGCATGTCGATGGTGACGACGAAGAGTAGTCAGCCAGGTAAAAAAGTGCCAGGATGGTGACTCGGTAAACTATTCCCCCGCGAGTCATTTTTATGTTGATGCTATTTCTCACCGTAGCGATGGTGCATATCGTTGCGTTAATGAGTCCTGGACCGGACTTTTTCTTTGTCTCTCAAACCGCCGTGAGCCGCTCACGCAAGGAAGCGATGATGGGCGTGCTGGGTATTACCTGCGGCGTCATGGTTTGGGCGGGCGTTGCGTTGCTCGGCCTGCATCTGATTATCGAGAAAATGGCCTGGCTGCATACCATCATTATGGTGGGTGGTGGTTTGTACCTGTGCTGGATGGGCTATCAGATGCTGCGTGGCGCGCTAAAAAAACAGGACGTCGCCGCGCCTGCGCCGCAGATTGAACTGGCGCAAAGCGGTCGTAGCTTTGTGAAAGGTTTGCTGACGAACCTGGCGAACCCGAAAGCGATCATCTATTTCGGATCGGTCTTTTCACTGTTCGTTGGCGATAACGTCGGCGTAGCCGCGCGCTGGGGCATTTTCGCGTTGATTATCGTGGAAACGCTGGCCTGGTTTACCGTGGTTGCCAGCCTGTTCGCGCTACCGAAAATGCGTCGCGGTTATCAGCGTCTGGCGAAGTGGATCGACGGTTTTGCCGGTGCGTTGTTTGCCGGTTTCGGCATTCACCTGATTATTTCGCGTTAATTATCGTAGGCCGGATAAGCGTTAGCGCCATCCGGCAGTTTCTCAGGCATGCCTTGCGGACGCCAGCAGCGCACCCACCAGCATAAACAGCGAACCAAATACCTTATTCAACGCCTTCATTTGCTTCGGCCCTTTAATCCAGCCTGCGATACGTGTCGCCAGCGTCGCGTAACCGATCATCACAATGATATCAACGACAATGGTTGTGATGCCGAGCACGACGTACTGCATCAGTTGCGGCTCCTGCGGCTTGATAAACTGCGGAAATAGCGCGGCGAGAAAAACAATGCTCTTTGGGTTGGTCAGGTTTACAAATACCGCGCGCCTGAACAGACGGCTTCGGGACTGTGCGTGCGCCAGCGTGTTGAGATCGATGGCGCCTGCGGCACGCCATTGCTGGATACCCAGCCAGATCAGATAAGCGGCGCCCGCCCATTTCAGGACTTCGAATGCGACGACGGAACGTGAAAACAGCGTCCCCAGGCCCACGCCAACCAGTACGATGTGTATGCCAAGCCCGGTCTGCAAACCCGCAATAGACGCCGTTGCGCCGCGATAGCCGTGGCTGATTGCCGTGGTCATGGTATTGATAGCGCCGGAGCCGGGAGAAAGGCTCAAAATAATGGATGTCAGCAGATAAGCGAACCACCATTCGAAGGTCATGAGGAACTCCCTGATTGTCTGTTTTTATGCCACAATACCCTACTGTCGCTGTATTGTGTCAGGCATCATAAAGAAAACGATTTTTACCTGGTAAACGAGGCTGGATACCCGATGTTTCAGCAGCAAAAGGACTGGGAAACGAGAGAAAACGCGTTCGCTGCTTTTTCTATGGGGCCACTGACAGATTTCTGGCGTCAGCGGGAAGAAGCAGAATTCACGGGCGTGGACGACGTTCCCGTACACTTTGTCCGCTTTCACGCAAAGAAAAACGATCGTGTCATCGTCATCTGTCCAGGTCGCATTGAAAGCTACGTAAAGTATGCCGAACTGGCGTATGACCTGTTCCATCTTGGTTTTGATGTCCTCATCATCGACCACCGCGGGCAAGGGCGCTCCGGGCGTTTGCTGTCGGATACGCACCGTGGTCATGTGGTCAATTTTAACGATTATGTCGATGACTTAACCGCATTCTGGCAGCAGGAAGTGCAATCGGGGCCGTGGCGGAAACGCTATATTCTGGCGCACTCTATGGGGGGCGCTATCGCCACGCTGTTCCTGCAACGCAACGCCGTCCAGTGTGATGCCATCGCGCTTTGCGCGCCGATGTTTGGTATCGTGATGCGCTTACCGGAATGGATGGTGCGCCACATTCTTGACTGGGCCGAGGGGCATCAGCGAATCCGTGAAGGGTATGCCATTGGCACCGGGCGCTGGCGAGCGCTGCCCTTTAGTATGAATGTGCTAACGCACAGTCGGCAGCGCTATCGGCGCAATTTACGTTTCTATGCTGATGAACCCCGGCTACGCGTCGGGGGGCCGACTTACCACTGGGTGCGTGAAGGTATTCTGGCGGGTGAGCAGGCTCTGGCGGGGGCGGGTGATGATGCAACCCCTGTGCTACTCGTTCAGGCTGAAGAAGAGCGTGTGGTGGATAACCGCGCGCATGACCGTTTTTGTGAAATCCGCGCCGCAGCGGGCCATCCCGTAGAGGGAGAGCGACCGCTTGTCATAAAAGGCGCATACCATGAGATCCTTTTTGAAAAGGACGCAATGCGCTCAGTCGCGCTTAACGCCATTGTCGAATTTTTCGACAGGCATAACTAATTCATCCAGCGGAAACCGCTTTGCCTTGAGGTTTAATTTTCTTATGTATCAGGTTGTTGCGTCTGATTTAGATGGTACGCTGCTCTCTCCCGATCACACGTTGTCCCCTTACGCGAAAGAGACGCTGAAATTATTGACCGCCTGTGGCGTGAATTTTGTGTTCGCGACTGGCCGCCACCACGTCGATGTGGGGCAAATCCGCGATAATCTTGAGATTAAGTCTTACATGATTACCTCCAACGGCGCGCGCGTGCATGACACCGACGGGAACCTGGTGTTCACCCACAACCTTGACCGCGACATCGCCAGCGATTTGTTTGGCGTAGTGAATGCAAGCCCGGATATCGTGACTAACGTCTATCGCGATGACGAGTGGTTTATGAACCGCCACCGCCCGGATGAAATGCGTTTCTTCAAAGAAGCGGTATTTCACTATTCGCTGTTCGAACCGGCGATGCTGGAGCCCGAAGGGGTCAGCAAAGTGTTCTTCACCAGCGATGCGCATGAAAAACTACTGCCGCTGGAGCAGGCGATTAACGCACGTTGGGGCGATCGCGTGAACGTCAGTTTCTCTACGCTGACCTGTCTGGAAGTGATGGCGGGAGGTGTGTCGAAAGGGCATGCGCTGGAAGCCGTCTCGAAAGCGATGGGCTACAAATTGCAGGATTGCATTGCGTTTGGCGATGGCATGAACGACGCGGAAATGCTCTCAATGGCGGGGAAAGGCTGCATTATGGGCAATGCCCATCAGCGCCTGAAAGATCTGCATCCGGGCCTGGAAATCATTGGCATCAATGCCGACGATGCCGTACCGCATTATCTGCGTAAGCTCTTTTTGCGGTAATGCGATTGCTCTTTAGTTGACCAGTTGTCAACTAAACTCTCCGCTACAATGGGTGCCCTTTATTCAAAGAGACATCCATTGTGGCGCTACTCATCATTACCACTATCCTGTGGGCCTTCTCCTTTAGCCTGTTCGGCGAGTATCTCGCGGGTCATGTTGATAGCTATTTTGCGGTGCTGGTGCGTGTTGGGCTGGCAGCGCTGGTGTTTCTCCCGTTTCTGCGTACCCGTGGGCATAGCGTAAAAACCATTGGCCTGTATATGCTGGTGGGAGCGATGCAGCTTGGCATTATGTATATGCTGAGTTTCCGCGCCTATCTCTATCTGACGGTCTCCGAACTGCTGCTGTTTACCGTCCTCACGCCGCTTTATATCACGCTGATTTATGATTTGATGAGCAAGCGTCGCCTGCGCTGGGGTTATGCCTTCAGCGCGTTGCTGGCGGTCATCGGCGCAGGGATTATTCGTTACGACCAGGTTACCGATCATTTCTGGACGGGGTTACTGCTGGTACAGCTTTCCAATATCAGTTTTGCCATCGGGATGGTGGGCTACAAGCGTCTGATGGAAACCCGGCCTATGCCGCAGCATAACGCGTTCGCCTGGTTTTACGTCGGGGCGTTTCTGGTGGCCGTTGTCGCCTGGTCTATGCTGGGGAACGCGCAGAATATGCCGGAAACGACGCTACAGTGGAGCATTCTGATCTTCCTGGGCGTGGCGGCGTCGGGCATCGGCTACTTCATGTGGAACTATGGCGCGACCCAGGTGGATGCCGGTACGTTAGGCATCATGAACAATATGCATGTGCCTGCGGGACTGTTGGTTAATCTGGCGATCTGGCATCAACAGCCCCACTGGCCGAGTTTTATTACAGGCGCGCTTGTGATACTGGCTTCCCTGTGGGTACATCGGAAGTGGGTCGCTCCGCGCTCCGTACAAACGGCAGATGGTCGCATGCGTGGTTCCGCGCCGAGCGAATAAACGCTTCAGTCACCGCCTGACGCTGCTCGCCATCGCGCACCGCAGCGTAGAGGCGGCTCCATAAACCGTCTCCCAGGGTTTTGGTAACGACCAGCCCCTGGCGTTCGAAACTCTCCACTACCCAGTGCGGCAGGGCGGCAATGCCCATTCTGGCGGCGACCATCTGGATCAGCAGCAGGGTGTTATCCACGTTTTTCAGTGACGGGCTGATGCCGGCGGGTTGCAGGAAATGCCGCCAGACATCCAGTCGGCTGCGCTGTACCGGATAGATCAACAGCGTCTCGCTGGCTAAATCTTCCGGCGTAATCTGCGTCTTACTGGCCAGCGGATGATCGGGCGCCAGCACCAGTCGTACTTCAAAATCGAACATCGGCGAATAGTGCAGCCCGCTGCGCGGCAGGATGTCTGATGTCATCACCAGATCCAGCTCCCCCTGTTGCAGCGCGGGCTGGGGATCAAACGTCACGCCGGATTTGAAATCCATCTCAACCTGCGGCCACCTGGCGTGGAAGTTTTCCAGCGCCGGGGTCAGCCACTGAATACAGCTATGACATTCAATCGCAATGCGTAATCGGGTCTGCTGTGGTTCGTTACAGGCCTGTAGGGCGCGGCTAATCTGCGGCAGTACCTGGTTTGCCAGTTGCAGGAGAATTTCCCCCTGTGGCGTAAAACGCAGCGGCTGACTCTTACGGACAAATAACCGGAAGCCAAGGCGCTGTTCCAGATCGCTGAACTGGTGAGACAAGGCGGATTGGGTCTGGTGCAGCGTAGCCGCCGCAGCCGCCAGCGAACCGCTATTCCGCAACGCCTGGAGCGTTTTCAGGTGTTTAATCTCGATCATGAAAGTCCTTCACTTCGGCATGAGTAAATTGCGCTTGAGGAATATACAGTACCTGCCAATTATAGATGTGTAAACATCTGGACGTCTAAAACTCGTCATATTTCGACTTGCAGATGCGTTGGCTTCCTCGCTTACCCCAGTCACTTACTTCAGTAAGCTTCTGGGGATGCGCATCGTTGCCGCCTTCCTGCAAGCCGAACTATTTAGAGTTTTTTATTCAGATTCAATGAAATAAGAGAGGAATAAACATGACAATCCGCAATCACACCCTCGGTTTTCCTCGCGTTGGCCTGCGTCGTGAGTTAAAAAAAGCGCAAGAGAGCTACTGGGCGGGCAACGCCACCCGTGAAGACCTGCTGGCAACCGGACGTGAACTGCGTGCGCGCCACTGGGATCAACAAAAGCAGGCGGGCATCGACCTGCTGCCGGTGGGCGATTTCGCCTGGTACGACCATGTTCTGACCACCAGCCTGTTGCTGGGCAATGTACCGGCTCGTCATCAGAACAGCGACGGCTCGGTGGATATCGACACTCTGTTCCGCATTGGCCGCGGTCGCGCGCCGACCGGTGAGCCGGCTGCGGCGGCGGAAATGACCAAATGGTTTAACACCAACTATCACTATATGGTGCCGGAGTTTGTGAAGGGTCAGCAGTTTAAACTGACCTGGACTCAGCTTCTGGATGAAGTGGACGAAGCGCTGGCGCTGGGTCACAAGGTGAAACCGGTACTGCTGGGGCCTGTAACCTACCTGTGGCTGGGTAAAGTGAAAGGTGAGTCGTTCGACCGTCTGAGCCTGCTGAACGACATTCTGCCGGTCTACAAACAGGTACTGACCGAGCTGGCGAAACGCGGCGTTGAATGGGTACAGATTGATGAACCTGCGCTGGTGCTGGAACTGCCGCAGGAATGGCTGGATGCTTACAAGCCTGCGTATGATGCGCTGCAAGGCCAGGTGAAGCTGCTGCTGACGACCTATTTTGAAGGCGTCACGCCGAATCTGGATACCATCGCCGCGCTGCCGGTGCAGGGTCTGCATGTTGATCTGGTACACGGTAAAGATGACGTTGCCGAACTGCACAAGCGTTTGCCGTCTGACTGGCTGCTGTCTGCGGGGCTGGTTAACGGTCGCAACGTCTGGCGTGCCGATCTTACGGAAAAATATGCGCAAATTAAGGACATTGTCGGCAAACGCGACCTGTGGGTGGCCTCGTCCTGTTCTCTGCTGCACAGCCCGATCGACCTGAGCGTCGAAACCCGTCTGGATGCGGAAGTGAAGAGCTGGTTTGCTTTCGCGCTGCAAAAATGCGGTGAACTGGCGCTGCTGCGCGATGCGCTGAACAGCGGCGACACGGCAAAACTTGAAGCGTGGAGCGCGCCGATTCAGGCTCGTCGCCACTCCACCCGCGTGCACAACGCGGCGGTGGAGAAACGTCTGGCGGCGATTACCGCCCAGGACAGCCAGCGTGCCAGCCCTTATGCCGAACGTGCCCAGGCGCAGCGTAACCGTTTTAACCTGCCGTCATGGCCGACCACCACGATCGGCTCATTCCCGCAGACGACGGAAATCCGCGGCCTGCGCCTGGACTTCAAAAAGGGCAACCTTGATGCGAATCACTACCGTACCGGCATCGCTGAACACATCAAACAGGCGATCGTTGAGCAGGAGCGTTTAGGTTTAGACGTACTGGTACACGGTGAAGCCGAGCGTAACGACATGGTGGAGTACTTCGGTGAGCATCTGGACGGTTTTGTTTTCACCCAGAATGGCTGGGTGCAGAGCTATGGCTCCCGCTGCGTGAAACCGCCGGTCGTCATTGGCGATGTCAGCCGCCCGGAACCGATCACCGTGGAGTGGGCGAAATACGCGCAGTCCCTGACTGATAAACCGGTGAAAGGGATGCTGACCGGCCCGGTGACGATCCTCTGCTGGTCATTCCCGCGTGAAGATGTAAGCCGTGAAACTATCGCTAAACAGATTGCGCTGGCGCTGCGTGATGAGGTTGCCGATCTGGAAGCGGCGGGAATCGGCATCATTCAGATTGATGAACCGGCACTGCGTGAAGGGCTGCCGCTGCGTCGCAGCGACTGGGATGCTTACCTGCAATGGGGTGTGGAAGCCTTCCGCATCAACGCTGCGGTGGCGAAGGATGATACCCAGATCCATACCCACATGTGTTACTGCGAGTTCAATGACATCATGGATTCTATCGCGGCGCTGGATGCGGACGTGATTACCATTGAAACGTCGCGTTCTGATATGGAGCTGCTGGAATCGTTTGAAGAATTTGAATACCCGAACGAAATCGGGCCGGGCGTCTACGACATTCACTCGCCGAACGTACCGAGCGTCGAGTGGATTGAAGCCCTGCTGAATAAAGCCGCTCAGCGTATTCCGGCGGAACGTCTGTGGGTGAACCCGGACTGCGGCCTGAAAACCCGCGGCTGGCCGGAAACCCGCGCCGCGCTGGCGAACATGGTCAAAGCCGCGCAGAATCTGCGTCAGGCATAATTTGGTGCTCGGGAAGCGCTAGCGCTTACCCGGGTTACAGGAAATCGCAACTGTTGTAGGCCCGGTAAGGCGTAGCCGCCACCGGGCAATTAACGTTTATTTCTTCCCGCCGTACTGCGCAAACCACTCCAGCATTCTTTGCCAGCCATCTTTCGCCGACTCTTCATGATAGCTCGGACGATAATCCGCATTAAAAGCATGTCCTGCATCCGGGTAAACGACGATCTCCGCTTTGGCGTTTGCTGCGCGCAGCGCCTGCCGCATGGTTTCGACGGTATCCACGGGAATGCCAGTGTCCTGCCCGCCATACAGCCCCAGAACCGGCGCGTTCAGATCGGTCGCGATATCCACCGGGTGTTTGGGTGAGTTCAGGGTTTTGTCCCCGACCAGCTTTCCATACCATGCTACCGCGGCTTTTAACTGTGGATTGTGTGCAGCATACAGCCAGGTAATACGCCCGCCCCAGCAAAAGCCGGTTATCATCAGACGATGCACATCGCCGCCGTTGCGGGAAGCCCAACTGGCGACGTGGTCCAGATCCGCCAGTACCTGAGAGTCCGGTACTTTGGCCACCAGACCGCTTAACAGCGTTGGGATATCGGCAAAATCATTCGGATCGCCTTCGCGGAAATAGAGTTCTGGTGCGATAGCCAGATACCCTTCCAGCGCCAGGCGGCGGCAAACGTCGCGAATATGTTCATGAACGCCAAAGATCTCCTGCACCACAATGACAACGGGTAACGCGCCATCGTTCACTTTTGGCCGCGCGTGCCAGGCGGGCATCTCATCACCCTGAGTAGGAATAGATGTTACGCCTGCGATAATGGCGTCATCAGGGGTGTGAACCGTTGTGGTAGCAAGGGGGGAAGCAGCAGGTGCAAAGCCAGATTGTTGTATCGTTGTCATGGTATTCTCCGTACCCTTAAGGAAATAGCGCAATGTTAAATATAGACAGCATGCAACAAATCACATTGCCTGAAACAGGCTATCTTTTGTGCAATGGTGCGCGGTATTGATATATTTATGTGATGTAACTCACTATTTCATGGTAATTCAATGCAATTTATTTACTTCATGGTGATGAGCGTCACGAAACTATTTTTAGCTCTTCGGTAAAGTGTCTTTTTGCTTCTTCTGACAAACCCGATTCACAGAGGAGTTTTTATGTCCAAGTCTGATGTTTTTCATCTCGGCCTCACCAAAAATGATTTACAAGGGGCTACGCTGGCTATCGTCCCTGGCGACCCGGAGCGTGTGGAAAAGATCGCCGCGCTGATGGAAAAGCCGGTTAAGCTGGCATCTCATCGCGAATTCACCACCTGGCGTGCTGAGCTGGATGGTAAAGCTATCATCGTCTGCTCTACCGGTATTGGCGGCCCGTCCACCTCTATTGCGGTAGAGGAACTGGCGCAACTGGGTATTCGTACTTTCCTGCGTATCGGCACCACTGGCGCTATTCAGCCGCATATCAACGTGGGCGATGTGCTGGTCACAACCGCGTCTGTACGTCTGGACGGAGCGAGCCTGCACTTTGCGCCGATGGAGTTCCCGGCCGTCGCCGATTTTGAATGTACGACTGCGCTGGTTGAAGCGGCGAAATCCGTGGGCGCGACCACTCACGTTGGCGTTACTGCCTCTTCTGACACCTTCTATCCGGGTCAGGAACGTTACGACACCTTCTCTGGCCGCGTCGTTCGTCGTTTCAAAGGTTCTATGGAAGAGTGGCAATCGATGGGCGTCATGAACTACGAAATGGAATCCGCCACGCTGCTGACCATGTGCGCGAGCCAGGGTCTGCGTGCCGGTATGGTGGCGGGCGTCATCGTTAACCGCACTCAGCAAGAGATCCCGAATGCGGAAACGATGAAACAGACCGAAAGCCATGCGGTGAAAATTGTCGTGGAAGCGGCGCGTCGTCTGCTGTAATTCTTCCCTTCCCCACGAAAGGCCGACGCGTTCGGCCTTTTCTTTTTGCGTAGCGCCTCGCAGGAAAACCCTTTCAAACTGGACGTTTATACAGCACAATTCTATTTTGTGCGGGTAATTCCTTGATGCAGGGGGCGTGGTGGATATCACAATCATTTTGTATGCCGTGTTGGCGCTGGCAGGTGTGGGGGTAGGCTGGCTGATCGCCAGTTATCAACAGGCGCAGCATAAGGCCGAACAGCTGGCGGAGCGTGAAGAGATTGTGGCGTCGCTCAGCGCTGCAAGACAGCAGGTCGCGCTAAGCGAACACTGGCGCGAAGAGTGTGAACTGCTCAATAACGAACTGCGCAATCTGCGGGACATCAACACCTCGCTGGAAGCGGATCTGCGTGAAGTCACCACGCGGCTGGAGGCCACTCAGCTGCATGCGGAAGATAAAATCCGCCAGATGATCAACAGCGAACAGCGCTTAAGCGAGCAGTTTGAGAACCTTGCCAACCGCATCTTCGAGCAGAGCAACCGCCGGGTTGATGAGCAAAACCGCCAGAGTCTGAATAGCCTGTTAACGCCGCTTCGCGAACAGCTGGATGGCTTCCGTCGCCAGGTGCAGGACAGCTTTGGTCAGGAGGCGCGTGAACGCCACACCCTGGCGCATGAGATCCGCAATCTACAACAGCTGAATGCGCAGATGACGCAGGAAGCGGTGAACCTGACGCGCGCATTGAAAGGCGATAATAAAACCCAGGGTAACTGGGGAGAAGTGGTGCTGACGCGCGTGCTTGAAGCCTCGGGTCTGCGTGAAGGTTATGAGTATGAAACCCAGGTGAGTATTGAAAATGACGCCCGCTCGCGTATGCAGCCGGATGTCATTGTGCGTCTGCCGCAAGGGAAGGATGTCGTCATCGACGCCAAAATGACGCTGGTTGCCTATGAGCGCTATTTTAACGCTGAAGATGAGTACACGCGCGAAAGCGCGTTGCAGGAGCACATCGCGTCAGTACGTAACCATATTCGCTTGCTGGGGCGCAAGGATTACCAGCAGTTGCCGGGGTTACGCACGCTCGACTATGTGCTGATGTTCATTCCTGTCGAGCCTGCGTTTTTACTGGCGCTGGACAGACAGCCCGAACTGATTACCGAAGCGCTTAAAAATAATATTATGCTGGTCAGCCCGACGACGTTGCTGGTGGCGTTGCGTACGATTGCCAACTTATGGCGCTATGAGCATCAAAGCCGTAACGCGCAGCACATCGCAGACAGAGCCAGCAAACTCTACGACAAGATGCGCTTATTTATCGATGACATGTCGTCCATCGGCCAGAGTCTGGACAAAGCGCAGGACAACTACCGGCAAGCCATGAAAAAACTCTCCTCAGGGCGTGGAAATGTGCTGGCGCAGGCGGAGGCTTTTCGTGAACTGGGGGTGGAAATCAAACGCGAGATAAATCCAGATCTGGTTGAACGTGCGACCTCGCAGGATGAAGAGTATCGTTTACGCGCGGTTCCTGAAGATCAACAGGATACGCCTTGTGCTGACGATGAGCGGGTAAATCAGCAATCGCACTAGTTCATTCGGGGTAGCGGAGCCCGGTTGAAGGGTAGGGCAAATTGGCCCAATCTGTTACACTTCTCGAACATTTTATTGATGAGCAGGCACTGAGATGGTGGAAGATTCACAAGAAACGACGCACTTTGGCTTTCAGACCGTCGCTAAAGAGCAGAAAGCTGACATGGTGGCCCACGTTTTTCATTCTGTGGCGTCAAAGTACGATGTCATGAATGACTTGATGTCATTTGGCATTCACCGCTTGTGGAAGCGCTTCACCATCGACTGTAGCGGCGTACGTCGTGGTCAGACCGTTCTTGACCTGGCGGGCGGTACAGGCGACCTGACAGCCAAATTCTCGCGTCTGGTTGGCGAAACCGGCAACGTTATCCTGGCGGATATCAATGACTCGATGCTCAAAATGGGCCGCGAGAAGCTGCGTAACATTGGCGTGATTGGCAATGTTAAGTACGTGCAGGCCAACGCCGAAGCGTTACCTTTCCCGGATAACACATTCGATTGCATCACCATTTCGTTTGGTCTGCGTAATGTGACGGAAAAAGAGAAAGCGCTGCGCTCCATGTACCGTGTACTGAAACCGGGCGGGCGTTTGCTGGTACTTGAGTTTTCTAAACCAATTATCGAGCCGCTGAGCAAAGCGTATGACGCATATTCATTCCACATTTTGCCGCGTATTGGCTCAGTCGTGGCGAATGATGCGGACAGTTACCGCTATCTGGCGGAATCTATCCGTATGCATCCGGATCAGGACACCTTAAAAGCGATGATGCAGGACGCCGGGTTTGAAAGCGTCGATTACTACAACCTGACGGCGGGCGTTGTTGCGCTGCATCGTGGCTATAAGTTCTGACAGGAGACCGGGGATGCCTTTTACACCCTTCGTGACCGCAGGAATCGAAAATCTGCTCAATACCTTTCTGTACCGTTCACCGGCGCTGAAATCCGCCAGAGCGCGTTTGCAGGACAAGGTGCTGCGTGTGGAGCTCAAAGGATTTTCGACGCCGCTCGTATTGGTGTTCAGTGAACGCCAGGTCGATGTGCTGGGGGCATGGGAAGGCGAGGCTGATTGCACGGTCATCACGCATGCCAGCGTGTTGCCTGAATTGCGCGATCGCCAGCGGCTTACCGCGCTTATTCGCAGCGGCGAGCTGGAGGTTCAGGGCGATATTCAGGTGGTACAGAATTTTGTGGCGCTGGCCGATCTGGCGGAATTCGATCCCGCAGAGCTTTTGGCGCCTTATACCGGCGATATCGCGGCGGAAGGGATCAGCAAAGTCCTGCGTGGCGGCGCTAAGTTTTTACGTCATAACATTCAGCGTCAGCAGCGTTATATCGCTGAGGCGATAACTGAAGAGTGGCGTATGGCGCCTGGGCCGCTGGAAGTGGCATGGTTTGCAGAAGAAACGGCAGCCGTTGAGCGTGCAGTAGACGCGCTGACTAAACGGCTGGAAAAACTGGAGGCCAAATGACGCCAGGTGAAGTACGGCGCCTTTATTTCATCATTCGCACCTTTTTAAGTTACGGCCTTGATGAGCTCATCCCCAAAATGCGTATCACGCTGCCGCTTCGGTTATGGCGTTACTCATTATTCTGGATGCCGAACCGGCATAAAGACAAACCGCTGGGTGAACGATTAAGGCTGGCTTTGCAGGAGCTGGGGCCGGTGTGGATCAAATTTGGTCAAATGCTTTCCACCCGTCGTGACCTTTTCCCGCCTCAGATTGCCGATCAGCTTGCGCTATTGCAGGATAAAGTTGCCCCTTTTGATGGCGCGCTGGCGAAAGCACAAATTGAAGAAGCAATGGGCGGCCTGCCTGTTGAAGAGTGGTTTGATGACTTTGACATCCAGCCATTAGCCTCTGCGTCGATTGCCCAGGTACATACCGCGCGGCTGAAGTCGAACGGTAAAGAGGTGGTGATTAAGGTTATCCGCCCGGATATTCTGCCGGTTATTAAAGCCGATTTAAAACTGATCTACCGTCTTGCCCGTTGGGTGCCGCGCCTGCTGCCGGACGGACGACGCCTGCGCCCGACCGAAGTCGTTCGCGAGTATGAAAAAACGCTGATCGATGAGCTGAATTTGCTGCGTGAATCGGCAAACGCCATCCAGCTACGGCGTAATTTCGAAAACAGCCCCATGCTGTATGTTCCCGAAGTCTATTCCGACTACTGTAGTCAGGACATGATGGTCATGGAGCGGATTTACGGCATTCCCGTTTCGGATGTGGCGACGCTGGAAAAGAACGGCACCAACATGAAGCTGCTGGCTGAGCGTGGCGTACAGGTCTTCTTTACCCAGGTGTTCCGCGACAGTTTTTTCCATGCGGATATGCACCCTGGCAATATCTTCGTCAGCTATGAGCATCCTGAAAATCCGAAATACATTGGGATTGATTGCGGCATTGTGGGGTCGCTGAACAAAGAGGATAAACGCTATCTGGCGGAGAATTTCATCGCGTTCTTTAACCGTGACTACCGCAAAGTAGCGGAACTGCATGTGGATTCAGGGTGGGTGCCACCGGATACCAATGTTGAAGAGTTTGAGTTTGCTATCCGCACCGTGTGCGAGCCTATTTTCGAAAAACCGCTGGCGGAAATCTCGTTTGGTCACGTTTTATTAAACCTTTTCAATACGGCGCGTCGATTTAACATGGAAGTCCAGCCACAGCTGGTATTGTTACAAAAGACATTGCTGTATGTTGAAGGGGTTGGACGCCAGCTCTATCCACAGTTGGATCTGTGGAAAACGGCGAAGCCGTTTCTTGAATCCTGGATTAAAGATCAGGTTGGCATTCCTGCGCTCACCAGAGCACTTAAGGAAAAAGCGCCGTTCTGGGTCGAAAAAATGCCAGAAATACCTGAACTGGTGTATGACAGTTTGCGCCAGGGCAAATATTTACAGCACAGTGTTGATAAGATTGCGCGCGAGCTTCAGGAGAATCATGTGCGTCAGGGACAATCCCGCTATTTACTGGGCATTGGCGCGACGTTGTTGTTAAGTGGGACATTCCTGCTTGTCAGCCGCCCGGAATGGGGGCTGATGCCTTGCTGGTTAATGGCCGGAGGCCTGGTCGCCTGGCTGATTGGCTGGCGTAAAACTCGCTGATTTTTTCATCGCTCAAGGCAAGTCGTGTATAATGCGACCTTAATAATTCATCATCTATCACAGAGGAACTCGTATGGGTGGTATCAGTATTTGGCAGTTGTTGATCATTGCCGTCATCGTTGTACTGCTATTTGGCACCAAAAAGCTCGGCTCCATCGGTTCCGATCTTGGCGCGTCCATTAAAGGCTTCAAAAAAGCGATGAGCGATGATGATGCGAAGCAGGATAAAACCAGTCAGGACGCTGATTTTACCGCTAAATCTATCGCTGATAAGCAAGGTGAAGCGCAAGGCGAAGCGAAGAAAGAAGACGCCAAAAGTCACGATAAAGAGCAGGTATAATTCGTGTTTGACATCGGTTTTAGCGAACTGCTGTTGGTATTCGTGATCGGCCTCATCGTTCTGGGGCCTCAACGATTGCCGGTAGCGGTAAAAACGGTAGCGGGCTGGGTACGCGCGTTGCGATCCCTTGCGACCACGGTGCAGAATGAACTGACCCAGGAGCTGAAGCTCCAGGAGTTTCAGGACAGTCTGAAGAAGGTCGAAAAAGCGAGCCTCCAGAATCTGACTCCAGAACTGAAAGCCTCGATGGATGAACTTCGTCAGGCCGCGGAGTCGATGAAGCGTTCCTACAGCGCCAACGATCCTGAAAAAGCGAGCGATGAAGCGCATACCATCCATAATCCGGTGGTGAAGGATAACGAAGCGCAGCATGAAGGGGTTACACCTGCCGCCGCTGAAACCCAGGCCAATTCTCCTGAGCAAACACCGGAAACGGCTGATGCCGGGCAGCCTGAACAGACGGAAGCCGCTTCCGTAAACGAGATGGACGCAGAAAAGAAATCCGCCGCGACTGTTGTCGAATCCTCCCCCTCGTCGAGTGATAAATCGTAAACATGGCTGTAGATGATACCCAACCTCTTATTACGCATCTGATTGAACTGCGTAAGCGTCTGTTGAACTGCATTATTGCGGTTATTGTGATTTTTCTGGCGTTGGTCTATTTCGCCAATGACATTTATCACATGGTTGCCGCGCCGCTGATCGAACAGATGCCGCAGGGTGCGACGATGATCGCCACCGACGTGGCCTCGCCGTTTTTCACCCCTATCAAACTGACTTTCATGGTGTCGCTGATCCTGTCTGCGCCCGTGATTTTGTACCAGGTGTGGGCGTTTATTGCCCCTGCGCTGTATAAGCATGAACGTCGTCTTGTCGTGCCGCTGCTGGTGTCCAGCTCGCTGCTGTTCTATATCGGCATGGCGTTCGCCTACTTTGTGGTCTTCCCGCTCGCGTTTGGTTTCCTTGCCAATACCGCGCCGCAGGGCGTACAGGTTTCTACCGATATCGCCAGTTACCTCAGCTTTGTGATGGCGTTATTTATGGCATTCGGCGTCTCTTTCGAGGTGCC
Organism: Citrobacter sp. CK185; assembly: GCF_030333565.1. Taxonomy (NCBI): domain Bacteria; kingdom Pseudomonadati; phylum Pseudomonadota; class Gammaproteobacteria; order Enterobacterales; family Enterobacteriaceae; genus Citrobacter; species Citrobacter sp. CK185. The sequence continues at coordinate 11,860 of NZ_JAOWFR010000018.1, read as the reverse complement.
CGTCGCGATTGTCCTGCTCTGCTGGATGGGGGTAACTACCCCTGAGGACTTGCGTAAGAAGCGTCCTTACGTCGTGGTTGGCGCGTTTGTCGTGGGGATGCTGCTGACGCCGCCAGATGTCTTCTCACAAACATTGCTGGCGATACCGATGTACTGCCTGTTTGAGGTTGGCGTGTTCTTCTCTCGCTTCTATGTCGGTAAACGACGTCCACGAGAAGAAGATGACGAGGCCGAGACTGAGCAGGCCGGGAAAACTGAAGAATAAACGCAACCGCCCGTCAGGGCGGTTGTTATATGGGAGGAAGCATGTTTGATATCGGCGTTAATTTAACCAGTTCGCAATTTGCGAAAGATCGCGATGAGGTGGTGACGCGCGCGCTGGCGGCCGGGGTGTCGGGTATGCTTCTGACCGGAACCAATCTGCACGAAAGCCAGCAGGCGCAAAAACTGGCGCAGCGTTACGCCTGCTGCTGGTCGACGGCTGGCGTACATCCGCATGACAGCAGCCAGTGGCAATCAGAAACTGAAGACGCGATCGTCGCTCTGGCGAGCCAGCCGGACGTGGTGGCGATTGGCGAATGTGGTCTGGACTTCAATCGTAATTTTTCCACGCCGCAAGAACAGGAACGCGCCTTCCAGGCGCAGTTGCGCATTGCCGCTGAGTTGCAGATGCCCGTTTTTATGCACTGTCGGGATGCGCATGCGCGTTTTCTGGCGCTGCTTGAGCCGTGGCTGGATAAACTCCCGGGCGCGGTGTTGCATTGCTTTACCGGTACGCGTAAGGAGATGCAGGAGTGCATAGACAGAGGGCTTTATATCGGTATTACGGGTTGGGTCTGCGATGAACGTCGCGGTCTTGAATTGCGTGAGTTGCTGCCCTTCATCCCTGCGGAAAAACTGTTGATTGAGACCGACGCCCCCTACCTGTTGCCGCGCGATCTCACGCCTAAACCGGCTTCGCGGCGTAACGAACCGGCGCATCTGGCGCACATTCTTGCGCGCGTTGCCCACTGGCGCGGGGAAGACCCGCAATGGCTGGCGGCCACAACGGATGCCAATGTTAAAACGCTGTTTGGGATTGCCTTCTAAAGCGCGCTTAAACTTTACGAAACGCGGTGTTTTTCACGCTCTGCTTCACCTCTTTATTTAGCAGGTTAAGCAGCAGCATGGAGCGCGCTTCGCCATCCGGTTCGGTAAAAATCGCCTTCAGACCTTCAAATGCGCCTTCAGTGATAATCACGCTGTCCCCCGGGTAGGGCGTTTCGGGATCAACAACGCCTTCCGGTTTGTAGACAGAAAGCTGATGAATCACGTTGGACGGAACGGTGGCAGGGTGCGCGCCAAACCGCACGAAGTGGCTGACGCCGCGCGTGGCGTTGATCGTGGTGGTATGAATCACTTCCGGGTCGAATTCAACAAACAGATAGTTAGGAAAGAGCGGTTCGCTAACGGCGGTACGTTTGCCGCGCACCATTTTTTCCAGCGTGATCATCGGCGTCAGGCAATTTACCGCCTGTCTTTCGAGGTGTTCCTGGGCACGCTGAAGTTGCCCACGCTTGCAGTACAGTAAATACCAGGATTGCATAATAACTCTTATCCGCTTGTCCGGGGCGCAAGCATAACAAAAGCCATGCGCTAAGTTAATTATACCCGTTGTATTTCAGGCTGCTTCTTTGTTGGCTACCTCGCCGCAACCTGAAATTCATTGGGTAGATAACCCCTGGGTTCCCCTGTACCGTCAGAGTTCACGCTAATTTAACAAAAATACAGCATCACGATGATGAACGCCGTATAATGAGGCGCTTACAAAGAGGCCACAACTGACGCCATGAAATATCACGACTTACGCGACTTCCTGACGCTGCTGGAACAGCAGGGTGAACTCAAACGCATTACGCTTGCGGTAGATCCCCATCTGGAAATGACTGAAATTGCTGACCGTACGCTGCGTGCGGGCGGGCCTGCTCTGTTGTTTGAAAATCCCAAAGGCTATGCGATGCCGGTGCTGTGCAACCTGTTTGGCACGCCCAGACGCGTCGCAATGGGCATGGGCCAGGAAGATGTCACCGCTTTGCGCGAAGTCGGCAAGCTGCTGGCGTTTCTGAAAGAGCCGGAGCCGCCGAAAGGGTTCCGCGACCTGTTTGATAAGCTGCCGCAGTTTAAGCAAGTGCTGAACATGCCGACCAAACGGCTACGCGGCGCGCCGTGCCAGCAGAAAGTGTTCTCTGGCGACGACGTTGATTTACAGCGTATTCCCATCATGACCTGCTGGCCGGAAGATGCCGCGCCGCTTATTACCTGGGGGCTGACCGTGACGCGCGGCCCTCACAAAGAGCGGCAAAATCTGGGGATCTACCGTCAGCAACTGATCGGCAAAAACAAGTTGATCATGCGTTGGTTGTCGCATCGTGGCGGCGCGCTGGATTTCCAGGAGTGGTGCGCGGCGCATCCTGGCGAGCGTTTCCCGATTGCCGTGGCGCTGGGCGCCGATCCGGCCACCATTCTCGGCGCAGTGACCCCCGTACCGGATACGCTGTCGGAATACGCGTTTGCAGGGCTGCTGCGTGGCACAAAGACGGAAGTGGTTAAATGTCTCTCCAGCGATCTTGAAGTACCTGCAAGTGCGGAAATCGTCCTGGAAGGTTATATTGAACCGGGCGAAATGGCGGCGGAAGGGCCGTATGGCGACCACACCGGTTATTACAATGAAGTGGATAACTTCCCGGTTTTCACTGTTACGCACATTACGCAGCGTGAAGACGCCATTTATCACTCGACTTATACCGGCCGACCGCCTGATGAACCTGCTGTGCTCGGCGTGGCGTTGAATGAAGTCTTCGTCCCGATTTTGCAAAAGCAGTTCCCGGAAATTGTTGATTTCTATCTTCCGCCGGAAGGGTGTTCTTATCGACTGGCCGTTGTAACGATGAAAAAGCAGTACGCGGGCCATGCGAAACGCGTCATGATGGGCGTTTGGTCATTTTTACGCCAGTTTATGTATACCAAATTTGTTATCGTCTGCGATGACGACGTCAACGCACGCGACTGGAATGATGTGATTTGGGCGATCACCACCCGTATGGACCCGGCGCGGGATACGGTGCTGGTAGAAAACACCCCCATTGATTATCTGGATTTTGCCTCGCCGATCTCCGGGCTAGGTTCAAAAATGGGACTGGATGCCACAAACAAATGGCCGGGCGAAACCCAACGTGAGTGGGGGCGCCCTATCAAGAAAGATCCTGAAGTGACTGCGCGTATTGACGCGATTTGGGATGAGTTGGCCATCTTTAACGACGGTAAAGGCGCCTGAGGCGCGATCGTTTTGCCCTATAGACCCGACAGAGGGAGCGCATGACAACCTTAAGCTGTAAAGTGACCTCGGTAGAAGCTATCACCGATACCGTATATCGCGTTCGTTTAGTGCCAGACGCGGCGTTTTCCTTTCGCGCTGGTCAGTATCTGATGGTCGTAATGGATGAGCGGGATAAGCGTCCGTTCTCTATGGCCTCCACGCCGGATGAGCACGGATTCATTGAGCTGCACATTGGCGCTTCGGAGCTTAATCTGTATGCGATGGCGGTGATGGATCGCATTCTGAAAGACAGAGAAATTGTCGTTGATATTCCGCATGGCGAAGCCTGGCTGCGTGATGATGAGGAGCGCCCGCTGATTCTGATTGCGGGGGGAACGGGTTTCTCCTATGTCCGTTCAATTTTGCTGACGGCGCTTGCGCGTAATCCGAATCGCGACGTGACGATCTACTGGGGCGGGCGTGAAGAGAAGCATCTCTACGATCTCGCTGAGCTGGAGGCGCTTTCGGTTCAGCACCCGAATCTGCGCGTTGAGCCGGTGGTTGAGCAACCGGAAGAAGGCTGGCGTGGCCGCACGGGTACGGTATTAACTGCGGTATTGCAGGATCACGGTACGCTGGCGGGGCATGATATCTACATTGCCGGTCGTTTTGAGATGGCGAAAATCGCTCGTGACCTGTTCTGCAATGAGCGTAACGCGCGGGAAGATCGCCTGTTTGGCGATGCGTTTGCCTTTATCTAAGCAATAAAAAACCCGCCCCTGACAGGCGGGAAGAACGGCAACTAAATTGTTATAGAGTGGCATTTGCGTTGTAGGCCGGATAAGACGCCTGAGCGTCGTCATCCGGCATGGTCGCCGGGGGCGCTTCGCTTGCCCGGCCTGCAATAAATAACGCTCTATGATTGAACTCGCTCAAATACTGTCGCGATACCCTGACCTAATCCGATACACATCGTCGCCAGGCCAAACTGGGCGTCTTTGCGCTCCATCAGATTCAACAGCGTGGTGCTGATGCGCGCCCCGGAACAACCCAGCGGGTGGCCCAGTGCGATCGCGCCGCCGTTGAGGTTGATCTTCTCGTCAATCTGCTCCATCAGTCCCAGATCTTTTATACACGGCAGGATCTGCGCGGCAAACGCTTCGTTCATTTCAAACAAATCGATATCGCTGGCGGCAAGCCCTGCTTTTTTCAGCGCCAGTTTTGACGCCGGAACCGGGCCGTAACCCATAATTGAGGGATCGCAACCGACAACCGCCATTGAACGAATGCGGGCGCGTGGTTGCAGACCCAGTTCACGCGCACGGCTTTCGCTCATTACCAGCATGGCGGCTGCGCCATCGGAGAGGGCGGAAGAGGTGCCTGCGGTCACGGTGCCGCTGACCGGATCAAACGCGGGGCGCAGAGTCGACAGCGCTTCGACGGTGGTCTCCGGGCGGATGACTTCGTCGTAGTTAAACTGCTTCAGCACGCCGTCGGCGTCATGACCACCGGTCGGGATGATCTCGTTTTTAAACGCGCCGGACTGCGTGGCTGCCCAGGCGCGGGCGTGTGAACGTGCGGCAAACGCATCCTGCATTTCACGGCTGATGCCGTGCATACGGGAAAGCATTTCTGCCGTCAGCCCCATCATCCCGGCGGCTTTGGCCACGTTGCGGCTCAGGCCGGGATGGAAATCGACGCCATGACTCATTGGTACATGGCCCATATGCTCCACGCCGCCAATCAGGCACGCCTGTGCGTCGCCGGTCATGATCATCCGTGCGGCATCGTGCAGCGCCTGCATGGAGGAACCACACAGACGGTTAACGGTGACCGCCGGAACGGAGTGGGGGATTTCAGCCAGTAGCGCGGCGTTGCGGGCGATGTTAAAACCCTGCTCCAGCGTTTGTTGCACGCAGCCCCAGTAAATGTCGTCGATAGCGGTTGCTTCCAGCGCGGGATTACGCGCCAGCAGACTGCGCATTAAGTGTGCGGAGAGATCTTCTGCCCGCACGTTACGAAATGCGCCGCCCTTTGAACGGCCCATCGGGGTGCGAATTGCATCGACAATGACAACCTGTTCCATTGTGACTCCTTAAGCCGTTTTCAGGTCGCCAACCGGGCGGGCTGGCTCAACCGGGGGATAGTACGGTTCGTTATGGCGCGCTTTGTTACGCAGACCTTCCGGCACTTCATAGAGTGGGCCGAGGTGCTGATACTGCTGCGCCATATCGAGATATTTTGCGCTGCCGAGCGTATCCAGCCAGCGGAACGCGCCGCCGTGGAACGGAGGGAAGCCCAGACCGTAAACCAGCGCCATATCCGCTTCTGCCGGACTGGCGATGATGCCTTCTTCCAGACAGCGCACCACTTCGTTGACCATCGGAATCATCATGCGGGCGATAATCTCTTCGTCGCTGAAGTCGCGCTTCGGCTGGCTGACCTCTGCCAGCAGGCTGTCCACGGCCGCATCTTCTTCTTTCTTCGGCTTGCCTTTGCTGTCTTCTTTATAGCGCCAGAATCCCAGACCGTTTTTCTGACCATAGCGGCTGGCGTCAAACAGCGCGTCGATGGCATCACGATAATCTTTCTGCATACGCTGTGGGAAACCGGCCGCCATGACTGCCTGCGCATGATGCGCGGTATCAATCCCGACCACATCCAGCAGATAAGCCGGGCCCATCGGCCAGCCAAACTGTTTCTCCATCACTTTGTCGACTTTGCGGAAATCGGCGCCGTCGCGCAGTAGCTGGCTGAAACCGGCAAAATACGGGAACAGTACGCGGTTAACAAAGAAGCCGGGGCAGTCGTTGACCACAATCGGCGTTTTGCCCATTTTGCTGGCCCAGGCGACGACTTTAGCGATGGTTTCATCCGAGCTTTTCTCGCCGCGAATGATTTCAACCAGCGGCATCCGGTGTACCGGGTTAAAGAAGTGCATGCCGCAGAAGTTTTCCGGGCGCTTCAGCGCGCTTGCCAGTTCGCTAATTGGAATGGTGGACGTATTTGACGCCAGCACGGTATCCGGGCGGACGTTGTCTTCGGTCTCCGCCAGTACCGCTTTCTTCACTTTCGGGTTTTCCACTACCGCTTCGACCACCACATCAACGCGATCAAAACCGGCGTAGTTCAGCGTTGGGTGAATCGTTGAAATCACGCCCGCCAGTTTCAGGCCGTCGATCCTGCCGCGTTCCAGCTGCTTATTCAGCAGTTTCGCCGCTTCGGTCATGCCCAGCGTCAGGGATTTGTCGTTGATATCTTTCATGATCACCGGCACGCCTTTCCAGGCTGACTGGTAAGCGATGCCGCCGCCCATAATACCTGCGCCCAGTACGGCTGCCTGCTTCGGTGTTTCAACGTCTTTGGTCAGCTTTTTCGCTTTACCTTTCACGAACTGATCGTTGAGGAAGATGCCGACCAGCGCGCGGGCTTCATTGGTATGCGCCAGCGGGACAAAGCTTTTATTTTCCAGATTCAGCGCTTCTTCACGGCCAAAGCGTGCGGCGGCTTCGATCGTTTTCACGGCGGTCATCGGGGCGGGGTAATACTTCCCGGCTGTCTGCGCCACCATACCTTTGGCGATGGTAAAGCTCATCGCCGCTTCAATTTTACTGAGCTTCAACGGTTCCAGCTTCGGCTGGCGTTTGGCTTTCCAGTCCAGTGAGCCGTCAATCGCCTGACGTAATACCGCTATTGCGCCATCAAGCAGTTTTTCCGGTTTCACGATACCGTCAACCAGGCCGATTTTCAGCGCCTGCTCAGCGCCGATGTCTTTCCCGGCAGCAATAATTTCCAGCGCGCTGTCAGCGCCCAGCATACGCGGCATACGGACAGAACCGCCAAAGCCCGGCATGATGCCCAGCTTCGTTTCTGGCAGGCCAATGCGCAGATCCGGCGTCACCAGACGATAATCGGTCGCCAGTACGCACTCGCAGCCGCCACCCAGCGCATAGCCATTGATGGCGGAAAGCGTTGGTACCGGTAAATCTTCGAGGCGATTAAAGACGCTGTTGGCAAAGTGCAGCCACTGGCTTAACTGTTCTTCAGGAACAAGGAACAGCGAAAGGAATTCGGTGATATCAGCACCGACAATAAAGGCTGCTTTGTTAGAGCGCAGCAGCAGCCCTTTTAAATCTGTTTGCTTTTCCAGCACGTCCAGCGCCTGGCCGAGGCTGGCGACGGTCGCAGTGTCGAGTTTATTGACCGATCCTGGGGCATCGAACACCAGTTCGGCGATGCCATCTTCCAGCCAGTCGAGGTACAGGGTGTCGCCTTTGTAAAGCATGTCAGTCTCCTGAATCCGCAAGGTGATCTGGTCATACCAGATGAAGCGAGTGTGTATTTTGTGTTAAAAAAATGCAAATGAGAGATTAAAAAAATGCCGATGCGATCACGCTCGGCAGAAATCACGCTCTCCTGGAGCGATGTGCTAAGATGCGGAGACTCGAGGTCAAAAAAACAGAAGGGTAGAAAATGGAATCACTGGCCGCACTCTATAAAAATCATATCGTTACCTTACAAGAACGGACGCGTGACGCACTGGCGCGTTTTAAGCTGGATGCGCTACTTATTCACTCCGGCGAGCTTATCAACGTCTTCCTCGACGACCATCCCTATCCGTTTAAAGTTAACCCGCAGTTTAAAGCCTGGGTACCGGTCACACAGGTTCCAAATTGCTGGTTGCTGGTCGATGGCGTGAATAAACCCAAACTGTGGTTCTACCTGCCGGTGGATTACTGGCACAACGTTGAGCCGCTGCCCACGTCGTTCTGGACCGAAGAGGTAGAGGTGATTGCCCTGCCGAAAGCCGACGGTATTGGCAGCCAGCTCCCTGCCGCGCGCGGTAATATCGGTTACATCGGTCCGGTGCCGGAGCGGGCGTTGCAACTGGATATCGCCGCCAGCAACATCAACCCGAAAGGAGTGATCGATTACCTGCATTACTACCGTGCGTACAAAACGGATTACGAACTGGCCTGTATGCGTGAAGCGCAGAAAACGGCGGTGAACGGCCATCGCGCAGCAGAAGAAGCGTTCCGTTCCGGTATGAGTGAGTTCGACATTAACCTGGCTTACCTGACCGCGACCGGCCACCGTGACACCGATGTGCCTTATAGCAATATCGTGGCGCTCAACGAGCACGCTTCGGTTCTTCATTACACCAAACTGGATCATCGCGCGCCGTCTGAAATGCGCAGCTTCCTGCTGGATGCCGGGGCGGAATATAACGGTTATGCCGCAGACCTGACGCGTACCTGGGCGGCAAACAATGACACCGATTACGCTCAGTTAATCAAAGATGTGAATGACGAACAGCTGGCGCTGATTGCGACCATGAAAGCGGGCGTCAGCTACGTGGATTATCACATTCAGTTCCATCAACGCATCGCGAAATTGCTGCGTAAGCATCAGATTGTCACCGATATCAGCGAAGAAGCGATGGTCGAGAACAATCTCACCGGGCCGTTTATGCCGCACGGTATTGGTCATCAACTGGGTCTTCAGGTTCATGATGTTGCAGGCTTTATGCAGGACGATACCGGGACGCATCTGGCCGCGCCGTCGAAATACCCTTATCTGCGCTGCACCCGCGTGCTGCAACCGCGCATGGTGTTGACCATTGAGCCGGGGATCTACTTTATCGAATCGCTGTTGGCGCCGTGGCGCGAGGGGCAATTCAGCAAGCACTTCAACTGGCAGAAAATTGAAGCGCTGAAACCGTTCGGCGGCATTCGTATTGAAGACAACGTGGTGATTCACGAAAACGGTGTTGAAAATATGACGCGGGATTTGAAACTGGCGTGATGGACAGCTGGTTAATCCCTGCGGCGCCGGTCACTGTCGAGGAAGAGATCAAAAAAAGCCGCTTCATTACGCTGCTCGCCCACACGGACGGTGTTGAAGCGGCGAAAGCCTTTGTTGATGCTGTCAGAGCGGCGCATCCAGATGCGCGTCATCATTGCGTGGCATGGGTGGCGGGCGCGCCGGATGATTCACAACAGCTGGGATTTTCTGATGATGGCGAACCGGCGGGAACGGCGGGCAAACCGATGCTTGCCCAGCTAATGGGCAGCGGCGTTGGCGAGATCACCGCTGTTGTGGTGCGTTACTATGGCGGTATTCTGCTCGGCACCGGTGGGCTGGTAAAAGCCTACGGCGGCGGCGTGAATCAGGCGTTGCGTCAGTTAACGACGCAGCGCAAGACGCCGTTAACCGAATATACTTTGCAGTGTGAGTACGGCCAACTGGCCGGAATAGAAGCATTATTAGGGCAGTTTGCCGGTCAAATCGTTACCAGCGATTATCAGGCATTCGTTCGGCTCAGGGTGGCGCTTCCTTATGCAAATGTGGATGAATTTTCAGCAAGGCTGGCGGATTTTAGCCGTGGTTCATTGCAATTGTTAGCGATTGAAGAATAATCCCACCTCATTTTGAAGAACAAAGGAAGCGGCAGAGATGCATTTTCGCGCCATTACCCGAATCGTTGGACTGTTGGTCATTTTATTTTCGGGAACAATGATCCTCCCTGGACTGGTTGCGTTGATCTACCGTGATGGGGCGGGGCGGGCATTCACGCAGACATTCTTTGTCGCACTGGTGATCGGCTCTCTGCTGTGGTGGCCCAACCGCCGGGAGAAAGGCGAGCTTAAATCCCGCGAAGGGTTTCTCATTGTGGTGCTGTTCTGGACCGTACTGGGAAGCGTGGGGGCGTTGCCGTTTATCTTCTCTGAAAGCCCGAACCTCACCATTACCGATGCTTTTTTTGAATCATTCTCCGGCTTAACGACAACGGGCGCGACGACGCTGGTGGGGCTGGACTCTTTACCGCACGCGATTCTCTTTTACCGCCAGATGCTGCAATGGTTTGGCGGGATGGGGATCATTGTGCTGGCGGTGGCGATTCTCCCTATCCTCGGCGTCGGGGGGATGCAGCTCTACCGCGCAGAAATGCCGGGGCCGCTGAAAGACAATAAAATGCGCCCGCGTATTGCGGAAACGGCAAAGACGCTATGGCTGATTTATGTGTTACTGACGGTGGCCTGCGCGCTGGCGCTATGGTTCGCCGGAATGCCCGCGTTTGACGCCATTGGGCACAGTTTTTCTACTATCGCGATCGGCGGTTTCTCTACGCACGATGCCAGCGTCGGTTATTTCGATAGCCCGACCATTAACAGCATCATGGCTATCTTCTTGCTGATCTCTGGCTGTAACTACGGTCTGCACTTCTCTTTATTAAGCGGGCGCAGCCTGAAAGTTTACTGGCGTGACCCTGAATTTCGCATGTTCATTGGCGTTCAGTTGACGCTGGTAGTGATCTGTACGCTGGTGCTGTGGTTCCACGATATCTATAACTCGGCGCTGACCACGCTCAACCAGGCGTTCTTTCAGGTCGTATCAATGGCGACAACCGCCGGGTTTACCACCGACAGCATCGCCCGCTGGCCGCTCTTTCTGCCGGTGCTGCTGTTATGCTCTGCGTTTATCGGCGGCTGTGCGGGGTCAACGGGCGGCGGGCTGAAGGTGATCCGCATCCTGCTGCTGTTCAAACAGGGGAACCGTGAACTGAAGCGTCTGGTCCATCCGAATGCGGTTTACAGTATAAAACTGGGGCACCGTGCGTTGCCGGAACGTATCCTCGAAGCGGTATGGGGATTCTTTTCTGCTTATGCCTTAGTCTTTATTGTCAGTATGCTGGCCATTATCGCGACTGGCGTGGATGACTTTTCCGCGTTTGCCTCCGTTGTGGCGACCCTTAACAACCTGGGGCCAGGGTTAGGTGTGGTTGCGGACAACTTTGCCAGCATGAACCCTGTTGCGAAATGGATTCTGATCGCCAATATGTTATTTGGTCGTCTTGAAGTCTTTACTTTGCTGGTACTTTTTACCCCTACCTTCTGGCGTGAATAATGGAGTAACACGTGAAAACATTGATTCTTTTTTCTACCCGGGACGGACAAACGCGCGAGATAGCTTCTTATCTGGCCTCGGAATTAAAGGAGCTGGGGATCTGGGCGGATGTGATTAATCTCCATCGTACTGAAGAGCTGGACTGGCAAAGTTACGATCGCGTGGTGATTGGCGCCTCTATTCGTTATGGGCATTACCATGCCGCTTTCCAGGAGTTTGTGAAGAAGCACGCTACGCGCCTGAACGCGATGCCGAGTGCGTTTTATTCCGTTAACCTTGTCGCGCGTAAACCTGAAAAGCGCACACCGCAGACCAACAGCTACGCGCGCAAGTTTCTGATGAGTTCGCAGTGGCGACCCGATCTTTGCGCCGTTATTGCTGGCGCGCTTCGTTACCCTCGTTACCGCTGGTATGACCGTCTGATGATTAAGCTCATTATGAAGATGTCTGGCGGTGAAACGGATACGAGTAAAGAAGTGGTCTATACCGACTGGGAACAAGTGGCGAATTTTGCCCGCGACATCGCCCAATTAACCAACAAATCGTTGGCAAAATAAACGTAAAGAATAAAAAACACGCAGTCGGAAAATAATTTTAAATTTCCCCTTGTCAGGCCGGAATAACTCCCTATAATGCGCCTCCACTGACACGGAACAA
>NZ_JAOWFR010000017.1:0-27500 GCF_030333565.1 Citrobacter sp. CK185 | reverse complement strand
TCCCCCTCCATCAGGCAGTTTCCCAGACATTACTCACCCGTCCGCCACTCGTCAGCAAAGCAGCAAGCTGCTTCCTGTTACCGTTCGACTTGCATGTGTTAGGCCTGCCGCCAGCGTTCAATCTGAGCCATGATCAAACTCTTCAATTTAAGTTTGATGCTCGTGAATTAAACTTCGTAATGAATTACGTGTTCACTCAGAGACTTGGTATTCATTTATTGTCCGAAGACATTAAGAATCCATGTCACTTTGAGTGCCCACACAGATTGTCTGATAAATTGTTAAAGAGCAGTTGCGACGCGCTTTAGCGCTCTGTCGCGAGGTGGCGTATATTACGCTTTCCTCTTTCAGAGTCAACCCCATTTTTCAGGATTTTTCTCTTCGTTGTTCCGACCATCTTGTGAAGCGTTTCACTTTGTCGTCTCAACGGAGGCGCATTATAGGGATCCCATTTTTTTGCACAAGCGTTTTTTGGATCTTTTTTGCTGAATGCCTGTTTTTTACCCCTTTCGCTACATTCCTGCGCAATTTGGCTGATTTTTGATACCTGAAACACTTGCGTAGCGCCAATAATCCAACCAAAGTCTTCATTACTGTTCTCTTTCGTTGAGGTAAACATGTCTGACGTATTACGTCCTTATAAGGATCTTTTCCCACAGATCGGGCAACGCGTGATGATCGATTCCAGTAGCGTCGTCATTGGCGATGTTCGTCTGGCTGATGACGTCGGGATCTGGCCGCTGGTCGTCATTCGTGGCGATGTGAACTATGTAGAGATTGGCGCCCGCTCAAATATCCAGGACGGCAGCGTGCTGCATGTGACGCACAAATCCACCACTAACCCGCAAGGTAATCCGCTTATTGTGGGTGAAGATGTCACTGTCGGGCATAAAGTCATGCTCCACGGCTGCACTATCGGCAACCGGGTTCTGGTTGGCATGGGGTCCATTCTGCTGGATGGCGCGGTAATAGAAGATGACGTCATGATCGGCGCTGGCAGCCTGGTGCCGCAAAACAAGCGCCTGGAAAGCGGCTATCTGTATCTGGGGAGTCCGGTGAAGCAGATCCGTCCGCTAAGTGATGAAGAGAAAGCCGGGCTACAGTACTCCGCAAATAACTATGTGAAATGGAAAGATGAATACCTGAGTCAAGACAGCCAGACCCAACCCTGATCGTCTTCTTGCTGGGACTGGATCAACGCTTCCGCTTCTTCTTCCAGATCCCAGCGATGTTCACAAAAGTCTGCCAGCCACCGTTCTGGCGTATCGCCGCCAAAGCGATGCGCCAGCGTGGTTCCCTTGATAGCACACATTAACTGCATCCCATTCACCAGTGCGGGAAAGCTAACGGCCTCAAGGTCCGCGTCCCACTCTTCTCTGTCAGGAAACTGAATAGCCTGGTTCATGCCGACAGTTCCTGCTTCAGCGTTGCAATAACAGGTTCCACGTCAGGCAACACGCCATGCCAGAGAAAAACAGCATGCGCGGCTTGCCCCACCAGCATCCCCAAACCATCGGCATACCGTTTTGCCCCTTGCTCCGCACACCAGGCAAGGAACGGCGTATTTCCCTTTTGATAAAACATATCGTAGCAACAGACAGCAGGATGAATGAGCGATGACGGGATCGCGGGAATATCACCGCTAATTCCACTGGATGTCGCATTGATGATCAGATCGAATTCATGGCCTTCCAGCGCATCAAGACGAAGGGCCTGAACACTGCCGGTATGAGCGAAGATTTGCGCCAGTTCTTCAGCACGGGAAGCGGTTCGGTTCGCGATAGTAACCGCACAATCCATTGATAGCAGCGGTAACAGTACGCCCCTGGAAGCCCCCCCCGCCCCAATCAGCAGGATGCGTAGCCCCGGACGAATGAAAGACAAACGTTCAAGATCGCTCAACAGACCGATACCGTCAGTGTTATCCCCCAGCAAGCGACCATCATCAAGGCGTTTCAGGGTATTCACCGCCCCGGCAAGCGCCGCACGCTCCGTCAGTTCATCTGCGCGTGCAAACGCTTCCTCTTTAAAAGGAACGGTAACGTTCGCCCCTTTCCCTCCTTGCGCAAAGAAGGCGTTAAGGGTATTCACGAAATCATCAACCGGCGCCAGAACACGCCCATAGAGATGATCTATCTTCAGTTGCTGCGCAAACTGCTGATGAATAAATGGCGACTTGCTGTGCGCAATCGGGTTACCAAAAACAGCATAGGTTTCCATCGTATTACCCCTGTCGAAACAGCTCGCCCGTCAAGGCATCACGAATTTCAGAAGGATTCAGGCGTCCTCCCGTTTCACCCTCAACAACGGGGAAATCCGCGCCAAACTGCGCCCGTACTTCTTCGACCGTGCGGCAGGGAGGCAACCCTGTCAAATTCGCACTGGTGGAAACTAACGGTTTGCCATAAGCCTGGCACAATGAGACCACCAGCGGGTGATCCGTAACGCGAACCGCCAGCGAATCAAAACGTCCCGTCAACCAGCGCGGCGTTGTCGCCGGTGCAGGAAAAACAAACGTCACCGGGCCAGGCCAGCACGCAAAGATCGCTTCTCGTTGCGTATCTGTCAGCATGCTGTCATCAATATATGGCTTAAGCTGCTCAAAATTTGCCGCAATTAAAATGAGGCCTTTTTCAACCGGACGCTGTTTCAATTCCAGTAAGCGGTTGACCGCCGTTTCACTATCAGGATCGCACCCGACACCGAAAACAGCTTCTGTGGGATACGCGATGACACATTCTTTATGCAGTACCGCTACCGCTGCCGCGATAGCGTCTGTGGGCAGGTTATTATTCACTTTGTTGTTCCGCCGGAACCGGCTTTCCACATTGTTTACTGGCGCAAAAGTGCTTCACACCCTGCGCGGTTTTCTTTTCGATGAGTAGCGGATAGTGACATTCAGGACACTCTCCGGCTATCGGTTTGAAGTTAATGACAAACTGACATTCAGGATAGCGATCGCAGGAATGAAAGGTTTTACCATAACGGGAACGCCGTTGAACCAGATGACCTTTTTGGCACTGAGGGCAGGTAATGGCAGTTTCGTCTGGTTTGTCGATCAGTTCGGTATGACCACACGCGGGGTAGTCACTGCAACCGATAAACATGCCGAACCGCCCCTGCCGCAATACCAGCTCCGCACCACATGCCGGGCAAAACTTCCCCTCCAGAACTTTGACGATATGCCCGTCTGCTGACGATTTCAGCGGACGGACATAATCACATTCTGGATAGTGTGAGCAGCCGAGAAAAGGACCGTGTTTCCCGGAGCGAATAACAAGTTCAGCCCCGCACTGTGGGCAGGGCTCATTTTTATGCACCGTAAACAGTGCTGATTTAGCCATAACAACTCATGCTGAATGAAGATCGATTAATGCAGCATACCTTCATTCACTTCAAAGAGTAATTCTTCCATTTGCTGATACGCATTTTCACAACCCGGAATGTTAAATAAAACCATCAGGATCACCCACTTCAGGTCTTCCAGATCGAATTCTGCGGTATCCAGCGCGAGCACGCGTTCAATCACCATTTCTCGCGTTTCGAGGTTTAGCACCTGAATCTGCTCGAGGAATAACAGAAACCCCCGACAGCTGGCATCCAGTCGATTGCACTCCTCTGCCGTGTAAATACGTACGGAGAGCGGATCGGAAGCCAGTTGCATAGGTTCGGCGAGGCCTTCCTGATAATCAGCAAGCTTTTCCAGCCACAGTAGCGCGTTGTAGATGTCTTCACGGTCAAAGCCAGCGTCGGTAAGATCCCGTTCCAGTTTGTCCTGATCCACACGCAATTCAGCTTCGTTATGGATGTAAGTCTCAAACAAATACATTAGTACGTCGAACATGGCTTGCCCTCCTTAATCGGACATAGCCGCCGGGTACAGCTGCGATCCATCCTGCTAACTCCAGTTCGAGTAGCTGAGCCACTACCTCTGGCACAGGTTGGCCGGCACGTTCAGCGACGACGTCAACAGGTGTTACCTCATCTCCTACGTTAGCCAGGAGCATAGGAAATGGCAATGCTGCGGCTTCCTGATCTGGTGAATAAAGTGAATTTTCGGCCTCATCTGGCAGCCAATGTAAGCCGTATTGCAAATTTTCCAGAATATCCTCTGGCGCCGTCACAAGAGTGGCGCCCTGTTTGATCAACCAATGCGGCCCTTCACTGCCAGGGCTGCCTATCGGCCCTGGCAAGGCAAAGACATCCCTCCCTTGCTCCAGCGCACAGCGCGCGGTAACCAAAGAACCGCTTCGTAGTGCCGCTTCAACCACCAGCACGCCTTTGCTCAGGCCGCTAATGATGCGGTTTCGTCGGGGAAAATGGTGCGGTAAAGGGAGCGTCGCTAATGGAAACTCCGACACCAGCGCGCCACCGGCGTCTATCAGCCCCTCAGCCAGCCGGGTATGCCGTCGGGGATGGATACTTCCCAGACCGTTGCCCAGCACAGCCACGCTTTTCCCGTTCGCGTTTAAGGCGGCTTTATGCGCAACGCCATCAACTCCTCTCGCCAGCCCGCTGGTAATCGTCACCCCTTTTACGGCAAGACTTTCACAGAACAAACGCCCCCATCGCTCGCCATACCAGGAAGGTGTCCGGCTTCCGACGACGCCAAGCTGGAAGTTCTGGAGACATTCTGGATCACCCGCAACAAAAAAAGCACCGGGATAATCTGCAATCGCATTCAACTGTGCCGGATAACGCGCGCTGCCGGCCAGAATCAAATGGTGATGAGGTTGCTCAAGCCAGTGCTGCGCGTCATCCAGCGCTTTTTGCGGGACGGTTAAAAAGCGCTCCGCTTGTCGGGACGTTAACCCTGCGTTCTGAAGTAAAGTCTTATCAATCTGACGCTGTTGTATGAGCAAATTCGCAATGCTCAACATTGCATCGCCATACAATTCACTCACATGCATCAAACGTAACCAAATTTCGGTACGGGTCATCCTTTATCCCCCTGCCACAAGCTGTCCTGGCAATCTTTGCGATTGGTCACTGATGCTGTCAATCGGAGGGGGTTTTGTCTAGAATAGAGGTAATAATCTTTCCAACTCCTGAACACAACTCTGGATAATTATGGCAGTTTTGCAAGTGTTACATATTCCGGACGAGCGTCTTCGCAAAGTCGCAAAACCGGTAGAAGAAGTGAATGCAGAAATTCAGCGTATCGTCGATGATATGTTCGAAACGATGTATGCAGAAGAAGGTATTGGCCTGGCGGCAACGCAGGTCGATATTCATCAACGTATCATCGTGATTGATGTTTCGGAAAACCGCGACGAGCGTCTGGTGTTAATCAACCCGGAACTGCTGGAAAAAAGCGGTGAGACGGGGATTGAAGAAGGCTGTCTGTCTATTCCAGAACAGCGTGCTTTAGTGCCGCGTGCGGAGAAAGTGAAAATTCGCGCACTCGACCGCGACGGTCAATCTTTTGAGCTGGAAGCAGACGGTCTGTTGGCCATCTGTATTCAGCACGAGATGGATCACCTGGTCGGTAAACTGTTTATCGATTATCTGTCGCCGCTGAAGCAACAACGTATTCGTCAGAAAGTTGAGAAACTCGACCGCCTGAACGCCCGAGCTTAAGGACAAGAATCAACGTGTCAGACTCACTACGTATTATTTTTGCGGGTACACCTGACTTTGCAGCGCGTCATCTTGACGCGCTGTTGTCTTCTGGACACAACGTCGTTGGCGTGTTTACCCAACCCGACCGCCCGGCAGGACGCGGTAAAAAGCTGATGCCCAGCCCGGTGAAAGTGCTGGCGGAAGAGAAAGGAATAGCGGTTTTTCAGCCCGCCTCCTTGCGCCCACAAGAAAACCAGCATTTAGTCGCGGACTTACACGCTGACGTAATGGTCGTGGTGGCGTATGGCCTGATTCTGCCAAAAGCGGTGCTTGATATGCCGCGACTCGGCTGCATCAACGTTCACGGTTCCCTGCTCCCGCGCTGGCGTGGCGCAGCGCCGATCCAACGTTCACTTTGGGCTGGTGATGCCGAAACGGGCGTAACCATCATGCAAATGGATGTGGGTCTGGATACTGGCGATATGCTCTATAAACTTGCCTGTCCAATCACCGAGAAAGACACCAGCGGCACGCTGTATGACAAGCTGGCGGATCTTGGTCCACAGGGGCTGATTGAAACGCTGAAACAGTTAGAAAACGGTACCGCGAAGCCAGAAGTACAGGACAACGCCCTGGCCACTCACGCTGAGAAACTTAGCAAAGAAGAGGCGCGTATGGACTGGTCTCTCTCTGCTGCACAGCTTGAACGCTGCATCCGCGCCTTTAATCCCTGGCCAATGAGCTGGATGGAAATTGACGGTCAGCCGGTAAAAGTGTGGCAGGCGTCAGTGATAGAGCGCGTAACGCAAGCGGAACCGGGCACCATTCTTGACGCGACTAAACAAGGTATTCAGGTTGCAACCGGCAACGGCATCCTGAACCTGCTCTCCCTTCAACCCGCAGGTAAGAAGGCAATGAGCGCGCAGGATCTTTTAAATTCACGTCGGGAATGGTTTATTCCTGGCAACCGTCTGGCCTGACGGTCACGTCTTACTACGCCCGGTGTTACCGGGCATTTTTATTTTTGCGGTTATGAAAAAACAAAATTTACGCAGTCTGGCGGCACAGGCCGTTGAGCAGGTCGTTGAGCAAGGGCAATCCTTAAGTAATGTCCTGCCACCACTACAGCAAAAAGTCTCCGATAAAGACAAAGCGCTGCTTCAGGAGCTGTGCTTTGGCGTGTTGCGCACCCTTTCGCAGCTGGAGTGGCTGATTAATAAATTAATGTCTCGCCCGATGACCGGTAAGCAACGCACCGTGCATTACCTGATCATGGTAGGGTTTTACCAGCTATTGCACACACGAATTCCACCACATGCAGCCCTCGCGGAAACGGTTGAAGGTGCTGTTGCTATTAAGCGCCCACAGCTTAAAGGGCTGATCAATGGCGTTTTGCGTCAGTTTCAGCGTCAGCAGGAGGCGTTGCTGGCTGAGTTTGCGACCAGCGAGGCGCGTTTTCTGCATCCGTCCTGGCTGCTAAAGCGCCTGCAAAAATCCTATCCCACCCAATGGGAAGCGATTGTCGAAGCCAACAACCAACGTCCTCCAATGTGGTTACGCGTGAACCGTACACATCATTCACGCGACAGCTGGCTCACGTTATTACAGGACGCAGGAATGAATGGTTTTCCCCATTCGGCCTATCCTGACGCCCTACGTCTTGAGTCTCCGGCTCCGGTTCATGCCTTACCCGGTTTTGAAGAGGGTTGGGTAACGGTTCAGGATGCTTCCGCGCAAGGCTGTGTTAGCTTCCTCGCCCCGCAAAACGGCGAGCAAATCCTGGATTTGTGCGCCGCACCGGGGGGTAAAACAACGCATATACTCGAAGCCGCGCCTGAAGCGCAGGTGTTAGCTGTCGATGTCGACGAACAGCGTCTTTCACGCGTTTACGATAACCTTAAACGTCTGGGGATGAAGGCAACCGTCAAACAGGGTGATGGTCGATATCCCGCGCAATGGTGTGGCGAGCAGAAATTTGACCGTATTCTGCTGGATGCGCCTTGTTCAGCCACCGGCGTCATTCGTCGTCACCCGGATATCAAATGGCTACGCCGCGATCGTGATATTGCTGAACTGGCAAAATTACAGTCGGAAATTCTGGATGCCATATGGCCACATTTAAAGTCAGGCGGAACACTGGTCTACGCGACCTGTTCTGTCCTGCCGGAAGAGAATAGCCAACAGATTCAGGCCTTTTTACAGCGCACCCCGGACGCCACCCTGACCAGCACCGGAACCCCCGCTCAACCGGGCGTGCAAAATCTGCCAGGTGCGGAAGAAGGTGACGGCTTCTTTTACGCTAAGCTAATCAAAAAGTGATGAGATAACGGGTCGCGACTGATGAAAATTATCATTCTGGGCGCAGGGCAGGTCGGCGGCACGCTGGCTGAAAACCTGGTCGGAGAGAACAACGACATCACGGTGGTCGATATCAATGGCGAACGCCTGCGTAGTTTACAGGACAAGTTCGATCTCCGCGTCGTGCAAGGGCATGGCTCTCACCCCCGCGTACTGCGTGAAGCGGGTGCAGACGATGCGGATATGCTGGTCGCCGTGACCAGTTCCGATGAAACGAATATGGTCGCCTGCCAGGTGGCCTATTCACTCTTCAATACGCCAAATCGTATCGCCCGTATCCGCTCGCCAGATTATGTCCGCGATGCGGATAAACTCTTCCACTCTGAAGCCGTCCCCATCGACCATCTTATTGCGCCAGAGCAACTGGTCATCGATAACATTTATCGCCTGATCGAATATCCCGGCGCATTGCAGGTCGTTAATTTCGCCGAAGGTAAAGTCAGTCTTGCGGTAGTGAAAGCCTATTATGGCGGGCCGCTGATCGGGAACGCGTTATCCACGATGCGTGAGCATATGCCGCATATTGATACCCGCGTCGCCGCGATATTCCGTCATGACCGCCCCATTCGCCCCCAGGGGTCGACTATTGTAGAAGCAGGCGATGAAGTCTTTTTTATTGCCGCATCGCAGCATATCCGCGCGGTAATGAGCGAACTGCAACGTCTGGAGAAACCCTATAAGCGTATTATGTTAGTCGGCGGGGGAAATATCGGTGCCGGTCTCGCGCGTCGTCTGGAAAAAGATTACAGCGTCAAACTGATCGAGCGCGATCAACAGCGGGCCTCCGAACTTGCCGAAAAACTGCAAAATACGATCGTCTTTTTTGGCGATGCATCGGATCAGGAACTGCTGGCTGAAGAGCATATTGATCAGGTTGATCTGTTTATTGCAGTCACCAACGATGATGAAGCCAACATTATGTCGGCAATGCTGGCCAAACGGATGGGTGCGAAGAAAGTAATGGTGCTCATTCAACGTCGCGCCTATGTGGATCTCGTCCAGGGGAGCGTCATTGATATTGCCATTTCGCCACAGCAGGCCACGATTTCCGCGTTACTCAGCCATGTGCGTAAAGCCGATATTGTGGGAGTGTCATCGCTACGTCGTGGTGTAGCAGAAGCAATTGAAGCCGTTGCCCACGGTGATGAAAGTACATCTCGCGTCGTAGGCCGTGCCATTGATGAAATTAAACTTCCACCGGGAACAATAATTGGCGCAGTGGTTCGCGGTAACGATGTAATGATTGCCAATGACAATTTGCGCATTGAACAAGGCGATCATGTGATTATGTTCCTGACGGATAAAAAGTTTATTACCGACGTCGAACGCTTATTCCAGCCAAGTCCTTTCTTCCTGTAATTATTCGGGCGCTAATGCAGCGCCCTCTTTAATTCCCCTGTTTTATCAGGGCCTAATAAATTCTCCTTTAAACAATCCATAAATGGAAAATGCCTTAACATTTGTTAAACTTATAAACGTCAGTTGCATAGGGAGAATAAAATGAGCTTTATTAAAGAGTTTCGCGAATTCGCGATGCGCGGGAATGTTGTTGATTTGGCAGTGGGTGTGATTATTGGTGCGGCATTCGGGAAGATCGTTTCTTCTCTGGTTGCTGATATCATTATGCCGCCTCTGGGTTTGTTAATTGGCGGGATCGATTTTAAACAGTTTGCCTTTACGCTACGCGAAGCGCAGGGAGATATCCCGGCAGTCGTGATGCATTACGGTGTGTTTATTCAGAACGTCTTTGATTTTGTTATTGTGGCGTTTGCTATCTTCATGGCTATCAAACTGATCAACAAACTGAATCGTAAGAAAGAAGAACCGACGGAAGCGCCAGCGCCGACAACGGAAGAAGTATTGCTTTCTGAGATCCGCGATCTTCTGAAAGAACAAAACAACCGTTCTTAACAAGCCTTAATAAGCAGAAAGCCAGTGGTAAAAAAGTGATTCACTTTCTTGCCACTGGCCTCCCAGTTACCCCGATTGCCATGTTTGCCTTTACGCAGATAACTTCCTTTCCCTTTCTTATTTTTTTCAACACGTTGTCTGAAAAGCGGATCGTGCAGTAATGCCTCAATGGCGTTGTCTTTTATCTGCCCTTTCGTATGCTGATAACGACTCATAATAACTCCAGTTTGTATGGTTTAACGGCGCGAGTGTAGGCTCATCAGGTCAATAAATCAACACTCCTGCTTTACTCCGCTGGCGCCTTGTTCCAGTGCTTCCAGAATTGAACAATAGACGCTGCTGTGTGCCGTTCCACAGCAGGCATCGTTCAGCCTCTGCAATGAACGCTGCATACTCTGTAATTCCGCAATTCGTGATTCGACCTCTTTCAGCCTTTCCTGCACGATTCCTTTCGACTCCTGGCAGGTATGGTGTTCAGGATCGACACGGATCGACAACAGTTCCCGGATCGACTCAAGCGTAAAGCCCAACTGCCGGGCATAGCGGATAAACTTTAGGCGCTGAAGATCGTTTTCCGTGTAGAGCCGGAAACCACCCTCCGTACGCACTTCATGCTCCATCATCTGCTGCTTTTCATAGTAGCGGATGGTATCGGGCGTCACTTCTGCCAGCTTTGCCAGTTCACCAATACGATACATACAAGCTCCGTTAGTCATCATTAATCTTATGCAGCAATTTATCTGCATATTCACCGCGTAAAAACCCGGTACTCAGCCCCGCCTGTCGTAGTTTTAGTTCAAGGAGCGATAAACGGCGGCTCACTTCCTGATACCGTGGATCGTCCTGACGAATACCTTTAAGTAGATCCAATAGCTGAATGGCTTCTTTACGCTGTTCAAGCTCCGGGGGAAGGCAACCGGCATTTTTGAGTAAACGGTAGCCAGTCCGTAGTTCAGGCGGCACATGTGAGTCATCATCCAGGGCCAGCGGCTCACCGCTGCCGGGCAGATTATCAAACTCACCTTTAGTCTGTGCATCGGTAATATGGCGCTCTGCCCACTGGTCCAGTAACCACATACAACAACTCCAGGGGATGAACAAAAAGAGTACAGATATTGTAGATAAGTGGGGATACGGCGGATATAAAAAAACCCGCCGGAGCGGGTTTTTTTACGTTACTACAGATTACTCTGCAGCAGCTTCTGCTTTCGACTCAGAACGATCAACCAGCTCGATGTATGCCATCGGCGCGTTGTCGCCTGCACGGAAGCCACACTTCAGAATGCGAGTGTAACCACCGGCGCGGCTCGCGAAACGCGGGCCCAGTTCGTTAAACAGTTTTGCCACGATCTCGTTATCACGAGTACGGGCGAATGCCAGACGACGATTAGCTACGCTATCAGTCTTGGCAAGAGTAATCAGCGGCTCAACTACGCGACGCAGCTCTTTCGCTTTAGGCAGGGTCGTCTTGATGATCTCATGACGAACCAGTGAACCTGCCATGTTGCGGAACATAGCCTGGCGATGGCTGCTGTTGCGGTTCAGTTGACGACCACTCTTACGATGGCGCATGACCTTATCCTTCTCAGTAAAACCTTAACCTGTGATCCGGTTACTCGTCAGCGATGCTTGCCGGTGGCCAGTTTTCCAGGCGCATGCCCAGAGACAGTCCACGGGAAGCCAGCACGTCTTTAATCTCAGTAAGAGATTTTTTACCCAGGTTAGGCGTCTTAAGGAGCTCAACCTCGGTACGCTGTACCAGATCACCGATATAGTGGATAGCTTCTGCTTTAAGGCAGTTAGCAGAGCGGACAGTCAATTCCAGATCGTCAACAGGGCGCAGCAGGATCGGATCGAATTCTGGTTTCTCTTCTTTCACTTCCGGCTGACGTACATCACGTAAGTCAACGAAAGCTTCCAGTTGTTCAGCCAGAATGGTTGCCGCACGACGAATCGCCTCTTCAGGATCGATTGTGCCGTTGGTTTCCATTTCGATGACCAGCTTGTCCAGGTCGGTACGCTGTTCTACACGCGCTGCTTCAACATTGTAGGCAATACGCTCTACAGGGCTGTAGCATGCGTCGACCAGCAGACGGCCGATTGGGCGCTCATCTTCTTCCGAATGAATTCGGGTAGAAGCCGGCACATAACCACGACCGCGCTGAACTTTGATACGCATGCTAATAGACGCGTTCTCATCGGTCAGGTGGCAGATCACGTGCTGCGGCTTGACGATTTCGACATCCCCGTCATGGGTAATGTCGGCTGCAGTCACAGGGCCAATGCCAGATTTATTCAAGGTAAGAATAACTTCATCTTTACCCTGAACTCTCACCGCCAGCCCTTTCAGGTTGAGCAGGATTTCCAGGATGTCTTCCTGAACGCCTTCTTTGGTGCTGTACTCATGTAGTACACCATCAATCTCAACCTCGGTCACCGCGCAACCCGGCATCGATGAGAGCAGAATACGGCGCAGTGCGTTACCCAGAGTATGGCCAAAGCCACGCTCTAAAGGCTCAAGGGTCACCTTGGCGTGCGTCGAACTCACTTGCTCGATATCTACCAGGCGCGGTTTTAGAAACTCTGTCACAGAACCCTGCATTGTGTCCTCTCTTTGGTACTAAGCTTTACTTGGAGTAAAGCTCGACGATCAGGTGTTCGTTAATGTCCGCAGACAGATCAGAACGCTCAGGCTTACGCTTAAACGTACCTTCCATCTTGCCAGCATCAACTTCCAGCCAGGTTGGCTTTTCACGCTGCTCAGCCAGCTCCAGAGCGGCTTTCACGCGAGACTGCTTCTTCGCTTTCTCACGAATGCTAACAACGTCATTCGGACTAACCTGATAAGAAGCGATGTTAACAACACGACCGTTTACCATAATTGCTTTATGGCTAACCAGCTGGCGTGCTTCTGCACGAGTGGCGCCGAAGCCCATACGGTATACAACGTTGTCCAGACGACCTTCCAGCAGAGCCAACAGGTTTTCACCGGTGTTGCCTTTCAGACGCGCTGCTTCTTTGTAGTAGTTACGGAACTGACGCTCCAGCACACCATAGATACGGCGAACTTTTTGCTTTTCACGCAACTGCACACCATAGTCAGACAGACGCGGTTTACGCGCACCGTGCTGGCCAGGAGCTTGTTCAATTTTACACTTGGTATCGATCGCGCGAACGCCAGACTTAAGGAATAAGTCGGTGCCCTCACGACGGCTCAGCTTGAGCTTAGGACCCAAATATCTTGCCATTTTCTTTCTCCAACAAACCTGGAAAACGAAGCGTTATACGCGACGTTTTTTCGGCGGACGACAACCGTTATGAGGGATCGGAGTCACATCAGTAATATTAGTGATGCGGAAACCAGCGGCGTTCAGTGCACGAATGGTAGATTCGCGACCTGGACCCGGACCTTTAACCATAACTTCCAGATTCTTGATACCGTATTCTTTTACGGCGTCAGCGCAACGCTCTGCTGCAACCTGAGCTGCAAACGGAGTGGATTTGCGAGAACCACGGAAACCGGAACCACCGGCTGTTGCCCAACCCAGCGCGTTACCCTGACGATCAGTGATAGTCACGATGGTGTTGTTGAAAGAAGCATGGATATGAGCCACGCCGTCAGAGACTTGTTTTCTTACACGTTTACGTGCACGAATTGGTGCCTTTGCCATTATTCAATCACCCCGATTATTTCTTGATCGGTTTGCGCGGACCCTTACGGGTACGTGCGTTGGTCTTGGTACGCTGACCGCGAACCGGGAGACCACGACGATGACGCAAACCGCGATAGCAACCAAGATCCATCAGGCGCTTGATGCTCATGCTGATTTCACGGCGCAGATCACCTTCAACGACAAATTTGGCAACTTCGTCACGCAGCGTGTCGATTTGTTCTTCAGACAGCTCACTGATCTTAACATTTTCAGCGATACCCGCTGCAGCCAGAATGGCTTTAGAACGGGTCTTACCGACGCCGTAGATCGAAGTTAACGCGATCACAGCATGTTTCTGATCAGGAATGTTAATGCCTGCTATACGGGCCACTATGCACTCCTACTATTTAATATGTACGCACCATGCTGAAAAGCCCGTTTTCAGGATACTCAAATGGAAACGTACAGACATACAAAAGATTGGCTGGCTAATCTAGCCAGCTCAACCCAACTTTGCAAGAAAAATATGCGAATAAATCAGCCTTGGCGCTGTTTATGCTTCGGCTCGGCACTGCAAATCACGCGGATGACGCCATCACGCTTAACGATTTTGCAGTTACGGCATAATTTCTTGACGGAAGCACGAACTTTCATTTTTACTCTCCGTAACTTCTCGGGCGACCAATTAACGGCCGTAGCCTTTCAGGTTCGCCTTCTTCAATGCAGACTCATACTGACTGGACATCATCAGAGTTTGCACTTGAGCCATAAAGTCCATAATCACGACGACAACGATAAGCAGTGAGGTCCCACCAAAGTAGAACGGTACTTTCATTGCATCACGCATGAACTCCGGGATCAGGCAGATAAAGGTAATGTAAAGCGCACCAACCAAAGTCAGGCGGGTCATTACTTTATCGATATACTTCGCCGTTTGCTCTCCCGGACGAATTCCTGGTACAAATGCACCGGACTTCTTCAGGTTATCTGCTGTTTCACGCGGGTTGAAAACCAACGCCGTGTAGAAGAAACAGAAGAAGATGATTGCAGACGCATAGAGTAACACATAAAGCGGTTGCCCAGGCTGCAAATACAGCGAAATTGTTGTCAGCCAGTTCCAACCAGTACCGCCCCCGAACCATGACGCGATGGTTGCCGGGAACAGAATAATACTGGAAGCGAAAATTGCCGGGATTACCCCCGCCATATTCACTTTCAGCGGTAAATGTGTGCTCTGTGCAGCATAGACACGACGACCCTGCTGACGTTTTGCGTAGTTTACCACAATGCGGCGTTGACCACGCTCAACAAATACAACAAAGAACGTCACTGCAAATACTAATACTGCAACCAACAGCAACACGAGGAAGTGCAGGTCGCCTTGACGCGCTTGCTCGATAGTATGGGCAATGGCTGGCGGGAGTCCCGCGACAATACCGGCGAAGATGATGATTGAGATACCGTTGCCGATACCACGTTCAGTAATCTGTTCGCCCAACCACATCAGGAACATGGTTCCTGTAACCAGACTTACAACAGCGGTGAAATAGAATGCAAAGCCCGGATTCATTACCAGGCCTTGCATACCAGGCATATTCGGCAGACCGGTAGCAATACCGATCGACTGGAATATCGCCAGCACCAGAGTACCGTAGCGGGTGTACTGGCTGATCTTACGACGACCAGACTCCCCTTCTTTCTTAATTTCTGCCAGCGTTGGATGAACCACCGTCAGCAGCTGGATAATAATCGACGCCGAAATATACGGCATGATACCCAGAGCAAAGATAGAAGCACGGCTGAGTGCACCACCAGAGAACATGTTAAACATTTCAATGATGGTGCCTCGCTGTTGCTCAAGCAGTTTGGCAAGTACAGCGGCATCAATACCAGGGATCGGAATAAAAGAGCCAATACGGAACACAATCAGCGCGCCGATAACAAACAGCAGTCTGCGTTTCAGCTCGCCTAAGCCACCTTTGGCGCTTTGAAAATCTAATCCCGGTTGTTTAGCCATCTGCTACTTATTCCTCGATTTTACCGCCAGCAGCTTCGATAGCAGCACGAGCGCCTTTAGTAACACGCAGGCCACGAACAGTTACCGGAGTAGTGACTTCACCAGCCAGGATCACTTTCGCGAACTCGATCTGGATACCGATAATGTTAGCCGCTTTCAGCGTGTTCAGGTCTACTACGCCGCCTTCTACTTTAGCCAGGTCAGACAGACGAACTTCGGCTGTAATCGCTGCTTTGCGAGAAGTGAAGCCGAATTTCGGCAGACGACGGTACAGAGGCATCTGACCACCCTCGAAACCGCGACGTACGCCACCGCCAGAACGAGACTTCTGACCTTTGTGACCACGACCACCGGTTTTACCGAGGCCAGAACCGATACCACGACCCAGGCGTTTACCCGCCTTTTTGGAGCCTTCGGCCGGAGACAGAGTATTTAAACGCATCTCTTACTCCTCAACTTTAACCATGAAGGAAACCGCGTTGACCATACCACGAACAGCAGGAGTATCCTCGCGCTCTACGGTGTGGCCAATACGACGCAGACCCAGGCCAAGCAGCGTTGCCTTGTGTTTCGGCAGACGACCGATTGCACTGCGGGTTTGAGTAATTTTAATAGTCTTTGCCATGGTTTATTTCCCCAGAATTTCTTCAACGGATTTACCACGCTTGGCAGCGACCATTTCTGGAGAATTCATATTTTCCAGGCCATCAATAGTTGCACGAACCACGTTGATCGGGTTGGTGGAACCATATGCTTTAGCCAGAACGTTATGAACCCCAGCAACTTCCAGAACGGCGCGCATTGCACCACCGGCGATGATACCGGTACCTTCGGAAGCTGGCTGCATGAATACACGAGACCCCGTGTGAACACCTTTAACCGGGTGTTGCAGGGTGCCGTTGTTCAGCGCGACGTTAATCATATTGCGACGGGCTTTTTCCATCGCTTTCTGGATCGCTGCTGGAACTTCACGCGCTTTACCGTAACCAAAACCAACGCGACCGTTACCATCGCCAACTACAGTCAGAGCTGTGAAGGAGAAAATACGACCACCTTTAACGGTTTTAGATACGCGGTTTACCGCGATCAGCTTTTCCTGCAGTTCGCCAGCTTGTTTTTCGATGTGAGCCATCTTACACCTCTACCTTAGAACTGAAGGCCAGCTTCACGGGCAGCATCTGCCAGTGCCTGGACACGACCATGATATTGGAACCCGGAACGGTCAAAGGACACATCTTTGATGCCTTTTTCCAGAGCGCGTTCAGCGACAGCTTTACCCACAGCTGCAGCCGCGTCTTTGTTACCGGTGTACTTCAGTTGTTCAGCGATAGCTTTTTCTACAGTAGAAGCAGCTACCAGAACTTCAGAACCGTTCGGTGCAATTACCTGTGCGTAAATGTGACGCGGGGTACGATGTACCACCAGGCGAGTTGCGCCCAGCTCCTGGAGCTTGCGGCGTGCGCGGGTCGCACGACGGATACGAGCAGATTTCTTATCCATAGTGTTACCTTACTTCTTCTTAGCCTCTTTGGTACGCACGACTTCGTCGGCGTAACGAACACCCTTGCCTTTGTAAGGCTCAGGACGACGGTAGGCGCGCAGATCTGCTGCAACCTGACCGATCACCTGCTTATCAGCGCCTTTCAGCACGATTTCAGTCTGAGTCGGACATTCTGCAGTAATACCTGCTGGCAGCTGGTGGTCAACCGGGTGAGAGAAACCTAAGGACAGGTTTACTACATTCCCTTTAACCGCTGCACGATAACCTACACCAACCAGCTGCAGCTTCTTAGTGAAGCCTTCGGTAACACCGATAACCATTGAGTTCAGCAGGGCACGCGCGGTACCAGCCTGAGCCCAACCGTCTACGTAACCATCACGCGGACCGAAGGTCAGTGCATTATCTGCATGTTTAACTTCAACAGCATCGTTGAGAGTACGAGTCAGCTCGCCGTTTTTACCTTTGATCGTAATAACCTGACCGTTGATTTTTACATCAACGCCGGCAGGAACAACGACCGGTGCTTTAGCAACACGAGACATTTTTTCCTCCGATTAGGCTACGTAGCAGATAATTTCGCCACCAAGACCAGCCTGGCGCGCTGCACGATCAGTCATAACACCTTTAGAGGTAGAAACAACTGCGATACCCAGACCCGCCATAACTTTCGGCAGCTCATCTTTACGTTTGTAGATGCGCAGACCTGGGCGGCTGACACGCTGAATGCTTTCTACAACAGCTTTACCCTGGAAATACTTAAGAGTCAGTTCCAGTTCCGGCTTGGTGTCGCCTTCAACTTTAAAATCTTCGATAAAACCTTCTTCCTTCAGCACGTTGGCAATTGCCACTTTCAGCTTGGAGGAAGGCATGGTGACCGCAGCTTTGTTCGCGGCCTGACCGTTACGGATACGGGTCAGCATATCCGCGATCGGATCTTGCATGCTCATCTGTCTTTACTCCCGTGATTCAATTGGTGACAATTACCAGCTAGCCTTTTTCAAGCCTGGTACTTCACCGCGCATAGCGGCTTCACGTAACTTGATACGGCTCAACCCGAACTTGCCCACATAACCATGTGGACGACCTGTTTGACGGCAGCGGTTACGCTGACGAGACGGGCTGGAATCACGCGGCAGAGTCTGCAGCTTAAGAACAGCGTTCCAACGATCTTCGTCGGAAGCGTTCACATCAGAGATGATCGCTTTCAGTTCAGCGCGTTTCGCGAAGTATTTATCAGCTAAAGCTACGCGTTTTACTTCGCGTGCTTTCATTGATTGCTTAGCCATTCAGTAACCCTACCTTACTTGCGGAACGGGAAGTCAAAGGCAGCCAGCAGAGCACGGCCTTCTTCGTCAGATTTCGCAGTAGTGGTAATGGTAATATCCAAACCACGAACGCGGTCGACTTTATCGTAGTCGATTTCTGGGAAGATGATCTGCTCACGGACACCCATGCTGTAGTTACCACGACCGTCGAAAGACTTAGCGGACAGGCCACGGAAGTCACGGATACGCGGTACAGCAATAGTGATCAGGCGCTCAAAGAACTCCCACATGCGTTCGCCACGCAGAGTTACTTTACAGCCGATCGGATAGCCCTGACGGATTTTGAAGCCTGCAACAGATTTGCGTGCTTTGGTGATCAACGGTTTTTGACCGGAGATTGCTGCCAGGTCAGCTGCTGCATTATCCAGCAGTTTCTTGTCAGCGATCGCTTCACCAACACCCATGTTCAGGGTGATCTTCTCGACCCGAGGGACTTGCATGACAGAATTGTAGTTAAACTCAGTCATGAGTTTATTAACTACTTCGTCTTTGTAGTAATCATGCAGTTTCGCCATCGTACTACTCCAAATTACTTGATAGTTTCGCTGTTAGATTTGAAGAAACGGACTTTTTTGCCGTCTTCGAATCTAAAGCCTACACGGTCAGCCTTACCGGTTGCCGCATTGAAGATTGCAATGTTGGAAACCTGAATAGCGGCTTCTTTTTCAACGATGCCACCCGGTTGGTTCAGAGCCGGAACCGGCTTCTGGTGTTTCTTAACCAGGTTGATACCTTCAACAATGACCTTGCCGGAAGACAGGACATTCTTAACTTTACCGCGTTTACCTTTATCTTTACCGGTTAACACGATAACTTCGTCATCACGACGGATTTTCGCTGCCATGATTCGCTCCTTAGAGTACTTCTGGTGCCAGAGAGATAATTTTCATGAACTTCTCGGTACGAAGCTCACGAGTTACCGGCCCAAAAATACGCGTACCGATAGGCTGCTCGCTGTTATTGTTCAGAATAACGCATGCATTACCATCGAAGCGAATGACAGAACCGTCCGGGCGACGAACACCCTTCTTGGTGCGCACCACTACCGCCTTCAGCACATCACCTTTTTTGACCTTACCACGCGGAATTGCTTCTTTGATGGTGATCTTGATGATGTCGCCTACGCCTGCGTAGCGACGGTGCGAGCCACCCAGAACCTTGATACACATTACGCGACGTGCACCGGAGTTGTCGGCGACGTTCAGCATAGTCTGTTCTTGGATCATTTTAGTGCTCCGCTAATGTCAACTACTACTGAGACCCGAAAATCAGGTCGTTAAAAAAGCCCCATATCGGGGGCGCGGCATTATAACACCGCTTCAACGATATGGGTAGAAAAAATAAACGGCCCATCGCTGAGCCGTTTATTCGTTGAGAATGGGTACTGTATTACAGAACCGCTTTCTCTACAACGCGAACCAGCGTCCAGGACTTAGTCTTGGACAGTGGGCGGCATTCGCGGATTTCAACCACGTCACCGGTACCACATTCGTTGTTCTCGTCATGTACGTGCAGTTTGGTCGTACGCTTGATGAATTTACCGTAGATCGGGTGTTTCACAAAACGTTCGATAGCAACAACAATGGATTTCTCCATTTTGTCGCTAACAACGCGACCTTGCAGAGTACGGATTTTATCGGTCATTACGCACCCGCCTTCTCAGTCAGTAAAGTCTTAACGCGTGCGACATCACGACGCACTTGCTTCAACAGGTGAGACTGTTGCAGCTGGCCACTTGCAGCCTGCATACGCAGGTTGAACTGCTCACGCAGCAGGTTCAGCAGCTCGGTGTTCAGCTCTTCAACACTCTTCTCACGCAGCTCTTTTGCTTTCATTACATCACCGTCTTAGTTACAAAGGTGGTTTTAATCGGCAGTTTCGCTGCTGCCAGCTTGAATGCTTCACGGGCCAGCTCTTCCGGTACGCCGTCCATTTCATACAGGACTTTACCCGGCTGAATCAAGGCAACCCAATACTCCACGTTACCTTTACCTTTACCCATACGCACTGCCAGCGGCTTTTCAGTGATCGGTTTGTCCGGGAATACACGGATCCAGATCTTACCTTGACGCTTAACTGCACGGGTCATAGCACGACGTGCTGCTTCGATCTGACGGGCAGTCAGACGACCACGGCCAACAGCTTTCAGACCGAAGCTGCCGAAGCTAACATCCGTACCCTGCGCCAGACCGCGGTTACGGCCTTTGTGCATTTTACGGAATTTTGTACGCTTTGGTTGTAACATCAGCGACGCTCCTTATTTACGGCCTTTACGCTGCTGCTTTTTCGGTTGAGCAGCCGGTTTTTCCGGTTGTTCAACAGCAGCCATACCACCCAGGATCTCGCCTTTGAAGATCCACACTTTAACGCCGATTACACCGTAAGTGGTGTGCGCTTCAGAGGTGTTGTAGTCGATGTCAGCACGCAGAGTGTGCAGCGGTACGCGACCTTCACGGTACCATTCGGTACGAGCGATTTCCGCGCCGCCCAGACGGCCGCTAACTTCAACTTTAATACCTTTAGCGCCCAGACGCATTGCGTTCTGTACAGCACGCTTCATAGCACGACGGAACATAACGCGACGTTCCAGCTGAGAAGTGATGCTGTCAGCAACCAATTTTGCGTCCAGTTCAGGCTTACGAACTTCGGCGATATTGATCTGTGCAGGAACGCCAGCGATATCCGCTACGACCTTACGCAGTTTTTCTACGTCTTCGCCTTTCTTACCGATAACGATACCCGGACGAGCAGTGTGAATAGTCACACGGATGCTCTTAGCCGGACGCTCGATAACGATACGAGATACGGACGCTTTAGCCAGTTCCTTCGTCAGGTACTGACGTACTTTAAAATCGCTGTCCAGGTTGTCAGCGAATTCTTTGGTGTTCGCAAACCAGGTAGAGTTCCATGGTTTTACAATACCCAGGCGAATACCATTAGGATGTACTTTCTGACCCATTGCTAGTCTCCAGAGTCTCAGCGATCGGACACAACCACAGTAATGTGGCTGGTGCGCTTCAGGATGCGATCTGCACGACCTTTTGCACGCGGCATAATGCGCTTCATGCTCGGGCCTTCGTCTACGAAAATTTTCGTAACTTTCAGATCGTCAATGTCAGCGCCATCGTTGTGTTCAGCGTTAGCAATGGCAGATTCCAGGACTTTCTTGACCAGTACAGCCGCTTTCTTGTTGGTGTAGGTCAAAATATCCAGAGCCTGCGACACTTTCTTACCGCGAATCAGGTCAGCAACAAGGCGAACCTTCTGAGCAGAAGAACGAGCATGGCGATGTTTAGCGATAGTTTCCATCTCTTCCTCCTACCTTATTTCTTCTTCGCTTTTTTATCAGCAGCGTGGCCGCGATAAGTACGAGTCGGTGCGAATTCACCCAGTTTGTGACCGACCATTTCATCGGTTACAAATACCGGAACGTGCTGACGACCATTATGGACAGCGATGGTCAAACCGATCATGTTAGGAAAGATCGTTGAACGACGGGACCAAGTGCGCAGGGGCTTCTTGTCTCCGCTTTCCACCGCTTTCTCTACCTTCTTCAGCAAGTGCAGGTCAATAAAAGGACCTTTCTTGAGAGAACGTGGCATGGCTTATCCTCTAAAATTATTTGCTACGGCGACGTACGATGAATTTATCAGTACGCTTGTTGCTGCGGGTCTTCTTACCTTTGGTCTGAACGCCCCACGGAGTTACCGGGTGCTTACCAAAGTTACGACCTTCACCACCACCATGTGGGTGGTCTACTGGGTTCATCGCGGTACCGCGAACGGTCGGACGAACACCACGCCAGCGTGCAGCACCTGCTTTACCCAGAACGCGCAGCATATGCTCAGCATTGCCAACTTCGCCCAGAGTTGCACGGCAGTCTGCTTCGACTTTACGCATTTCACCAGAACGCAGACGCAGAGTGACATAAGCACCATCGCGCGCAACGATCTGAACGTAAGTACCAGCGGAACGTGCCAGCTGACCGCCTTTACCTGGTTTCATTTCTACGTTATGAACGGTAGAACCAACCGGGATGTTGCGCATCGGCAGGGTGTTGCCTGGTTTGATTGCAGCATCAACGCCAGATTGAATCTGGTCGCCAGCTTTCAGGCCTTTAGGGGCCAGGATGTAACGGCGCTCACCGTCTTTGTACAGAACCAGCGCGATGTTCGCGGAACGGTTCGGATCGTACTCAAGACGTTCAACAACTGCCGGAATACCATCTTTGTTGCGTTTGAAGTCAACAATACGGTATGCCTGCTTGTGGCCACCACCGATATGACGAGTGGTGATACGGCCATTGTTGTTACGACCACCGGATTTGCTGTTTTTTTCCAGCAACGGAGCAAAAGGTTTGCCCTTGTGCAGCTCAGGGTTAACCACTTTAACTACGTGGCGACGACCCGGAGATGTCGGTTTACATTTAACAACTGCCATTGTATTACTCCTCCGACTTACTCAGCGCCGCCAACGAAGTCCAGATTCTGGCCTTCTTTCAGGGTGACGTAAGCTTTTTTCCAGTCGCTACGACGACCGATACGCTGTCCGTGACGTTTAACTTTCCCTTTAACAACCAGGGTGTTAACGACTTCGACTTCGACTTCAAACAGTTTCTGCACAGCAGCTTTGATTTCTGCTTTGGTCGCGTCTTTAGCAACTTTGAGAACGATGGTGTTGGTTTTTTCCATCGCAGTAGACGCTTTTTCAGAAACGTGCGGTGCGCGCAGCACCTTCAGCAGACGTTCTTCACGAATCATGCCAGCATCTCCTCAACTTGCTTAACAGCATCAGCAGTCATTACGACTTTGTCGAAGGCGATCAGGCTAACCGGGTCGATACCAGTTGCATCGCGTACGTCAACCTTGTGCAGGTTGCGCGCAGCCAGGAACAGGTTCTCGTCCAGCTCACCGGTGATGATCAGCACATCTTCCAGAGCCATGTCTTTCAGTTTCTGAGCCAGCAGCTTAGTTTTAGGCGCTTCTACAGAGAACTTCTCGACAACGATCAGACGATCCTGACGTACCAGTTCGGACAGAATGCTTTTCAGCGCGCCGCGGTACATCTTCTTGTTAACTTTTTGACTGTGGTCCTGCGGACGTGCAGCGAAGGTCACGCCACCAGAACGCCAGATCGGGCTCTTGATAGAACCAGAACGCGCACGGCCGGTACCTTTCTGGCGCCACGGTTTTTTACCGGAACCAGTTACTTCAGCACGAGTCTTCTGAGCACGAGTGCCCTGACGAGCACCAGCTGCATAAGCAACAACAACCTGGTGAACCAGCGCTTCGTTGAAATCACGACCGAAGGTAGTTTCGGAAACAGTCAGCGCGCTCTGCGCGTCTTTCAATACTAATTCCATTGCTATCCCCTTACGCCTTCACAGCTGGTTTAACGATCAGGTCGCAACCGGTTGCACCCGGAACACCACCTTTAACCAGCAGCAGGTTGCGCTCAGCGTCAACACGTACTACGTCCAGGCTCTGAACGGTTACACGTTCGTTACCCAGCTGACCTGCCATTTTCTTGCCTTTGAACACTTTGCCCGGAGTCTGGTTCTGACCGATAGAACCCGGAACGCGGTGAGACAAGGAGTTACCGTGAGTAGCGTCCTGGGTACGGAAGTTCCAGCGCTTAACGGTACCTGCGAAACCTTTACCTTTAGAGGTGCCAGTTACGTCAACTTTTTTAACGTCAGCAAACAGTTCAACGCTAATGCTCTGACCAACGGTGTATTCTTCACCCTCTGCCAGACGGAACTCCCACAGGCCGCGGCCAGCTTCTACGCCAGCTTTAGCAAAGTGGCCAGCTTCCGGCTTGGTTACACGGTTAGCTTTTTTAGCACCAGTGGTAACCTGAACAGCGCGGTAGCCATCGTTAGCCAGATCTTTAACCTGAGTAACGCGGTTTGCTTCAACTTCGATTACGGTTACTGGGATAGAGACGCCATCTTCAGTGAAGATGCGGGTCATACCCACTTTTTTACCGACTAAACCAATCATTGTTTCAACCTCTCAATCGCTCGATGACCTGATTAACCCAGGCTGATCTGCACGTCTACACCGGCAGCCAGGTCCAGACGCATCAGAGCATCAACGGTTTTCTCGGTTGGCTCAACGATGTCAACCAGACGCTTGTGAGTGCGAATTTCGTACTGATCGCGCGCGTCTTTGTTAACGTGCGGGGAGATCAGAACGGTAAAGCGCTCTTTGCGGGTCGGCAGCGGGATCGGACCACGGACTTGCGCACCAGTGCGCTTAGCAGTCTCGACGATTTCCGCGGTTGATTGATCGATCAGACGATGATCAAACGCTTTCAGGCGGATACGGATTCTTTGGTTCTGCATGAGACCAGAGCTCCAATTATTTTATAAACGAAAATGATTACTCCTCGTGCCCATTACGATTGATGGGAGAGTGTAACCGTTCTTACGTAGCTCCCCGATTGGGAGCATTGTTAGATAACCAAATCGGCTACCTAAGGTTCAGATCGAACCTGCCGTCAACTAAGACAAGCCCGCGCATTATACGCAAATCTCAGCCTGACGCAAGTACCGCGTAGATATTAATCATTTCGTCTGTAATGCGAGCAACTTCGCACACGCGTTGTGCCGTTTTTGTTTTGCGCATTTTCTTCGGAATACACTGCACAACGTCATCATTCCTCCGTTGCATGGAAAATGAGTTTCACGGATGGTGAGCGCAACGTTTAATGAGGATGACATGATGCAACCCGACCTCCCCTTCCTGATTATCTACCTCTTATTATCTGCGCTATCCGGGATATATGACGCGCGAACAGGACTCTTGCCCGATCGGTTTACCTGTCCCCTGCTCTGGAGCGGCCTGCTTTATTACCTGTGCTGTTTACCTGACCATTTGCCAGATGCGCTTTGGGGCGCCATTGCGGGTTACGGCGGGTTCGCCCTTCTCTATTGGGGATATCGACTGCTGTATCGCAAAGAAGGGCTCGGGTACGGCGATATCAAATTTCTGGCCGCGCTTATTGCCAGCATTAACGTGATGGCGATGTACGTAATAAACGGGAAAGGGGCATTAAAAAACCCGCTGCCGTTCGGGCCATTTCTGGCGGCTGCGGGTTTTATCATTGGCTGGAAAACACTGCTGTCGGGGAGTTAATCGTCCACTTTAATCTGCGATTGCAGGTAATTCTGTAGACCAATTTTTGCAATCAGATCCAGCTCCGTCTCAAGCCAGTCGATATGCCCTTCTTCATCTGTCAGGATCTCAATCATCATGTCCCGGCTAACGTAATCATGAACGCTGTCGGCGTAGGCTATGGCTTCACGTAGATCCTTCGCTCCTTCCAGTTCCAGACGGAGATCTGACTGCAACATCTCTTCGACATCTTCACCAATGCCCAGCTTGCCAAGATCCTGCAAGTTTGGGATACCCTCAAGAAATAAAATACGCTCGATATATTTATCAGCGTGTTTCATTTCATCGATGGATTCATGGTATTCGACGTCATTCAGACGAGTGAGCCCCCAGTTTTTAAACATACGGGCATGGAGAAAGTACTGATTGATTGCGACAAGCTCATTTCCCAATAGTTTATTGAGATAATTTATGATTTTAACATCACCTTTCATTTTATAGTCCCTCCGCTTCCACTCTTAGAGCGTAGATGGGGCTACAAGGATGTCAAAAAAAAGAATGTGACTCAGGCGATTTCTTTAAACTCCGGCATTTGCATTAACTCATCCTGCATCACTTCACGTGCCGCACGGACGCACTTACCGCATTGATTTCCAACAGGAATAAACTTACGTAATTGTTGGAAAGATTGAGGGTGAAACTGACGAACAGCCTGACGAATTTTTTTATCACTTACACCATTACACAAACAAACGTACATGATCGCTCCCGTTCAATTTCTGCGCAAAGTGTAAATGAGAATAGTTATGATTACAATAGCACAAATACGTTTGTGTGCAGGGAGAGGAATAAAAAATGCGACTAAATATGACACCCTTTATATAGCAGGTAGATATGACAGACAGCAAAAAGGGCGCCGAAGCGCCCTTTTTAAGTGCAGAACTAATTATTAAATAATTAGCTCATTACTTTAGCAACAACGCCCGCGCCAACGGTACGGCCGCCTTCACGGATTGCGAAACGCAGACCGTCGTCCATCGCGATCGGGTGGATCAGGGTAACAACCATTTTAATGTTGTCGCCCGGCATTACCATCTCTACGCCTTCCGGCAGTTCGATGGTGCCAGTCACGTCAGTTGTACGGAAGTAGAACTGCGGACGGTAGCCTTTGAAGAACGGAGTATGACGGCCGCCTTCGTCTTTGGACAGGATATAAACTTCAGATTCGAACTTGGTGTGCGGCTTGATGGAACCCGGCTTAGCCAGTACCTGACCACGTTCGATTTCTTCACGTTTGATACCACGCAGCAGAACACCTACGTTCTCACCAGCACGGCCTTCGTCCAGCAGTTTGCGGAACATTTCAACGCCAGTACAGGTAGACTTCGCAGTCTCTTTGATACCAACGATTTCAACTTCTTCGCCCACTTTGATGATACCGCGCTCTACACGACCGGTAACAACGGTACCACGACCGGAGATGGAGAATACGTCTTCGATCGGCAGCAGGAACGGCTTGTCAATCGCACGCTCTGGTTCCGGGATGTAAGAATCCAGGTAGCCAGCCAGTTCGATGATTTTCGCTTCCCACTCAGCTTCGCCTTCCAGCGCTTTCAGAGCAGAACCACGAACGATCGGCGTGTCGTCGCCCGGGAAATCGTACTGAGACAGCAGTTCACGCACTTCCATCTCAACCAGTTCCAGCAGCTCTTCGTCATCAACCATGTCGCATTTGTTCAGGAACACGATGATGTACGGAACGCCTACCTGACGACCCAGCAGGATGTGCTCACGGGTCTGCGGCATCGGGCCGTCAGTCGCAGCAACAACCAGGATCGCGCCGTCCATCTGCGCAGCACCGGTGATCATGTTTTTAACATAGTCGGCGTGGCCCGGGCAGTCTACGTGCGCGTAGTGGCGAGTCGGGGTGTCGTATTCAACGTGAGAAGTGTTGATGGTGATACCACGAGCTTTTTCTTCCGGCGCGTTATCGATCTGGTCGAATGCGCGAGCAGCACCGCCGTAGGTTTTAGCCAGTACGGTAGTGATTGCAGC
>NZ_JAOWFR010000016.1:0-69458 GCF_030333565.1 Citrobacter sp. CK185 | reverse complement strand
ACGCGGGGTGGAGCAGCCTGGTAGCTCGTCGGGCTCATAACCCGAAGGTCGTCGGTTCAAATCCGGCCCCCGCAACCAATATTAAACACCTTAACGGGTGTTTTTTCGTTTCTACGGTCCGTAAAAAAAGCGCCTTTCAGCGCTTTTTTATTATCCCCTTCTCGCCAGCGTCGCCCCATCGGCAAAGTAGGCTTTAATACCCGCCAGAATCGACTCCGCCACTTCCTGCTGGAACTTCGCCGTTTTGAGCTTACGCTCCTCTTCAATATTACTGATAAAGGCGGTTTCCACGAGAATAGAGGGAATATCCGGCGCTTTCAGCACCGCAAAGCCGGCCTGCTCAACCTGATTTTTGTGCAGATTATTAACCCTTCCCAGCTTGTTGAGCACCGCTTTACCGAACTTCAGACTATCGGCGATGGTCAACGATTGCACCATGTCGAACATGGTGTGATCGACATAGCGATCGCCGCTTTTACTCACGCCGCCGATCAAATCCGAGGCGTTCTGAGTTTGCGCGAGGTATTTTGCCGCCGTACTGGTCGCGCCCTTCGTCGAGAGCGCAAAAACGGATGAACCGCTGGGCTGTCGGCTGGTAAACGCGTCCGCATGGATAGAGACAAACAGGTCGGCGCGCTGCTTCTGGGCTTTCGCCACGCGCACTTTCAGCGGAATGAAGATATCCTCATTACGCGTCATGTAGACCTTCATATTGCCTTCTCTCTCAATTAACGCGCGCAAGCGGCGGGCAATCTGCAACACCACGTCTTTTTCGCGCGTCTTGTATTTCCCCACGGCGCCGGGATCTTCCCCTCCATGACCGGGATCGAGCATGATCACGATCGGGCGATCGCGCCCCGCCTTGCCCGGCTGCGGCCCGCTCTGCGCAGGCGGCACCTGCTTATCCAGATCGCCTTTGTTGTAATCTTCCAGCAGCGCCAGCAACGGGTCCTGCATATCCTGCGCATTGGCAGGGTAGAGATCCATCACCAGGCGTTCTTTAAAGCCCGCCACTGGCGCAAGGGCAAACAGCTGCGGTTTCACGTTTTGCTTCAGCTCAAACACCATCCGCACCGTCTGTGGATCAAACTGCCCCACTCGCGCTGACTTGATATACGGATCGTCCGCGCGGATCTGCGCGCCAATGCCTTTAAGCACCGAGTTCAGATTCACGCCTTCAATATCCACCACCACGCGCTCAGGGTTACTCAGGGCAAACTGTTTGTATTTCAGCAGACGGTTCGATTCCACCGTGACGCGGGTATAGCTGGACGCAGGCCAGATGCGTACCGCGACGACCTGGCTGACGGCAGCCAAACCGACCTGACTTACGCTCAATAGCCACATGGCGCCCGTCCCTTGTAGTAAACGACGGCGACTTATTGCTGAGTTGGATCCCGACATGCTT
This sequence comes from Citrobacter sp. CK185, assembly GCF_030333565.1. Taxonomy (NCBI): domain Bacteria; kingdom Pseudomonadati; phylum Pseudomonadota; class Gammaproteobacteria; order Enterobacterales; family Enterobacteriaceae; genus Citrobacter; species Citrobacter sp. CK185. Next base: position 68,050 of record NZ_JAOWFR010000016.1, on the reverse strand, counting down.
CTCCCGAGCAAAACAAACTTAACGGTGCTGATGTACAAAACGTCTAAATTGACCGGAAACTTTAGCGAATGACGCATAATCTGTCATCTATAAAAGGGTAAACTTTCTTTTTGTATTCACGGTATTACTGGGAGAAAACTTCAGCGGGATTAAAATTTGCGCTTGCGCACGACGGAAAAACAGAATAAAAATACATTAATTTCGAATAATCATGCAATGAGGGTGTGCCGTGGTGAAGGAACGTAGAACCGAACTGGTACAGGGATTCCGCCATTCTGTTCCCTATATCAATACCCATCGGGGAAAAACGTTTGTCATTATGCTTGGCGGTGAGGCCATTGAGCATGAAAATTTCTCCAGTATCGTCAATGACATCGGGCTTCTGCACAGTCTGGGCATTCGCCTGGTGGTGGTGTATGGCGCGCGTCCGCAAATCGACGCGAACCTTGCCGCACATCACCATGAGCCGCTGTACCACAAAAATACCCGCGTGACGGACGCCAAAACGCTGGAACTGGTTAAGCAAGCGGCAGGCACGTTGCAGCTGGATATCACCGCCCGTCTGTCGATGAGCCTGAACAACACCCCCTTACAGGGCGCGCACATCAACGTCGTCAGCGGCAATTTTATTATTGCACAGCCGTTGGGCGTGGATGACGGCGTGGATTACTGCCACAGCGGACGCATTCGCCGTATTGATGAAGAGGCAATTCATCGCCAGTTAGACAGCGGCGCAATTGTGCTGATGGGGCCGGTCGCGGTTTCCGTCACAGGCGAAAGTTTTAACCTGACCTCAGAAGAGATCGCCACGCAGCTCGCCATCAAACTGAAGGCGGAGAAGATGATCGGCTTCTGTTCGTCGCAAGGGGTAACTAACGACGAAGGCGACATCGTTTCCGAACTTTTCCCGAACGAAGCGCAGGCACGCGTTGAAGCGCAGGAAGAAAAAGGCGATTACAATTCAGGCACCGTGCGGTTCCTGCGCGGCGCGGTGAAAGCCTGTCGCAGCGGCGTGCGTCGCTGCCATCTGATTAGCTACCAGGAAGACGGCGCGCTATTGCAGGAGCTGTTCTCACGCGACGGGATCGGGACGCAAATCGTGATGGAGAGCGCCGAGCAGATTCGCCGCGCCACCATTAACGATATCGGCGGGATCCTGGAGCTGATTCGCCCGCTGGAACAACAGGGGATTCTGGTGCGCCGCTCCCGTGAACAACTGGAGATGGAGATCGACAAATTCACGATTATCCAGCGAGATAATCTGACTATCGCCTGCGCCGCGCTGTACCCTTTCCCCGAAGAAAAAATCGGCGAAATGGCCTGCGTGGCGGTACATCCAGATTATCGCAGTTCATCGCGTGGCGAAGTCTTGCTGGAGCGGATCGCCGTGCAGGCAAGACAGATGGGCCTCAGCAAGCTGTTTGTGCTGACAACGCGCAGTATTCACTGGTTCCAGGAACGTGGGTTTACGCCGGTGGATATCGAACTGCTGCCCGAGAGCAAAAAAGAGATGTACAACTATCAGCGTCGTTCAAAGGTGTTGATGGCAGATTTGGGATAACCCATTTTGCCTGACGGCGACGCTAAAGCGTCTTATCGGGTCTACGGGGATGCTGTAGGCCGGATAAGCGCAGGCACCATCCGGCAACTTGCCTCACAGCCCGTTATTAAAAAACGCGGACAGTCCGCTACGTCGCTCCGTGCGCGTCGCAATTGCCCCGCTCAAAACCCGTTCATCGGCATAGAGAGACAGGCGACGACGTGCGCGCGTCACGGCGGTATACACCAGCTCACGGGTCACAACCGGCGAGCGCTGGCTGGGTAAAATCAGCGCCGCATGATCGAACTCCGATCCCTGCGATTTATGCACCGTCATCGCCCAGGTTGTTTCATGCTCCGGCAAACGGCTGGGCTGCACCGACTTAATGCTGCCATCCGGCATGGCGAACCACACCCTCAACCCCTGTCCGCGATCGAGCGCAATACCGATATCGCCATTGAACAACCCCAACGCGCTGTCATTGCGCGCAATCATTACCGGACGCCCTTCATACCAGCGGCTGTGCGGGTGACGCTGAATTTTGCGCTTTTGCAGCATAACCTGTTCGATGCGTTCATTCAGACCGCCAACGCCAAACGGCCCTTCACGCAGCGCGCACAGCAACTGGTACTCATTGAAAGCCTGAATAATCGCCCCCGGCTCCGCGCCCTCGCGAACAAGCGCCAGATAACGCCCATAACCGGCCAGCGCCTCATCGAGCATGGCGGCGTAATCCTCGCTGCTCTGTAGCGTTCGTTTTTCAATATCGCTGAATCCCTGCTGAAAGACCGTTTTCATCGCCGCTTTATCGCCGCGATTAATGGCTGCCGCCAGTTGACCAATGCCGGAATCATGCCCGAAGCGATAGCTTTTTTGCAGCAAACACAGGCTATCGCGCAAAGAGGCCGCCTCCGTGCCTGCGCCCGCAGGAATGGGGCTTCCCGTCAGTCGGCTCAGCTGCTGTGCGCGCCCGGCGGTAAATCCGGCATTTACCCAGGCGCAGATATCGCCCAGCACCGCCCCCGCCTCAACGGAAGCCAGCTGATCGCGATCGCCGAGAAAAATCACGCGTCCGTGCGGCGGCAGCGCCTCAATTAGCCGCGACATCATCGGCAAATCGATCATTGATGCCTCATCCACCACCAGCACGTCCAGATGCAGCGGGTTTCCCGCATGATGGCGCAGCCTCTGGCTACCGGGCTGTGCGCCCAACAGCCGGTGCAACGTACTGGCGTCATCCGGGATGCGTTTTTTTTGCTCATCCGTGAGCGGAAGCTGGCGCAATGCCGCGCCAAGCGACTCGGTCAGACGCGCTGCCGCTTTCCCCGTCGGCGCCGCCAGTCGTATACGGCATCGCTCGCCGTCCGCCATCTGAATCAACGCGGCCAGCAGCTTCGCCACGGTAGTGGTTTTACCGGTGCCAGGCCCGCCGGAAATGACGGAAATACGGCGCGTCAACGCCACGGCCGCCGCCACTTTTTGCCAGTTGACGTCATCCGTCGGCGGGAAAAGCGCATCCAGCGTACGGGCCAGTTGCTGTTCATCTACCGCGATCGCCTGGTTAACCTCGCTAAAAAAGCGGGCTACCGTGCGCTCGTTACTCCACATCCGGTTCAGGTAAAGGCGATCTTCATGCAAAATCAACGGCGTTGGCCGCTCTCCCCGACTGACCGCCCCGGAAGCCAGCAGACACGATGCCCAGTCTTCAGGCGCGTCCCTCTCGCTAAACCAGGAGACCAGTAGCGGATGCGACTCTTCCGTTATCGCCAGGCGCGAAAGCGGCATACAGACATGCCCTTCCCCCGCATCGCGGCTGAGCAATGCAACGGCCAGCGTCACGCACGGATCGTCCTGCCCGGCAACCGCCAGCGCAAACTGAGCGTCTAATGGCCGCAACAGCTTTTGTTCTACGGCCTCCAGTAATCGCTTCTGAATTGTCATTGCGCCTCCTCCGCTACAACGCCTGCAAACATCGCATCCATTAACGCAATCAGTTCGCCGTCCGGCCGGGTCGAGAAAATGCCCTGCCGTGGATATTCACGGTCAACGCCGCGCAGGAAAAGGTAGATCACACCGCCGAAATGGCGTTCATAGTCATAATCGGCGATGCGATGGCGCAGATAGCGGTGCAACGCCAGCGTATACAGCTGATATTGCAGGTCATAGCGATGCGCCTGCATCGCTGAGGCCATTGCCTCCTGAGTGTAGGCCGTGCTGTCTTCGCCCAGCCAGTTTGATTTGTAATCGAGCAGGTAATACCGCCCTTCATGGCGAAACACCAGGTCGATAAACCCTTTCAGCATGCCGCGAACCTGCATGAAGTCGAGCGGCGGGCAGCCCGCCGAGAGCGGATCAAACCGGCGAATCAGCGCATCCAGTTGACTGGCGATAAGCGGCTGTGCGATCGGCAGATAAAACGCCATCTCCACCTGTTTTTCACGGGCGGAAAGATGACGCAGACTCACGCCGCGTTCGGTCAGGGGAGCCTGCAAAACAGCGTCCAGCCACTGCGTTAAAACCGGCTCCCAGTGCGCGTCATAACCGCCAAGCTCCAGTTTTTCCCGCACCCAGGCCGGGTCAACGGGCTGCGTAAAGTCGAGGTCTTCAAACAGGCTATGCAGGAATGTACCCGGCGATGCCCCTCGCGGGAACTGGTGCGGCGTCAGCTCCGGCTCTTCCACCACGTCCCCTACCCCGGCGGCATCCACATCCAGACGCGGAATTAAATCCTGGGCGACGCTATGGCCTTGCTGCTGTAAGCCGGAATAACTGGTTACTCGCCAGTTATCGGCAGGCGTTCGGCGTAACGCTCTGGCGCTTAGCGCCGCACGCGACGCTTCCGTTACCTGCCAGCGTTCGCTGTCCGGTTCGGCTGGCGTCCGACAGGCGATATCCTCCCCGCAAAGCGCGTCAATACAGGCGCGAAGCCCGGCGGCATCTTTCGGCTCACCTTTTTGCAGCAGGCGCCCGAGCGCGCTCTGGTGTACATCGGTATCGCCTTTCTTATCTCCGCGACGACGCACCAACGGCGCAACGCCGAGACTGCAATGCCACACCGAACGGGTCAGCGCCACATAAAGCAAACGCAGGTCTTCTGCCAGACGCTCTGCTTCCGCCAGTTCAACGCTCTCCTCGGCGTGGCTGAGATCCAGCACCGCGTCAAACGAATTGCGATCGTGATAAAACGCCTGATCCTGCACGCGGAAATGGGTAATAAAAGGCAGCCAGACGAGCGGGTATTCCAGTCCTTTTGATTTATGGATGGTGACGATTTGCACCAGATGTTTATCACTTTCCAGCCGCAGTTGCTGGCTGGCGGCATTGCTGTCCGGCTCAAGAATATGCTGCGACAGCCAGCGCACCAGCGCATGCTCGCTTTCCAGCTGCGAACCGGCTTCCTGCAACAATTCGCTGATGTGCAGAATATCGGTCAGGCGGCGCTCGCCTCCCGCCGTCGCCAGCAGGTTTTCGGCAATATTACGCGCTGACATCAGCGCGCGCAGCATGGGCATGACGCCGCGCTTATGCCAGATTTGACGATAGCCGTCGAACTCTTCGACCACCGTATCCCAGGCATTTTCGTCGTTATTCAGCGTTTCGATGTCCTGCGCGGTCAGCCCCATCATCGAGGCCGCCATCGCGCTACGCAGCGTATTTTCACGCTCAGGCGTCATGACGGCCTGTAAGATCCACAGCATCTCCTGCGCTTCCAGCGTCTCAAATACGCTGTCGCGGTTGGAGAGATAAACGGACGGAATCGCCAGCAGCGTCAGCGCATCACGAATTTGCGCCGCTTCCTGGCGGCTTCGCACCAGCACGCTGATATCCGAGGCTCGAACCGGGCGTGAGGCTTTCTCGCTAACAAGCAGCGCATCGCCAGTTTGCCCGGCTTTCAGCCAGTCACGAATTTGCGTCGCGCACACCTGCGCCATGTAGCTCTGATAGTCGCCAATGCCGCAGCTTTCCCCTTCCATCAACCACATGTTCATGGCGGGCTGCGTCTCGCCGTTCAGCACAAAGCGCAGCGACTGGTTTTTCTGGGCCGATTTAACCGGCGCAAATGGAATTTCGCGGAACATAAAGGCGTCGTTCATCTGACTGAACAACGTATTCACGCTGTTGACCATGCCCGGTGCGGAACGCCAGTTGGTATCCAGCGTATAATGGGCGCTGACCTCGCTGCGGGCTTTCATGTAGGTGAAGATATCCGCGCCGCGAAACGCATAAATCGCCTGTTTCGGATCGCCAATCAGCAACAGCGCGGTGTCCGGCTGATGCCGCCAGATGCGGCGGAAAATGCGGTACTGCTGCGGGTCGGTATCCTGAAATTCATCAATCATCGCCACCGGGAAACGGCCACGAATTGCGCTTGCCAGCGCATCGCCGCTATTACTACGCAGCGCAACATCCAGACGACTCAGCATGTCGTCGAAACCTAATTCACCCCGGCGTTGTTTTTCCTGCGCAACCGTCTCACGGATTTCCGCCAGCGCACGGGTGATCAACAGATCTTTTATCGTCAACGGTTCAGCCAGCAGTTCCTCAATGGCGACAAACAGCGGATGCTGCGGGGTTATGCCGCCCGCTTTGGTTCTCTCTTCCAGGAATCGCCGGGAGAATTTCTCCAGCGCGTCGGGTAATTGATAGGTTTGCGTTTCCGCCTGCGCCCACGCCGTGATCTTCTCGATCCATTTCGTCTGGTTGCCGCGATTGAATTTTCTGCGATCGATTCCCGACGACTCTATCACCCCATCCAGTTCATCAACGGACGCGCACCATTGCTGCTTCAGGGCGTTAATACGCGACAAAATGTGTTCGTGGCGAGACGCCAGCGTCTCGTCTGACGGCGGCGGGGCTTTGATGACCGGCGCTTCGCCCTGCAAATAACGATCGATATCTTTCAGTAGCGCCCGGGGGCCTTTCCACGCTTCAAAGACAACCTGGGCAATTTCGCGCGGCAGCGGATAACAGTGACGCCGCCAGAAGTCGGCGCAGGCCTGATAGCGCAGAAGGGATTCATCTTCGATTAATTGCTGCTCGAACAGCATGCCGGACTCAAACGCATTCAGGCTGAGCATGCGCTGGCAAAAACCGTGGATGGTGAATACCGCCGCCTCATCCATCTGTCTTTCCGCCAACAGTAACCACTGCGCCGCCTGCTTTTTATCCTCGATCTCTTCCAGCAGGCGGGCATATAACGGGTTATCGGTAGTTTCACGCAGACAGGCAATGCGCAGTTCATGGATGTTGCTGCGGATGCGGCCGCGTAACTCTTCGGTGGCCGCCTCGGTAAACGTCACGACCAACAGTTCTTCCACGGTCAGCGGTCGGGGAAAGGCGGCAGGGCCGCCCAATCCGAGCAGCAGGCGCAGATACAACGCGGCGATAGTAAACGTTTTGCCAGTACCCGCAGAGGCTTCAATCAAACGCTCGCCCGTGAGGGGCAAGCGTAAAGGATCAAGGGACTCAGCGGCATCATTCATTCTTTTCACTCATCAGGGGTAAGGTTTGCTGCAACGCGCTGACGTTCTCCCACACTTTCCAGCCTTCCGGGCGCACGTACTCTGCTTTCCCGTTCTGACTGCCGGAAACCTGTGACAGTATCGCCATGCCTTGCGGCTCAACCACCGCCTGATGGAAGAAATCGGCAAGTTTTTGCGGCGTCAGCAGTTTAATCTGAGCCACGATTTTATCACGTGAATCAAAGCGCATATTGCCGCGATCGAAATCTTTGCTTAATTTCGACGCTTCTTCGCCCAGCGTTTGCGGCGCTTGCAACATCTGCGCGATGATCGCCTGCTGAATTTGCGCAAACTCTTCCGGCGTCATCGCCCGCAGCTTCGCTTCCGCCGTTGGGAAGAATGCTTTGTAACGCTCCCAGAGATAAGACGGTTGCTTGTCGCTGCTTTGCAGCAGGAAACCCATCCCCCACTGACGCCCGACGCTCATCGGGAAAGCGAACACCGCATAACCTAACTGTTCTTCAGTACGCAACTGATTATAGAACCACGGCTGAACGATTTGCCCTAACATCGCGCTGTAGGCTGAACTGGCATATTCATCGTAACCGGTTGGAACGAATACCGCCGCCAGCGCGGAGTCAGTGCTGCTCCCCGCCTTCTCAAAGATGACCGACTGCTTTTTATCCACCAGTACGTCTTTATTGCGACACCACTCTGAACCGTTGGCGCCAAGCTGCTGTTGGATATCCCGCGCCATGGTTTTCACCTGCGCTTCGCGCATATTGCCAATCACCAGAAACTCCGGTCGCGCGCCTGCTTTTAACGTATCGCGGTAAGCCATGACCTCTTTCAGCGTGATCGAAGGCAACAGCTTACGGCGTTCGTCACGCTGGAAGTAAGGCACCTGAGAAAGCATCTGTGCCGGCATAATCGCCTGATCGTAGGCCTTCCCTTTTTCTGCGGAATCCATCATCTGCGCATACCAGGATTTCGCCTGTTCCAGCTGTTCTTCCGTCGCGGTGTAGCTGAAATACCCTTCCAGCAATGCCTGGAAAAGCTGCGGCAAGCGCTGCGTGTAACCGTTCGCGTTAAGCATCAGACCATTGTTGGCGTTGGTGGAAAAGCCAATCCCGCCGACCGATGCCTGGTTGCTTAACTGGTCGAGCGCGATCCCCGCGAGATAATCGTTTAACGCAAACATCACCTGGTTTCTGGCGCTGTCCATTGCTTTCGGGTTACGCAGAATAACGCTGACATCCGCCTTAGGCTCGCTGGCAAAATAACGGCTCGGCGCATAAACCACGCGCAAATCCGGTTCATCGACAATCAGCTCCGGGTGGGGATATTCCTTCTCCGGTTTGATCAGCGTGAAATCGTCTGGAATATAGGGGTTAAGCTCCGGTAATGACAGCGCAATGCCCTGCGCTTTTTGCTGCCAGTCGGCGAGCGTTTTGTCGTCGATTTTATTCACCTGATAAGGCGCGTCGACAAAATAGGCCGTTTTGTTGTGCGGTTCCTTCGGGCTGATGTACCAGATACGCGCATTCTGCGGCGTCATCATCGCCAGGCGTGATTTCACCGCCGCCGCATCGTATTGATCGGCGATATTCACCGCATCCAGCGTATGTTCCACCGGAACGCGAATCATCGTATCCGCCAGCCATTCGACGTAATCCATATCACGGGTGATAGAGGGGTAACGGAAGTCGAGATCCAGCACATGCGCCAGCTCATCGAAGTAGCGTTTATCCACGCCTTTTTCACGTAACAGATTGAGATAGCTGAAGATGGCGGCGACAACGTCGTCCCGGTTCGCCAGCCCTTTGTCCGTCAGGGTAGCGGAAATGGCCAGTACGCCGCTGTTACCGTTAACCACCGGGTCGGAGTCCGCACGAATGCCTTCCACTAATCCTTGTTTTTGCAGCCAGTCGGAGAGCGTTCCCGGGCTACGGTTGCCAATCAGGTAGGTCACCAGTTCGTCGGTTTTGCTGCGAAACTGCGCGCTGTTGTTATCAATACGAAACTCTACGCGCAGCACTTTACGCGGCAGAGCAGGCACATAATGAATGATGATGCCCTTTTGCGCGTCCGTTACTACCGGCACGGTAATTTCCGGCTTTTTGATATTTTTATTCGGCACCCGGCCATAGGTTTCAGCCGCAATACGCGCCAGTTCCGGCAGCGGTTTGTTACTGTAAATCACCGCCTTCATCAGGTTCGCTGAATAATATTTTTCGTAAAACGCCTGCAACGCCTGCTGAACCGGATTGCCCGGTTTGTCGCTTAAGGTTTCCAGATTGCCGCCAGAGAAGCGCGAACCCGGGTGCGCCGGGTTGATGGTTTCTGCGCTGACCTGCGCCATACGCATACCGTCTCGCGTACGCGCCATCGTCAGTTCGGCATTGACCGCATTGCGCTCACGCTCGGCATATTTTTTATCCAGCAACGGGGCGGCAATGGCATCGGCAAGGCGATCGACCGCACCTGACAGGGCGTCGTTTTCCACCTCCAGATAGAAGGCGGTACGATACGGCGCGGTGCTGGCATTATGGCTGCCGCCGTGCATTTTAAGGTATTCGGCAAGGCTGTCAGGCTGGGGATATTTTTTAGACCCCATCAGGCTCATATGTTCGAGATAGTGCGCCAGCCCCTGATGTTCATCGGGGTCCTCCAGCGATCCAACAGGCACCACCAGCGCGGAAAGCGATTTCACCGCTTGCGGGTCGGATACCAGCAAAACCACCATGTCATTGTCCAGACGAATCGCCTGATACTGACGCGTATCTTTCTCGCTTTTACGGATGGTTTCCGCCAAAGGCTGCCAACCGGTATCTGCCTGACTTAAGGGTGCCCAAAGGGCGACAAACAACAGTAACGCTTTGAACCAGGTGCTGCGGGGCATTCACGAACCTCATCATTAACTTTCTTTCCCGCTCAGGTGAAGCGCGAGCGCGACGCTGGCGCTTATTGAGCAGGACAAAACTGTGTGCTAAACGAGTCAGCATCTCTTATTGTAAAATCAGTCCGTGACAGAAAACGCATCATAAATGAAGCCATTTAATTGCGCAATTTTTATACAGACCTCACGACTGATTAAAACGAAATAGCGGTAACAGATAACGTTGAGACTGAGAAATAATGCTCTCTATCGTCTTCGGCTCCAGCTGTCGCCACAACCGTTGATACCAGATATCATCCCCTTCTCCGCGTATCACCATGTTACCTTCATAAGCCTGTAAGAACTTCGTCCGGGCTTTTTGCAGCGTGTCAGCATCATCTAACATGGCATCATTCGCCGCGTCATAACAAGCTTTTATCCATGCGCCGCCGCTTTCAGGAAGAACCAGCAGTGGGGATGACATCCCTTCCCGATAACCGTCAATCAGCTGTGCGAGGTAAGTTAACGCCTGTTCAGCCTCTAACGGCGGGAAGCGCCACTCTCCCTCTTTACGCAGGAACAAACGACTTTCGCCTTTTCCGCCACAGGCACAATAGACAAGGTGTTCCAGCCAAAGTTGCATTCCCTGCGCAACGCTTATTAAAGATGGGCGCCAGCGCAACAAACCGTCTTCCTGCACCTGCGGCAACCACCCCGTGATCTGCACGCCATTGCAGAGCAGATCAACTTCCATACTTTTTCCCTGCTGACGACACGCGATAATCCTGTCCGCCAGCGACTGCATCTCCTGACGCTGCGTATCCCAGAGGATCTCGCCAAAAGCGCCATACGGGAGATCGCCCGCCGCCCGGAAGCGACGGAATAAAAGCCCGGCATCCTCTTCTTCGACCAGCGTATTAAGCAACTGCTGATTAAGCTGATAGCGGGTTAGCCCTTCCAGAATGAACGGCTCCGTATCGGGAATTTCACTCTCTTCCGCGCGGAAATTCACCTGTAGCCGCATCTGGAAAAACGCCCGCACCGGATGCGCCCAGAAGCGCTGAAGTTTTTCCAGCGTCAACGTCTCAGGGAGTTCATAGGGCAACGGCTGCACAAAATCAGAGTGGGCCTCGCCTGACTGACTTGCAGCAGGCAGCCATTCGCGCGCGTAGCTTTGCTGTTCACCGGGAAGATAGTTTTGCGCATCAAACGGCATCCGCGTGTGCAGGCGAGCGATATGCGCTTTCACGCGGGCCTCGCTCTCATCGCTGGTCAGTTCTTCATCTCCCGGCAAATAGTGACTTTGCCCGATATAATCCATCAGTTCCTGCACCAGGACTGACGGGAAACGTTCGCTGTTATCCTGAATAGAGCGCCCGATGTAGCTGATATAGAGCGTCTGCTGCGCAGAGATTAAGGCCTCAAGGAACAGGTAGCGGTCATCATCGCGACGGCTACGATCCCCGCGCATCGGTTTCTGACTCATCAGGTCAAAACCGAGCGGCGCCAGCTGACGCGGATAGACGCCGTCATTCATACCAAGGAGACACACAACCTTAAAGGGGATAGAACGCATAGGCATGAGCGTACAGATGTTTACCGGCCCCGCCAGAAAACGCTGGCTGATGCGTTCCTGATCCAGCCTTTGTGCCAGCTCGTCCCGTAACAGAGACAGCGGCACCGCATCGCCATACTCCGCCTCAAGCCCTTCGGTGATAATCGCCTGCCATTGCTGCTCGATAAGGGTCATCGCGGCTTCCGTTTCCGCATCGGGCAGGAAAAAGTCATTGAGCATGTCGCGGCAAACCGGGAGCCACTCTTCCAGCGGACGCGCCTGCGCCAGTCCGCGACGCCAGAGGTTCAACTGCATAAGCAGGGACGCCAGATGCCCGACCAGCTCCGCAATCAGCCCGCTGGACTCGTCATAAGGCAGCACGGACTGCCATTCGCCCTGCGCGCTTTCCATCGCGTAACCCAGCAGCATACGCGTCAGGCCAAATTGCCAGGTATGCTGCCCCGTTGCAGGAAGCGCCAGCTCGCGCACGTTGTCGTCATCAATCCCCCAGCGGATACCCGACTCATTGACCCATAAGCGAAGATAGCGCAGCCCTTCTTCGTTGATGTTAAATCGAGCCGCCAGAACCGGCACGTCCAGCAGCGCCAGCACATCTTCAGAGACAAAACGGCTGTCCGGCAACGACAGCAGGCTGATAAACGCCTGCAAAACAGGATGCGACTGACGCGCCCGGCGATCGGAGATGGCATAAGGCAGATAGCGTTCGGCAGGCGCACTGCCAAATACGGCCTGAATAAAGGGGCTATAGCTGTCGATATCCGCCACCATGACGATAATATCGCGCGGCATCAGCGTCGGGTCGGCCTCCAGCATCGCCAGCAGACGATCGTGCAGGATCTCCACTTCACGCTGCGGGCTATGGCATATGTGAAAGGTCACGCTGGCGTCATTCGGGTCAAGCAGACGCTTGTTGTCGCTTCGGGCGTACTCTTCGAGGTTCACCCCAGCCACGGCGCGACTTTCCAGCTCAAGGATGTCCGCCTGAATGTTATGAAGCAGATTGTCCGGGGGAATATCGACAAACGCATCCAGTTCCTGTGTGTTTTCCAGTTCGGAAAGCAAGTAGATGTAGTCCCGCCCCAGTTTCCCCCAGGACGCCAGCATCGGGTTCCCGACATCCTGCTCGCCGTCGCTATTAAATAACTCCCCGGCGCGTTGGTTATCGCGAAACAGCGGTAAGTCGCGCTCCTCAAAGCTGTGACGACGCTGACGAGCCACCAGTTTTGCCAGCCAGGCAGGGTCTCTGATATCCCCCCAGTAATAACGACAGGGGTTAGTGAACAGCAGATGGATTTCGATGTGCTTTCCCAGCGCCTGCAAGGCCCGGAGATACACCGGCGGCAGCGCGGAAATACCACAAATAAAGACGCGCGAAGGCAGCCCCGTCGGGCTGGTTGTCGCATTTTCCAGCGTCTGGATAAAACGCTGATACACATTCGCACGATGCCAGCGCGGCTGCCCCAGTTCAGCCGTGTATTCCACCAACGCCTTCCACAGCGGCGCCTGCCAGATCTGAGCCTCCCCTAACCCGTCAACCATCTGCCCCGCCTCCCACTGGGTAAGCCAGTCGGGGCGATAGACCAGATACTGATCGAAAAGATCGGCGGCACGCGAGGAAAGCTGGAATAGCTTGCGCTTGTCAGCGTCGTCCGTCAGATAGTGGCGCAGTAGCGTAAAATCCTCACGCTCCAGCAGTTGCGGCAGCAGCGTCATCAGCTTCCAGCTCATGTTTTGCTTGCTGAACGCGCTCTCTTTCGGGATATCAGGCAGCACGCGTACAAACATATCCCAGATAAAACTCGCGGGTAGCGGAAAATCGATATTCGCGGCGATACCAAATTTCTGCGAAAGGGTCATTTGCAGCCACTGCGCCATACCGGTACTTTGAACCAACACAATTTCGGGTTCAAAGGGATCGTCAAGCCGATCGCGCTCAACGATGAATTCCATTAACGCTTCCAGCACGTCCAGACGGTTGGAGTGGTAGACCCTTAACATAGCAACTCCTGACTACTGACTTTTCGGGCAATGTAAGCGCGACATCTGGCCTTGCCTGCCCAAAGGGGAAATGAGTTTAACGCTGATGCTGACACATCCCGCTTGTGTTGTCTGCATTCGGTTGGCCTGCCAGCTTTCGGGAGGTGAAAATGAATACAGCGCCGTTTGCTGCCAGCCGTACCGCCAGAGCTGTTGATATTGCGCCCTGACGACAAGACTCGTCATCAACGCCCGCTGATAACCCGATAACGCGGTGACGGTTATCACCAGCAGCGCCATCGCCAGTATCACTTCCGGCAGACTAAAACCACGCTGCCTGTTCAGGGTATCTGGCATAACGCCACCTCACTCAACGGGCAAAAATCGCTCCATCCATGCGGAGAAAATACAACGCCGCTTTCCTCCCGCGCTCCCAGGCGCCAGACCGATGCGCCATCATACTGCGCAATCAATAAAGCGGTGTTGTTAGCGAACAGACGCAGGCAAACGCGGGCATTTGGCGTGGCGTATTGCCGACACTCAACCGCAGCCTGCGCCGACCATGACTGCATCCTTCCCCATTCCAGCGCCGACTGCGCCACCGCCTGACGCTGCAAGGCCCGGCTTTCTGTCGCCACCAGAGTGGAAAAACTCGCCTGCTGCTGGTTTGCCCCCTGAAGCAGCAGGCTGCCCAATACCAGCAGCAAAAGCACCATCGCCAGAGAAGACACACCCCGTTCACACTTCACAGATTAAACCCGGTGACGCTGTATTGCGCCTTAACAGCGGTTTTAGAAGCCGCTTTACTGCGCCCCTGAAGAGACAGCGTCAGTACCGGCGCAAAACCGGGCATCTCCTGACGCTCAACGTTAAATGCCTCAATCTGTACCGTATCGGGATCGGTCATTTTATCCCACCCTTTATCTGCGCATGATGTTGCCCCGCGCAGTGTTTCCAGCGTTTTATTGTTTAAACGAAACCCGATCTGTTCGGCCTCTTTTCCCGGCGCAGTCTCCCAGCGCCCGTTATTATTGGCGTCCCACTGTACGATAACGCACTCCCCCTGCCCGGCAATCACCAGTCCTTTCCCTGTGCAGTTTCCCCGACAATATCCCGCGCGTTGCAGGTGTTTTGCCACGGTATAAGCACGCTGCCAGATCTCATCTTCCAGCAACAGCTGCCGCGTGGTCTGTAGAATCTCACGCTGTAGCGCGGGTAAAAATCGTGCCGCGCCGAGCAGTAGCATGCTGCTTATCGCCATCGCGATAAGTATCTCCAGCAGAGAAAAACCGCGCTCGTTCATCGACATGCTTCGGCCTCGCGTCCCTCACAGAGCCGGATTCGCCCCCAGGACGAAACCACCAGACGCCATTCGCCCGCGGCGTTTTTCAGGCGGATATGCCCGGCCCAGGCGGTATTGCGCAGACCAAAAAACGCCAGCGAGGGGGTGATCTCCACCATGTCGATATCGCGCCATGCTGGAATAAAGACAAACGGCGCGTCTGGCGTACAGGCACCTTGCGCCGCAGCAGCGCTGACAAAGCACCAGCCGCCGCGTTCTCTGATGACCTGAACAATGTGATCCCGGTTGTGCCAGTTCGCATCCTCACGCAGTTGCAGCAAATAATCCCGCAGCTGGCTGGCGGTTTGCCATAACCGTTGCTGCTGTTGCCAACGCTGCCAGCCATAGAGCCCTGTGGCGCTAAGGCTAACCATAAGAAGCATGGCGACCATTGTTTCAATGAGCGTATAGCCCTGTTGTTTTTTCATAGCGGCAGTATGCCGGGGGCGGAGAAAATGACGAGGCAAGAATGCAGATTATTCGGCGCGTTACGAGAAATAGTTATCGTATTACAGCGCGTTGCAAAAATTCGGGAAGCAGCGCCGAAGAATGGCGTACGGGATAAAAAAAACCGACGCGCAAGGGCGTCGGTTATGACAGGATGAGCTCAGATCAGATAGCGACCGGCGCTTTAATGCCAGGATGCGGGTCGTAGCCTTCAATCTCAAAATCTTCAAAACGGTAGTCGAAGATAGAGTCAGGCTTACGTTTAATCACCAGTTTCGGCAGCGCGCGCGGTTCGCGGCTTAACTGTAGGTGCGTCTGTTCCATATGGTTGCTGTACAGGTGCGTGTCGCCGCCGGTCCAGACAAAGTCGCCCACTTCCAGGTCGCACTGTTGCGCCATCATATGCACCAGTAACGCATAGCTGGCGATATTAAACGGCAGCCCCAGGAAGACGTCGCAGGAGCGCTGATACAGCTGGCAGGAGAGCTTGCCGTCCGCAACATAGAACTGGAAGAACGCATGACACGGCGCCAGCGCCATTTTATCCAGCTCGCCGACGTTCCAGGCGGAAACAATAATACGGCGGGAGTCCGGGTCATTTTTCAACTGGTTCATGACCGTGGTGATCTGGTCAATATGGCGACCGTCCGGCGCAGGCCATGCGCGCCACTGTTTGCCATATACCGGGCCTAAATTACCGTTTTCATCGGCCCATTCGTCCCAGATCGTCACATTGTTTTCATGCAGGTAAGCGACGTTGGTATCGCCTTGCAGGAACCACAACAGCTCGTGAATGATGGAGCGTAAATGGCAGCGCTTCGTCGTCACCAGCGGAAATCCTTCCCGCAGGTTAAAACGCATCTGATGACCAAAAATGGAAAGCGTTCCGGTTCCGGTACGGTCGTTTTTCTGTGTGCCTTCATCCAGCACTTTTTGCATCAGTTCTAAATACTGTTTCATGGTTCCTCAGGAAACGTGTTGCTGTGGGCTGCGGCGGTAAGCCCAAACCATCATGATCACACCAGCGACAATCATCGGGATAGAGAGAATCTGCCCCATGCTGATGTACTGTACCCATGCGCCGGTAAACTGCGCATCCGGCTGGCGGAAGAATTCAACAATGATACGAAACGCGCCATAGCCAATCAGGAACAGGCCAGAGACAGCCCCCATCGGGCGCGACTTGCGGATAAACAGGTTAAGAATAATGAACAGCACGATACCTTCCAGCACCAGCTCATACAGCTGGGACGGGTGGCGAGGCAGAACGCCATAGGTATCAAAGATCGACTGCCACTGCGGGTTTGACGGCAACAGCGCGATATCTTCCGCGCGAGAGCCCGGGAACAGCATGGCAAACGGGAAGCTCGGATCGACACGCCCCCACAGCTCGCCGTTGATAAAGTTCCCCAGACGCCCTGCGCCTAAACCAAAAGGAATCAGCGGCGCGATAAAATCGGATACCTGGAAGAAAGAACGTTTAGTGCGTCTGGCGAAGATCACCATCACCAGAATGACGCCGATCAGGCCGCCGTGGAAGGACATGCCGCCATCCCAGACGCGGAACAGATAGAGCGGATTTTCCAGGAACATCGGGAAGTTGTAGAACAAGACGTAACCAATACGGCCACCGAGGAAAACGCCGAGAAAACCGGCATAGAGTAAGTTTTCAACTTCGTTTTTGGTCCAGCCGCTGCCCGGACGGTTTGCCCGGCGAATCGCCAGCCACATTGCAAAGACAAAACCGACCAGGTACATCATGCCGTACCAGTGCAGCGCAACGGGCCCAATTGAGAAAATGACCGGATCAAATTCCGGAAAATGCAGATAGCTACTGGTCATCTGTCACCACAAGTTCTTGTTATTTCGCTGAAAATAGACAGCAATTGATATGCGCGCCAGCCGTTCACAGGCGCTCCAAAGGAGCGAATGATAGCACAAGGGGTGCATCGGTGATGCCGGGAAGATGTAAAAGATCTGTATAGGCTATCAATGACAATCCCAGGAATGCCTGATGGCGCTTACGCTTATCAGGCCTACAGCCGGCACAACATCTTTGCCTGATGGCGCTTACGCTTATCAGGCCTACGGACCGCGCAACATCTTTGCCTGATGGCGCTGCGCTTATCAGGCCTACAGACCGCGCAACACCTTTGCCTGATGGCGCTTACGCTTATCAGGCCTACAAACGGCGCAACATCTTTGCCTGATGGCGCTACGCTTATCAGGCCTACAGACGGCGCAACATCTTTGCCTGATGGCGCTTACGCTTATCAGGTCTACAGACGGCACAACATCTTTGCCTGATGGCGCCGCGCTTATCAGGCCTACAGACGGCACCGTACCGTAGGCCGGATAAGGCGCGTGCGCCGCCATCCGGCAATCAAGGGCACAGCGCCTGTCACAACCCCCCGCGTATCAGGCCTCCCATGCCACGGCGCTCCATAAACGCCGCCACCTGATGACGCACTTCCGTCGCCATTTGCGCTTCCAGACTGCGCTGCGCCAGCGTTTGCGCGTCTTCATAATCAATGTGCCGCAGCAGGTATTTCACCCGCGCGACGGAGCGACCGTTCATCGACAGATGGCGGAATCCCAGGCCTATCAGGATCGCCACGCACATCGGATCGCCCGCCATTTCACCGCATAGCCGCAAATCAAGCCCCTGTTTTTCGGCTTCCTGAGCGATCATCGCCAGCGCACGTAACATCCCCGGGTGCAGGCTGTCGTAAATACTGGCCACACGCGTATTGTTGCGATCAACCGCCAGGATGTACTGCGTCAGATCGTTAGTGCCAACGGAGATAAAATCGACCCGGTTCACCAGTTGCGGCAGCATAAATACCATCGACGGCACTTCCAGCATGATCCCAATGCGCGGTCTGGGGATCGCGTAACCGATCATCTCTTCGACTTCACGCCCGGCACGCTCAATCAGGCGTCGCGCTTCATCCACTTCATCAATGCTGGTGACCATCGGCAGTAAAATGCTCAGGTTGCCGGTCGCGGCGTTGGCGCGCAGCATCGCGCGCACCTGGATCAGGAAGATCTCCGGCTGATCGAGCGTAATACGAATGCCGCGCCAGCCCAGACATGGGTTTTCTTCGCTGATCGGCATATAGGGCAGTTGCTTGTCCGCGCCGACATCCAGCGTACGCAGAGTCACCGGTTTGTCGTTAAACATTTGCAGCATCCCCTGATACTGCGCTACCTGCTCTTCTTCCGAGGGGAAACCGCTTTGCAACATGAACGGAATTTCGGTGCGATAAAGCCCGATACCGTCGATACGGCTGCCCAGCTTCTCTTCATGTTCCGGGCTTAACCCTGCATTAAGCATCACCTTAACGCGTTCGCCGCTTTTCAGATGCGCGGGCAGATTGACATCATCTTCCGCCAGCCGGCTTAGTTCATTCTCTTCGCTGATAAGCCGCTGATATTCCTGCAACAATACCGGTTCAGGATCGACCAGCAGCTCCCCGCGATAGCCATCCACCACCAGCGTGCGGTGATGAAGAACCGAAGGCTGAATATCCGCGCCCATCACGGTCGGAATACCGAGCGCGCGTACCATAATCGCCGCATGCGAGTTAGCCGCGCCGTCGCGAACCACGACGCCGGCCAGTCTGTCCTGCGGCAGTTCCGCCAGCGTGGTGGCTGAGAGTTCGTCCGCCACCAGCACAAAACGCTCAGGCCATGTGTTCGGCCCCTGAATGGTGTCATCCAGGTGGAATAACAGACGCTGGCCCAGCGCGCGTAAATCTCCGGCACGCTCTTTGAGGTAGCCATCCGTCAGGGCGGCAAACTGCTCGGCAAACTTTTCGATGACTTTTTTGACGGCCCACTCCGCCACCGCGCCTTTATCAACTTCGGCAAACAGTTCACGACGCAGTCGGGCATCAGAAAGCAGGTGTGAATACAGATCGAAGATCGCCGCCGTCTCTTTCTGCGCGCCAGCGGCAAAGCGCTTACTGTAACGACGAAATTCGTTAGCGGCCTCTTCCAGCGCGCCGGTCAGCCGCTCGCGCTCAAGCGCCGGGTCAAGGGTGGAGGCTTCGTAGACCTGCTCCATCAGCGGCAACGTTGCATCCTGCCATCCTTCCGCTATCGCCACGCCGGGCGCGGCGGGCAGCGCACGGATGCGCGTATGGCGGTATTGACCAAATAACGCGGTTAGCTGCGTCTGCGAAAGGATAGCCGCCATCTGGGTCGCCAGCGTAACAAGGAAAGACTCTTCACTTTCATCGTACTGGCGTAGTTCACGCTGCTGTACCACCAGCACCCCCAGTAGCTGGCGGCGCTGGATAATCGGCACGCCCAGAAAAGCGCGGAAACGCTCCTCTTTTACTGACGGGATGTATTTAAAGCTGGGGTGTTTCTGCGCATCGGCAAGGTTGATCGGTTCCGCCAGCCTGCCAACCAGGCCGACGATACCTTCATCAAATGCGAGTGTGACAGTACGGCCACGCGGTTTTTTTAGCCCTCGCGTCGCCATGAGGTAGTAACAACGTCGGTCGTGATCGGCCAGATAGACCGAACAGACCTCTGTATCCATCGCAAGACAGATATCAGTGACCAGAATATTCAGCGCCTCGTTAAGGCGCGGCGCACTGGCCACCTTTTCCACTATTTCGCGCAGGCGGGTGAGCATAATTTGCGTAGCTTTAACCTCTTTTACGTCGCCAGGCAGGTGCGTTTTGTGGCTTCGGCGTACTCTCCTGAAGCGCCATCACGACACTTGCGAACTCTTTCATCACCCTGCGGTAGACATCGCGTTTAAATGACACCACCTGCCTGACCGGGTACCAGTAACTTACCCAGCGCCAGCCATCAAACTCAGGGGTGCTGCTGGTTTGCATATTGATTTCCGCATCAGCGCTCATCAATTGCAGAAGAAACCATTTTTGTTTCTGGCCGATACAAACCGGCTTCGTGTCCCAACGCACCAAACGTTTCGGTAACTTGTAACGCAACCAGTTGCGAGTAGAAGCAAGTATCCGCACATCTTTACGGCTCAACCCGACTTCTTCAAACAGTTCCCGGTACATCGCTTGTTCTGCTGACTCCCCTGAATTTATCCCGCCTTGCGGGAATTGCCAGGAGTGCTGACCAAATCGCCGGGCCCACATAACCTGCCCCTGGCGATTACAAATTACGATACCTACATTTGGGCGGTAGCCATCGTCATCAATCACCGGACTACCTCAACATAAACCTTATATATGAATGATTGTTTCACACTCCAGAGAGACGGTAAACCACTCTGTTAGGCGTACGCGCTACTAATAACAATTGAATAACTCACAGCAAATAGCCGAGTTATAAACAGAGAGGTGTGTTCACAGACGATTTTATTCACCTTTTCTGTGGATATAGTTGTGAAGAAGTACGGAATTACTACGGGAAAACCCGGAACAGTCTGAATTGGGCGGCAAACACCATCAAAAAATAGCCTCGTAAATTCATTAAGTTAAATGCAAAGCCTGCGTCTATTCGTGCTAAATCGTGACAGCCATCACATTGAAGATCGTCAGGCTGATGAAAGATCAACCACCGTCGCTTTTATCCACAGATTGTGCCAATAAGTTAGGCACAATTTGTGTAAAAATTCGATTTTCGTCGCACGTCAAGGCTGTAAATTGAAACAGTAGTGGCGGTTTTTCACAGTTATCCCATCTTTCTGTGGATAACATGGTGTAAGATCCTGTTTATTTTCAGTGACCAGATTTGGAAAACCCATTGCTCTGTTGCGCAACTTGCAGAATCAGATCCTAAAAACCAATATAAATCATGCGATTGAACATCGCGTGTGGAAATCGTTAAACTCTGTTCATACGGTATAAAATCATTGTTCACTTTTTCGCCTAAGGTATAACGTCATGCCCGGACTCCGCCCGCTACTTTCTCCGCCAGCATCTGAAGCCCTTTTGCTTGCCCAGGCGCAGCAGCTTTCAGGTTACTCGCTGGGCGAACTGGCGGCGCTGGCCGGTTTAGTGGCCCCCAAAGATTTGAAACGGGATAAAGGCTGGATTGGCGTGCTGCTGGAGATCTGGCTCGGCGCCAGCGCCGGTAGCAAACCGGAACAAGATTTCGCCGCGCTTGGCGTGGAGCTGAAAACCATTCCCGTCGATAGCCTTGGCCGCCCGCTGGAAACCACGTTTGTCTGCGTCGCGCCGCTAACCGGCAACAGCGGCGTGACGTGGGAAACAAGTCACGTCCGCCACAAATTAAAACGTGTGTTATGGGTTCCCGTAGAGGGGGAGCGCAGTATTCCGTTAGCCGATCGGCGCGTCGGTTCCCCACTGTTGTGGAGCCCAAATGAAGAAGAAGATCAGCAGCTTCGCCTCGACTGGGAAGAGTTGATGGACATGATTGTGCTGGGTCAGGTTGAGCGGATCACCGCCCGGCATGGCGAATTTTTACAACTGCGGCCAAAAGCGGCGAATGCCAAAGCCCTTACCGAAGCAATTGGCGCGCAGGGAGAGACCATTCTGACGTTGCCGCGCGGCTTTTATCTGAAAAAGAACTTCACTCGCACGCTGCTGGCCCGCCATTTCCTGTTACAGGGCTAACAGGCACAGACTGGACTTTCACCTGCCGCATTGCGCGCCTATAATTAGCGCTTCTTTTTTTTGGCAGGACTTTGTTCGATGTTATTTGCATGGGTAACCGATCCTAACGCCTGGCTCGCGCTCGGTACGCTGACGCTGCTGGAGATCGTTCTTGGGATCGACAATATTATTTTCCTCTCTCTGGTGGTGGCGAAACTTCCTACAGCGCAACGGAATCACGCCCGACGCCTTGGGCTGGCGGCGGCGATGGTGATGCGTCTGGCTTTGCTGGCTTCTATCGCCTGGGTCACACGCCTGACAAACCCGCTGTTCGAGATTTTCGGCGAAGCGATTTCCGCCCGCGATCTGATCCTGCTGCTGGGTGGGTTGTTCCTGATCTGGAAAGCCAGTAAAGAGATTCACGAATCGATTGAAGGCGAGGAAGAAGGGCTGAAAACGCGCGTCTCCTCCTTCCTGGGCGCAATTGTCCAGATCATGATGCTGGATATTATTTTCAGCCTTGATTCCGTCATCACGGCGGTGGGCCTCTCGGATCATCTGTTTATCATGATGGCGGCAGTTGTGATTGCCGTCGGCGTGATGATGTTCGCGGCGCGTCCTATCGGCGAGTTTGTTGACCGCCACCCTTCCGTAAAAATGCTGGCGCTCTCTTTCCTGATTCTGGTCGGCTTTACCCTGATTCTGGAAAGTTTCGATGTACACGTTCCGAAAGGGTACATCTACTTCGCCATGTTCTTCTCTATCGCGGTAGAGAGCCTGAACCTGATGCGTAATAAAAAGAACCCTCTCTGATTCACTCTTTCGCTCCCTGTAAGGGGAGCGAATACCCGCAATGCCTCTCCCGTTCCTCACAGTTTAAGATTTTACTGCTTTTATCAGACATAACTTCAGGTTATTACTAGACTATTATCAGACGCAGGCCACGTGAGGATAAATGGATGAAAAAATGGGCAGTTGTGATTTCCGCTGTAGGACTGGCTTTTGCTGTTTCTGGATGTAGCAGCGATTATGTAATGGCGACCAAAGATGGTCGGATGATTCTGACCGACGGTAAACCAGAAATTGACGATGATACGGGTCTGGTGAGCTACCACGATCAGCAAGGCAACGCGATGCAAATCAATCGTGACGAAGTCTCTCAGATCATTGAACGCTAATTGTTGAGGTCAGCAGCCCTGCTGGCCTTAGAATTTTCTCTTTCCCTTTTCTCTTCCCTCTGCCATTTTTATATTCCTTTGTCGGGATTTACTGACTTCATAATAAGAAGGAAACGGCTATGCACTATCACCGTATACCCCACAGCTCGCTTGAAATAAGTACACTGGGGCTGGGCACAATGACGTTTGGTGAACAAAACAGCGAAGCCGACGCACATGCACAGCTCGATTACGCCGTGGATCAGGGCATTAACCTGATCGACGTCGCCGAAATGTATCCGGTGCCTCCACGCCCGGAAACCCAGGGGCTAACAGAAACCTATGTCGGTAACTGGCTTGCTAAACACGGCAGCCGTGAGAAGCTGGTTATCGCTTCCAAGGTAAGCGGCCCATCGCGTAATAACGACAGCGGAATTCGCCCCAATCAGGCGCTGGATCGTAAAAATATCCGTGAGGCCTTACACGACAGCCTCAAACGCCTGCAAACCGACTATCTGGATCTGTATCAGGTTCACTGGCCGCAGCGCCCGACCAACTGCTTCGGCAAGCTGGGCTACAGCTGGACGGATTCGACACCGGTTGTCACGCTGCTCGAAACGCTGGACGCGCTGACGGAGTTCCAGCGCGCGGGCAAAATTCGCTACATCGGCGTCTCTAACGAAACGGCCTTCGGCGTCATGCGCTATCTGCATCTGGCGGATAAACATGACCTGCCGCGCATTGTTACTATCCAGAACCCTTACAGCCTGCTGAACCGCAGTTATGAGGTGGGATTAGCGGAAGTCAGCCAGTATGAAGGCGTCGAGCTGCTGGCCTACTCTTGCCTGGCATTCGGTACGTTGACCGGTAAATATCTGAATGGCGCCAAACCCGCCGGCGCGCGCAACACCCTGTTTAGCCGCTTTACGCGCTACAGCGGCGAGCAGGCGCAAAAGGCGGTTGCGGCCTACGTCGACATCGCCAGACGCCACAACCTCGATCCGGCCCAGATGGCGCTGGCGTTTGTGCGTCGTCAGCCGTTCGTCGCCAGCACCCTGTTGGGCGCAACGACGATGGCGCAGTTAAAAACCAACGTTGAGAGTTTGCATCTGGAGTTAAGCGAAGAGGTGCTGGCGGAGATCGAAGCGGTGCATCAGGTTTATACCTACCCGGCACCGTAATGCGTTCATCCGGCGCTTCTGCCTGATGGCGCTACGCTTATCAGGCCTACCGACAGCACCATACCCGTAGGCCGGATAAGGCACCTGTGCCGCCATCCGGCACTTCTGCCTGATGGCGCTACGCTTATCAGGCCTACCGGCAGCACCATACCGTAGGCCGGATAAGGCACTGTGCCGCCATCCGGCACCTTTGCCTGATGGCGCTGCGCTTATCAGGCCTACCGACAGCACCATACCGTAGGCCGGATAAGGCGCCTGCGCCGCCATCCGGCTCCTCTGCCTGATGGCGCTACGCTTATCAGGCCTACCGACAGCACCATACCGTAGGCCGGATAAGGCACCTGTGCCGCCATCCGGCGCTTCTGCCTGATGGCGCTGCGCTTATCAGGCCTACAGACGGCGCAACAATCACATCTGGCGGCGCTGCCAAATCCACAGCGCCGCAATCGCCAGCGCAAACAGCCCGCCAAAACCAATGCCGATCGCCACGACCGGAATGTCCACCAGTACGGCCAGCGAATAGAGACCCAGCATCAACAGCATCGCGCTGTTCTCCCCCAGGTTCTGTACCGCAATCGCGTTGCCCGCGCCGACGCTTTTCTTGCCGCGCTCCTGCAATAACGCATTGAGCGGCACCACGAAAAAGCCGCCCAGCACGCCAATAAGCGTCAACAGCGCATAGGCCGGAAGCAACGCGTGTTGCAAAGAAAAAATCAGCACCACCACGCCAATCAGAATACCCGCAGGCATACAACGCGCAACCGTCTCCAGCGTAACCAGCTTCGCCGCAGCACCTGCGCCCACAACAATACCGATCGCCACCATTGCGTTCAGGTAAGTCGGCGTGGCGTTATCGGTAATTCCCAGCGCTACCGGCACCCACAGCACCAGCAGAAAACGCAGCGTGACGCCCGCGCCCCAAAAAAGGCTGGTGCCAACCAGCGAGAAACGCGTCTCCCCGTTACGCCAGAGCGACATGCAGGCGCAGAAGAAGCTGCGCACCATCTTACGCAAATGCCAGGACTGGCCTGGCCGCGCCGCCGCAAGTTTCGGAATAAAAAGGTTAGCGACGACTGCGCCCGCATAGGCCAACGCACAGGCGACCAGCGCCGCAATCACATGCCAGTCTGCCAGTACGCCGCCTGCCACCGATCCCAGCAGAATCGCGGCAATGGTGGAGGCTTCCATCAGACCATTGGCTTTCACCAGTTTGTCGCCCGTGGTCAGCTCGCCAAGAATGCCATATTTCGCCGGAGAGTAAGCCGCCGCGCCAATCCCCACCAGCGTATAGCCGACAAAGGGATTAAAACCAAAACAGATGCTCGCAGCGCCCAACAGTTTCAGGCCGTTGGCGAACATCATCACCCGACCTTTGGCAAAGCTGTCCGCCACCTGCCCGACAAAGGGAGCAAAAAGAATGTAAGCGCCTACAAACACCATTTGCAGGATCGGCTGGCTCCAGTCCGGGTAGAACTGCGCCTTCAGCAACGCCAGCGTCGCGAACAACAGCGCGTTATCGCCAAACGCAGAGAGAAACTGCGCGGCGATAACCGACATCATCCCTTTCGACCAGATCGAAGTGTTAGTATGTACTGACTCACGCATGTTGTTTTTCCGGTTCATCAACCCAGCTTTTCAGCGTCACAAAGTCCGGCTTGCCGCTGCCCAGTAACGGAAGTTGTTTCAGATAGCGGATATCACGCGGTACGGCAAGTTCAGGAATGCCGTGTGTGCGGGCATATTGCAGCAGGCTTTCACGCGTCAGCTCGCCGTCTGTCGTGAACAGCACCAGCGCTTCGCCCTTGCTGGCGTCGCTTTTAATCGCCGTGGCGTGCATTTTATCTGGCGAGACGCCCAGCGCCAGCTGTTCGACCATCTCCAGCGAAACCATCTCTCCGGCGATTTTCGCAAAGCGCTTCGCTCGCCCCTGGATCTGCACAAAACCGTTTTCATCGAAACGCACAATATCGCCCGTGTCGTACCAGCCCTGTTCAACGTCGCCCAGCGCATTTTCCGCCGCAGGCGCTTCCAGCACGCCCGGTTTTTCAACCCGCAGGTAGCCGTTCATGATATTAGGCCCTTTGAGTTGCAGACGCCCGCCGTCATCAATGCCTGGAACCGCCAGCAAGCGCGCATCCATGCCTGGCAAAATGCGCCCAACGGTGCCCGGCTTCGCCGCCATCGGTACGTTAATCGACACGACCGGCGCGCATTCGGTCACGCCGTAACCTTCCAGAACGCGCAGGCCGAATTTGTCCTGCCAGAGCTGTCGGGTGCTGTCCTGCAATTTTTCCGCGCCGGCGACGACATAGCGCAGACGATAGAAATCATACGGGTTGGCAAACCGCGCGTAGTTGCCCAGAAACGTCGACGTGCCAAACAGCACCGTGCAGTTCCGGTCATAGACCAGCTCCGGCACAATGCGATAGTGCAACGGGCTGGGATAGAGAAACACCTCAGCGCCGGTCAGCAGCGGCGTCAACAGGCCGACGGTCAGACCGAAGGAGTGGAACAGCGGCAGCGCTGACATAAAGCGGTCGTTCGCCGTGAAATCGGCAATGGTTTTTATCTGCTCAACGTTCGCCAGAAGGCTTTTATGGCTGTGCACCACGCCTTTCGGGTGCCCTTCCGAACCGGATGTAAAGAGGATCATTGCCGCCTCTTCCGGCCGCTGTTTGACCTGCGCCAGGCGCGGCATCAGCAGATGTGCAAAAATCCAGAGCTTATCGGCGAGCGTCACATCAGCTTTTAAATCTTCGAGATAAATCCAGCGAACCTGCGTCAGTTGCTCCGGCAGATGCCAGAGCTTGCCTTTCTCAAGAAACTGACGGGAGGTGAATACGGTTTTGATCTCCGCAGCGGTAATGGCGCTGGTCAACCCTTTCACACCCGCCGTGTAGTTCATCATCGCCGGGATACGGCCACGAGAAACCGCGCCAAAAATGACGGCGGCGCTGATGGCCGCGTTTGGCAGCATCAGGCCGATGTTTTCGCCCTGCGCGCTGTATTTTTCCAGAATGCGGCCGACAAACAGCGTTTTTGTCAGCAATTTGCGATAAGTGTCCGGCGTGAAGTTAATATCTTCAACACAGTTTTTACCCGCCCCGTAGCGGTACTGCGCAGCTAACAGTGATTCATACAGCGTTTCACGCGGGCGCACCGCCATGCGCGCTTCCATCATAATTTGATGCAGCATTTCTCCGGCCAGTTTGCGGCGCTCGCGCGCTCGCGGCGCCTCCGGCATCGGCAGATGGGTAGGCGGCAGGATATGCAGGTGAATGCGCGGGAAAAAGCGCTGTTTTACCAGACCTTTCAGGCGGCTAAAGTACGTAAGCTCTGCGCCTTCAATACGAACCGGCACCACCGTTGCGCCAGACTTCGCCGCCACAAACCCGGCGCCGTCGTAGATTTTCATCAACGAACCGCTCACCGAAATTCGCCCTTCCGGGAAGATAACCACCGGGCGGCCCTGCTCTACCAGGCGTACCAGGTGCTTAATCGCCATCGGCTTCGTCGGGTCGAGCGGCACAAAATCAATCAGCGACTTTAACCAGCGCATATACCATTGCTGGCTGATAGAGGAATAGACCGCGAAAACAGGGCGAACCGGTAAAAACAGGGCGAGTAAAATACCGTCGATAAAAGAGACATGGTTTGGCGTGATCAGGATGCGCTCACCCTGTAGCGCCCTGGCATCCCCGGTGACGCGTACACGATAAAGCACGCGGAACAGGTTGCGAAAAAATCCAAAAAGCATGTCAACTCCCTTTGCTCACAGTTCGGTAAAGATGCATGGTTGCAGATTATACGAGATGGGGAACAGGCGCGACAGGTAAATGGAAGGACGAAAAAAAACCTGCGCATCCGCGCAGGTTGGTGCAAGAGACAGGTACGAAGAGCGTACCGAATAATCTCACCAATCAATACCTCTGGGATCTTGATTGTGGTCTCCGGCGACGCTGCGCGCCACCAGCAAAACGCAAAGGAATGAACACAAATGCAACGAGTTGTGTAAATTATCGGTTACTGTTACAGATTGGTGTAAGCGCAAAAAAAACCTGCACATGATGCGCAGGTTGGTGTAATTCTTGTGATCAACCCGAAAGCTGATTTCACCTATCAATACCTCTGGGATCTCAACTCTAGCAATCCGCCCGACGCCCTCACCAGCGAACAATCGCAACAGCGCTTCGCAAAGTGTAACCAAAGGTTTGCATTCTCCCTTTTCTGTCTTACTTCCCCGGCGTGCGCTCACATTTGCGCGTTCCCGTCAGGCAATCTGCTTGAACAGATAGCCATTTTCCGTAACACTGACGAAATGTAAGCGTTTACCCACTATAGGTACTGTCATGGCGACCATAAAGGATGTAGCCCGACTGGCTGGTGTTTCAGTCGCCACCGTTTCTCGCGTTATTAATGATTCCCCGAAAGCCAGCGAAGCATCCCGCCTCGCGGTCACCAGCGCGATGGAATCGCTCAGCTATCACCCCAACGCCAATGCGCGAGCGCTGGCGCAGCAATCCACGGAGACAATTGGTTTAGTCGTGGGGGATGTCTCCGACCCTTTCTTTGGCGCGATGGTTAAAGCGGTCGAGCAGGTGGCCTACCACACCGGTAATTTCTTACTGATTGGCAACGGCTACCACAATGAACAAAAAGAGCATCAGGCGATTGAACAACTGATCCGCCATCGTTGCGCGGCGTTAGTCGTACACGCCAAGATGATCCCGGACGCGGACCTGGCGTCATTAATGAAACAGATGCCTGGCATGGTGCTGATTAACCGCATCCTGCCTGGGTTTGAGCAGCGCTGCGTGGCGTTAGATGACCGTTACGGCGCCTGGCTGGCAACGCGTCACTTAATTCAGCAGGGCCATACCCGCATCGGCTATATCTGTTCCAACCATTCGATTTCTGATGCGGAAGACCGGCTCAAGGGTTATTACGACGCGCTGGAAGAGAGCCATATTCCGGCTAACGACAGGCTGGTCACGTTCGGTGAACCGGATGAGAGCGGCGGTGAACAGGCAATGACCGAACTGTTAGGTCGCGGAAGAAACTTCACGGCGATCGCCTGTTACAACGATTCGATGGCCGCAGGCGCAATGGGCGTATTAAATGACAACGGTATTGACGTGCCGGGCGAAATTTCACTGATTGGTTTCGATGATGTGCTGGTCTCGCGCTACGTGCGTCCACGTCTGACCACGGTACGCTACCCGATCGTGACCATGGCGACCCAGGCCGCCGAACTGGCGCTCGCGCTGGCGGAAAAACGGCCTGTACCCGAAATCACCCATGTCTTTAGCCCTACTCTGGTACGTCGGCATTCCGTTTCGACGCCGTCGGAAACCGGGAATTCTTCGTCAAACGATTAATCAGGATAGCGTCATGACAACAATGCTGGATGTTTCACGTCGCGCGGGCGTATCAAAAGCGACGGTTTCTCGCGTGCTGAACGGAACGGGACAGGTGAAAGAGAGCACGCGCCAGAAAGTCTTCAAAGCGATGCAGGCGTTAGATTACCGACCCAATTTTTTGGCGCGATCGCTGGCGAACCGCACCAGTAACAGCATTGGGCTTGTTGTCTCGACCTTTGACGGATTTTACTTCGGGCGTTTGCTGCAACAGGCGTCACGCCAGACGGAGTCGCACGGTAAGCAGCTTATCGTGACCGATGGTCATGACACGCCGGAACGCGAGCAAGAGGCGGTGCAAATGCTGGCCGACAGGCAGTGCGACGCGATCATTCTCTATACCCGCTATATGAGCGAAAAAACGATCATCTCGTTGATTAATACCATAGAGACGCCGCTGGTCGTGATCAACCGCGATGTCAGTCTGGCCCGCGATCGCGCCATATTCTTTGAACAGGAAGATGCCGCGTTTCAGGCGGTGGATTACCTGATCTCACAAGGCCATCGGGATATCGCCTGCATTACCGTACCGAATCACACGCCAACGGGAAAATCCCGTCTGACGGGCTACCGCAAGGCGCTGGAGAAAAACGGGATCGCCTGGGACCCGGCGAAAGTGAAATACGGCGACTCCAGTATGACACGCGGGTACGAAGCGTGCCGTGAACTGCTGGAGGAAGGGATCGCCTTTACCGCGCTCTTTGCCTGTAACGACGATATGGCGCTTGGCGCATCAAAGGCGCTGCATCAGGCCGGGCTGCGAATACCGCAGGATATTTCGCTGTTTGGCTTCGATGACGCGCCCAGCGCGAAGTGGCTGGAACCGGCGCTGTCCACCGTTTATCTGCCGATCGACAGTATGATTACCACCGCAATCGATCAGGCGATTCGGCTGGCGAGCGGCGAGGAGCTGGAGCCGATCCCGCCGTTTACAGGAACATTAGTGCTGCGTGATTCAGTGACCACCGGGCCATTTTTTCAGTCGGATTGCTGATGGTTTGCCGGATGGCGGCGCAAGCGCCTTATCCGGCCTACGATATTGCGCCGTCTGTAGGCCTGATAAGCGTAGCGCCATCAGGCAAAGGCGCCTTATCCGGCCTGTGATATAGCACCGTCTGTAGGCCTGATAAGCGTAGCGCCATCAGGCAAAGGCGCCTTATCCGGCCTGTGATATAGCACCGTCTGTAGGCCTGATAAGCGTAGCGCCATCAGGCAAAGGAACCTTATCCAGACTGCCGGTTAAAAAACTTCCAGCGCCAGCAACTCTTCAATCGTCTGGCGGCGGCGAATCAATCGCGCTTTACCGTTATCAAACAGCACTTCCGGCAGCAGCGGTCGGCTGTTGTAATTTGATGACATGGACGCGCCGTACGCGCCGGTATCGTGCAGAACCAGGTAATCCCCCGGCGCGACCGCAGGCAGCGCACGCGTTTCCACGTTACCGCCTTCCTGCTGCGTAAAGACATCGCCAGATTCGCACAACGGCCCCGCCACCACGGTGTCCAGCAGCGGCGCATGTTCAAGCGAGCGACCGTCCGCCGCCAGCGCCGTAATATGGTGGTAGCTGCCGTACATTGCCGGGCGCATCAGGTCGTTGAAACCGGCATCCACCAGCACAAAATGACGGCGCCCCATCTCTTTCACGCTGCGTACCTGCGTCACCAGCACGCCGGATTGCGCCACCAGAAAACGTCCCGGTTCAATTTCCAGCTTCACCCGATGCCCCAGATGGCGAGCGATTTGCTCGCGGGCGGCGTTCCACAGTCCGAAGTAATGCTGCGTATCGACCGTCTCTTCTCCCTCGTGATAAGGGATCGACAGCCCGCCTCCCGCCGAAATCGCCTCCAGATCCTGCCCAAAATCGATAACCTGGCGCACCATCGCACCGCACACCTGCTCCAGATGACCGTAATCAACGCCGGAACCAATGTGCATGTGGATCCCAACAAGCTGAAGCCGATGGCGCTGC
Organism: Citrobacter sp. CK185; assembly: GCF_030333565.1. Classification (NCBI taxonomy): domain Bacteria; kingdom Pseudomonadati; phylum Pseudomonadota; class Gammaproteobacteria; order Enterobacterales; family Enterobacteriaceae; genus Citrobacter; species Citrobacter sp. CK185. The sequence continues at coordinate 36,556 of NZ_JAOWFR010000016.1, read as the reverse complement.
ATCACCGCCAGCGCGGCAGGCAGATCGGTATGCCAGATGCCGTGTTTGCTGTTCTCGCCGCCGGTATTGGTTTTCTGGCTGTGCCCGTGACCAAAACCGGGATTGATACGCAGCCAGACGCGATGACCCGGCGAAACCTGCCCCAGCTGATCCAGCATATCCACCGACCCGGCATTCACCGGAATGCGCAGTTCGCTGACGCGGGCCAGCGTGGCGGCGTCAATGACATCAGCCGTGAAGACAATATCATCAGGGTGGTTTTGCGGATCGTATCCCGCCGCCAGCGCGCGCTCAATTTCACCCAGCGAGACGGAATCCACCTTTACGCCCTGCTCACGCATCAGGCGTAAAATATGAATATTCGAGCAGGCCTTTTGCGCAAAGCGCACCACATCAAACTGTTGCAGGGCCGCGATCTGACGGCGAATAATCTGCGCGTCATAGACCCATACCGGGCAGCCGAATTCCGCCGGTAGTCTGAGCAGATTTTCAGCGTTGAGGTCAGTATCAGTGCAATTCAGTGAATGTGGCATAGCAGGCTCCGGGCAAGACATTTTTTATGATTACGCCACAAACTGAAGGGAATAAAAAATATCGTTTTATGGCGAGTCTATGCAAAAATGATATAGATAATATCCACTGAGGGGAAAGCCAACGATGGCAGCCGTGAACCTGCGCCACATTGAAATCTTTCATGCCGTGATGACCGCCGGAAACCTGACCGAAGCGGCGCGCCTGCTGCATACCTCGCAGCCCACCGTCAGCCGGGAGCTGGCGCGGTTCGAAAAAGTATTGGGTCTTAAACTGTTTGAGCGCACGCGCGGACGCCTGCACCCGACGGTGCAAGGATTACGGCTATTCGAAGAGGTGCAGCGTTCCTGGTATGGGCTGGATCGCATTGTAAACGCGGCGGAGAGCCTGCGTGAATTTCGCCAGGGCGAGCTGTCGATTGTCTGCCTGCCCGTCTTCTCCCAGTCCTTTTTACCCACGCTGCTGCAACCGTTTCTCGCCCGCTATCCTGATGTCAGCCTGAACATCGTGCCGCAGGAGTCGCCGCTGCTGGAAGAGTGGCTTTCCGCTCAACGCCACGACCTCGGCCTGACGGAGACGTTGCATACCCCGGCAGGCACCGAACGCACCGCGTTGTTGACGCTAAATGAAGTGTGCGTGCTGCCGCCCGGCCACCCGCTGGCGACCAAATCCGTGCTGACGCCGGGCGACTTTCAGGGAGAGAATTACATCAGCCTGTCGCGCACCGACAGCTATCGCCAGCTGCTGGATGCGCTGTTTAACGAACACCAGGTTAAACGCCGGATGGTCGTGGAAACCCACAGCGCGGCGTCGGTTTGCGCGATGGTGCGCGCGGGCGCCGGGCTCTCGGTGGTTAACCCGCTCACCGCGCTGGATTATGCCGCCAGCGGAGTGACCGTGCGGCGGTTCAGTGTCGACGTTCCGTTTACCGTCAGTCTGATCCGCCCGCTGCACCGGCCATCATCCGCGCTGGTGGATGCGTTCAGCGAGCACCTGCAAACCAGCCTTCCGCGTCTTGTCGATCCGCTGGAGGCCATTCTGGAGCCGGTTACGAAAGCATAAATTCCACGGCGTCAGCCGCATGGATCGCCGCAGTATCAAACACCGGCAGCGCGCTCTGCGCTTCCGGCACCAGCAACCCAATCTCGGTACAGCCGAAAATCACGCCCTGAGCGCCCTGCGCCGCCAGACGTTCGATCACCTGCAAATAATACTGGCGGGAGCGTTCGCTAAACTCGCCGAGGCACAGTTCGTCAAAGATTATCTGGTTGATCTGCGCGCGGTCGTCAGTTTCCGGCACCAGGGTTTCAATCGCAAACCGCTGCTCCAGACGCCCGCGATAAAAATCCTGCTCCATCGTGTAGCGCGTCCCCAGTAGCGCCACGCGCGTCATGTTTTTGCGCGCAATCGCCCGCCCTGTCGCATCCGCAATATGTAAAAACGGCAGTGAACAGCGCGACTCAATCGTCTCCGCCACTTTATGCATGGTATTAGTACACAGCACTATCGCTTCTGCGCCCGCCTGCTGCAAACCCAGTGCGGCCTGCGCCAGAATATCTCCCGTTTTATCCCACTCGCCCTGGCGCTGACACTCTTCAATTTCATGGAAATCAACGCTATGCAGCAACAGGCTGGCGGAATGCAAACCGCCCAGGCGTGCTTTGATTCCTTCATTAATCAAACGGTAATAGGGGATCGTCGATTCCCAACTCATGCCGCCCAGCAGTCCAATCGTTTTCATTACCTTCTCCTTCTCACCTTGATGACAGCAGTGAAGCAAACTTGTGATCAAGTTTCCAGTTCATTTGGTCTGCCATTTTCTTTTCCCCCGGTATGAACTAATTTAGTTGAAACATTGTTTCAATAAATAACAGGATCACCGCATGTTTATTTTTCATAATGAGACGACGCTTGAGGATCTGGGAAATGGCGTTACCCGGCGTATTCTGGCTCACGACGGTAACATGATGGCGGTAGAGGTAAATTTCGAAAAAGGCGCAATCGGGCCGTTGCACAATCATCCTCATGAACAGCTGACTTACGTTTTGTCTGGTGAATTTGAGTTTACTATTGGTGAAGAAAAGCATGTGGTGCGCGCCGGCGATACGCTATATAAACAGCCCAATATCATGCATGGCTGCGTGTGTTTACAACCGGGAACACTGCTGGATACCTTCACGCCAGTACGCGAAGATTTCCTCAACGCGTAAGCCATACGCATCCGGCCTGTACAGGAACCCCTGCGCAGGCCGGATGTTATCGCCTCACCGGGGCGAGGCTTTTACGACATCAGAATTAACGCGCCAGCCAGCCGCCATCCACCGCAACGGTATAGCCGTTAATATAGTCAGATGCGCTGGATGCCAGGAACACCACCGGCCCCATCAGATCGCTCGGCAGACCCCAACGCCCCGCCGGAATACGGTCGAGGATTTCCGCGCTACGCTGCTCATCAGCACGCAGTTGCTGAGTATTGTTCGTCGCCATGTAACCCGGCGCGATAGCGTTCACGTTGATGTTATGTTTCGCCCATTCGTTCGCCATCAGGCGCGTTACGCCCATAACGCCGCTTTTAGACGCGGTGTAGGAAGGAACGCGAATCCCGCCCTGGAAGGAGAGCATAGAGGCGATATTAATAATTTTGCCGCCGTTACCCTGGGCGATGAAGTGCTTCGCCGCAGCCTGAGACATAAAGAACACGCTCTTAATGTTCAGGTTCATGACGTCATCCCAGTCTTTTTCACTGAAGTCGATCGCGTCTTCACGGCGGATCAGACCGGCGTTATTCACCAGAATATCGATGTGACCGAACTCCGCCACCGCACGTTCAAGCAGGGCTGGAATACCGTCAATCTGACGCAAATCCGCCGTCAGACTTAAAAAACGGCGACCCAGCGCGGTGACGCGTTCAATGGTTTCCGTCGGCTCAACAATGTTGATCCCGACAATATCGCAGCCCGCTTCCGCCAGCCCCAGCGCCATCCCCTGACCCAGACCGGTATCACAACCTGTGACTACCGCGACCTTACCTTCAAGAGAGAATGCATTCAAAATCATTGTTAATCCTTATTTTCTTAGTGCCTGTCACGGACAGACATGATTGCCGTCCGCGACTAGCGCAGATCTTTTACTGCAACGTGGTCCATATCATCAAAGACCTGGTTTTCACCCACCATCCCCCAGATGAACGTATAGGCCTGGGTGCCGACGCCGGAGTGAATAGACCAGCTTGGGGAGATAACCGCCTGCTCGTTATGCATCACGATATGACGCGTTTCCTGAGGCTGCCCCATCATATGAAAGACGCAGGCGTTCTCTTCCATGTTGAAATAGAAGTACACTTCCATGCGGCGTTCATGGGTGTGACAAGGCATGGTGTTCCACAGGTTGCCGGGCGCCAGTTCGGTCAGGCCCATGCTCAGCTGGCAGGTCTCCAGTACGTCCGGCACGAAGTATTTGTTAATGGTGCGGCGGTTACTGGTGAGGTTGTCGCCCAGAGTGACCGGCGCGACATCGGCTGGCGTCACTTTTTTAGTCGGGTAAGTGGTATGCGCCGGCGCGCAGTTGTAGTAGAACTTCGCCGGTTTTGCGCCATCAACGCTGGCGAAAACAACTTCTTTCGCACCTTTACCGACGTATAAGGCATCGCGGTGGCCGATCTCATAGCACTGACCATCAACAGCGATCGTGCCCGGCCCGCCGATGTTGATCACCCCCAGTTCACGACGCTCCAGGAAGTAGGTAACGCCCAGCTGTTTACCAACTTCACCGCCAACGGAAACCGTTTTCGCTACCGGCATGATGCCGCCGACAATAATGCGGTCGATGTGGCTGTAAACCATGGTGTATTCATCAGCAACAAACACTTTCTCGACCAAAAACTCGTTGCGCAGCCCCTGGGTGTCCAGCGTTTTAGCGTGCGCGCTGTGGATGCTCTGTCTTACGTCCACATCAACCTCCAATAATAAACCGACCGTGAATGTCAGAACGGAAGGCGAAACACCGTTCCGTTTTACTTTATGCGGTAATGATATCCCTCCAGAAACGGGTTTTCAATTACAAATAAAACGTTGTTTCAGTTTTTCTGCATCTTATTATCAAAAGTGTAATTGCGATCACGTCAGCGCGAGATTTCCCTTTAGCAGGCACAGGCGGAGATGCTTAAAATAAAATTAAAAACAATAAGATAGGTTTATCAGGTGGATATGGGAGCAGCGTGCGTTCCTGAAAAGAAACGCCGGATTGCTGCAACCCGCGGCGTCAGGGAGGGGAAATATCAGCACATATTGCGGCTGGCGCGGTTGGCAGCGCCAGTACGGGGGAAGCGGAAAATGAAGGCGGTTTTAATCTCGTTCGATAGCAAGCGCCACGCCTTGCCCGCCGCCAATGCAGAGCGTCGCCAGGCCCTTTCGTGCATCACGTTTAACCATCTCATGCACCAGCGACACCAGAATCCGGCAGCCGGATGCGCCAATGGGATGACCGAGCGCAATCGCTCCGCCGTTAACGTTCACCCGGCGTTCGTCCCACTCCAGCATTTTGCCGACGGATAACGCCTGCGCAGCAAAAGCCTCGTTAGCCTCGATAAGATCCACGTCCGCCAGTTGCCAGCCTACCCGTTCAAGACAACGTCGGGTGGCGTAAACGGGTGCGATGCCCATCAGTGCGGGATCGACGCCGACGCTGGCAAAAGCGCGAATACGCGCCAGTACGGGTAAATCCAGTTCCTGCGCTTTGGCTTCGCTCATCATCATGACGGCAGCCGCGCCATCGTTAATTGACGAGGCATTGCCCGCCGTGACCGAGCCGAGGAGATCAAATGCCGGGTTCAACTGGGCCAATCCTTCCGCGCTGGCATCGGTTCTTGGCTGCTCATCAGTATCGACAACAACAGACTGGCCGTTACGCTGGGTGACAACCGGGACAATCTCAGCTTTAAAACGCCCGGCATCAATGGCCGCCCGCGCTTTTTGCTGGGAACTGAGGGCATAGGCGTCCTGCAATTCGCGGCTGATGCCGTATTCCCGCGCCAGATTTTCAGCGGTAACGCCCATGTGGTAATCGTTAAACGCATCCCACAAGCCGTCGTGAACCAGGCTGTCCACCAGTTGGCTGTTACCGAGCTGCGCCCCTGTGCGGCTGTCGGTAAGAACGTGCGGCGCCCGACTCATGTTCTCCTGCCCGCCGGCAATGACAATATCCGCCTCGCCGCACTGAATCGCCTGCGTAGCCAGATGCAGCGCTTTCAGGCCGGAACCGCAGACATCGTTGATGGTGATAGCAGAAACGGTGTTGGGCAGCCCACCTTTGATGGCTGACTGCCGCGCCGGGTTTTGTCCTGCGCCCGCCGTGAGCACCTGACCGAGGATAACTTCATCGATAGCATGTACATCAACGCCGGTACGCTCCATCAACGCTTTTACCACCATGCTGCCCAGTTCAACGGCAGAATGGCGGGACAGCGTTCCCTGGAAGCATCCGATCGGCGTACGTAAAGCCCCAACTATCACAACCTCTTTCATCACCACCTCAGCGCAAAATAACACCGCAATAGTAGAGGATTGTTAAAGATAATTATCCTGCTTGTTTAAAAATGGTGAGTTTTATCACAAAGGAAATTGCAGCTATTTTAATCAGCCGGTATACGCCCCTGCTGTAAATGATCGCGGAGCCAGCTTCCCGCCGCGCCCGGCGGCGACTTCTTGTTCCAGAGAAGATCAATCGAGATCGCCTTTGGCCAGCCGGGTACATCCAGTTGCACCAGCGGTTTTTCAGCCGCGAACTCTTCCACCAGCGCGCAAGGCAATGCGCACCAGCCAAATCCCTGCACCGCCATACTCAGTAATAACAAATAGTTAGGTGCAGACCAGGCCGGGCCGCGCGCCACGCTGGCGCCACTTTCCAGATAGGTATTCAGCCGCAGTTCACGCCAGGTATGCAGCTGATCCCATTGCAGGGTTTTCTGCGCGGCCAGAGGATGTGAGGCCGCCACGTAGAGTCCCATCCAGGTCTGCATGGGCAGGCGCGTCACCCCCATCTCGGTAGGGTAATGATTGCGCGCTTCAATCAGCCCAACCTGCGCGCGTCCCTTTTGCAGGAGATCGATGACATCTTCATCTTCGCCGATCAGACATTCAAATTCCGTATGGGGAAACTGGCGGTCGAACTGCACCATTAATTCTTCCAGAACGTCTGGATGCAGGGTGTCGGATAGCACGAATGTCAGACGGGTTTCCGTTTCGCCAGACAGGGATAACGCCACCTCATCCAGACGATCGCTTGCTGACAGAATAGCCTGCACATAGCTGAGCGCCCGCTTGCCCTCTTCCGTCAGCACCGGCTGTCGTGAAGATCGATCAAACAGTGAAAACCCCAGATCGGCTTCCAGGTGGGCAATCGCCGTACTGACGGTGGACTGACTTTTCCGTAACCGGCGCGCCGCAGCGGAAAACGAGCCGCAGGAGACCGTCTCAACAAATGCGATCAATGCTTCGGGAGAGTAGCGCATGAACTATCTACTTTATCGATGGATTCTATCTTTTAGATATCATATTAAACGATAAAATGCCTGACATTCCGTTTTCCCGGAGATGAAAAAAGGTTTGATCCTATGCAACATGACTTAGTCCAACGCCGTTCGCTACTTGAACGCATTTTCCATGCGGTCTGCTTCGAAGGCATTGCCACCGCCATTCTGGCCCCGACTACCGCCTGGCTGATGCAGCGCTCAGTGCTGGAAATGGGAGGCTTAACCATTCTGCTGGCAACCACGGCGATGATCTGGAATATCATCTATAACGCGCTGTTTGACCGCTTCTGGCCGTCACACGTAGTGACGCGCACCGCTAAAGTTCGCGCACTGCACGCGCTGGGATTTGAAAGCGGCTTTATCGTTATTGGTGTGAGTATTGTCGCCTGGGCGCTGAACGTCAGCCTGTTACAGGCCTTCACGCTGGAAATCGGTTTCTTCCTTTTCTTCCTGCCATACACCATGTTCTACAACTGGGCCTATGACACGTTGCGTCTTCGCGTAGTAAGACGCCGCCAGCAGCGCGTTACTGCCTGATAATGCTCTGTTTAGCCGGAACATTCCCCGTTCCGGCGCTTCCTGCCTGCCCTCGCACACCGCTTTAGTTTCCCCAGCCCCATGCCATTTATGGTAAATTGCGCTTCTTTTTGTTTATTTTATAGTTGATACGTTCAAATAATGTCGAAAATTTGGTCAAAAGAAGAAACTCTCTGGAGTTTTGCACTATATGGGACTGCGGTCGGCGCAGGCACCCTTTTCCTCCCCATTCAGTTGGGTTCCGCGGGGGCCATCGTGCTGTTTATTACCGCACTGGTTGCCTGGCCTCTGACTTACTGGCCTCATAAAGCGCTGTGCCAGTTTATCCTCTCTTCGAAAACCTCCGCTGGCGAAGGGATCACCGGTGCGGTAACGCATTACTACGGCAAGAAGATCGGCAGTCTCATCACCTCGCTATACTTTATTGCGTTTTTCGTGGTGGTCCTGATTTACGCCGTGGCGATAACCAATTCTCTGACGGAACAGCTGGCAAAGCAGATGACGATAGACCTGCGGGTGCGTGTTCTGGTCAGTCTGGGCGTCGTATTGATTCTGAATCTGATTTTCCTGATGGGACGACATGCGACTATCCGCGTGATGGGCTTTTTAGTGTTTCCGCTTATCGCCTATTTCTTATTTCTGTCGCTTTATTTGACCGGAAGCTGGCAGCCCGCGTTATTGACCAGCCAGATGTCTTTCGATCGGCACACACTTCATCAGGTATGGATATCCATTCCGGTGATGGTTTTCGCTTTTAGCCATACGCCCATTATCTCCACGTTTGCTATCGACAGACGTGAAAGATACGGCGAGCAGGCCATGGGTAAATGCAAAAAAATCATGAAGGTGGCTTATCTGATCATTTGCCTGAGCGTGCTGTTTTTCGTTTTCAGCTGTCTGCTCTCCATTCCGCCATCCTATATTGAAGCCGCGAAACATGAAGGCGTGACCATCCTGTCAGCGCTGTCTATGATGCCAGCCGCACCGGCATGGCTCTCCATTTCAGGGATTATTGTCGCCGTTATCGCGATGTCAAAATCGTTTCTGGGCACCTATTTTGGAGTGATTGAAGGGGCGACAGAGATAGTACGAACGGCGTTACTTCAGACTGGCGTGAAGAAAAGCCGGGCATTTAATCGCGCCCTGTCTATCATGCTGGTCTCGCTGATTACCTTTGTCGTTTGCTGCATTAATCCCAACGCCATTTCGATGATTTATGCGATCAGCGGCCCGCTTATTGCCATGATTTTGTTTATCATGCCGACGCTGTCAACCTATCTGATCCCCGCGCTCAAACCATACCGCTCTCTGGGAAATCTGCTTACCCTGATTGTGGGTCTGCTTTGCGTGTCCGTGATGTTTTTTGGCTAATCTCAATACAAAACGGCTCATCCACCTGAAGAGGGGCGAGCCGTTTTACTCAGTCTTTAATCTATCGGCATAATAGTGAGGGCGACCCGACTGTCGTAAACGTCCAGCCTTCCCGCCAGGGTTGTATCAAAAACGAGAACGTCGCGTCCTTTGATAAATAAATAAGCGGCATAGCCTTGCGTTCATGGCTGCCCTGTAATTCGTCAGACGGATATCGGACCAGATTATGCGTCGTAATAATATAGTTTTGCTGCAACTTCTGGTACGTAAAATAAATAATCCGGCTAATTTTATAAGAATGAGCGTCGGGCGTATTCAACACGCCGGTTAATGTCACGATCCCCTGATGATTATGCATCTGGTAGGTAATATCACCAGCAAAAAGTTCATGATCAATATCCCAGACGGCATAACCACTGCAATCAATTTTCGGATTAATGCTGTGCGCATACCAGAATCCTCCGCCACCCACAATGAAGATCGTGATAATAATAGCCGCTGCCAGTATTTTAATTTTCATCATTTATCGAATAGTAGGTTATACACTTTACGGACGGATTTTCTCTGGCATCCTCCGGGCATATAATCGCCGTGATATTTTTTGCGCTGCTCATTCCTGAGAGAAACACATAGTTATTGTTATCGCAAATCTCGCGATGTTTGTGCATAAAGCGAATATAATTTAGCTCCAGCACATCATTCCCTTTTTGCAGGACGGTACAGGATGAAAAAGTCTCGGAGTCCAGAACCTCATAAGACGACAGCAGCGACTCTGGAGACATATAAAACAGGCTGGCGGCAATGCTTATCATCACCACCAGAAGCGCCAGTCCGCAAAGCGTCGCAGGCAACGAGAGATGGCGCTTTTTTATTGGCGTGTCTCCCTTCGGCTCCATTTGGGGTGCAACAATCTGCGCCGGCGCTTCGGTCGCTGATGCTTTTGCGGTTATCTCATCCGTCTGAATATTCGCTGAAATCATCATACCGCGACGGGCAATGGTTTTTATAAGATCGCGCGGTAACCCAATATAACTTAACGCATTTCTTAGAATGAGAATCGTCTGATAAAAAGTATTCGCCGAGGTAACATGATTCTTCTCTCCCCAACCCGCTGTAATCAGCTGGTTTTGAGAAACTACCGTGTTGTTATGCTGAATAAGATATAAAAGGATAAGGCTTGCAGGACTTTGTAACGTTACGGTCTTCTGCATTGTGCTATTCGATAACGCCCGATTTCCAGGGTGAAAGTCAACCAGGTTATTAATTGTGTAACATCTGGCGTGTTTTAACAAATCCGACACAGTATTCCTTCTGGCATTCACATGATGAATGCCATGCTACAAAATTCTTATATCGAGATCACTATAAATATTTGATTATGCGATTACTGTCAAACGCCAGTGGTAAAATTACTTATAAATCAAAAACCTTAAGTCAAAAAAGATCATTTGTTCTTAATTAAGACTATTTTTAAAGCATTTTCATGCTCTCCTGATATTATTACGATAAGCTTAAAAAGCACACAAATACATAATTTATTAATTATGAAAAACAATAGCGATTTTACAATTAAGATACAGTAATTAACATTAATGCAACTTTTGTCCATAAATGCCATTTAACAAAATATCTTAAACATTTTTGCAATATAACTATTCCTGGATTTTGCTATAAAAGTCCTGGATGCTAAATTGTTTCTGTCTCTGACGAGACACTGCCCCAGGAAAATAAGCAGCATGTAAATAGCCACTATTATAAATGCATCGCAAGGCTTTAAGAAAAATAGCAATAAGTGATATACATCGATTTTTTACGCACGCTAATTGCCGTCTGGCAAAGTATTGACATATTTAAAAACGGATGAAATTATGAAATTATCTACGGATAGGGAGGTTCCTGTATGGAGCTGGATGTTAAATTAAAAAACCTTACGTGCAGTAGTTGTTCTTTACATTGTAAAATAATGCCAGAAAAATCACCTCGTTTACAATATTGTGCTAACGCATGTTTTTGTATGTGGCCGGAAGAAAGTATCTACTTTAACAGAGGTGTTATTGAGGGCATTTTAAATAATAATCATAATGCCCGATTAAATGGTTATATTTTTGTCGATTTCTCTATCAGCTTTTTGCGGCTGTTTCTCGACAAACAGTGGATTGATTATCTCGCCAGCACACGTATGGGTATTGTACTGGTGAGCGATCGGAACATGCAGTCGTTAGCCAACTACTGGCGTAAACATCATCCGGCGGTTTCTGTCGTCATTTATCACGATGATGGACTGGCGGTTGCAAATGAAAAAATCAGACAAGTATTTATTGGGCGACATCTGTCTTTTACAAAAGGGAATACCCTGACCCAGACGGAATTCATCATTATGGGTAACATGGTTGCAGGGAAAAATCCGCATCAAATCGCCGAGTTACTGAGTATGGATATCCGCAGCGTCTATGCTTATAAACAGAGGATCGAGAAAAGAATGGGCGGGAAGATAAACACGCTGTTTATTCATTCGCATCCACTCTCCAATGAAAAAGCCGCATTCCCAATGATCACAAAGGAATGCAAAGGCTCGCTTATTCATCTGCAAAGACGGCGTTAACATTGAAGACAACAGTCGGGCACCGGTCCCGGCTATTTTATATAGGAATCCAGCACCTTCAGGATCACTTCCAGATCGTCTTCGCGCTTCACTTCATCGCTCTGGTGAACAATGTGTTCGGTCAGATGCCCTTTGATCACCTCACGCATTAATCCGTTCACCGCGCCGCGTATCGCCGCGATTTGCTGCAATACCGCGGCACATTCGTGAGGTTCATCCAGCATTTTTTTCAGTGCGACAACCTGCCCCTGGATTTTACTGGCGCGAGCTTTAAGTTTTTGTTTATCCCGGATCGTATGTGACATAACAACGCCTTATTAACATAAATCATTATGGATTATAGCATTGTGACGCTACTGGGGGGTAGTATTTGGTACTGGGGGGGAGTAGAATGCGGGGAAATAAGACAACTAAGAATCATTCTCATGGGCGAATTTTCAACATTACTTCAGCAAGGAAACGCCTGGTTTTTCATTCCCAGCGCCATTCTGTTGGGCGTATTACATGGGCTGGAACCCGGGCACTCCAAAACGATGATGGCGGCGTTTATCATCGCCATCAAAGGGACGATTAAGCAGGCTGTGATGCTGGGGCTGGCAGCCACGCTTTCACATACCGCCGTTGTGTGGCTTATCGCCCTGGGTGGCATGTACATCAGCAGAGCGTTTACCGCAGAATCCGTGGAACCCTGGCTACAACTGGTCTCCGCCATCATTATTCTGAGCACGGCGTTCTGGATGTTCTGGCGTACCTGGAAAGGGGAGCGGGACGGGTTGGCTAACAGGTTTCCTGCCCACACTCACCACCATCACGACCATGAGCACCACCATCACGACCACGACCATCACCACGACCACCAGCATGTTCATATTTCCCTGAAGGGGCTAACGGACGGATCGCACGCCTGGCAGGATGCCCATGAACGGGCACATGCGACCGATATTCAGCGCCGCTTTCACGACCAGGAAGTGACAAACGGACAGATTTTACTGTTTGGCCTGACGGGCGGCCTGATTCCTTGCCCGGCAGCCATCACCGTATTGCTGATCTGCATCCAGCTTAAAGCCTTCACGCTGGGAGCCACGATGGTACTGTGCTTCAGCATTGGTCTGGCGTTAACGCTGGTAGCCGTTGGCGTAGGCGCAGCCATCAGCGTGCAACAGGCCGCAAAACGCTGGAACGGATTTAATACCCTGGCGAGAAAAGCCCCCTATTTCTCCAGCATACTGATCGGTCTGGTGGGGCTTTATATGGGAATGCATGGTTATCTGGGCATTATCCACTAATTGTTCCCCGCCTGTTTCCACAAACGTGCAGCGACCCGGGCGCTGCACGTCCGTTCATATCAATTTTTCGCAAGCCATGAGCAGACCGTAGACGAGCGGTAAGCCGCTCTGATGAGTGAGGCGCATTAACAAATCTTTCCAGAAAGTCGCCTGGCCGTATAATTCGATGCTATTACCCGGCGCGTATTGCAGTTCCGCGCTTTTGCGACAAGCGCGCAGGCATTGCGGATTTATTGCGGAAAAATTGTTCTCTCCCACGCTCAACATCAGCATAATTCCGCGCAGAAAACACGCTTCATGCGAACAAAACGCACTATATCAACTGGCAACTTAAATACGATTGCATCAATTGTTGATCTTAATCAAATGGGGTTTATTGGAAACTAAGCCTTTTAAGCTCCAAAAGATCCAACAAAATAAAATAAAATTCCTAAAGTAAAGAGTACGCACCTAATAGTCAGCAACAGAAACAATATAGTGATGCTGATGATTACTATAAAACCGGTATCTATTTACATCACAGATTCAATTAATTAACACACCGACATGGAACGACTTTACGGCTAAATCATTAATACCAATAAAGCGAATATCTAATTATCTTAATATCGACGCAACCGATCTATTTCCAGTTTTTAATAGCCACCACCTATTACAAAAGATTTATTCGGATGTTTTAAACGATTTTCATATTTAAGATTACTGTCGTTAAAATTCCGGCATAAGAAAAAAGATATATTTTCAGATGGGCTATTTGTCGCCTGGGACGCATTGTTGAATAAAAACGGAGAAGGCGCGTGCAGCAGCACATTTTTCTATTTCAACGCCTCAACACCAGGATTAATACCAATATTTTCGCCAACACTGACTTAATACAGCAACATTCCAGCACAGTGCCATTTTTATGAATGTCCCTGAGCATTGGGAACACCCTGAATTCTCAGGGTAAATCAACACGACTGAATGAAAATGGAGTTTAGTTATGAAACTGAATCGTGCCCTAATTCCGGCGCTGGTGATCTCCGCGATCTATTCTGCGGGCGCGCTGGCTTCTGATAATACCATTACATTTATGGGAGAAGTTTCTGATGAAACCTGTTCCGTATCGGTAAATGGTTCTGAGGCCTCACCTGTCGTCTTACTGCCTACCGTCACGGTAAACACCTTGAACACCAATCAGGTTGCAGGACAAACGACCTTCGACATCGGCGTCAGCGGATGCACCGGCTCAGCCTCCGGGATCAATATTTCAACCGTCTTCGTCGGAAATAACATCAGCGCCACGACCGGAAACCTGGCCAGCAATGGCTCGGCGAGCGATGTTGAAATTCAGATCCTCGACACCAGTGATACAGAGATCGATTTCCGCAACGCGTTTAATGGCGGCGGAGATTTAGCGCTGGCGGCAAATGAGACATCAGCCACGGCAACCTACAAGGCCCAATATTACTCAGGGGGCGCAGCAACCACCGGTACGGTACAAGCCTCCATGCAATACGCGGTTTCTTACCAGTAATTTAACCCAGGCGGGAATTTCGTCCCGCCCTCTTTCGGCCAGGGAGTAATAAATGAACCCCATTCGCGACGCCCTGTATTCTCTCGCGGGGTTTCTGTTTATCTTTTTTACACTCTGGAGTGAACACGTCGCCGCCAGTATTACCATGACCGGGACGCGAATTATTTATAATGGTTCAGCCAACTCTGTCGATGTTCATTTAAAGAATAAAGATTCCTTCCCTTACGTGGTCTCAACCTGGTTCGATAATGGCAATATGGCAGACGGGCCGGAGAAATCAGCTCAACTTCCCTTTATCGCCACGCCGCCGGTATTTCGTATTCAACCCGGCGAAGGGCAAATTATTCGGATTGTTTTTACGGCGGCCCAGTCCCTGCCACAAGACAGGGAATCTCTGTTCTATTTTAATTTTATGCAAGTTCCGCCCGCGAATGTGGGCCAACGTAGCCCGGATCAGGGCAATCAAAACAGCCTGCTGATCATGCTACGCAACCGGGTGAAGTTATTTTATCGTCCGGCTGAATTAAACGGTAATCCACAAAAAATGCTGGCGAACCTTCAGGTCACGCGGACAGGTCAAACCGGCATCACCATTAAAAATAATCAGCCTTATTACATCACCATCGCCGGGCTACAGTTGATCAATGCCTCAGAAACCCGCGCCCAAAAAGCAGGCATGATTGCCCCTTTCAGCAGTGAACGTTATGTCTTTACCGACGCCCGATCGACTGCAAATCAGCGTGTTCGCATCACGTTGATTAACGATCAGGGAGCCAGAATCAGTGAAGATTTTCCTCTTTAATCGCCCGGCGGGTTTCGGCCTGATGGTATGCGTTACGGCATTTTCCGCTGCGGCCAGGGCTGATTACTATTTTGATCCCGCGCTGCTCCAGGGGTCCGCATACGGTCATGGTCTGGATCTCCAGCGCTTTAATCATACCCAAGACAGCGTGCCTGCTGGTGAATACGTGCTGGATGTTTATCTTAATAACCAGTTGATTCGCCAGCAGGAAAAGATCGAACTTATCGCATCCGCCACGCCGGATAACGCCGTCGAACCCTGTCTGCCGTTTGAGGTGGTTCGAGCCAGCGCGATTCGCACGCGCTCCTCTGCGGCGTCTTCAACGCCGCACTGTCTGCGCATCAGCGAGACCGGGCAAAAAATCAGTTGGCAAGTGGATATGGCGAAGCTGCGCCTGAATATGACGATTCCTCAGGCCGGGCTTTACCACGCTCCCCGGGGGTATATTCCCGTTTCCGAATGGGACGCCGGAGAAACCGCGCTGTTTTTGCGCCACAATACCAATTTTTATCATACGGAAAATACAGACTCACACCTGCGCTACGACTACCTGTGGAGCAATATCAATGGCGGTTTCAACATCGGGCTGTGGCAATTTCGCCATCAGGGGAACCTCCGCTATGCCGATGACAACCAGACGGGTAGCCACTACAAATACAATGCGGTAGCGACTGCGATTCAGCGCCCTCTTCCTCAGTTTGAGAGCGTGATAGCGTTTGGGAACAATTACACCAACAGCAGCCTGTTCGGCAGCCTCTCATTCAACGGCATAAAACTGAACACCGATCAACGGATGTGGCCGCAGGGCAAACGCGGTTATGCGCCGGAAGTGCGCGGCGTGGCGACCACAACCGCCCGCGTGGTGGTACGCCAGCAGGGTAAAGTGATTTACGAAACCACCGTCGCGCCCGGCGCTTTTGTTATTAACGATCTCTACAATACCCGTGGCCAGGGCGATCTGGCCGTCGATGTCATCGAAGCGAACGGGCAAATCTCAAGTTTTACCGTTCCCTACTCGGCGGTTCCTGATTCCGTTCGGCCGGGAAACTGGAACTATGAGCTGGCAATGGGCTACGTTCGCCACTACTACAGCGTGGAGAATAAATTTGTCGAAGGCGTTTTACAGCGCGGGATGAGCAACACGCTAACCGCCAATTTGGGTTCACGGCTGGCCGATGATTATCAGGCGTTTCTGCTGGGCGGGGTAATGGCAACATCCGTCGGGGCATTCGGCCTCAATACCGTTTACTCAAACGCCAGAGTCGAAAACGACGATAACGAGCAGGGCTGGCGCATTGAGGCCAGCTACAGCAAAACGTTTACCACCGGCACAAATCTGGTGCTGGCGGCCTACCGTTACTCCACCAGCGGTTATCGTGATTTACAGGATGTGCTGGGCGTGCGCCGTCAGCAGAAAAACAGCGTGGCGTATTATTCGGATACGCTGCACCAGCGTAATAACTTTTCCGCTACGCTCAGCCAGCCGATGGGCGACTGGGGCATGGTTAGCTTCACCGGCAGTACGTCAGATTACTACAGCGACGCGTCGCGCATCACCCAACTCCAGTTTGGCTATAGCAACAGCTGGCACAACATCACCTTTAATCTTAGCGCCGCCAGGCAGCGCAGCAGTTATGCCAGCCGCTACAACACCAGCGTAAACGACCGGGATTTTGACCGCGAAAACCAGCGTAAATACACCGAAAACACGCTTTCACTGGGGATCTCCATCCCCTTCGATGTTGGCGCCAGCCGCACGCAGCTAAATCTGGATATGAATCGCAGCCGCGACGTTCGCACCGCCACGGTGGGGATAAGCGGCGCCACGGGCGAGAACAGCGCCACATCCTGGGCCGTTTATAGCGGCCTGGAGCGAGATAAGCACGATGGCAGCAGCGCAACCTGGGGCGGCAACGTGGAGCAACGAACCGCCGTCGGCGCGTTTCGCGGTTTTGCCTCCCGCGGCAGCGATTACCAGCAATATGGTCTGGGGATGTCCGGCACGCTGGTTGCGCACCGCGGCGGGATCACCGCTGGCCCCTACACCAGCGATACATTTGCGCTTATCGAAGCGCCAGGCGCACGCGGCGCGGCGGTACGTAACGGGCAAGGCGCAACGGTCGATTATTTCGGCTATGCCCTGCTCCCTTCCATGACCCCCTATCGCTATAACACCGTAAGCCTGGACAGCGGAAACATGAATGCCGAAGTTGAGCTACAGAGCGGCAGCAAGCGCATCGTGCCCTACGCCGGCGCGATTTCCCGCGTGAAATTCACGACCACCAGCGGTAAAGCGGCGCTCATCAACACAACGCTTCCCGATGGCGACCAGCCGCCGATGGGCTCTGACGTGACGGACGGCCACGGCGAATCCGTGGGAATGGTCGGCCAGGGCGGGCAAATTTACGCCCGACTGGCGGAACAGTCCGGCGTGCTGTTCGTACAGTGGGGGCAAAAATCCACGCAGCGGTGCCAGGTCTGGTATCAACTACCGGCTAAAACGCATGCGCCGCTGTATCAGCTCACACTACCTTGTCGTCAGGAATAACGTATGAAAATCAGACAGCTCTTTTACGGCCTGTTATTCAGCGGCATGGTTGCGCATCCTGCCCTGTCCACCTGCATTAAGGTCACGTCAGCCAGCCCCCTTTCTCAGGCGGCGAAAGACGCAGGCTATGTGGGCGCCAGTTGGGGCGGCGTGGGGGACGGCGATGTAAAAGGGAAACTGGGCTTGCCCGGCGTCATTACCTTAAGCAACGGGGCGGGATTTCAGAGCGAAGGCACGTTGCTGGGCAGCGCCGCTGCCAGTTTCGTCCCCAATGGACGAACGCAGGGCGTCACGGCCAATCAGATTATGTTTCGCTGTACCGTTTCCGAAATCGGCCAGGTATATGAATACTACGCCACCAACGGCGACGATTACTGGGGAGGCATGGTCGACGTACCGGGAATCGACGGCGCTTACTACACCTACGTTAAAAACGTGGCGGTCAGGCTGACCAATCTAAAAACCGGAGAATATTACTCCCGTTACTGGAAAGCGCGTGCAATCCCGGAAAGTGAAATGTTCAATGACGGCACCTATATCTACATCCCAGCCAGCGCCTTTAGCGACGTATTTGTTGAACTGTTTCGGGTTGATGACAGCGCCAGAGGCGTTGATGGTTCCAACCGTTATACCTATCCCTACGCGGGACCGGCAGGCTATATCGCTTTCCACGGTGGCGGCATGAGTTCAGGGCTTTTCGAGGGCGCTGACAGCCGAACCAACTATAGCGGCTGGGGCGCGGCGCAGTGGCCCGGCGGCTGGACGTTAACCAGCCAGACCGTGTTCGTGCGCGGCGCCGCCTGCCGGGTCAACGACTACCCCGCCATTGTCAGGTTACCGCCAGCTAGCGTTGGCGAACTCATCAGCGGCAGCAGCAGTCAGGCTCCTTTTAGCATTAGCGTTGAATGCGAAACCGGGGCGTTGTCCGGCACGACGGCGTCCACCAGCTTAAGAGCATATGTGGCGATGGGATTCCTGGTCAGCAATCCCACCGCAGCCAATGCGGCCTCTCAGTTGGGCCTCAAGACCGGCTCCGGCGCTTATACATGGCTACTCGACAATCATTATGGCGTAAACGGCGTTGCATCAGGCGTCGGCATTCGCCTCTACAGCGACAAGCAAAATGGCAATGCGCTGAATCTTCTGCCCAACCAAATAGCCACAGCCACGGGCAACGCGGGCGGCTGGTACGGCTATCAGGATCTGACCACGCAAACCGCCAGCGGCTCAACCAGCCTCTACAGCGGCGACTTTACCGCCTCTCTGGAAGCGATTCCGGGGGAAAACGTGACAGCAGGAACAGTCTATGCACAGCTCCAGGTGGTGGTCAGTTTTCAGTAACTGGCCCACATACACGCTTCTTATCGTCTGGACAGGATGGACGGCGACTCCCGCACGAGCCGTGGTCAATACGGAAGTGACTCGCGTTATTTTTAACGCTGGGGAGAGCCATTATTCGCTGGCGCTGGCAAATTCAGCGCAGCACCCTGCCCTGGTTCAAATCTGGACGGATGAAGGCGATCCGCTGAGTCAGCCTGCTGAGACCATCACGCCCATCGTCGCGATACCGCCCGTATTCAAAATGCAGCCGACGGAAATTCGGACGGTAAAGTTACAGCTCGCAGAGAAACCTGGGTTAGCGCGCGAGCGGGAGTCGCTTTACTGGCTGAATATCTACCAGATCCCGCCGATGACCGTTCAGGATGCGAAAACGCGACAAAAACTCGTGCTGCCGCTGCGCATCCGCATGAAAGTGTTTATTCGTCCACAGGGCGTTGGGTCATTGAGAGAGCAGGATGGCGAACGGCTGACCTTCACATTCCAGCCGCAGGAGACGCAGCTTTATGTTAATAACCCGACGCCGTGGTACATCACGCTGGCAGCGCTGGCGTGCGACAACACCAGCGCAACGCCGCTGATGATCGCTCCACTGTCTTCACAACCGCTAGCATTATCCGGGAAGGCAGGACATTGTCGTACCGTCAGGTACGAGCTTATCAACGACCACGGTAATCGCTGGGTTTATGAGAAACCGATAATAAACAGCGGAGCGCCGGAAAATACCGTGGGCAGAAACCCACGGCGATGACCGGTAAAACGCATCAGGCGCGGATATCGTCATACTCGCGCGTTTTATCAAACTCATGTTTGGCAAAAGGACAAAGCGGAATAACCTTGCGGTTCTCCTCGCGCATCTTTTCAACCACCTTCGCGACAAGCTGTTTACCGACGCCCTGCCCCTTCAGGCTGGGATCGACATCCGTATGCTCAATAATGCTCAGATGTTCGCCCGTCGGTACAAATACGATTTCGGCGACCTGATTACCCGCAGCATCATTCACATAAAATTTGTTGTGGCCTTCGAGTATCTCCATCATTTCCTCACTTATTTCTGGCGGTATTTCAGCGCGCCGCTCGGACAGGTATCAATAACACGCACAACCGTTGCCACATCCACTTCATCCGGGATGATCCACGGCTTACGTTTCAGATTAAAGAGCTTCGCGCTACCGCGCACGCAATTACCCGAATGCTGACAAATGGCCGTATTGAAATAGACATCGATTTTCTCGCCGGTATAGGCCCGGTAACCCGCATCCAGTAGTTCCTGATCCATGACATTGCCTCTGTAATTGTTATGTTTTCGCTAGTAAGCATAGCCCCGTCAAAGTGGCGTGGCTACAGGAAAACAGAGGCATTTGCCAGTTGATGAGCAGTCGTCGTTGCGCAAAATAACGTTAAGTCATAAACCAGTAATAAAAGAGACCAACTTTTAATCCAAGGATCACAATATAGGCACAGCAGTACTTCATGGTGCCGGACATTATCTGATTCGCCTGTCCTTCCATTTTGGTTGCCGAAACCGCAATGGCGATACTTTGCGGTGAAATCATTTTCCCGCCTGTTGCGCCGGAGGTATTTGCCGCAGCCAGCCAGTTTGGATCAATATTTAATTTACTGGCGGCAATGGTTTGTAGTTTGCCAAACAGAATATTCGAGTTGGTGTCGCTGCCGGTAACAAACGTTCCCAGCGCACCAATCACCGGAGCGAGAAAAACGTACGAGCTTCCGGTCAGATCGACAATCGACTGGGCCAGCGTGGAGATAATACCGCTGAGATCCATTACCGTTGCCAGAGCGACGATCGCCATAATCGCGACAATGGAATTTTTAAGCTGGAATACGGTTTTGACAAACACTTCCAGCATACCGCGTGCTGATGCCCCCTGAATAAAACCGCCAATAATGGTCGCAAAGATAATCAACATTCCGGGCGTGGTGACCCATTCAACTTTCAGCGCCAGCGTTTTGCCATCGGCCAGCGTAAAATGCAGCACCGAAGCCAACTGAGAAGCCGCCGCTTTTATCGTTGGAAATAACGGCGAGCACAGCAGAATAAAGACAAAAATAAACAGGTAGATAGAACCGACCCGGAACAGCACTTTCGCCGAGCGCGGCGTCGTTTCACGGGTGTGGCTGACTTCAATGCGCCACTCGGGATCTGTTTTCCCTTTGCGCAGGCGGCTGGCAATTGCGACGGCAAAAAGACTGACCAGGCTGCCGGCAAAGGCGGGTAATTCTGCCCCGAGATGTATGGCGACAAAATACTGCGGAACAAGCGTTGTGATACCGCAAAGCAGCGTAATAAGGAACACGCCGCGAATGGCTTTCAGGCCACCGCCAATAATGCAAATTATGACAAACGGCAGCAGGATATTAAAAAGGGCTAATTGCAGAATAATCGTTCCGCCTAAGGTGTAAACCGGCAGATTAACCTGTTCAGCCAGGATAGAGACCGGAATACCAACCGCCCCGAACGCCGTGGGTACGGTGTTGGCCACAAGTGAAGCAATTGCTGCCTTCAGTGGGTTGAATCCCAGCGCGATGAGAATACCGATAGGTATCGCGACCGCCGTACCGTACCCGGCAGCCGCTTCAAGGAATCCACCGAAACACCACGAAATCAGCAGTACCTGAATACGCTTATCTTCGCTAATACTGGCGAGAATATCGCGGAGAATATCCAGCGCTTTGGTCGCCTGCATGACGTTATAACTGAATATAGCGCCGAGGATCACAATCACGATCGGCCATAATCCTTTCAGTGCGCCATAACCCATCGAGGCTTTAAGATTTTGTACTGGCATGTCCCAGAATATTGCAGACAGCGCGGCAGTGAATGCCAACGAAATCAAAACTGAATAATGGATGGGCATTTTCAATTTCAGAATTAAAAATACCATAAGCAGCAAAGGAGAAAGTGCCAGGGCAAACATAAAATATTCGTTCATTACTATTCCTGATTGGTTCATTAAACCTGATTTATATTTATGGTGGGGAGGCTACATTGCCGGTCAAATGAAATATGTAAACTGAATCGCTTCAGTGAATAAAGTAATTATGATTTGTAGTTTTGTAACTATTGTAATCTTTTAATTAAAATTCAATGCCAGGCAAATATACTTAAGAGCAAGACAGATACCTATAAATAGTTATTTAACAACCTGTTTAATAATGATATTGACGAAATTAGTAATCACTTGAAACTATTTTTCGGACGTTCACATCGCTGTAGTTTTCATTATAAAAATGTGAGCGATGCCGAAATAAATAAACCCGGGTATTGCATATGGGTATTGATTGGTGGATTATTCTATTTTGTCATACAAATGAACGTAGAGTAGGATAAACCGAAAAACAATGGTCGTTTTTATTATTGATTTATGACCCGGTGGCCGGTTGCCATCGGGGCTAAATAGAAGTGAAGCAATGGAGCATTGATTGTGAATGTAAATTTCTTTGTTACCTGTATTGGTGACGCGCTGAAATCACGGATGGCACGAGACTCCGTATTGCTGCTGGAAAAACTGGGCTGCCGCGTTAATTTCCCTGAGAAGCAAGGGTGTTGCGGCCAGCCAGCCATCAACAGCGGCTACATCAAAGAAGCGATCCCTGGGATGAAAAACCTGATCGCAG
Source organism: Citrobacter sp. CK185 (assembly GCF_030333565.1). NCBI lineage: Bacteria > Pseudomonadati > Pseudomonadota > Gammaproteobacteria > Enterobacterales > Enterobacteriaceae > Citrobacter > Citrobacter sp. CK185. The sequence continues at coordinate 13,857 of NZ_JAOWFR010000016.1, read as the reverse complement.
CGCTGGAAGACAACGACGACCCGATTATCTCTCCTGCTGGCTCCTGTACCTACGCGGTAAAAAGCTACCCGACATATCTGGTCGATGAACCTGAATGGGCGTTACGTGCGGAAAAGGTCGCCGCGCGCATGCAGGATCTCACCTCCTTTATCGTTAATAAACTGGGTGTGGTGGATGTGGGAGCCAGCCTTCAGGGCAGAGCCGTCTATCACCCATCCTGTAGCCTGACCCGCAAGCTGGGAGTGAAGGAAGAGCCGCTCACGCTACTGAAAAACGTGCGCGGGCTGGAGCTGTTGACGTTTGCCGATCAGGATACCTGCTGCGGATTTGGCGGGACGTTCTCGGTCAAAATGGCCGAAATATCCGGCGAGATGGTGAAAGAGAAAGTCTTACACCTGATGGATGCCCGGCCTGAATATTTGATTGGCGCAGACGTCAGTTGCCTGCTGAACATTGGCGGTCGACTGCAACGGGAAGGCCAGCCGGTCAAAGTGATGCATATTGCTGAAGTGCTGATGAGCCGCTGAGGGGAAAGAGATGTCGATAAAAACCAGCGATGTAGAATTTAAACTGCGCATTCGTCAGCAAATTGAAGATCCGATCATGCGCAAAGCCGTGGCCAATGCGCAGGAGCGTATCGGCGCGAATCGGCAAAAAATGGTCGATGAGTTAGGGCACTGGGACGAATGGCGTGACCGTGCCAGCCAGATCCGCGATCACGTTCTGAGTAATCTCGACGCTTACCTGTATCAACTCACCGAGAAAGTGACGGAAAACGGCGGGCACGTCTACTTCGCCAAAACCAAAGAAGAAGCCACCCGCTACATTTTACAGGTCGCACAAAGTAAAAACGCGCGCAAGGTAGTAAAGTCCAAGTCGATGGTGACCGAAGAGATTGGCGTCAATCATGTATTGCAGGATGCCGGAATTCAGGTGATCGAAACCGATCTGGGCGAATATATTCTCCAGTTGGATCAGGACCCGCCTTCACACGTTGTGGTTCCGGCAATCCATAAGGATCGCTATCAGATCCGCCGCGTGCTGCATGAACGTCTGGGCTATGACGGCCCGGAAACGCCAGAAGCGATGACCTTATTCATCCGCCAGAAGATCCGCGAGGATTTCCTCAGCGCTGAAATCGGTATTACCGGCTGTAATTTCGCCGTGGCGGAAACCGGATCGGTGTGCCTGGTGACCAACGAAGGCAATGCGCGGATGTGTACCACGCTGCCGAAAACGCACATTGCGGTGATGGGGATGGAGCGTATCGCCCCCACCTTTGCCGAGGTGGACGTACTGATCACCATGCTGGCGCGCAGCGCCGTTGGCGCACGTTTGACGGGATACAACACCTGGCTGACCGGCCCGCGCGAGGCTGGCCACGTTGACGGGCCGGAAGAGTTCCACCTGGTTATCGTGGATAACGGGCGCTCCCGGGTACTCGGTTCTGAATTTCGCGACGTGCTGCGCTGCATTCGCTGCGGAGCCTGTATGAACACCTGCCCGGCATACCGCCACATTGGTGGACACGGCTATGGCTCTATCTATCCCGGCCCTATCGGCGCGGTGATTTCCCCGCTGCTCGGCGGCTATAAGGATTTTAAAGATCTGCCGTATGCCTGTTCATTATGCACGGCCTGCGACAGCGTCTGCCCGGTGCGCATTCCGCTGTCAAAACTGATCCTGCGCCATCGCAGAGTGATGGCCGAAGAGGGCATTACCCCGAAAGCCGAGCGACGGGCGATCAAAATGTTCGCTTATGCCAATAGCCATCCTGGGCTGTGGAAAGTCGGGATGATGGCGGGCGCTCATGCGGCAAGCTGGTTTATTAATGGCGGTAAAACGCCGCTTAAAGTCGGCGCTATTGGTGACTGGATGGAGGCACGAGATCTCCCTGATGCTGACGGAGAGAGTTTCCGTAGCTGGTTTAAGAAACATCAGGCAGAGGAGAAAAAGAATGGATAACCGTAGCGCGTTTTTAAACACCATCGCCCAGGCGCTGGGCCGCCCGCTGCGATTCGAACCGCAGGCAGATACGCTGCCGGTTAACAGCTATGCGAACGAGCGACTGACCGAACTTAGCCAGCAGCAGCGCTGCGACGCGTTTATCCAGTTTGCGAGCGATGTCATGCTGGTACGCTGCGAACTGACCAGCGAAGCGCAGGCGCCGGAAGCGGCGTTACGCCTGTGTGAAGAACTGGGACATAAATCGGTGGTACTCAGCGGCGATAGCCGACTGGTGGAACTGGGGATCACCGAACGCTTGCAGCAGGAATGCAACGCCGTGGTCTGGGACCCGACCCGGGGAGCAGAAAATGTTACCCAGGCCGAGCAAGCGAAAGTCGGCGTAGTGTATGCCGAATATGGCTTAACGGAATCGGGCGGCGTGGTGCTGTTTTCCGCGCCAGAGCGCGGGCGTTCATTAAGCCTGCTGCCGGAATCCTCGATTTTCGTGCTGCGTAAAAGCACCATCCTGCCGCGCGTGGCGCAACTGGCGGAAAAACTGCATCAGAAAGCGCAGGCCGGTGAACGCATGCCATCGTGTATTAACATCATCAGTGGCCCCAGCTCAACGGCGGATATCGAACTGATCAAGGTGGTCGGCGTGCATGGCCCGGTTAAGGCGGTATATCTGATTATTGAAGATTGTTGATACGGCTGTGAATGACCGCACTACTGGCATGGACGCCATAATAGCGGGCAGTTAATCCTGTTGGGTGTTGAATGCGGAGTTCAGGAAACTTGAAGCTGGAGCGGGCGAAGGGAAATCACCCCCACTCCAAAGATCTCGTAATCCCATGGATTTATTAGCAAAAACTTGGTGCATGTTACGCTCTTACGTTCCAATCGTCCGTATACTGGACATTACCATCAACATAACGCTAGGTGATTTTGTCATACATCAGGGAAACAGATTCCATGTGGTTGATCTGCGAGTTCCCTGCCATTTTAGCGTTTGGCATCCCTGGATTAATGCCCGTCACTTTCACGCCCTCAATGGTCATGACGAAGTAACACTCTTCTTGTCCTGCATGGTTAATTCGATACCAGCGAATCTCCGCACTTTTCAACGTTTGACCAGTGGCAACGGCTTTGTATAGATACGGGCTGGAGCTATCAAACTCCTTTTCAATCATCATCGGAGAATGTGAACGCTTGCCAGTGATCTTACCGTTGGCACTGTCTACTGGAATGTTCAGACCATGACTAAAGCCAACAATTTCTATACTCCCCTCACGATCCTGAACGTCTACAGATCCTTTAATGTCTGCGCCGCCATCGTCTTTAAGCCACATGTAAGCCGGAATAGGCATTTTACAAACGCCTTTTAGTTGTGATTTTCTTCGTGATGAACCAGTAGCAAACAATCGTCAAGAGCAACTGAAAGCCCACAATCGCCGCCATTGTGAAATTTGAATACGTTTGATCTGGGAATAAAGACTGATAAGGCAGCAAGCGAAACAACGCCCAAAACAGGAAGGTAAACCCGAAGATTTTAGCTAACCGCCGCAACGTAGAACTGCCCCACTCTCTGGGGATACCTGCTGGACTAACTTTGTGTGTCACGCCACTGTACGCCGTGATAATGGCGCTCATGACAGGTACGCTGATTAATGTGTTAATTAAGATGCTAAAATAGTCGCCTAACGATTCCCAAACTTCTAAATCAGGTTCACCCAAAATGAAGCGGGTAAACTTGTCGGCACTCTGGAAATCGAAAAGCCCCGTAATAGAATTAACTAATCCCTCATACGGAACCATTTTAGCAACGATCAGCATAACAACAGCGAACAGCACTATCTTGATGAACAAACTAAGGGCATGTTTTGCCATTGGCGATCACCTCAATCGTGCCGTATGCCTGTAGCTTCCTCATGCAAGGAACATCTATTTTTCGGGTTCTCAACAGAGCATTACGCAACATGGCAAAATCAGAATCATGTGGGAGAGTGATACAACCTTCTGATAGTACGCCTGGATGCAAACGGAAATTGCCACGCTTAACGCTCTCAATCCATGTGTAATCGTCGTTCCCCCAATCATCACGCCATAATGCGAACCATTCGGAATGTTTGAATGTTGCGCCACTGGTGAAGTGATTATAAATGTCTCTCACCCCTGCGTTTAGCTGTGACTTGAGTCCACCTTGAGGGCGGTCAACAATCCAGTATTTACCCGCTGGTACTGGCCCTCTTTGGGGATCATTCCACATGCCCCACGGTTACGGTAAGCACCATTACCAGAGAAAGCTAAAAACGTGCCTACACCAGGAAACGATAAAGGGGAGTAGTACGCATCATTAATTACGAACTTTCCATGTAGAGCCACAGATAACCCTTTTATCTATAATGATTTGTTGGCTTATCGTACTCCTAAGCAATTGGACATAGGAAGGTTTTCTTCCGAGAAGCCTCTGATTTTCAGACAATAGCAGCCATAAAGCCCCGTTAGTGATACAGCAGCAAGCGTAGCGACTTCATCAGACTGTCAGAGGGATCACACCTTATCAGAATAACCGTGTACCCTTGCGGGAGCGTGGCTGAAACGCTGATAGAGCCTACATGTCGTTTGTAGGCACGTTACACCATAAACCTGTTTACGTGGCTCATAAGGCCGCACATCGGGCTTGAATGCGTGTGATCAGTCTGGTGTAAGAGACAATGTACCTCTTGTTGGTACTTCGTCGTTCAATGGTAGAACGATCACGACAGCTTATGTTAAGTAAGTTGTTGAAAGAAAAACGAGTTTTATAGAAGTTTTGCCACAAGGGGAGAGATCTGGAGCGGGCGAAGGGATTAGAATAGGCTCTCCAATAAATTGAAAAATATGAAATTTTCAAGTTATAACTTTACTTATACCCCCAAAGATACCCCCAAAGAACAGAGGCTTTGAATTCAAGCAATTACCTTTATCGATAAATCAGCAGGAAGCGAGATGATACCAAATGGCAGGCATACTCAAAAGCAGCGATACCGTTAGCATCAGACTAATTACGATTCATTAAACCCAGATCGCGACGGGCCCTCATGATATCAATAATCGTGAGATATGGCGTTTGTTCTTGCCAGCTAAACCCTCTGCGATCGATACGAACCAGTTCGTACTTTTCGACTAGAAAGTTAATGGCATTAGCGAGAGTGATACCGGCATCTATATGTTCCTGTATGACGGTTTCATCACAGAAAGGTGTATCGTTTAGTGTCAAGCCATAATGCTGTTCCAGCAGACGACTAAGTAGCATTTGCCAGATAGTCACGGGCGACAGGCATGGCTTCGCCGCCCGCATATTTGTTGTAGGTAGAAATTTCATTTTTTCTCTCGTGAAAGTAATTAACGTTGAGTGGGATAAATGGTGATGTATACGTAGCCACAACTACCAAGCGTATCGGCTTCGCAGGTGAGTCCGTTGTGATAGAGGGTGACACAGTACTGATGGCGGGGGGAGAGTTCTCCGCTGGTGAGTATCAGCTCCAGCTGCTTGAGTATCAACGGAAAGGCCTGGTCGAGGCGCAACGCATGCTCGTTGCTGAAAGCACCGTTAAACCCGGCGCGGTCAGCGAGAAAATGCAGGCGGTAGCCTTCCTGCACCAGACGTGCTCCAAAACAGGGTGTGATCGTACTCTTTAGCCCCCACTGCTGGCAGGAGGGATTCTCCGGTATGGCACCGGATTCTGAGTGATTGTTCATTATTGTTTCTGATTAAAGTGAAGGATTAATTGAGAGTAACGCTTCGAAGAATGACATAGGGACCATTGCGGTCCTGACGACGTTCAGCAAACACGGCCAGAACGCCGCGTATGTCCTCCACCTCGCGGCCAGCATAATGGCAGATACTACCTAACCATTTATGTTTGCTCGTACTGAAGCGAAACAGTCGGGAGCCAGGATGTTGCCGGTACAGGGTCATTGCCTGGCGTTTGCTGATGATTTTCATATCCAGCCTCGCTCAGCGAACGACACAATGCCCTCTGAACCGATGACCAGATGATCGAGCGTGTTCACATCAACCAGTGCCAGCGCTTCTTTAAGCCTGCCCGTAATGTTGCGGTCGCATTGGCTGGGCTCCGGGTCACCGGATGGATGGTTATGCGCCAGTACGACAGCTGCAGCATTGAAGCGAAGCGCTGACTTCACCACCTCACGGGGATGGACCTGGACATGGTTAATCGAACCGGCAAATAGCGTTTCACCCTCCAGTAAACGATGCTGGTTATCGAGATAGAGCACCATAAACACTTCCCGTTCTTGTCCTGCCAGCTGTAACCGAAGCCAGTCACGGGCTGCCGTACTTGAGGTAAAGGATATGCCGGGCTGGCGCAGATATTTTTCCAGCAAGTTGATAGCGCGGCGGATGGTCCGTTGGGCATAGGGTGTCAATCCGGATGTTGCGGGGAGCTGGCAATCATGCTGGGCCATAACCGTCAGTGGAAAAAGTTCAGGCTGTGATGACACCGGGGATAATGCGGTATTCATGTCAGGCATTCCTCAGTCGATGAGATGCATAATGGAGTTGCACTCTGGATGGTTCAGCGCGAAGTCGCGTAAGCGATAATAGTGCTCAGTCATCGCATCACACTCGGTGCGACAGGCGTGGTGACTGTATGTCATCAGACAGGCGACTATTCCTGCTGCTTCACTGGTGAGTTCTGCTCCATTGCCGTTCATGCTGTTAAACAATGCCCACTTTTCATCATCCTCCGACTCAGGAGACATAAAAGCACCGCCGTTGCTGAGCGTCGAAAAGTTCCAGATGCCACCGTGGTAATCGGCACACAGACGGCCCATCCAGCCAAAGATTCGGGGCTCAAGGGTTATCCATTGTGGGATGGAGCCAAAGTGCTGCGGCCAGAAGCCGATGCGTAACTCGTCAGGGACCACTGAGGCAGTAATTGTGGTATGCTCCGCGAACTGATGATTTTGTGTATTCATTAAACTATCTCCTTATGCCGGAACTGTTGTTTAACGCCCGAAAAAATCGAGCATGTTTTCTGCCATTACCCACAGGGCGCGATTGAGCTTCACATCGCCATCAATACCGGTAACAGCACGGGTGCGGCTGCTTTTCCCCTGAGTGGTTCGCCCTGACAATCCACCTTTCATCGGGTTCTCCTGCACGCGCTGGTATACGGTCCACAGGTCATCGCTGTAGTCCTCCCGACGACGTGGGGTAAGCAACTGCGATACCGTGACCGGCTGGTGGTCTTCACCAAAGTGATACTTCAGCGCGGCATTCGCCAGGGCGTTACGGGCTGGTTCTGGCAGTGCCAGAGACTGCATTGCATCGCGCTTCTCCTCCACCCGGTCAAACACACCGAGCACTTCGTAAGCCCCTTCAATCACCTTCTCAACAACATTCCCTTTATGCGGTACCCGCACTTCTCCGAATGACTGGCCGCAGACCAGGCCGTTGGTACAAACGCCACGAAATAACCCCGGCAGCATCTGGTAGCTTGATGAGCCGTCATGGCTGTTAAGTAGAATGATTTCCTGCACCTGATGGCCGGTCAGTTGACCGGCACGACGCAGGCGAAGCATGTGTTTGGTGTGCTCCCTCTTGCTCTGGTCGCGAACCTTTGTCTGGCAGGCAAAGAACGGCTCAAAGCCTTCACGCTGCAGGCTTTCGAGGATGGTGATGGTCGGGATGTAGGTGTACCTGTCTGAACGAGATTCATGCTTGTCACTCCCGAACACGCTGGGTACATGACTCATCAGCTCTTCGTGGGTCAGAGGCCGGTCACGGCGTATCTGGTTTATACGGCCAAAGCGGCTGGCTAATCGCATGGCTAACTCCTTATCTGATAATGAAATAAAAACAAAAAGGCCATGTTCCCGAAGGAGCATGGCCTGTTGCTATCTGGTGTTGGTGCGTAGCGGGCTGGAGAGGTCTGAAATGTGAATTATTAATCGCTGTAGTGTGTGGTCCGACACTCACTGAGGTCAGACAGCTCTTTTTGCGTATTTTTCAGGCCCGGACTAAAGGAGCCAACTTTGTTATTGTTGACGTAGACATCGAAATGAGACGACTGACCCAGCGCGTCAATAAATGACACCCAGGCGTTATCGCCATTCCTCCAGCCGAGGGACGAAGGTAACGGATACTGGCTGTTATCCATGACCACCGTTATTTCTGTCCCGTCGTCGTGAGAATCCAGCATCGTACCATTGGGCAGGGTTACTAATACGCCATGCTGCAGAATGTTCTGTTCATCGGGATTACCAGTACAGTTGAGGTTAAAAATCACCTTCTCAGGGCTACTGATAATGTATTCCGTCACCCCCATACCAAAACCGCTGGCCCACATATTGGGGATCGCGTGTGCGACGCCAGTGAATGCCAGTAAGGCGAACAAGACAGATAAGTAACGTTTCATGACACCCCCTCTTTTTATTTTATTCTGAATAGTCGAGAACCTCGACGATTTTGCCTTTGTAGTACAAAGCAACAGACGCCAGGGTGTTACGGTTAGTAGGTTTAATAAAGCCCACTTTAAAATCGGTAGAACAGACCTGGTCGATGTTCAGTTGACCTTTGGTTGGAAAGACATCCATCGCGTCACCGTTAGCACGGTCTACGACGCCGTAGAAGCCACCTGCGCAGGCCTTACTACCAGTGTGGCTGGTAACAATGGCAACCCGCTTATTGGAAGAGATGGAGACAACGGAACAACTCTTCTGCAGCAACTTACGCTGGGTACACCAGTAAGGCTTATTGTTCGCATTGATATCGCGAGTGTAGGCAGGGATCCCGCCATCGATACTCCCCTGGAAGCCACTGAAGACATCAGCCTGCACATGGTTGATGTTAAACCCAACGGCAATAGCCATTAAGGCTGAAGTGAGTAATTTCATACCTGTTCCTTATGGATAAGTTGCCCGTAACTGCCGTCACCGAGCAGTGAATGAAAAACATGAAAATGAGGTAGCGCTTGTAAAAATTCGGAGCGAGACAGGATGTCCCGCACATTGGCTTCAGGAGTAAAACTGTCGGGATGGGAAGTGACAGCCCGAATATCCGCCAGTGGCAGCGCGATGATGCGAGTCTGGTGCGTTCCTGTCAGATACCAGCCACCGTCATACAGAACCAGTCGGTAGGGAGCGACATCTGTATAGCAACACCCGTTACATCGCAGGGTCACTTTCCTGCATTCCTGGACGGCATTCACCAGCCGGGTAAAGACTCCACTATCGGTGACTGCCGGAGAAGGGCTCCCCTGCCAGATGAGGCAGGGAGATTCGCCCGAGCCACTCAGAAGTGAACTGACAAGATGACCATCCAGTTCCGGAAACAGCGATTCGACGCCTGACTGGCGGGCAAAAGCCATCACTACCAATTCCCGCTGGCGACTGCCGGACAGCAGACGGCACCGGCCCTGACGATACTCGAGGTCCAGATACATCAGCCGTTCGCGGAAATCCCGGCGCAGTGTGCGGACCGACACACCAAACTCGGCGGCCAGTTTGCACATATCCAGCGTTTCACCCGCCACCAGACGACCAATAATCATCGACAGTCTGACCGCAAGCCGGTCATGGCGACGTTCAGCCTGAGTCATAAGACTTCGTTCTCCGGTAAGCTAATTCACTGAAAAGATGCGGATTAGTGTAACAAGGGGGTATGGCAGGGTATGGACACAGAAAGACGATTTTTTAAATCGGTTGATTCGAGGAAGGGCGCGGTCTGCCCGGGAATTCAGCTCTTTACCCGGTGTAAATCCGCCATAAACGGACAGGGTATGTCCTCGCATTATTGCCTTGCCTGCATAGTGTCAGAAGAAAATCCAGTCCCAGACGACCCGGGCAACCGATAACACAGCATCACGTACGGTACGAATCACAGTTTTCAGGGGAGCGGGCAGGAGCGACGATGATTCTGCCGTATCAAACACCCTCCCCACCGCTTCACCGAAATCGTTACGGGCTTGCGACTTTACCGGCTCTGTGCATAGCCTCCCGTGCAGTTGCGTCGCTACCGGACTGGTGGCTCGATCCGGCAGGCAGCGCATCATGGTTGCCACCATCTCCTCAACGCCCCATCCACTACAGGCTGACACCACACAGACCGGATGACGGGGGCGAAACATCGCAGCAATGGCGGCCTGCTTTTCCTGAAGATTAACCCGTTGCTGTGCTGAAGGCGTGCTGGTACGGGTATCCCATTCGTGGCAGGGTTCGATTTTGTCGGCCTGGTTCAGCACAAACAGCACCTGTTGCTGATAAGGCTGCATTACTCCGAGCCAGAACTGCTCGTCCACCGACAGCGCCCGGTCATCAGCCTTCATGACCCACAGCACCAGGTCCAGTTCTGGTAGCATACGCCGGTACAAGGCGCGATATTCATGGTCCCGCTGTCCGCTTTCTCCCACGCCCGGCAAATCGACAATCACCAGGCTGTGACGCCCGCTGCGTAACCGGAATCGCAGTACGTCGCGGGTACAGGCGTTTACATCGCTGACGGGGGAGACCTCACCCCGGAAGAGTTCATTACAGAGCGAGGACTTACCGGCCCCGCTTTTGCCCATGATGCCAATCACCGGCTCGTAGTGGGTGAGGCTCTGAATGCGTTCAAGAATAAGCTGGCGAAGCGTATCGGGCAGCGACGCCAGCGGTTGTTCGAAGGCCTGAAGGCCGTGAGGTTTAGTCATACAGGGTTCTCAGCGTGAAAAACAAAAATCCCCGCTCACCGGATAAGGAGGCGGGGGATTCACGTAGATAATATCTGTCTGAAATTATTTTGAATGAAGCTTATTGTCACCATCATGTTGCTTTATGATTGCCGGGATTTACTCTTCGCATCATTAAAAGCATTATTAATCAGGTCATTAAGAATGTCCTTTGATGTGCTTTTCTCTAAGTGCGCAATAAACTCAAGCTTTTTTTGAGCCGCTTTTGTCAACTTCGCAGCGGTTGGTTCCTTCGCTCTTCTGGCTCTTCTTTCCTTTTGCTCCCATGCATTTTTGAGTTCTTCAAGCAGGATCATTTTGTGTCCAATTTCTTTGTTGCTTGGATCCAGACCGCCAGATAGTAGCTTTCCTGGTTTTCGCTTTGGATTTTTTATTGTTAAATACTCCTCCTGAGGTATTGTCCAGCCTTTCCAGTTATCGAATGTCGCGATAACAAAATTCCATCTCTGGGTTTGATTCCGGGGTTGAAATGGAATGCCAATACAACGTTTATGCATTTCATCCCAAAGCCACTGGCAATGATCTTTGTTTTTATAATTAAGCCAGGAAAAAGGGGACGGGAATCTGTTATATTGCTCTGTCCATAAGGCAGTGATTTCAGATATTAATTTTAGGATCTGATTATTAGTTCTATATCTGATGCGTAATTGATCAATAACACTAAGAAAACTATCTTGTATAATTTTGCTGTTCTTTGAATACGTATTAGAAACACCATTTGCATGGATTAAGTTTACTGGCGGAAGGTTGTTATAATTCTTACTGTCAACCACTTTTTTACCATCGATGAAATTAATATTTACTATCGAAGAATTCTCCAGGGACACGGTTTTTTCATGTGCAGTTTCAATTCCAAGATAATGACCAGGTTGTGGAATTAATACCTCTGGTAATTCTGGTGGAGGTGGAAGCTCCCCAGCTTCTGCCTGCTGTAAAGGGCCATCAAACTCTGACATCAATGATTGAGCCCAGTCTTGTTGTTCGCTCAAATCTGAACTGTCCTTAACCTGCAGAGCAATGCCCTGTTTTGCCCGTGCTGAAAAATCCGTAATCAAATGGAACAAAAAAAAGTGACACGCTCTCTGTTCTTTTTTTAACCAACTTAGTTCTCTTACCAACCCCTTCACTACTTTCATTCTTCATTTCTCAAATAATTATCATTTGCATTTGCATTGATTTAAGAAAATTTTAACATCAACAATATAGTGAATAAAGTACAGATGATCACATAGTGAAAGCAAACATTAAACAAAGAAAATATGATTCAAAAGCATAATAAATTCGTAGGGTATTTTATTGGTTAAACAGCATAAAAATGGGCTTTGTAGCTATTTTTTTACGGATTTTTCCATCGTGTTACCAGCTTTGGTTGCTTTGCTTTTTCATGTCTGGCTTTACGGAAAAAGATCGTGGTAATTGGCTTGTTCCTGCGCAGGTATTTGTTTGAGCGGGCCCGGGCATGCGGTCACAAAAACGGTTATGAAATGAGGTGGCCACTTCCTGCAGTTGACGGGAGGCGACAGGAGGTCAATGTACCTCGCTTTTTTTACGTATCAGCCCGGTAGGTATGTCGGAGCAGTGGTCGTTATCAAACATCACTCATCCGGCTTACCTTTCTTAACCGGAGATACAAATCATGACTACCCGCCTTTCACTTACCGAAGACCAGTTCGTTGACATGGCATTTATCACCAGCCTACTGCAAATGACAGACAAGTGGATTTACAAGCTCATTAAGGACGGCGTCTTTCCCAAACCCATCAAGCTGGGGCGAAGCTCCCGATGGTTAAAAAGCGAAGTCGAAAACTGGCTACAGGAAAGAATCGACCAGTCCCGTAAATAACCTCCCGCCAGACTAAACCCTCAGCAGAATAATGACTATCCGGTTGCTCCGGAGGTTTTCTGCTGTCTGTCATTTAAGCCAGAAGGAATATGAACCATGAAAGATTACAAACCGCGTTACGAAGAACTTTATAAATATTATCAGGTCTGGTTGACCGATTTTACGAAACTGATGGTCAGATCGGGTATGTGCCATCAGAATATCTACCACCACCATACCCTGACGGTTGGCAGCCTTAAGTTTCCGGGAGAGGAAGAGGTTATTGCTGTTGTTCCCCAGTGTCTGCACCGGATTATTTATGGCAGAGCAGCAGCCCCACTGACTGTTAATGATGACCTGAGTGTCAGTTTATTTACCCAGGAACACTTGCTGGCCCACCATCCCATGCTGGAGGGGATTTTGCTGTCTGAGTGCGTGCGTTTAAAACAACGCCCTCTGGCAAATAAGCTCATCAGTTTGTTCCGCCAGTTCAGCGGTAGCGAGCTGCGTCTGAAGCTGGTCTGGCTGTGCTGGTACGATTTGATGCTAGGGAATTGTCTTGATGACTGGACCGATAATCTCAGGTTCAAAAAAGACAAAGAGATGGATATCTGGATCAATGACCGGCAGGCTGAAAACCCTGCGCTGACCAGTCTGATGGACGAGTATGTCTGCTTTGCATGGCGGACGACTGCCGAACCACTTAATTAGACTCCGATGGCTGAGAGTAAATACAGCTTCTGCAGGGTAAAACAATGGCCATTTCTGAAGAGACTACCTTTGGAGTGGTTTTTGTTCAGAAAATATTCTGCGAAGCTGCATATTCAGTCGTTGGTGATACTGGCTTAAACATCAACTGATGCGATCAGAAATGAATAATTAAGGTTAATTAATATTATTTATAGAAGTCAGTAAGTTATGCCTGTCTCACTGTAAGTCTCCATGTGTAGCTATGTCGTGCAACCCCATGCCCGGTAGTCGTAATCCAGTCAGTCACCACCGTGTCTGGCTAGTAACAATCCGCTCATATCAATAGCCCTCTGCGAAGTCAGTCCTGCACTGGCGAATGTTGTTGGTAACAGTTGCCAGTGCAGCTTATTGCCTGGAAGGGTATTCGCATGAGATCGAACATCAGTTTGTGAAAACAAGATTAACAACAGGCGGGTATACGTCACATGGCATTGTTACCGCAATTGCGGTCTGCTGTTGCCACATCATTCTACCCGATACACCCGATTCCATGGGGAGGTGTTCATAAATTACGCCACACCCATTTCCTTTGACTCAACACGAGGAATTCCAATGAAGCCTTACAACGCCAATCCCAACTACGTCATGAACGGTCCTCTCCTG
>NZ_JAOWFR010000015.1:0-232051 GCF_030333565.1 Citrobacter sp. CK185 | reverse complement strand
ATGTTGTCGCCCGGCATTACCATCTCTACGCCTTCCGGCAGTTCGATGGTGCCAGTCACGTCAGTTGTACGGAAGTAGAACTGCGGACGGTAGCCTTTGAAGAACGGAGTATGACGGCCGCCTTCGTCTTTGGACAGGATATAAACTTCAGATTCGAACTTGGTGTGCGGCTTGATGGAACCCGGCTTAGCCAGTACCTGACCACGTTCGATTTCTTCACGTTTGATACCACGCAGCAGAACACCTACGTTCTCACCAGCACGGCCTTCGTCCAGCAGTTTGCGGAACATTTCAACGCCAGTACAGGTAGACTTCGCAGTCTCTTTGATACCAACGATTTCAACTTCTTCGCCCACTTTGATGATACCGCGCTCTACACGACCGGTAACAACGGTACCACGACCGGAGATGGAGAATACGTCTTCGATCGGCAGCAGGAACGGCTTGTCAATCGCACGCTCTGGTTCCGGGATGTAAGAATCCAGGTAGCCAGCCAGTTCGATGATTTTCGCTTCCCACTCAGCTTCGCCTTCCAGCGCTTTCAGAGCAGAACCACGAACGATCGGCGTGTCGTCGCCCGGGAAATCGTACTGAGACAGCAGTTCACGCACTTCCATCTCAACCAGTTCCAGCAGCTCTTCGTCATCAACCATGTCGCATTTGTTCAGGAACACGATGATGTACGGAACGCCTACCTGACGACCCAGCAGGATGTGCTCACGGGTCTGCGGCATCGGGCCGTCAGTCGCAGCAACAACCAGGATCGCGCCGTCCATCTGCGCAGCACCGGTGATCATGTTTTTAACATAGTCGGCGTGGCCCGGGCAGTCTACGTGCGCGTAGTGGCGAGTCGGGGTGTCGTATTCAACGTGAGAAGTGTTGATGGTGATACCACGAGCTTTTTCTTCCGGCGCGTTATCGATCTGGTCGAATGCGCGAGCAGCACCGCCGTAGGTTTTAGCCAGTACGGTAGTGATTGCAGCAGTCAGAGTAGTTTTACCATGGTCAACGTGGCCGATGGTGCCGACGTTAACGTGCGGTTTTGTACGTTCAAATTTTTCTTTAGACACGGCTATATTCCTTACTATAGTGCTCTCCCCTTCAGGAGAGAGCACGGGACTTAGGTTTTAATCCTGTGGATTATTTACCACGGGCTTCAATAACGGCCTGAGCAACGTTGCTCGGTGCATCATCATACTTCAGGAATTCCATAGTGTATGATGCGCGACCTTTGGTCAGAGAACGCAGCTGAGTTGCATATCCGAACATTTCAGACAGCGGTACTTCAGCGTGGATCTTAACGCCAGTAACTTCGGATTCCTGACCGCGCAGCATACCGCGACGACGGCTCAAGTCACCAATTACGTCACCGGTGTTCTCTTCCGGCGTTTCTACCTCAACCTTCATGATCGGCTCAAGCAGAACAGGTTTCGCTTTCTTAAAGCCTTCTTTAAAGGCAATAGACGCAGCCAGTTTAAACGCCAGTTCAGAGGAGTCAACGTCATGGTAAGAACCGAAGTGCAGACGGATACCGATGTCAACAACCGGATAACCAGCCAGCGGGCCTGCTTTCAGCTGCTCCTGGATACCTTTATCAACGGCCGGGATGTATTCGCCAGGGATTACACCACCCTTGATGTCGTTGATGAACTCGTAGCCTTTCGGGTTGGAACCCGGCTCCAGCGGGTACATGTCGATAACAACATGACCGTACTGACCGCGACCACCAGACTGCTTGGCGTGTTTACCTTCGATATCGGTAACTTTCGAGCGAATCGCTTCGCGGTAAGCAACCTGAGGTTTACCGACGTTCGCTTCAACGTTGAATTCACGCTTCATACGGTCAACGATGATGTCGAGGTGCAGCTCACCCATACCGGCGATAATGGTCTGGTTAGATTCTTCGTCAGTCCATACGCGGAAAGACGGGTCTTCTTTAGCCAGACGGCCCAGAGCCAGACCCATTTTTTCCTGGTCAGCTTTGGTTTTCGGTTCTACTGCGATGGAGATTACCGGCTCAGGGAATTCCATACGTTCCAGAATGATCGGCGCGTCCGGATCACACAGGGTGTCACCCGTAGTTACGTCTTTCAGACCGATAGCAGCAGCGATGTCGCCCGCGCGAACTTCTTTGATCTCTTCACGTTTGTTAGCGTGCATCTGAACGATACGACCGAAACGCTCACGTGCAGATTTCACGGAGTTCAGTACGGTATCACCAGAGTTAACCACACCAGAGTACACACGGAAGAAGGTCAGGTTACCCACGAACGGGTCGGTAGCGATTTTGAATGCCAGTGCAGAGAAAGGCTCATCATCGCTAGCATGACGCTCAGCCGGAGTATCTTTACCGTCGTCCAGGATACCGTTGATCGCAGGTACGTCAACCGGGGATGGCAGGTAATCAATTACCGCATCCAGCATCGCCTGAACACCTTTGTTCTTAAATGCAGAACCACAGGTTACCAGGATGATTTCGTTGCTCAGAACACGCTGACGCAGAGCTTTTTTGATCTCTTCTTCAGTCAGTTCTTCGCCACCCAGGTATTTTTCCATCAGCTCTTCAGAAGCTTCCGCAGCGGACTCGATCAGGTTCTGGTGCCATTCTTCAGCCAGTTCCTGCATGTCAGCCGGGATATCTTCGTAAGTGAAGGTAACGCCTGCATCTGCTTCGTTCCAGTTGATGGCTTTCATTTTCACCAGGTCAACAACACCGGTGAACGCTTCTTCAGCGCCAATCGCCAGTTGCAGCGGAACAGGGTTCGCGCCCAGACGGCTTTTGATCTGACCAACAACTTTCAGGAAGTTCGCACCCATACGGTCCATTTTGTTAACGAACGCAATGCGCGGAACTTTATATTTGTTTGCCTGACGCCATACGGTTTCAGACTGCGGCTGAACACCACCAACTGCGCAGTAAACCATTACTGCACCATCAAGAACACGCATGGAACGTTCTACTTCGATAGTGAAGTCAACGTGCCCCGGGGTGTCGATGATGTTTACGCGATGCGGTTCATACTGCTTAGCCATACCAGACCAGAATGCAGTAGTCGCTGCGGAGGTGATGGTAATACCACGCTCCTGCTCCTGCTCCATCCAGTCCATGGTAGCTGCGCCGTCATGAACTTCACCGATTTTATGGTTTACACCGGTGTAGAACAGAATACGTTCGGTAGTAGTGGTTTTACCGGCGTCGATGTGCGCACTGATACCGATGTTACGGTAGCGTGCGATGGGTGTTGTACGAGCCATTTGATTCCTCGTTTTATCTTCTAGGCGTTCAATTTAAGTAGCCCAAAGCGGGCTGCTTGCTGGAAGCGCCCGCCTGGTGACTAAAATTCCGAAGGGATTACCAACGGTAGTGTGCGAACGCCTTGTTGGCTTCTGCCATACGGTGAACGTCTTCACGTTTCTTAACTGCAGTACCTTTGTTGTCTGCAGCATCAGTGAGTTCGTTCGCCAGGCGCAGAGCCATGGATTTATCACCGCGTTTACGAGCAGCTTCAACGATCCAACGCATTGCCAGAGCATTACGACGAACCGGACGGACTTCAACTGGTACCTGATAAGTAGAACCACCAACGCGGCGAGACTTAACTTCGACAGTCGGGCGCACGTTTTCGAGAGCTACTTCGAAAGCTTCCAGTTCAGATTTACCAGAACGCTGAGCCAGGGTCTCCAGCGCGCTGTATACGATAGTTTCGGCAGTAGATTTTTTACCATCTACCATCAGGATATTTACAAATTTAGCCAGCAGTTCTGATCCGAACTTCGGATCCGGAAGAATTTTACGCTGACCAATGACGCGACGACGTGGCATGGAAATACTCCGTTGTTAATTCAGGATTGTCCAAAACTCTACGAGTTTAGTTTGACATTTAAGTTAAAACGTTTGGCCTTACTTAACGGAGAACCATTAAGCCTTAGGACGCTTCACGCCATACTTGGAGCGAGCTTGCTTACGGTCTTTAACGCCGGAGCAGTCAAGCGCACCACGTACGGTGTGGTAACGAACACCCGGGAGGTCTTTTACACGACCGCCACGGATCAGGATCACGGAGTGCTCCTGCAGGTTGTGACCTTCACCACCGATGTAGGAAGTCACTTCAAAACCGTTAGTCAGACGAACACGGCATACTTTACGCAGCGCGGAGTTCGGTTTTTTAGGGGTGGTAGTATATACACGAGTACATACGCCACGTTTTTGCGGGCATGCTTCCAGCGCAGGCACGTTGCTTTTCGCAACTTTGCGAGCACGTGGTTTGCGTACCAGCTGGTTAACTGTTGCCATTAAATAGCTCCTGGTTTTAGCTTTTGCTTCGTAAACACGTAATAAAACGGCCTCACACAATATGAGGACGCCGAATTTTAGGGCGGTGTCGAAAAGGTGTCAAGAAATATACAACGATCCCACAATCACCAGGCCATCTGGCTGGGATGCTTAACCGCAAGTCTGACGAAGTCAGTATAGTCAACCCTGACGACACTGTCTGAAATTTGACCGCTCAAACCGCGAGCATCGATATCTTCTTTCAGTGCGTAAACCGTTATGGGGGCGTTACGCAAACTTTCAAGGAAACGGCTACCTTCGATGGCCGCCGTAACGCCATCCTGTAGCAATAAAAGCGCATCGCCTTCTTTGCACACGCGAAGAAGCGCGGAAACGTCACTGAGCCATGCGGAACGATATAATGTATGCAGGATAGTCACGTCAGAACCTCAGGATAACATCATAATTGTCCAGTTCACCGCGCAACGCTTCAGGTTCAAGCGGCGTCGCATCCACAATGAAACTCGCCCCCGTCTCCAGACCGCGCTCACGCAACGAGGCGGCGCACAGCCAGCATTGCTCGATATCGTACAGCCCCAGCAGTTTGAAGGTGGCGATGTAATCCCGCGCCAGCACGACGTCAGGCGTTTGTCCCGAAAGAATCTGAAAAACGCCGTCGCCGATAAAAAAGACGCCAGTCTCTTCCGTCAGCGCCGACGTCGCCAGTAACGCATCCAGTCCTTCGCGGCCCGACGCGCTGCCGTGCGGCGTGGTGGAAAATACAAAAGCAATACGTTTCATCAAAACTGCACCACGCGATCGCAGGTCAGGGAGGCTTCCGCCAGTGCGCCAAGCCCGCTCAACGAAAACCCTGGCTGTAAGTTGGCTGATGCCAGCGCCAGCCTTTTTGCTTCGGTCTCATCCACAATTCCGCGACGCAGCGCCGCCGCAACGCAGATATTCAACGCGACGTCATGCTGCGCGCCCAACTGCTGCCATGCGCGCACCAGGTCGAATTCATCGCTGGCCGGAGAGGTCAACTGGTTGGCGTTATACACGCCTTCCTGGTAGAAAAAGACGCTGCTCAGCTCATGCCCTTCGTTAACTAAGGCATGTGCAAACTGCAACGCGCTGCTCGCTTGCTGCGTTCCGTACGCTGGCCCCGTCACCATAATGGCAAAACGCATTACTTATCTTGCCCCTGGAAGTCGCCGCTTTTGAACTGACGAATATAGAGGTAGACCGTATGTTTGGAGATGTTCAGGCGGTCAGCCACCTGGTTAATCGCATCTTTAATATCGAAGATCCCCTTCTCATACAGATTCAGCACAATCTGACGATTCTTCGCGTTATTAGAGACATTGCGATCGGCATTCACCTCTTCAATGGTGAATTCCAGCGTCTGGGTGACCAGATCCTCCACCGAGGAGGCAAAGTTCACGGCGGAACCCACTTCCGGCGTTTCCGGCGGAATAAAGGTATTCATAATCTGCGAGAACGGCACATCAAGGTTCATGTTGATGCACAGCAGACCAATTACGCGATGCTCGCGGTTGCGAATGGCAATCGTCACTGACTTCATCAGGACACCGCTTTTCGCGCGTGTGAAGTAACACTTCGATACGCTGCTATCCGCACCCGTCATATCATGCAGCATGCGCAATGCAAGGTCAGTGATCGGCGAGCCAATTTTGCGCCCCGTGTGTTCACCGTTGGCAATGCGAATGGCTGAGCATTTCAAATCCTGCAAAGAGTGCAATACGATTTCACAATGGGAACCAATGAGCATCGCTAACCCGTCCACCACCGCTTCGTAGGATTTCAGAATATCAAAGTCGGTTTGATCGAAAGGACGTTGATCCAGTAAGTCAAGCTCACTGGTTTCGTTGGTTAAAAGCGACCTGGTCATGAAAAAAAACACTCCTTTTCAGGAGCCTGTCGTTATGTTTTCAGGGCAGGCTCATTATTTACGCGGATGATTAAATTAATACAGCGGGGGTTCCGCTTTCCAGTATTAATTATATCCGGCCTGCAATAAAAAAACCGCCGCCATGACAGGCGGCGGTTCTCAGTTTTTATTTTTTAGCAGCATCTGTCGATTTGGCGTCGGCCGCTGCGTCTGGTTTCGCATCGGCTTTCGGCGCCGGTTTGATGTCCAGCAGCTCTACATCGAATACCAGCGTGGAGTTAGCCGGAATACCCGGAACGCCCGTTTTACCGTAGGCCAGATCCGGTGGGATAACCATCTGGATCTTACCGCCTTTCTTAATGTTCTTCAGGCCTTCAGTCCAGCCCGGGATCACGCCGTCCAGACGGAAAGAGAGCGGTTCGCCACGGGTGTAGGAGTTATCGAACTCTTTACCGTCGATCAGCGTACCTTTGTAGTTAACCACAACGGTGTCGCTGTCTTTTGGCGCTTCGCCAGTACCGGCTTTCTCTACTTTATAAACCAGACCTGTTGAAGAGGTTTTCGCCCCTTTCTCTTTAGCAAATTTCTCGCGGAACGCTTTACCTTTCGCTTCGTTGTCAGCGGCGTCTTTTTCCATCTTCGCCTGAGCGGAGGTCTTCACGCGCGCTTCAAATGCCTGCAAGGTCTGCTCGATTTCCTGGTCAGACAGTTTGCTCTTGTCTGCAAATGCATCCTGGACACCCGCGATCAGCTGATCTTTATCCAGTTTGATCCCCAGTTTTTCTTGTTCCTTCAGGGAGTTTTCCATGTAACGACCCAGCGAAGCGCCCAGCGCATAAGCAGATTTCTGGTCGTCATTCTTGAACGCGGCTTTGCTGTCAGCAGTTGCAGCTGGTTTCGCGGCGTCCGCAGCGAAAGTGAGCGGTGCATGCAGAGCAACGGCCATCGTGGTCGCCAGCAGCGTTACTTTAAACAGTGATTTCATCCATATCTCCAGGGCCGGGGCATCTCACCCCAGGGTTAACTTACATGAGAAGCGTACTATAAAACGTTGTAGAACAAATCAACATACGGACACGCCCTATTATCACCCCTTTTCAGACTCTTTTTGTTTAAATTAGTTTCGTAGAGGGCGAATGAGTGCTGTGTAATCCGATAAAGTTCAGTAGAATCCGCCGCGACCCAAGAAGTGCCGGAGACAACAAGAGAGGTGAATCATGCAAGATATAACGATGGAAGCTCGCCTGGCTGAACTGGAGAGCCGTCTGGCGTTTCAGGAGATCACCATTGAAGAACTCAACGTAACGGTGACCGCGCACGAGATGGAGATGGCGAAACTACGCGATCATCTGCGCCTGCTGACGGAGAAGCTTAAAGCCAGCCAACCGTCGAATATCGCCTCGCAGGCCGAAGAGACGCCGCCACCGCATTATTGAGACGTAAAAAAAGCGGGATATTCCCGCTTTTTTGTGCCAGATGGCGGCGTAAACGCCTTATCCGGCCTACTGTAGCCCTGATAAGCGCAGCGCCATCAGGCATTACAGACGATTAATGGCAACCACAGCCGCCGTTACCGCCACAACCACCTTTGCCATGCTCATGACCGTGGTCATGATCGTGGCCGTGGCCGCCGCAGCAACCGTCGTGACCGTGGTCGTGGTCATGGTCGTGACCGTGCGCGCCGTGAACGTGGCCATGAGCCAGTTCTTCTTCGGTCGCTTCGCGGATCGCCACAACTTCCACGTTAAATTTCAGGTTCTGGCCAGCCAGCATGTGGTTACCGTCAACCACAACGTGGTCGTCTTCCACTTCGGTAATTTCTACCGGTACCGGGCCCTGGTCAGTTTCCGCCAGGAAACGCATGCCAACCTGCAACTCGTCAACGCCCATGAAGACGTCTTTAGGCACGCGCTGCACCAGGTTTTCGTCATACTGACCGTAAGCGTCGTTCGCGCCAACAGCCACATCGAATTTGTCGCCAACGTCGTGACCTTCCAGCGCTGTTTCCAGGCCAGAGATCAGGGAACCGTGACCATGCAGGTAGTCCAGCGGCGCACTCACCGGAGACTCATCAACCAACACACCGTCTTCTGTACGTACCTGATAGGCCAGGCTGACCACCAGGTCTTTTGCTACTTTCATGATATCTCCTGAGCATGGGAAGAATAGTGGCGCAGATTGTAGCGGAATTCTGCACCCGTGTACCCACTAGCTTAAAAAAACCTGCGGCATATCGCTAGTCTGGATGAAAAATCCCGATCACTTGCTCTTCTTTGCGAACGTGCTCGCGGGCCGCTTTATCGGCTTCACGCATCTGATGACCGCACTTAACACACTCAACAATATCGACATTATTTTCGCGCCACATCGCCATTGAATCCTGCGCCTGGCAGGCCGGACACGTCGCCCCTGCAATAAAACGTTTACGAATCGCCATACCTACCCTCTACTCAAACTCATCCCAGCCATCCAGCTGGCGCCGCTCTTGCTGCATCTCTCGCTGGAAAATCTCCTCCAGTTCGCGTCTGGCCTCTCTGGCACGAGAAATTTGCACCATATCGGTATGCATCGGAATAAGCTCCCTTAGCATACGCATATCCAGCCGACGGAAATGCAGTTGCGCACGCTGCGCCTGGTGTGGGTGCATCCCTAACGACACCAGCGTCTTACGCCCCAGCTCCAGCGCGCTGGAAAAAGTCTCGCGGGAAAACTGCGTGACACCCGCCTGTAATAACTCATGCGCTTCCACACGTCCGCGCGCTCGCGCAAGAATATGCAAATGCGGGAAATGCTGCCGGCATATCTCCACCAGCTTCATGGTGTCTTCCGGTTCATTACAGGTAATGACGATAGACTCCGCCGCTTCCGCTCCCGCCGAACGCAGTAGCTCCACCTGAGTCGCATCGCCGTAATACACTTTGTAGCCGTATTTTCGCATCAGGTTAACGGCGCTGATATCGCGCTCCAGTACGGTGATGCGCATTTTATTCGCCATCAACAAACGGCCAATTACCTGACCAAAACGCCCGAATCCCACGACAATCACCTGCGGTTTATCATCATCCACCCAGGGCTTTTCATCTTCCTCTTCCGGGCCGTTAAGCTGTCTGGAGAGCCATTTATCGACGAGCTTCATCAGCAGTGGCGTGGTCATCATCGACAACGTTACAGTGACCAGCAGCAGCGACATCTGGTCACCCTGAAACAGCCGCTGGGACGAGGCGGTGGAAAAGAGCACAAACGCGAACTCGCCCCCCTGACTCAGCACGCCCGCAAACTGCATCCGCTCCGAACTCCGAATCCCGTACAGACGCGCCAGCAGATAAAGCACCAGCGTTTTCACCGCCACCAGCACGATGACGCTCACCGCTACCCACAACAGGTGGGTATAGAGCACGCCAAGGTTTAACGACATCCCCACGGAGATAAAGAACAACCCCAGCAGCAGCCCTTTGAACGGATCGATGGCCGTTTCCAGCTCATGACGGTATTCGCTTTCCGCCAGCAGCACGCCTGCGATAAACGTACCGAGCGCCATCGACAGCCCCAGCGCATCCATAAATAAAGCAGACCCCAGCACCAGCAACAGCGTGGCGGCAGTAAACACTTCACGCACGCCGGAATCGGCGATAAAACGGAACACCGGGCGCAGCAAATAGCGACCGCCAATCAGCATCCCGGCAAAGGCCAGCACCTTCATGCCGACCTTAATCCAGTCAAAATGTTCATCTGCCGAGCCAGCCAGCAGCGGCACCAGCGCCAACGCGGGGATCACCGCCAGATCCTGAAACAGCAGCACCGAAAAACCCAACTGGCCGGATTCGCTGCGGTTCATCCCCTTTTCCCGCATCAGTTGCAGCGCCATCGCGGTCGATGACATCGCCAGACCAATCCCGCCGATCACCGCCGCCTGCCACGAGAAATCGGTAAGCATCAGCAGCCCGGCCAGCACGACAGCGCTCAGCATCACCTGGGCCGCCCCGACGCCAAAGATAGAGCGACGCAGTTGCCAGAGTTTGGAAGGGTTGAGTTCCAGGCCGATGATAAACATCAGAAAGACAACGCCCAGCTCAGAAAAGTGGAGGATTTCATCAACGTCGCTGATAAATCCCAGCCCCCAGGGGCCAATCGCAATCCCTGCCAGCAAATATCCCAGTACCGCACCAATACCCAGCCGCGATGCCAGTGGCACCGCAGCGACCGCCGCGAAGAGGAACATCACCCCCGCTGTCAATAAATCGGAACCTTCCATTAGCGACCTCCCGCCAGAACAGGGTTTGCCAGCCATTCGCCGTAGGCTTTCGCGTGGCTGGCCAGTTCCTGCTCACTTTGTCGCCTGGCCCAGTAGATAATAATCGGACTCATCCAGTGCATCCGGCACATCGCCGCCGTCAGCTCAAACGGCCGCAGCACATCGGTCATCGGATAGCGGTTCAGCGCGTCGTAGCGATACGCGCTTTCCGGCTCGCCGGTGGTAATCACGCTCCGCCAGTACTTTCCCGCCAGTTGGTTCCCCCCTGGGCCACTGGCGAAACCACGGCTGAGCACGCGGTCTAACCACTCTTTAAGCAGCGCCGGACAGCTATAGGTATACAGCGGATGCTGGAAAACAATCACGTCATGTTCACGCAACAGCGCCTGCTCATGCGCGATATCGATAAAAAAATCAGGGTAGTGCGCGTAGAGATCGTGCACCGTCACATTACTGAGTTGCATGGCCGGTTTAAGCAGCACCCGGTTCGCGACCGAGTCCTGAGATTCTGGATGGGCATACAGCAGCAGTACCTTTGCTGGCTGGGACATCATCCCCCTCCCGGTTATTTTGTGTATCGTTATTGTTTTGGGCTACCATTGCGCTCCGGCGCGGCAGAATGCCCGCATATTACATTATCATAATGATAAATTAACATAGTCTGAACATACGGCGCCTTATGATTGTTTTCTCCTCGTTACAAATTCGTCGCGGCGTGCGCGTCTTGCTGGACAATGCCACCGCCACCATCAACCCAGGACAGAAGGTCGGCCTGGTGGGTAAGAATGGCTGCGGTAAATCTACCCTGCTGGCATTGCTGAAAAATGAAATCAGCGCCGATGCAGGCGGTGTGACCTTTCCCGGTAACTGGCAACTGGCGTGGGTGAATCAGGAAACACCCGCGCTTGCGCAGCCCGCGCTGGAGTACGTGATTGATGGCGATCGCGAATACCGCCAGCTGGAAGCGCAGTTGCACGACGCCAACGAACGTAACGACGGGCACGCCATCGCCACCGTACACGGCAAGCTCGACGCCATCGACGCCTGGACCGTGCGCTCACGCGCCGCCAGCCTGCTCCACGGCCTCGGTTTTAGCAACGAACAGCTTGAACGCCCGGTCAGCGACTTCTCCGGTGGCTGGCGCATGCGCCTTAACCTGGCCCAGGCGCTGATTTGCCGTTCTGACCTGCTGCTGCTCGATGAACCGACCAACCACCTCGATCTTGATGCCGTTATCTGGCTGGAAAAATGGCTGAAGAGCTATCAGGGCACTCTGATTCTGATTTCGCACGACCGCGACTTCCTCGATCCGGTGGTAGACAAAATCATTCATATCGAACAGCAAACCCTGTTCGAATACACCGGCAACTACAGCGCATTTGAAGTGCAGCGCGCGACCCGGCTGGCCCAGCAGCAGGCGATGTACGAGAGCCAGCAGGAGCGCGTGGCGCATCTGCAAAGTTATATCGACCGTTTCCGCGCCAAAGCGACAAAAGCGAAGCAGGCACAGAGCCGTATCAAAATGCTGGAGCGTATGGAGCTTATCGCCCCCGCGCATGTCGATAACCCGTTCCACTTCAGCTTCCGCGCGCCGGAAAGCCTGCCTAACCCGCTGCTGAAAATGGAGAAAGTGAGCGCCGGGTATGGCGATCGCATCATTCTGGACTCCATTAAGCTGAATCTGGTGCCCGGTTCACGCATCGGGTTGCTGGGGCGCAACGGCGCCGGTAAATCAACGCTCATCAAGCTGCTGGCGGGCGAGCTTGCGCCTGCCAGCGGTGAAATCGGTCTGGCGAAGGGCATTAAACTCGGTTACTTCGCTCAGCATCAGCTGGAGTATTTGCGAGCGGATGAATCGCCGCTGCAACATCTGGCGCGACTGGCGCCGCAGGAACTGGAGCAGAAACTGCGCGATTACCTCGGCGGGTTTGGCTTCCAGGGCGATAAGGTCAGCGAAGAGACCCGTCGCTTCTCCGGTGGTGAAAAAGCGCGCCTGGTGCTGGCATTGATCGTCTGGCAGCGCCCTAATCTGCTGCTGCTTGATGAACCGACCAACCACCTTGACCTCGATATGCGTCAGGCGCTGACCGAAGCGCTCATCGAATTTGAAGGCGCGCTGGTGGTCGTCTCGCACGACCGTCACCTGCTACGCTCCACCACCGACGATCTCTATCTGGTTCACGACCATAAAGTCGAGCCGTTCGATGGCGATCTGGAAGACTATCAGCAGTGGCTGAGCGACGTGCAGAAACAGGAAAACCAGCCTGATGACGCCCCGAAAGAGAACGCCAACAGCGCCCAGGCGCGTAAGGATCAGAAGCGTCGCGAAGCCGAACTGCGTGCCCAGACCCAGCCGCTGCGTAAAGAGATCGCCCGTCTGGAAAAAGAGATGGAGAAGCTGAACGCGAAACTGGCGCAAGCGGAAGAAAAACTGGGCGACAGCGAACTGTACGACCAGAGCCGCAAAGCGGAACTGACGGAATGCCTGCAACAGCAGGCCAGCGCCAAATCCGGGCTGGAAGAGTGCGAGATGGCCTGGCTGGAAGCACAGGAACAGCTTGAGCAGATGCTGGCCGACTAACTTCGGGAATATGACGATGAATCCGCTGATAACCAACGATATCACCTTTCGCAAGTTAAGCATCTTCATGACGTTTATGGAGAAAGGCAATATTGCCCGGACGGCGGAGGCGCTGGATATCAGCGGGGTCAGCGTTCATCGCGCACTGCATACGCTGGAAGAGAATGTTCGCTGTCCGCTGTTCGTGCATAAAGGACGTAATCTGATCCCGCAACCGGCGGCGTGGACGCTGCTGGAGTATTGCCAGGAGGTCAGCCAGTTGATGGCGCGCGGGCTGGAAGAGGCGCGCAAAACGGCAGGGATCGGCCAGGGGCGTCTGCGCGTGGGTACGCTCTACTCTCTGACGCTGGAAACCGTCCCGCATCTGATCATGGGGATGAAACTGCGCCGACCAGATCTCGAACTGGATCTGACAATGGGCTCCAACGAAGCGCTGCTGAGAATGCTGGAAGACGGAATGCTGGATGCGATCCTGATCTCCATTTCGGAAAGCGCTATCGATCGCAACAGTCTGGAAGTGCTGCCGCTGTTTCATGACGACATTTATCTCGCCGCACCGGCGACGGCAACGCTTGACACCTCCTCGCCCGCCGATCTGCGTGATTACCGGGATCAGAAGTTTGTCTCACTGGCGGAAGGCTTTGCCACCTATGCAGGCTTCCAGGAAGCCTTTCATATTGCCGGGTTTGAACCAGAGATTGTCACCCGTGTGAACGACATCTTCTCGATGCTCAGTCTGGTGCAGGCGGGTGTCGGTTTCACTCTGATGCCGGGACGCATGAAGAAGATGTACGAGAATTCCGTACAGTTGCTGAAGTTGTCGCAGCCGTACCAGATGCAGCAGCTCATCGCCATTGTCTTCGCCCGCAACCGCGAGCGCGACCCTAATCTGCTGGCGCTGGCCGCCGAAGGGCGCATGTACGCGCGTAGCCTTAATCCGGGCGCCTGATCGCCGGATGGCGGCGCTGCGCGCCTTATCCGGCCTACGGGGGTTGTATGTTGACCGGGATCGCCGGATGGCGACGCTACGCGCCTTATCCGGCCTACAACGGGTGCGAGTCGTAGGCCCGATAAGCGCAGCGCCATCGGGCAACCGCACTAGCCTCTAAGCCGTTTTGCCAGATGCACCGCGACATCCACCCCGCTGCGTTCCAGCGAAACAGACTCACCTTCCCACTCCGCCTGTCGCGTTAAGCAAGTCAACACGCCGCCGGGCGGCATTTCAATCGCCAGCCGCGCCTCGCGCTCGTTGGCGGAGATCGCCGCGTCCTGCCAGCGCACCGTCCGCGCCATGTTCATCGCCAGGTCGTCAGCAATACGTTCCGGCTGCCACAGCACACGCCCGGTGCTACCGCTGAGGTATGCACAGCGCGGACGGGAGAGCGTCACATGACGGAACGCCTCCACCAGCCGCTGCGCCGGTTCCGCCAGCAGAGCGCAGTGCGACGGCACGCTCACCGCCAGACGGTGGGCTTTACTCGCGCCTTTATCCAGCGCCCGCTTCGCAACATCCGCCATCGCCTCATCGCTGCCGGCAATCACAATCTGGGTTTCCGCATTCAGGTTAGCGATAAAGGTTCCACTGCCTGCAACCAGCGATTCCACCTGCGGCAAGGTCAGCCCCATAATCGCCGTCAGGCCGTAACCGTGCGGATACGCCTGCTCCATCAAATCACCGCGCAGGGCCACCAGCGTCAGCGCGTCGGTAAACTCCAGCGCTCCGGCGATCACCGCCGCTGGATACGCGCCGATGGACAGGCCGCTGACAATATCCGGCGCAACGCCGCGACGTTCCAGCTCGCGCGCCCACGCCACCCCGGCAATCAGCAAAGCAAGCTGTACCGCCCGGGTGTGTTGCAGCGCGTCCGGGGTATCAAGCGTATTCGCCTCCGCCCCCAGCACCTCACGCGCCAGCGCTAACTCCGTTCCCGGAAGGTTTTGCAGCATACCTGCATGCTGCGTCCCCTGCCCCGGAAAGGTAAACAGGATTTTCATTTACTCCTCCCTGCGCCACGGGTCGCTGACCAGCCGCGGCCCCTGCGACGTTTTTAACAGCGCTTTGCCATCGCGCAGCCATTCGTTCAGCGCAAACGCGCCGTGCGGCGTTTCCACCTGGGTAT
The DNA here is from genome assembly GCF_030333565.1 of Citrobacter sp. CK185. NCBI lineage: Bacteria > Pseudomonadati > Pseudomonadota > Gammaproteobacteria > Enterobacterales > Enterobacteriaceae > Citrobacter > Citrobacter sp. CK185. The sequence continues at coordinate 216,916 of NZ_JAOWFR010000015.1, read as the reverse complement.
CCGCACGGCAAAGCCCGCCCGTCAGTTGCTGCCGCCATTTCTCCAGCAACTCGCGAGAGAGCGGCTGCCGGGCGCGAATCAGCAAATCCAGATCGCTTGCGGCGTGGATCACCGGGAGCCCGGTCGCCAGCGCGTAGCCGGTACTGCCGGTAATCCCCCACGCCCACGGCCATGCCTGTTGCGTCAGTAATAAAGCCACCTGAACCGGTGGCTGCGAGATAAAGGGCGAGCGCAGCAGCATCTGTGGGTCAACCAGCGATTCCGGCGTACAGACGCGGGTAATGGCGTCCGGTTGAGCCCAGCCCGCCGCGCGCTGGTCGCGCTTTATGCCGCGAACGCCGACGGGAATGCGCCCCTGCGCATCAACATCACGCCGCACCACCACCGGCAGGCGGGTATGCCAGACGTCATCCACCCAGGATTCCGTGACACCTTCCAGCGCGCTCCGCGCGTTAAGCCAGATAAGATCGTGGGGGCGTAATGTTGTGTTCATGCTTTAGAGTCCTGAAGTCAGCGAGATAAACAACGGCAGCGACAGGATACACAGGACCGAGCTTAACAGCAGCACGGCTTCTGCATCCGGCGACTGCACGCCGAAGCGGTTACCGAACACCACGCCGAAGAAACCGGCAGACAGCGCAATCATCAGGATAGCGGTGATCGCCACCGAGCCATGCAGGCCGAAAATCAGCACGATCCCCCAGGCAATCGCCGGTTGAATCAGCAGCTTGGCAATGGTGGAGGTAATAACCATCGTGTTGATCTGCAACTTACGCGCAGAAAGAATCACCCCGGTCAGGAACAGCGCCGCCGCAGTGGCGGCCAGGCCCAGCGGTTTGATCGCCGCCAGCACCAGCTCCGGCATCTTGATACCGATAGCGGAGAGAATAACCCCCAGCAGCGGCCCCATCACGATCGGTTTCTTGATTGAACGCCACATCAGCACCGGCAGCATCGACAGGGTAGAACCTGAGTTGCCGCCTTCCGCACGCGCCTTCTCACGCTCCAGAATCAGCAGGCAGAACGGCGTCATCAGCACGGAACCGCAGGCGATGGAAACCGCGACGGAGAGCGACGTTGACGGCCCTTCGCCCAGCACGCTACCGAGAATCGGCAGGCCAAGCGCGGCATAGTTTGGCAGAGCGACGGTCAGGGTCAGCACGGCCGCATCCTGCGGTGATTTTTTAAATACCTTCGTTGCCAGAAAATAGATAGCGGCGTAGGTGATCCACATCGCCAGCGTCAGCACCAGAATCAGCGGCGACTGCGCGACAATACCCGTCCAGGGCGTTTGTACCGTGGCGCTAAACAGCGCAGCGGGGAGTGCAAAATCCATGACGAAAATGTTGAGCAGGGAAACATTCTTGTTATCAACCATTTTGGCCTTCCCGGCCCAGAACCCCAGCAACATGATGACAAAAATCGGTGCAAGAGCATGAACAATCACGTAAGTCATAAATCACCTGTAATGAATAAAAGAGTTAGCACGGACGCGATGATTATTATTTTCAGGATGCAGGTCGCCTCACGGACGCAACGGGCGCGCCCGTGGGGTTATGCATCTGGCAGGTCTCTTTTACTTACCAGCTCGCCCGCATGCGTTCGCGTACAAGAGCAGAACTACGACGATTGTCGGCACCCAGACGGTTTTTCAGCGTCGGCTCCTGACGAGCATCGCTGATGGCCTGTTGCAGAGTGGCCGTCACCAACGTCAGATCGTTTGCCGAAGGGGCATCTGGATTACTGATATCCAGCAGACTGGAGAGCAGTCCCAGCGTGGCGTAGTTACTGATGTCGTACGCCATCGGCGGAATAGTGGCCGCCAGTTTTTCCAGCGACTCGACGGTACGCAGGGTGATACGTGCCGCAGACTCTTTGCCCATCGCGTGGATCAGCACGCCTTTGTCGTTGAAGGCAATCAGACGGTTGGCCTGATAACCGTGCGCCAGAAACGCGCCGGACATCGCTTTGCCGACGATAAGGCCAATCACCGGATGTCCTGCCAGACGCGCATTGGCATACGCCGCTACCGCACCGGCCAGCGCCTGGTGAATACCAAAGCCTTCTTCACGGCGACCGTAGGCCTGGCTGGGCACATCAATCACCGCCACGATCGGGCGCTTAACAGCGTTGTCAGCATCGGCAGCCACGGTTTCGCTGACTACTTTTGCAAGCGTCCAGCCTTCCAGCAGACCAACCTCGCCTTTTGCGGCGCGTGGGTAATGGTTGTTAGCATCCGGCACTACCGCGATAAAGCGCGCCGTTTCACCGTTCAGTTCACCGTCTGCGGCCTGCACGGAGGGGCACAGCCCTTCGAGCCGTCTGGCGTTCGGTACGAGGGCTTGCAGCCATAACTCGCCACGGCTTATTGCGTTACTCATCATTTCACCTCCCGGGCAAAGAGCGCGTTAATCTGTTCTGAATCGGCCTGTTTGCGGGTGTCGAACTGGCTCAGACGGTTCAGGTAATCGTCGTAGTTATCGGTGCGGTGTTTTGCCGGAACGCCTTTCGCCAGCGCATCGTTCATCGCCGCTTTCACCGCGTTGACGCCATCGCCAACCAGCGCATCCACCAGCCCGCTTTGATAGCGCACTTCGCCACCGGTCATGCTCCAGATAAACGGGCGGTCACGGGAGTCATACTCTTCAATCCCGGCTTCCTGTTCGATAACCTGCGGGCCGTTCAGGCCCAGACGCGCTTCGCGAGTGACAATCAGATAGCTACACAGCGCAGCGGCAATAGACATCCCGCCGAAGCAGCCGACAGTCCCCGCCACAATGCCGACCACCGGGGTATAACGACGCAGGTCAACAATCGCCGCGTGGATGTCGGCAATCGCCGCCAGGCCGAGGTTGGCTTCCTGCAAACGCACGCCGCCGGTTTCCAGGCTCAACACCGCCTGCGTCGGAATACCGTTACGGTTATCTTCCGCCGCCAGCTCCAGCGCCGCCGCCATTTTAGCGCCGGACACTTCGCCCATGCTGCCGCCCTGGAATGCGCCCTCAATCGCCACAACCACCGCCGGTTTGCCGTTAATAGTGCCTTTCGCCACGACCATGCCGTCATCGGCCTGCGGCACGATGCCCTGCGCGCCCAGCCACGGCGACATCACGCCTTCAAACGGGTCGAGCAGTTCGCGGTAGCTGCCTTCATCCAGCAGCGCATGGGCGCGCTGACGCGCTTTTAATTCGATAAAACTGCGGTCATCACGCATAGCTCACCTCTTCAAATACCTGTTCGATACGAATGCGCGCTACGCCCGGCGTCGCGCCGAAGTCGTGGATGGTCAGTTTGCCTGCCGGCAGGCTGCTGACCGTTTGCAGACGGGTAAACAGCGCTTCCCAGCGGCTGCGGCTGTTATCGACGGAAGTGGTGATATCAATGGTTAACGTCTGGCCCTGGTCGGCGGTGAATAACACCTCCATATCCCCGGAGCCGACAACCCCTGCCAGCGCCCTGCCGCGTAATGCGCGGCTGGCTGGCACGGTCAATGTGATTTTTTCCATAACATCCTCTTAATGCTTTGAATAAGACGTTTCGACGCGATCGAGAAACAGGGTGGCGGCGAGCAAGTCCGCCGCGCCGCCCGGCGAGGCGTTCAGCGCCAGCATCTGACGGTCTAAACGGGCCAGCGCCTGCGCCCCTGCCGGGTGCGCGCTGCCGCCCGCATGGAGAACGGCGCGCGCGCCGTGCTGCATGGCATCCAGCCCCTCCATCCCGGCGCGAGAAAGTACGCAGGTGTCGGTCAGCGAGGTCATGATGGCCATCAGCGCATCCAGCCGGGCGTGCATTTCACTGCTGCCGTTCTGTCGGCTTAGCCGAAGCTGCGGCAGCGCACGCTGCATAATGTGTGGAAACGCCTGCTGTGCCTCTTCTCTGGCGCCCGGTACGCGATAACGGTGGGTGGCGCGCAGCCCTTTACTGAAGACTTTCGGCGCGGCGTCATCCGGCAATTTTGCCAGTTCAGCGGCGGTTGCCGTCACCTGCTGCGCCCTGCCCGCGCCGCCGTGCATCGCCACGGCGCTCACCAACAGCCCCAGCGCCCAAATCGCGCCACGGTGGGTGTTCACGCCGCCCGTTGCCGCCATCATCTGCTGCTCGCCTTCGCGACCGAGTCGCCCTATGGTTTGTCTGAGCGCAATATCAGCCGGACGCCGCCAGCTTTGTTGCGCCAGCGCCTGAAACGTGGAGGTCAGGCTGTGCGCCGAGCGCTCCATCAGCGCAAGCGATAAATCGTGGTGCGCGCCGTTCCCCCGACTGTCCACCAGACCGGGCTTCGGGCTTAATCGTGCTTCGTCGATCAGACACTGCGTGGCGGTTCGCGCCAGCCATTCGGCACCGCCTTCAACCTGAATCCGGGGCAGAAGTTTCATTACCAGCTCCGAAATTTCGCAGGTGGGTTGTAGAGACCCCCGGACCATTCCACCAGGTCGGCAACGCTACCGGCCGCCAGCAGAGAACGGGTGGCGTCGGTACGACGAATGCCCATATCTTCCGGGTAAACCACCTTGCCGCTCTGACGCAGTTCGGCGACGCGCCGGGCGTCTACGCCCAGACCGATGTCGGTGATACCAGCCACCGCCGCAACCATCGCGCGACGCTCTTCCAGACTTTCCGCCCGGTAGAGATAAGCGATACCTTCTTCGGTCAGAACGTGGGTCACGTCGTCACCGTAGATCATCACCGGCGCCAGCGGCATACCGGAGGCTTTCGCCACATCAACCGCGTCCAGTTTTTCCACGAAGGTCGGTTTCACGCCCGCCTGGAAAGTTTCCACCATCTGCACCACCAGCTTTTTACCGCGCTGCATGGGGTCAGGTTCGGTGATCATATTCAGCCAGGCCGGGGTAGCATGACGGCGACCGTGCGGGTCGTGGCCCATGTTTGGCGCGCCGCCAAAGCCGGACAGACGACCACGAGTCACCGTTGAGGAGTTAGCCAGGCCATCAACCTGCAACGTGGAGCCGATAAACATATCGACCGCGTACTGACCCGCCAGCTGACAGAAGGCGCGGTTAGAACGCATGGAGCCGTCGGCGCCGGTAAAGAACACGTCAGGACGGGCGCGGATGTACTCCTCCATCCCCAGCTCGCCGCCGAAGCAGTGCACGCTTTCCACCCAGCCGCTTTCAATCGCCGGGATCAGCGTCGGATGCGGGTTCAGCGTCCAGTGTTTACAGATTTTGCCGCGCAGACCGAGTTGCTCGCCCCAGGTCGGCAGCAGCAGTTCAATAGCGGCGGTGTTGAAGCCGATACCGTGGTTCAGCGACTGCACCTGATGCTCTGCGTAGATGCCTTTAATGGCCATCATCGCCATCAGGATATGTTCCTGTTTGATCAGGCGCGGGTCGCGAGTGAACAGCGGTTCGATAAAGAACGGTTTGTCGGCAACCACCACGTAGTCGATCCACGAGCCCGGAATATCGACGCGCGGCAAGTCGCACTCGTCGTCCACCAGTTCATTCACCTGTGCGATAACGATGCCATCGTGGAATGCGGCGGCTTCCACCAGCGCCGGGGTATCTTCGGTACTCGGCCCGGTGTAGAGGTTGCCTTTGCGGTCAGCTTTGTAACCGGCAATCAGCGCCACGTTTGGCGCCAGGTCGACATAAAGACGGGAGTAAAGCTCGATGTAGGTGTGGATGGCGCCAATTTCCAGCAGGCCATCTTCCAGCAGTTGCGAGATGCGCAGACTTTGGGTGCCGGAAAAAGAGAAGTCCAGCTTGCGGGCGATACCCTTTTCGAAGATATCGAGATGCTCGCTGCGCCCAACGCTTGGCATGATCATATGCAGGTCATGCACTATCTGCGGGTTGACCTCCGCCAGCATGCGGGACAGGAAATCTGCCTGCTTCTGGTTATTCCCTTCTAATACCACGCGGTCACCCGGCGCGATCAGTTTTTCCAGCATTGCGGTCAGGTCTGCGGTTGGCAGCACCTTGCCCTGTACCGGAACGGAAGCCAGACGCCGCTGCTTCTCGGTACGGCGCATGTTCCAGACTCGTGCTGGCGTTTGCCCAGATAACATTATTAACCTCCTGATTCAGCTAATCATTTTGATTGCTTAACACTGGAAAGAGTGTGCGCCCTGGTGAGAAAGTCATCAATTAAGCGTAGAGAGGAATCATTAGCCTGAGAGTAATAATTTGAGTAATGAATTGTGATTAAGATCAGCGTCAGGAAGGTGTAAATCCGCTCCTCCTGCCTCATTTTCATAAACACCAGGGGAAAGTGACGGTATAGTAGGCGGCAGATTTAAAAAAACATCGCATAATTTATGACTCAAATAACCTCCCCCGACCTTGATATCACTGGTCACGATAGTGCGGAGTTCGTGCCAATGCGCGGTATCCGCAACCGCCACCTGCAAACCATGCTGCCGCGACTCATCCGCCGCAAGGTGAAGTTCGATGCGCACTGGCAACGTCTGGAATTACCGGACGGCGATTTTATCGATCTGGCCTGGAGTGAAGATCCGCAGCACGCGAAGCACAAACCGCGTCTGGTGGTTTTTCACGGCCTGGAAGGCAGCCTGAACAGCCCGTACGCTCACGGGCTGATTGAAGCGGCGCAAAAGCGCGGCTGGCTGGGCGTGGTCATGCACTTTCGCGGCTGTAGCGGCGAACCGAACCGGCTGAACCGCATTTATCACTCCGGCGAAACGGAAGACGGCACCTGGTTTTTACACTGGCTACAGCGCGAGTTTGGCGCCGTCCCCACCGCCGCCGTCGGCTATTCGCTCGGCGGAAATATGCTGGCGTGTCTGCTGGCGAAAGAAGGCCGCGAGATCCCAATTGACGCGGCGGTCATCGTTTCCGCTCCCTTCGTGCTGGAAGCGTGCAGCTATCATATGGAAAAAGGGTTTTCCCGCGTTTATCAGCGCTATCTGCTCAATCTGCTGAAGGCCAACGCCGCGCGCAAGCTGGCGGCATACCCCGGCACACTGCCGATTAATCTGGCGCAGCTCAAATCCGTGCGCCGGCTCCGTGAATTTGACGATCTGATCACCGCGAAAATTCACGGCTTTGCCGACGCGATAGACTATTATCGTCAATGTAGCGCCATGCCGATGCTCAACCAGATCGCCAAACCGACGCTCATCATTCACGCGAAAGACGATCCGTTTATGGATCATCATGTGATCCCGAAACCGGAAAATCTGCCGCCGCTGGTGGAGTATCAGCTCACCGAGCATGGCGGGCATGTTGGATTTATCGGCGGGACGCTGCGTCGCCCGGAAATGTGGCTGGAGTCGCGGATTCCCGACTGGCTGACAACGTATCTGGAGGCGTCATCATGATGATCCCCTGGCAAGAGCTGTCTTCTGAGACGCTGGACAATTTGATCGAAAGCTTTGTGTTGCGTGAAGGCACCGATTATGGTGAACATGAACGTTCGCTTGAGCAAAAGGTCGCCGACGTCAAACGACAGCTACAGTGCGGAGAAGCTGTTCTGGTGTGGTCTGAGCTGCACGAGACGGTCAATATTATGCCGCGTGGACAGTTTCGCGAATAATCCGCCGCTGACGGCCGACTATACTAAAACTTTTGTTGATTCATGGAGTTGTTATGTCTGCCAAACATCCGGTGATTGCGGTAACAGGATCCAGCGGCGCGGGGACCACGACCACCAGCCTCGCGTTTCGAAAAATTTTCGCGCAGTTAAATCTGCGCGCAGCCGAGGTGGAAGGCGACAGTTTTCATCGTTACACACGCCCCGAAATGGACATGGCGATCCGCAAAGCGCGCGACGCCGGGCGGCATATCAGCTATTTCGGCCCTGAAGCCAACGACTTCAGTCTGCTGGAACAAACTTTTATTGAATACGGACAGACGGGCAAAGGCCAGGCGCGTAAGTATCTTCATACCTACGATGAAGCCGTGCCGTGGAATCAGGTGCCGGGGACGTTTACCCCGTGGCAACCACTGCCGGAACCCACCGATGTGCTGTTTTATGAAGGGCTGCACGGCGGCGTGGTAACGCCGCAGCATGATGTCGCGCGTCATGTCGATCTGCTGGTCGGCGTAGTGCCGATCGTCAACCTGGAGTGGATTCAAAAGCTGATTCGCGATACCAGCGAGCGCGGCCACTCCCGCGAGGCGGTGATGGATTCCGTTGTCCGCTCAATGGATGACTACATTAATTTCATTACGCCGCAGTTTTCCCGCACCCACATTAACTTCCAGCGCGTGCCCACCGTCGACACCTCCAATCCCTTCGCCGCGAAAGGCATTCCTTCGCTGGACGAAAGTTTTGTGGTCATTCATTTCAGAAATCTGGAAGGGATTGATTTCCCGTGGCTGCTGGCGATGTTGCAGGGGTCGTTTATTTCCCATATCAATACGCTCGTGGTGCCGGGCGGCAAAATGGGGCTGGCGATGGAGTTGATCATGTTGCCGCTGGTTCAGCGACTGATGGAAGGGAAGAAAATCGAATAATCTGTTCGCTGTTTGCCGGATGGCGGCTAACGCCTTATCCGGCCTACAAGGTGCGAATTCGTAGGCCTGATAAGCGTAGCGCCATCAGGCAACCGGCATCACGCCGCAATCACTTCATACGAATGGGTAATATTCACCGCTTTTTCCAGCATCAGCGCCACTGAGCAATATTTCTCAGCCGAAAGATCGACCGCCCGCGCAACCGCCGCGTCTTTCAGGTCATTGCCGGTCACAATGAAATGCAGATTGATATGCGTAAACAGGCGCGGCGCTTCTTCACGACGTTCGGACGTCAGCTTCACTTCGCAGTTCGTCACATCCTGACGCCCTTTCTGCAAAATAGAAACCACGTCGATTGCGCTACAACCGCCTGCGGCCATCAGCACCATTTCCATCGGGCTTGGCGCTTTATCACCGGAGTTGCCATCCATTAAAACCTGGTGGCCGGAGGCAGACTCTCCCAGAAAGGTTAACCCTTCAACCCACTTTACACGCGCTTGCATATTCGGAACTCCAATGTGTCAATTTTCCTGACAGATTACGCGCACGTAACAAATCTCGCAACGGAAGGCGACCTGCGTCATGCTGAAGCGAGACACCAGGAGACACACGGCGAAAGCTATGCTAAAACAGTCGGGATGCTACAGTAATACATTGACGTACTGCATGTATGCAGAGGACATCACATTCAGGCTGCAGTACATTTTCGACAGCCCCCTTCCCAGGAATTCGGGAAACCTATTTTTGCAAACCCAGAGGCAGTGTCGTGTTCTGGCTCTGGAGACAGCTTATAACAGAGGATAACCGCGCATGGTGCTTGGCAAACCGCAAACAGACCCGACTCTCGAATGGTTCTTGTCTCATTGCCACATTCATAAGTACCCATCGAAGAGCACGCTGATTCACCAGGGTGAAAAAGCGGAAACGTTGTACTACATCGTTAAAGGCTCAGTGGCAGTGTTGATCAAAGATGAAGAAGGGAAAGAAATGATCCTTTCTTATCTGAATCAGGGCGATTTTATTGGCGAACTGGGCCTGTTTGAAGAAGGTCAGGAACGCAGTGCCTGGGTACGTGCCAAAACGGCCTGTGAAGTCGCTGAAATTTCTTACAAGAAATTCCGTCAGTTGATCCAGGTAAACCCGGATATTCTGATGCGCCTGTCTTCCCAGATGGCTCGCCGTCTGCAAGTGACATCTGAGAAAGTCGGTAACCTCGCCTTCCTCGACGTAACGGGCCGTATCGCTCAGACCCTGCTGAACCTGGCGAAACAACCTGACGCAATGACTCACCCGGATGGCATGCAGATCAAAATCACCCGTCAGGAGATCGGCCAGATCGTTGGCTGCTCCCGTGAAACCGTGGGGCGTATTCTGAAAATGCTCGAAGATCAGAATCTGATCTCCGCTCACGGTAAGACCATCGTCGTCTACGGCACACGTTAATCCCGTCGGAATGGCGCATTACCGGGTAATGCGCCATTTTTGTTTGCACCGATGTGGCGAAGACTGATTTACCATCCTGAGATCAACTACGCACTACGGCAAACGCTGGTGCTGTGCCTGCCTGTGGCTATCGGCCTGATCATCGGCCAGTTGCACCTGGGACTGCTGTTCTCGCTCGTTCCCGCCTGCTGCAACATTGCCGGTCTTGATACCCCGCATAAACGCTTTTTCAAACGCTTAATCATCGGCGGATCGCTGTTTGCCGGATGCAGCCTGATTACACAACTACTGCTGGCGCGCGACATCCCCCTGCCGCTGATCCTCACCGGGCTGACGCTGCTGCTCGGCGTCACGGCGGAAATCAGCCCGCTGCATGCAAGACTGCTGCCCGCTTCACTGATTGCCGCCATTTTCACGCTAAGCCTGGCGGGGAACATGCCGGTCTGGGAGCCGCTGCTCATCTACGCGCTCGGCACGCTATGGTATGGGCTGTTTAACTGGTTCTGGTTCTGGCTGTGGCGCGAACAGCCGCTGCGCGAGTCGCTCAGCCTGCTGTATCGCGAGCTGGCCGACTATTGCGAGGCCAAATACAGCCTGCTCACGCAGCATATCGATCCAGAAAAAGCGCTGCCGCCTCTGCTGGTGCGCCAGCAGAAAGCGGTGGATCTCATTACCCAGTGTTACCAGCAGATGCACATGCTGTCGGCCCAGCACAATAATGACTACAAGCGCCTGCTGCGCGCCTTCCAGGAAGCGCTGGACTTACAGGAGCATATCTCCGTCAGTTTGCATCAGCCAGAGGAGGTTCAGAAGCTGGTGGAGCGCAGTCACGCGGAACAGGTTATTCGCTGGAATGCGCAAACCGTCGCCGCCCGCCTGCGCATCATCGCGGATGATATTCTGTATCACCGTCTGCCCAGCCGTTTTTCGATGGAGAAGCAGACTGGCGCGCTGGGAAAAATCGCCAATCAGCACCCGGAAAACCCTGTCGGGCAGTTTTGCTACTGGCACTTTAGCCGTATTGCCCGCGTATTACGCACTCAGCGTCCGCTGTACGCACGCGACCTGATGGCTGATAAACAGCGTCGCCTGCCGCTGCTGCCCGCGCTGAAAAGCTATTTATCGTTTAAATCGCCCGCGCTGCGCAACGCCGGGCGAATCAGCGTTATGTTAAGTATCGCCAGTCTGATGGGCAGCGCCTTACATCTGCCCAAGCCGTACTGGATTCTGATGACCATCCTGTTCGTCACGCAAAACGGCTACGGCGCGACGCGCGTGCGCATTCTGCACCGTTCGGCGGGTACGCTGGCCGGTCTGGTGGTGGCGGGCGTCACGTTGCACTTTCGCATTCCTGAAGGCTACACGCTGGCATTAATGCTGATCATTACGCTGGTGAGCTATCTGACCATTCGCAAAAACTACGGCTGGGCGACGGTTGGCTTTACGGTGACGGCGGTCTATACCCTGCAACTGCTGACGCTCAACGGCGAACAGTTCATCGTGCCGCGATTTATTGATACGGTCATTGGTTGCCTGATTGCTTTTGGCGGGATGGTCTGGCTCTGGCCGCAGTGGCAAAGCGGCCTTTTGCGTAAGAATGCCCACGACGCGCTGGAAGCGGACCAGGAGGCCATTCGGCTGATCCTCAGCAACGACCCGCAGCCAACGCCGCTGGCGTATCAGCGAATGCGGGTGAACCAGGCGCACAATACGCTGTTTAACTCGCTGAATCAGGCGATGCAGGAACCGGGGTTTAACACGCACTATCTGGAAGATATGAAACTGTGGGTAACGCACAGTCAGTTTATCGTTGAGCACGTCAACGCCATGACCACGCTGGCGCGCGAGCATACGATGCTGACGCCGGATCTGGCGCAGCGCTACCTGGAATCCTGCGAAATTGCGCTCCAGCGCTGTCAGCAGCGGCTGGAGTATGACGCGCCGGGCGGTTCCGGGGATGTAAATATTCTGGAGTCATCGGAGATGCTCTCCCACGGGCCGCTCAGCACGCTGGAACAGCATCTGCAACGCGTGCTGGGGCACCTGAATACCATGCACACCATTTCGTCAGTGGCATGGCGCCAGCGCCCGCATCACGGCATCTGGCTTAGTCGCCGGTTACGGGATATGAAGGGTTGACGTTGTTTGCTGTTTGTTGTTTGCCGGATGGCGCTACGCTTATCCGGCAAACAAATCGCATTTTCTCCGTAGGCCGGATAAGGCGCTTGCGCCGCCATCCGGCAATCAGCCAGCCACTTTCGCCACCGCCTGCGCAAAACGCTGCATCCCTTCGTCAATATCCGCCTCTTCCACCACCAGCGACGGAGCAAAGCGCATGACATCCGGCCCGGCATTCAGCACCATAACGCCTTCATGCGCGCCAGCGTAAAGGAAATCCCGCGCCCGGCCTTTATACTGCGGCTTCAGTTCCGCGCCAATCAGCAGCCCCATGCCGCGAATATCGCTGAAAATGTCATACTGCTCGTCAATCTTCTGCAAATGCTGAACAAACCGCTCGCGTTTAGTCTGAACGCCGCTCAGCACGTCAGACGTATTGATGATATCGAACGCGGCTCCGGCAACGGCGCAGGCCAACGGGTTGCCGCCGTAGGTGGAACCGTGCGACCCAACGTGGAACGCGGACGCAATCTCCTGCGTGGTCAGCATAGCGCTGACCGGGAAGCCGCCGCCCAGCGCTTTCGCACTGGTAAGAATATCCGGCGTCACGCCGTAGTGCATATAGGCGAACAGATCGCCGGTGCGCCCCATACCGCACTGAACTTCATCAAACACCAGCAGCGCCTGATGCCGATCGCACAGCTCGCGCAGGCCTTGCAGAAACGCTGGCGTTGCGGCGGTGACGCCGCCTTCTCCCTGGATCGGCTCCACCACCACCGCGCAGGTATGGTCATCCATCACCGCTTTCACCGCGTGCAGATCGTTGAAAGGAACATGGATGATATCCGCCGGTTTAGGGCCAAATCCGTCGGAATACTTCGGCTGACCACCAACGGAAACGGTAAACAGCGAGCGGCCATGAAAGGCGTTATGGAAGGCGATGATTTTGGTTTTAAACGGGCTATGACGCACGCAGGCATAGTGGCGCGCCAGTTTGAAGGCGGTTTCGTTGGCTTCGGTGCCGGAGTTCATAAACAGCACGCGCTCGGCGAAGGTCGCGTCGATAAGCTTACGCCCCAGACGCAGCGCAGGTTCGTTAGTAAAAACGTTGCTGGTGTGCCACAGCGTTTCACCCTGCGTTTTCAGCGCCTCCACCAGCGCCGGATGGCAATGCCCTAAGGCGGTAACTGCAATCCCACCCGCGAAATCAACGTACTCTTTACCCTGCTGATCCCAGACCCGGCTGCCCTTGCCTTTTACCGGAATAAACTCTGCCGGTGCATAAATCGGCAGGATAACTTCATCGAAAGTCGCGCGCGTAATTGCAGTTTGTTCAGTTGCCATCTTATGCCCATCCAGCTAAATGAAATTTCAGTCATAAAATATGCATAAAAAATCACTATATAGCAACCACAAATCAGCGCGACAGGAAATTAGCCAGCAGTTGATGTCCCTGCTCGCTCAGAATACTTTCCGGGTGGAACTGCACCCCTTCCAGATCCCACTCCCGGTGGCGAATCCCCATTATTTCCTGCGTGTCGCTCCAGGCCGTAACGTCAAAGCAGGCGGGAAGCGTTGCAGGATCGATCACCAGCGAGTGATAGCGCGTGACGGTGAGCGGGTTCGATAGCCCCTGAAAAACGCCCTGGCCGTTATGGGTGACGGGAGAGGTTTTACCGTGCATCACTTTGGCCGCCCGCACGATCGTCGCACCAAAGGCCTGCGCCATCGCCTGGTGTCCAAGACAGACGCCGAGCATGGGAAGGCGCCCGGCATAATGGCGGATTACTGCCAGGGAGATGCCCGCGTCATCCGGCGTACAGGGCCCCGGCGAGATCACGATTTTTTGCGGATTCAGCGCGTCAATTTGCGCCAGCGTCAACGCGTCATTTCGCCTGACCAGGACATCAGCGCCCAGTTCGCAGAAATACTGATAAAGGTTCCAGGTAAACGAATCATAGTTGTCGATCAGCAGAATCATGGCGGCTCCGGTACGTAAGAACCGCGCTATTCTACTCAGTTTCCTGGGCTTCGCTTACCCCTTTACGAAATATTGCCTGTAATCCCGACAGGTCGCCCATTGCGCCGCTCTGGTTCGCCTGGCTCCATTCGGCCGCCTGAATGCCGCTCCAGCTCAGGATATAACCGGCGTGGAGCGCCAGTTGCTCAAAGAAGATGCGCTGCGCCAGTCCGCTGCCGATGCGAAAAGGATGCAGCACATTAATTTCACAGTAGTAGTGCGCCAGACGATCGGCGAATTTCTCTTTCGTCAGCCCGACCAGATACCCCTCTTCTTCCAGATCCTGCATCAGGGCGTTGCCCTCTTTTTCGATGTAGGCAAAATGGCAAAAACGGGTATCTCCCTGATATATATCGACCTCGCGCAGTTGTCCGGCCCAGTCAAAAACATCCTGATACAGCTGACGATGAATGGCGCGCAGGTGGGGCAGTCCGCGCACCAGGGGGCCAGCTTCAATCGTCGCGGCACGCAGTGCGGTCAGTTCATACGCCGCCTGCTCCAGACGCTGAACCTGCCGGATGCCTAAGCGGTTACGCATGATGTTCAGGCCGGGATACAGATAGGGGTCGCGTCCATCACCAAACTTATCGCTCATAGTGCCTCCTTAATTCTGCCAGGCGCACCAGTGCTTCTTCGGCGGTCAGGGTAACTAACGGGATGTCCACCCCTTCCAGACGTCGACTCTCCTGGAAATTGATATTTCGTCGTTGTTCCCAGAGGCGAGACTTTTGTTTATCGGTGAGTTTTTTCACGAGACCTCCCTGAATGTGCCTGCACTTGCCACAAGTATAAGCAGCAAATTCAGGTTACGCAGAGGTCAGGAATCGCGCGGGCATTGCTGGCCCGCGCAGAATGCCATTACGGCAGGACTTTGGCGGAAAGGATAACTATCGGTTTTGAAGGAACATTTTGGTAAGGGCCGACATCGTGCGTCTGCACCTGGGAGATTTTGTCAGCGACATCCATCCCTTTCACAACTTTACCAAATACGGCGTAGCCAAAATCGCGCTGGCCGTGATCCAGGAAGGCGTTGTCGGCAACGTTGATAAAGAACTGGCTGGTTGCGCTGTCTTTATCTGCGGTACGCGCCATCGCAATGGTGCCACGGGTGTTGCGCAGCCCGTTGTCCGCTTCGTTTTTGATCGGCGGGTTAGGTTTCTTTTGCTGCATCTGCTCGTTAAAACCGCCGCCCTGCACCATAAAGCCGGGGATCACACGGTGGAACGTGGTGTTGTTATAGAAACCGCTGTTGACATAATCGACAAAGTTTTGCACTGAAACTGGCGCTTTCTGGCTATTCAGTTCCAGTTCAATATTTCCGGCGGAGGTCGTCAGCAGAACATGTGGGTCACCTTTCGCTGCCAACGCTACAGGAGAGAGAGCAGAAAGAGCGAGAACAGCTGCAACAGCCGCCAGAGTCGATTTGAGCATGAGATTTCCTTAACGAGAGCAGTAACAAAAGCAAGTAGATTGATTCTAAAGAGCCTTCAAGGAGCAGGCCAGCCCTTTACCTAATTTTACGTATCTGAAACAAATGTAACCTTACGATTTTGTTGTGCTTTTCGGCATATTAATGTGACCGCCGTCACGTTAAAAAATGTAACGCTTACAGTAATTGCTAATAAACATTTAAATACATCACTAAAACGCCTAAAATCTGCCCGCTCACGGCGCTGTCAACGCGCTTTACACCTCTATACACAGGCCAGTCATGACTAACAGCAATCGCATCAAGCTCACATGGATTAGCTTTCTCTCCTACGCCCTGACAGGCGCGTTGGTAATTGTCACCGGGATGGTGATGGGAAACATTGCAGAGTATTTCAACCTGCCCGTTTCCAGTATGAGTAACACATTCACCTTTCTTAACGCCGGTATCCTGATCTCTATTTTCCTGAATGCCTGGCTGATGGAAATTATCCCGCTGAAAACGCAGCTGCGTTTTGGCTTTGTGTTGATGGTGCTGGCCGTGGCCGGGCTGATGCTCAGCCATAGCCTGGCGCTTTTCTCTGCGGCAATGTTTGTACTGGGTCTGGTGAGCGGTATCACCATGTCGATCGGTACTTTCCTGATCACCCAGATGTATGAAGGCCGTCAGCGTGGTTCTCGCCTGCTGTTCACCGACTCCTTCTTCAGTATGGCCGGGATGATCTTCCCGATGGTCGCCGCTTACCTGCTGGCGCGCAGCATTGAGTGGTACTGGGTATACGCCTGCATCGGTCTGGTCTACGTGGCGATTTTCATCCTGACCTTCGGCTGCGAATTTCCGGCGCTGGGTAAACACGCGCAGAAAACGGAAACGCCGGTGGTAAAAGAGAAATGGGGCATTGGCGTTCTGTTCCTGTCCATCGCCGCGCTGTGCTACATCCTCGGTCAGTTAGGTTTCATCTCCTGGGTGCCGGAATACGCCAAAGGCCTGGGCATGAGCCTGAACGACGCCGGTACGCTGGTCAGCGATTTCTGGATGTCGTACATGTTCGGCATGTGGGCCTTCAGCTTCATTCTGCGCTTCTTTGATCTGCAACGTATCCTGACGGTACTGGCGGGTCTGGCGGCGGTGCTGATGTACCTGTTCATTAAGGCCCAGCCGGAGCATATGGCGTGGTTTATTCTGACGCTCGGCTTCTTCTCCAGCGCCATTTACACCTCAATCATTACGCTGGGTTCGCAGCAAACCAAAGTGCCGTCGCCGAAGCTGGTTAACTTTGTGCTGACCTGCGGCACCATTGGCACCATGCTGACCTTCGTGGTGACAGGCCCGATCGTGGCGCACAGCGGCCCGCAGGCCGCGTTGCTCACCGCAAACGGTCTGTATGCCGTGGTGTTTGTGATGTGCTTTATCCTCGGGTTTGTTACCCGTCATCGCCAGCATAACGTGCCAGCAGCGCACTGATGATGATTGCCGGATAAGGCTGGTGATTTGCCCGGTGGCGCAAGCTTACCGGGCCTACGCATGACTTGTAGGCCGGATAAGGCGTCAGCCGCCATCCGGCTTTTTAACCCTGCTTTTTCGCGCAATTTCCCCCTCCTCCTGACGGCGTAGACCTCGCATTCTTTAGAGGTAGACCTTCTTACGCTAATAACCCCTCATTTTGTATGTTATTTGCACAACAACGAAATGTCTGACAATTCCGTGACTTATAAAAACGCTGACAAATCAGCAATATACCTCTTAAGGAGTATATAAGGCCGAATTTGATTTACATCAATAAGCGGGGTTGCTGAATCGTTAAGGTAGGCAGTAATAGAAAAGAAATCGAGGCAAAAATGAGCAAAGTCAGACTCGCTATTATCGGTAATGGTATGGTCGGCCATCGCTTTATTGAGGACCTTCTTGATAAATCCGACGCTGCCAATTTTGACATTACCGTGTTCTGTGAAGAACCCCGCAAAGCATACGACCGTGTCCACCTGTCTTCCTACTTCTCCCACCACACCGCTGAAGAGCTGTCTCTGGTGCGTGAAGGCTTTTATGAGAAGCACGGCGTTAACGTTCTGGTCGGCGAACGCGCTATTACGATCAACCGTCAGGAGAAGGTCATCCACTCCAGCGCGGGTCGTACGGTTTATTACGATAAACTGATCATGGCGACCGGCTCCTACCCGTGGATCCCGCCAATTAAAGGTTCCGAAACCCAGGACTGCTTTGTTTACCGTACCATTGAAGATCTCAACGCCATTGAAGCCTGCGCCCGTCGCAGCAAACGCGGCGCGGTGGTCGGCGGCGGCCTGCTGGGTCTGGAAGCCGCTGGCGCGCTGAAAAACTTAGGCGTCGAAACCCACGTTATCGAATTTGCCCCCATGCTGATGGCAGAACAGCTGGATCAGATGGGCGGCGAGCAGCTACGCCGTAAAATCGAAAGCATGGGCGTACGCGTACACACCAGCAAAAACACCAAAGAGATCGTTCAGGAAGGCACCGAAGCGCGTAAAACCATGCGTTTTGCCGACGGTAGCGAGCTGGAAGTCGATTTCATCGTTTTCTCTACCGGTATCCGCCCGCGTGACAAACTGGCCACCCAGTGCGGCCTGGACGTCGCTCAGCGCGGCGGTATCGTGATTAACGACGCCTGCCAGACGTCTGACCCGGATATCTACGCGATTGGCGAATGCGCCAGCTGGAACAACCGCGTGTACGGTCTGGTCGCGCCTGGCTACAAAATGGCGCAGGTTGCCGTTGACCACATCCTCGAAACCGAAAACGTGTTTGAAGGCGCAGACCTCAGCGCCAAGCTGAAGCTGCTGGGCGTGGACGTCGGCGGCATTGGCGATGCGCATGGCCGCACGCCGGGCGCGCGTAGCTACGTTTACCTCGACGAAAGCAAAGAGGTCTACAAACGCCTCATCGTCAGCGAAGACAACAAAACCCTGCTCGGCGCGGTACTGGTGGGCGATACCAGCGATTACGGCAACCTGCTGCAACTGGTGCTGAACGCGATTGAACTGCCGGAAAACCCGGACTCGCTGATCCTGCCGGCACATTCTGGCAGCGGTAAGCCTTCCATTGGCGTTGATAAACTGCCGGACAGCGCGCAAATCTGTTCCTGCTTTGACGTCACCAAAGGGATGCTGGTCGCCGCCATCAACAAAGGCTGCCACACCGTTGCGGCGCTGAAAGCGGAAACCAAAGCCGGTACTGGCTGCGGCGGCTGTATTCCGCTGGTTACTCAGGTTCTGAACGCCGAACTGGCGAAACAGGGTATTGAAGTAAACAACAACCTGTGTGAGCACTTTGCGTACTCGCGCCAGGAACTGTTCCACCTCATCCGCGTGGAAGGCATTAAAACCTTTGAAGAACTGCTGGCGAAACACGGTAAAGGCTACGGCTGCGAAGTGTGTAAACCGACCGTCGGTTCTCTGCTGGCCTCCTGCTGGAATGAATACATTCTGAAGCCGCAGCACACCCCGCTACAGGATACCAACGACAACTTCCTGGCGAACATCCAGAAAGATGGCACCTACTCCGTGATCCCGCGTTCTGCGGGCGGCGAAATCACGCCGGAAGGTCTGGTGGCCGTAGGTCGCATCGCGCGTGAGTTTAACCTGTACACCAAAATTACCGGTTCTCAGCGTATTGGTCTGTTCGGCGCGCAGAAAGACGATCTGCCGGAAATCTGGCGTCAGTTGATTGAAGCGGGCTTCGAAACCGGTCACGCGTATGCCAAAGCGCTGCGTATGGCGAAAACCTGCGTGGGCAGCACCTGGTGCCGCTACGGCGTGGGCGACAGCGTCGGCTTCGGCGTCGAGCTGGAAAACCGCTACAAAGGCATCCGTACCCCGCACAAAATGAAATTTGGCGTCTCCGGCTGTACCCGTGAATGTGCGGAAGCCCAGGGTAAAGACGTGGGGATTATCGCCACGGAAAAAGGCTGGAACCTGTACGTCTGCGGTAACGGCGGGATGAAACCGCGTCATGCAGACCTGCTGGCGGCGGATATCGACCGCGAAACGCTGGTTAAATACCTCGACCGCTTCATGATGTTCTACATCCGTACCGCCGACAAACTGACCCGTACCGCACCGTGGTTAGATAACCTGGAAGGCGGTATCGACTACCTGAAGTCGGTCATCATCGACGACAAACTGGGCCTGAACGCACATCTGGAAGAAGAGATGACCCGCCTGCGTGAAGCGGTGGTGTGCGAGTGGACAGAGACCGTGAATACACCGTCTGCGCAGGTTCGTTTCAGACACTTTATCAACAGCGATAAGCGCGACCCGAATGTTCAGGTGGTGCCTGAGCGTGAACAGCATCGTCCGGCAACGCCGTACGAGCGCATTCCGGTAACTCTGGTGGAGGAAAACGCATGAGCCAGTGGAAAAACATCTGCAAAATCGATGACATTCTGCCGGAAACCGGCGTCTGCGCGCTGTTAGGCGAAAAGCAGGTCGCCATTTTCCGTCCATATCACAGCGACCAGGTGTTCGCGATCAGCAATATCGACCCGTTTTTTGAGTCCAGCGTGCTGTCACGCGGGTTGATTGCCGAGCATCAGGGCGAACTGTGGGTTGCCAGCCCGCTGAAAAAACAGCGTTTCCGTCTGAGCGACGGTCTGTGCATGGAAGATGAAAGCCATTCCGTCGCGCACTACGAAGCTCGCGTGAAAGACGGCGTGGTGCAACTGCGCGGTTAATGAATTTGGGGAGGCGCAACGCCTCCCTTTTTGACGTCTTTGTAGGCCTGATTTGTAGGCCTGATAAGCGTAGCGCCATCAGGCAAACACACCGCCGGATGGCGGCATAAATGCCTTATCCGGCCTACGGTTTTACGATTTCTTTTTTAATTTTATTGTTTTTACTTCAAGGATAATCAAATGTTTACAGACACTATTAACAAGTGTGCGGCTAACGCTGCGCGCATTGCACGCCTGTCGGCAAATAATCCGCTCGGTTTCTGGGTGAGTTCCGCAATGGCCGGCGCCTACGTCGGTCTCGGCATCATTCTTATTTTTACCCTCGGCAATCTGCTTGCCCCTTCCGTTCGCCCGCTGGTGATGGGCGCCACCTTCGGCATCGCCTTAACGCTGGTGATCATCGCCGGTTCTGAACTCTTTACCGGCCACACCATGTTCCTGACGCTCGGCGTAAAAGCGGGCACCATCAGCCACGGTCAGATGTGGGCGATTCTGCCGCAAACCTGGCTGGGCAACCTGGTGGGCTCCGTGTTCGTCGCGCTGCTGTATAGCTGGGGCGGCGGCAGTCTGCTGCCGGTCGATACCAGCATCGTTCACACGATTGCGCTAGCGAAAACCACCGCGCCCGCCACGGTACTGTTCTTTAAAGGCGCGCTGTGCAACTGGCTGGTTTGCCTGGCGATCTGGATGGCGATTCGTACCGAAGGCGCGGCGAAATTCCTCGCTATCTGGTGGTGTCTGCTGGCGTTCATCGCGTCCGGCTACGAGCACTCCGTCGCCAACATGACGCTGTTCGCCCTCTCCTGGTTCGGCCATCACGGTGACGCCTACACGCTGGCGGGAATTGGTCATAACCTGCTGTGGGTGACTCTCGGCAATACTTTGTCCGGTGTCGTATTCATGGGATTAGGTTATTGGTATGCTACGCCAAAAGCGGAGCGTCCGGCTCCGGCAAAAATCAATCAAACTGAAGCTACTGCCAATAATTAAGAGGTAATGTCGTGGACCATTTGCCTATATTTTGTCAATTACGCGATCGTGACTGTCTGCTCGTCGGCGGTGGCGATGTCGCAGAACGCAAAGCGCGGTTACTGCTGGAAGCAGGCGCTCGATTAACGGTCAACGCGCTGGCGTTTATTCCGCAGTTCACCGTATGGGCAAATGAAGGCATGTTGACGTTGGTTGAAGGGGCATTCGAAGAATCCCTGCTCGACGGATGCTGGCTGGCAATCGCCGCGACCGATGATGACGCCGTGAACCAGCAGGTGAGCGAAGCCGCTGAATCACGCCGCATTTTCTGCAACGTGGTCGATGCGCCAAAAGCCGCCAGTTTCATCATGCCCTCCATTATCGACCGCTCGCCGCTGATGGTGGCGGTCTCCTCCGGCGGCACCTCGCCCGTTCTTGCACGCTTGCTGCGCGAGAAACTGGAGTCCTTGCTGCCCCAGCACCTCGGTCAGGTCGCGCATTACGCCGGTCAGCTCCGCGCGCGGGTGAAAAAGCAGTTCGCCACAATGAGCGAGCGCCGTCGCTTCTGGGAAAAACTGTTCATCAACGACAGGCTCGCGCAGTCGCTGGCGAATGCCGATGCGAAAGCGGTGTCGGAGATCACCGAGCAGATGCTTAGCGAACCGCTGGATCACCGTGGTGAAGTAGTGCTGGTGGGCGCGGGCCCTGGCGACGCCGGGCTGCTGACGCTGAAAGGGTTACAACAGATCCAACAGGCGGATGTGGTGGTGTATGACCGCCTGGTCTCCGACGACATTATGAATCTGGTACGCCGCGACGCTGACCGCGTGTTCGTTGGCAAACGCGCGGGCTATCACTGCGTTCCGCAGGAAGAGATTAACCAGATCCTGCTGCGAGAAGCGCAGAAAGGCAAACGCGTGGTGCGTCTGAAAGGCGGCGATCCGTTTATCTTCGGTCGCGGCGGCGAAGAGCTGGAAACGCTGTGCCACGCCGGTATTCCGTTCTCGGTTGTTCCCGGTATTACCGCGGCCTCCGGGTGCTCGGCTTATTCCGGCGTTCCGCTGACTCACCGCGACTACGCGCAAAGCGTGCGTCTGGTCACCGGGCACCTGAAAACGGGCGGCGAGCTGGACTGGGAAAACCTGGCGGCGGAGAAACAAACGCTGGTGTTCTATATGGGGCTGAATCAGGCGTCGACCATTCAGGAGAAGCTGATCGCGTTTGGTATGCAGGCCGATATGCCTGTGGCGCTGGTTGAAAACGGTACAGCCGTCAAGCAGCGCGTGGTCAGCGGCATTCTTGCGCAATTAGGCGAGCTGGCGAAGCAGGTCGAAAGCCCGGCGCTGATTATTGTCGGTCGGGTGGTCGCGTTACGCGATAAGCTAAACTGGTTCTCAAACCATTAATAAATATAGATGCCCTATATCAGGGCATCTTTTTTTTAACACTTTAACGATCATTCATTCTTACATTACACTTTAAATAAGCTAAATCCATTCATTGCGTAAATACAAAAAAGAATAACGCCATAAAATACCGCACAAAATATCCATTATCTCTTTTTTATTCGCTAAATAAATTCACCACACAAATATCAGCAGAATAAAGGCTGGATTGACGCCCCCTGGGTAGTCAGTGGCAAAATAACGCCATTCATTAATTTTGCAAATAAAGGTTGTCTGTCAGGGCCGCCTTATATTTCTTATTTTATTTACAGGATGGCAACTATGTTTATGCAAAGGAAAAAACTCCTTGCAGTGGGTATTGCGATTGCACTGCAAACATATTACTGCCCGGCAATTGCGGCAGAGAATACAGAAGATGAGAAAGAATGTCCGGTAAATATTTCGTCGTTATCTCAGGCGGAGCGCAATAAGTTACCGGCGAAATGTCTGACGGCAGAAGCCGGGCAGGATAACCATTGGGCATGGGTCGCCAGCGGCGTAGCGGCTCTGGCGGCGGGCATCGCCATTGGCAATCACAGCGACGGCGACTCTCACCACCATTCAACAACGCCAGTCCCGCCAGACGACGGGGGCGATGTTACCCCAACGCCGCCGGATGACGGCGGAGATGTCACCCCAACGCCTCCCGATGATGGCGGCGACGTCACACCACCCGATGATGGCGGTGATACACCAGTACCGCCTGACGACACGTCCGTGACGACCTTCAGCAATCAGGTGACGCTGGATAAAGGCACAGACACCCTGCACTTCGACGACATCAAGCTGGATAACGGCGAGCACCTCGGAGAAGCCACACTCAGTTATTCCGAACAAGACGCGCAGTGGCAGTTAACCACCCAGGACGGCAAAACGCTGGCGATTTCCGGCTGGAACGTTACCGACAGCAACGCGGCCGTGATTGAAGGCGCTCAGGCCAACGGCTTTTACTGGAAGTACGACAGTCGGGGCTATCTGATCCTCGCGGATAACAATACTCAGGTTGTCACCGGAGACGGCAAGACGCACACCACCGATCGCGAACTGGATATCAGCGGGAAAAATCGTACCGGCGTCATTATCTCGGGCGATAACACCCGTAATACGCTGAACGGGGATTCCACCGTGACCAATGGCGCAGTTGGCCTGGTTATTAGCGGCGACGGCACCACTAACGCTATCTCAGGCAAAAGTACGGTAGATGGCGCTACCGGGGCGTTAATTTCCGGCAATGGCACCTCGACCTCGCTCTCCGGCGATATCACCATCAGCGGCGGCGGTACGGGCATCGTTATCGATGGTGATAACACCCTCATTGATAATGCGGGGACTTCCAGCATTAGCGGCGCAGGTTCTACCGGTTCCATCATTAACGGCAATAACATTCGCCTCATCAACGAAGGGGAATTAAACGTTTCTGACGGCGGCACCGGGGCCAAAATCACCGGTGACGATGCTATCGTCGATAACAAAGGCCATTCGACAACCCGCGGTGCCGGCTCTACGGGGCTATATATTGAGGGTGATCATGCGCTGGTGATTAATGAAGGTAATCAGCTCATCGCCGATGGCGCGACGGGCGTGCGCATTGATGGCGACAACGCCCGCGTACTCAATACCGGTAATATGGCCGTCGACGGCGCTGGCTCAACAATCGCCACCATTACGGGCAATAACGCTGACATGACGCAGAATGGCGACCTGCTGGTTATGAATGGCGCGACGGGCCTGACCATCAACGGCGAAGAAAGCGAACTCATAAACAGCGGCACCACCACCGTGCGTAACGACGACTCAGTGGGCTTCGTTGTTGCCGGTACACAAAACACCTTCAACAACAAAGGTAATATCAACACCAGCCTTAACGGTACGGGAACGCTGATCAGCGGTACTGAATCGCAGGTCAGTCTGACGGGCGATATTAACGTGACTGCGGCTCAGGACAGCAGCGGCGTATTTCGTGGGGCAACCGGTCTTAACGTCTCTGGCGACACGAATACAACAACCATTCTGGGTAATGTGAACATCGAGGCTGGTTACGCGCAAGACGCTCAAATTAAAAGCGATGAGCAGTTACAAGGCATTACCGTTAACGGCAATCAAAATACGGTCAATCTGGATGGCGCGATGAATATCCATCTTGACAGTTCTGATGTCAGCTCTGGGTATGCGAGCGTTACCGGCCTCAATATCAGCGGCAGCGGTAACGCCGTGAATGTCGCCGGTGGTATAAACATCGACTTTTCCCAAAACGAAGCGTCTATTGGCTCTGAAGCTATCGGTATCAACATTGATGGTGACAACACGTTAACGCTAAGCGGTAAATCTACCGTGGATATGACCACTATCACAGGTGGCCAGGCCACGCTGGCAAACGTTAATAATGGCGGCTCCCTGCTCATTACCGATGACGCCACGATTGAAGTGAACGCCGACTATCTGAACTTAAATTACTCCACCGGAAGTAATGCCCTGCTGTCAGCTCATGGCCAGGGCTCGACGATTGAAAATCAGGGCGATATTACCACCCACGGAACAGTCAACGTTCTCCTTGCCAATAAGGGAGCGGAAGCGAGCAACAGCGGCAATATTCTCATCTACGGAAGCAGTGGCGATACGGGAGATGATCGTTCTGCCATCACCCGTGCAAATGGCGAAGATACGGTCGTACACAACAAAGCAGGGGCCGATATCACCCTCTTTTCTAACCAAACGCCAGAGTTCATTAACGGTATCAATATCTACCCGGAAAGATGGTATACCCACACGCTTTACGCCATGCTGGCGACCCAGGGCGGCAGCGTCGTTAATGATAAAGGAGCGACCGTCCATTTACAGGGCGCGGGAGCATATGGCGTCAGTGCCAGTGTAGGGACGGCGTTAAACGAAGGCGATATTTATCTGGACGGTTTTATCCCGACGCTGGACGATGAAAACAATATCATCAGCACAGACTACTGGCAGCCGACATACCTCTATTTGACCAGCTCGGCAATGGTTGCCGGTTCCTCAGACATCGGCTACGGTGACGCCACGGCCATCAACACCGGCACCATCACCGTCAACAACGCCGGGTTCGGTATGATGGCGCTCAGCGGCGGCACGGCCGTTAACCAGGGTACTATTACGCTGACCGCTGATGAAGGTGTGACCGGCGAGGAAAACCAACTGGTGGGGATGGCCGCATTAAACGGCGGCACCGTCGTGAACGACACCACCGGCACCATCAATATTGATGCCGACTACGGTCAGGCGTTCCTTAGCGACAGCAACAGCTACATCATCAATAACGGCGCCATCAACCTGAACGGCAGCCCGATGGACGAAAACGACCCACATATGGGTTCCATGCCAACCGACAAAATCTGGATACGGTCGCTGCCCGGCAGCGGCGACAGCGATAGCCAAACGTCAGAAGCGGGCTTTTTCACCACCGGAGCGCTGGCGAATTACGGCAATGAAACGCTGAACGGCGATCTCGATGTTAGCGGCTGGCTGTACAACGAAGCAGGCGCCACGCTGACCGTCAACGGCGATATGGCGATTAATAACGCTGGCAATATGGAAAACCACGGGACGATGCATGCCGATACGATCACAACGTATCACAGCCTGTTCAACCGCGCAGACGGCAGCCTGACCACTGACCTCCTGACGCTTAATGGCGATATCACCCTGTTCAACGAGGGCAGCTTTACCGGCTCAATTGCAGGAACCTCTTACGCCCAGGAAGTCGTCAATACCGGCAATATGACGGTGGCGGAAGATGGCAAATCGCTCATCAACGGCAGCTTTGCGTTTTATAACCAGGAAGGCGCAACGCTTACCAACAGCGGCAGCGCGGTAGAAGGCGGCGAAAACACCATCATCAACATGACGCGTACCAGCAGTTCCATCGCTCAGGTGAACAGCGGCACCATTACCGCCACCAACGGTTACAGCGCCATCACCACCGCGAATGCCAGCAACTCCCCGATGTGGATCTGGAACACGGAAACCGGCGTGATTAATGGTATTAACCCGGACGCCCCCCTGATCAACCTCAGCCGTGGCTATAGCTTTGGCAACGAAGGGACCATTAACGTCCAGGGCGACAATGCCGTGGCGATCAGCGGCGGCACCAGCAGTTATATCATCGACCTGGTCAACAGCGGCACCATCAACGTCGGCACCGAACAGGGGCAAATAGACGGAACCAACGGCACCGGACTTATCGGCATCAAAGGCAACGGCAACGCCACCACCATCAACAACACCGCCGATGGCGTGATCAACGTGTACGCGAATGACTCTTACGCGTTTGGCGGCCAGAGCAAAACCATCATCAATAATGGCGAAGTGAATCTGCTGTGCGACACCGGCTGCGGCATCTACGCCCCTGGCACTACGGGTACGCAGGACGATCACAACGGTACGGCGGATATCGTGATCCCGGATGCGATTGTCGCGCCGACGCAGGGTGATATTCCAGCGCCTCCGGCCGATCCGAACGCGCCGCAGATGTTAAGCAACTACATTGTGGGCACCAATGCCGACGGCAGTTCCGGTACGCTGAAAGCGAATAACCTGATGATTGGCGACGACGTGAAGGTGAATACCGGCTTTACCGCAGGTACGGCAGAGACCACCGTCGTGGTCGATAACGCCTTTACCGGCAGTAATATCCAGGGCGCGGACAATATCACCTCCACCAGCGTGGTGTGGAACGCCCAGGGCAGCACCGACGGCGACGGTAACGTTGACATCACCATGACCAAAAACGCCTATGCGGATGTGGCGACGGAGAGTTCCGTCAGCGACGTCGCACAGGCGCTGGACGCCGGGTATACCAACAATGAGCTGTACAACAGCCTGAACGTTGGCACGACCGCAGAGCTGAACAACGCCCTGAAGCAGGTCAGCGGCAGCCAGGCGAACACCGTCTTTCGCGAAGCCCGCGTACTCAGCAATCGCTTTACGATGCTGGCGGACGCCGCGCCGCAGGTGAAAGACGGTCTGGCGTTCAACGTGATGGCGAAAGGCGATCCGCGTGCCGAACTGGGTAACGACACCCAGTACGACATGCTGGCGCTGCGCCAGACGCTGGATCTGACCGCCAGCCAGAACCTGACGCTGGAATACGGTATTGCGCGTCTGGACGGCGACGGTTCGCAGAAAGCGGGCGACAACGGCGTGACCGGCGGCTACAGCCAGTTCTTCGGCCTGAAACACAGCATGACCTTTAATGAGGGTCTGGCCTGGAACAACAGCCTGCGTTATGACGTGCATAACCTCGACAGCAGCCGCTCTGTCGCCTATGGCGACGTCAATAAAGTGGCGGATTCCGACGCCCGTCAGCAGTACATGGAATTCCGCAGCGAAGGGGCAAAAACCTTTAACCTGATGGACGATGCGCTGAAAATCACGCCGTATGCGGGCGTTAAGCTGCGTCATACACTGGAAGAAGGTTACAAAGAGCGCAGCGCCGGAGACTTCAACCTGTCGATGAACAGCGGTAGCGAAACGGCCGTAGATTCCGTGCTTGGCCTGAAAATGGACTATGCCGGGGAAAACGGCTGGAGCGCAAGCGCCACGCTGGAAGGCGGCCCGAACCTGAGCTACACGAAAAGCCAGCGTAGCGCCACGCTGGCGGGTGCAAGCGACCAGCGCTTTAGCGTTGACGACGGCCAGAAAGGCGGCGGTCTGAACGGTCTGGCAACGATGGGCGTGAAGTACAGCGCCCAGGACAGCAGTCTGCATCTCGACGCTTATCAGTGGAAAGAGGATGGCATCAGCGATAAAGGCTTTATGCTGAACTTTAAGAAAACATTCCGTTAATTAAATAAACACTACGGCCTGGAGAATATACATCCTCTCCAGGCCGTTTTTTATTATGCTGAATCTACGCAAAGCATATTACCCGCAGAATAAGAAGTCCTTATCTGGACTACCTCACTCCCTTATTAATTGATATGGTAACGTCCGCAAAATGGATTTTTCCATTTATCTCATACAATTAAAATTGTTTTATTTACAAGGATTTTGTCATGTTTAAAATTGCAAAGATTGCCGTTGTGGCAGGGATGCTGGCTACGCTCACCGCGTGTACGGGTCATATCGAAAACAAAAAGAATGATTGCAGTTACGATTATTTACTTCACCCGGCAATTTCTATTTCAAAAATTATTGGTGGTTGCGGCCCGGCCGCGGATCAATAATCGAAACCGTTGTCGCACGATACAAAAAAACCGGGGATTCCCCGGTTTTTTCATGTGTATCATTGTAGGCCTGATAAGCGCAGCGCCATCAGGCTTTCGTGCACACATACACGCCGGATGGCGGCGTAAACGCCTTATCCGGCCTACGGTGCTGTGCCATCAGGCACACAGGCTTTCCCGCAAAATACGTAACACCGTTTCTTCGCCGCTGCGGTTGGGATTAATACGAATCGCATAACGCGCCAGACCCGGACGGGCCGCACGAAACGTACCGGAAAGGCGATAAAACAATGGCGGGATTTCATACTTGGACTCCGCGCCCACCGGGTAAGGCAACGCCCCGCGCTTTTGCGCCTCCTCCAGCACCTTTTCGGCAACGGGCTGGTGGAACTCCACAATCAACACTTTCGATTGCGCATTCGCAATCACCGCCTGCTTCACTTCCGGCACGGCTCCACTGTTTAACAAGGCGAGTAAACGTTCCGTCACCCCTGCCTGCACAGCGTGCATCACTGGCGCGAAAACCAGGCCACGAAGCACCGCCTGCGCCTGCGCACCCTGAATCTGGCTGCCGCCGGAATACATCGTCGCACGTATTCTGGCGATGGCTTCCGCCTCCCCCACCACCGCGCCGGTGCCTTCAGGCCCGAAGAGTTTAAAACAGGAAAACGTGGACAGCGTGGCCCCACATTCACAGCCAATACGCGCCACTTTCATCACCGCATAATTATCGTCGGTCAGCGTGGGGACGCCGCATCGCGCAAGCTCCACCAGCACCCCGGCCAGAGAATAGCAATCCTGCGGTTGCTGACGCGTATGTTGCACCAGCGCCGCATGGGGCCGATGCTCTGCGATAACCTGCGTTATTGTCGCCAGATCGTTGAAATCCGCTCTGACAAGCACAATCCCCATCTGCTCGACGATCCCCTGCGTTGTGGGATAAACCGGCGCATCATGCACCAGAAGGCGTTGCCCCGGTTTCAGCAGCGCGGCCAGCCCGGCCCGAATCGCGCCGGTTCCCGCGCCCTGCACCAGCACCGCGTCCTCAGCATGAAACGCCTCCGCCAGCACCTTTTCCACTTGTCGGGTGGTTCCCGGCTGGTTAAGCCCCGGACTTAACCCCAGATCGCCACCCTTTAAAAAATCCGCGCCCGGAAAATAACGACACACCGTGTCCACCAGCGCAAACTGCTTCTGCTGCGCCTCGGCGAGCGTCAGGCTTTGCAGGGGGAAGGTTTTCATTTAGACGCCTCCTCAGGCCGGAATAAACAAACCGAACCAGTAGAGAATATTCAACAAGATACCGGTAATCATCACGGCCACGACCGGCGCGGCCATCTTCTGCACCGGGCGCCCCAGCGACTCGTTGAGGAAGTAGATAGCAATCGCAATCGAGAAGCCGGTATAACCCGCCATCTTGATCGCCGCAAAAATAGAGCCGATCAGTAGCGCGGTTTCCATCAGCATATTCATCGCGTTACGGATATTGTCCGACGCATTGCGCACCGACGGGTAGCGTCCAAGCCACTTCCCAATTGAGCGCAACAGCAGCACTTCCGCAGAAATCACGACCGCCCCCAGGATGGCGGCAATCCACGGATTCGGCGCCAGATAGCCCACGGAATACACAAAGGTAAAACCGGCCACCGCATACACGCCCGTCGCCAGCGCCGTTGTGGCGATCATCGGCACGAAGCCGAGCCCGCGCATGAACTCCGCCAGCGCCGCCTGATGAAGCAAGGTCTGCGACTCTTCAGGCGTAACGCCAGCAGAATAGGCTTTCTCAAGGGTAAAGATCGACACCTCGCTGCCGGCAAAAATATTCATACTGGCGACCGCCGCAATCAACGCGCCGACGATCGCGATATACGGTAAGTTTTTAATAATGCGGGAGGTGCGCTCCTCAAAGACGGATAACCCACTGGTATCCATGTCCTCATCGCCACGGTGGCGCAGGTCGTGCGTAATCGCAATCGCCAGCAGCATCACCATGCCGATAAAAATCTCAATCGATTCCGGGTTCAGATGCGGGAAGTAACGCACCACCAGGACACGCGCCATCAGCACCACAACCGCAGCGATAAGACTGTGTTTCCAGCCGAATTGATAAAAAATCGCCACCAGCGGGAACAGCGCAAAACCGGCGACAACCGGGGAACTCAGCTCGCCAAGGCTCCCCAGCACGTCAACCGGCAAGGCGGTAAGCAGATGGTTTACCGGCAGCAGACAGGTCAGAATCAGCACGCCCCAGGCGGCGCCAAGCCCAAACGCCAACAGGCTATTGATCGCCAGTACGCCAAGAATATCGGTAGGTAAAAACAGCAGCCAGGCGTTAAGCAGCCCCGTTTTGAGGGTAAATGAGATCCCCACCGACGCCACAAAACCGATACTCAAACCAAACGCGATACTCCCCGCCTCCCGGCGGTTCATATAGCCTTCGATCAGCTGCGGTAAGATCGGGCGAATCCCGTCATGGAAAACGGCGGCTGAGCGGTGCGCCAGTAGCGACGTCATCCCCGTCAGGCAGGCCACCACCAGAATCTGAATATACAGCTCCATAAGCATGCCTTTTATTTCAAGTGGTTAACCAGCATGGGAATCGCATGCTCAACATGTTCGACAGAGAGGCCAAACGCCACTTTCCCTTCCGCGACCATCTTTGCGATATGCTCGTCTTTCGCTTTAATACCCGGCTTAGCGATGGTGCAGCTTTTGTTGTAGCCAATCACCGCAATCGCTATCGACAACGCCGCGCCAGCGCCGGTATTACACGCGCCGATGTAATAATCCAGTTGCCCGGACTTCACTTTCATCGCCGCGTCCATATCGTTGTGAATGGACACGTCAAAGCAGCCGGGCGCCACGGTCTCGATGGTTTTTTTAATCTGCTCACGCTGTAAGCCAGCAACACCAATCTTTTTCATCTTTCTGTCCTTATTGGAAAAATTGTGAGGGGTTATCACGCAACATCGTGTCCACATCGGCCTGACTGAATCCTGACTGGCGCAGCTGTGGGATAAAGGTGGTTAACAGGTAGTCGTAGCCATTGCCGCCATTGGCTTTTAGATGGGAGCGGCGGGTAATATCCATCGAAAGCATCACGCGGTTGAGCAAACCACGCTGGCGCAGCGCATTCAGCATGTCGATGCGCTTTTCATCCGGGTAGTAGTTGTTTTTGCCGATGGTGTCGAACTGCACGTACGCGCCGAGATCGATCATCTGCAAAATGCCGTCAAGGTTATCTTTCAGATCGCAATGACCAATCACCACGCGGGAGAGATCGACGCCCTGCGCCTGCAACAAGGCCAGTTGCTCCAGCCCCATAGTACTGAACGAGGTATGGGTGGAAATGGGGCGTCCGGTTTCATTGTGGGCGCGCGCAGCGGCGATAAACACCTTCTCTTCCAGCGGCGTAATCACCCCTTCACTGGAGCCGATTTCCGCAATAATTCCGGCTTTCAGCGTCGTGTTATCAATACCGATGACAATTTCATCGATCATCTCCTGCGCAAGCTGCTCCACGCTGCGGGTCGCGACATGCTCAGGGAAAAATGCGTCCTGGTAGTAACCCGTACAGGCCACCACGTTTATCCCGCTATCCCGCATCAAATCGAGCATGAATTGCGGGTTGCGCCCCATATAGCGGTTAGTCATTTCAATGATGTTGCGCACGCCCAACGCCCGCAGATCTTTCATCTCCTGACAAATGAGATCGTACTGATCTAACCGGCAGTCGAGGTTATTCTTGAACCCGGAGAGATCGATGTGCAGATGCTCATGGGCCCAGGTGTAGCCTGACGTATCAAAATTCATACGGCGTCTCCTGTGAGCTGTAATGACGAAAAGAAAGAGGTGCCGTTTTGTGGCGCGGGCGCGCCAAAGAACTCACAGACCGTCGCGCCCACATCCGACAGCGTGGCGCGAAGGCCTAACTGAACAGGCTTCAGCCCCTGCCGGTAGACCAGAATCGGCACTCTTTCACGGGTATGGTGACTGTGACCTATCGTTGGATCGTTGCCGTGGTCGGCCATCACCAGCAGACAATCATCGGGTGTCATCTCGCTTGTCAGCCGCGCAAGATTACGGTCAACCACCTGCAAACGTTCCGCATAACGTGCGACATCCTGGGCGTGCCCCGCCAGATCGGTTTCCTGGATGTTGGTGCAGATAAACGCGTGCCGGGCGGCACTGAATTCATCGCGCGTGATATCCATGATGCGCTGGCTGTCCACCAGGTTTTGCCAGCTACGTCCGTGAGGGTTCGCCACGATATCCGCCACTTTGCCGATCAGCACGGTCGGCACGCCAACCTCATGCAGTTTTTGCGGCACCTGAACCCGTTCATCCACGCCATAGCCCATATGAACAACCTGAAAACCGCTTTCATATGCGCCGGATCGCGGCGCATTGATGCCAATAAAACGCCCCTCTTTCGCTTCTGCGGCGTCCAGAATCCGCTGGCTGTCGTGAAGCGTGCCGCCGAATGCAATGACGCGCCCCACCTGCGCGTGTTCACGCACAATGCGGCCAATCTTCAGCACCTCGTCAAAGGCGATGGCGGAAAGGTTGGCGGTAATGTTGTAAACCTGCCCTAAATCCGCTTCGAGGTTATCGCCTATCGCCACCGACTCATTGACCCACAGGAACGCCAGTTCGCCGCCACGTCGCTCTACCTGCCAGCCCGCTGCCTTCAGCGCCAGCTCAACGCGATCAATCACCTCGCTAAACGGCATACGCAGCGGCGCCTGCGGACGCGTGCCTAAAATCTCCTGATGCCCCATGAAGGTATCCCCTCCTTCATGCTGCAATTCCGCGATCCCCCACGCTGCCGATGCCGAGGGAGCCATAACGCCTGGCGCATAGCCCAGCGCGTTAATCAACCCCAGTTTCTCCAGCGTCGGCAGATGTAGCTGCGGGAGCTGACGCAGAATATGTCCGCAGGTATTCGCCCCGACATCCTGCAGGCGAACCTCCGCCACATCCTTCATTGCGCCGACGCCGAAGCTATCAATCACCAGCACCACAAAACGAGCCATTACGCCTCCAGTACGTTTCCGAGACTGTCATAACGGGCGACGATTTCCGCCGCGCCGCGCTGAATGCCAGACACCAGCACCACATCACTGCGCGTCACAAAAATTTGGGTACGAAAACAGAGCACCACGGCGCTGCTCACCGGAAACGTCCCTGCAAGCGGCAGGTAGTAGTCGATACTGCTGTCATCGACGGGTTCCAGCGTCGTCTTCGCGGGAACGTCGTTTTCCGGCGTAAAAACGAGCGCGTTGCGCGCATGTCCCCGGCGGTAATAGCCGCCGCCATAGCAGTAGCTGTTGCCACGAAAATGGTGCGAAATTTCACTCAGCCAGAGCATCGCAATGCGTTCAGGCTGATCGCCTTGCTGATTCGACGGAATGGTGCCGGTCAGCGCATGGCCCGGTTCGGCATGGGTGACGCCATACCGCGCCAACAGCGGCAAAGACGCGCAACTGGTTGCAGAGGGCGCATTAAGCTGCTCAATGGCAATCTCCCGCTCTTCCAGTTGCTGCCTCGCCTTGACCAGGGAATGCAGATTGGGCGTCGGCCTGGTCTCGCCTGATGCGTCATCCCACAGCAGGCAGGGGAAATGCGTTAACCCCGTGACATGGAGCCCCGGCAGACGGCGAATGTCATTCACAGCGTCATCAAGGCGCGCCAGCGGGAAGCCGCTCTCCTGCCCCGGATAAAGAAAATCCTGCTCGCCGTAAATCTTCAGCATTACCGCCTGCACGCGCCCGGCCTTCACCGCCGCCGCCGACACTTCACGCGCCTTCTCCAGCGAAAAGAGCGTAATAATGTCCGTCCCTTGCTCCACCGCTTCGTCAATCTGCCGGGAGGGGATCTGCACTAAATGCCCCTGATGCGCCACCGGCAATCCGGCGCGACGCATGACCCTGGCCTCTTTGTAATCCACCGTGACAATTCCGGCATATCCCAGCGCCAGCAGCTTTTCCGCCAGCCAGGGATTGCGACCAAGCTGTTTTGTCATCAGATACAGCGTGATACCGTATTGATGGGCCGTATCAACCAGGTGCTTCCCGTTTTCCAGCACCTGATCAACATCAATCACCCAGCTGTCCGGGACGATCCTTCCCTGCTGCCAGAGTCGGATCGCGGCGGTAATCAGCGCCGGATTCTGGCGTTTCAATGCGTGTATAAACATCTTTGTGCCTCGGTTTCTAATCCCTGAATTAAATATTCATTTTTTTGAATATTTAAGGTGTGGTACGTTGATGTACGGTGTTCCTCACGACGCTTCGTGCGCCACCATCCACAGCCCATATAGATTTGCCAACAAATAACCTTCCTCATTGGCATGAAGCGAAACCGTAAACTCCGCCAGCAGCGCCTGGTGCGCCAACAAAATCGCGGGCCAGTGGGGAGATTGCGTCAGTTCCGCCAGCAACTCGTGATCCAGCGCGTCAATCACCTCTCCCCGACGACTGCGCATTAACGCGCTGGCCATGTGGGTTATCGCCATCGTTCCCTGCTCGGTATGCACCGGCAGCTTCCACTCCTCGTCCAGTCGTCTGACGACCTGCAACATGCCATGGCAAATATCTTCGTCGATAACCCCTGCGTCACACAGCAGGCTGAGTCTGTTTTCCATTTACAATGCCTTTGATTAACTTAGTAACTGGGTTCCTGTTCACCGCTGACCACACGTTGCTGATGGGCGAGCAGCGCCTGTTTGTCCACCACGGCGCGCAGCAGTTGCTGCATCGGGTAATCGTCCGACCGGGTCAGCACCACGGCTTCGGTGGCCTGCAAGAATCGAGGATCGCGGGTGAGCGGCGTCGCTTCTAACCCCAGCAATGCCAGCTCCGCTTCCGCCACCACATTCCAGATCACCGCATCCACATCACCTTTCACAATGCGCTGAAGACTTTCGTGATAAGAGAGGTCTATCAGCTCCACATCACTTTTGCCGAAACAGGCTTCAGTCATGATTTTCTGATCTGCCGAACGGTTATCCAGCCCCACTCGCTTCACCCGGTCGGATTCGCCTTTACGGCAGATCAACTGGTGCTCGCCGACATAGGTGTGTGGCCCCAGTTCCAGCGCGATGCGCAACCCGTTTTGCGCCAGGTAGCTCTCTGCGGCCAGACGCGACACCACGGCCATGTCGTAGACGCCATTCAGCAGGCACTCAACCCGGATGTCCGCCCCACGCATGTGTGCGTAATAAAATGGAATCCCTTCAAACTGCGCTTTCAGCCCGCTCGCCAGCCCTTCATACAGACGGGTGTACGGCAGCGGCATCGCGCAAACAACGTTGCTGATGTCCACATGCGACAGCAACGTTTTGTTATCCATCTCCACCAGGAAGCTGCCGTTGCGCCCACGACGCTCAATACGGATCGCCCCGGAAGACTCCAGCGTTTTTAATGCGGCCTGCGTTAACCCCACTGATGAGTGGCATTCATTAGCCAGTTCATCTATCGTTTTCAAACGGTTACCGCATTTCTCACCAAGCAGGTAGCGGGCCAGGGTCGTCAGCACGACCCCCTCTTTTTTGATAAATGTTCGACGCATCATAAATTTTCAGTAAAGTGAATATTTATATATTCATTAAAATGAAGATATCGCGCAATGACGATGTGCGTAAACGGCGAGACGCCTCACAGTTTTTCGTCACGGATACGCAGAGAGACAAAAAAACCGGGAAATCCCCGGTTTTTTAATGTGTGGTGTCGCATCACTGTAGGCCTCGCCGTGTTTACGCCGGGTGGCGGCGTAAACGTCTTATCTGGCCTACGGCGCGGTGCGCATTACGGCTTGGCGACAAAGCCAATCGCTTCGTAGACCGCTTTCAGCGTTTCGGAAGCACGGGCGCTGGCTTTTTCCGCCCCTTCTTTCATCACTTTCTGCAAGAAGGCTTCGTCGCTGCGGAAGCGATGATAACGCTCCTGCAACTCGGTCAGCATACCGGAAACGGCTTCAGCCACTTCACCTTTCAGATGACCATACATCTTGCCTTCGAAATGCTGCTCCAGCTCAGGGATGCTCTGGCCAGTTACGGCGGAGAGGATATCCAGCAGGTTAGACACACCCGCTTTATTCTGGATGTCGTAGCGCACTACCGGCGGCTCATCGGAATCCGTCACCGCACGTTTGATTTTTTTCACCACCGATTTCGGGTCTTCCAGCAGGCCGATGACGTTGTTACGGTTATCGTCCGACTTGGACATCTTTTTGGTCGGTTCCAGCAGTGACATCACGCGCGCGCCGGATTTTGGAATAAACGGCTCAGGAACGTTAAAGATATCGCCATACAGCGCGTTAAAACGCTGCGCGATGTCGCGGCTCAATTCCAGATGCTGTTTCTGATCTTCACCCACCGGCACCTGATTCGTTTGATACAGCAAAATGTCTGCCGCCATCAGAACCGGGTAATCAAACAGACCGGCGTTGATGTTCTCGGCATAGCGCGCGGATTTGTCTTTGAACTGGGTCATCCGGCTCAGTTCGCCGAAATAGGTGTAGCAGTTCAGCGCCCAGCCCAGCTGCGCGTGCTCCGGCACATGGGACTGAACAAAGATGGTGCTTTTCTCAGGATCGATACCACACGCCAGGTAGAGCGCCAGCGTATCCAGCGTCGCCTTACGCAGCTGCTGTGCATCCTGACGCACGGTGATCGCATGCTGGTCAACGATGCAGTAAATGCAATGATAGTCATCCTGCATGTTCACCCACTGACGCAGCGCACCCATATAGTTGCCAATGGTCAATTCACCTGAGGGCTGTGCGCCACTAAAAACGATGGGCTTAGTCATTTTTCGATTCCTGATTTTCGCTATGCGGAAGCCCGAGAGCGGGCAGAAGGTCATTAATAGTGTCGTAAATCACATCCGGCTGGCTAAGAGCGATTGATTCGCCATAGTTGTAGCCGTACGTGAGGCCGACCGACGGGCAGCCAGCCGCTTTTGCAGCCTGAATGTCGTTACGCGAATCGCCCACAAAGAGCATCTGTTCAGGCGCGACGCCCATCCGCTTTGCCACCAGCAGCAGCGGATCGGGATGCGGCTTTTTGTTCTGCACATCGTCGCCGCCAATAACCACGCTGAAGTATTTGGCGATATCCAGCGCTTCAAGCAGCGGCGCCACAAACGGCGTCGGCTTATTGGTCACCAGTCCAAGCGGCAGCCCTTTGGCATGCAGCGCGCCCAGCGTATCGGCTACGTGCGGGAACAGGAACGTCCCTTCTTCCGCCACATCGCCATAGTAGCGGTCGAACAGCTTACGCAAAATACGCACCTGCTCCTCGGCGGGGATCTCATCATCAACAGGCGGTTTGCCCATTGTTTTACGTAACGTAGCGCGTTCCTGTCGAGCCCAGGCGAGCGCACGCTCCATCAATACATCCGCGCCGTTACCAATCCAGGTAATTACGCGATCTTCGCCAGCGGTAGGCAGTTCCAGCGCGTATAACGCCATATCTACCGCAGCGGCTAATCCCGGCGCGCTGTCAACCAGCGTGCCGTCGAGGTCAAAGGCGACACCCCGAATATCCTGCAATTTATCCATGACTTACCTTTGCCAGTTCACTGCGCATTTCATCAATGACTTTTTTGTAGTCTGGTTGGTCGAAAATCGCGGAGCCTGCCACAAACATGTCTGCGCCCGCCGCGGCGATTTCGCCGATGTTGTTCACCTTGACGCCGCCGTCCACTTCCAGGCGAATGTCATAACCTGACTCATCAATACGACGGCGCACCTCACGCAGCTTCTCCAGCGTGTGCGGAATAAAAGACTGGCCGCCAAAACCCGGGTTGACGGACATCAGCAGGATCACATCCAGCTTATCCATCACGTAATCCAGATAACTCAGCGGCGTGGCCGGGTTAAACACCAGACCCGCTTTACAGCCGTTTTCTTTAATCAGCTGCAAGGTACGATCGACATGCTCGGAGGCTTCGGGATGAAACGTAATGATGCTGGCGCCCGCTGCGGCGAAATCCGGCACGATGCGGTCAACCGGCTTCACCATCAAATGCACGTCGATGGGGGCGGTAATACCGTATTTGCGCAGGGATTTCAGCACCATCGGGCCGATGGTCAGGTTCGGCACATAGTGGTTGTCCATGACGTCAAAATGCACGACATCCGCACCAGCAGCCAGCACTTTCGCGGTGTCCTCACCCAGGCGGGCAAAATCAGCCGACAGAATTGAGGGGGCAATCAAATACTGTTTCATCCGCTTCTCCTTGAGAATTATTTTTTCGCAGGCGTTACGACTCCTGGTTGGTACAGAGCCAGCAGTTCGTCCACCTTTTTACGTGTGCCGCCATTGCTGCTTATACTGCGACGCACTTT
Organism: Citrobacter sp. CK185; assembly: GCF_030333565.1. Lineage (NCBI taxonomy): Bacteria > Pseudomonadati > Pseudomonadota > Gammaproteobacteria > Enterobacterales > Enterobacteriaceae > Citrobacter > Citrobacter sp. CK185. Next base: position 177,799 of record NZ_JAOWFR010000015.1, on the reverse strand, counting down.
GACCTGAAAATGTTTCGCCGCTTTGTACCACTCGCGGGTATCGGGCGTGTCATGGTTCGAAATTAACACCGGGATCCGCTTGCTGACCAGCTTTTCTGCCATCTCCGCCAGGCGCGCCTGCTCTTTTGGGCTGAAGCTATTGGTATGATAAGCGGTGAAATTCGCCGTCGCAGAAAGCGGTGCGTAAGGCGGATCGCAATAGACCACAGAATTGCTATCAGCACGATCCATACACTCTTCATACGAAAGGCAATGAAACTCTGCATTCTGCGCTTTTTTGGCAAAATGGTACAACTCCGTTTCCGGGAAGTAGGGCTTTTTGTAACGGCCAAACGGCACGTTAAACTCCCCACGCAAGTTATAGCGGCACAGGCCATTGTAACCATAGCGGTTCAGGTATAAGAACAGGACCGCCCGACGGAACGGCTCCCGGCTCGTATTGAACTCTTCACGGAGTTGATAGTAAACCTCGGCCTGATTCGTCTCAGGCGTAAACAGCTCGCGGGAAGCCCGCACATACTCTTCAGTACGCGACTTCACGATGTTATAGAGGCTGATAAGGTCACTATTAATATCGGCAAGAATATAACGAGAAAAGTCGGTGTTAAGAAACACCGACCCGGCACCCACAAAGGGTTCAACCAGACATTCACCTTTCGGTAAATGCCGTTTGATGTCATCAAGCAGGGGGTATTTCCCCCCTGCCCACTTCAGAAAAGCGCGATTCTTTTTCATGCTGACTAACTAATTACACCTTCTCCGGCTGTGGAGAAAGCTCCGACAGCATCCTGCGCTTTAACATGACTATTACTTCAGATCGGCCTGCACCTGATGCAACGGTTTTGCCCACGGGTTTTTCGCCTGCACATCGGCTGGCAACGTAGACACCGCACGTTTGGCATCATCTTTAGACGCATACACACCCGTTACCAGAACATACCACGGCTGGCCGTTACGCGTCGTCTGATACACCACATAGTTTTTCAGGTTTTCTTTCTTCGCCCAACCGTTCAGGTTGTCGTAGTTAGAAGAACTGCTGAGTTGCAGGGTGTAATGGCTGGAAGGCGCAGACTTCAGTGAACCCACGTTACCTGTGCTTTTCGTACCAGCCGCACTGCCGGCTGCCGCTGTGGTTTGCGCTGGCGCTGCGGTTTGTGCAGGCGCAGTGCTGGCGGTGGCTTTCGGCGCGGTCGTTGCCGCTGGCGCGGAAGTTGCTGGCGCTTTCGTCGTCGCGACCGGCGCGGCAGGTTCGCTACGTTTCGGCTGCGTGGTCGGCTTCGGTTCCGCTGGCGTCGCTTTCGCGGTGGTCTGCGGTTTCTTCGGCTCAATCACAACCTGCTTACGTTCCGGGCGCGTAGTGGCCTGACGCTCGCCCGATTGCGTCGTCGCCGTCTGACGCGGCGCATTGCCGTTGCGGATTGGCGCAACGGTGGCTGGTTCCGTCGGCAGCGTGGAGTTCGCCACCACATTGTTAACCTGTTCCTGACCCTGCGGCTGGGTCAGCGCATTGTTCAGATCGCCCTGAACTTCCACACGCTGCTGGCCTTCGGTCGCGGCAGGCGCCTGACCCTGCGTTGGCGTTGAGGCGATCGGCGGCAGAGAAACATCCTGCTGCGTGTTTCCGGCGGTCTGTTCAGCGTCTGGCGCAGGCTGCGTGGCGCTCGCCTGATCGGTCGCGTTATTGCCGGAAAGATCGATGTTCTTCTCGGCAGACGCCGTTTGATCGCTGGAAGAGGAGGGTGAAGGGGCTTTCAGCGCGGAACCAATACCGATGATCAGCAGCAGCAACACCAGAACGCCGACACCCATCATGATGTACTGACGGGAAGCGGGTTTGCTGGCGGCTTTCTTACGTTTGCGGGGACGACGCTCTACGCGCTCTTCATCCACTGCATCATCGGATTCATAATCGTCTTCGCTGTACTGCTCTTCCTCACGCGCCTTTCGCGCACGCCCTGGACGACGATCGTCCGTATCCAGGTCGACGTCATCGAAATTGATCTGTGGATCATTATCGCGTTCAGAAGATTGACGAGTACGACCAGTACGACGATCGCTGGGATCGGGTTTCAGCTCGTCTTCTGGTTTGAATTCATCCATTTAACACCCCACTCAAAGGTTAATGCTTACGACGTTGCAGTTAACCTGAATTTAAATGACCAATACCGTGCAGTATCAGTCCGACCTTTCTTGTTGTTACGCCTGCTGACAGTCAGCAATAGCGCTGAGAACGATTTCGTGCGGCACTCCGCCGCGTACTTCACTTTTCCCTATCGCCAGCGGGAGCACTAAGCGCATCTCGCCCGCCAGGACTTTCTTATCGCGCAGCATGTGTGGCAAATACGCCTGAGCAGACATCTCACGCGGCCCGTGAACAGGCAGACCTGCGCGCTGGAGCAGCGTAATAATGCGTTGCGTATCCGCAGCGCTAAACTGACCGAGACGCTCTGACGTGCGCGCCGCCATCACCATACCAGCGGCGACGGCTTCACCGTGTAACCAATTGCCATAACCCATTTCAGCTTCAATGGCATGACCAAAGGTATGTCCCAGATTCAGTAAAGCACGTAAGCCCGTTTCGCGCTCGTCTGCTGCGACAACTTCGGCTTTCAGCTCACAACAACGGCGGATACAGTACGCCATTGCCGGACCTTCCAGACGTAATAACGCGTCCAGATTGTCCTCAAGCCAGGTGAAAAATTCACCGTCAAGAATGATGCCGTATTTGATCACTTCCGCCAGACCCGATGCCAGCTCACGCGCAGGAAGCGTTTTCAGACAGTCGAGATCCACCACCACAGAAGCAGGCTGGTAGAACGCGCCGATCATGTTCTTGCCGAGGGGATGGTTTACAGCGGTTTTCCCGCCTACGGAGGAGTCGACCTGCGACAGCAATGTCGTCGGGACCTGGATAAAGCGCACGCCACGCTGATAGCTGGCGGCGGCGAAACCGGTAAGGTCGCCAATCACGCCGCCGCCGAGGGCAACCAGCGTGGTATCGCGACCGTGCGGTTTTTGCAGTAACGCGGTGAAAACCGTATCAAGTACCGTCAGGCTTTTATACTTTTCGCCATCGGGCAGGGTAACGCTATCTACGTTAACCCCCGCCTGTTCAAGTACGCTACGGATCTTATCAAGGTAAAGGGGAGCCAGGGTTTCGTTGGTCACCAACATAACCTGATCGCCCGATTTCAGCGGTAAGAATGAAGCTGGTTCGTTAAACAAACCAGCCGCGATGGTGATAGGGTAACTACGTTCCCCGAGAGTAACTGTAATCCTCTCCATGACGCGACATCCACCTTAGTTACTTGTACCCGCTTACCGAGTATGTATTAAGCCAGAATCAGTTGCTTTCCAGCATATGAATAATCTGGTTTGCCACGACCTTAGCGCTCTGATCGTCGGTACGAATGGTCACGTCGGCAATCTCTTCATACAGAGGATTGCGTTCGTTGGCCAACGCTTCCAGAACTTCACGAGGCGGAGCTTCTACCTGCAACAGCGGGCGTTTCTTGTCGCGCTGCGTACGCGCAAGTTGTTTTTCGATTGTCGTTTCAAGATACACCACGACGCCACGCGCGGAGAGACGGTTACGCGTTTCACGTGATTTTACAGAGCCACCGCCGGTTGCCAGCACAATACCCTGTTTTTCCGTCAACTCGTTGATGACTTTTTCTTCGCGATCACGGAAGCCGTCTTCACCTTCTACATCGAAGACCCAGCCCACATCAGCTCCGGTTCGTTTCTCAATCTCTTGATCAGAATCGTAAAATTCCATATTGAGTTGTTGAGCTAACTGGCGCCCAATAGTGCTTTTTCCGGCACCCATAGGCCCAACCAGAAAGATATTGCGTTTCTCTGCCATTTTTTCGGTACTACTAAGACAATTCGTTAATGATAAACCCGCGTCGCAGACACCTTGCGCAGCAGGACATGAACTGAAACCTCATAAGATATTGCGAGAGTCAGACTGAAAATTATCTCAATACTCCAACGGGTTTGGCAACTGAATAAATTACCAAGACATATTGTAGACAACCCCGGAGGCAGCGTCGCCGGATAGCGACGAGAAGAACCAACTCTCAAATCGGTACTCCTTGTATGCTAAATACACCCCCACGTCAAATCCCTGAAACGTGTTCAGTGCAAAAACAGCGCGATTTCAGGCATAAATTATTCTGCCGCAACCAGTCTGGGGGTAATGAACACCACCAGTTCGCGCCGCTCGTTCTCTTTTCCATCATGGCTGAAAAGGGAACCAAGCCAGGGGATATCGCCTAACAGCGGGACGCTATCTTTAGCGGATTTGTTCTTGCGCGAAAAGATGCCGCCCAGCGCCAGCGTTTCGCCGCTTTTAACCTCGACCTGCGTGTCGATCTCCTGCTTATCGATCGCCAGCACTTCGCCATCCGCCTGCTGTAGCACCTGACCGGGAACGTTCTGGCTGATGTGAAGCTTCAGACGAATGCGCCCCTTCGGCAAAACGGTGGGCGTCACCTCCATCCCCAGCACCGCTTCTTTAAACTCCACGGACGTCGCCCCGCTCTCGCCGCTGGAGACCTGATACGGGATTTCGCTCCCCTGCTTAATACTGGCAGGTTGCAGGTGCGAAGCCAGCAGTCGTGGGCTGGCGATAATATCAAGTTGCTGCTTCTGCTCCAGGGCGGAAAGCTCAAGATCCAACAAGCGACCGTTGATGCGCCCGATGTTAAACCCGACGCGAGACGTGGCGGCCGCGACGGACAGATCGCTGGCAAGCGACGTCACCTGCCCTGGCGACCCGGCCTGTTGCGCGTCCGCCAGCGTCCACTTTACCCCCAGCTCACGCAGGCTTTTTTCATTTATGGTGACGATATGCGCCGCCAGTTCAACCTGCTCAACGGGGAGATCCATTTGCGCCGCCCACTTTTCCAGCGCCGCCAGCGCGGCGTTGTTATCCCGAAGCAATAACCGGTTGGTGCGCTTATCTACCGTCATACTGCCTTTGGCGCTCAGCAGTTTTTCTCCCGCTTTTGCCAGTTCGGAGGCATCGGCATATTGCAGAGAAATACTGCGATCCTCCAGCGGTAAGTTAGCCCGAAGCCTTGCCTGCTCAGCCTCCTGCCGCGCGGCGTTTTCGTTTTGCCAGTGAACCGAGTGAACATGCAGAATATTCCCCTCCTGGCGCAGCACCAGCCCGGCGCTTTTTATGACCGTCTGCACCGCCTGCTTCCACGGCACATCCGTCAGACTCAGCGACAGCGAACCGCTGACGTCAGGCGAGACCACCAGATTCTTCTTCTCCTGCGCGGCAAGCGCCTGCAATACCTGAACAACAGGAACATCATCCACCACCAGCGTCACGTTTTGCGCTTTCCCCGCCTGTACGGCGGGCATCACGGCGATCAACGCTGCGGCTATCCATCGCTTCATTCACTTCTCCTTGTCGTTGCCACCGCCACTGTGACGGTTCACAGCCTTTACCGGTCTCAAGCGTTATGCTGTCTGCCGTCAGTCGGGAAATCGTCCAGCCGTTCTCCAGCACCTGATATTGTTCGACGCGCCGCCACTTCTGCTGGCTGTCTTTGAGAATGCCAGTCAGGCGCTCTCCCTGACTCACCACGCCCTGGTAACGCCACATCGGCAGTTCAGCGATCCGGCATCGGTCCTCCGGCGGTTTGAAGGGGTCGCGCATTCCGGTCAGCATCAGCAGGCAGCTACAGACCAACAGCCAGCGCTTAGTCATCAGTCAGCCGCTCCAGCTGTAGCGTCAACAGCAGTTCCGTCTCCTGCGGAACAAGCGAAAAGCGGTTGATGCGCATGCCACGCTCCGCCAGCCGACTGAACAGTTGCGGAACCGCCTCCCAGGTGGATGACAGCGCCAGCTCGCCTCCCTGCGCGGAAGGCTGCCAGTGAAGAAGGCGTACCGGAGAGCGCTGAAAATCCAGAGGGGAAAAAGGCACGCGCTTGCTGGCCGACGCTAAACGAGACATATCCATTGATGCGGCGATCTGACGCAGGCTTCGCCACTGCCGGTCGATAGCCGCCCGCTGTTGCGCCAGCGCCGTTCGTTGCTGCTCCTGTTGCTGCGCGCCCGAAGAAAACGTACATAAACACGCCAGTAATCCCAGCCCCAGGCTCCAGCCTAACCAGCAGAAGAGGCGGGTTCGCGGCAATAACCCGCACCAGAGGTCAAAAAGCGCGACCATCTGCGAGGCTCCTTTTTAACGGGTAATGAAATTGCCAGCGTCCCTGCGCATCCTGCTGCGTTGCCCCACTCCCGGCTAACGGGAAATCAGGATGACGACGCAGCGCGGTTTCCAGCGTGTTTAACGCGAGAAATGTCGTCGCGTATCCCTCAAGTTCCAGCGTTCCCTGCTGCCAGGATAACCGGGTTAGCCACACCTGCCCGGGCAACAGCGCCGCCATCCCTTCCAGCACGCTCTGCCAGCGCCGCGTCTGCTCATATTCCGTTTGCCGCTGCAACGCTTGCTGCCACGCGGTCTGCCGCTGCTGTAAGCGGGGTTGGATCGCCAGTAGCGCGGCGGCGCGCTCTTTCTCTGCGATCGGCCACTGTGCATCCGCCCGCTTTTGCGCCGTGAGCGTAACCTCATGGATGCACGCCAGCGCGATGGTCAGCAGCAGTGAACCGCTGAACATGACGCTCCAGAATCGCAGACATTCGCGCCGCCGGGACTGACGCCAGGGCAAAAAGTTGACCGGATGACTCATCAGCGCGGCGCCCCCATTGCTAATCCCAGCGCGATGGCAAAGGTATGGCCTTCCGGCGGAACGGGAGGCTGGCGAATGGCAACCGCGCACCAGGGTTCGAAGCCGCCCGCGCCGCACACCGTCAGACTTTCCGGCGCAATGGACAACGTCGCGGCAAGACTGTCGGCGCAGGCCGCCTCTTGTAGCAGTTTTCGTCCCCACGCATAGCGCGTCGCCCACAGCCACTGTTCTTCGTCACGCCAGGCCAGACACTGCTGGTGCGCCAGCAGATAAGGAATAAAGCGCTGTAATGCGCAGGCATCCGGCGTAATCGCCGTCACCTGCATTTTCAGTTTTTGCGCCAGCGTTAATAAGGTCGCCACCTCCTTGCTTTGGGCGGCGGTCACGTTAAATGCCGGAGTCAGGGTATCTTCGCGATAGTCAAAGCGCAGGGCGTCAGGGGGCATATCCAGCTCACGCGCCATCGCGCCGGTCAGCCACGCCGTTTGTTCACGTTCGCGCAGCGCCATTTCCGGGCGCGGGACATGCTTTTGCAGCGTCCGGCTGGCAGGGAAAGAGAGATAAATATGATGCCGGTGAGGAAGCGAACGACGCCACGGAAGCAGCGCATCGACGAGCTGTTCAGGCTCGCGAAGATGCCCGTCAACGAAGGTACGTTCCGCCAGCGGCACCCGCCACCAGCGTTGTAAAGACCAGCCTGACGCGCCGCGAACCACGGCGACAGCCAGCGCCTCATGCTGCTGAATATGAAGGCCAATTTGCCAGAACCTGAAAGCCATTGCTTATGATCTCCTTATCAATGGTCGCTCTTACGGGTATATCAATGCGTCTGGCTTGCCTTTATACTACCGCGCGTTTGTTTATAAACTGCCCAAATGACACTAAATGGGAAATCTCCAGTGAAGTTCGTAAAGTATTTATTGATCCTTGCAGTATGTTGCATCCTGCTGGGAGCAGGCTCGATTTATGGCCTCTACCGCTATATCGAGCCGCAACTACCTGACGTCGCGACCTTAAAAGACGTGCGTTTGCAGATTCCGATGCAGGTTTACAGCGCGGATGGCGAGCTGATCGCGCAGTATGGCGAGAAACGTCGTATCCCGGTCACGCTTGACCAGATGCCGCCGGAAATGGTTAAAGCCTTTATCGCTACGGAAGACAGCCGCTTTTACGAGCATCATGGCGTCGATCCGGTAGGGATCTTCCGTGCGGCCAGCGTCGCGCTGTTCTCAGGCCATGCCTCACAGGGGGCAAGTACCATCACCCAGCAGCTGGCGAGAAACTTCTTCCTGAGCCCGGAACGCACGCTGATGCGTAAAATTAAGGAAGCGTTCCTGGCAATCCGCATTGAGCAGATGCTGAGCAAAGATGAGATCCTCGAACTTTACCTGAACAAGATCTACCTCGGCTACCGTGCCTACGGCGTCGGCGCGGCGGCGCAGGTCTATTTCGGTAAGACGGTCGATCAGCTCACCCTGAGCGAAATGGCGGTGATTGCCGGTCTGCCGAAAGCCCCTTCCACATTTAACCCGCTCTACTCGATGGATCGGGCGACGGCGCGTCGTAACGTGGTGCTGTCTCGTATGTTGAGCGAAGGCTACATCACCCAGGCGCAGTACGATCAGGCGCGCGGCGAAGCGATTGACGCCAATTACCATGCGCCGGAAATCGCGTTCTCAGCGCCGTATCTGTCGGAAATGGTGCGCCAGGAAATGTACAGCCGTTATGGCGAAAGCGCCTATGAAGACGGGTATCGCATTTACACCACGATCACCCGCAAAGTTCAGCAGGCGGCGCAGCAAGCCGTGCGTAACAACGTGCTGGACTACGACATGCGCCACGGCTATCGCGGGCCGTCGAACGTGCTGTGGAAAGTAGGCGAAACCGCCTGGGACAACAAAAAAATCACCGACACGCTGAAAGCCCTGCCAACCTACGGGCCGTTGCTGCCTGCCGTCATTACCGGCGCGAATCCGCAGGAAGCCACCGCGATGCTCGCTGATGGCACCTCCGTGTCGCTGCGGATGGAAGGCGTACGCTGGGCGCGCCCTTACCGTTCGGATACCCAACAGGGCCCGACGCCGCGTAAAGTGACCGACGCCGTACAGACAGGCCAACAAATCTGGGTTCGCCAGATGGGTGATGCCTGGTGGCTGGCGCAAGTCCCGGATGTGAACTCGGCGCTGGTTTCCATCAACCCGCAAAACGGCGCGGTTCTGGCGCTGGTCGGCGGTTTTGACTTTAACCAGAGTAAATTCAACCGCGCCACGCAGGCGCTGCGTCAGGTCGGGTCGAACATCAAACCGTTCCTCTATACCGCCGCGATGGATAAAGGTCTGACGCTGGCGAGTATGCTGAACGACGTGCCGATTTCCCGCTGGGACGCAGGCGCCGGTTCCGACTGGCGGCCAAAAAACTCCCCGCCGCAGTATGCCGGGCCAATCCGCTTACGTCAGGGTCTGGGTCAGTCGAAAAACGTGGTGATGGTGCGGGCGATGCGCGCGATGGGCGTGGATTACGCCGCAGAGTATCTGCAACGCTTCGGTTTCCCGGCGCAGAACATCGTGCATACCGAATCGCTGGCGCTGGGCTCCGCGTCCTTCACCCCGATGCAGGTGGCGCGCGGTTATGCGGTAATGTCTAACGGCGGCTTCCTGGTAGACCCGTATTTCATCAGCAAGATAGAGACCGACCAGGGCGGCGTGATCTTCGAAGCGAAGCCGAAAATCGCCTGCCCGGATTGCGATATCCCGGTCATTTACGGTGATACCCAAAAATCCAACGTGCTGGAAAACAATAACGTTGAAGATGTCGCCATCTCTCAGGAGCAGCAAAACGCCACCGTGCCGATGCCAAAACTGGAGCAGGCTAACCAGGCGTTAGTGGCGCAAAGCGGAATGCAGGAATATGCTCCACATGTGATCAACACGCCGCTGGCCTTCCTGATTAAGAGCGCGCTGAACAGCAACATCTTCGGCGAACCCGGCTGGATGGGCACCGGCTGGCGCGCGGGCCGCGACCTGCAACGTCATGATATCGGCGGAAAAACCGGGACCACCAACAGCTCGAAAGATGCCTGGTTCTCCGGTTACGGCCCGGGCGTGGTGACTTCCGTGTGGATCGGCTTTGACGATCATCGTCGCGATCTGGGGCGCACTACCGCGTCCGGGGCGATCAAAGACCAGATTTCTGGTTACGAAGGCGGCGCGAAAAGTGCGCAACCCGCATGGGATGCTTACATGAAAGCCGTGCTGGAAGGGGTTCCTGAAGAGCCGCTGACGCCGCCTCCGGGCATCGTGACGATCAATATCGACAGAAGCACCGGGCAACTGGCAAACGGCGGTAACAGCCGCGCGGAATACTTTATCGAAGGCACTCAGCCAACGCAGCAGGCGGTGCATGAGGTGGGCACCACCATTATCGATAACGGTGAGACACACGAACTGTTTTGATCTTTTGCCGGATGGCGACGCCTGAGACGTCTTATCCGGCCTACGTTTTGTTGTAGGCCAGGTAAAACGTCAGCCGCCATCCGGCAATATAAATTACAACCGCCCCTGCCCCTTCAGCCACTCACGGACCAGGAACAGCGCGCTGACGTTTCGCGCTTCACTGAAATCCGGTTCTTCCAGCAGATCCATTAAATGCGCCAGCGGCCAGCGCACCTGCGGCAGCGGTTCCGGCTCGTCGCCTTCCAGTGATTCAGGATAGAGGTCTTCCGCTATCACAATGTTCATTTTGCTGGAAAAATAGGACGGCGCCATGCTGAGCTTTTTGAGGAACGTCAGATCGTTCGCGCCAAACCCAACTTCTTCTTTCAGTTCCCGGTTCGCCGCTTCAAAAACGGTTTCGCCAGGGTCGATCAACCCTTTGGAGAACCCCAGCTCATAAGACTCCGTGCCCACGGCATATTCACGGATCAGAATCAGGTGATCGTCTACGATCGGCACAATCATTACCGCTTCACGAGTGGACGGACGCATACGCTCATAGACGCGGCGCACGCCGTTGCTGAATTCGAGATCCACACTTTCGACGTTAAACAGCCGGGATTTCGCGACAGTTTCAACTTTCAAAATGGTGGGTTTTTGTAATGATTTGCTCATCGTGAGAATCTATGCAGTGAAATCTGGTGTCATTGTGCGATATACAGCACGGTTTCGGCAATGTGAATTGCCGTTTATTTACATTTATGTAACGTAGTAAAAATTAATTCCCATTTAAAATTAAAAGTCAATAGGTTGAAATAACTCCAGGAATTTGCTGATATTCCGCTTTTGGTGGGTTTGCTATGATCCGCGTTCACTGGGATGCGCGTAAAAATGCTCAAGTTCAACTCCACGCTTGCCGATAGCCAACCACAGCATCACATTTATTCGACAGGGTGCGACTGACCACGCCTGACAGACTTAGTAAGATGGGGAAAGCATGAGCACCATTTTGATTTTCTTAGCTGCTTTGCTGGCCTGCTCTCTACTGGCAGGATGGCTACTCAGAGTAAGAGCCAGGCGGCAGAATCTGCCCTGGATCAGCGCCTTTTCAGACGCCGCGACGCGCAAGCTAACGCCGGAAGAGCGCAGTGCGGTTGAAAACTATCTCGACAACCTCAGTCAGATTCAGCAGGTGCCGGGGCCGACAGGCGCCAGCACCGCTCCCGTGTCGTTAACGCTGAATGCCCAGAGTAATAACGTCATTATTCTGACCCATTCCATTACGCGTTATGGCATCACGACCGACGATCCCAATAAATGGCGATATTACCTTGATTCCGTTGAGGTTCATTTGCCGCCGTTCTGGGAACAGTACATCAATGACGAAAATAACGTTGAGCTGATCCATACCGATACGCTTCCTTTGGTCATCTCGCTTAACGGCCACACGTTGCAGGAGTACATGCAGGAGACGCGCGGCTATGCGCTACAGCATACCTCCTCCACCCAGGCGTCGATTCGTGGCGAAGAGAGCGAGCAAATTGAACTGCTGAACATTCGTCAGAAAACTCACGAAGAGTATGCGCTCAGCCGCCCTGCGGGGCTGCGCGAAGCATCGCTGATTGTGGCCTCATTCCTGCTGTTCTTCTGTTGCTTAATTACGCCGGATGTCTTCGTGCCGTGGATTGCGGGTGGCGCAATTCTGCTGCTCGCCGCAGGTCTCTGGGGGCTGTTCGCTCCGCCATCTAAAACCTCGCTGCGGGAGATTCACTGCCTGCGGGGAACCCCGCGTCGCTGGGGGCTGTTTGGCGAAAACGATCAGGAGCAGATCAACAATATTTCGCTGGGGATTATTGACCTGATTTACCCTGCCCACTGGCAACCCTATATCGCACAGGATCTCGGGCAGCAAACGGATATTGATATCTATCTGGATCGCCACGTCGCGCGGCAAGGGCGTTTTCTCTCCCTGCATGACGAGGTGAAAAATTTCCCGTTGCAACACTGGCTGCGTAGCGCCGTTATTGCGGGCGGATCGCTGCTGGTGCTGTTTATGCTGCTCTTTTGGATCCCGCTGGATATGCCGATCAAATTCACTTTGTCGTGGATGAAAGGCGCGCAAACCATTGAGGCCACCAGCGTTAAGCAGCTCCACGACGCCGGAGTTCGCGTGGGCGATACGCTGCATCTGAGCGGCAAAGGCATGTGTAATATCCATCAGTCTGGTAGCTGGACTGCGCAGCCGAACTCCCCTTTTATGCCGTTTGATTGCTCGCAAATCATCTGGAATGACGCGCGGACGCTGCCGCTGCCCGAGTCCGATCTCGTCAACAAAGCCACAGCGCTGACCCAGGCCATCAACCGCCAGCTGCACCCGAAGCCGGAAGATGACTCCCGCGTTAGCGCGTCGCTACGTTCGGCGATTCAAAAGTCCGGGATGGTATTGCTGGATGATTTCGGCGACATCGTATTAAAGACCGCCGATCTGTGCGCCGCCGAAGACGAATGCGGGCGCCTGAAAAACGCGCTGGTGAACCTCGGCAACAGCAAAAACTGGGCCGCGCTGGTCAAACGCGCGAATGCGGGCAAACTTGACGGCGTGAACGTTCTGCTGCGCCCTGTCAGCGCGGAGTCGCTCGATAACCTGGTGACGACCTCAACCGCGCCGTTTATCTCCCGTGAAACCGCGCGCGCCGCACAGGCGCTTAACAGCCCCGCGCCGGGCGGCTTCCTGATTATCAGCGATGAAGGCAGCGATCTGGTTGATCAGCCGTGGCCGTCGATGTCCCTGTACGATTACCCCGCGCAGGAACAGTGGGGCGCATTCCAGCGCCTGGCGCAGATGTTAATGCAAACACCGTTTAGCGCCGAAGGGATCGTCACCCGTGTCTACACCGACGCCAACGGCACGCAGCACATCGGTCTGCACCGCATCCCGGATCGTTCCGGTTTATGGCGCTACCTTGGCACGACGTTGCTGATGCTCACCATGCTGGGCTGCGCCGCTTACAACGGCATTCAGGCGTTCAGACGTTATCAGCGTAACCGCACCCGTATGGCGGAAATTCAGGAATATTATGAAAACTGCCTGAATCCAAAGCTGATCGCCTCCCCGGAAAGCCTCATCTGACAGCTCACGGTATGCTACCCTGTAGCGCATATCCGGCAAAAGCCGCCAGGATTTGGCGGCAATCTCATCTGGAGAATTCCCATGCATATTGATATTGCCTGGCAGGACGTCGATACCGTTTTGCTGGACATGGACGGCACGCTGCTCGATCTGGCATTCGATAACTATTTCTGGCAGAAACTGGTGCCGGAAACCTATGGCGCACAGCAGGGAATCACAGCACAGGAAGCCCAGGACTATATTCGCCAGCAGTATCATGCCGTGCAGCATACGCTAAACTGGTACTGTCTTGATTACTGGAGCGAGCGGCTGGGTCTGGACATTTGCGCTATGACGACGGCACAGGGGCCGCGCGCCGTGCTGCGCGAAGATACCGTGCCGTTTCTGGATGCGTTAAAAGCCCGCGGTAAACGCCGCATTCTGCTGACCAACGCGCACCCGCATAACCTGGCGGTGAAGCTGGAACATACCGGTCTGGCATCACACCTTGATTTATTACTTTCCACCCACACATTTGGTTATCCCAAAGAGGATCAGCGGTTATGGCACGCAGTGGCTGAAGAAACGGGAATAAGCGCAGAGAAAACGCTGTTTATCGACGACAGCGAACCGATTCTCGACGCCGCCGCCCAATTCGGCATTCGTTACTGCCTCGGCGTGACCAATCCCGACTCCGGCATTGCAGAAAAGCAGTATGCACGCCATCCGTCGTTGAATGATTACCGCCGACTGATCCCCTCACTGATGTGAAGGAGACGCCATGAAAGAAAAGCCCTCTATTGAGGTCCGACTGGATAAATGGCTGTGGGCCGCACGCTTTTATAAAACCCGTGCATTGGCCCGCGAAATGGTTGAAGGCGGTAAGGTGCACTATAACGGGCAGCGCAGCAAGCCGGGCAAGATTGTCGAGCTGAATGCGACGCTGACCCTGCGCCAGGGCAACGACGAGCGGACTGTAATCATTAAAGGCATTACCGAGCAGCGCCGTCCGGCGAGCGAAGCCGTTACGCTGTATGAAGAAACAGCGGAGAGCATGGAAAAACGCGAAAAAATGGCGCAGGCACGCAAACTTAACGCATTAACCATGCCGCACCCGGACAGGCGACCGGATAAAAAAGAGCGCCGCGACCTGTTACGATTTAAACACGGCGACAGTGAGTGACTGTCACCCGCAAGAGAGATGATTATGCCGCAACATGACCAATTACATCGTTATCTGTTTGAAAACTTTGCCGTGCGCGGCGAACTGGTGACCGTATCGGAAACCCTGCAACAGATCCTCGAAAACCACGCCTATCCGCAGCCGGTCAAAACCGTGCTGGCCGAGCTGCTGGTCGCCACCAGCCTGCTGACCGCCACGCTGAAATTTGCCGGTGACATTACCGTGCAGCTACAGGGCGACGGCCCACTGAGCCTGGCGGTGATCAACGGCAATAACAACCAGCAGATGCGCGGCGTCGCTCGCGTACAGGGCGAAGTGCCGGAAAACGCGGATCTGAAAACGCTGGTGGGCAACGGCTATCTGGTGATCACCATTACGCCGGAAGAAGGCGAGCGTTATCAGGGCGTGGTCGGTCTGGAAGGCGACACGCTGGCAGCGTGTCTGGAAGATTACTTCCTGCGTTCCGAACAGCTGCCGACACGCCTGTTCATCCGCACTGGCGAGGTGGAAGGCAAACCGGCGGCGGGCGGAATGCTGCTACAGGTAATGCCCGCGCAGAACGCGCAGGCGGACGACTTCGATCACCTGGCGACGCTGACCGGAACCATCAAAACCGAAGAGTTGCTGACTCTTCCGGCTAACGATGTGTTGTGGCGTTTGTACCATGAAGAAGAGGTCACGCTCTACGACCCGCAGGACGTTGAGTTCAAGTGTACCTGTTCTCGTGAACGCTGTGCGGGCGCGCTGAAAACGCTACCGGATGAAGAAGTGGACAGCATCCTGGCGGAAGAAGGCGAGATCGATATGCACTGCGATTACTGCGGCAGCCACTATCTGTTCAACGCGATGGACATTGCGGAAATCCGCAACAACGCCTCCCCTGCCGACCCGCAGGTGCATTAATCACCAGTAAAAGGCCTGATGGCGAATCGCTCATCAGGCTTACTCATTTACAGGTCAGATAAGACGCATCCGCGTCGTCATCCGGCCTGCTCCGCAAAATTCCGCACTTTTTGTTCATTTTTTCCTTCGTGGTGAATCGATATTTTATATGTAAGAGTTTCGTAAATTTCTTACATGAATGCGATTACACTCACAACATTCCCGCAGAATACACTCATTTTTAACGTTTTAAGAACATTTTCCACAACAAAAAAGGGTTCTCTGCCATAATAAGCGCCGCTTCGTGACAGGAGTCACAGCGTTTTCGGTCAATCGTGATTTTGTCCAGATACGTAAATCTATGAGCCTCGTCGCGGTTAACAAACCCTAAAAAACCCTACAATTTCAGGTAATACATATTGGCTAAGGAGTAGTGACATGCGCGTTAACAGCTTAACCCCGCAAGATCTCAAGGCTTATGGTATCAATGACGTTCAGGATATCGTTTACAACCCCAGCTACGACCTGCTGTACCAGGAGGAACTTGATCCTACTCTGGAAGGTTACGAGCGCGGCGTATTAACGAATCTGGGCGCCGTTGCCGTTGATACTGGTATCTTTACCGGACGTTCGCCGAAGGATAAATACATTGTCCGTGACGACACCACGCGTGACACGCTCTGGTGGTCCGACAAAGGCAAAGGCAAGAACGACAACAAACCGCTGTCCCAGGAAACCTGGCAGCACCTGAAAGGGCTGGTAACTCAGCAACTCTCCGGCAAACGCCTGTTCATCGTTGACGCCTTCTGCGGCGCTAACGCGGACACCCGTCTCTCCGTTCGCTTCATCACGGAAGTCGCCTGGCAGGCGCATTTTGTCAAAAACATGTTCATCCGTCCTACGGACGAAGAACTGGTGGATTTCAAACCAGACTTTATCGTGATGAACGGCGCGAAATGCACCAACCCGCAGTGGAAGGAACAGGGGCTGAACTCTGAAAACTTCGTGGCCTTCAACCTGACTGAACGCATTCAGTTAATTGGCGGCACCTGGTACGGCGGCGAAATGAAAAAAGGGATGTTCTCCGTCATGAACTACCTGCTGCCGCTGAAAGGCATTGCTTCCATGCACTGCTCCGCCAACGTGGGTGAGAAAGGCGACGTCGCGGTCTTCTTCGGGCTTTCCGGCACCGGGAAAACCACCCTCTCCACCGACCCGAAACGCCGTCTGATCGGCGATGACGAACACGGCTGGGATGACGATGGCGTGTTTAACTTTGAAGGCGGCTGCTACGCGAAAACCATCAAGCTGTCTAAAGAAGCCGAACCGGAAATCTACAACGCTATCCGTCGCGATGCGCTGCTGGAAAACGTCACCGTTCACGAAGATGGCTCCATCGATTTCGACGATGGTTCCAAAACCGAGAACACCCGCGTCTCCTACCCGATTTATCACATCGATAACATCGTTAAGCCGGTATCAAAAGCGGGCCATGCAACCAAAGTCATCTTCCTGACTGCCGACGCTTTCGGCGTGCTGCCGCCGGTTTCTCGCCTGACGGCTGACCAGACGCAGTACCACTTCCTGTCTGGCTTTACCGCTAAACTGGCCGGTACTGAGCGCGGCGTTACCGAACCGACGCCAACCTTCTCTGCCTGCTTCGGCGCGGCGTTCCTGTCGCTGCACCCAACGCAGTACGCTGAAGTGCTGGTCAAACGCATGCAGGCATCCGGCGCGCAGGCGTATCTGGTAAACACCGGCTGGAACGGCACGGGCAAACGTATCTCCATCAAAGATACGCGCGCGATTATCGACGCCATCCTGAACGGCTCTCTGGATAATGCGGAAACCTTTAATCTGCCGATGTTTGACCTGGCGATCCCGACCGAGCTGCCGGGCGTAGAGACACGTATTCTTGACCCGCGTAACACCTACGCGTCACCGGAACAGTGGCAGGAAAAAGCCACCGCGCTGGCGAAACTGTTTGTCGAGAATTTCGAGAAATACACCGATACCCCAGCCGGTGAAGCGCTGGTCAGCGCCGGGCCGAAGCTGTAAAAAAACACGCCGGATGGCGGCTACGCCTTATCCGGCCTACGGAGCACACGCTGTTGTAGGCCCGGTAAGCGTAGCGCCACCGGGCGCAATGCCGGATGGCGGCTGCGCCTTATCCGGCCTACGGAGCATACGCTGTTGTAGGCCCGGTAAGCGTAGCGCCACCGGGCGCAATGCCGGATGGCGGCTGCGCCTTATCTGGCCTACGGAGCATACGTTGTTGTAGGCCCGGTAAGCGTAGTGCCACCGGGCGCTGAGAAACAAAAAGGGAGGCATTTCGCCTCCCTTTTCTTATGCGTCTTTCGTTGAACCCGGCACGCGAGCGACCGGAATCGGCAGCCAGGCGCGAATAGAAAGCCCACCGCGCTCGCTGGAGCCAATCTCCAGCATACCGTTATGGTTATCCACAATACGCTGCACAATCGCCAGACCCAACCCGGTGCCGCTGGTGCTGCGCGCGCTGTCGCCACGCACAAACGGCTGGAACAGGTGCTTACGCTGTTCCGGCTTAATGCCTGGCCCATCGTCCTCAACCTGGAACCAGGCGCGATGCGGTTCCGTACCGCTGCTGACCTTGATCCAGCCATTGCCATAACGGGCGGCGTTGACCACCATATTGGCGATCGCGCGTTTAATCGACAACGGATGCATTTTCACCTGAATACTGCCCGGTTGCAGCGCGGTATCAATTTCCCGCTCGTAGCCGCTTTCCGCCGCAATAACCTCACCCAACACGGCATTCAGATCGGCCATCTCCATCGGCATTTCCTGACCAGTACGCAGGTAATCGATGAATTGTTCGATAATGGCGTTGCACTCTTCGATGTCCTTATTAATGGACTCCGCGAGATAGCCGTCCTCTTCACCCATCATTTCGGTAGCCAGGCGGATACGCGTCAACGGTGTGCGCAAATCGTGGCTCACCCCCGCCATCAGCAAGGTACGGTCATCAGCCAGTTGCTTTACACCCGCCGCCATATGGTTGAAGGCGCGGGTCACAGAGCGCACCTCCGACGCGCCATACTCGCGCAGCGGCGGTGGAATCATGCCTTTCCCCACCTGCAACGCGGCATGTTCAAGATCAACCAGCGGTCGGTTCTGGATACGAATAAACAACCATGCGCCGCCTATCGCCAGCAGCATAATCGCCAGCGTATAGCGGAACAGCGGGGAGAAATCGCCCTGATGGATTTCCGTCAGCGGCACGCGCACCCAGATATTGGGCGACAGCCAGGTTTTCAGCCAGACCACCGGCGAGCTTTTGTTGACCTCAACGCGCACTTCCGTCGGGCCGCCCAGCTGCTGCGCCATCTGATGGCTTAAGAATTCATAGTGTTGCGCCCAACGCAGCCCGGCCTCTTCGGCAGCCTCGTTGGAATAGAGAGAAATCCCCAGCTCACGATAGATTTCCCGGCGGAACGCAGGCGGCACCACCAGTTGCGTGCCGTCCTCCAGTTGCAGCTTATCGGTCATCAGCATACGAACTTCGTAGGCCAGAACCTTATTAAACTGCTGGAGGCTCGGCAGAATCGCAAAGTTCAGCACCACCAGATAAGTCGTCACCAGGCTGACGAACAGCAAGGTGACGATGAGCAGTAGCGTGCGGGCAAATGAACTTCGCGGTGAGAAGCGCATTCGCCTCATGCTTTAGAACCGTCCGGTACAAAGACGTAGCCCAGGCCCCAGACGGTCTGAATGTAACGCGGATGCGCCGGATCTTCTTCCACCATGCGGCGTAGACGGGAGATCTGCACGTCGATGGAGCGTTCCATCGCAGAGTATTCACGACCGCGCGCCAGGTTCATCAGCTTATCGCGGGAGAGCGGTTCGCGCGGGTGGCTGACCAGCGCTTTCAGTACCGCAAATTCACCGCTGGTGAGCGGCATCGGTTCGTCTTCGCGGAACATTTCGCGGGTGCCGAGGTTCAGCTTGAACTTACCGAAGGCGATTACCGCTTCTTCCTGCGAAGGCGCGCCCGGCAGTTCGTTCGCCTGACGGCGCAGCACAGCGCGAATACGCGCCAGCAGTTCACGCGGGTTGAATGGCTTCGGAATGTAGTCGTCAGCACCGATCTCCAGACCCACAATGCGGTCCACTTCTTCGCCCTTCGCCGTCACCATGATGATCGGCATAGGGTTGCTCTGGCTGCGCAGACGGCGGCAAATTGACAGGCCATCTTCGCCAGGCAGCATGAGGTCCAGTACCATAAGGTGGAAGGACTCACGGGTCAGCAGACGATCCATTTGCTCGGCGTTTGCCACGCTTCGAACCTGGAAGCCCTGCTCGGTCAGATAACGTTCCAGTAGCGCGCGCAGGCGCATATCGTCATCCACCACCAGAATCTTATAATTCTCTTGCATTGTTTTACTCCCAAAGGTTCGCAACAATTGAATGTGTGTATTCTTAAAAAAGCTTACGTTCGTCACCAGCGAATTCTGGTATAAATTCCAGGCTAAATTGTTACAAAGCATATTTAACAGCAGCTTAAGTATACAATTAATCTTGCGACACATTATTTATTCTGCTGCGGCGATCACGTAATACGTATTGTGCGCATCGCCAAATAGTCAAAGGTAAATCAACGAGATGAAAACGCCCCTGATTACCCGGGAAGGGTACGAAAAACTCAAACACGAGCTGAATTATCTCTGGCGGGAAGAGCGCCCGGAAGTCACCAAAAAAGTGACCTGGGCTGCGAGTCTTGGGGACCGCAGCGAAAATGCCGACTATCAGTATAATAAAAAGCGCCTGCGTGAGATCGACCGTCGTGTTCGTTATCTGACCAAATGCATGGAAAACCTGAAAATCGTCGATTATTCCCCGCAGCAGGAAGGCAAAGTGTTCTTCGGCGCGTGGGTGGAGATCGAAAACGATGAGGGCGATATCCGCCGCTTTCGCATCGTCGGCTACGATGAAATTTTCGGTCGTAAGGATTACATCTCCATCGACTCGCCTATGGCGCGGGCGTTGCTGAAAAAAGAAGTGGGCGATCTCGCGGTAGTACACACGCCCGCCGGAGAGGCCAGCTGGTACGTTAATGAGATCGAGTACGTAAAATAGCGCCGGAACAATCCGAAGCCCCCGCTGATGACTGGCAATTTTGCCAGTCAATCCGTATAACTATCCCCTGATTTTTTACTCAGATGAAACTAAATCCATGATGAATGATTCTTTCTGCCGCATTATCGCAGGTGAAATTCAGGCACGCGCCGAACAGGTAGACGCTGCCGTTCGCCTGCTTGACGAAGGGAACACCGTGCCGTTTATCGCACGTTATCGTAAGGAGATCACCGGCGGGCTGGATGACACGCAGTTGCGTAATCTGGAGACCCGTCTGGGATATCTACGTGAACTGGAAGACAGACGTCAGGCCATTCTCAAGTCCATTTCCGAGCAAGGCAAGCTGACCGATGAGCTGGCTAACGCCATCAACGGCACGTTAAGTAAGACCGAACTCGAAGACCTCTACCTGCCCTACAAACCCAAGCGTCGCACGCGCGGGCAAATCGCCATCGAAGCCGGACTTGAACCGCTGGCTGACCTGCTGTGGACAGATCCCTCCCACACCCCGGAAACGGAAGCGGCAAAATACATCGACGCTGACAACGGCGTGGCGGACGCCAAAGCGGCCCTTGATGGCGCGCGCTATATTCTGATGGAGCGTTTTGCCGAAGACGCGGCGCTGCTGGCGAAAGTGCGCGATTATCTGTGGAAGAACGCCCATCTGGTCGCGACCGTCGTAAGCGGCAAAGAGGAGGAAGGGGCGAAATTCCGTGACTATTTCGATCATCACGAACCGATCGCCACCGTTCCTTCACACCGTGCGCTGGCGATGTTCCGTGGCCGCAACGAAGGCGTGCTGCAACTGTCGCTGAATGCCGACCCGCAATTCGATGAGCCGCCCAAAGAGAGCCACTGCGAGCAGATCATCCAGGATCACCTCGGCCTGCGTCTGAACAACGCCCCGGCGGATAGCTGGCGCAAAGGCGTGGTGAGCTGGACATGGCGCATCAAAGTCCTGATGCATCTCGAAACCGAACTGATGGGCACCGTGCGTGAACGCGCGGAAGATGAAGCCATTAACGTCTTTGCCCGCAATCTCCACGATCTGCTGATGGCGGCGCCTGCTGGCCTGCGCGCGACTATGGGTCTCGATCCGGGTCTGCGTACCGGCGTGAAGGTCGCCGTAGTGGACGGCACCGGTAAACTGGTCGCCACCGACACTATTTATCCACATACCGGTCAGGCGGCTAAAGCTGCGGTGGCGGTTGCCGCGCTGTGCGAAAAACACAACGTTGAGCTGGTGGCGATTGGTAACGGCACGGCATCGCGCGAAACCGAGCGCTTCTTCCTCGACGTGCAGAAACAGTTCCCGAAAGTGACGGCGCAGAAAGTGATCGTCAGCGAAGCCGGAGCATCGGTGTATTCCGCTTCCGAGCTGGCGGCGCTGGAGTTCCCGGATCTGGACGTTTCGCTGCGCGGCGCAGTCTCTATCGCCCGTCGTTTGCAAGACCCGCTGGCGGAGCTGGTGAAAATCGATCCGAAATCCATCGGCGTCGGCCAGTATCAGCACGACGTCAGCCAGACCCAGCTTGCCCGTAAGCTGGATGCCGTTGTGGAAGACTGCGTAAACGCCGTCGGCGTCGATCTCAATACCGCGTCCGTACCGTTGCTGACTCGCGTGGCAGGCTTAACGCGCATGATGGCGCAGAATATCGTCGCCTGGCGTGATGAAAACGGTCAGTTCCAGAACCGCCAGCAGTTGCTGAAAGTGAGCCGTCTGGGGCCGAAAGCCTTTGAACAGTGCGCGGGCTTCCTGCGCATCAACCACGGCGATAACCCGCTGGATGCCTCCACCGTTCACCCGGAAGCCTACCCGGTGGTCGAGCGTATTCTTGCCGCCACCCAACAGGCGCTGAAAGCGCTGATGGGCAACAGCAGCGAGCTACGCAATTTGAAAGCGGTGGATTTCACCGACGACAAATTCGGCGTGCCAACCGTTACCGACATCATCAAAGAGCTGGAAAAACCGGGCCGCGACCCGCGTCCAGAGTTCAAAACCGCGCAGTTTGCTGATGGCGTAGAAACCATGAACGATCTGCAACCGGGCATGATTCTGGAAGGCGCCGTAACCAACGTCACCAACTTTGGCGCGTTTGTGGATATCGGCGTACATCAGGACGGTCTGGTGCACATCTCTTCCCTGTCGAATAAGTTCGTCGAAGATCCACACACCGTGGTGAAAGCGGGCGACATCGTGAAGGTGAAAGTGCTGGAGGTTGACCTGCAACGTAAGCGCATCGCGCTGACCATGCGTCTGGACGAGCAGCCGGGTGAAACCAACGCCCGTCGCGGCGGCGGCGGCAACGATCGCGCCCAGGGCAACCGCCCGGCGGCAAAAGCGGCGAAGCCGCGTGGTCGTGACGCGCAGCCTGCGGGCAACAGCGCCATGATGGACGCGCTGGCGGCCGCAATGGGTAAAAAACGCTAATCAAGCCTTATGCTTGTAGGCCGGATGAGGTATCTATACCGCCATCCGGCCGTTATATTTGAAATTAACAATTAAATCTTACGAATTAAATTGCTTAATTCATTACCCGCCTGTTGCCAGTACTGGTAATTATCAATTCATTAACAGATGAAACCTTAATTAAACATTAGCAACGCTGAATAATGTTTAAATCAACACGTTCTTTTTAAGACGAATAAATGTTGAGCCATGTCAAAACTGACTCAATTTATTATCCATTTCTACATTCCGTCACATTTTAATCATTGATGATAAAAACCATTCTCATTATCATTGTCTTGTTGATTATTTAATCTTTCTTTCGTTGGCTAATCATCTGGTCTTATGCCGCCTTCTGAGCGCGCATGAGGTATACGTCCAGTTAGCGAGAAACAAGTAGGCCCCCTATGCAATTCATTCCAGACACGGCGTGGAAAATTACCGGCTTTTCCCATGAAATCAGCCCGGCATATCGTCAGAAACTGCTTTCACTCGGCATGTTGCCAGGTTCTTCATTTAACGTAGTGCGCGTCGCCCCATTAGGCGATCCTATTCATATCGAAACTCGCCGCGTGAGCCTGGTATTACGTAAGAAAGATCTGGCGTTATTAGAAGTGGAAGCGGTTTCCTGTTAATTCGGTGAGTCTATAAAAATGAAAAAATTAACCATTGGTTTAATTGGTAATCCAAATTCCGGCAAGACAACATTATTTAACCAGCTCACCGGCGCGCGTCAGCGTGTGGGGAACTGGGCGGGTGTTACCGTTGAACGCAAAGAAGGTCAGTTCGCAACAACCGACCATCAGGTCACGCTGGTCGATTTACCCGGCACCTATTCACTGACCACCATTTCGTCACAAACCTCCCTCGACGAACAAATCGCCTGCCATTACATTCTGAGCGGCGACGCAGACCTGCTGATCAACGTGGTGGATGCCTCTAACCTTGAGCGCAACCTCTACCTGACGCTGCAACTGCTTGAGCTGGGCATTCCCTGCATTGTGGCGCTCAACATGCTCGACATCGCGGAGAAACAGCAGGTTCGCATTGATATCGACGCGCTGTCCGCACGCCTTGGTTGCCCGGTTGTGCCGTTGGTTTCCACGCGTGGCCGTGGGATTGAAGCCCTGAAACTGGCTATCGATCGCTATAAAGAAAACGAAAACGTTGAGCTGGTACATTATGCTCAGCCGTTGCTGCGCGAGGCCGAATCGCTGGCCGACGTCATGGCGGCGGATATGCCGGCGCAACAGCGCCGCTGGCTAGGCTTGCAGATGCTGGAAGGCGATATCTACAGCCGCGTTTACGCCGGTAATGCCGCGCAAAACCTTGAGGCGTCGCTCACTCGCCTGAGCAAAGAGATGGATGACCCGGCGCTACACATCGCTGATGCGCGTTATCAGTGCATCGCCGCGATTTGCGACGTGGTCAGCAACACCCTGACGGCGGAACCCAGCCGTTTCACCGCAGCGGTAGATAAGGTCATCCTGAACCGTTTCCTCGGGTTGCCGATTTTCCTGTTCGTCATGTACCTGATGTTCCTGCTCGCCATTAACATTGGCGGCGCGCTGCAACCCCTGTTCGACGTGGGTTCCGTGGCGCTCTTTATTCACGGCATCCAGTGGATCGGCTACACGCTGCACTTCCCGGACTGGCTTACCATTTTCCTCGCGCAGGGGCTGGGCGGCGGTATCAATACCGTTCTGCCGCTGGTGCCGCAGATCGGCATGATGTACCTGTTCCTCTCTTTCCTGGAGGACTCCGGCTACATGGCGCGTGCGGCGTTCGTTATGGACCGTCTGATGCAGGCGCTGGGGTTGCCGGGTAAATCGTTCGTGCCGCTGATTGTCGGCTTTGGCTGTAACGTCCCGTCCGTGATGGGCGCCCGTACCCTGGACGCGCCGCGTGAACGTCTGATGACCATTATGATGGCGCCGTTTATGTCCTGCGGCGCACGTCTGGCGATTTTCGCCGTGTTTGCCGCCGCGTTCTTTGGGCAAAACGGCGCGCTGGCGGTTTTCTCGCTGTATGTGCTGGGTATCGTGATGGCGGTACTGACCGGCCTGATGCTTAAACACACGATTATGCGCGGCGAAGCCTCTCCGTTCGTGATGGAACTGCCGGTCTACCATGTGCCGCACATCAAAAGCCTGGTGATCCAGACCTGGCAACGCCTGAAAGGCTTTGTGCTGCGTGCCGGTAAGGTCATCATCATCGTCAGTATTTTCCTCAGCGCGTTTAACAGCTTCTCCCTGAGCGGAAAAATCGTCGATAACATCAACGACTCTGCGCTCGCGTCCATCAGCCGCGTGATTACGCCTGTCTTTAAACCGATTGGCGTTCATGAAGATAACTGGCAGGCGACCGTTGGCCTGTTCACCGGCGCAATGGCGAAAGAGG
The DNA here is from genome assembly GCF_030333565.1 of Citrobacter sp. CK185. Classification (NCBI taxonomy): domain Bacteria; kingdom Pseudomonadati; phylum Pseudomonadota; class Gammaproteobacteria; order Enterobacterales; family Enterobacteriaceae; genus Citrobacter; species Citrobacter sp. CK185. The sequence continues at coordinate 152,519 of NZ_JAOWFR010000015.1, read as the reverse complement.
TGGTGGTAGGGACGCTGAACACCCTCTATACCGCTGAAAATATTCAGGAAGAAGAGTTTAATCCGGCTGACTTCCATCTCGGCGACGAGCTGCTGGGCGCGGTCGATGAAACCTGGCAAAGCCTGAAAGACACCTTCAGCCTTAGCGTACTGGCTAACCCAATCGAAGCCAGCAAAGGCGACGGTGAAATGGCGACCGGGGCGATGGGCGTGATGGACGCGAAGTTTGGCAGCGCCGCTGCCGCATACAGCTATCTGATTTTCGTTCTGCTGTATGTACCGTGCATCTCGGTGATGGGGGCTATCGCGCGTGAATCCAGCCGAGGCTGGATGAGCTTCTCGATTCTGTGGGGGCTGAATATCGCCTACTCGCTGTCTACCCTGTTCTATCAGGTTGCAAGCTTTAGCCAGCATCCGACCTATAGCCTGGTCTGCATTCTGGCGGTCATCCTGTTTAACATCGTGGTGCTGGGGCTGTTACGACGCGCCCGCAGCCGGGTGGATATCGAACTGCTGGCGACGCGTAAAACGGCCAGCGCCTGCTGCGCAAGCCCTGCCGGCAACTGTCACTAAGGTTGAGAACAATGGCGTCACTTATTCAGGTTCGTGATTTACTGGCTTTGCAGGGGCGTATGGAGGCAATGCAGATTAGCCGCACGCTGCATACGCCGCAGCCGATGATCGACGCGATGCTGAATCAGCTGGAGAATATGGGCAGGGCCGTGCGGATTCAGGAAGATCCCGACGGCTGTCTGTCCGGTAGCTGCAAAAGCTGCCCGGAAGGAAAAGCCTGTCTCCGGGAGTGGTGGACGTTGCGTTAACGTTCTGCCAGATGGCGAACGGTAGCTAACCTGTAGGCCGGATAAGGCGTTTACGCCGCTATCCGGCACTGCATAGACAATAATTATATCTTCTGCTTTAACGCCATCAACGCCTGACAAAATTCGCCGGGATGCGAAATAAACGGCGCATGGGCGGCCTTTGCAAACACCTGAGATTCACTCTCCGGCCATGCGGCATCCAGCATCGGCACGACTTTGCGCGGCACCAGACCATCCAGATAACCATACAGACGCAGGAACGGCATGGTCAGCGATTTAAGCGGCTCTCGCAGGTCGGCCGTTTTCAATATCTCCAGCCCACCGTTCAGTACCGCAACCTCCGGCATCGGCAACGCCAGCACGGCACTTTTCAGCGTGCGGGCATCCTGACGCGCGGTTTCGGTGCCTAACGTTTGCAGCGCCAGAAAACGTTCCACCGTACGCTGGAAATCTTCGCTGAGCTGCTGTTGAAATCCCGCCAGGATATCCAGCTTAATACCCGGCCACGCTTCGCGAGCGCTGAAACAGGGCGATGACGCGACGGTCACCAGCGCCTGAACGCGTTCAGGATGGGTTAACGCCACCTGGCTCGCCACCAGTCCTCCCAGACTCCAGCCAAGCCAGACGGCTTTATCAGGCGCCTGTTTCAGCACATGCTCCGCCATCTGCTCCAGCGACATCGCGCCAAAACCCTGGCTGCGGCCAAATCCGGGTAAATCGACAAGATGCAGCGTGAAATGCGCGCAGAGTTCCTCACGAATGCAATTCCACACTTCCGCATTCAGTCCCCATCCGTGCAGCAGCACAAGATGGCAATTTCCCTGACCTTCAGTCTGCCACCAGATGTCATTCATCAGTTACTGTTCTCTTTTGGCTAACAAGGATGAACATATGCTAACAGTACCGGGATTATGCTGGCTATGCCGAATGCCGCTGGCGTTGAGTCACTGGGGGATTTGTTCGGTTTGCACGAGAGCGGCGCGTCGCCGCGTCAGCCTGTGCCCACAGTGTGGATTACCCGCTGCGCACGCCGCCATTCCCTGCGGGCGTTGTCTGCAAAAACCCCCGCCGTGGCAGCGTCTGGTGACGGTCAGCGACTACGTACCGCCGCTGAGTTTACTTATCCACCAGCTAAAATTCTCTCGCCGCAGCGACGTCGCCGCCGCCCTTTCACGCCTGCTGTTGCTGGAAGTCTTACACGCACACCGCGCATCGACGCTTCCGCTACCGGATCGCTTAGTCAGCGTGCCGCTCTGGCAGCGCCGTCACTGGCGCAGGGGATTTAACCAAAGCGATCTGCTGTGTCGCCCCCTGGCGCGCTGGCTGGGCTGCGGCTGGGACAGCCGAAGCGTCACGCGCCTTCGTGCCACCGCCACTCAGCACCATCTCAGCGCCCGATTGCGCAAACATAACCTGAAAAATGCGTTTCGCCTTGAATTGCCGGTACAGGGACTCCATATGGTCATTGTGGATGATGTCGTCACTACCGGAAGTACCGTCGCGGAGATCGCGCAGCTGCTTTTGCGCAACGGCGCGGCGACTGTCCAGGTATGGTGCCTGTGTCGAACCTTGTAGAGCCTCGATGATGGGCGTATTATAACCAAGTAAAATAGTCAACTATTAGGCCATTACTATGATCCATATTTCCGATGCTGCACAAGCGCACTTTGCCAAACTGCTGGCAAATCAGGAAGAAGGGACACAAATCCGCGTATTTGTGATCAATCCCGGTACGCCTAACGCTGAATGCGGCGTTTCTTATTGTCCGCCGGACGCCGTGGAAGCAAGCGACACTGCCCTGAAATTTGACCTGCTGACCGCTTATGTTGATGAACTGAGCGCGCCGTATCTGGAAGATGCCGAGATCGATTTCGTCACCGATCAGCTGGGTTCTCAGCTGACGCTGAAAGCGCCAAACGCCAAAATGCGTAAGGTTGCTGATGATGCGCCGCTGATGGAACGTGTGGAGTACATGCTGCAATCACAGATCAACCCGCAGCTTGCCGGTCACGGCGGTCGCGTCTCTCTGATGGAGATCACCGACGAAGGCTACGCCATTTTGCAGTTTGGCGGCGGCTGTAACGGTTGCTCGATGGTCGATGTGACCCTGAAAGAAGGGATCGAGAAGCAGCTGCTGAATGAATTCCCTGAGCTGAAAGGCGTTCGCGATCTGACCGAACACCAGCGCGGCGAGCACTCTTACTACTAAGATTCTGCCCGGTGGCGCGTCGCTTACCGGGCCTACAATGCATATCCCGTAGGCCGGATAAGGCGTTTACGCCGCCATCCGGCGTTTTGCCCGGTGGCGCGTCGCTTACCGGGCCTGCAATGTATATCCGTAGGCCGGATAAGGCGTTTACGCCGCCATCCGGCGTTTTGCCCGGTGGCGCATCGCTTACCGGGCCTGCAATGCGTATCCCGTAGGCCGGATAAGGCGTTTACGCCGCCATCCGGCGTGATGATATCTTCCGCTTTTCCCCTCCGATAACATGACCTGCCTCTCATAATTTAAATTTTGCCTGCCAGGGTGATTCTCAATCGCTATATGTTACCCGTATCATTCATATGGGCACCAAACATCCCCATAACAGCCGACTAAACCAGATAGTGTTAAAGTCAATCAGTATTGGTGCCGTTACGCTTCTGTTCCCGGTTGGGGCAAGCGGAATTTTTCGTCGACACACCGACGTTACCCATAACAAATGAAAGGCCAGGTAAATCATGCCATTAGTCATCGTCGCTATCGGTGTAATTTTGTTATTACTCCTGATGATCCGCTTCAAAATGAACGGTTTCATCGCTCTCGTCCTGGTGGCACTTGCTGTTGGATTGATGCAAGGAATGCCGCTGGATAAAGTCATTGGCTCTATTAAAGCTGGTGTTGGTGGTACTCTTGGTAGCCTCGCCCTGATTATGGGTTTCGGCGCCATGCTGGGCAAAATGCTGGCAGACTGCGGCGGCGCACAGCGCATCGCGACCACGCTGATTGCCAAATTTGGTAAAAAACACATCCAGTGGGCAGTGGTATTAACCGGTTTCACGGTAGGTTTCGCACTGTTCTATGAAGTGGGCTTCGTGCTGATGCTGCCGCTGGTATTCACCATCGCAGCGGCGGCCAGCATTCCTTTGCTGTATGTCGGCGTACCGATGGCGGCGGCGCTGTCCGTTACCCACGGCTTCCTGCCTCCGCACCCGGGCCCGACCGCCATCGCCACGATCTTCCACGCCGATATGGGTAAAACCCTGCTGTTCGGTACAATTCTGGCTATCCCGACCGTAATTCTCGCTGGCCCGGTATTTGCCCGCTTCCTGAAAGGCATCGATAAGCCGATCCCGGAAGGTCTGTACAGCGCAAAAAACTTTACTGAAGAAGAGATGCCTGGCTTTGGCGTCAGCGTCTGGACTTCTCTGGTGCCGGTTATTTTAATGGCCATGCGCGCCGTTGCAGAAATGGTGCTGCCAAAAGGTCATGCCTTCCTGCCGGTTGCTGAGTTCTTTGGCGACCCGGTAATGGCAACGCTGATTGCGGTACTGATTGCGATGTTTACGTTCGGTCTGAACCGTGGCCGCTCAATGGATCAGATTAACGACACGCTGGGTTCCTCAATCAAAATCATCGCGATGATGCTGCTGATCATCGGCGGCGGCGGCGCGTTTAAGCAGGTACTGGTTGATAGCGGCGTAGACAAATACATCGCGTCCATGATGAACGAAACCAACGTTTCTCCGCTGTTCATGGCATGGTCCATCGCAGCCGTACTGCGTATCGCGCTCGGTTCTGCCACCGTGGCCGCAATTACCGCGGGTGGTATCGTGGCGCCGCTGATTGCGACGACGGGCGTAAGCCCTGAGCTGATGGTTATCGCCGTCGGTTCCGGTAGCGTCATTTTCTCTCACGTAAACGATCCAGGCTTCTGGCTGTTCAAAGAGTATTTCAACCTGACCATCGGCGAAACCATCAAGTCCTGGTCAATGCTGGAAACCATTATCTCCGTCTGCGGCCTGATTGGGTGTCTGCTGCTGGGAATGGTGGTGTAACCGAGACGGCCTGTAGGCCGGATAAGGCAAAGCCGCCATCCGGCAATGTGCGCCAGAATTGCCTGATGGCGCTGTGCTTATCAGGCCTACGTGTTGTCATCATAAAAAAGCCGGGAATTTCCCGGCTTTTTTTACTTCTTCTTCGCGGCCGCTTTTCGCCGCTTGTCCAAATCCTTAAGCAGTTTATTCACCTTGTCATCGGCAAACATCTTCTCAAGCGTCGTGGACAACTTGCGCCGCCAGTTCTTGTACTGGTCGCTGGTGCCTGGAATATTGACCGGCTCCGCCATGTCCAGCCAGTCTTCCGGCTGCAACCCCAGCAATGCGCTATGGCTGTCCGCGATATAACGCTGCATTCCACGGTTGAGGATCGGCGTCATCGACATCAGCGACGCCTTATGCCCGGCGCGTTTCGGCAGGCAACCGTATTTGTGCAGCGCGTCCAGCAGACCCTGCTTCGCCAGCTCACGATCCTGATACAGCCCACGCAATATCACTTCATCCGGGTAAAGCCCCAGCATTTTGCCGAGCGTCAGGTCGCCGCTGTCCCAGTAGCCGCGCAGCGTAGGAAGGTCATGCGTCGTCGCGACTGCCATTGATTGTTCCGGGTACGCTTTCGGCGCGCGGAAGTTCTTCTCATGATCATTCTCGAAATAGAGCACTTTATACGAGTAAACGCCGCTGTCGCGCAGTTTACCCACGATTTCCACCGGCACCGTCCCCAGATCTTCGCCAATCACCATGCAGCGATGACGTTTACTTTCCAGCGCCAGAATAGAGAGCAGGGCGTCCACCGGGTAATGCACATACGCCCCGTGATCCGCCGTTTCACCGTAAGGAATCCACCACAGACGCAGCATCGACATAACATGATCGATACGCAAAGCGCCGCAGTTCTGCATATTGGCGCGCAGCAGTTCAATAAACGGCTCATAGGCGCGAGCGGCGATGATGTGCGGGTCCATCGGCGGCAGTCCCCAGTTCTGCCCCAGAGGGCCGAGGATATCCGGCGGCGCGCCCACCGACGCTTTCAGGCAATACAGCTCACGATCGCACCAGGTTTCCGCCCCGCCCTCCGCAACCCCTACTGCCAGATCGCGATACAGGCCAATCGGCATATCATAACCCTGGCATACCGCCCAACAGGCGGCAAACTGGGTATACGCCAGCCACTGTAACCAGAGGTAAAAGTCCACCTCATCGCGGTGATCTTCACAGAACTGTTTCACTTCCGGCGAGTTCACTGACTGATACGCTTCCGGCCAGACCGGCCAGCCCCAGCGCAACTCATCTTCCTTCACCTGATGCGCGTGCAGCGCGTCAAATGCCGCCTGCCAGTACAGGCTGTCGCCTTCCTGGGCGACAAAGTGGCGAAACGCCGCCATCTGCTCGTCATCACGAAGCGCAAAACCTTTCCATGCCATCCGCAGGGCGGTCATTTTCAGCGCGGTAACAGCAGAATAATCAACCCATTCGGCGTCCCGTGCGCGCTGCAATGTCTGCTGCGTCGCCGGCATGTTCCACCAGGCCTGCGCCTCTTTGCTCAACCGGAAATCGTCAACGGCATTCACGTCGATATAAATGACATTCAACCAACGGCGGGATGAGGGGCTGTACGGGCTGGCGCTCTCCGGGTTTGCCGGGTAGAGGGCGTGAATCGGGTTCAGGCCAATAAATGCGCCGCCGCGTTTCGCAACATCCGTCAGCATCGACTGGAGATCGCCAAAGTCGCCAATACCCCAGTTTTTTTCCGAACGCAGGGTATAAAGCTGAACGCACGCCCCCCACAGCTTCTGTCCGGTCAGCAGCGCCTGCGGCTCATAGCAGCGTTTCGGCGCCACGATGATCCGGCAGTGCGTGCGCTGTTCGCCCTGAGTCAGGGTCAGCGTGTGATACCCCTCCGGCAGCTTTGCCGGAAGCGTAAAGGCTTTACCGCCGGTGGCGTGCCCCTTGTGCTGTACGCCCTCCTCGGTGGTCAGCAGCCAGCTAAAATCGCCGCTGCCTTCTACCGCCAGCGGCATCTTCTTGCCTGCGGTATACACCATCACATTCGGCACTGGCGTTACCGCCACCTTCGTGGCGGCGGTGGCGCGGTGCATCGCATCAAGCAAACGCCGTTTGGTTTCGGCGCCAATCGACTGCGGTTTACCGTGGGCATTGATGTAATTGGGGCTGATCCCCGCCGCCAGCGCGGCATTATCCAGACGTTTGCGTTCCATGGCGCTTCCTTAGCGTTTTGCCTGCCAGATACGAGCCTGATAATCGCGGATGGAGCGATCCGAGCTGAACATCCCGCAACGCGCGGTGTTCAGGATCGTCGCCCGGGTCCAGGCATCCTGGTCGCGATACAGCACGTCCACCTGCTTTTGTGCCGCAACGTAGGCGGCAAAGTCCGCCATCACCAGGTACGGATCGCCCCCCTGTTTGCCAATGCTGTGCAGCATCTGATCAAAAGCGTGCTTGTCGCCGTTGCTGTATTTGCCGCTTTCCAGCTCCTTCAGCACCGCGTCCAGCACTTTGTCTTTCTTACGCCATTTCACCGGGTCGTAGCCCTTGGCCTTCAGCCGTTTCACCTCTTCCACGGTATGACCAAAGATAAAGATGTTCTCGTCCCCGACCTGTTCGGCGATCTCAACGTTCGCCCCATCCAGCGTACCGACCGTCAGCGCGCCGTTCAACGCCAGCTTCATATTGCCGGTGCCGGAGGCTTCTTTACCGGCAGTAGAGATCTGCTCAGAGACGTCCGCCGCCGGGATCAGCATTTCCGCCGCCGAAACGCAGTAGTCCGGCAGGAAGACCACTTTCAGCTTATCGCCGACTTTCGGGTCGTTGTTGATGGTTTCCGCCACCTTGTTAATGGCGAAGATGATGTTTTTCGCCAGATAGTAGCCCGGCGCCGCTTTTGCGCCAAACAGGAACACGCGCGGCACGCGGTCTGCTTTCGGATTTTCGCGGATCTCTTTGTACAGAGCCAGAATATGCAGCAGGTTCAGGTGCTGGCGCTTATATTCGTGCAGGCGCTTAATCTGGATATCGAAAATCGCCTGCGGGTTGATTTCAATCCCGGTGCGCATTTTCACAAATTCGGCCAGGCGGACTTTATTCGCCTGTTTAATCTCACGATACGTTTTGCGGAACGCCGCGTCGTCGGCGAATTTCTCCAGGTTGATCAGCTGATCGAGGTCGTTAGCCCACTCTTTCTTCAACGACTTATCCAGCAGCGCCGCAAGTGCCGGGTTGCACTGTTTGATCCAGCGACGCGGCGTAATGCCGTTGGTCACGTTGTGGAATTTGTTCGGCCACAGCTGGTGGTATTCCGGGAACAGATCCTTCACCACCAGATCGGAGTGCAGCGCCGCAACACCGTTGACCGCAAAGCCGCTGACCACGCACATATTGGCCATCCGCACCTGCTTGTCGTGCACTACCGCCAGCTTCGCCCACACCTGCTTATCGCCCGGCCAGGTTTTATCAACCTGTTTCTTAAAGCGGTCATTAATCTCTTTGATGATCTGCATATGGCGCGGCAGCAGCGCTTTCACCAGTTTCTCATCCCAGCACTCCAGCGCTTCCGGCATCAGCGTATGGTTGGTGTAGGCGAACGTTTTACTGGTGATGGCCCAGGCGTCGTCCCAGCTTAGCTGGTGCTCATCGAGCAGCACGCGCAGCAGTTCAGGGATAGCGATGGTCGGGTGAGTATCGTTGAGTTGAATGACCTCATACTCCGCCAGCTCATGCAGTTTGCGCCCCGCCAGGTGGTGACGGCGCAGAATATCCGCTACCGAGCAGGCGCACTGGAAATACTGCTGCATCAGGCGCAGCTTTTTGCCTGCGGTGTGGTTGTCGTTCGGATAGAGGACTTTCGTCAGTTTTTCCGCGTCGATCCCCTGCTGCTCCGCGCGCAGGAAATCGCCGTCGTTGAATTTGGTCAGGTTAAACGGATGCGCATGCGCGGCCTGCCACAAACGCAGCGGCTGTGCGACGCCGTTCCGGTAGCCAAGCACCGGCAAGTCCCACGCCTGCCCGGTGATCACAAAACCCGGTTCCCAACGCCCGTCCTTCGTCACTTTACCGCCAATACCGACCTGAACATCAAGCTGTTCATTGTGACGGAACCACGGGTAGCTACCGCGATGCCAGTCATCCGGCGCTTCCATCTGTTGCCCATCGACAAAAGACTGACGGAACAGCCCATACTGGTAGTTCAGGCCATAGCCCGTTGCGGACTGGCCTACCGTCGCCATAGAGTCCAGGAAACATGCCGCCAGACGCCCTAAACCACCGTTGCCCAGCGCAGGATCAACCTCTTCCTCCAGCAGGTCGGTCAGGTTGACGTCGTGCGTTTTCAGCACATCGCTCACCGCCTGATACCAGCCCAGATTCAACAGGTTGTTCCCGGTCAGGCGGCCAATCAGGAATTCCATCGAGATGTAGTTAACATGACGCTGGTTTTTAGCCGGTTTCGCCGCAGGTTGCGCGCTGAGCAATTCAGCCAGTGCGCCGCTAACGGCCTGCCACCACTGGCGAGATGTCATCTCATGAGCCGACAGTAAACCGAAACGCTGCCACTGACGCATCAGGGCAGCCTGAAAGTGATCTTTGTTGAAGGTAGGCTGTGACATAGAAATTCCGAATCCTCAGGTAATAAAACAACGTTATCGTTAGTTTGCCTGGCTCGATGTTGACCTTCCTCATCCCACCCGGGATTAGGCAGGGAGGAGTAGTGGGGATGAGCATAAAAGTGTGATCGCCGCCACTTAAAGGTAGTGGATTGCCGATGAATACGTCGAATTACCGCACAGCATACCTGCGACTGCACGCCGTTTTACGCACGATGACACAAATAATTAAATCGCGGAGGTTTATTGAAAGTGAATATGTAAATGCGGAAATAGTTTCTAACCTGAAATATCAACCCCATTCAGTTATTTCCGTTCCTGAATAATTCCCTGAGTTCATTACTTCCTGACTTTCATTAAAAAGTACAGTAACCACACAGAGGTAACGGCATTATTTGGGGCAGGCAGGATCGGGCACCATCCCAGTCTCCACGCACACTCAGACCGTGCTAAACCGTTTCTTGCAATGGATATTTAGAATTGTGACAGAGTGCAAATTCAGACACACAAAAAACTTGCATAGCTTGCATTAAACCGGTTTCTGTCCGACCTTATATCTATTAATTACGAAGCGCAAAAAAAATCGCATTTCCCCATTTCCTCACAGTGAAGTGATTACTATGTTGATTCCGTCTAAATTAAGTCGTCCGGTTCGACTCGACCATACGGTGGTTCGTGAGCGCCTGTTGGCTAAACTTTCCGGCGCGAACAATTTCAGGCTGGCCCTGGTAACAAGCCCTGCGGGCTATGGGAAAACCACGCTTGTTTCACAGTGGGCAGCCGGGAAAAACGAGTTAGGCTGGTTCTCGCTGGATGAAGGCGACAACCAGCAGGAGCGATTCGCCAGTTATTTAATTGCCGCGCTTCAGCAGGCAACGGGCGGGCATTGCTCCACCAGTGAAGTCATGGTGCAAAAACGCCAGTACGTCAGCCTGACCTCCCTTTTCGCGCAACTCTTTATTGAGTTGGCTGAGTGGCATCGCCCGCTTTATCTGGTCATTGATGATTACCATCTGATCACAAACCCGGTGATCCACGACGCGATGCGCTTTTTCCTGCGTCATCAACCCGAAAATCTCACGCTGGTCGTGCTGTCGCGTAATTTACCGCAGCTCGGCATCGCTAATCTGCGCGTTCGCGATCAGCTGCTGGAAATCGGCAGCCAGCAATTAGCCTTTAACCATCAGGAAGCAAAACAGTTCTTTGACCGTCGTCTGTCCTCGCCTATCGAAGCCGCCGAGAGCAGCCGGATGTGCGACGACGTCGCCGGTTGGGCAACCGCGCTACAGCTTATCGCCCTTTCCGCCCGCCAGAACAATAACTCCGCGCACCAGTCTGCGCGACGCCTGGCGGGAATCAACGCCAGCCATCTGTCTGATTACCTGGTCGATGAAGTGCTGGACAACGTGGACGTGAGTACCCGACATTTTCTGCTGAAAAGCGCCATCCTGCGTTCGATGAACGATGCGCTGATCGTGCGCGTGACGGGCGAAGAGAACGGGCAGATGCGTCTGGAGGAGATTGAGCGTCAGGGGCTGTTCCTGCAACGCATGGACGATACGGGCGAATGGTTCAGCTATCACCCGCTGTTTGGCAGTTTCCTGCGTCAGCGTTGCCAGTGGGAACTGGCGACCGAGCTGCCGGATATCCACCGCGCTGCCGCCGAAAGCTGGATGGCGCAAGGTTTCCCCAGCGAAGCCATTCACCATGCCCTGGCGGCGGGCGATGCGCATATGCTGCGCGATATCCTGCTGAATCATGCGTGGGGGCTATTTAACCACAGTGAGCTGGCGCTGCTGGAAGAGTCGTTAAAGGCCCTGCCGTGGGAAAGTTTGCTGGAAAACCCGCGGCTGGTTCTGTTGCAGGCATGGCTGATGCAAAGCCAGCACCGCTACAGCGAAGTGAATACCCTGCTGGCGCGCGCTGAGCAAGAAATTCAGGGCATGATGGACGGTACGCTGCATGCGGAATTCAACGCCCTGCGCGCTCAGGTCGCGATTAACGACGGCAACCCGGATGAAGCGGAACGTCTGGCAAAACTGGCGCTGGATGAGCTGCCGATCGCCTGGTTTTACAGCCGTATTGTCGCCACCTCCGTACACGGCGAAGTGCTGCACTGTAAAGGCGATCTCTCCCGTTCACTGTCGCTGATGCAGCAAACTGAGCAAATGTCGCGTCATCATGACGTCTGGCATTACGCCCTCTGGAGCCTGCTCCAACAAAGTGAAATTCTCTTCGCCCAGGGCTTTTTGCAGGCCGCCTGGGAAACCCAGGAGAAAGCGTTCCAGCTGATTAAAGAGCAACATCTCGAACAGTTGCCGATGCACGAGTTCCTGATGCGCATTCGCGCGCAGCTTCTGTGGGCATGGGCGCGTCTTGACGAAGCGGAAGCCTCCGCCCGCAGCGGTATTGATGTACTTTCCGCATTCCAGCCGCAGCAGCAATTGCAGTGTCTGGCGCTGCTGGTGCAGTGCTCGCTGGCGCGCGGCGATCTGGATAATGCCCGCACGCAGTTGAACCGTCTGGAGAACCTGCTGGGCAACGGCCAGTATCACAGCGACTGGATTTCCAATGCCGATAAGGTTCGCGTGATTTACTGGCAGATGACGGGCGATAAGAAGTCCGCCGCCAACTGGCTGCGTCATACGCCGAAACCAGAATTTGCCAACAACCACTTCCTGCAAGGCCAGTGGCGTAATATCGCCAGGGCGCAGATCCTGCTGGGTGAGTTTGAATCCGCAGAGATTGTGCTGGAAGAGCTAAACGAGAACGCCCGTAGCCTGCGTTTAATGAGCGATCTTAACCGTAACCTGCTGTTGCTTAATCAACTGTACTGGCAGGCCGGACGTAAAAACGACGCCCAGCGGGTGTTGCTTGATGCGCTGCAACTGGCGAACCGTACCGGTTTCATCAGCCACTTTGTGATTGAAGGCGAAGCGATGGCGCAGCAACTGCGTCAGTTGATTCAGTTGAATACGCTGCCGGAGCTTGAACAACATCGCGCACAGCGCATCCTGCGGGAAATTAACCAGCACCATCGACATAAGTTCGCCCATTTTGACGAGGGCTTTGTGGAGCGGCTGTTAAATCACCCGGACGTACCAGAGCTGATCCGCACCAGCCCGCTAACGCAGCGTGAGTGGCAGGTTCTGGGACTGATCTATTCCGGCTACAGCAACGAGCAAATCGCTGGCGAGCTGGCGGTTGCGGCCACGACCATCAAAACGCACATTCGCAATTTATATCAGAAGCTCGGCGTCGCGCATCGTCAGGACGCCGTACAACATGCGCAGAGGCTTTTGAAAATGATGGGGTACGGAGTGTGATGATTGCCCGGTGGCGCTTACGCTTACCGGGCCTACAATCACGATCAGCACAACTCTAACTGAATATGGTGGTCGGTAAGCACCTGCAATACCCCTGCTGGCGGCGTCATATCGGTATAGACGGCATCCACCAGGCTAATGCTGCCCATATTCACCATCGCATTACGACCAAACTTCGAGTGATCCACAACCAGCATCACATGGCGTGAATTTTCAATAATCGCGCGTTTCGTGCGTACTTCGTGATAATCAAATTCCAGCAGCGACCCATCGCTGTCGATACCGCTGATCCCCAGAATGCCAAAATCCAGGCGGAATTGAGAGATGAAATCGAGCGTCGCTTCGCCAATAATGCCGCCGTCACGGCTGCGAAGCTCACCGCCAGCGAGAATAATGCGAAAATCCTCTTTCACCATCAGCGTGTTCGCCACGTTGAGATTGTTGGTCACAATGCGCAGGTTACTGTGATCCAACAAGGCATGCGCCACCGCTTCCGGCGTCGTGCCGATATCGATAAACAGCGTTGAACCGTTGGGGATTTGCGTAGCGACTTTCCGTGCAATACGTTCCTTCTCCGCCGTTTGCGTCGCTTTACGATCGTGCCACGGCGTGTTTACCGAGCTGGAAGGCAACGCCGCGCCGCCGTGGTGGCGCAGGATCATATTCTGCTCCGCCAGGTCGTTGAGATCCCGACGGATGGTTTGTGGGCTGACGGAGAAATGTTCCACCAGTTCTTCAGTGCTGACGTATCCCTGCTTTTTTACCAGTTCGATGATAGCGTCATGACGTTGTGTCTGTTTCATTGTTATTCCCTGGAATTTTGCCGGATGGCGACGCATGGCGTTTTATCCGGCCTACCGACCGTGCATTTTTAGTAGGCCGGATAAGGCGTTTCGCCGCCATCCGGCGCAACCCCAATCATGTTCGTTTTCGCGCATTCACCGTGTCAGCAAATGCCATCGCCAGCCCCACGGCCAGCCCGGCGATGTGCGCACCGTTCGCCATCGACATGCCAAACACATCAAACCACCCGGCAACAATCCAGATCAACGCAAAAGCAATAAGCCCACGCTGTAGATATATGCCGCTTTGCGGATCGCGTTCACCACGTAGCCAGGCGTAGCCCATCAGCGCGTAAACCACGCCGGAAAGCCCACCAAACCACGGGCCGCTGAATTTCTGCTGTACATAACCGCTCAGCAATGCGCTGATGACGGTAATAACAATCAGTTTTCCGCTGCCCAGACGCTTTTCCACCGCCCCGCCGATATACCACCACCACAACAGGTTGAAGAGGATATGCATTAACGAGAAGTGCATAAACGCATGGGTGAAATAGCGCCAGAACTCAAATTTCAGTGACGGATCAAATGGCCACGCCAGCCACACCATGACGCTCTGCGCGCCGACGATGCTCATCGCAACGAACACCAGGATACAGGCGATCATAATAAGCCAGGTGACCGGGCCCGCCCTCTCGCGCAATGTGGCGATAAACGGGAAACGGCGATAGTGCAGCCCGCTGCCGGTATGACCGGACTGCCAGCTTGCCGCCAGATAACGCGGATCGGCGGGATTTTCCAGAAAGCGCGCCAACTCCGCCCGCACGCGCTCGGCCTGAGATTCGTCCGCCAGCCAGACATCGCTTTGATGATGTTGTTGAATCGTCAGGATAACGCCCTGCGTCGCCATGTAATCAACAAATGCCTGCGCCACGCGGGGGTTAGCAAAAGAGGTAATCATCAACATTGTTGCTGTCGCTTAGTCCACACAAAAGAGGACAGTATATAGGCCCTTCCGGCTTCAGGCTGCATCTTTGTGGGCTTAAGCGCCAAATGCCACCTCTGAGGGGAAATGGCGGTGCCAGGCATCAAACCCGCCATCAATACTGTAAACCGCGTCATAACCCTGTTGTAGCAGGTACTGTGCCGCGCCTTTGCTGCTATTGCCGTGATAGCACATCACCATCACCACGGTATCGAAATCATGGTCGCGCATAAACTCGCCCAGCGTATCGTTGGTCAGATGGAACGCCTGCGGCGTGTGGCCCATCGCATAGCTTTGCGGATCGCGGATATCCACCAGCACCGCCGTTCCCTGGTGCAGTTTCTGGTGAGCTTCTTCGACATTAATACATTCAAACTGATCCATGAGTCTCTCTTTCTTTTATATGCAGGCTTTATATGCAGATGGCTATTTTACCGTTCAGTGTACGTCGCCGGGGTAAGTAAACGCCATAATGTTATATGTATCACTCTAAAATGTTTTTTCGATGTTACCACCAGCTCGTTTTTTTGCTATTATGCTCGATAACGAACATTTTTGAGCTTTAACGAAAGTGCAAGAGGGTAGCATGGAAACCAAAGATCTGATTGTGATAGGCGGGGGCATTAACGGTGCGGGTATCGCGGCAGACGCCGCCGGACGTGGTTTATCCGTGCTCATGCTGGAAGCGCAGGATTTGGCCTGTGCAACCTCTTCCGCCAGCTCTAAATTAATTCACGGTGGCTTGCGCTACCTTGAACACTATGAATTCCGCCTGGTCAGCGAAGCGCTGGCCGAACGTGAAGTGCTGCTGAAAATGGCGCCGCACATCGCCTTCCCGATGCGCTTCCGCCTGCCTCACCGCCCGCACCTGCGCCCGGCATGGATGATCCGAATTGGTTTGTTTATGTACGATCATCTGGGCAAGCGCACCAGTCTGCCCGGTTCAACCGGTTTGCGTTTTGGCGCAGATTCGGTGCTGAAACCGGAGATTGTGCGCGGTTTCGAATATTCTGACTGCTGGGTAGACGATGCGCGTCTGGTTCTGGCAAACGCCCAAATGGTGGTGCGTAAAGGCGGGGAAGTGTTAACCCGTACCCGAGCGACCTCTGCCCGTCGTGAAAACGGTCTGTGGATCGTAGAAGCGGAAGATATCGATACCGGTAAAAAGCACACCTGGCAGGCGCGTGGTCTGGTCAACGCCACGGGGCCGTGGGTAAAACAGTTCTTCGACGACGGTATGCACCTGCCTTCACCCTACGGCATTCGTCTGATCAAAGGCAGCCACATTGTGGTGCCGCGCGTGCATACGCAGAAACAGGCTTATATCCTGCAAAACGAAGATAAGCGTATCGTATTTGTGATTCCGTGGATGGATGAGTTCTCAATCATCGGCACCACTGACGTGGAGTACAAAGGCGATCCGAAGGCAGTGAAAATTGATGAAAGCGAAATCAATTACCTGCTGAAAGTCTATAACGCGCACTTCAAGAAACAACTGGGCCGCGACGATATCGTCTGGACCTACTCCGGCGTGCGTCCGCTGTGCGATGACGAGTCCGATTCTCCGCAGGCGATCACCCGTGACTACACGCTGGATATCCACGATGAAAACGGCAAAGCGCCGCTGCTGTCGGTATTCGGCGGTAAGCTGACCACTTATCGTAAGCTGGCCGAACACGCGATGGAAAAACTGTCGTCTTATTACCAGGGCATTGGCCCGGCCTGGACTAAAGAGTGCGTGCTTCCTGGCGGGGATATCGGCGGCGATCGTGAAGATTACGCGGCCAAACTGCGCCGCCGCTATCCGTTCCTGACGGAGTCGCTGGCGCGTCATTATTCCCGCACCTACGGCAGCAATACCGAGTGGATACTCGGCGAAGCCACCTCCGTTGCCGAGTTAGGTGAAGATTTCGGTCACGAACTTTACGAAGCGGAGCTGAAGTATCTGGTGGATCACGAATGGGTACGTCGTGCGGACGACGCGTTGTGGCGCCGCACCAAAGAAGGGATGTGGCTCAACGCCGAGCAGCAGTCCCGCGTGAGCCAGTGGCTGGCGGAATATATTGGCAAACGTCAGTTGTCGCTGGCGTCGTAATGACAATACCGGATGGCGGCTACGCCTTATCCGGCCTACAAAACAGTCCACAGGCCCGGTAAGCGTCAGCGCCACCGGGCCTTTTGCCGGATGGCGGCTAACGTCTTATCCGGCCTACAGCTAGTCCTGCCCCGTGTTACAACCTTACCGAATCAATGTGCCAGATATTTTCGGCATACTCCTTGATCGTCCTGTCGGAAGAGAAATACCCCATATTGGCGATATTGAGCATCGCTTTCGCGGTCCACTCTTCGGGATGACGATACAATTCATCCACCTTATCCTGGCAATCAACATAGCTACGATAATCCGCCAGCACCTGATAGTGGTCGCCAAAGTTAATCAACGAATCCACCAGATCACGGTAGCGCCCCGGCTCTTCCGGGCTGAACACGCCGCTGCCGATCTGCGTCAGCACCTGGTGCAGCTCCGTATCTTTTTCGTAATACTCGCGCGGTTTATAGCCCTGCTTGCGCAGTTCTGCCACCTCTTCCGCCGTATTACCAAAGATAAAGATATTCTCCGCCCCCACATGCTCCAGCATCTCGACGTTTGCGCCGTCCAGCGTACCGATGGTCAGCGCGCCGTTGAGCGCAAACTTCATGTTACTGGTGCCGGACGCCTCCGTACCCGCCAGCGAAATCTGCTCAGACAGGTCGGCGGCAGGAATAATGACCTGCGCCAGGCTCACGCTGTAGTTCGGGATAAACACCACTTTCAGCTTATCGCCAATCTGCGGATCGTTGTTGATCACCTTAGCAACGTCATTGATCAGGTGAATAATGTGCTTCGCCATGTAATAGGCCGAAGCCGCCTTACCGGCAAAGATATTCACGCGCGGCACCCATTCCGCCTCAGGATCTTCCTTGATGCGGTTATAACGCGTAATCACATGCAGCACATTCATCAACTGACGTTTGTACTCGTGAATACGTTTAATCTGCACATCAAACAACGCCTTCGGATTGACCACCACGTTCAACTGCTGAGCGATGAGTATTGCCAGCCGTTTTTTGTTTTCCAGCTTCGCCTGGCGCACCGCGTGATTCACCAGCGGGAAATCGCAATGCTGCTGTAGTTCGCTTAGCTGGCTGAGATCCGTACGCCAGGTGCGCCCGATATTTTCGTCCAGCACCTCAGAAAGCGACGGGTTCGCCAGCGCCAGCCAGCGGCGCGGCGTCACGCCGTTGGTCACGTTGCAGAAGCGGGTCGGGAAGATACTCGCAAAATCAGCAAACAGCGACTGCACCATCAGGTTAGAGTGCAGCTCCGACACGCCATTCACTTTATGGCTCACCACTACCGCCAGCCACGCCATACGGACGCGACGACCGTTGGACTCATCGATAATCGACGCCCGCCCCAGCAGAGCGGTATCGTTGGGATACTGCTCCTGCAACGTTTTCAGGAAATAGTCGTTAATCTCAAAGATGATCTGCAAATGACGCGGCAGGATTTTACCCAGCATATCCACCGGCCAGGTTTCCAGCGCTTCGCTCATCAGCGTGTGGTTGGTGTAGGAGAAGACCTGGCAGCACACCTCAAACGCATCGTCCCAGCTGAATTTGTGCTCATCAATCAACAAGCGCATCAGTTCCGGGATCGACAGCACCGGGTGGGTATCATTGAGGTGAATGGCGATTTTATCCGCCAGGTTGTCATAGGTTTTATGCAGCTGGTAGTGGCGGCTCAGAATGTCCTGTACCGTTGAGGAAACCAAGAAGTACTCCTGGCGCAGGCGCAGCTCGCGTCCCGAATAGGTGGAGTCATCCGGGTAAAGCACGCGGGATACGTTTTCAGAGTGGTTTTTATCCTCTACCGCCGCGAAATAGTCGCCCTGGTTAAATTTACCAAGGTTGATTTCGCTACTGGCCTGAGCGCTCCACAGGCGCAGCGTGTTGGTGGCGTCGGTATCATAACCCGGGATAATCTGGTCATAGGCCACCGCCAGAATCTCTTCGGTTTCAATCCAGCGGGCTTTCTTGCCTTCCTGCTGAATTCGCCCGCCGAAACGCACCTTGTAGCGCGTATTATGGCGTTTGAACTCCCACGGATTGCCGTATTCCAGCCAGTAGTCCGGGGACTCTTTCTGCCGCCCCTCGACAATGTTCTGCTTGAACATGCCGTAGTCGTAGCGAATTCCATAGCCGCGCCCCGGCAGGCCCAGGGTCGCCAGCGAATCAAGGAAGCACGCCGCCAGACGGCCAAGACCGCCGTTGCCAAGACCGGGGTCGTTCTCTTCATCAATCAGTTCTTCGAGATCCAGCCCCATCGCTTCCAGCGCCCCTTTAACATCGTCGTAAATACCCAACGATAACAAGGCATTGGAGAGGGTTCGGCCAATCAAAAATTCCATCGACAGGTAATAGACCTGACGGGTTTCCTGCGACAGTTGAGCACGGTTAGAACGCAGCCAGCGTTCCACGAGGCGATCGCGCACCGCGAACAGCGTGGCGTTCAGCCATTCATGTTTATTGGCAATGACCGGATCTTTACCAATCGTGAACATCAGTTTGTAGGCAATAGAATGCTTAAGCGCTTCTACGCTAAGAGTGGGCGATGCATAAGTAAATGGAGCATTCATATAGGTGATTCCTGGATAACTATTTCAAGCGATAGTAAAGCTCGCGGTAAGACTTCGCCGCGACTTGCCAGCTAAAATCCATGGCCATAGCCTGGCGTTGCACAAACCGCCAGAGCGAAGGTCGGGACCACAACACGAAAGCACGCCGGATCGCCCGTAACAGAGACCAGGCATTACTATCTTCAAATACAAACCCACTGGCGATGCCGTCCGCCAGGTTTTCCAGCGAACTGTCCGACACCGTATCAGCAAGCCCACCGGTACGCCGCACCAGCGGCAGCGTGCCGTACTTCAGTCCGTATAACTGCGTTAAGCCGCACGGCTCAAAGCGGCTGGGCACCAGAATGACATCCGCCCCGCCCATGATGCGGTGAGAGAAGGCTTCGTGATAGCCGATCTGCACGCCCACCCGGCCTGGGTGTTCCGCCGCCGCCGCTAAAAATCCTTCCTGCAATACCGGATCGCCCGCGCCCAGCAGCGCCAGTTGCCCGCCCTGCTCCAGCAATCCCGGCAACGCCTCCAGCACCAGATCCAGCCCTTTCTGGCTGGTCAGACGGCTGACCACGGCGAACAGCGGCGCTTTGTCATCCACTTTCAGCCCCATCGCAATCTGTAGCTGGCGCTTGTTCTCCGCTTTCTCCTCCAGCGAATCACGCGTATAGCGCGCCGCCAGCAGCAGATCCGTTTCCGGGCTCCAGATTTTCTCATCCACGCCATTCAGCACGCCGGACAGACGCCCTTCCTGATGACGCTGACGCAGCAGGCCTTCCATCCCGTACGCGAACTGCGGCTCGGTAATTTCACGCGCATAGGTCGGGCTCACCGCCGTAATATGGTCGGCGTAATACAACCCCGCCTTCAGGAATGAAATCTGCCCGTTAAACTCCAGACCATGCATGTTATAGAACGACCATGGCAGTTGGATGTCATCCATGTGATGTGCATAAAACATGCCTTGATAGGCCAGGTTGTGTACGGTAAACACCGATTTCGCCGGACGCCCGCGCGCAGCCAGATACGCAGGCGCCAGGCCTGCA
Organism: Citrobacter sp. CK185; assembly: GCF_030333565.1. Classification (NCBI taxonomy): domain Bacteria; kingdom Pseudomonadati; phylum Pseudomonadota; class Gammaproteobacteria; order Enterobacterales; family Enterobacteriaceae; genus Citrobacter; species Citrobacter sp. CK185. The sequence continues at coordinate 132,233 of NZ_JAOWFR010000015.1, read as the reverse complement.
TGCCAGTCGTGCGCATGCACCACATCCGGGCGCCAGAATGGATCAAGCCCGCAGGCCATTTCACATCCCACCCATCCCAACAGCGCAAACCGCAGGACGTTATCGGTATAGGCGAATAAATTCGTATCGTGATAAGGGCTTCCCGGACGATCATACAGATGCGGCGCATCAATCAGGTAGATTCCCACGCCGTTATAATGCCCGAACAGGAGCGTAATTCTTCCCGCAAAGGTATCGCGCCGGGTCACTACCTGCGCATCCGGGATGCCCCGACGAATATCAGGAAATGCAGGAAGCAGCACACGAGCATCCACACCATCCGCAATCTGTGCCGCAGGCAACGCGCCAATCACATCCGCCAGACCACCTGTTTTGAGCAGGGGGAACATCTCTGAACATACATGTAAAACCTGCATTATCGCTCCTGTTTGACCTGCAATTTGCGCAGCATTTCACGCGTGACCAGCACAATGCCTTCCTCTGAACGGTAGAAACGACGGGCATCTTCTTCCGCGTTTTCGCCAATCACCATACCTTCCGGGATTACGCAGGCGCGATCGATGATGCAACGACGCAAGCGGCATGAGCGTCCAACCCAGACCTCTGGCAGCAGGACTGCCGAATCGATGTTACAGAATGAGTTCACCCTCACGCGCGGGAACAGGACGGACTGCACCACCACCGAACCGGATATAATGCACCCGCCGGAGACCAGCGAGTTAAGCGTCATGCCGTGGCTGCCGGAGCGGTCCTGAACGAATTTTGCAGGCGGCAGAGACTCCATGTGCGTGCGGATCGGCCAGTCCTGATCATACATGTCGAGTTCCGGCGTCACCGAGGCCAGGTCGAGGTTGGCTTTCCAGTAGGCTTCCAGCGTGCCCACATCGCGCCAGTAAGGTTCAGATTCGGGATCGGACTGCACGCAGGACAGCGGGAATGGATGCGCATATGCCATACCGGCTTTGGTGATTTTTGGGATGATATCTTTACCGAAATCGTGGCTGGAGGTGTCGTCTTTGTCGTCCTCCTCCAGCAACTCATACAGATAATCGGCGTTGAAAATGTAGATCCCCATGCTGGCGAGAGATTTCGTCGCGTCGCCAGGCATGGCTGGCGGATTCGCCGGTTTTTCAACAAACTCGATGATCTTGTCACCCTCGTCCACCGCCATCACGCCAAACGCGGTGGCCTCTTCAATCGGCACCGGCATACACGCCACGGTGCAGCGCGCTCCTTTTTCGAAGTGGTCGATCAGCATGCGCGAGTAGTCCTGCTTGTAGATATGATCGCCCGCGAGGATCACCACATATTCCGCTTTATAGCGACGAATGATGTCCAGGTTCTGGGTCACGGCATCCGCCGTTCCACGATACCAGTTTTCACCCTGCATCCTTTGCTGGGCGGGAAGCAGGTCGACGAATTCGTTCATCTCTTCGCTGAAGAATGACCAGCCGCGCTGAATATGCTGTACCAGAGTATGAGACTGGTATTGCGTAATCACGCCAATGCGGCGGATCCCGGAGTTAATACAGTTGGATAAGGCAAAATCGATGATGCGGAACTTACCGCCAAAGTGCACGGCAGGTTTGGCACGTTTGTTGGTTAAATCTTTCAGGCGTGTACCACGGCCACCGGCCAGGATCAGGGCAACAGATTTTAATGGCAGCTGGCGCGCCAACATTACACGATCGTTCTTCTCTAAACTCACCATGACTAACTCCTTTTTTATCATCTCTGGAACACACACAGTCCGTGCGCAGGTCCCTGCCAGACAGCCGTAATCACCGGATTATCCTCTCCAGCGAATGGGGGAATAGCGTGCCACTCCCCTTCAGGTAAAACGATATCTGTCACCTCAAGCGTGGCGTTTATCGCGATAAGGAAGCGGTCTGAAAGCAGGATCTGCATCTGTTTCGGCCCGTTTTCCCACTCGCCCGCGCTTAAGGGCTCTGCATTTTTATTCAGCCAACGAACATTGCCGTCATTTTCTTCCCACCAGCGATTTCCCACTAATGCCGGTATCTGCTGGCGAAGATGAATCAATGCAGCGGTAAAGGTGGTTAGCCCACTGTTTGCCTGCTGCCAGTCCAGCCAGGTTAATGCGTTATCCTGGCAGTAAGCGTTATTGTTGCCGTGCTGGCTATGGCCGTGTTCATCGCCCGCCAGCAGCATCGGCGTTCCCTGAGAAAGCAACAACGTGGTCAGCAGGGCATGAATGCTGTCGCGCCGCCGTTCAATCAGATCCAGCGTGCCGCCTAATCCCTCTTTACCATGATTATCACTGTAATTGTTGTTGGTGCCGTCCCGATTTTCCTCACCGTTCGCCTCATTGTGTTTCTGATTGAAACAAACACAGTCGCGCAGCGTAAAACCGTCATGCGCGGTGATCAGATTGACGGACGCATTGGGCAGGCGATCGTGGCGTTTAAACACATCGCTGGAACCGGCGAAACGTCCGGCAAACTCACCGAGGGGTAGATTGCGTTGCAACCAGAAGCGGCGTGCCGCGTCACGGAAATGGTCGTTCCACTCGGCAAACGGCGGCGGGAAATTCCCCACCTGATAGCCGCCTTCGCCGATATCCCAGGGCTCAGCAATGAGCTTCACGCTCGACAATACCGGGCAATTGTTGATGGCGGTAAACAGCGGCGCATCCTGACGGAACGCCGGGGTGCGCCCCATCACGGAGGCCAGATCAAAACGAAAACCGTCCACATGGCATGTTTCAACCCAGTAACGCAGGCACTCGCACGCAAACTCCACCACACCGGGATGGCTCAGATTGAGGGTGTTGCCGCAGCCGGTCCAGTTGTGATAGTCGCCATCCTCCTTGATCCAATAATAGCTACGGTTGTCGATTCCGCGCAGGGAGAAGAGCGGCCCGTCGAGATCCAGCTCCGCGCTATGGTTCAGCACAATATCAAGAATGACTTCAATACCGGCTTTATGCAGCGCTTTGATGGCATCGCGAAACTCATCCAGCGCCGTTTCCGGGGAGCAGGCATAAGCCGGATGCAGCGCGAACATCGCCACCGGGTTATAGCCCCAGTAATTCGACAGCCCCAGGCGCTGTAAGCGCGGTTCACTGGCAAAATGCGCCACCGGCAACAGCTCCAGCGCGGTAATGCCCAACTGCTTGAAATACGCGATCATCACCGGATGGCCCAGCGCCTTCCAGGTGCCGCGAATCTCTGACGGGATCGCCGGATGCAGGTACGTCAGCCCCTTCACATGCGCTTCGTAGATGACCGTGTTACCCCACGGCGTGCGCGGCGGGGCGTCATCTTCCCAGTCATAGCGGTCGGCGGTGACAACGCACTTCAGGGCAACGGCGGCATTATCACGATGATCCGGCTCGTCGTACCCGCCGTGCAGCAGCGGGTTATCCTTCAGCTCCCCTTCAACGCGGCGAGCGCAGGGATCGATAAGCAGTTTTGCCGGGTTAAAGCGGTGCCCTTGCGCGGGTTGCCACGGGCCGTGTACGCGATACCCGTAGCGCAGGCCGGGTCTGGCGTCGGCAAGGTAGCCGTGCCAGACATCGCCGCTGCGCCCCGGCAGGTCATACCGCTGCTCATTGCCGAGCGCATCAAACACGCACAGTTCAACGCGCTCCGCATGTGCCGAAAAAAGCGTGAAGTTGACGCCATGACCGTCATACGTCGCGCCATGCGGTGTCGCTTTGCCGGTTGCCAGTTGCGTCATTCACCCTCCCGCACAAGCCAGATGGTGGCCAGCGGCGGCAGCGTCAGACTCAATGAGTGCTGGCGGCCGTGGCTGGCGATCTCGTCGCTGTGCACCACCCCGCCGTTGCCGGTATTGCTGCCGTGGTAGTGCATGGAGTCGGTATTCACAATCTCCCGCCATTTCCCTGGCTGATTGATGCCAAAACGATAGTCATGGCGCGGCACCGGGGTAAAGTTGCTGGCGACGATGATTTCATTGCCGACTTTATCGCGGCGAACAAAAATCAGCACCGAACGTTCGTTATCATCCACCACCAGCCATTCAAAACCGTAAGCGTCAAAATCAAGTTCATGCAGCGCTTTATGGTGGCGATAGGTATGGTTGAGATCGCGCACCAGCCGCTGTACGCCGTGGTGCCAGTTGTCGCCGCCTTCCAGCAGATGCCAGTCAAGGCTGGCGTCGTGGTTCCACTCGCGCCCCTGGGCGAACTCGTTGCCCATAAACAGCAGTTTCTTACCGGGGAACGCCCACATCCAGCCGTAATAGGCGCGCAGGTTGGCGAATTTCTGCCAGGCGTCGCCAGGCATACGGTCGAGAATCGATTTTTTGCCATGCACCACTTCGTCATGCGACAGCGGCAGGACAAAGTTTTCGGTGTAGTTGTAGAGCATGCCGAAGGTCAGCTTATCGTGATGATACTGGCGATGAACCGGGTCCAGCTTCATGTAGTCCAGCGTGTCATGCATCCAGCCCAGGTTCCATTTGTACCAGAAACCCAGTCCGCCCATATCCTGTGGTCGGGACACGCCAGCAAAGTCAGTGGACTCCTCGGCCATGCTCACCGCGCCAGACACCTGCTCTCCCAGAATACGGTTGGTATTGCGTAAGAACTCAATGGCTTCCAGGTTCTCACGCCCGCCGAACTCGTTGGGGATCCACTCGCCTTCTTTGCGGCTGTAGTCGCGGTAAATCATCGACGCCACGGCGTCTACACGCAGCGCATCAATGCCGAAACGCTCAATCCAGTAAAGCGCGTTCCCGACCAGATAGTTGCTGACTTCACGGCGCCCGTAGTTATAGATAAGCGTGTTCCAGTCCTGGTGATACCCTTCGCGCGGGTCGCTGTGCTCATACAGTTTGGTGCCATCGAAATCCGCCAGACCAAAATCATCCGACGGGAAGTGGCCCGGCACCCAGTCAAGAATGACGTTCAGACCCGCCTGATGAGCGGCATTGATGAAATAGCGGAAGTCATCGCGCGTGCCGAAACGGCGGGTCGGCGCATACAGCCCGGTCGGCTGGTAGCCCCAACTGCCATCAAAGGGATGTTCATTAACAGGAAGCAGTTCGAGGTGGGTAAAGCCCATCCATTTTACGTATGGAATAAGCTGATCCGCCAGTTCGCGGTAGCTCAGCCAAAAATTGTTATCGGTATGACGACGCCACGAGCCCAGATGCACTTCATAGATGGAGACAGGCGCATCGAACCGGTTGGCTTGTTTGCGCTCTTCCGTCTGCACCACTTTTTCCGGTAGACCGCAGATCAGCGAGGCCGTTTCCGGGCGCATTTGCGCTTCAAACGCATACGGGTCGGCTTTGATTCTCAGCTTGCCATGCGCATCGATCATCTCGAACTTGTACAACTGACCGTGTTGCGCGCCGGGAATAAACAGCTCCCAGATACCGCTCTCTTTGCGCAGGCGCATCGGGTGGCGGCGGCCATCCCAGTAGTTGAATTGCCCAACGACGGAGACGCGCTGGGCATTCGGCGCCCAGACGGAAAAACGGGTTCCAGTAACGCCGTCCATTGTGTCGGCATGTGCGCCCAGCGTTTCATACGGGCGTAAATGCGTGCCTTCAGACAGCAACCAGGCATCCATTTCCTGGATCAGCGGGCCAAAACGGTAAGGATCGTCAATCAGATTCTGCTGTCCATGCCAGACAACAGCGAGCTGATAGCGAAAGAAATTTTTGCGTCGGGGGAGCACACCGCTAAAAAAACCGCGTGAGTCGATACATTCTAGTTTGCCGACTTTACGTCCGGTTTTCGGTTCAATCACCCACACTTCGGTGGCATCAGGCAATAGGGCGCGGACTTCCAGTCCCGCGGTGGTTTGGTGCATACCAAGTACGGAAAAAGGGTCCGCAAAATGGCCCGCAATTAGCGCGTTAATCACGTCTCTATCGATACGATCGGACATGGCTGTCTTCCTGTTTTATGGTGTCACCCCTTCCAACTGATCTTCGACATCAGGTTGTGACACTTCTTTGACCTGAACGGCGCAGCACCAATGTGCATCCTCTCTGCCCCGTCCCACCTTCAGGCTAAGGCTTAATACCTCCGGTATTAAGACACCCTTAAAGAATAGCCAATGCTTTATCTTACTCCTGGTAAATATTGGAACATCTGCGCTTACTCCTGTATTACGCAAAAAAAAGGGTGACTCAGCACCCAACATTTAAACTCTGTTTTGTTTGCCGGATGGCGGCGATGCGTTATCCGGCCTGATGATTCACGTTATTGGTGGGCCTGATAAGCGTTCGCGCCACCAGGCCATCCACAATTACGCCAGCTGACGCAGCATACGGCGCAGCGGTTCTGCCGCGCCCCAAAGCAGCTGGTCGCCAACGGTAAAGGCGGAGAGGAACTCCGGCCCCATGTTCAGCTTACGCAGGCGGCCAACCGGCGTAGTGAGCGTGCCGGTAACGGCAGCCGGGGTTAACTCACGCAGGGTAATGTCACGATCGTTGGGCACCACTTTCGCCCACGGGTTGTGCGCGGCCAGCAGTTCTTCCACGGTCGGAACAGACACGTCTTTTTTCAGTTTAATGGTGAACGCCTGGCTGTGGCAGCGCAGCGCGCCGACGCGCACGCACAGACCATCCACCGGGATCACGGAAGAGGTGTTGAGAATTTTGTTGGTTTCCGCCTGGCCTTTCCACTCTTCGCGGCTCTGGCCGTTATCGAGCTGTTTGTCGATCCACGGAATCAGGCTGCCCGCCAGCGGTACGCCAAAGTTATCAACCGGCAGGTCGCCGCTGCGGGTCAGGGTCGTCACTTTGCGCTCAATGTCGAGGATCGCGGAAGAAGGCGTCGCCAGCTCATCGGCTACGTGACCGTACAAGTGGCCCATCTGCGCCAGCAGTTCGCGCATATGACGCGCGCCGCCGCCGGACGCCGCCTGGTAAGTCGCAACAGAAACCCAGTCCACCAGGTCATTAGCAAACAGACCGCCCAGCGACATCAGCATCAGGCTGACGGTACAGTTACCGCCGACGAAGGTTTTAATGCCGTTGTTCAGGCCGTCGGTAATGACATCCTGATTAACCGGATCAAGAATAATGATGGCGTCGTCTTTCATGCGCAGCGAGGATGCTGCGTCAATCCAGTAGCCCTGCCAGCCGCTTTCACGGAGCTTTGGATAGATTTCGTTGGTATAATCGCCGCCCTGACAGGTCACAATGATATCAAGCGCCTTCAGCGCGTCGAGATCAAAGGCATCCTGAAGTGTGCCGCCGGGCGTACCGCCGAACGTCGGCGCTGCCTGCCCAAGCTGGGAAGTAGAAAAGAAAACAGGGCGAATGGCATCGAAGTCGCGCTCTTCAACCATGCGTTGCATGAGTACAGAGCCGACCATACCGCGCCAGCCGATAAAACCAACATTTTTCATAGCGTTTTTTTCCTGCAAAGATGTGTGCTGTGTATGCAAACCAGTGTCCTACTGGTTCTTCCTTCACCATACAAAAAGCAGCCAAAGTCGCAAGTGAAATTAATCAATGATAGCGAAGCCATCAGTAATGCGACTTATCCCGCTTCCTAAGCAAGCAGAAAGTCCGCAGTAATTATCAGGGAATTTGAGTTATGAATGAAATCATTTCAGCGGCAGTTTTATTGATCCTGATTATGGATCCACTCGGAAACCTGCCCATTTTCATGTCCGTACTGAAACATACCGAACCAAAGCGCCGCCGGGCGATTATGGTTCGCGAGCTGTTTATTGCGCTTTTACTGATGCTCATTTTCCTGTTTGCGGGCGAGAAAATTTTGGCTTTTCTCAACCTGCGGGCGGAAACCGTGTCGATCTCCGGGGGGATTATTCTGTTCCTGATCGCCATTAAGATGATTTTCCCCAGCGCATCAGGCAACAGCGCCGGACTCCCGGCGGGCGAAGAACCGTTTATCGTACCGCTGGCTATCCCTCTGGTGGCGGGCCCGACCATCCTGGCGACGCTGATGCTGTTATCGCATCAGTATCCGAACCAGATGGGGCATCTGGTCATCGCTCTGCTGATCGCCTGGGGCGGCACGTTTGTGATTCTGCTGCAATCGTCGCTGTTCCTGCGTCTGCTGGGCGAGAAAGGGGTTAACGCGCTGGAACGTCTGATGGGGTTGATTCTGGTGATGATGGCGACCCAGATGTTCCTGGACGGCATTCGGATGTGGATGAAAGGCTAGCCGGGTGGCGCTTACCCGGCCTACGGTGTGGATATGTGCTCACTTGCAGGCCCGGTAAGCGGCGCGCCACCGGGCAACAAGTACTCAGCTCAGAAGCTGGAACGCAATCATACCGACAATCGCGCCGACGGTGCCGAGAATAGTTTCCATCATCGTCCAGGTCTTCAGCGTTTGCGCTTCGGTCGCGCCAGTGAATTTACCGAACAGCCAGAAACCGGCGTCGTTTACGTGGCTAACCACGATAGAACCGCCCGCGATACAGATAGACAATGCCGCCATCTGCGCGCCGGAGAAGTTCAGTTGTTCCACCACCGGCATCACCAGCCCCACCGCCGTTAAGCACGCGACGGTCGCGGAACCCTGAATGATACGCACCGCTGCCGCCAGCACGAAGCAGGTGATAGCAATCGGCAAGCCCATACCGGTTAACGCTTCGCCCAGCGCCGGGCCAACGCCGGAATCCACCAGAACCTGCTTGAACACGCCGCCTGCGCCAATCACCAACAGAATAATGCCCGCCGGTTGCAGCGCCTGACCGCAGATCGCCATGACTTTATCTTTCGCCATCCCCTGACGCACCGCCAGGCCATAGATTGCCACCAGGCACGCCACCAGAATCGCGGTGAACGGGTGGCCGATAAACTCAAACCATTCGTAAGCGCTGGAACCTTCCGCGACAAAGCGCGCGGCGATCGTTTTCAGCCCTACCAGCACCAGCGGCAGCAGGATCAGCGAGAGGCTGAAACCAAATGACGGCATTTTACCTTCGCCCAGATGCGGTTCGGTAATGTCGTCCGGGACATGCAGTTCCACATAGCGGCCAATAAAATTACCAAACAGCGGCCCGGCGATGATCATGCCAGGGATTGCCGCGCACAGACCAATCAGGATCATCCAGCCAAAATCAGCGTGCATTTGGGACGCCAGCAGCATCGGCGCAGGCCCGGGCAGCAGAAACGCCGCAGCCGCCGCCACGCCCGCAAACAGCGGAATGACCAGCTTCACAAGGTTTGTTCCGGTATGGCGCGCCATAGAGAATGCGACGCTGATCAGCAGCACAATGGCGACTTCAAAGAACAGCGGCAGCGCGCAAATCAGCCCCGCCAGACCAATCGCGTAATGCGCGCGGCTGTGGCCGAAAGATTTGAGCATTTTGACGGCAATCTGATCGACTGCGCCCGTCTCATGCAAAATTTTGCCGAACATGGCGCCCAGTGCGACGACAATCGCCAGGAAGCCAAGCGTACCGCCCATCCCTTTTTCCATCGTCGCCGCGATTTTATCGAGCGGCATACCGGAAAAGAGACCTGCGCCAATAGACACCACCATCAAAGCAACGAAGGCGTGCATACGCGCCTTCATCACTAAAAACAGCAGCAGTAAAACAGAACCTACTGCTGTTAAAACAAGCGTTAATGTACTCACTACTTACTGCCTTTGTTAATGACCTCAATGGTGCTTGCCACGACACCTTCCAGCGGCTGATCGATATTCACCACCAGTACATCGCTCTCGTCAGCGCCCGGCTCTTCCAGCGTGTCAAACTGAGTTACCAGCATCTGCGTTTTAAAGAAGTGGCCTTTACGTGCCTTCAGGCGGCTTTCGATAACGTCAAAATCCCCTTTCAGGTAGATGAAAGACAGGTTTGGATTACCGTCGCGCAGCAGGTCGCGATAGTGTTTTTTCAGTGCGGAACAGACAATCAGCGATACCTTATTGGTTCGCTGCATCGCAAACGCCGCATCGTTCAGCGCCTGTAACCACGGCTTGCGGTCGTCGTCATTCAACGGCTCGCCGGAGGCCATTTTCATGATGTTGCAACGCGGATGGAGAAAATCGCCATCAAGAAACGCGGCATGCAGCTGATGCGCCACTTCGCTGGCGACAGCGGATTTGCCACTGCCTGATACGCCCATCAGAACGTAAATGTGGTGATCATGGTTAGTCGTGCTCAAAGTGGTGCCCCCACAGTACAAGGATCAGGAATTGTTACGGGTAACTGTTATCGGTAACATTGTCCGGCCGGACCAGAATAGAAGCAATATCCATTCGTGGCAGAAGTGAATAAGTGTGAGCTACTTCAAATTTGTTGGACTAAATAGATCCACCCGGTGACAAGGTGAAACCTAAATCTAACATTTTAGGCGTCACCGCTTCACCGCGTATGCGCGCCAGCAGGCGCTCTGCGCCGATACTGCCCATCCGCTCACGCGGCGTGAGTACGCTGGCCAGACGCGGTTCCATCACCTGACCAATGTCGTGGCCGTGGAAACCGGCAATCGCCATATCATCAGGAATTTTGAGCCCTAAACGCTGGCATTCGAACGCCGCCCCGACGGCAAGGTCATCGTTGGTACAGAAAATACCGTCCAGTTGCGGGTATTCACGTCTTGCCTGGCGGATCAGCTCAATCCCGGAAGAGTAAGACGACGATTGCTCCACCATCACGCTGTAGGGCACCAGCCCGGCGTCCAGCATGGCCTGTTCATAGCCCTTCTGTTTGATGATAGTACGTTCGTCGAGGCGCGCCCCCAGATAGGCGATATGACGATGGCCACGCGCGATAATCGCGGCGGTCATCTGACGAGCGGCTTCAAAGTTGTCAAAACCGACGGCGATATCGAGGCATGGCGATTTGCTGTCCATCAGCTCCACCACCGGAATGCCCGCGACTTCAATCATTTTGAGCGTGCGCGGCGTATGGGTACGTTCAGTGAGGATTAGCCCGTCAATGTTCCATGACAGCATCGACTCCAGACGTTCCTGCTCCATTTCCGGCTTATAGCCGTAGTGCGCCAGCATCGTCTGGTAGCCGTGGGCATCGGTGACGGTCTCAATGCCGCGTAACACCTCGGCGAAAACCTGGTTGGTTAACGACGGCAGCAGAACGCCCACCGCACGGCTGGTCGCGTTAGAAAGAATATCGGGAGCACGATTGGGAATGTAACCCAGTTCATCAAGTGCAGCAGCGATCTTGCCCCGCAGCGCGACGGAGACCTGCTCCGGGTTACGCAGAAAACGGCTGACCGTCATTTTGGTCACGCCTACGCGGTCAGCCACATCCTGAAGTACGGGTCTTTTCTTTTTCATCGTCCTGAAAGGCATAAAAGGGATAGATTTCCCCAGTTTACCACGGACGTGCATGAACCTTCGCAGAGAAAACTAAGGTTGTTTTTGTATTGTGAGAAATACACTAAATCATTCGAGTTGCATCAAGGCGGCGACGCAGTGACAAATTCGTCAGGAACGAATTTGAACAACCGAAGGTTGCCTCTGGTGAGGGACAAGGATGTCCCTCATTAAATCCCCGGAAGCGTACATCGAGTACGCGACCGGGGTGAGCCAGGAAGCCAACAAAGATGCGGCTTGAAGGATGACGTGTATTTTTAAACTGGCGGCAGGTCGAACAACAACACTTCGCTATCGCTGTCGGCATGGATGGAGATCGCCTGCTCATCCCAAATCGCCAGACCGTCGCTGGTAGACGCTTTGGTGCCGTTAATGGTGACGTTACCTTTCACCACCTGAATCCAGATGCGGCGTTCGGCGGAGATCTGGTGTACCGACTGTTCGTCTTTCAGCAGCGCCCAACGGTACAGTTCCATGTCCTGATTCACTTTCAGCGAACCGTCGCGCGCATCCGGCGACAGCACCAGCTGTTTGCCCTGTACGGCGTCAAAACGACGCTGCTCGTAACGCGGTGTAATCCCGTTTTCCTGCGGCATGATCCAAATCTGATACAAACGCAGGCGGTCGGTATTGCTCGGGTTGTATTCCGAGTGACGAATGCCCGTCCCGGCGCTCATGATCTGGAACTCACCGGCAGGAACCTGCTCTTTGTTACCCATGCTGTCCTGGTGTTCCACTGCGCCTTCCAGCACATAGGTCAGGATTTCCATGTCTTTATGCGGGTGCGTCCCAAAGCCCTGGCCTGCTTCAATAACGTCATCGTTAATCACGCGCAGTGCCGAGAAGCCCATAAAGTTAGGGTCATAGTAGTTTGCAAAAGAAAAAGTATGCCAGGAATCCAGCCAGCCATGATTCGCATGACCACGGTCGTTTGCTTTGCGTAAGTAGATCATTGTATTCACCCCCCAGATGTTTTCGATGGAGTAAGTGTGAACCCAATCCAGACGGGATCATAGAGGGTGAAAATTGACTCCTCTGTTCAAAAATTATGAACAAGCCCAGAGACGTTGATTTTGTTTATTTCGCAAGGGTTACTGTGGCCGGAGACGCCTGTTCAAACGCCCGCTCAAGGATCTCAAGGTTGGTGAGAACGTCAGATTCCTTGACGTAATTTGGCACGCCATGCGTAATGGTCTCGAACAGGGCGTCATAAACGCGGCCATAGTCGCCGACCTCCGGTTTCATCTCTTCTTTCACCGTCACACCTTCGTCATTAACGTATTCCAGCAGGCCGACAGAATCATCCGCCGCAAACCCCGGTTCGCCGGGCATGATATTGGCCTTCAGGCTGGTTTCCTGCTGGTCGATGCCGTACTTCACAAACGAGCCTCTGGTGCCATGAACGATAAATTTCGGGTAATCGATCTTCACTAAATGGCTGGTTTTAACGATGGCTTTCAGATCGCCGTAAAACAGCTGCGCTTCGAACGTATCATCCGGGTTGGCTTTATTGCGCAGGCTGCGGATGTCATAAGCCACATGGTCCGGGCGTCCGAACAGCGAAATCATTTGATCCATCGTATGCACGCCGAGGCCGTAAAACGCGCCGTCCTGCGGCAGGCCAGGTTTGGTTTCCGCAACCGGTCGGTAGTAATCAAAGTGGCTTTCAACTTCAACAATCTCGCCCAGTTTACCGCTCTCAATCGCTTTTTTGGCAGTCAGGAAACAGGAGTCAAAGCGGCGGTTCTGGTACGGCGTGACGGTCAGCCCTTTGCTCCGCGCCAGTTCGAACAACACTTTCGCCTCGGCAAGCGTTGGCGTAAACGGTTTTTCCACCAGCACGTTTTTTCCCGCCTCCAGCGCGCGCCGGGCGTAGTCAAAATGGCTGTCCGCATGGGTACAGACGATCACCAGTTTTACCTGCGGATCGTTCAGCACTTCATCAAGATCGCTGGTGAAGTGAATATGCGAGTAGATCGGCGCCTGCTCCTCCGGCTTCGCGTGACGGCGGAAGATATGCGCAACATGCCAGCTGCCTTTACGGTTAAGAACATACGGCAGATGGTAGCGGGTGGTGCTTTTACCAAAGCCAATAAATGCGCAGTGTAAGGTCATGGGAGTGTCCTTTTTGAAAGGTGATTGCATACACCATAGCGCAAACAACATGTGGGAAATAGCGGTGAAACGATCGTAGGCCGGATAAGCATAAGCGCCATCCGGCATCACAAGAGCCATTGCCGGATGACGGCTTTGCCTTATCCGGCCTACAAAACTGACCAGCAAACCAGCCCGAAACTGAGCCAAAAAAAAAGCCAGCACCCGGCTGGCTAAAGTAATACTGGAAGCAATGTGAGCAATGTCGTGCTTTCAGGTTCTCCGCAAGGGTCTCCCTGAACGCAGAGCAATAATAATCATTCTCATTCGCACTTGTCCAATACTTTTTGCAAAAAAATGCAGTTGACTCCGTTTTTAAAGTCAATGATGTTTAAAAGGACTTTTAATCTGCTAAGGGTGCAGAGAAGCATGGCTTTGAAATTGAAGGCACCGGCAAACGTAACGCTACCGGGCAATTTCACCTCAATACCCCGCCGTTAAATCATCGACTGAGCGCGGGTCAGACGCGCCGTACAGCGAACCATCCGGTCCAACCATGATGCTCTGGGTGCTGCCCATCGCTTCTTTCAGCGCGACTTTTTGCCCACGCTGTTCCAGGAGTTTCAGCGTATCCGGGCTAAAGCCCTTTTCCACGCGCAGCTCATCCGGCAGCCACTGATGATGGAAACGCGGTGCGTTGGTCGCCTCAGCGACATTCATCCCGAAATCGATACTGTTGACCACCATTTGCAGCACGGTGGTAATAATCCGGCTACCGCCAGGGCTGCCTGTCACCAGCCAGGTTTTGCCGTCTTTCACCACAATGGTCGGCGACATTGACGACAGCGGACGTTTCTTCGGCCCTACGGCGTTAGCATCGCCGCCCACCAGACCGTAAACGTTTGGTACGCCAGGTTTCGCGGAGAAGTCATCCATCTCATTGTTGAGCAGAATTCCGGTGTTTCCCGCCACAATCCCGGTACCAAACGTGGTGTTCAGGGTGTAGGTGACGGCCACCGCGTTGCCGTCTTTATCCACCACCGAGAAATGGGTGGTCTGATTGCTTTCATACGGCGCCAGTTTACCGGGGCGAATCTCGCTGGACGGTTTGGCTTTATTGATATCTATCTGATCGGCAATGGATTTCGCATACGCTTTACTGGTCAGCGCCTGCCACGGCACCTTCACAAAATCCGGGTCGCCGAGATACTCCGACCGATCGGCATAGGCATATTTCTCCGCTTCAGCCATTATCTGCATGGCATCGGCGCTACCAAACCCGTATTTCTTCATGTCGAAGTTTTCAAGGATATTGAGGATCTGCACGATATGAATGCCGCCGGAGGACGGAGGCGGCATCGAAAAGACCTGATACCCGCGATAGTCGCCGCTAATCGGCGTGCGTTCTACCGCTTTGTAAGCCGCCAGATCCTCTTTGGTGATAAGCCCCCCGTTCTTCTGCATTTCCTGTGCGATCTGGTCGGCTATTGCCCCTTTGTAGAAGGCATCAGGGCCATTCTCAGCAATCATCTCCAGACTTTTCGCCAGGTTTTTCTGCACCAGCTTGTCGCCCTTCTTCAGCGGTTCGCCGTCTTTCCAGAAAATGGCCTTGCTGTTTTCATAATTCGGCAGCACCTCGCTACCGTAGGTTTTCAGGTCATCCGCCAGCGCATCGTTGACGACGAATCCCTCATCCGCAAGTTTCATCGCCGGGCGTATCACTTTGTTGAGCGGCAGGGTGCCGTATTTCTCCAGCGCCAGCGAGAATCCGGCCACGGTGCCCGGCGTACCGGTCGCCAGGTGCGACGTCAGCGATTTTTTACTGTCAGGATTGCCCTGATCGTCCAGGAACATATCGCGGGTGGCATTGGCTGGCGCCATTTCGCGGAAGTCGATCGCCGTGGTGTTCCCGTCTTTGGTGCGCAGCAGCATAAAACCCCCGCCGCCGAGGTTCCCCGCCTGCGGATGCGTCACCGCCAGCGCATAGCCAACGGCAACCGCCGCATCGACGGCATTTCCCCCTTGCTTAAGGATATCGACGCCGACCTGGGTCGCCATCGCATCCACGGATGCCACCATCCCCTGCTTCGCACGAACAGGGTGGAAAACATCCTCTTCAACACCGTATGACACCGGAGGTGGCGCAGGCGGCGCGGCAACAACACTAAAACAACTTCCTGAGAGCAGAGCAGCAATGGCTACCCGGCGCAAAAACGTCGGTTTCATCATCGTTATTCTCCAGAGATACGGGGTCAGCCCCCCACTAAGCCTGGTGCATAACTCTGAAATAATCATCGTTGCGGCGGGAAAGGAGTAAACTTAATAGATCCCCCCAGAGGAGGAAAGACGATGAAACGACTCTTAATTTTAGCGGCGCTACTGCCGTTTTCTGGCTTTGCGCAGCCCATCAACACCATGAATAACCCGAATCAGCCGGGGTATCAGATCCCGAGTCAACAGCGGATGCAAACCCAAATGCAGACGCAGCAGACCCAGCAGAAAGGGATGCTTAACCAGCAGTTAAAAACGCAGACCCAGCTTCAGCAACAGCATCTGCAAACGCAGATGAACAATAACGCGCAGCGGGTCCAGCAGGGCCAGGTGCGTGAGCAGGTTTTACCAAACAACAATGGCGGGATGTTAAGCGGTGGAACCCGCCAGAGCAGCGGTCAGCAACATCTGCTGCCCCAGCGACAGAGTGGCGATATGCTCAATAACTCGCCGCAGTAAAATCCGGCCCAATCACATCAATGGCATCGGTACAGATGCAGTCCACGCCCCAGCGCAGCAGTTCCGCCGCGCGCTGGGGTTTGTTGACGGTGTAAACCAGAATGCGCAGTCCCGCCGCCTTGAGCACTTTTACCCGCGCTTCATCAAGCAATTTATGGTTGAGATGAACAGAGACGCAGCCCAGCCAGGTCGTCAGCGTATGCCAGTCGTCACGCCAGTCATCCAGCAGTAAACCGCGCGGTAGCTCTGGCGCCGCCTTTTGCGCCGCTTCCAGCGCATCAATTTCAAACGATGAAAGCAAAGGCGCGGTCATTCCAGACCACAGCTCCCGCGCCGCCAGCGCCACCACTCTCCCCGTCAATGGCCCGGTGCCGGTCGTCGGTTTAATTTCAATATTCGCCATCATGCCGTGCTCGCGGCAGCGTTCCGCTACCTGAGACAACAGCGGCAACGGCTCGCCTTTAAACTTGCCGCTAAACCAGCTCCCGGCATCAACGCGCAACAGATCCTGCCAGTTGACTTCCCCCGCCACGCCCCAGCCGTTACTGGTGCGCTCCAGGTTGTCGTCATGCAGCAGAAAGATCTCGCCGTCTTTCGACAGCTTCACGTCAAACTCAATCATCGTGTGTCCGCACCGCGCCCCCACGTCAATCGCCGCCAGCGTGTTTTCCGGTGCGAGTTTTCCGCCGCCGCGATGCGCGACGATGTGGGGATAAGGCCAGTTACTCATACTCGTTGTCCTGTTTCGCCATCGAAAAGATGCAGATGATTTTCCGGCAAATGCAGCCATAGCGTGCCGCCTGCCGTCGGGCGTTGCTGATGCGCCAGCCGCACGACCATTTTTTGATCGCCCCAGCGTCCGTGCGCCAGGTTATCCGCCCCCAGCATCTCCAGCGTGTCCATCACCAGCGGTACACCGCCTTCCGCTTGCGAGCTTAGCGCAATATGCTCAGGACGGATACCCAGCGTCATTTTCCGCCCGGCATAGCGACGATAGTTCCAGTTAACGGGCAGCGCCATCCCGCTCTCCAGCTCAAAATGGGTGCCTGCGGCGCTGATGCGCCCCTCCAGCAGGTTCATCGCCGGGCTGCCGATAAAACTCGCCACAAAGCGGCTGGCGGGCTTCTCATACACCTCTACCGGCGTACCGATTTGCTCCGCCACGCCTTTGTTCATCACCATCACCCGCTGGGCGAGCGTCATCGCTTCGACCTGATCGTGCGTCACGTACAGCGAGGTGGTTTTCAGGCGGCGATGCAGATGTTGTAACTCAAGGCGCATCTGGACGCGCAATTTAGCATCAAGGTTGGACAGCGGCTCATCAAACAGGAAGACGGCCGGATCGCGCACAATCGCACGCCCCATTGCCACACGCTGGCGCTGGCCGCCGGAAAGCTCGCGTGGACGGCGTTTGAGCAAACCGTCCAGCTCCAGAATCCGCGCCGCCTCTTTCACCCGTTCGGCAATATGCCCTTTGCCCATGCCGCGAATCTTCAGCCCCCACGCCATGTTCTCCTCTACGCTCATGTGTGGGTAGAGCGCGTAGTTCTGGAACACCATCGCAATGCCCCTGTCTTTCGGCTCCATCTCCGTAACGCGCTGGCGGTCAATCCAGATATCGCCGCTCGTTACCCGCTCAAGCCCGGCCACCATACGCAGCAGCGTCGATTTACCGCAGCCGGACGGCCCAACCATCACAATAAACTCGCCATCCGCCACATCCAGCGTTAACGGCTGAATGACCTGGGTTTTGCCGTCCCAGCTTTTGGTTACTGCCTGTAATTTCAAACCAGCCATAAAATTTCCTACTTCTCACTGTCCACCAGGCCGCGTACAAACGCGCGCTGCATGGCTAAAACGATAACGACGGGGGGAATCAGGGTCAGCAGCATCGCCGCCATCACCTGATTCCACTGAGTAGTGCCTTCCCCGGTGGCGATCATGCCTTTAATCCCCGCAACGGCAGTGCCGAGATCAACGTCGGTAATAATCAGCAACGGCCACAGGTACTGGTTCCAGCCGTAGATGAAAGTGATGACGAACAGCGCCGCGAGATTGGTTTTTGACAGCGGCAGCACGATGTCGCGGAAAAAGCGCATCGGTGAAGCGCCGTCGATGCGCGCCGCTTCAATCAGCTCGTCCGGCAGCGTCATGAAGAACTGGCGAAACAGAAAGGTGGCGGTCGCTGAGGCCATCAGCGGCAGGGTCAGACCCGCGTAGCTGTCGAGCATTTTCAGATTGGCGATCACTTCCACCGTCGGGAAAATACGCACCTCAACCGGCAGCATCAAGGTGATAAAGATCATCCAGAAAAACAGGTTACGCAGCGGAAAACGAAACCAGACAATGGCAAACGCCGACAGCATAGAAACGGTGATTTTCCCCACCGTAATGCCAAAAGCCATGATGAAACTGTTAAGCATCATCAGCCAGAACGGCGCGCTGTTCACGCCCACGCCGTTAACCCAGATCGTTGCCATGTTTTCCAGCAGATGCGTTCCGGGGATGAGCGTCATCGGCGTATCGAACACCGCGCGGTTGTCCAGCGTCGCCGCCACAAAGGCGACGTACAAGGGAAACAGGATCACCACAATCCCCAGAATCAACATAGTGTGGCTGAATATCGTCAGCCCGCGACGGTTCTCAATCATTGGTAACGCACCTTACTTTCCACATAGCGGAACTGGATAACCGTCAGAATGATGACGAGGAACATCAGCACCACCGACTGTGCGGCAGAGGCGGAGAGATCCAGCCCGGCAAAGCCTTCGCGGTAAATCTTATAAATCAGCGTGGTCGTCGCCTGTACCGGTCCGCCTGCGGTAGCGGCGTCGATCACCGGGAAGGTGTCGAAGAAGGCATACACCAGATTGACCACCAGCAGGAAGAAACTCACCGGCGCAATCAGCGGTAGCGAAAGTTTAAAGAAGCGCCGAACCGGCCCCGCCCCATCAATCGCTGCCGCTTCCGTCAGCGAGCGGGGAATGGATTGCAACGCGGCAAAAAAGAACAGGAAGTTGTAACTAATCTGCTTCCAGACTGAAGCGAACACCACCAAAAACATGGCCTGGCCGCTGTGTTGCGCATGGTTCCAGTCATAGCCGAACCCGGCAAGAAAATGGGTGATTAGCCCGCGCCCGGGGTTGAACAGGAAGATCCACAGTACGGCGGCCACCGCTGGCGCAACGGCGTAAGGCAGCAGCATCAGCGTTTGATACAGGCGGCTTGCGCGTACCACGTAATCCACCAGCGCGGCGAAAAACAGTGAGACCAACAGGCCGCTTACCGTCACCAGCGCACTGAATTTCATCGTCGTCCAGAAGGAGTCGAGGTAGTAGCTGTCATGGAATAAGGCGACAAAGTTATCCAGACCGACAAACTGGCTGGACAGCCCAAACGGATCGACGCTTTGCAGCGAATACCACAGCGCTTCGCCCGCAGGCCAGATAAAGAAAATGACGGTGATCGCCAGTTGCGGCGCAACCAGCAAATACGGCAGCCAACGCGAGCGAAACACCGGACGGGATGATGACATGAAGATTTGATTCCTGAACAGTGCCGGGTGGCGGCTTCGCCTTACCCGGCCTACGGTCTTGTAGGCCCGGTAAGCGCAGCGCCTCCGGGCATATCATGCGTTACGATTTCGTTGACTGCTCAAAGCGACGCAGCAGCTGATTACCACGCTCAACGGCGGCATCCAGCGCCTGCTGCGGGGATTTCTTCCCGGTCCACACGCTTTCCAGCTCCTCATCCACAATGGTGCGGATCTGCGGCATGTTGCCCAGACGCAGACCTTTGGTGAACGGCAACGGCGGCTTGTTCAGCATCTGGCGCGTGGCAATATCCGCGCCGGGGTTCTTGTCATAGAATCCCTGCTCGCGGGTCAGGTCGTAAGCCGCTTTGGTGATCGGCAGATAGCCGGTTTTCTGATGCCATTCAGCGGCATTTTCCGGCTTCGCCAGGAAGTCGAGGAATTTCGCCACGCCGGTGTAGGTCTCTTTGTCTTTACCCTGCATCACCCACAGGCTCGCCCCGCCGATAATGGCGTTTTGCGGCGCATCTTTGGCATCCGCGTCATAAGGCATCATGCCTACGCCGTAATTAAATTTGGCGTAGTGGCGGATATCCGCCAGAGAACCGGAAGAGGCGGTGGTGATGGCGCAATCGCCGTTGTAGAACTTCTCAGTGGATTCGTCTTTACGCCCGAAGTAGCTGAAATCACCCTTCTTGTTCAGTTCTTCCAGCAGCGCGATATGTTTCACCTGCTCCGGCTTGTTAAATTCCAGCACCGCGTCAGTACCGTCAAAGCCGTTATTTTGAGTGGCGACCGGCAGACCATGCCAGGCGCTGAAGTTTTCAATCTGAATCCAGCCCTGCCAGCCGCTGGCGTAGCCGCACTTCATTCCCGCCGCCTTCAGCTTCGCGGTGTACTCCGCCAGATCCTGCCAGGTTTTCGGCGGCTGCTCTGGATCTAAACCGGCCTTTTTGAAAGCGTCTTTGTTGTAGTACAGCACCGGCGTGGAGCTGTTAAACGGCTGGGACAACAGATGTCCGCTTTTGGAATCGGTGTAGTAACCGGACACCGTCGGTACAAACTGCGACTCATCGAAACTGATGCCCGCGTCGCTGAACACTTCATAGACCGGTTTAATCGCTTTCGACGCCATCATAGTCGCGGTGCCGACTTCATAAACCTGCAACAGCGCCGGAGCGTTGCCGGTACGAAACGCGGCGATACCCGCGCTCAGGCTCTGTTCATAGTTGCCCTTATACACCGGCACAATCTTGTAATCAGGATTGGCCGCATTGAAACGTTGCGCCAGAGAATCAACCTCTTTCCCCAGCTCGCCTTCCATAGAATGCCAGAATGGAATGGTGGTAACGGCCATGGCGTTTCCCACGAATGCCAGGCTTAACGCCAGTCCTAACGCTGTATGTCGTAACGATGTCATTCGCTTATCTCTCTTGTTGTGCCGGATGCGCGATATCACGCGTTTTATGCTCGCGAGGTAACATGACATGCGCGAATGACAGAAAAATAACTTTTTAGTTACAAATAAATGACAGCCAAACGTCAGCAGGATGATAAGAAGATGATGGAATGGTGAAGATAATATGTAGGCCCGGTAAGCGTAGCGCCACCGGGCACACAGACGGTTCAGCCTCCGAGGTATGCGCTGCGCACCGCTTCGTTGGCCAGCAACGCATCGCCGGTATCTTCCAGCACCACATGACCGTTTTCCAGCACATAGCCGCGATCCGCCAGCTTCAGCGCCTGATTCGCGTTCTGCTCGACGAGGAAGATGGTCATTCCCTGCTCGCGCAGCTGTTCGATGGTATCGAAAATCTGCTGGATGATGATCGGCGCCAGACCCAGGGACGGTTCATCCAGCAGCAGCAAACGCGGCTGACTCATCAATGCACGGCCAATCGCCAGCATCTGCTGTTCACCGCCGGACATGGTGCCCGCACGCTGGATACGACGCTCATGCAAGCGCGGGAACAGCGCGTAAACCCACTTAATGCGCTCCTGAAACTGGTCGCGCTCGGCGAAAAAACCGCCCATCGCCAGGTTCTCCTCCACCGTCATACGGGAAAAGACGCGACGCCCTTCCGGGACAATCGCCACCGCTTCACGCATGATTTTCGCCGTCTGCCAGTCGGTAATGTCTTTGCCATCAAACACAATCCGCCCGCTGGTGGCGCGCGGATCGCCGCATAACGTGCCGAGCAGCGTGGTTTTACCCGCGCCGTTGGCGCCAATCAGGGTGACGATTTCTCCCTGACGAATATGCAGACTCACCTCGTGCAGCGCCTGGATTTTGCCGTAGTGGGCACTGACTTTGTCAAAGGACAACATGACTTTTTCCATCTTATGCGTCACCACCATTATGCTTCACCTAAATAGGCGCGGATCACGTCCGGGTTGTTGCGAACTTCTTCCGGCGTCCCGTTCGCCAGCGGCGTTCCCTGGTTCACCACGTAAATGCGATCGGAAATCCCCATCACCAGCTTCATATCATGCTCAATCAGCAGAATGGTGGTGTTGTGATGGTTACGCAGCTCCGCAATTAATTCGTCCAGCTCTTTGGTCTCTTTCGGGTTCAGACCCGCCGCCGGTTCATCCAGCATCAGGATCTCCGGCTGCGTCACCATGCAGCGGGCGATCTCCAGACGACGCTGGTCGCCGTAGGCCAGATTGCTGGCCTGGCGGTTGGCGTGCTCCAGCAGGCCGATACGCTCCAGCCAGGTGGCGGCGCGATCGAGCGCTTCACTCTGCGCCCGACGGAACGCCGGAGTCTTCAACAGGCCCGAAAAGACGCCGGTTTTCAACTGCTGATGTTGCGCAACCAGCAGGTTTTCAATCACCGTCATCTCACGGAACAGGCGGACGTGCTGGAAGGTACGCACCACGCCCATACGGGCAATCTGCTGACCCGGCAGCCCTTCCAGATGCTGATCGCGCAGCATAATGGTGCCACCGGTCGGTTTATAGAAACCGGTCAGGCAGTTAAAGACCGTGGTTTTCCCGGCGCCGTTTGGCCCGATCAATGAGACGATTTCGCGTGGATGCAACTCCAGTTCAACGTTGTTTACCGCCAGCAGACCGCCAAAGCGCATCATCAGGCCGTTAACGGATAATAATGGCTGACTCATGCCTGCTCTCCTTTCGCTTCCCCGTTTTTCAGTTTCAACTGCGGACGGGTCATCGGCAGCAAGCCCTGCGGACGCCAGATCATCATCAGTACCATCAAACCACCGAGCATCAACATGCTGTATTCGTTGAAGTCACGCATCAGCTCGCGCGATACCACCAGCAGGATAGCGGCGAGAATAACCGCGAACTGCGAACCCATGCCGCCAAGCACCACAATCGCCAGTACAAAAGCGGATTCGGCGAAGGTGAACGACTCCGGGCTGACAAAGCCCTGGCGCGCGGCGAACAGCGTTCCGGCGAACCCCGCAAACGCGGCGCTGATGGTAAACGCCGTCAGCTTGATGCGCGTCGGGCTTAAGCCTAATGAACGGCAGGCAATTTCATCTTCACGCAGCGCTTCCCATGCCCGCCCCAGCGGCATACGCAGCAGACGGTTGATCACAAACAGTGAGAAGACGACCAGCAGCAACGCCACCAGGTAAAGCCAAATCACGCGGTCGGATGGATCGTATTTCACGCCGAAGAAGTTGCTGAAGGTATCCCAGCCGCCTTCACGGGCGGTACGGCTGAACTCCAGACCAAAGAATGTCGGTTTCGGGATCTGGCTGATACCGTTCGGCCCGCCGGTCACTTCGGTGTTATTGAGCAGCAGGATGCGCACAATCTCGCCAAATCCTAAGGTCACTATCGCCAGGTAGTCGCCGCGCAGGCGCAATACCGGGAAGCCAAGCAGGAAGCCCGCCGCCGCCGCAACCAGCCCCGCCAGCGGCAGGCAGGTCCAGAACCCCAGACCGTAATAGTGATTCAGCAACGCGAAGGTATACGCGCCAATGGCGTAGAAACCGCCGTAGCCCAGCACCAGCAGACCAGACAGCCCCACCACCACGTTCAGCCCAAGACCGAGGATGATGTAAATCATGGTCAGCGTGGCGATATCAACGGTGCCGCGCGACACCATAAACGGCCACACGACGGCGATGACCAGCAGCGCAATCAGGAACAGCTTCTGCTTCACGGTTGAGCCATCAATCGCTGGCAGAACAAATTTAGGCCCGGAAATGCCCTTCAGGCTTTTCTGGAAAATCGGTCGCAGCAACTGGAAGAAAAAGACCACGGCAGTACCGATAAACACCCACTGCCAGCGAATATCCGCAGCAGTCCCCACCACCAGTTTGGTGCCATCGAGTTCCAGTTGAACGCCCATAAAGACGCCCGCCAGTACGAAGAACATGGCGGCAGAGAGCAGCGCCATCGCAAAATGCATCGGTTTCATACTTTCTCTACCTCCGGGCGGCCCAGGATACCGGTCGGCATGACCAGCAGCACCAGAATCAGCAGCGCAAACGACACCACATCTTTATATTCGGTACTCAGGTACGCAGAGGAGAGCGCTTCGGCGACGCCCAGAATCAGGCCGCCAATCATCGCGCCAGGAATGCTGCCGATGCCGCCAAGCACCGCGGCGGTGAAGGCCTTCATCCCGGCCATAAAGCCAATATACGGGTTGATAACGCCATAGAACTGACCGAGCAGCACGCCCGCCACCGCCGCCATCGCCGCGCCAATCACAAAGGTCAGCGCAATCACGCGGTCGGTATTAATGCCCAGCAGACTCGCCATTTTCAGGTCTTCCGCACAGGCGCGGCAGGCGCGTCCCATACGGGAGTAACGGATGAACAGCGTCAGCGCCAGCATCGCCAGGAAAGTGACAATCCAGATGACCAACTGCATGGTGGTAATGCTGGCGGCGAAGTTCTCACTGCTGCCGATAATCCACTGGCCGTTAAACAGACTGGGGAGCGCCACGTCACGCGAACCTTCGGTAAGACTGACGTAGTTTTGCAGGAAAATAGACATCCCGATCGCGGAGATGAGCGCAATCAGTCGCTTGGAACTGCGCACTGGCCGATAGGCCACCCGTTCAATACTCCAGCCATAGGCGCTGGCGATAATGATAGCCCCGACGAACCCGGCGGCGACCAGCAGCCAGCTGGTATCAATGCCCATCATCATGAGCGCGGCGATGATCATGAAAGAGACATAGCTGCCGATCATATAGACCTCGCCGTGGGCGAAGTTGATCATGCCGATAATGCCGTAAACCATCGTATAGCCGATAGCGATCAGCGCATAGGTGCTTCCCAGCGTGACGCCGTTAAACATCTGCTGCAAGAAATAGAGAAACTGCTCGGACATAAGGTAACCTTTCTCAACCCGCCCGTTTTGCGCGGGCGGAGGGATAACTTGTCTTCAGGCGTTATTTGGCAACGGTCGATGAGCCGTCGGCATGCCACTGGAAGACACCAAACTCAAATCCCTTCAGATCGCCTTTTTCATCCCAGTTCAGCGGCCCAATCACGGTATCAGCCCCGTGTGCTTTCAGATCTTTCACCAGATCGAGCGGCGCTTTGCTGCCGGTACGATCCATTGCGGTTGCCAGCGACTGCACCGCAGCGTAGGTGATCCACACGTAAGGGCCGGTAGGATCTTTTTTGTCGGCTTTAAGGGCATCGACAATGCCTTTGTTCGCCGGGTCCTGGTCATAGCGTTTTGGCATCGTCACCAGCATGCCTTCTGCCGCCGCGCCAGCAATGTTGGACAGTGAGGCATTGCCCACACCCTCTGGCCCCATAAACTGGGTTTTCAGGCCGATAGCTCGCGCCTGGCGCAGCATCTGGCCCATTTCCGGGTAGTAACCGCCGTAATAAACGAAGTCGATATTCTCTTTTTGCAGGCGGGCAATCAGCGCGGAAAAGTCTTTCTCGCCAGCGGTAATCCCGTCAAAGAACACGATATTGGCGTTGCCCGCTTTCAGGCTGTCCTGTACGGAACGCGCCAGACCTTCGCCGTACTGCTGCTTATCATGAATAATGGCGATACGCTGCGGCTTCACTTTCTCAAGAATGTATTTCGCCGCCGTTGGCCCCTGGGAGGAGTCCAGGCCCGCCGTACGCATGATGTGTTCGTAGCCGCGCTGCGTCAGTTCCGGGTTTGTGGCGCCCGGGGAGATCATCAGGATGCCTTCATCTTCATAGATATCAGACGCGGGCTGTGTGGAAGAGGAGCACAGGTGGCCGATAACGTACTGAATGCCGTCGTTGACGATTTTGTTCGCCACCGCGACAGCCTGTTTCGGGTCACAGGCGTCGTCATACTCAACGCCCACCAGCTTATCGCCTTTGATGCCGCCTTTGGCGTTGATGTCTTTAATGGCCTGACGCGCGCCGTTAAATTCCATATCGCCCCACTGCGCTACCGGGCCGGACATCGCCCCGACAACGGCGACTTTAATATCGTCCGCCATTGCCGTATGCGACATCGCCAGTGCAACCACTCCTGCGATGATCGTTTTCGCATTCCGTTTCATTTACTGAATCCCCATTCGTGACGTTATTACACTTCATCCTTCACGCTGCCCCGGTGTTGGCTACGTGCGTTCACCCCAGTCACTAACTTATGTAAGCACCTGGGGATTCACGCTCTTGCCGCCTTGATGCACCTTGAATGATTTTGTGTATATATTTTGTATTTATGTGGTTAAAAAGCAGACTGTGCTTTTTTTGAACTATGCTATTTTTACCTGTTGCATTAATGGTTTAGCACAGATTTTTATGCAAAATCAGAGCAAATACTCTATTTTTCAGTCGATTAAGAAAAGATAATATTCTGATTTCAGCTATAGATAAACAAAAAAAAGCGCACTTGTCAGCATAAAATAACGGTACAAAGAGCGGAATAAAACACTGCCTCCCAGGGGATTATCCTGCCTGTTTTTCATTCTCTGATGTTTCAAACTGTACTTATCGTTGCCAAAAAACTAATCGCCTGGTAAATGAAATAAAAAAGAGAAAGTGTCGGAACACATTATTTCGGTACACTGGTTCTCTCTTTGGTGATTTGGACATGCTGTCGATGAAGCTGACCATCGTTCGTTTAGAAAACTTTAGCGCCCAGGATCTCATCGATCTGGGTAAAATCTGGCCGGAATACTCCGCCTCGTCTTTAAGCGTAGATGATACTCACCGGATCTACGCAGCGCGTTTCAACGAGCGTCTGTTGGGCGCTGTGCGGGTAACGCTAAGCGGTACGCAAGGCGCGCTGGATTCATTGCGGGTTCGCGAGATCACGCGTCGTCGCGGCGTGGGGCAGTATCTGGTGGAAGAGGTGATCCGCAATAATCCGGGCGTTTCAGCCTGGTGGATGGCAGATGTCGGCGTCGAAGAGCGAGGCGTAATGGCGGCGTTTATGCAGGCATTAGGGTTTACGGCGCAGGCGGACGGCTGGGAAAAACGGTAATAAAAAAGCCGGATGGCGCTGACGCTTATCCGGCCTACGTGTTTTGCAACTCTCACGCAATTTTCCAGGGGGTAAGGCGAAGCCGCCACCCGGCACTCAATTACCTGGCGTCGGTTGCCGTACCGTCGGCATGCCAGGTAAAGACGCCGAACTCAAAGCCTTTCAGATCGCCCTTCTCATCCCAGGACAACGGCCCCATAACGGTTTCTACGGTATTCGCTTTCAGGTATTTGGCGATTTCAGCCGGATCGTCGGACTGATTCAGACCCGCCTGCAATGACTGCAACGCCGCGTAAGTGGTCCACACAAACGCGCCGCTTGGGTCCTGTTTCTTCGCTTTGATCGCGTCTACAATCGGTTTGTTCGCCGGAACCTGATCGTAGTTCTTCGGCTTGGTGACCAGCATCCCCTCGGCAGACTCACCGGCAATGTTAGACAGCGACACGTTCGCTACCCCTTCCGGCCCCATAAACTTCGTTTTCAGGCCAGCAGCGCGAGCCTGGCGCAGGATCTGCCCCATCTCAGGGTGGTAGCCGCCGTAATACACAAAGTCGATGTTCTCTTTCTTCAGGCGCGCCACCAGGGTGGAGAAATCTTTCTCGCCGGCGGTAATCCCGTCGAAGAACACCACGTTGGCGTTGCCTTTTTTCAGGCCATCCTGCACCGCGCGCGCCAGGCCTTCACCGTACTGCTGCTTATCGTGAATAATGGCGATGCGCTGCGGCTTCACGCTTTCCAGAATATATTTCGCCGCCGTCGGCCCCTGATCGGAGTCCAGACCGGTGGTGCGCAGGATCAGCTGATAACCGCGCGCGGTCAGTTCCGGGGCGGTCGCAGCCGGAGTAATCATCAGAATGCCTTCGTCTTCATAGATATCAGACGCAGGCTGCGTGGATGAGGAGCACAGGTGGCCGATAACATATTTAATGCCGTCGTTGACCACTTTGTTGGCTACGGCTACCGCTTGTTTCGGGTCGCAGGCATCATCATATTTCACGGCAACCAGCTTATCGCCCTTGATGCCGCCTTTCGCGTTGATATCGGCAATCGCCTGCTCCGCGCCGGTAAATTCCTGATCGCCGTACTGCGCTACCGGGCCGGACATCGCGCCGACAACGGCCACTTTGATATCCTTAGCAAACGCCATATTGCTCAAAGACAGGGCGATACATCCTGCCAATAACGCTTTACCCTTCATATTCATCCTGAGAATCCCCATTATTGTGGTTATTACGTATGTTGTGATGTTGTTGTTCAGCACTTTATTTCAATTAATGGTAAGCCACCCGTGCTTTAGCAGCATACTCTGCTAAAACATACCCGATTTTTATGATTTTGGAATAGCTAATTTGACAGTCAGATAACAAGTTGATGACAAAACGGGGCACCGCCGCAACGGGCGGCATCGGTTTATCGTGTCAGCGAACGCGTAATGATCTCCAGCGCTTTACGGAACTGCGCATCGGGGATCGTCAGCGGATAGAGGAAGCGGATCACGTTGCCGTAAACACCGCAGCTGAGTAGCAGCAGACCCTCCTGCAACGCGCGATCCTGCACCTGCCGGGTAAATTCCGGGGACGGCTGGCCGGTCTGCGGATCGGTAAACTCTACCGCCACCATCGAGCCCTGCGCGCGGATCTCGGCAATGAACGGGCAGGCGGCTTTCGCTTTGTTCAACACCTCAACCAGATGCTGACCAAGCTGCGTGGCGCGAGTGCAGAGATCGTCTTCTTCAATCACATCAAGCACCGCATGCGCGGCGGCCACCGCCAGCGGGTTTCCGGCGTAGGTGCCGCCAAGACCGCCCGGCGCAGGCGCATCCATCACCTCGGCGCGACCGGATACCGCCGACAGCGGCATACCGCCAGCCAGACTTTTAGCCATCGTGATGAGATCCGGCTGAACGCCGTGGTGCTCCATCGCAAACAGTTTGCCTGTACGGGCAAAACCGGTCTGCACTTCATCGGCGATCAGCAAGATGCCGTGGGTATCGCATAACGTACGCAGCGCCTGCATGAAATCCGTTGGCGCGACGTTAAAGCCCCCTTCCCCCTGCACCGGTTCCAGGATAATGGCCGCCACCTGGTCCGGCGCAATATCGGCTTTAAAAATCCGTTCGAGACTGTTCAGCGCATCCGCCGTGGTAACGCCATGCAAAGGATTCGGATATTGCGCGTGATAGACCGATCCCGGGAACGGCCCAAAGCCAATTTTGTAGGGCGCGACCTTACCGGTGAGCGCCATCGTCATAAAGGTTCGCCCGTGAAACGCGCCGCCAAAGGTAATCAGCCCCGGTCGTCGGGTACAGGCGCGCGCAATTTTCACCGCGTTTTCGACCGCCTCCGCGCCGGTGGAGAAGAAAGCCGTTTTCGCCGGGCCGTTGACCGGCACGCGCTTGTTAATACGCTCGGCAAGCGTAACGTAGCTTGCATAAGGCACGATTTGATACGCGGTATGGGTAAATGACTGGAGCTGTTTTTCAATTGCCGCGATGACTTTTGGATGACGGTGCCCGGTGTTCAACACGGCAATTCCGGCGGCGAAATCAATCACCTCATTGCCTTCAATATCCCACAGCGTGGCATTTTCCGCTCTGTCGGCATAGAAACCGCACATCACCCCGATGCCGCGCGGCGTCGCCTGTAACCGTCTTTCATTCAGTTCGTTATTTTTCACCTTCTCCCCCTAAGATGCGCACAACCCATCGGTAAGTGTTTGCCAGGGGGGAAGAATTCGCCAGAGTGGGGGAGAAAAAAAGCGTTATCCCCGTAGCCCGATAAGCGAAGCGCCATCGGGCATTTATGTCGGCCTGTTTGCCGGATGGCGGCGGTGCCTTATTCGGCCTGGAAAACAAAAAACCCCGGATTCTCATCCAGGGTTTTTCGGGCACTTCGCGGAAATTACGCTTCGATAGCGGCGCGCAGTTTCTTCATCGCGTTCTTTTCAAGCTGACGTACACGTTCAGCAGAAACGCCATAGCGGTCGGCCAGCTCCTGTAGCGTGGACTTATTGTCTTCGTCCAGCCAACGGGCGCGAATGATGTCCTGGCTACGCTCGTCCAGACCTTCCATTGCGTGGGTCAGTTTGTTTGCCGCCTGATCTTCCCAGTTATCCTCTTCAATGCCGTCGGCAAAGTTAGAGGTTTTATCCTGCAAATACAGCACTGGCGCCATCGGCTGGCTGTCAGACTCGTCGTCCGAAGACATGTCAAACGTCATGTCCTGCGCCGCCATACGGGATTCCATCTCGCGAACGTCTTTGCTGGTTACGCCCAGTTCGCGCGCCACCATTTCCACTTCATCCTGATTAAACCAGCCCAGACGCTGCTTGGTTTTACGCAGGTTAAAGAACAGCTTACGCTGTGCTTTGGTGGTTGCGACTTTAACGATACGCCAGTTACGCAATACGTATTCGTGGATCTCCGCTTTGATCCAGTGCACGGCGAAAGAAACCAGGCGCACACCCACTTCAGGGTTAAAACGGCGCACGGCTTTCATCAGGCCGATGTTACCTTCCTGAATCAGATCCGCCTGCGGCAGGCCATAGCCCGCATAGTTACGAGCAACATGAACAACAAAGCGCAGGTGAGACAGAATCAGCGTCTTAGCTGCTTCCAGATCGCCCTGGTAATGCAGCTTTTCAGCCAGTGCCCGTTCTTCGTCAGCCGATAACATCGGCCACGCGTTTGCAGCCCGGATGTAAGATTCCAGGTTACCAACAGGGGCTAAAGCTAAATTTTGCATTTCTTTGGTCATTCAAATCCTCTCAATTTATATCGTCTGGCACTGCAAATGAGCAACAAACGTGCCAGCGTTTATGAGCAACGAGAATAGCACTCACTCTTTTATCAGACAGTGATTTTATCCACAAGTTCAATGCAACGTTGTGAATAAATTACGCACAAAATGTGACACCGCTATGAAAAAACACTGTGGGCAGGGGAATGAGATGTTTTGATGCTCTTTCCCTGCGAACGGGAACTCATTGCAGGGAAAGAGTATACCACGCTTTTATTAATCGGGAGTAAAGTGACGTAAATGTTGCACAGTGGCAAGCCACGCCGCAACCCAGCCGATCATCGAGCACACCAGCAGCAGCAACAGGCACTCATCGAACGATAAGCCATTGATATCAAACTTCGTGCCGAAAACCTGCGCCACTTCCGTCACCGCTGACGACAAGCGCATCACCAAAATTTCTGACAAAATCAGTGAAAGAAATGCCCCTGAAAAGCCGAGCAGCGCGCCGCCGTACAGGAACGGTCGCAGGATAAATCCATCCGTCGCGCCAATCAGTTTCTGCACGTTGATGGTGTCGCGGCGGGCGAAAATGCTCAGACGCACGCTGTTGCCGATGACGAGGAACACCGCCGCCACCATCAGCACGCCGATCATCGCGGAAACGCGCCCTACCAGCCCGGTCAGCGCCGCCAGACGTGCAAACCAGCTGTCATCCATACGCACTTCATCAATGCCGTTAATCTGCGAGATGCGATCGCGTAGCGTATTCAGCGACTCCGTTCCCTGGAAATCCAGTTTTGGGATCACCACCGCCACTGCCGGAAGCGGATTCTCTTCCAGCATGTCCAGCGCGCCGCCAAAGCCGGACCAGTTGCGGAACTCGCCCAATGCATCGTCGCGGGAGAGATAGTTGACCTTCTCCACCCCCTGCTCGGCCTGGAGCTGTGCGACCACCCCGGCGGCTGCGTCGTCATCCAGCGTCTTTTGCAGATAAACGGTGATCTGCGGGGACGGATAGTACTGCGTCGCCGCCTGGTTGACGTTCTTATAGACCATGTAGCAGACGCTTGGCAGCGTCAGAGAGATGGCAATCACCATCACCGTCAGAAACGTCGCCAGCGGCTTGCTTTTCAGATCCTGTAACGCGCCCTGGAACGCATAGCGCACCTGCTCGTTAAAGACGTTGGTTTTACGCGAGTTCGGCTTTGGCGAGGGCTTTGCGCGTCTCGGCGCATTGCGGCCGCTGTCGCCGGACGAACCGCCAGATTTACGAAAACGGTCCAGTCTGCCGCCAAACTGCCTGATTTGGTTGATAGCGTCACGCTTATTCACTGACCAGGCCTCCATGCAAATGACCTTCGCTCAGGGTGAGCATACGGTACGAACGACGGGAGATAAGCCCGATGTCGTGCGTCGCCATCAATACCGTCACCCCAACGCGGTTAAACTCTTCAAACAGACGTAAAATCCCTTCCGATAAGGCATCATCCAGGTTCCCGGTCGGTTCATCCGCCAGCAGCACCGCAGGCTTGTTCACCACCGCACGGGCAATCCCCACGCGCTGCTGCTCACCGCCAGAGAGTTGAATGGGAAAATTCCTCGCTTTGTCCAGCAGCCCGACTTTATCCAGCGCCGCCGACACACGACGACGGATGTCGTCCCCGCTGGCGCCAGCGATAATCAACGGGATCGCCACGTTGTCATAGACCGTACGATCCATCAGCAGGTGGTGATCCTGGAAAATCATTCCGATCTGACGACGCAGAAACGGCACTTCACGGTTTTTCAGGCGCGTAATGTCATGCCCGCTGAAGAAGATTTTCCCGGCGCTCGGCCGTTCAATCCCACAGATAAGCTTCAGCAGGGTACTTTTCCCCGCGCCTGAGTGGCCGGTCAGAAACGCCATCTCGCCTGGCTGCATGTGGAATGTGACTCCTTGCAGCGCTTGTCTCCCACCGAGATAGGCCTTGCTGACATGTTCAAAGCGAATCATTGTTAATCCTCTCGGGCAAAAAGTGCCTCTATAAAATCGTCCGCCTTAAACGGACGTAAATCCTCGATACGTTCGCCCACACCAATATAGCGGATAGGAATGCCAAACTGATCGGCAACCGAGAAGATAACCCCACCCTTCGCCGTGCCATCCAGCTTGGTCAGGGTGATACCGGTCAGGCCAACCGCTTCATGGAACAGTTTGGCCTGGCTTATCGCATTCTGCCCGGTGCTGGCGTCGATGGTCAGCATCACTTCATGCGGCGCATCTTCGTCGAGTTTCTTCATCACGCGAACGATTTTTTTCAGTTCTTCCATCAGGTGCGCTTTGTTCTGCAAGCGACCTGCGGTATCGGCAATCAGCACATCCACATTACGCGCTTTCGCCGCCTGGATGGCGTCAAAGATAACGGAAGCGGAATCCGCGCCGGTATGCTGGGCGATAACCGGAATGTTGTTACGCTGGCCCCAGACCTGCAACTGCTCTACCGCCGCCGCACGGAAGGTATCCCCCGCCGCCAGCATCACGGATTTGCCCTGCTGCTCGAACTGACGCGCCAGCTTACCGATCGTGGTGGTTTTCCCCACGCCGTTAACGCCAACCATCAGAATAACAAATGGCGTTTTGCCTTCAATATTAAGCGGTTCGTCAACTTTTGCGAGGATATCGCCCATCTCGTCTTTCAGCAGGCCATACAGCGCTTCGGCGTCATGCAGCTGTTTGCGGCTGGCGCCCTCTGTCAGGTTAGCGATGATCTTGCGGGTGGTTTCCACGCCCACATCGGCAATCAGTAACTGCTCTTCCAGTTCTTCAAACAGATCATCGTCGATTTTCTTACCACGGAACAGACTGATAAATCCTGAACCGAGATTTTCTTTTGTTTTCAGAAGACTACGTTTCAGGCGCGCAAAGAAACCCTCTTTTGTCGGCTTCTCTTGCTCCTGAATCACCTCCTCAACCGGCGTCTCTTCTTCTGCCGCCGGCACGACAACCACCGCGTCTTCCGCCGCTTCCACCACCAGCGCCTGCGCTTCCCGTTCTTCGTCGGTCAGTTGCGGTTCGTTTTGCGCCTCTTCTTCTACCGCCTCCACGATCTCTACCGTTTCCGCTTCGGCCTGCCACTCTTCAGGCGACGTCTCTTCGACGTTCACCTCTTCCGGCAGCGGCAGTTCTTCATGTTCCACCACCGCCTGCGGCTCAACGATGTCTTCTTCAACCACGGGGTCAACAACAGGCTCTACGACAGGCTCTGGCTCAACCGGCTGCGGTTTTTCGCTTTCCTGAACCTGTTCGGTGACGTTCACCACGGCTTCGGCGAAAGCGTCGGTTTCCGCCTTGCCGTGGGCGTGCGTTTCCGCGTCGGCCTCTGCCGCCGTCTCAACCGGCGTCTCTGGCGCTAACTGTTCTTCAACACGCTGTTGTTCTTCGGTTTTTTGTTCCTGTTCCTGCTCTTTTTCACCAAAGCCCAGCCAGGAAAAGAAGCCACGTTTTTTCTGTTTTGCCATCTGCGACTGTACTCCTCGCGGTTAATATCTGGCGCTATATACATGGAAGCTAAAAAAATGATGAAATAGTCTACCACTTAACTTAATTCACATCACCGCCTGGAATGACACGTCAGCAGCGGATTGAGCAATAGAAATGAAAAAACCGAATCACTCTGGCAGCGGTCAAATCCGCATTATTGGCGGACAATGGCGGGGCCGTAAACTTCCGGTTCCCGACAGCCCAGGGCTGCGCCCGACAACCGACCGGGTTCGCGAGACGCTGTTTAACTGGCTGGCGCCGGTCATGGTAGACGCCCACTGTCTGGATTGTTTCGCCGGAAGCGGCGCGCTGGGGCTGGAAGCGCTTTCCCGCTATGCGGCGGGCGCGACGTTGCTGGAGATGGATCGCGCCGTGTCACAGCAGTTACAAAAGAATCTTGCTACGCTAAAGGCAGGCAACGCCCGCGTGGTCAACGCCAATACGCTGGCCTTTCTGGCGCAGACCGGTACGCCGCACAACGTGGTGTTTGTCGATCCCCCGTTTCGCAAAGGGCTGCTGGAAGAGACGTTAAGCCTGCTGGAAACGCACGGCTGGCTGGCTGATGACGCGTATATTTACGTTGAAAGCGAAGTCGAAAACGGTCTGCCGCCCGTCCCGGCAAACTGGTCTTTGTATCGTGAAAAAGTGGCCGGGCAGGTCGCATACCGCCTGTATCAACGGGAAGCACAAGGAGAAAGCGATGCTGATTAATCTGGGACGTCTGCTGATGCTGTGCGTCTGGGCATTTTTACTACTGAATATTTTCCAACCCTTTCCACGCCCGCTCAACATCTTCGTTAACGTCGCACTGGTCTTTATGGTGCTGATGCACGGTATGCAGCTGGCACTGTTAAAAAGCACCATGCCTAAAGATGGCCCGCAGATGACCACCGGCGAGAAAATCCGCATTTTCCTGTTCGGCGTGTTTGAGCTGCTGGTATGGCAGAAGAAATTTAACGTTAAAAAATAACCTTTTGCCGGATGGCGACTGCGCCTTATCCGACCTACAAACCCCTCAGACCGTAGGCCCGATAAGCAACACGCCATCGGGCGAAATCTTATGGCTGGGCGACAAAATCGACAAACCGCGAACCTTTGTAGCTCAGCGTGCCTTTATCCCCGACCGTTAACGCATGGTACTGTTGGGCATCCAGACGAAACGTCTGCTCAAGCCCGCCGCGTTGCGGTTTAAAGCTAACTTCATAGCGCATACTGGTGCCCGCTGGCGTCACCTGCTGCTGACGCGAGCGCCGCTCGTTGATCGGCTTTTCGCGCTTATTGCTCACCACTACCTGCTTTTGCTGCAATGGCGCGGCATCGTTATCGGCTTTTTCTCGCCGCTGCGAAACAAAGCGAAACGACGCGGCGATAACAATCAAGCCAATGATAACAATGAAAAAAAGTGGTGGTTTACTCATCATTTTAACCCATCAGAAAATGCAGAAATAAGCATACCCTGCCCGTTATGGTGTTGTCATCTGCCTGCGCCGACCTCTACACTGGACAACAGGGCCGTGAGCATACCGCTCGCGAAAAAATAACGAATTCAAGGAACTAAGATGCTTTGGTCGTTTATCGCTGTCTGTCTTTCCGCATGGCTATTTGTGGACGCATCGTATCGTGGGCCAGCGTGGCAGCGCTGGGTCTTTAAACCTCTCACCCTGATTCTCCTTCTTTTACTCGCCTGGCAAGCGCCGATGTTCGACGCGATCAGCTACCTTGTGCTGGCGGGCCTGTGCGCCTCGTTGCTGGGCGATGCGTTGACGCTGTTGCCGCGCCAACGTCTGCTGTACGCCATTGGCGCATTCTTCCTGTCGCACCTGCTGTACACCCTCTATTTCGCCAGCCAGATGACGCTGTCGTTCTTCTGGCCATTGCCGTTAGTGCTGCTGGTGTTGGGCGGGTTGCTGATTGCGGTGATCTGGACGCGTCTGGAAGAGCTGCGCTGGCCGATATGCACCTTTATCGCCATGACGCTCATGATGGTCTGGCTGGCCGGTGAACTGTGGTTCTTCCGCCCGACCGCCCCGGCGCTCTCTGCTTTTATGGGCGCATCGTTGTTATTCCTCGGCAACATCGTCTGGCTGGGCAGCCATTACCGCTGCCGCTTCCGCGCGGATAACGCTATTTCCGCCGCCTGCTACTTTGCCGGGCACTTCCTGATTGTCCGCTCACTTTATCTTTAATAACGCTTGACTCTGGAGTCGACTCCAGAGTGTATCCTCCGGTTAATGAGAAAATTATCATCAACCGGAGGATGCCATGTTGACACCCGATACTGATGGCAAAAAAGTCCCACAATTTTCATCCTTCAAACTGGCGCCAGCCCCCCGGAAGGTAGATGACTGCTGCTGTGAGGGTGCCTGCGCAACGGAAGCTCTCGTCCCCGACACCATCGAAGGGACGCGTTACACCTGGAAAGTCGCCGGTATGGACTGCGCCGCCTGCGCCCGTAAAGTCGAAAACGCCGTGCGCCAGGTCGGGGGCGTCAATCAAGTACAGGTGCTGTTCGCCACCGAGAAACTGGTGGTGGATGCGAATGCCGATATCCGCCAACACGTTGAACGCGCCGTACAAAAGGCGGGCTATACCCTGCGTGATGAACAGGCCACAGCAGAGGCGCGCGAATCCCGGCTGCAAGAAAACCTGCCGCTGATCACGCTCATCATTATGATGGCGATTAGCTGGGGGCTGGAGCAATTCAACCATCCGTTCGGCCAACTGGCGTTTATCGCCACCACGCTGGTCGGCCTGTATCCCATTGCCCGTCAGGCGCTGCGCCTGACGAAAACCGGCAGCTGGTTCGCCATCGAAACGCTGATGAGCGTGGCGGCAATTGGCGCGCTGTTTATTGGCGCGACGGCGGAAGCGGCGATGGTGCTGCTGTTATTTCTGATCGGCGAACGCCTCGAAGGGTGGGCCGCCAGCCGCGCCCGCAAAGGGGTCAGCGCGCTGATGGCCCTCAAACCGGAAACCGCCACGCGCCTGCGCGATGGCGTGCGCGAAGAGGTGGCGATCAACACCCTGCAACCCGGCGACATTATCGAAGTGGCGGCAGGTGGGCGCTTACCCGCCGACGGCAGGCTGGTCTCCGGTTTCGCCAGTTTTGATGAGAGCGCGCTCACCGGCGAGTCGATTCCGGTCGAGCGCTCAACGGGCGAGAAAGTCCCCGCCGGCGCCACCAGCGTGGATCGGCTCGTTACGCTGGAAGTGCTGTCAGAACCGGGCGCCAGCGCGATTGACCGTATCCTGAAGCTGATTGAAGAAGCTGAAGAACGCCGCGCGCCCATTGAGCGTTTTATTGACCGCTTCAGCCGGATTTACACCCCGGTGATTATGGCCGTCGCGCTGCTGGTCACGCTGGTGCCGCCGCTGCTGTTTGCCGCGTCCTGGCAAGAGTGGATTTATAAGGGACTCACGCTGTTGCTGATTGGCTGCCCGTGTGCGCTGGTCATTTCCACCCCGGCGGCCATCACCTCCGGGCTGGCGGCGGCGGCACGTCGCGGGGCGTTGATTAAAGGCGGCGCAGCGCTGGAGCAGCTAGGCAGAGTCACTCAGGTGGCGTTCGATAAAACCGGCACCCTGACCGTAGGGAAACCGCGCGTCACCGCCATCCATCCAGCAAGCGGGATCGGCGAAGCGGAGCTGCTGGCGCTGGCGGCGGCGGTGGAACAAGGCGCGACGCACCCACTGGCGCAGGCCATTGTGCGTGAAGCGCAGACGCGTGAGCTGACCATTCCGCCAGCGCTGGAGCAGCGCGCGCTGGTCGGTTCGGGTATCGAAGCTCAGGTTAATGGCGAGCGCATCCTGATTTGCGCCGCAGGCAAACGCCCGGCGGAAGCCTTTGCCGGGCAAATCAGCGAACTGGAAAGCGCCGGACAGACGGTCGTGCTGGTGCTGCGCAACGACGACGTACTCGGCGTGCTCGCCCTACAGGATACGCTGCGCGATGACGCCCGCACCGCGATCGGCGAGCTTAATCAGTTAGGGGTGAAAGGCGTGATCCTGACCGGCGATAACCCACGCGCGGCAGCGGCCATTGCCGGAGAGCTGGGCCTGACGTTTAAAGCGGGCCTGCTGCCGGAAGATAAAGTCCGGGCGGTGACGGCGCTCAATCAGCACGCCCCGCTGGCGATGGTGGGTGACGGCATTAACGACGCCCCCGCAATGAAGGCCGCCGCGATAGGTATTGCGATGGGAAGCGGAACGGATGTCGCGCTGGAAACGGCAGACGCCGCCCTGACGCATAACCGCCTGCGCGGGCTGGTACAGATGATCCAGCTGGCGCGCGCCACCCACGCCAATATTCGTCAGAACATCGCGATTGCCCTGGGGCTGAAAGGGATCTTCCTCATCACCACGCTGCTCGGCATAACCGGTCTGTGGCTGGCCGTGCTGGCGGATACCGGGGCGACGGTGCTGGTGACCGCCAACGCGCTGCGGCTATTGCGTAAAGGGTAGATTGTCGCCTGATGGCGCCAGGCTTATCAGGCCTACGGGGATCATGGCACGAACCCACGCAGGCCTGCTCATCCGGCGAAGCGAAGGCGCTTACTGCACGTCGGCAATCGCCTTCATCAACGCCTGGTGTTTTTCGCCATACTGCGCGCGCACCGGCTCGGTGGCCTTCACGAAATACGCTTTATCAATTTCGTGGAACTGCACGCCGCCAGCCTTCATCTTCGCTAATGCCTCCTGATTATAGGCATCCCACAATTTACGCTGCTCAAACTGCGCTTCGCGCGCCAGCGTCAGGATCTTCTGCTGCTCATCCGCAGTCAGCTTGTCCCACTTCACTTTGGAATAGAGCAGCATTTCCGGGGTGATAAAGTGCCCGCTGAGGGTGTAATTCTTCGCAACCGGCATGTAGTTATGCGCGACAAAAGTCGGCGGGTTGTTTTCCGCACCGTCAATCACGCCGGTCTGCATACCGCTAAACACCTCGCTCACCCCCATCGCCACCGAGTTCGCCCCCATGTCTTTCAGTGTATCCAGCGCCACCGGGCTTCCCTGCACGCGAATCTTCATACCGTGGAGATCTTCCGGCTTTTCCACCGGGTTTTTGGTAATCAGGTTGCGCGTCCCGGAGTCCATCCAGCCAAGAAACACCAGACGTGATTTCGGGTTGTTCGTCAGCTTATCGCCAATGCTTTTCCCGATATCGCCATCAATAATTTTGTGCATGTGGTCTTCGTCGCGAAACACATAGGGCAGCGTAAAGACTTCGATATCCGGCAGAATAGCCGCCACCGGCGCCATCGATACGCGAATCATATCAATCGCGCCGATTTGCGCCTGTTCGATCATCTGTTTTTCATCGCCCAGCACGCCGCCCGGGAACACTTTAATTTCCAGTTTGCCGTCGGTTTGTTGTTTGAGTTTTTCGCCCATTTTCTGCACGGCGACGACATTCGGATAGCCCTGCGGATGGACATCCGCCGCTTTAATGACCTGCGCGAAAACGGAATGGGAAAACAGTATTGACGCGGTAGCCAGGCACAGGGAAGCCGCGAGCGGCTTGAGAGTCACTTTCATCGGGTCAGCTCCAGAGGTTGAGAGGGTAGCGTTAAAACATTGTTTTAGTTTTTACGCTTAAACCGTAGCCGATGCCCTGAAAGATGAAGGTGAAGTGCTTCACAAAAAAGCAGGAAAAATTGAAACGATGGTTTAAAAATGTCGCAGCGGTCACGCCGGTTTTATCCGACTGAGACTCAATGCTTTTTACGCAGCAAATAACGATACGGCAGCGAATCCGTCTCTTTCGCCATCAGCTCATGTTCCATAAACGTACAAAAGCCAGGAATATCGCGGGTTGTCGCCGGATCGTCGGCAATAATCAGCAGCGTTTCGCCCGTTTGCATGTTACGCACGGTTTTACGCACCATCATTACCGGTTCCGGGCAGCGTAGCCCCTGGGCATCAAGCGTATGGTCGGGGGAGGAAAACAGATCGGTCATCTTCGTCTCATTCACTAAAAAAACGGCTGTAGTTTACGCCCTGTTTGCCCGTAAGCAAATCAAGTTAACGATTGCGTGAAAAACAACCATTGCAATACGTTTTCAAAGCAGTATGATGCGGCGGTTTTATTGGGTTCCCTCACCCCAAATATCGATCAAAAAGGTACAATATGAACTCCTTTACTCAAATACAGCGCGTAAAAGCGTTGTTCTGGCTATCGCTATTCCACTTACTGGTGATCACCTCCAGTAACTATCTGGTACAGCTTCCGATTTCTGTTTTCGGGTTCCACACGACGTGGGGCGCCTTTAGCTTTCCCTTTATTTTTCTCGCGACCGACCTGACCGTGCGCATTTTTGGCGCACCGCTGGCACGACGGATAATCTTTGCGGTGATGATCCCGGCGCTGCTCATCTCCTATGTCATCTCATCGCTGTTTTATATGGGTTCCTGGCAGGGATTTGGCGCGCTGCTGCACTTCAACCTGTTTGTCGCGCGTATCGCCACCGCCAGCTTTATGGCGTATGCGCTGGGCCAGATTCTGGATGTACACGTCTTTAACCGCCTGCGCCAGAACCGCCGCTGGTGGATGGCTCCTACGGCCTCCACGCTGTTTGGCAACGTCAGCGATACCCTCGCCTTCTTCTTCATCGCTTTCTGGCGCAGCCCCGATGCCTTTATGGCCGAGCACTGGATGGAAATCGCCCTTGTCGATTACTGCTTCAAGGTGCTCATCAGCATTAT
The DNA here is from genome assembly GCF_030333565.1 of Citrobacter sp. CK185. Lineage (NCBI taxonomy): Bacteria > Pseudomonadati > Pseudomonadota > Gammaproteobacteria > Enterobacterales > Enterobacteriaceae > Citrobacter > Citrobacter sp. CK185. The sequence continues at coordinate 91,224 of NZ_JAOWFR010000015.1, read as the reverse complement.
TTTCTTCCTGCCGATGTATGGCGTATTGCTGAATATGTTGCTGAAAAGGCTGGCAGATAAATCTGAAATCTCGGCATTGCAGACGAGTTAAAGGTTCATTTTCCGAGTTGTGATAAGATGGATGAATGAGCCGTTATGGCCGTTTATCGAAAGGAAGAAGTCAATGCGCAATCTGGTTAAATATGTCGGTATTGGCCTGCTGGTTATGGGGCTTGCGGCCTGTGATAACAACGATACCAATGCTCCGGCAGAGGGAACCTCTACGGAAAGCAACGCAACCGGACAACCTGTCAGCCTGCTGGACGGTAAGCTGACGTTCTCACTGCCAGCGGATATGACCGACCAGAGCGGCAAGCTGGGCACTCAGGCCAATAATATGCACGTCTACTCTGACGCGACAGGCCAGAAAGCGGTGATCGTGATTGTTGGCGATAACACCAATGAAGACCTCGCCGTGCTGGCGAAACGTCTGGAAGACCAACAGCGCAGCCGCGACCCGCAGTTGCAGGTCGTGACCAATAAAGCCATCGAGCTGAAAGGCCACACGCTGCAACAGCTGGACAGCATTATCTCTGCGAAAGGCCAGACCGCGTACTCTTCCGTACTGCTGGGCAAAGTGGATAACCAACTGCTGACCCTGCAAATCACGCTGCCAGCAGACGATCAGCAGAAGGCGCAAACCGCCGCTGAAAACATCATTAACACACTGGTTATCCAGTAACGGTTAAGACGATGACACGGCCTCCTGCGATACCGCCGGAGGCCGTTTTTTTAACCGCCAGGTCAGCAACAGCGCAATCGCCACCAGACCCGCCGCCGCCAGATAGATAACCGGCACACCCGCCCAGGTCATCAGCAGCCCCGCCAGCGGCCCGGTCACGCCCAACGATAAATCCATAAACACCGTATAGGTCGCCAGCGCCGCCCCTTGATTCTGCTGCGGCACCGCCTTTACCGCCACCACGCCCAGCGCCGGGAAGACCAGCGAGAACCCCGCCCCCGCCAGTAGCACGCCAATTTTCGCCATCCACGGCATCAGCGCAACGCCCACCAGCAGCAACCCAATAATCTCCACGCTAAAGCAGATCATCGCCACGTTTAAGCCGCCTAACCGATTGATGCCATTGGGGAACAATAAACGGGCGCCCACAAACGCACAGCTAAACAGCGTGAGCGCGAAGGCGGCGCCATCCCACCCTTTCGCGTCATAAAACAGCGTGATGAAGGTGGCGATAACGCCGAATCCCGCGGATGCCAGCGCCAGCGCCATTCCATACAGCCAGACGCGCCCAAGCACGGCGCGAAACGGCAGCGGTTTGCCCTTACTGGCTTTCACCGCCGGGCGCGGGAGCGCAAACAGCACGGCCAGCAGCGCCACGCCCATGATCGTCAACGCCAGCCCCTGTAACCCGCCCCAGGCGTAAAACAACACGCCAAGCGGGGCGCCCATCGCCATCGCGCCATACGTGACAATACCGTTCCACGAAATCACCCGGCCAATATGCAGCGACCCCACTACGCCTACGCCCCAGAGCGTTGATCCGGTTCCGGCGAAGCTTTGTCCAATGCCCAGAATGACACGCCCCAGGCATAACAGCAGCAGGCTTGCAATCGGCCAGCCGCTGGCGAATCCCGCCAGGAGATAGCTCAGACCGCTCAGAAAGCAGCCGCACAAACCAAAGACGACAACCTTTTTCGGCCCCAGCAGGTCAGCGTAGCGCCCCGCATGAGGGCGGCTCACGAGCGTCGCAAAATATTGTAAGCTTATGACCAGCCCCGCCCAGAAGGCGCTAAACCCCATCACATCATGGACATAGCCCGGCAGGACTGCGAGCGGCAAACCGATCGTCAGATAACTGGCGAAGTTAAAAATCACAACAGAAACAATACGTAGATTGAGGCGCAATCCGCTAAGCGCCGGTTCAGCGACGGGTTCGGGCATGGGAGGTCACCACGTTTTTACAACAGTGTTTCATTTTTATCATGCTGAGTCGCGAAAATCAGTAGCAAGATTAAGAATATTGGTCTCAGGCCAGGCGCTACACTTAGAAAAAATGCAAAAAGGAAGATGACATGACAACCCCTCAACCCGACAAAACGGGGATGCATATTCTGCTCAAACTGGCGTCGTTGGTCGTCATACTGGCAGGGCTTCATGCCGCAGCAGATATTATTGTACAGCTCTTACTGGCGCTCTTTTTCGCCATTGTCCTCAACCCGCTGGTAACCTGGTTTATTCGTCGCGGCGTTAACCGCCCGGTGGCGATTACCCTCGTGGTGGTCGTGATGCTTATCGTGCTGACGGCGCTGATCGGCGTACTGGCTGCGTCAATCAATGAATTCGTCGCCATGCTGCCGAAATACAACAAGGAGCTGACGCGTAAGGTTCTGCATTTGCAGGAGATGCTGCCCTTCCTCAACCTGCACATGTCGCCGGAACGCCTGCTGCAACGCATCGACTCCGATAAACTGATGACCTTCACCACCACACTGATGACTGGCCTTTCCGGGGCGATGGCAAGCGTAGTCCTGCTGGTGATGACGGTGGTGTTTATGCTGTTCGAAGTCCGCCACGTTCCCTACAAACTGCGTTTCGCGCTGAACAACCCGCAAATTCACATTGCGGGTTTACACCGGGCGCTCAAAGGCGTGTCGCACTATCTGGCGCTGAAAACGCTGCTGAGCCTGTGGACCGGCGTGATTGTCTGGCTGGGGCTGGCGCTGATGGACATCCAGTTTGCGCTGATGTGGGGCGTGCTGGCGTTTTTACTCAACTATGTCCCTAATATTGGTTCGGTCATTTCAGCAGTGCCGCCGATGATTCAGGCACTGCTGTTCAACGGTTTCTACGAATGCGTTCTGGTCGGCGCGCTCTTTCTGGTGGTGCATATGATCATCGGCAATATCCTGGAACCACGCATGATGGGCCACCGCCTGGGAATGTCCACGCTGGTGGTGTTCCTCTCTTTACTGGTGTGGGGATGGTTATTAGGCCCGGTAGGGATGCTGCTTTCCGTTCCGCTTACCAGCGTCTGTAAGATCTGGATGGAGACCACCAAAGGCGGCAGCAAGCTGGCGATTTTGCTGGGGCCGGGTCGCCCGAAAAGTCGGTTGCCCGGATAATTAATTTACCTACCAACCAGGGTAGTTTTTATCTACGCACCTGCCCGGTAAACTGTCATGCGTTTTAAATATATGTGGCAGTTTACCTTAAATGAAATATGTCCTGCCGCCCGTTATTTAATAAATAAGAAACAGCATTCACCGGAATAAAGCGACTTAACTCAAACAGATATAACAATACCGCATTCAGTCGGTTTTCGCGTGAAATGAAAAATGCATAAAATAAAAACCGACGCCATTATGGCTGGCGTTCGTTATTAATAAATTAATAAGCACATTATTAGTCAACTAGTTAATTGATAGGGAGTTTTCATGAAACAATTCATTAAATGGTTTGCCGCTATTGCGGTTGTGGGTGCTCTGGCGGGTTGCGCGCGTACTGCGCCTATCGATCAGGTTCACTCCAGCGTGAGCGCGGGCCATACTCAGGAGCAGGTCAAAAACGCCATTCTGAAGGCCGGCGTTCAACGTCAATGGATCATGTCTGAAGTCGGGCCAGGCGTTATCAAAGGACGTCAGCAGACGCGCAACCACGTCGCTGAAGTGCGCATTACCTACTCCACCACCGGCTACGACATCAAATACGACAGCAGCCTCAATTTGCAGGCTTCCGGCGGCAAAATTCACAAAAACTACAACCGCTGGGTACATAACCTGGACAAAGACATCCAGGTTAACTTGTCCGCAGGCGCGGGTCTGTAATTCAGGCGGTACGCACTTTCATTCAGGCGGCATTGAGCTGAACGTTCACGCGTCAAAAGCGGCGGCCTGAAAGATGACGCGGATTATTAAAGTCGGGTCGAAGACGGCCCGATAACTCGCTTTTACCCCCTCTTAACAGGTTGTCCCCATTATGTACGAACAGGACTCGCTCAGCGCACTGGATGCCATCACGGAAGCACAACGTATCGCCTTCGCCCCCATGCTTTTCCAGGCCGCATTGTGTCTGCGTAACGCGGGTGTGCTGACATATCTGGATCGGCAGGGTAAACGCGGCGCAACGCTCGACGATATCACTGAAAACAGCAGCATCAATGAATATGCCGCCAGCGTACTGCTGGATATGGGATTAAGCGGACGTATTATTACTCACAAAGAGGGGCATTATTATCTCGCGAAGGTGGGGCATTTTCTTCTGCATGACGCCATGACCCGCATAAATATGGATTTCACCCAGGATGTTTGCTATCAGGGGCTGTTTTATCTGGAAAATGCGCTAAAGGAAGGCAAACCGTCAGGACTGAAAATATTCGGCGACTGGCCAACGATTTATCCCGCGCTGTCGCAATTACCGCAGGCGGCGCGTGACAGCTGGTTCGCCTTCGATCATTACTATTCCGACGGCGCATTTGACGCCGCGCTGCCTTATGTATTCGCCAGTCGCCCGGCAACCCTGTACGATGTGGGCGGAAATACCGGGAAATGGGCATTACGCTGCTGCCAGTACGATGAAAATATCGCGGTCACTTTATTAGATTTGCCACAACAAATTGCACTTGCCCGTAAAAATATCGAAAATGCAGGATTATCTCATCGCATAGATTTCCATGCAGTGGATATGCTGGGTGATACGCCTTTACCTGGAGAGGCCGATATCTGGTGGATGAGCCAATTTCTGGACTGCTTTTCACCGGAACAGATTATCACCATGCTCAGTAACGTTGCCCGCGTGATGAAACCCGGCGCAAGGCTGTGCATTATGGAGCTGTTCTGGGATGCGCAGAAATTTGAAGCGGCCTCTTTTAGCCTGAATGCGTCTTCGCTTTATTTTACCTGTATGGCAAATGGCAACAGCCGTTTCTACAGCGTAGAGAAGTTTTATCACTATCTGGACATGGCAGGGTTTCAGGTGGATGAACGCCATGACAACCTGGGCGTTGGGCATACTTTATTGATATGCCAAAAGAAAAAATAACAAAGTGACGTTAAAAAAACGTCACTGGTATCACCGGATTACCGCGGACGCGCGTTGATGAAATTTGCACTAAACATAACAGACTGGCAGGCCAGAGCCCCAGGACTTAGCGAAGCGACCCACTGGCAGCAGTGGTCGCGGGAGCCGTACGCCATCGATCCCGCCGCGCCGCAGGCAAAACTGCACGAACTCCCGATGATGACCGCCCGGCGGCTCAGTTCCGGCAGCAAACTGGCGGTAGAGTGCGGGCTGGCCATGCTGCGTCGCCACGATATCGACGCGGTGCTCTATACCAGCCGCCACGGCGAACTGGAGCGTAACTACCGCATCCTGCACGCGCTGGCGATGGAACAGGCGCTTTCTCCCACCGATTTCGCCCTGTCAGTACACAATTCCGCGGTCGGTAATCTGACCATTGCCGCAAAACAGCCAGTTGTCTCATCCTCGCTTTCCGCCGGGAGAGACACCTTCCAGCAAGGGTTGTGCGAAGTGATGTGCCTGCTTCAGGCGGGTTATCAGCGGGTATTGATGGTCGATTTCGACGGCTTCCTGCCCGAGTTTTACCATCCGCGATTACCGCCGCAGATGCCGACCTGGCCTTACGCCGTCGCCTTTGTCATTGAAGCGGGGAATTCGCTGTCCTGCGCCACGCGTCCCGGCGCGCCTCAGGATGAAACGCCGCTTCCGCAAAGCCTGCTGTTTTTACAGCGTTACTTACAAAACGCCGACGCCTTTACGCTGCCGGGCGAGCGGGTAGAGTGGCAGTGGAGCCGCGCGTGAATACGCTTCTGGCGCGCCTGGATTGGGCATGGCGACTGGTGATGACCGGTTTTTGTTTTGCCCTGTTCGGCATCGGCGGGCTGTTGCTTTCTGTCGTGTGGTTCAACTTATTGTTACTATTGGTATGTAACCCCGTCAGACGCCGCCGCCTGGCCCGTCGCAGCATTGCGGCCAGTTTTCGCGCCTTTTTAACGGTAGCGAAAACGCTTGGCGTTCTGGACTACCGCATTGAGGGGAGTGACGTGCTGCGACAGGAGAAAGGGTGTCTGGTGGTGGCGAACCATCCCACGCTTATCGATTACGTGCTGCTGGCTTCCGTCATGCCCGAAACCGACTGCCTGGTGAAGAGCGCACTGCTGAAAAACCCGTTCGTCAGCGGCGTTATTCGCGCGGCGGACTACCTGATAAACAGCCAGGCCGACGCGCTGTTACCGGCCTGCCAGCAGCGTCTGGATCAGGGCGACACAATATTGATTTTCCCCGAAGGGACGCGAACGCGACCCGGTGAAAAAATGACGCTGCAACGCGGCGCGGCCAATATCGCCGTGCGCTGCGGCAGCGATTTACGCGTAGTGACTATCCACTGTAGCGAGCATCTGCTGGATAAGCAGAGCAAATGGTATGACGTGCCTCCCGCGAAACCTCTGTTTACCGTAGAGGTGCGCGAGCGGATCGCGATCGACCCGTTTAACGATGCAAATTTACAAGAACCGGCGCTGGCGGCAAGGCAGTTGAACCGGCATCTTTTGCTTCAATTACAACCAGGTGCTACACCTCTTTCAGGAATTAATGATGCAAGCGCTCTACCTTGAAATTAAAAATCTCATAATAAATACGCTGAATCTGGACGAGCTGTCCGCTGACGATATCGATACCGAGGCGGCGCTCTTTGGTGATGGTTTAGGACTGGATTCGATCGATGCCCTTGAGCTGGGGCTGGCGGTGAAAAACCAGTATGGCGTGGTGCTCTCCGCAGAGAGCGAAGAGATGCGTCAGCACTTCTTTTCCGTCGCCACGCTGGCATCTTTCATTCACGCTCAACGTGCCTGAGGCGAGTCCGTTATGACAGAACAACATGCCATTTATGAAGAAGTCTCCGCGCTTCTGGTCAAACTGTTTGAAATCGACCCTCAGGACATCAAACCTGAGGCGCGCCTGTATGAAGATCTGGAGCTGGACAGCATCGACGCCGTCGACATGATCGTGCATCTGCAAAAGAAAACCGGTAAGAAAATCAAGCCGGAAGAGTTCAAAGCGGTGCGTACCGTGCAGGATGTCGTCGACGCCGTAGAACGCCTGCTGAAAGAAGCGTAATACGCCATGTCAGGCGCTCACGCGCGTATGGGTATTCAGTTGCTGACCGGCCTGATGCTGCTGGCCTGGCCATTTTTGATCTGGTTTGGGCTGACGCATAACAGCCTCCACTGGCTGCTGCCGCTGATGGCGTTGCTGCTCTTTTTACGCTTTCGTCAGACCCGGCGACAGGCGGGGCCGCTGCGCGTCGTCACTCAGGTGGCGGCGGTGGCGGGCATAGCGCTTTGCGTCGCCAGCTATCTGCTTAAAACACATCAACTGCTGCTGTTTTACCCGGTTGTTGTTAACGGCGTCATGCTTGCCGTTTTTGGCGGCTCGCTGTGGACATCCATGCCGATTGTCGAACGTCTGGCGCGACTGCGTGAACCTGCGCTGCCGGAAGCCGCAGTGCGCTACACCCGTCGCGTAACACAAATCTGGTGCGCTTTTTTCATCGGCAACGGCGGTATTGCGCTCTTTACCGCGCTACACGGCGACATGGCGCTATGGACTGCCTGGAACGGCATGATTGCCTATCTGCTGATGGGCGCGTTGATGGCGGGCGAGTGGCTGGTGCGCCGCCAGGTGATTAAACGAGAAACACAATGAAGCAGACCCTTCCGCTCTCCCGCTGGCTCACCGCGCCACGCCCGGATGAAACGCCTGTTGCCTGGCTGGGTGAGGACACCTGGACGCTGGGCCACCTGCGCCATGACGTCGCGCAGTTGGTGAAACACCTGCAACAGCAGGAGGGCGAGCGCTGGGCGCTGTGTTTTGAGAACAGCTATCTGTTTATTGTTGCGCTGCTGGCAACGCTGCATAGCGGAAAAACGCCCGTTATTCCGGGGCATAACCGCGTCTCTCTGCTGGATGAGCAGCGCGCGCTGTTCAACGGCGTGCTCAGCGATAAGACGTCTGGCTGGCACGGCCCGCTGCTGGTGGTCAATACATCACGACAGTTCAGCGCAGAAGCCTTCACATTCGACGATATTGACGCCGATGCCTTCGTTGAATTGTTTACCTCTGGCTCCACCGGTCAGCCCAAGCGCATCATCAAACCCATCGCGCGGCTGGATTGCGAGGCCGAACTGCTGGCGATGCGTTTTGCCGACCGCCTGGCAGGCTGTCGCGTCGTGGCGTCAGTCGTTCCTCAGCATCTGTACGGTCTGACTTTCCGTATTTTCCTGCCGATGGCACTCGGCCTGCCGCTTCATGCCGCAATGCTCTACTACGCAGAGCAGCTTGCCGCGCTAAGCCACGACCACCGCTATGCGTTTATCAGCAGTCCGGCGTTCCTGAAACGCCTCGACCACCGGCTCACGCCGCCGCCGGTCAACATGATCCTTTCCGCAGGCGGTATGCTGCCCTGGGGCGATGTCACGCAAACTGCCGCCTGGCTCAATATCTGGCCGGATGAAATCTATGGCAGCACCGAAACCGGCATTCTCGCCTGGCGCTACCGCCAGCAGGAGGAGATCGCCTGGCTCCCCTTCCCCGGCGTACATTTTCAGCCGGAGGGCGAAGCATTTCGCGCCTTTTCGCCGCTGATCGTGCAGCAGGACGGCCTGTTGCTCGACGATATCCTCCAGTTTGATGAGAACGGCCAGTTCCGCCTGATGGGACGCCGGGGGCGCGTCGTCAAAATTGAAGAGAAACGGATCTCGCTCAGCGAAGTTGAACAGCGGCTGCTGGAGCTGAAGGGCATCCGCGAGGCGGTCGCGCTGCCTGTTTCACGCGGCGGTCGTCAGGGCATTGGCGTTCTGCTGGTGCTGGATGACGAAACCCGCCAACAATGGCAGCGCTGCGGCGGCAAAGCCCAGGAGCTGACCTGGCGTCGTTCGCTGCTGCCGTGGCTGGAGCCGGTTGCCGTACCTCGCTACTGGCGCGTGATCGACGAGATCCCGGTCAACAGTATGAACAAGCGTGTCTATGCGCAATTACAGGAGTTATTTCATGATACCCCATGAAATTGAGCGCCATCAGGCACAACCCCAACAGCTTGAGATCGTCCTGCATCTCGACCCTTCCCTGTTCTGGTTCAGCGGCCACTTTACCGTGCAGCCGCTGTTGCCCGGCGTCGCGCAGCTGGACTGGGTGATGCATTACGCCACCACGCTGCTCACGCCCGGCTGGCGTTTTCACAGCATCCAGAACGTCAAATTCCAGGCGCCGCTGCTGCCTGAAACCACGGTGACGCTGACCCTGAGCTGGCAGGAAACCCGCCAGCTCCTGACGTTTAGCTATCAGCGTCACAATGGCGACGCGCGGCATACCGCCAGCAGCGGGAAGATCCGGTTATGCCGTTGACCTTCACTCCCTGCGTGCTCATCCCCTGCTACAACCACGGCGCGATGATGGCGCGGGTGCTGGCGCGGCTACAGCCGTTTAATCTGCCCTGCATTGTGGTGGATGACGGCAGTGACGAAACAACACGTCAGCGATTAGCACAGCTGGCGGCTCAGGAACCGAACCTGACGCTGATCCGCCTGCCGGAAAACGCGGGCAAAGGCGCTGCGGTGATTCGTGGGCTACAGGCAGCCTCAGACGCGGGATTTACCCACGCGGTGCAGGTGGACGCCGACGGCCAGCATGCCATTGAAGATATTCCGAAGCTGCTCGAACTGGCGCAGGAAAACCCAGCCGCGCTGATCTCCGGGCAGCCGATCTATGACGATTCCATTCCCCGTTCGCGCCTGTACGGTCGCTGGATAACCCACGTCTGGGTATGGATTGAAACGCTTTCGTTCCAGTTGAAAGACAGCATGTGCGGGTTTCGCGTGTATCCGGTCGCCCCTGTGCTGCAACTGGCGCAGCGCGTCACGCTCGGCAAACGGATGGACTTCGACACCGAAGTCATGGTGCGCCTCTACTGGCAGGGCAACACCAGCTATTTTGTCCCGACCCGCGTTACCTATCCGCTGGATGGACTGTCCCATTTTGACGCGCTAAAAGACAACTGCCGAATTTCACTGATGCACACCCGCTTGTTCTTCGGCATGCTGCCGCGCATCCCGTCTTTGCTGTTTCGCCGCTCGTCGCCGCACTGGGCGCGCCAACAGGAAGTTAAAGGGCTGTGGGGAATGCGCCTGATGCTGCTGGTCTGGCGTCTGCTTGGGCGTAAGGCGTTCTCGCTGCTGCTTTATCCGGTGGTCGGCATCTACTGGCTGACGGCAGCGCACGCCCGCAACGCGTCGCAACACTGGCTGACCCGCGTGCGAACGCAGCTGACGTCACGCCAGCGCCCCGTTCCGTCCCGGCTGACCAGCTTCCACCACTTTCTGCGTTTTGGCGAGGCGATGCTGGATAAAATCGCCAGCTGGCGCGGGGAGCTACAGTTTGGCCGCGATGTGGTCTTTGCGCCGGGCGCAGAAGAGACGCTCAACATCACGGCGCCAACGGGCAAACTGTTGCTGGCCTCGCATCTGGGCGATGTCGAAGCCTGCCGCGCGCTGGCGCAATTGCAGGGCAGCAAAACCATCAACGCTCTGGTGTTCAGCGACAATGCCCAACGTTTTAAACAGATCATGGACGAGATGGCGCCGCAGGCCGGGCTGAACCTGATGCCCGTCACCGACATCGGCCCGGACACCGCCATCCTGCTGAAAGAGAAGCTGGAACGCGGCGAGTGGATCGCCATTGTTGGCGACCGTATTGCGGTTAACCCACAGCGTGGCGGCGAGTGGCGCGTCTGCTGGAGCCGTTTTATGGGCCAGCCCGCGCCGTTTCCGCAGGGGCCATTTATTCTGGCCTCCATCCTGCGCTGCCCGGTTCAGCTTATTTTCGCTCTGCGCCAGAACGGGAAACGGCATATCCACTGTGAACCGTTCGCCGACCCGCTGCTGTTGCCGCGCGCCGAACGCCAGCAGGCATTACAGCAGGCCATCGACCGCTACGCCGAACGCCTTGAGCACTACGCGCTACAGTCGCCACTCGACTGGTTTAATTTTTTCGATTTCTGGCAGTTGCCGGATGCCAAAAACAAGGAGTAAAGGGTGCTTAACGATCCCCGTTTTACTGCTGAAGTAGAACTGACCATTCCGTTCCACGACGTCGATATGATGGGCGTCGCGTGGCACGGCAACTATTTCCGCTACTTCGAGATTGCCCGTGAGGCGCTGCTCAACCAGTTCGACTACGGCTACCGCCAGATGAAAGCGTCCGGCTACCTGTGGCCCGTGGTCGATACCCGCGTGAAGTACCGCAACGCGCTGACATTCGAACAACGCATTCGGGTGCGCGCCCGTCTTGAAGAGTACGAAAACCGCCTGCGCATCGGCTACGAAATTTTTGATGCGCAGACGGGAAAACGCGCCACGACGGGTTACACCATCCAGGTTGCGGTAGAAGAGAAAAGCCGCGAGATGTGCTTCGTCAGCCCGGATATTTTGTTTGAACGTATGGGAGTAACGCCATGAGATTCCTGCCGCTGCTGGCGCTGATCATCAGCCCGTTCGTGAGCGCTCTGACGCTCGACGATCTGCAACAGCGCTTTACCGAACAGCCGGTTGTCCGCGCCCACTTCGATCAAACCCGGACGATTAAGGATCTGCCGCAGCCGCTGCGATCCCAGGGCAGGATGCTGATCGCTCGCGACCAGGGGCTGCTGTGGGATCAAACCGCCCCGTTCCCGATGCAGCTGCTGCTGGACGACAAACGGATGGTGCAGGTGATCAACGGCCAGCCGCCGCAGGTCATCACCGCCGAAAACAACCCGCAGATGTTCCAGTTTAACCACCTGCTGCGCGCGCTGTTCCAGGCTGACCGCAGCGTGCTGGAGCAGAACTTCCGCGTCGATTTCGCCGATAAAGGCGAGGGGCGCTGGGCGCTGCGGCTAACGCCGATCACCACGCCGCTGGACAAGATTTTCGCCACGATTGACCTGGCCGGACAAACGTATCTGGAGTCAATCCAACTGAATGATAAACAAGGCGATCGCACAGATATCGCACTCACTCAACACCAACTGACGCCCGCTCAACTGACTGATGACGAACGCCAACGTTTTACCGCGCAATAACCGTAAAAGCCTCGCGCTGCTATGGGGTGTCGCCTGCCTGATTATGTTGGGTGCATTGCTGACGCTGCTGCCCCAGTCACGGCTGAACAGCAGCGTGCTGGCAATGCTGCCAAAACAGGCTTTAGGGAACATTCCGCCTGGCCTGAACGACGGTTTCATGCAGCGCCTCGACCAACAGTTGGTCTGGCTGGTAAGTCCAGGTAAACAGGCCGATCCGCAGGTGGCGCGCGACTGGCTCGCGCTGTTGCAAAAATCCCACGCGCTGGCGGACGTCAAAGGCCCGATGGACGCCGACAGCCAGCAGGCATGGGGCGCCTTTTTCTGGCAGCATCGCAACGGCCTGATCGATGAGGCCACCCGCGCTCGTCTGCAAAACGGCGGCGACGCGCAGGCGCAGTGGATTCTGTCTCAGCTGTATTCCGCCTTCTCCGGGGTGAGCGGTAAAGAGCTGCAAAACGATCCGCTGATGCTGATGCGCGGTTCGCAGCTGGCGATGGCGAAAAACGGCCAGCGTCTGCGGCTGATGGACGGCTGGCTGGTCACTCAGGATGAGCAGGGGCACTACTGGTATCTGCTGCACGGCGAGCTGGCCGGTTCGTCGTTTGATATGCAGCAAACGCACCAGCTCGTCACCACGCTCAGCGCGCTGGAAGGTGAACTAAAAACGCGTTATCCGCAGGCGCAGCTGCTGTCGCGCGGTACGGTTTTTTACAGTGATTACGCCAGCCAGCAGGCGAAACAGGATGTTTCCACCCTTGGCGTGGCGACGGTTCTGGGCGTGATTCTGCTGATCGTGGCGGTCTTTCGCTCGCTGCGCCCGCTGCTGCTGTGCCTGATATCAATTGGCGTCGGCGCGCTGGCCGGAACCGTCGTCACCCTGCTGATTTTTGGCGAGCTGCACCTGATGACGCTGGTGATGAGCATGAGCATCATCGGCATTTCGGCCGACTATACGCTTTATTACCTGACCGAGCGCATGGTGCACGGCAACGACGCGTCGCCGTGGCAGAGCCTCGCCAAAGTGCGTAACGCCCTGCTGCTGGCGCTGCTGACCACCGTCGCGGCGTATCTGATCATGATGCTCGCTCCTTTCCCCGGCATTCGCCAGATGGCGGTATTTGCCGCCGTGGGATTAAGCGCCTCCTGCCTGACGGTCATTTTCTGGCATCCGTGGCTGTGTCGCGGGCTGCCTGTGCGCCCCGTTCCGGCAATGGTGCTGATGTTGCGCTGGCTGGCGGCGTGGCGGCGCAATAAAAAACTGTCCATCGGCCTGCCTGTGGCGCTGGCGATCTTCTCGCTGGCGGGCATCGCAACGCTGCATGTGGATGACGATATTTCACAGCTACAGGCGCTGCCGCAGCAAATACTGGCGCAGGAAAAAGCGATCACCGCCCTGACCGGGCAGAGCGTCGATCAGAAATGGTTTGTGGTTTACGGTCAGTCCGCACAGCAAACGCTGGAGCGGCTGGAAGCCTTTACCCCAGCGCTGGAACAGGCAAAACGTGACGGGCTGCTCAGCGGCTATCGCACGCTTCCGATCAACTCGCTCGCCCGTCAGCAGCAGGATCTGAGGCTACTGAAAAACGCCGCTCCGGCGGTGAGCCGCGCGCTACAGAATGCCGGGCTTTCCACGGTTAACCCGGATCTGAACGCCATGCCGGTAACGGTGGACGCCTGGCTTGCCAGCCCGGCCAGCGAAGGCTGGCGGCTGCTGTGGTTGACGCGGGAGAATGGCGAAAGCGGCGTGCTGGTGCCGGTAGACGGCGTGAAGCGAAGCGCCGCGCTGAACGCCCTCGCCACGCAATATTCCGGCGTGGCGTGGGTTGACCGAAAAAGCACCTTCGACACACTGTTCGCCCTCTATCGCAATGTGCTGACGGGACTGCTGTTTGTGGCGCTGGCGGTCATTGCCTGCGGCGCGATGATCAGGCTTGGCTGGCGCAAAGGGCTGGTAAGCCTGGTGCCGTCAGTGCTGTCGCTGGGCTGCGGTCTGGCGGCGCTGACATTGAGCGGCCATGCGGTCAATCTGTTCTCGCTATTGGCGCTGGTGCTGGTGCTGGGGATTGGCATCAACTATACGCTGTTTTTCAGCAACCCACGCGGAACGCCGCTGACCTCACTACTGGCGATTACGCTGGCGATGATGACCACGCTGCTGACCCTCGGCATGCTGGTCTTTAGCGCCACCCAGGCCATCAGCAGTTTCGGTATCGTACTGGTCAGCGGGATTTTCACCGCATTTCTGTTATCGCCTCTGGCAATGCCCGGTAAAAAAGAGAAAAAAAGAAGATGATCAAACAAACAGCGCGCTGGTTGAGACACCTTTTGCCGGATGGCGGCTTTGCCTTATCCGGCCTACGCCAGCGCACAAACCGCAGGCCGGATAAGCATAGTGCCATCCGGCAATTTCTGCTGATGACCGCGGCACTCGTTCTGACCGGATGCAGCCACTCGCAGAAAGCGCCGGAAGGCCGCCCGCAGGCGTGGCTGGAACCCGGCGCGCGCGTCACGCTGCCTGCGCCGGGCATCTCTCCGGCGGTCAGTTCGCAACAACTGCTCACCGGCAGCTTTAACGGCAAAACCCAGTCGCTGCTGGTGATGCTCAATGCCGACGAGCAAAAAATCACCCTTGCCGGACTGTCGTCGGTTGGCATCCGCCTGTTCCTTGTCACCTATGATGAGAAAGGGCTGCACACCGAGCAGTCCATCGTGGTGCCGCAGTTGCCGCCCGCCAGCCAGGTTCTGGCCGACGTAATGCTCAGCCACTGGCCGATTAGCGCCTGGCAGCCGCAGTTGCCGACGGGCTGGACGCTCACCGACAACGGCGACAAACGCGAGCTGCGCAATGCCAGCGGTAAGCTGGTGACGGAAATTATCTATCTGAACCGCAAAGGCAAACGCGAGCCAATCAGCATTGAGCAGCATGTGTTCAAATACCACATCACCATTCAATATCTGGGTGACTGATATGATCTATATTTCTGCGGTCGGTATGATCAACGCGCTGGGCAACGATACGGATGAGATCGCCACGAACCTGACGCGCGGCGTGGCGCCTGGTATGCGCCCTCGCCCCGGCTGGCTACAGGGGCATCCACAGGCGGTGCTCGCCGGTGTTGACGGCGAACTGCCCGCCATCCCCGATGACTTTGCCGCTCACCGTTCGCGCAACAATCAGCTGCTGCTGGCCGCGCTCGCGCAGATCCAGCCCCGGGTGGATGAAGCCATCGCGCAGTATGGCCGCGATCGCGTCGCCGTGGTGCTCGGCACCAGCACCTCCGGCCTCGACGAGGGTGATGCCCATGTCAACCTGACGCTAAACGGCCAGGAAAGCCTCTCCTGGCAGTACCCGCAGCAGGAGCTGGGCGATCCGTCGCGCTTTCTCAGCCACTGGCTGGCGCTTGATGGCCCGGCGTTCACCCTTTCCACCGCCTGTTCCTCCAGCGCCAGAGCGATCATCAGCGGACGCCGACTGATCGAAGCCGGTCTGGCAGACGTGGCGATTGTCGGCGGCGCGGACACCTTAAGCCGGATGCCGATTAACGGCTTCCACAGCCTGGAGTCGCTCTCTCCAACGCGATGCCTGCCGTTCGGCCGGGATCGCAGCGGCATTACCATCGGTGAAGGGGCCGCGCTGATGCTGCTGACCCGCGAACCGCAGCCTGTCGCGCTGCTGGGCGTCGGCGAGTCCAGCGACGCGTACCATATTTCCGCGCCGCATCCGCAAGGTGAAGGCGCGATTCGCGCGATTACCCAGGCGCTCAATGACGCAGGCATCACGCCGACGCAGGTGGGTTATATCAACCTGCACGGCACCGCCACGCCGCTCAACGACCAGATCGAATCGAAAGTCGTGAGTGAACTGTTTGGCGAGAATGTGCCCTGTAGCTCCACCAAACATCTGACCGGGCACACACTGGGCGCAGCAGGAATCACCGAAGCCGCCCTCAGCATGTTGATTCTGCAACGCGACTTGCCGCTGCCGCCGCAGGATTTCAGCGATTCGCCGCGTGACCCGGCGTTGCCGCGCTGCGGCATCATCGAACAACCGCGCGCGCTTGAACGCCCGGTGATCTTATCTAACTCGTTCGCCTTTGGCGGCAACAACGCCAGCATTCTGCTCGGGAGGGTTTCATGAGTCGCTATTTATCACCCGGCGAGTATCTGCCGCATGACGCCCCCATGTTGCTGCTCGAAGACGTCGAGTACGTCACGGACGAGTCCGCCGCCTGCCGCGTCACCGTGGCGCCAGGCAGCGTGCTGGCCCCGTTTCTTGACCCGCAGGGCAATCTGCCCGGCTGGTTCGCGCTGGAACTGATGGCGCAAACCGTCGGCGTCTGGTCAGGCTGGCATCGTCATCAACAGGGTCAGAGCGCCATCTCTTTGGGCATGGTGCTCGGCGCGCGTGAACTCGTCTGCGCCGCAGGCGCCCTCCCCGCCGGGGAAACGCTGACCATCAGGGCCACATTACTCATGCAGGATGAGCGTTTCGGCAGCTTTGAATGCACAATCGACGTGGGGGATGACACGCTGGCGACAGGCCGCGTAAATACGTTCCAGCCCACGCAGGAAGAACTCACCACGCTATTTCAACAGGGAGCTGCAACATGAGTCGTTCCGTTCTGGTTACCGGGGCCAGCAAAGGCATCGGTCGCGCCATCGCCCGTCAACTGGCGGCTGACGGCTTTGTTGTCGGGGTTCACTATCACCGTGACGCGCAGGGCGCGCAAGAAACGCTGGATGCCATTCTCGCCGTCGGCGGCGCAGGCCGTCTGCTCAGTTTTGACGTCGCCAGTCGCGAGCAGTGCCGCGAGGTACTGGAGCAGGATATCGACGCGCATGGCCCGTGGTATGGCATAGTCAGCAACGCCGGGATCACCCGCGACGCTGCCTTTCCGGCGCTGAGCGACGACGACTGGGATGCCGTGATCCACACCAATCTCGACAGCTTTTACAATGTGATTCAGCCGTGCATCATGCCGATGATTAGCGCACGTCAGGGTGGACGGATCATTACCCTGTCATCCGTTTCCGGCGTGATGGGCAACCGTGGTCAGGTTAACTACAGCGCCGCAAAAGCGGGCATTATCGGTGCGACAAAAGCGCTGGCGATTGAGCTGGCAAAACGTAAAATCACCGTCAACTGCATCGCGCCGGGGCTGATTGACACCGGCATGATCGCAATGGAAGAGGCCGCGCTGAAAGAGGCGATGTCCATCATCCCAATGAAACGTATGGGCCAGGCAGATGAAGTGGCAGGGCTGGCCAGTTATTTAATGTCGGATATTGCGGGTTACGTTACCCGCCAGGTCATATCCATCAATGGAGGGATGTTATGACGCGTCGCGTTGTGATTACAGGCATGGGCGGCGTCACCGCGTTTGGCGAGAACTGGCAGGACGTTTCCACCAGACTGAACGCTTACGAAAACGCCGTGCGCCAGATGCCGGAATGGCAGGTTTATGACGGACTGCATACGCTGCTCGGCGCGCCAGTCGATGATTTCACCCTACCGGCACACTATACCCGCAAGCGTATTCGGGCGATGGGCCGTGTGTCGCTCATGTCCACCCGCGCCACCGAATTGGCGCTGGAACAGGCAGGGCTTATCGACGATACGGTGCTGACCAACGGCGAAACCGGGATTGCCTATGGTTCTTCTACCGGCAGTACCGGCCCGGTGAGCGAATTCGCCACCATGCTGACGGAAAAACACACCAACAACATCACCGGCACCACTTACGTGCAGATGATGCCGCACACCACCGCCGTCAACACCGGGCTGTTCTTTGGCCTGCGGGGCCGCGTGATCCCGACGTCCAGCGCCTGCACCTCCGGCAGTCAGGCGATTGGTTATGCCTGGGAAGCGATTCGTCACGGCTACCAGACGGTGATGGTCGCCGGCGGCGCAGAAGAGTTATGCCCGTCTGAAGCGGCGGTTTTTGACACGCTGTTCGCCACCAGCCAGCGCAATGACGAACCGAAAACGACGCCTTCGCCGTTCGATGAAAAGCGCGATGGGCTGGTAATTGGCGAAGGCGCAGGGACGCTGATTCTCGAAGAACTGGAACATGCCAAAGCCCGAGGGGCGACCATTTACGGCGAAATCATCGGCTTTGCCACTAACTGCGACGCCGCGCATATCACCCAGCCACAGCGTGAAACCATGCAGATTTGCATGGAACAATCGCTGAAAATAGCAGGTTTAAGCGCACAGGATATAGGGTACATTTCCGCCCACGGCACGGCGACCGATCGGGGCGATATCGCAGAAAGTCAGGCAACGGCCGCAATTTATAGCGATAATGTGCCGATCTCCTCGCTAAAAAGCTACTTTGGGCATACCCTTGGCGCCTGCGGGGCACTGGAAGCCTGGATGAGTCTGCAAATGATGCGTGAAGGTTGGTTTGCACCTACGCTAAACTTGAGTCAGCCGGATACCCAATGCGGCGCGCTGGATTACATCATGGGTGAAGCCCGCAAGATTGATTGTGAATTTTTGCAAAGCAACAACTTTGCGTTTGGCGGCATCAATACTTCTATCATTATTAAACGTTGGCCCTGATATGTACCGGATTGTTCTGGGAAAAGTTTCGACACTGAGCACAGGCGCGCTGCCGTCGCCACTGTACGCACAGGCGCCGCAGGGCGCGCGCCGCGCGCGCTGGCTGGCCGGTCGCGTACTGCTTTCCCATGCCCTTTCGCCATTGCCGGAGATTGTGTATGGCGAACAGGGAAAACCTGCTTTTTCTCCTGACACCCGGCTCTGGTTTAACCTGAGTCATAGCGGGGACGATATCGCCCTGCTGCTGAGCGACGAGGGCGAAGTCGGCTGCGACATTGAAGTGATCCGCCCGCGAGATAACTGGCGGTCGCTGGCCAACGCGGTGTTCAGCCTTGGCGAACATGCGGAAGTAGAAGCCGAACATCCCGAACAACAGTTGACGGCGTTCTGGCGCATCTGGACGCGCAAAGAGGCTATCGTAAAACAGCGCGGCGGCAGCGCCTGGCAAATCGTCAGCGTGGACAGCACGCTCAACTCGGCGTTGTCGGTCAGCCAGTGCCAGCTCGATACCCTGAGTCTGGCGGTCTGCACGCCGACACCGTTCACGCTGACCGCCGATTGCGTGCAGCGCCTGGAATCCATCGCGTAAATTTGTTGCGGAAAAGGGGCGCACCCGGTGTCCCTTCCGCCGCCGCTACCATATGATTTTCGTATACCTTTCCCCTTTGACCGCCCAACTATTGATCCAGAACACGTCAAAAGTATGATGAATCTTTAGAATCGTCATACTCATTTAGTCGTACCTCTTTTTAATCGGGGCCACCATTTTGTCCAGACTACGCCGCACACTTTTTGCGCTGCTGGCCTGTGCGTCATTCCTCGCGCATGCCGCCGCACCTGACGAGATCACCACCGCATGGCCGGTAAACGTAGGGCCGCTAAACCCGCACCTTTATACGCCTAACCAGATGTTCGCCCAGAGCATGGTGTATGAACCGCTGGTGAAGTATCAGGCGGATGGTTCAGTAAAACCCTGGCTGGCAAAAAGCTGGACCCACTCGGCAGATGGCAAAACCTGGGTGTTTACGCTGCGCGATGACGTAACCTTCTCTAACGGCGAAGCGTTTGACGCCCAGGCCGCAGCAGAGAATTTCCGCGCGGTGCTTGATAACCGCCAGCGCCATGCCTGGCTGGAGCTGACGAACCAAATCACCGACGTCAAAGCGCTGAGTAAAACCGAACTGCAAATCACCCTGAAAAGCGCCTATTATCCTTTCCTGCAAGAACTCGCCCTGCCGCGCCCTTTCCGCTTTATCGCCCCGTCCCAGTTTAAAAATAACGAAACGATGAACGGCATTAAAGCGCCTGTCGGAACCGGGCCGTGGGTTCTGAAAGCGTCGAAGCTCAACCAGTACGACGTGCTGGTACGCAATGACCACTACTGGGGCGAGAAGCCCGCGATCCGCCAGATAACGATTAAAGTGATCCCGGACCCGACGACCCGCGCGGTGGCCTTTGAGACCGGCGATATTGACCTGCTGTATGGCAATGAAGGACTGCTGCCGCTCGATACCTTC
Organism: Citrobacter sp. CK185; assembly: GCF_030333565.1. NCBI lineage: Bacteria > Pseudomonadati > Pseudomonadota > Gammaproteobacteria > Enterobacterales > Enterobacteriaceae > Citrobacter > Citrobacter sp. CK185. The sequence continues at coordinate 71,014 of NZ_JAOWFR010000015.1, read as the reverse complement.
GCCCGTTTCAGCCAGACGCCGGAATACCGTACCCAGCTTTCCGCGCCGGTTGAGACCGTCATGCTGGCGCTGAACTCCGCCAAAGCGCCAACCAACGAGCTGGCGGTGCGTGAAGCGCTGAACTATGCGGTAAATAAAAAATCGCTGATCGATAATGCCCTGTACGGCACCCAGCAGATCGCCGATACGCTGTTTGCCCCCTCCGTGCCTTACGCCGACATTGGCCTGAAACCACGCCAGTACGATCCCCAACAGGCTAACGCGCTGCTGGAAAAAGCGGGCTGGACATTGCCTGCCGGGAAAACCATTCGTGAAAAAGCCGGTCAACCGCTGCACGTTGAGCTGGCCTATATCGGCACCGACGCGCTGAGCAAATCGATGGCGGAAATCATCCAGGCCGATATGCGCAAAGTGGGCGTCGATGTGTCGCTGGTAGGCGAGGAAGAGAGCAGTATTTATGCCCGTATGCGCGATGGCCGTTTCGGGATGATTTTCTCCCGCACCTGGGGCGCGCCATACGATCCGCATGCGTTTATGAGCTCAATGCGCGTACCGTCCCACGCCGATTATCAGGCGCAGCTTGGGCTGCCGGACAAAGCGCAAATTGATAAAGAAATTGGCGAGGTGCTCACCACCACCGATGAGGCGCAGCGTAAGTCTCTGTATCGCGACATCCTGACGCGTCTGCATAACGATGCGGTGTATCTGCCCATCAGCTATATGTCGATGATGGTGGTGGCGAAACCCGAGCTGGGGAAAATTCCTTATGCGCCCATTACCTCCGAGATCCCATTTGAACAGATCAACCCGGTGAAACCCTGATGCTGCGTTATATTGTGCGGCGCATTTTGCTGCTGATCCCGATGATTTTCGCCGCGTCGGTAATTATCTTTTTAATGCTGCGCATGGGCACCGGCGACCCGGCGCTCGACTATCTGCGGCTCTCTAACTTACCGCCAACGCCAGAGATGGTCGCCTCCACGCGGGTTATGCTGGGGTTGGATCAACCGCTGGTCGTGCAGTACGGCTCCTGGCTGTGGAAAGCGCTGCATCTGGATTTTGGCATCTCTTTCGCCACTCAGCGCCCGGTGCTGGAGGACGTACTGAACTTTCTGCCCGCCACGCTACAGCTGGCGGGCGCGGCGCTGGTGCTGATCCTGCTCACGTCTGTACCGCTGGGGATCTGGGCGGCGCGCCATCGTGACCGTCTGCCGGACTTCATCGTGCGGCTGATCGCGTTTCTCGGCGTATCAATGCCCAACTTCTGGCTCGCCTTCCTGCTGGTGATGTTCTTCTCGGTGTATTTAAAGTGGCTACCGGCAATGGGCTACGGCGGCTGGCAGCACATCATTCTGCCTGCGGTGTCGATTGCGTTTATGTCGCTGGCGATTAACGCCCGCCTGCTGCGCGCCAGCATGCTGGAAGTCGCCGGTCAGCGCCACGTCACATGGGCGCGTCTGCGCGGCCTGAACGCGAAACAAACCGAGCGCCGCCATATTCTGCGTAACGCGTCGCTACCCATGATTACCGCCGTCGGGATGCACATTGGCGAACTGATTGGCGGCACGATGATTATCGAAAACATCTTCGCCTGGCCGGGCGTCGGGCGCTATGCGGTGTCAGCCATTTTTAACCGCGACTACCCGGTCATTCAGTGCTTTACGCTCATTATGGTGGTGGTTTTCGTGGTCTGTAACCTGATTGTTGACCTGCTGAACGCCGCGCTGGACCCGCGCATTCGTCGCCATGAAGGAGCGCATTCGTGAATTTTTTTCTCTCTGCACGCTGGCCGGTGCGCCTGGCGCTCCTCATTATCGCTTTGCTGGCGATCATCGCGCTCACCAGCCAGTGGTGGTTGCCGTACGATCCGCAGGCGATTGATTTACCGTCACGTTTACTGTCGCCGGACAGCCAGCACTGGCTGGGCACCGACCATCTGGGGCGCGATATTTTCTCCCGCCTGCTGGCGGCAACCCGCGTCTCGCTCGGTTCCGTAATCGCCTGTTTGTTGCTGGTGTTAGCGCTGGGGCTGATCGTCGGCGGCAGCGCCGGACTGATGGGCGGTCGCGTCGATCAGTTCACCATGCGCGTCGCGGATATCTTTATGACGTTCCCGACCTCCATCCTCTCTTTTTTCCTCGTGGGCGTGTTGGGGACGGGGTTGACCAACGTCATCATCGCAATCGCCCTGTCGCACTGGGCCTGGTATGCGCGGATGGTGCGCAGCCTGGTGATCTCCCTGCGCCAGCGTGAATTTGTGCTCGCCTCGCGCCTTTCCGGCGCCGGGCATGTGCGCGTGTTTATCGACCACCTGGCCGGGGCGGTGATCCCCTCCCTGCTCGTGCTGGCGACGCTGGATATCGGTCATATGATGCTGCACGTCGCCGGGATGTCATTCCTCGGCCTCGGCGTCACTGCGCCAACGCCGGAATGGGGCGTAATGATTAACGATGCGCGCCAGTATATCTGGACTCAGCCGCTACAGATGTTCTGGCCGGGACTGGCGCTGTTTATCAGCGTGATGGCCTTTAACATGGTGGGTGACGCCCTGCGCGATCACCTCGACCCTCATCTGGTGACGGAGCATGCCCACTGATGCCACAACAAATTGAATTACAAAACATTGTGTTGCAAGCAGACAGACCGTTGGTGCACGGCGTGTCGTTAGCGCTCAGGCGCGGGCGCGTACTGGCGCTGGTGGGCGGCAGCGGCAGCGGTAAATCGCTGACCTGCGCGGCGGCGCTGGGCATCCTGCCCGCAGGCGTGCGTCAGACAGCGGGCGCCATTCTGGCCGATGGTCAGCCGATTTCCCCCTGCAAGCTGCGTGGAATTAAGGTCGCGACCATCATGCAGAACCCGCGCAGCGCCTTTAATCCGCTGCACACGATGGCGGCCCACGCAAAAGAAACCTGCCTGGCGTCAGGTAAACCGGCGGATGACGCCACGCTTATCGCGGCGCTGGAGGCGGTAGGTCTGGAAAATGCCGCGCGGGTGCTGAAGCTTTATCCGTTCGAGATGAGCGGCGGCATGCTGCAACGCATGATGATTGCAATGGCGCTGCTGTGCGACGCGCCGTTCATCATCGCGGACGAACCAACAACCGACCTGGACGTGGTCGCCCAGGCACGAATTCTCGATCTCCTGGAAAGCATTATGCGCAGCCGCGCGCCCGGTATGCTGCTGGTCACTCATGATATGGGCGTCGTCGCGCGACTGGCGGACGATGTGGCAGTAATGGACAACGGCAAGATCGTAGAACTGGGTGACGTTGAAACGTTATTCCGCACTCCGCAGCATAGCGTGACGCGTAATCTGGTTTCGGCGCATCTCGCGCTGTACGGTATGGAGTTAGCCTCATGACGTTACTGACGGTAAGCGGTATTTCCCATCAATACGCGCACGCTAACCTCAGCGGCAAACATCAGCATCACACGGTGCTGAAAGAGGTGTCATTAAGCCTGAAAAGCGGCGAAACCGTGGCGTTATTGGGGCGTAGCGGCTGCGGGAAAAGCACGCTTGCCCGCCTGCTGGTCGGGCTGGAATCGCCGACGCAGGGCCGCGTCTGCTGGCAGGGCGAGCCGCTCTCCACGCTTAACCGGGCCAGACAAAAAGCGTTTCGCCGTGATATCCAGATGGTGTTTCAGGACTCAATCAGCGCGGTAAACCCGCGTAAAACCGTACGCGAGATCCTGCGTGAACCGATGCGCCATTTGCTGTCGCTTTCCAGAGCCGAGCAAATCGCGCGCGCCAGCGAGATGCTGCGGGCGGTGGATCTGGACGACACGCTTCTGGATAAACGTCCGCCACAGCTGAGCGGCGGGCAATTACAGCGCGTCTGCCTGGCGCGGGCGCTGGCGGTCGAACCCAAATTACTGATTCTGGATGAAGCGGTCTCCAACCTCGATCTGGTATTGCAGGCGGGCGTCATTCGTCTGCTCAAAAAGCTGCAACAGCAGTTCGGCACCGCCTGTCTGTTTATCACCCACGATTTACGTCTGGTGGAACGTTTTTGCCACCGGGTAATGGTGATGGATGAAGGGCAGATTGTTGAGACGCGAACCGTAGGTGACACATTAACCTTTTCCTCTGACGCCGGGCGTGTGTTACAAAATGCGGTACTTCCCGCATTTCCCGTGCGCCGTCGCGCAACAGAAAAGGTTTAATTCAGATGCAACGTGTCACTATTACTCTCGATGATGATTTACTCGAAACGCTGGATAGCCTGAGCCAGCGCCGGGGCTACAACAACCGCTCCGAAGCGATTCGTGACATTCTGCGCGGCGCGCTGGCGCAGGAGGCCACGCAGGAGCACGGCACCCAGGGCTTCGCGGTGCTCTCGTATGTTTATGAGCATGAGAAACGCGATTTAGCCAGCCGCATCGTTTCCACTCAGCATCATCACCATGATTTGTCGGTGGCGACGCTGCATGTACACATTAATCACGACGACTGTCTGGAGATCGCCGTACTGAAAGGCGACATGGGCGACGTTCAGCATTTTGCCGATGACGTCATCGCCCAGCGCGGCGTGCGCCACGGTCATTTGCAGTGTTTGCCGAAGGAAGAGTGATTGCCCGTTTCGTTGCCGGGGGCGCTTCGCTTGCCCGGCCTACGTCCGTTTCCGTTGGTAGTTCACAGGCCGGATAAGGCGCAGCCGCCATCCGGCAATAATGTTTACGCCATCGTGCCAATCGTCTTTCTGAAACGCAGCAGTGCTATCAGGAAGAAAGCGCTGCCGATCGCCAGCAGCGTCAGAAACTGCGGCCAGACGATGCCAAACCCGGCGCCGCGATAAAGTATCGCCTGCGCGAGGCTGACAAAGTGAGTGGTCGGCATCGTCAGCATGATGTCCTGCACCATCTGCGGCATACTTTCACGCGGCGTGGAACCGCCGGAGAGCATCTGCAACGGCAGCAGCACCAGAATCATCAGCAGCCCCAGTTGCGGCATCGAACGCGCCAGGGTGCCCATAAAAATGCCGATAGACGTGGTGGCGAACAGGCTTAACGCGACACCCAGCATAAACAGCGGAATGGAGCCCTCAATCGGCACGCCGAGTGCCCCCTTTACCATCAGCATCAGCGACAGCCCGGAAACCACCAGCACCACCAGCCCCATCGACCAGACCTTCGCCATCATGATCTCAAACGGGGTGATCGGCATCACCAGCAGGTGTTCAATCGTCCCGTGCTCCCGCTCGCGGATCAGCGCCGAGCCGGTCAGCACAATCGCCAGCATGGTGATGTTATTAATAATCGCCATTACGCCGCCGAACCATGCCGGGTCCAGATTCGGGTTGAAGCGCATCCGGGTTTCCAGCGAGACCAGCGGCTCGCTATTGTCGCGGTAACGCGCCACAAAGCTGTTCACCTCGCCGCTGATGATGTTCTGGATATAGCTGTTGCCGGTAAACGCCTGACTCATGCGCGTCGCATCGACGTTCACCTGAATATCCGGCTGCCGCCCCGCCAGCACATCCCGTTGGAAATTGGGCGGAATATTGACGGCAAAGGTGTAACGTCCGGCATCCAGTCCGGCGTCCATCTCATCGGCGGTGATCATCTCCGGCGGCAGGAACCACGGGCGATAGAAGCTGTTCACAATGCGATTCGACAGCTGAGACTGGTCCATATCGGCAATCGCGATTGGCGCAAGGTGCAGCGAACCCGGCAGAACGGTGGCGGAGGAGTACACCGAAATCGTGAAGGCAAAGACAATCAGCGTCAGCATTGCCTTATCCCCCAGCAGGCTGCGTAACTCTTTGATGCCGAGGTTATAAATATTGCGTAATCGGCGCATCACCCCTCCTGTTTTTTCAGCAGCAATACGCTCAGGCCAATCACCAGCGGAATGGCGATCGCCAACGGCACGAACAGCGGCCAGAGATCCATCAGATCCAGTGCTTTCGAGAACGTACCGCGCGCGATCGTCAGAAAATGGCTGGTCGGGTAGATCTCGCCGATCCATCTCCCCGGCCCTTCCAGCGACGCCACCGGGTCGATCATCCCGGAGAACTGCGTCGCCGGGATCAGCGTAATGATCGAGGTGCCGAAAATCGCGGCGATCTGGCTTTTCATAAACGTCGAAATCAGCAGCCCCATCCCGGTGGCGATGGTGACGTAAAGCAGCGCCGCCAGGGTGAGCGTCAGGAAGCTGCCCTTATGCGGCACGCCAAAAACAAACACCGACAGCGCACAGAGCAACAGGAAGTTCAGCATCCCCAGCGCGATGTACGGCAACTGTTTACCGAGTAAAAATTCGCTGCGGGTGGTCGGCGTCACATACAAGTTAATAATCGATCCCAGCTCTTTTTCACGCACCACGCTCAGGGCGCTGAGCATCGACGGGATCATCATCAACAGCAGCGGAATCACCGCCGGCACAATCGCTGGCAGGCTTTTCACATCCGGGTTGTAGCGATAGCGCGTTTCAATGGTCATCAGCCCGCCCTGGCTGCTGGCATTCGGCTGACGGCTCGCCACATCCTGTAGCCAGCTCTGGTGCATCGCCTGTACGTATCCCCTTACCGTTTCGGCGCGACTGGGCATTGCGCCATCTACCCACACGCCAATCTGCACCGGCGTGCCGCGGGCGATATCCCGTCCAAAATTGGGCGGAAGTTCTATCGCGACCGCCACCTCGCCCGAGCGCATACGCCGGTCAAGATCGTCATAGCTGGTGAGCGGCGGCTGCTCGATAAAATAGCGAGACCCCGCCAGGTTCAACGACCAGGCCTGGCTGCTGACGGTCCGATCGCGATCGAGCACGGCAAAGCGCAGGTTTTCCACATCCATGCTGATACCGTAGCCCATGATCAGCATCAAAATGACCGTCCCCAGCAAGGCCAGCGTTGATCGTACCGGATCGCGGCGCAGCTCCAGCGCTTCACGGCGGCTGTAGCTGAACAGGCGTCGCAGACTAAAACCCTGGCGCGGCGGTTTACCCGCTTTATGCACGTCTGGCGCGTCCGCTGTCGGCAGCGGTGATACTGGCGCTGGCCCTGCGGCTTCCTGTAACCAGGAGATAAACGCCTCTTCAAGACTGGCAGCGCCCCGCCGCTCTACCAGTTCCTGCGGCGTGCCGCTGGCAAGCACCTTTCCGGCGTGCATCAGCGACATACGGTCACAGCGTTCCGCTTCGTTCATAAAGTGGGTGGAGATAAAAATGGTCACCTTATCCTGGCGCGACAGATCCACCATCAACTGCCAGAACATATCCCTGGCGACCGGGTCCACGCCGGAGGTCGGCTCATCCAGAATCAGCATTTCCGGGCGATGGATCACCGCCACCGCCAGCGACAAACGCTGGCGAATACCGAGCGGCAGCGCCTCCGGCAGCATATCTTCGACGTCAGAGAGCATAAAACGCTCGCTCATCTGCGCTACGCGCTGCGGAATCTCTGCGTCCGGGATGTGGAACAGGCGGGCATGTAGCTCCAGGTTTTGCCGCACGGTCAGCTCGCTGTAGAGTGAAAACGCCTGCGACATGTAACCCACCCGGCGGCGGGTTTCGATATCCTTCGGGTCAACCGCCTGTCCGAACAGCCAGGCTTCCCCTTCGCTGGCAGGCAGCAGCCCGGTGAGCATTTTCATGGTGGTGGACTTGCCGCAGCCGTTCGAGCCCAGAAAACCAAAAATCTCTCCGCGCGGGATGCGGAAATTGACGTGATCGACGGCGACGAAATTGCCAAACCGCATGGTCAGATCTTTCGCCTCAATAGCGATCTCTTCCTGCGTCGCATCATAAGGCGGGATAACAACGGGTTTGTGCGCCTGGCGCTGCGCCTCTGGCAACAGGGCGATAAACGCCTGCTCCAGCGTGGCGCTGCCGGTTTTGTCCCGCAGTTCTTGCGCACTGCCCGTCGCCATCACTTCACCTGCGTTCATCGCCACCAGCCAGTCGAAACGCTCGGCTTCTTCCATATAGGCCGTGGCGACCAGCACGCTCATGTTAGTCTGCCGCTGACGAATGCTGTCGATCAACGCCCAGAACTGGGCGCGGGAAAGCGGGTCAACCCCGGTGGTAGGCTCATCAAGAATCAGCAGTTCCGGGTCATGGATCAGCGCGCAGCACAGCCCCAGTTTTTGTTTCATGCCGCCCGAGAGCTTCCCCGCCGGGCGATCGCGAAACGGCGCCAGCCCGGTGCTGTTCAGCAGATCGGTAATTCGCGCTTCACGCTCCGCTTTATCATGCCCGAAGAGACGCGCGAAGAAATCGACGTTCTCATACACCGACAGCGTATGGTAGAGGTTCTTTCCCAGCCCCTGCGGCATCCAGGCTATCCGTGGGCAGACATCGCGGCGGTGCGTCGCGTCGCGCATGTCGCCGCCCAGCACCCGCACATTGCCCTGCTCGATAACGCGCGCGCCGGAGATAAGCGACAGCAGGCTCGACTTACCGACGCCATCCGGGCCAATCAGCCCCACCATACAGCGAGCGGGGATATCCAGCGTGATGTTGTTCAGCGCCACCGTTGCCCCGTAATGCTGACTCACGCCGTCAAGGTGCGCCACGGGAGGAATGGGAAGACGCGCCAGGTTCGTCATTGCGGTAGCCTCACCGCCAGATCGTCAGGCCAGGGGCGCTGTTCATCCAGCCGCACCCATGCCATACCCGGCAAACCGGTTTTCACGTATTCCAGATGCTGCTGTAACAGCGCTGGCGGGATACGCGCCTTCACGCGGAACATCAGCTTCAGCCGTTCATCGCTGGTTTCGACGGTTTTCGGCGTGAACTGCGCGACGCTGGCGACAAAACTGATGGTGGCCGGAATGCGCAGGCTGGGCGCGGCATCCAGCACCAGGCGCGCTTCTCCGCCAATTTTCAGCAGGCCGGCCTGCTCGGTCGGCAGGAAGAAGGTCATGTAGACATCGCTGAGATCGACCATATTCAGCACCCGGCCGCCCGCAGACAGCACCTCTCCCGGTTCGGCAACGCGGTACTGGACGCGGCCATCTCGCGGCGCTTTTAATTCACTGTCATCGATGTCCGCCACAATGCGTCGTTCGGTAGCCTGCGCCGCGTCTACGCGGGTCTGCGCCTGAATAATGCTGGTGCGGGCCGCTTCAATCGCCGCTTTCGTCGCAGAGACCTGGGCTTTGGCGGATTCCAGCGCGGCGCGAGCGCTTTCGGCAGCGGCGCGATCGTCATCCAGCTGTTGAGCGGAAACCGCACCGCGCTGCGACAGCGAGCGGGAACGCACATGACGTTTGGAGACCGAATCCAGCTCGGCTTCACGCTGCTTCACCACCGACTGGGCGGCGCGCGTTTCGCTCTGGCGTTGCTCCAGCAGGGCGCGCGCGGCGGCAACCGCGCTTTCAGCCTCTTTGATTTGCGCGATGGCTTCCAGCCGCTGTTCCTGCAACACGCGGGTGTCCATCTTCGCCAGCACCTCGCCCTGGCGCACAAACTGCCCTTCCGACACCAGAATGGTGTCAATTCGACCGGCGATTTTGGTGGCAATATCGACTTCTGTTGCCTCAATTCTGCCGTTGCTGGCGGCAAAGCCATCCGGTACGCCAGCAGGACGTAGCATCCACCACGCTACGGCTGCTATTGCCACCAGGATGCCAACACTCCACCACACCAGATGACGCTTTATTTTGTCCATATCCGACCCGCCGTGATCCCTGTTAGCCAACAATGCGTGTCACAACACCCCCGAACACATGTTCAGCGGGATATTCCATCCGGGATAAGAAGGAAAAAAAGAAAATGGCCAGACGGCATGCAGGCGTCAGCGCGGCGCTCGCCGTAAAGGAAAGTGAATGACGGAAATGCTCGAAAAACGGGTACTAATGTTGTCATCATCAGCGTTCCTGGCCGTAAATGAAACACGCATACTCATATGTACTATCAATGAAATACTAACACCAATACCCGTGATGTCTATTCACTTCATTCTTTAATGGGTTTCGCTGGCTTTTATTGGCAGAGAGACGATGTGGTATATCAACCGTTGATAAACCATCTAAATTATAAACATTGTGAATGGTTAACATTCTCTATACTGGCGGCTCATTTTATTGATCTCGTTATGGCGAGGCTCCTGCACAAATATAAGTTACCGCCCTGCTGGTATCGAGAGAGACCACTCAGGGAAATACAGGCATCCATCGAATCAAGGTGTTGCCAAGGTAACTTCTGACGATATCACTATCGGGCAGATACGTTGTGCAGTGCTAAAACCAGGACGTAGGGATCTGCCTGTGCTCATCCTGTCTTGTTCGCCCCTATGAGAGCTTTTTATAGGGAATTACATCAATGTCATCCATCCACGTTTGCAACGCACATCACCCGGCTCCGGCTTTTGACGGCGACGCTATCGCGCAATATATGCGTACCGATTTTATTACGCTGCCGGATCATCTCAGCGTTCATGAGGCGCGTGAATTCTTTGTGTCGCAACTCACCTCAGATGATATTCCCGGCCAGGTGTTTGTGGTTGCGGAAAAACAGCTGCGCGGGGTTTTATCCATCAAGAAACTTTTGCAGGCAAGCGACACGGCGCAATCTATCCGCGCCTTAATGGACAGTTGCCTGTTTCGCGTCAAACCCGACGACGAACGTCCACACATCATTGCCGAGCTGACCGAACGCCAGCTCGATCTGGTGCCGGTCGTCGATAAAGGCGAGCTGGTCGGCTGCCTGATGGAAAAAGAGATTGCCCATCTTCTGGAAGATGACGTCACTGAAGACGTGCAGCGCCAGGGGGCGACGCTGCCGCTGGAGAAACCGTATCTGGACATCAGCCCGTGGACGCTGTGGAAGAAACGTTCTGTGTGGCTGCTGTTGCTGTTTGTGGCGGAAGCCTATACCAGTAGCGTACTGCAACATTTCGAAGAGGCGCTGGAGTCAGCGATTGCGCTGGCCTTCTTCATTCCCCTGCTGATTGGCACCGGCGGCAACAGCGGCACGCAAATAACCTCTACGCTGGTGCGCGCAATGGCGCTGGGCGAAGTGCGGCTGCGCGACATGGGGCGGGTCATTCGCAAAGAGGCATCGACCTCGCTGCTGATCGCCATAACGCTGGGCCTGGCGGGTTGTCTGCGCGCCTGGATGATGGGTATCGGCGTGGAAATCACGCTGATCGTCAGCCTGACGCTGGTATGCATTACGCTGTGGAGCGCGGTGGTGTCATCAGTGATCCCGATGGTGCTCAAGCGCATCGGCATCGACCCTGCGGTGGTCTCTGCGCCGTTTATCGCCACGCTGATCGACGGCACCGGACTGATTATCTACTTTAAAATCGCCCAGTATTTTCTTGGCCTGAACTGACAATTTCGCCCGACCGCTCTCTGGTCGGGCAAACCCGTTATCCTTCGCTCAGCGCCTGCGCGCATGCCCACGCGCTCGACCAGGCCCACTGGAAGTTATAGCCCCCCAGCCAACCGGTGACATCCATCACCTCGCCGATAAAATAAAGCCCCGGCACTTTTCGGGCCTCCATCGTGCGCGAAGAAAGTTCATCGGTGTTCACGCCGCCAAGCGTCACTTCCGCCGTGCGATAGCCTTCCGTACCATTAGGCTGTACGCGCCATTCGGTCAGCGTTTCAATCAGCGCTTGCTGCTCGCGTGCGTTCAACTGTTTCAGGGAAACATCCGGGATCTGCCCAAGCTGCTGTAAACATTCCACCAGGCGCTTCGGCAACTGCATCGCCAGCGTATTTTTCAGGCTTTGATTCGGGTGCGCGCAACGTTGTTCATTGAGGAAATCATCAGGATCGACCTCCGGCAGCAAATTGATGCTGACAAATTCGCCGGGCTGCCAGAAACTCGAAATCTGTAAAACCGCCGGGCCTGACAGCCCGCGGTGGGTAAAGAGCAGATTTTCACGGAATACCGTACCGTCCTGCGCCGCGATCACCGCAGGCACCGAAACGCCGGATAACACCTGAAGCTGCTCCAGCAGCGGTTTATGCAACGTGAAGGGCACCAGCCCGGCGCGGGTCGGCAGGACATCCAGACCAAACTGTTCGGCAATTTTATAACCCAACGGCGACGCGCCCAGACCGGGCATGGAGAGACCGCCCGTGGCGATCACCACTTTTTTCGCCGCGACCGTCATGCCGTTCAGTTCCAGGGTAAACCCTTCGTCATCACGCGCAATGCTGAGCACTTCGCTGCGCAGGCGCATCGTCACGTTGCCCTTTGCGCATTCCGCCACCAGCATATCGACAATTTGCTGCGCAGAGTCGTCGCAGAACAGCTGGCCGAGCGTTTTTTCATGCCAGGCGATGCCGTGTTTGCCCACCAGATCGATAAAGTCCCACTGGGTGTAACGCGCCAGCGCCGATTTGCAGAAATGGGGGTTCTGGCTCAGATAGGCAGCAGGTTCGACATACAGATTCGTGAAGTTGCAGCGCCCGCCGCCGGACATCAGGATCTTACGCCCCGGTTTTTTACCATTATCGATGAGCAGCACGCGGCGACCCGCCTGACCGGCCTGCGCCGCACAGAACATACCCGCCGCGCCAGCGCCTATAATAACGGCATCAAACCTTTCCACTTTGCGATCCTCTCTGAAAACAGGGCGTGAATTGTAAAGATTCCTCAGTGGTCGCACCAGCGACAAAATCAATGGATATGAGTATTTAATTGAATTCTATAAGATAATTCTTTAGTGGCATGACATTAAGCAGGCGTTATATCAAAAAAAGTCTATATTTCACTTTGCCCGCGCCGCGAAAGTCACTGATAATGCGCCGCGTTCATGTCCTCAAAATGGCGTAACGTCCTATGCTACATTTGTTTGCTGGCCTGGATTTACATACCGGGCTTTTATTATTGCTTGCTCTGGCTTTTGTGCTGTTCTACGAAGCGATTAACGGCTTCCATGATACAGCCAACGCAGTGGCAACCGTGATTTATACCCGTGCGATGCGTTCGCAACTGGCGGTTGTTATGGCTGCGGTCTTTAACTTCTTTGGCGTTCTACTGGGCGGTCTGAGTGTAGCCTATGCCATCGTGCATATGTTGCCTACGGATTTGCTGCTTAACATGGGTTCCGCACATGGCCTCGCTATGGTGTTCTCTATGTTGCTGGCGGCCATTATCTGGAACCTCGGTACATGGTACTTTGGTCTGCCTGCCTCCAGTTCCCATACGCTGATTGGCGCCATCATTGGTATCGGTTTAACCAATGCAATGATGACCGGCACTTCAGTGGTGGATGCGCTAAATATACCTAAAGTTATCAATATCTTTGGGTCATTGATTGTCTCCCCTATCGTAGGCTTGGTGTTTGCTGGCGGTCTGATCTTTTTGCTGCGTCGCTACTGGAGCGGCACTAAAAAGCGCGCACGTATCCACCTGACCCCTGCTGAACGTGAAAAGAAAGACGGTAAGAAAAAGCCGCCATTCTGGACGCGTATCGCACTTATCCTCTCGGCTATCGGCGTGGCGTTCTCTCATGGCGCTAACGATGGTCAGAAAGGCATTGGTCTGGTCATGCTGGTTCTGATTGGCGTGGCGCCTGCGGGCTTCGTCGTCAATATGAACGCATCCGGCTATGAAATTACCCGTACCCGCGACGCCATCAACAACGTCGAAACGTACTTCCAGCAGCACCCTGATCTGCTGAAAAAAGTCACCGGCGTGGATCAGCTGATTCCCGCACCGGAACCGGGCGCGACAGAACCCGCAGAGTTCCATTGCCACCCGGCGAATACCATCAATGCGCTTGATCGCGCGAAAGGTATGCTGGCGAATCTGGAAAGCTACGACACGTTAAGCGTTGACCAGCGTAGCCAGCTGCGTCGCATTATGCTGTGCATCTCCGACACGACCGATAAAGTCGTGAAGCTGCCTGGCGTAAGCAATGACGACCAGCGTCTGCTGAAAAAACTGAAAACCGATATGCTGAGCACCATTGAGTACGCGCCGATCTGGATAATCATGGCCGTCGCGCTGGCGCTGGGTATTGGCACCATGATCGGCTGGCGCCGCGTGGCGACCACCATCGGTGAGAAGATTGGTAAGAAAGGCATGACCTATGCGCAAGGGATGTCGGCGCAGATGACGGCCGCAGTCTCTATCGGTCTCGCCAGCTACACCGGTATGCCGGTATCCACCACACACGTCCTTTCTTCCTCCGTCGCGGGGACAATGGTTGTGGACGGTGGCGGTCTACAGCGCAAAACGGTCACCAGCATTCTGATGGCCTGGGTGTTTACCCTGCCAGCGGCAATTATTCTGTCCGGCGTGCTGTACTGGATCTCGCTGAAGATTATCTAAGCGCGACCGTGCCGGATGGCGGCGATGCCTTATCCGGCCTACAAAAACGCAGCACGTAGGCTTTAAAGCGACGCGCCATCAGGCAAAGGAATGCAGAATCAACCGTATTGAGCGGGTCAGGAAACTGACCCGCTTTTTTTATATGCGCCGTTTTTCTATTAACTCTCTACTTTCATTAGGAAAATCTGAACACTTTTTGTTCAGATTATCGATACGCGAGAAACTATCATGCCGGGCAGGATTAAAACCGAACACTGGAGGATGTATGGCTTCCGTTCCAACCCCTGGCCCTGGTTCAATTGTTATAGCTAACAACATGCGTGAAGCACGCCAAAATGGAATGTCTCGTAATATGGCCACGGCTTCTACTTACTACTGGTTCTATCAAAAAGTCAGAAATGGCGGCCCATGGGATTATAAAAAATTCGATCCGTATTTCGCAGCATTTGGCAATTTCAACTTCGGTGCCGCAGGGACTGCTGCAGGCATTCCTGCAAAGATCCTCCTTATTGGCGGGGGTTGGGCTCAGAACCGCGCAGGTACTTCAAAACCTGAATGGGGTAAATGGTACGATAAACCACCTTACGGTGATGACCCAACGGATCAGCGCAATATCAGAGAAGGAATAGACTATGCCATTCAGAACGGCTATTAGATGGCTCCATCGGCTTGTCACGCTTGTACTTCTCATCGTGGTTACAGGTTTTGCCTGGTTAAATCATCAGCCCGCCCCTCGCAGTGACGACGAGTTGCAGCGCGTTTATCAAGTTTCAGATTGCGTCTGGCTGTACATGACTGTGAATCATCAGGGTGGCGCAACCGTACCTACCATTTACCGATATTATCTGTCGAATAAGCTAGAGGGCAAAGACACAGACATTATCCAGCAACTCTCTACGAAATCTCCCGTCATTGAGGGTACTGGCACTATTACGAATGCCAGCCCAGATAAAAACGGGGCGGTGAGCATTTCTTATAGCGGTAAAGTTATCTCGATTCAGGACAATATCTCAGACCTCCGGTTCACAGTTGCGCCCTGAGCCGGATGATAAAAAGGCGAGGATATCCTCGCCTTTTTTATTTTTGCTCAGTGCCAAATCAACAGCGCAACCATACTGATCAGCACCAGACCGCATAATGCGCTGGTGAGGATGAACTGGCCGCGAACGCGTTCACAACGGCGGATGAATTCATCATCGTGGTGATCGCGATAACGTTGCGCGTAGATATACCACACCAGACGCATCTGTTTGTTGGGTTGACCATGCGAGGTAAAGAAGCCACCTCCATCCACATATTGGTAGAGCAATGGATCGCAACCACGCAGTACCACTAACAGCGCGCGTAACGATGAGAAATAGCGCGCCATATTAACAATGCAAACGACACATAAAGCCCAGAATAATGCGACGGTGCTTATCATACCTCCTCCCCGGCGACCCGCCCACGGAGCTCCTCTCCGGGACTACCGCTCCCCCGATACTCAGCCAGACAGTTCAGTGAAAGAGTCCTGCTAAACCGTTCACGCCAGTGCCCTGCATCCGAACGGCTCTATTAAATAGTGTAGGAGATCAGTTAATTTTTTTGCCAGAAGGTTAACCGCTATCAATGCAATTAACTGAAAATTTTGTTTAACTGATTGGCAAGCAAGGCGGATTGACGGATTATCCAGGTCGCTATAATGTAAGGATAGTTTTTACATTCACTTCTCGGCTGGGCTAGCCCCGCGCTGTAGTTCGCAGGACGCGGGTGACGCGGCGGCACAAGAAACGCTAGCTGGCTAGTCATCGACAACTTATGGAAGGAGTAACACTATGGCTTACAAACACATTCTCATCGCGGTTGACCTTTCCCCGGAAAGTAAAGTTCTGGTAGAAAAAGCGGTTTCAATGGCGCGTCCTTACAACGCGAAAGTCTCTCTTATCCACGTTGATGTCAATTACTCTGACCTGTACACCGGCCTGATCGACGTGAATCTGGGCGATATGCAAAAACGCATCTCTGAAGAAACACACCATGCGCTGACCGAACTTTCCACCAATGCCGGTTACCCTATCACCGAAACCCTGAGCGGCAGCGGCGATCTGGGTCAGGTACTGGTTGACGCGATCAAAAAATACGATATGGATCTGGTCGTTTGCGGTCATCATCAGGACTTCTGGAGCAAACTGATGTCTTCAGCACGCCAGTTGATTAATACCGTGCATGTCGACATGCTGATTGTTCCGCTGCGCGACGAAGAAGAGTAAGTTCCTGTTGTGCCGGATGGCGGCTGACGCCTTATCCGGCCTGGCATTCATCAGCCCGATATACACAGCGCCCGCCAATGCGGGCGTTTTTGTTTATGCCTTCCCTCGAACGCATTCCAGTACAACATTCCAGACCACAAATCATAATTAGTGTGATCAACTAATTAGATCGAAAACCATCTCTATAATAATCTATTCATTCGGTTAATGACCGCAGTCTATAACAGAGTCAGACTTTTTCGGCGCGTTTTGGCATACGCGTTCATACTTTTCGGGATGGCATTGAAAGGCGAAGGAATATGAATACAACTGCACCTACGGGCTTGCTACAGCAACCCCGTCCGTTCTTCATGATCTTTTTTGTGGAATTATGGGAGCGATTCGGCTATTACGGCGTCCAGGGCATCCTGGCGGTTTTCTTTGTTAAACAGCTTGGCTTCTCTCAGGAACAGGCATTTATCACCTTTGGCGCATTTGCCGCACTGGTGTACGGCCTGATATCCATTGGCGGCTACGTTGGCGATCACCTGCTGGGAACTAAGCGTACCCTGGTACTGGGGGCGATTGTCCTGGCGATCGGCTACTTCATGACCGGGTTATCGTTACTGAAACCGAACCTGATTTTTATCGCGCTAGGGACGATTGCCGTCGGTAACGGGCTGTTTAAAGCCAACCCTGCGAGCCTGCTGTCCAAGTGTTACCTGCCCAAAGACCCCCGTCTGGACGGCGCGTTCACCCTGTTTTATATGTCGATTAACATCGGGTCGCTGCTGTCGCTCTCCCTCGCCCCGGTCATCGCCGACAAATTCGGCTATGCCGTTACCTATAACCTGTGCGGCGCCGGGCTGATTGTCGCGCTGCTGGTCTACTTCGCCTGTCGCGGCATGGTGAAAGATATCGGTTCAGAGCCGGACCATAAGCCGCTGAGCTTCCGTAATCTGCTCGCCGTACTGATCGGCACCATCGCCATGATTTTCCTCTGCGCCTGGCTGATGCATAACGTAAAAATCGCCAACCTGGTACTGATCGTCCTGTCGATCGTGGTCATCATTTTCTTCTTCCGTGAAGCGTTTCGTCTGGATAAAACCGGACGCAACAAAATGTTCGTCGCTTTTATCCTGATGCTTGAAGCGGTGCTGTTTTATATTCTGTACGCACAGATGCCTACATCGCTGAATTTCTTCGCAATCAATAACGTACATCACGATATTCTCGGTTTTACCATTAACCCGGTCAGCTTCCAGGCGCTGAATCCGTTCTGGGTGGTGGTTGCCAGTCCGGTACTGGCGGCGATTTACACGCGTCTGGGGAGCAAAGGCAAAGATCTGACCATGCCGATGAAGTTTACGCTGGGCATGTTCCTCTGTTCGCTGGGCTTTTTGACCGCCGCCGCCGCAGGCATGTGGTTCGCCGATGCGCAGGGGCTGACTTCACCGTGGTTTATCGTGCTGGTGTACCTGTTCCAGAGTCTGGGTGAGTTGCTGATTAGCGCCCTGGGGCTGGCAATGGTTGCCGCGCTGGTGCCTCAGCACCTGATGGGCTTTATTCTCGGGATGTGGTTCCTGACGCAGGCGGCGGCTTTCCTGCTGGGCGGCTATGTCGCAACCTTCACCGCCGTACCGGAAAATATCACCGACCCGCTCCAGACGCTGCCTATCTACACCGGCGTGTTCAGCAAAATAGGCCTCGTCACACTGGCGGTCACCGTTGTGATGGCGATTATGGTGCCGTGGTTGAACCGGATGATTAATACGCCGGATAGCAGTAAATAAGCGTCAACTTTTAGTTCTGACCGCGAGTAACATCGCGGTTTTTTTTATCTGTTAACTCTTACTATGTAAGAGTATAATTTAAACAAACAGGTCATCATGGACGGACATGACCATGAACTACATTGAATTTATTGAGACTTCTGTCTTTGCCCGCCAGCGGGAAGCTCTGCTCACCGAGGATGAATATCGCGCATTTCAGGAAATGCTCATTATAAACCCGCTGGAAGGTGATTTAATTCAGGGTACAGGTGGTTGCAGGAAAGTTCGTTTTGCTCCAGCAAGCCACTGTAAGGGAAAAAGCGGCGGGATTCGTAGTATTTACTATTTTCAAAATAGCGAAGGGCGTATCTGGCTTTTCATGGCTTACCCTAAGAACAAAAAGGATAGTCTGAGCGGCGAAGAAAAAAACGCCCTCAAATCCATCATTCACCAACTAAAAGAGGGCTCGTTATGAACGATTTCTTTAAAGATCTGATGGAATCTGCAAGCGAGGCCGTTGAAATCAGCCAGGGTCGCAAACCTGCTGCCCGAATCACCCGATATGAACTTCCAGATGTCAAAGCTATCAGGAAGAAAGCCAATATGAAGCAGAATGAGTTTGCACAGGCAATAGGCGTCTCATCTTCCCTGATTCAGGCCTGGGAGCAGAAGAGGCGTATCCCTACCGGAACTTATCTTAAGGTTCTTCGGGTGATAGAGCGTAATCCAGAGATGGTTAATCTTTTCAAAACAGTCTAATCGCAACATAGTCCGATAAGCACAGCGCTATCGGACATAGCCGCATCCGGCCTGCGTTCGGGCATTTACCCTTTACGCGCGTCAATCCATTCCTGCACTTCAACCACAAAGGTCTCTGGCGCTTTGCGGTACATCTTACGCGCCAGATCGAGAATGGTATGCTGCCCTAACGCTTCTTCCATACGCTGCTGCGCCATGTCCATTACCGAGCGCACGCCGCAGATACCTTCGCAGGCCCACGCCGGAGGTTGCTCATCAAAAACAGCCAGACGCTGGCGAATTTCACGGCATTCAAAGATGCGCTTGTCACCGTCAATGGCGTTGACCACATCCAGCACCGTGATGTGTTCAGCAGGCCTGGCGAGCTGAAAACCACCGCCTTTGCCTTCGATGCTGCGCACCAGGCCCGCTTTCGACAGACGGGTAAAAATCTTGGCCAGATAGTCGTAGGGCACGCTTTGCAGGTCAGCAATTTCGCGAACGCTCATATCGCGGGCGTCGCCTTTGCTGTCCACCATACACATCAGGCTATGGATGCCGTACTCAACCCCGGAACTGTAGAATGCCATGCTCTTATCTCAGCCAAAATAATTCTGAGTTATTGTAGCTTTTTCGACAGGCGCTTGCCAGACAGAGAACCACAGCACATTAGGAATTAAAATTTAATTCATTATTTATCATAATGATAACCAACAGATCTGGATCATTTTCCACCGGATCGCACAAATGACATTGCATTCATTAACTACGACTAATAAAATCCGAGTAAATAACTTCATCGTTAACATTGAGTGCAACCTAAATGCGTAAACAAATTCTGATCGTTGGTGCAGGTTTTTCCGGGATGTGGGCCGCGCTGAGCGCCGCCCGTCTGGCAGATAAACACCAGAATGACACAATTGATATCACCGTTATCGCCCCACAACCCGAACTTCGCGTACGCCCTCGCTTTTATGAAAATGCCGTCCAGACGCTGGTCGCTCCCCTGCAACCGCTGTTCGACGAAACCGGCGTCAACTTCCTGCGCGGGACGGTTGCGCAGATCCTTCCCGACTCAAAAGAGGTGAGCTGGGCGGATGCCTCCGGCAAAACGCACTTGCATCGCTACGACCGTTTGATTCTGGCAAGCGGCAGCCACGTTAACCGTTCACTCGTAACGGGCGCAGATGCGCATGCGTTCGATCTGGATCAACTGGAAAGCGCCGCCGTACTGGAGCAGCACCTGAAGGATCTGGCGAACAAAGAAGAAAGCGCCGCGCGCAATACCGTTGTTGTTTGCGGCGGCGGCTTTACCGGGATCGAGATGGCGCTGGAGTTGCCTGGCCGTTTGCGTGATATTCTCGGCGCTGATGCTAAGACCAGAGTAGTCGTAGTTGAACGCGGCCCCCAGCCTGGCGCTCGCTACAGCGAAGAACTGCGCAACGTGATTATCGAAGCGTCGGCAGAGCTGGGCGTGGAGTGGCTGGTGAATACGGAAGTGGAAAGCGTGGACGCAACGGGCATCACGCTGAAAGACGGGCAAACCATCGCGTCGCAAACCGTCATTTGGACCGTCGGCGTTCAGGCGAACGATCTGACCGGGCAGATTGACGCTCCGCGCGACCGTCAGGGGCGTTTACATGTGAACGCTCAGCTTCAGGTGGTGGGTCACGATGACATTTATGCCACTGGCGATGTGGCGTACGCCGCAACCGATGACAAAGGCAATCATGCGTTAATGACCTGCCAGCACGCGATTCTGCTGGGCAAGTTTGCCGGGAATAACGCGGCCGCTGACCTGCTGGAGGTCGCTCCTCTGCCGTATCGTCAGGAAAACTATGTCACCTGTCTGGATCTTGGCGCATGGGGCGCGGTCTACACCGAAGGCTGGGATCAGCAGGTAAAACTGACGCGTGCGGAAGCGAAAAAACTCAAGCTGTCGATTGTCAGCGAGCTGATCTATCCACCGAAGGCCGACAGAGCCGTGGCGTTTGAGATTGCCGATCCGCTGGCGCCGTTTGTTTAGTCAGCCTTGCCGGATGGCGGCGTACCCTGCACTGAACCGTAGGCCCGATAAGCGAAGCGCCATCGGGCAATTCGTTACTCCACCAACGCCGTACCGGCATAAATATCAAACCGGTGGCCTTTGGTGACAACCGCGTTCGGCGTGGCGACATCCGCTAACGGTGGCGCGTAATCCGGGCGCTTCACCACGACCCGTTTGGTCGCCAGCTGGCGCGCTGGCGCCAGCAAACCATCGGCATCAAGATCCGGCCCGACCAGCGACTGAAACACCCGCATCTCTTTTTTCACCAATGCGCTTTTCTGCTTATGCGGGAACATCGGATCGAGATAAACCACCTGCGGGCGCGGCGTGATATCCGTCAGCGCCGTCAGGCTGGAGGCATGGATCAACTGCAAGCGCTCCTGCAACCACGGGCCGATTTCCGGGTCAGCATACCCGCGCGCCAGACCGTCATCCAGCAACGCCGCGACCACCGGGTTGCGCTCCAGCATGCGCACTCGACACCCCACGGAAGCCAGCACAAAAGCATCGCGCCCCAGTCCCGCCGTCGCATCGACCACATCCGGCAGGTAATCGCCTTTAATGCCGACCGCTTTCGCGACCGCTTCGCCACGACCGCCGCCGAACTTGCGGCGATGGGCCATCGCCCCGCCGACAAAATCGACAAAGATGCCGCCAAGCTTCGGCTCATCGCGCTTACGCAGCTCCAGATGCGCAGTCGTCAGCACCAGCGCCATCGGGTTGTTTTCGTCATGCTCTAACCCCCAGCGGGCGGCAAGAACAGATAAGGCGCCGTCTCTGGCGCCTGTTTCATCAACTAAGCAGATCTTCACGTACGCTATCAGCCTTTAATGCCGTAGTGCGTCAGCATCGCGTCCAGCTGCGGTTCACGACCACGGAAGCGCTTGAACAGCTCCATCGGCTCTTCCGAACCGCCGCGAGTCAGGATGTTGTCGAGGAACGACTGCCCGGTATCGCGGTTGAAAATGCCTTCTTCCTCAAAGCGCGAGAAGGCATCCGCCGCCAGTACATCGGCCCACAGATAGCTGTAGTAACCTGCCGCATATCCCCCGGCGAAAATATGGCTGAAGGCGTGCGGGAAGCGACCCCATGACGGCCCCGGCACCACGGCGACCTGTTTTTTGATTTCAGAAAGCGTTTCCAGAATTTTCGCCCCTTGTTCCGGGTTAAATTCCGCATGCAGACGGAAGTCGAACAGGCCAAACTCCAGCTGACGCAGAATAAACAGCGCCGCCTGGTAGTTCTTCGCCGCCAGCATTTTATCCAGCAGTTCCTTCGGCAGCGGTTCGCCGGTCTCGTAGTGACCGGAGATAAACGCCAGCGCGTCCGGCTCCCAGCACCAGTTTTCCATAAACTGGCTCGGCAGTTCGACCGCATCCCACGGCACGCCGCTGATGCCGGAAACGCCCGCCGTTTCGATGCGGGTCAGCATGTGGTGCAGACCGTGGCCGAACTCGTGGAACAGGGTGATCACTTCATCATGCGTGAACAGCGCCGGCTTACCGTTAACCGGACGGTTAAAGTTACAGGTCAGGTAGGCGACCGGTTTTTGCAGCGAGCCATCGGCTTTGCGCATCTGGCCGACGCAGTCATCCATCCACGCCCCGCCACGCTTGTGCTCACGCGCATACAGATCGAGGTAGAAGCTGCCGCGCAGTTCGTTATTTTCGTCATACAGCTCGAAGAAGCGCACGTCGGGATGCCAGACATCCACATCGTTACGCTCTCTGGCCGTAATGCCGTAAATGCGTTGTACCACTTCAAACAGGCCGTTCACGGCTTTGTTTTCCGGGAAGTACGGGCGCAGTTGCTCATCGCTGATGCTGTAAAGGTGCTGCTTCTGTTTCTCGCTGTAGTACGCGATATCCCACGGTTGCAGTTCATCGACGCCGAACGTCGCTTTCGCGAAGGCGCGCAGTTGCGCCAGCTCTTTTTCGCCCTGCGGACGCGCGCGTTTCGCCAGATCGGTTAAGAAATCCAGCACCTGCTGCGGGTTTTCCGCCATTTTGGTGGCGAGCGATTTAAAGGCATAGCTGTCGAAACCCAGCAGTTGCGCCAGTTCATGACGCAGCGCGAGGATCTCTTCCATCACCGGGCTGTTGTCCCATTTACCCGCATTCGGCCCCTGATCGGAGGCGCGCGTCACATAGGCGCGGTACATCTCTTCACGCAATGCCGGGTTGTCGCAGTAGGTCATCACCGGCAGATAGCTTGGAATATCCAGCGTCAGCAGCCAGCCTTCCTGTTCTTTCGCTTCCGCCTGCGCTTTCGCGGCGGCCAGAGCGCTTTCCGGCATACCCGCCAGTTCCGCGTCGTCAGTCACTAACTTCGTCCAGCCCATCGTAGCGTCGAGCACGTTGTTGCTGTACTGGTTACCCAGCTCGGACAGGCGAGTGGCGATTTCACCATAGCGCTGCTGTTTTTCCTTCGGCAGACCAATACCGGAAAGCTCAAAATCGCGCAGCGCGTTATCAACCGCTTTTTTCTGCGCGAGGTTCAGGGTCGCGTAATGGTCGCCATCGCGCAGGTCGCGGTACGCATTGTACAGACCCTCGTGCTGACCAACCCAGGTGCTGTATTCAGACAGCAGCGGCAGCGTCTGCTCATAGGCTTCGCGCAGTTCCGGGCTGTTTTTAACGGAATTCAGGTGGCTGACCGGAGAGAAAATGCGCCCCAGCACGTCGTCCACTTCCGCCAGCGGCTGGCAGAGATTTTCCCAGGTGTACGGCGCGCCCTGCGCCACTACCCGCTCCACGTTTTCACGGCAGTCATTCAGCGCCTTTGTCACGGCAGGCACCACATGCTCAGGCTGGATTTGGGAAAACGGCGGTAGCGAGAAAGGCGTCAGTAATGGATTGGTCATAAGCGCTGTCCTGTTGAATGAGGTGAATGAAGCGCGCATCCGGCGCTGTGCATATTTGTTTCAGATGGGGGTAAGTGTAGTGAATTTCAATGGCGAGCGTAGCGGAAAAATACCCGGTAGCGCTGCGCTTACCGGCCTACGGGTAATCTGCCCTTTTCTGCTGTAAACTGTGACAAATCGTCTATTTCAGCGGAATTTAATTACCCATGCTCAGTTATCGCCACAGCTTTCACGCTGGCAACCACGCCGACGTCCTCAAACACACTGTTCAGAGCCTGATTATCGAGTCGCTCAAAGAGAAAGAGAAACCGTTTCTTTATCTGGACACGCACGCTGGCGCTGGCCGTTATCAGCTGAGCGGCGAACACGCCGAACGCACCGGTGAATATATGGAAGGGATCGCCCGCATCTGGCAGCAGGACGATTTACCGGCCGAGCTGGAGCCTTATATCGGCGTGGTAGAACACTTTAACCGTAACGGGCAACTGCGTTACTACCCGGGTTCCCCGCTCATCGCCCGCCAGCTGCTGCGTGAGCAGGACAGCCTGCAACTGACGGAGCTGCATTCAAGCGATTTTCCGCTGCTGCGTTCTGAGTTTCAAAAAGACAGCCGTGCCCGCGTGGAGCGTGCCGACGGCTATATGCAGTTGAAGTCCAAACTGCCGCCGGTTTCGCGTCGCGGCCTGATCCTCATCGACCCGCCTTACGAAATGAAAACCGATTATCAGGCGGTCGTCAGCGGCATCAGCGAAGGGTATAAGCGCTTTGCCACCGGCACCTATGCGCTGTGGTATCCGGTGGTGTTACGCCAGCAAATTAAACGCATGATTCACGACCTGGAAGACACCGGAATCCGCAAAATCCTGCAAATTGAGCTGGCAGTACGCCCGGACAGCGACCAGCGCGGCATGACCGCCTCTGGCATGATCGTCATTAACCCGCCGTGGAAGCTGGAAAAGCAGATGAACAACGTGCTGCCGTGGCTGCACAGCAAGCTGGTTCCAGCGGGCACCGGGCACGCTTCCGTCAGCTGGATCGTGCCGGAGTAATCACAGCCATCGGTGGAACCTTTTAATTCCAGGTATACAATCGCGAATATTTTGGCGAATGGCATTGCGCTCATTCGCCCTACAATGAACATGAAGGAGCGGTCATGACCAAACACTATGATTACATCGCGATCGGCGGCGGAAGCGGCGGTATTGCCTCGATTAACCGTGCCGCTATGTACGGTCAGAAATGTGCATTGATTGAAGCCAAAGAGCTGGGCGGCACCTGCGTCAACGTCGGTTGCGTCCCTAAAAAAGTGATGTGGCATGCCGCGCAGATTCGCGAAGCGATCCATATGTACGGCCCGGACTACGGCTTTGACACCACCATCAACGCGTTCAACTGGGACACGCTGATTGCCAGCCGCACGGCCTATATCGACCGTATTCACACCTCGTACGACAACGTGCTGGGTAAAAATAACGTGGATGTGATCAAAGGCTTCGCCCGCTTCGTGGATGCCAGAACCCTTGAAGTGAATGGGGAAACGATCACCGCCGATCACATTCTGATCGCCACCGGCGGTCGCCCGAGCCATCCGTCCATTCCGGGTACGGAATACGGTATCGACTCCGACGGTTTCTTTGCGCTGCCTGCGCTGCCGGAGCGCGTTGCGGTGGTCGGCGCGGGTTACATCGCCGTAGAACTGGCTGGCGTGATTAACGGCCTGGGCGCCCAAACGCACCTGTTCGTGCGTAAACACGCGCCGCTGCGCAGCTTTGACCCGATGATCACCGAAACGCTGGTTGAAGTGATGAACACGGAAGGCCCGACGCTTCACACCCACGCGATCCCGAAAGCGGTGGTGAAAAACGCCGACGGCAGCCTGACCCTGCAACTGGAAGACGGTCGCAGCGAAACGGTGGATTGCCTGATTTGGGCGATTGGCCGCGAACCGGCAACCGACAACGTTAACCTTGCCGCCACCGGCGTGAAAACCAACGAAAAAGGGTACATCGTCGTCGATAAATTCCAGAATACCAGCGTGGAAGGTATTTATGCGGTGGGCGATAACACCGGAGCGGTTGAGCTGACGCCAGTCGCCGTGGCGGCGGGTCGTCGTCTCTCCGAACGTTTGTTCAACAACAAGCCGAACGAGCATCTGGACTACAGCAATATTCCGACCGTGGTCTTTAGCCACCCGCCGATTGGCACCGTGGGCCTGACCGAACCACAGGCGCGCGAACAGTACGGCGACGACCAGGTGAAAGTGTACAAATCATCGTTCACAGCCATGTACACTGCGGTGACGTCTCACCGTCAGCCCTGCCGCATGAAGCTGGTATGCGTCGGCGAAGACGAGAAGATTGTCGGTATTCACGGCATCGGCTTCGGGATGGATGAAATGTTGCAGGGCTTCGCGGTCGCACTGAAAATGGGCGCCACCAAGAAAGACTTCGACAACACCGTGGCGATTCACCCAACGGCGGCGGAAGAGTTCGTGACAATGCGTTAATCGTCGATAAGCGCCGGATGGTGTGATGATCCTGTCGGCCGATTAAGGCGTTTACGTCGCCATGCCCGATGGCGCTATGCTTATCGGGCCTACGCGTGCGGTTTTCGTAGGCCCGATAAAACCTCAGCCGTCATCCGGCATTCTTTTATTTTCCTTGCATATACGGCGTATACACCCCGTTCAGGCTTTCCAGGAACGCGACGATATCATCAATGTCTTTCTGCGGAATCTCTTTCCCCACCTGATAACGCAACATCAGTTTCACCGCTCCGTCGAGGGTTGGCACATCTCCACGGTGGAAATACGGCGCGGTCAGCGCAACGTTACGTAATCCGGGCACTTTCTGACGCAATTTATCGCGAACTTCATTGGTGACGTTCATACGTCCAATGTCCGCAGCGGTAATTTCGCCGAAATTAAAGTCTTTCTTCAGACCCAACGGCTCGAAGGAACGCCCACCGAGAATAATACCGCCGTGACAGGTCGCGCATTTATTCTCTTTGAACAGCTCATAGCCATGTTTCTGCTGCGCCGTCAGCGCATTTTCATCCCCTCGTAACCACTTATCGAAAGGCGAATTTGGCGTAATCAGCGTCTTCTCAAACTCGGCAATGGCATCCGTAATCGTTTCTCCGCTGAAGCCCTGCGGATATATCGCCGTGAACTGCTGTTTTAGCACCGGATCTTTATCGAGTTTCCCAATGATTTCATCCCAGGATTTAGAGGCCATTTCAATCGGGTTTAACGGCGGCCCACCAGCCTGCGCCTGCAACGTCGGCGCGCGACCATCCCAGAATTGCTCAACGTTAAAGATCGAGTTGAACACCGTTGGCGCGTTGATTGGCCCTACCGCGCCGCCCACGCCGATGGAGGTTTTCCTGCCGTCCACGCCGCCCGCGTTCAGCGCATGGCAATGCGCGCAGGAGATGGTGCTGTCACCCGATAAACGGGCATCGTGGTAGAGGGTAAAACCCAGTGCGACTTTTTGATCGTCAACCGGCAGTTTTTCGGGGACAGGCTGAACCGGCTCATTACGGTGCGCCGCCGCCGTATCCGCGCTGGCGTAGTAACGTTCGCGCTGTTTAGCGATCCAGCCGAGAATCTCCTCCCGCTCCGTATCACTGACCTTACCGGCCCAGTGCAGCGCGGTATAGCGCGTTGGCGGCATTGTTTCGTACTGCATCACCCATTCAATCTTATTCAGATCGCTTTGCGTGACGGGTTTATCCGCGACCAACGCGGCGCGTACTGCTTCAAGGTTGAAAGATTTATAGCCCAGTTGAATGTCATAATTCATCAACTGCTTAGCAACGGGAAAAGAGGAATAAAAAGGCAGTTCAGCAGAGGGGGTATGACAATAATCGCATCCCTTTTCCCGCAAAAAACCCAGGATTTTATTATTGTCTTCCAGCGTTGAGGCTTGCACATCAGCTTCTTTACTACGTTGATTATCGTGATACCAGACGTAACCAGATAATCCTAAATAACAAATCGCAATGCCTGCTATGGCTATCGCGGTAAGACGGGTAATGATTTTCATTATTTTACCCTCACTATAGTGAGATATTATGGCCCAGAAGATGAACATAAATCAGGCGTATGTCTTTATTAGACATAGCCATCATAGGAAATACAGGCGAAGGGTTTTTGATAAGTATCAAGCAATTACATGGGGATAAACTATCGATAAGATAGCTTTCCCCTATTATAAGCAGGGTCTTTCGGCGTCGGTATTCATAACTCGTTGCAATCGAATGTTCTGAAAGTGAAAATCTTCCTGTTACGGCTATTCCATATTTTTTATATTATTATCAGTAATCTATATTTAAAGACTCTTTTTCACGCATTAACAAAGCGTGATCTATCGCACAGTTTGCACCTCATATACCGAAGCGAATGTCTACGCTTAATAGACAGCCGGGCAACACCCGTATCATTTACGACGCAATCCGGAGGTCCTTCTCATTATGCTCAACCAGAAATTACACCCCGCCCCATCCGACGAATTAACGATCGAAATCGATCTGCTTTATGAAACGGACCCGTGCGAGTTAAAGCTGGATGAAATGATCGAGGCAGAACCGGAACCTGAGATGATTGAGGGGCTACCCGCCTCCGACGCCCTTACCCCAGCCGATC
The DNA here is from genome assembly GCF_030333565.1 of Citrobacter sp. CK185. Taxonomy (NCBI): domain Bacteria; kingdom Pseudomonadati; phylum Pseudomonadota; class Gammaproteobacteria; order Enterobacterales; family Enterobacteriaceae; genus Citrobacter; species Citrobacter sp. CK185. The sequence goes on along the minus strand of NZ_JAOWFR010000015.1, from coordinate 42,486 downwards.
GCTATCTTGAGCTGTTCGAGCATGTGCAATCATCCCGGCTTTTTGCCGACAGTAAAACTTTCCCCGACTGCGCGCCAAAAATGGACCCGCTGGATATTCTGATCCGATACCGTAAGGTCAGACGACACCGCGACTTTGACCTGCTGCGCTTTGTTGAAAATCACTTCTGGCTACCGGAAACCCGGTCCAGTGAATATGTCTCCAACCCGGAAAACTCACTGAAAGAGCATATCGATCAGCTCTGGCCGGTGCTGACGCGTGAGCCGCAGGATCACATTCCCTGGTCCTCGCTGCTGGCGCTGCCGCAATCCTATATCGTGCCGGGCGGACGTTTTAGCGAAACCTACTACTGGGACTCCTATTTCACCATGCTGGGCCTGGCGGAAAGCGGCCGGGAAGACCTGCTGAAATGTATGGCGGACAACTTCGCGTGGATGATTGAGAATTACGGCCACATCCCCAACGGAAACCGCACATATTATTTGAGCCGCTCGCAGCCGCCGGTCTTTGCACTGATGGTCGAACTGTTCGAAGAGGATGGCGTGCGCGGGGCGCGGCGTTATCTGGATCATCTGAAAATGGAGTACGCCTTCTGGATGGACGGCGCGGAATCTCTGGTGCTCAACCAGGCCTATCGCCATGTCATCAGAATGCCGGACGGTTCCCTGCTCAACCGCTACTGGGACGATCGCGACACCCCCCGCGACGAATCGTGGCTGGAGGATGTGGAAACCGCCAAACATTCGGGTCGCCCGGCCAATGAGGTATACCGGGATCTCCGTGCCGGCGCGGCCTCCGGTTGGGATTACTCATCACGCTGGCTGCGCGATGCAAGCCGACTGGCCAGCATCCGCACAACCCAGTTCATCCCCATCGACCTGAACGCTTTCCTCTACAAACTGGAGAGCGCGATTGCCAACATTTCCGCCCTGAAAGGCGACCGTGAAACCGAAGCGGCATTTCGCCAGAAAGCCAGCGATCGCCGCGCCGCCGTAAACCGCTATCTGTGGGATGACGAGAATGGCTGCTATCGGGATTACGACTGGCGGCGCGAGCAAATGGCGCTCTTTTCCGCCGCCAGTATCGTGCCGCTGTATGTCGGCATGGCGACTCACGAGCAGGCAGACCGCCTCGCTAACGCCGTTCGCAGCCGTCTGCTGACACCTGGCGGGATCATGGCGACAGAGTATGAAACCGGCGAGCAATGGGATAAGCCTAACGGCTGGGCGCCGCTACAGTGGATGGCAATCCAGGGCTTCAAGCTGTACGGCGACGATATGCTGGGGGATGAAATTGCCCGCAACTGGTTAAAAACCGTCAATATTTTTTACCAGCAGCACCATAAACTGATCGAAAAGTACCATATTGCCTGCGGCACGCCGCGTGAAGGGGGCGGCGGGGAATATCCGTTGCAGGATGGGTTTGGCTGGACCAATGGCGTGGTTCGCCGTTTGATTGGTTTATACGGCGAACCATAGCGGCGTTACCGAATCACGTTATAAATGGCGGTCTGAATCTTTAACCATTTTTTGTTTTCCACGCTGGGCTCGGCCTGAACACGCAGCCGGGCCTGCTCCATATCATGCTGCTGGCGCATCACCACCGCCGGAACGGTACAAAAACTTTGCAGATACTTTTTATGCAGCGACGTCAGCGACGCTCCGTTCAGCATGGCGTGGCTCAGCGACGTCAGGAAGCGTCGGCAGGGTTTTACCTCATCCATCAGCGAAGGGTAGCGCAGCAGCAGTTGCAGCACATCGGCATTGCCCGCCGAAAACGCCTGTTCGGTCCAGGCCAGCTGCCAGTTCATCCCGCCCTGTAAGAACAACGCCGTAACGCGTGTATCATTACGGTCGATCGCCGAGCGCATATTAAACGGATCCCAGGTGATCCCCATGCGGCTCATGGTTTCCCGCGCGGAGGGCGCCTCAAGCCGGGCGTCATCCTGCATGACCTCGTCGCGTTGTACGGGCGCGGCAGAAGGAGGCGGCGAGCTGAACAACCAAAACGCCCCCACCAGAATCGCCAACACCATTGCGCCAACCCCGCCCCACAACGCCCCGGAAATCAGCTGCTCACGCTCTTCAGCCGTCCGCTGCTGTCGCTTGTGAGGCGGTTCAATACTCTCGCCAATTTCCTGGTTATCTCCCCCCGCCAGCGCGTCTTTTTCTCGCGCCTCCTCCCAGAATTTCTCCACCACGCCCTCATCGGACGCCATAAACGAAGCCGGATTTATGCGGGTGCGTTTTTCATTAAACGCCCGCTGTACCGAGCGGGTGATCTGGCGGAACTGACAATCCAGTAGCGACAACTGTACGGAACTGAGCGGCTGCCCGGCGATGATGCCGTTACGCGCCTGACGGCAATCCTCAAGGAACATACGCAGGGTCATACGCGGCTCAACAAACAGCGTCAGCGCAGACGCGTCTTTGAAAAATGCGGAATAGTGACGGGCGAACGACTTTTTATCGACCACCATCAATGCCAGCTCGCTGAACAGCATCGCGCTGAGCGCATCCTGTCCTTCGCTGAGTTTTAACCAGCGTCGCAGACGATCGGCGCCAAAATGCAGCTTCAGGTAGCTATTCAACTGATGACGATCTGGCCACACCTGCGAAATAAGCGCTTTCAGCGTGAGTTCAATCGCCCGCAGCTGACGCCGGGCCTGTATTTGCGCGTCCTGATTGCCTGCATCAATATCAGTCTGATAAGTGAGAAGCGGCTGCCGCTGGCGCAGTTGTTCCAGCGACGCCACAAAACGCAGGGCGGCAAGCAGTTGGTTTTCACTGACATCCTTCCCGCTGTCATATTGCGGAACATACTGCTGGAGATGTCGCAAATGCAGCATAAACTGGCTCAGTTGCGCATCGTTTATATGTAATTTTTTTGCCACCACGCTCCAGCCGCCTAAATTAAGGCGGGCTTGATCCAGTTGTTCCATAAACCAGCGCGGTTCTTTTCCTTCCGCAACATGTACGCCCAGCAGCAGCAGGATCTCCACTGACGCCTGACGGATGATGCCCAGACAGTGTTCAAAAGGCGAATGCATCGCCTGCGAAGCGTTATTCGTCATGATCGTCCCTAAAAAAGCCCCTCCATAAAGAAGGCTTTTAATATTATTTTAATTATCTGTTTTGATAGATATAACAGATTTTTTTGGCATTACAGTGACTATAACGCAAAGGTTGAGAAATTTATTTTGGGCGGCGAGAGAAATAAAGAGAAGTCGATGAACAATCATCGCGGAATATTAAAATTAACGTCAGGAATAAAACAGCGTTCCTGAAATAAGTTTATCCTTAATCTAAATTAATGTTGCGGGTGTAAACCACCCGCTTAATATTATCATCCTGATTATAAGAACATGCCGCCCGACACTTCGATACGCTGCGCGGTCATCCAGCCCAGTTCATCGCTGAGCAACGCAGCGATGGCATCACCAATATCGTCCGGCAAACCGACCCGTCCCAGGGCGGTTTGTGACGCGATATACGCATTCAGTTGTTCATTGTCCCGCACATTGCCGCCGCCAAAATCAGTTTCAATGGCTCCCGGCGCAATAATGTTCACGGTGATGCCGCGTTCGCCCAGCTCTTTTGCCTGATAACGCGTCAGCACTTCCATCGCCCCCTTCATCGCGGCATAAGCGCTGTAGCCAGGCAACGCAAAACGGGCCAGCCCCGTTGACACATTGAGGATCCTGCCGCCATTCTTCAGCAGGGGTAACAGCCCCTGAGTCAGGAAAAACGGCCCTTTAAACTGAATATTCAAAAGCTGGTCAAACTGCGCTTCAGTGAAGGTCGAATACGGCGCGTTGATGCCGATTCCGGCATTGTTCAATAAATAATCAAACGAATCACGCTGCCACTCCGCTTTCAGGGTTTCCCGCACCTTTTCAACAAACGCCGGGAATCCCGAAATATCCCCGACATTCAACTGCAATGCTGCAGCTTTCCCACCTGATTGCGTAATTTCATGCACGACCTGCTGCGCCTCTTTTTCATTGCTGTTCCACGTCAGAATGATCCCGATTCCTCTGCTCGCCAGCTTAAGCGCCGCGTTTTTACCGAGCCCTCGGCTGCCGCCGGTCACTAATGCGATACGTTGCGTCATAAGAAACCTCATTTCAGGTGTTGTGAAGATTGAGAAAGAGCTTATTAGGTGTTAGAAAAACAATAAATGTAGCGAAATGCGCTTCACTGTTTCATTCAGAACAACACCGGGACCTCGCGATGGATAAAATTCACGCAATGCAGTTGTTCATTCGCGTCGCGGAACTGGAGAGTTTTTCCCGCGCCGCCGAAACATCAGGCCTTCCTAAAGGTAGCGTATCCCGCCAGATACAGGCGCTGGAAAACCACCTCGGCACGCAGTTGCTGCACCGCACCACCCGGCGGGTTCAGCTTACTCAGGACGGAATGGTGTATTACGAACGTGCGAAAGATCTGCTGACGAACCTGGACGAGCTGGACGGTTTATTCCAGCACGACCCGGCCAGCATCAGCGGCAAGCTGCGGGTCGATATGCCGGTTGGGGTCGCCAAGAACCTGGTGATACCGCGCCTGCCCGCGTTTTTACAGCAGTATCCGGGTATTGAGCTGGAACTCAGCAGCAGCGATCGCCTGGTGGATTTGATACGGGAAGGGTTCGACTGCGTGGTGCGGGTCGGGGCGCTAAAGGATTCCGGGTTGATCGCCCGCCCGTTGGGAAAGCTGTCGGTCATTAACTGCGCCAGTCCGCAGTATCTGGCGCGTTTTGGCTACCCAGAAGGTCTGGACGATCTGGCCTCGCATGCGGTGGTTCATTATTCCGTCAATCTGGGCACGCGTCCGCAAGGCTTCGAAGTGGCAACGGCAAACGGCACGCAGTGGATTAAAACCGGCGGCATTCTGACGGTCAACAGCACCGAGACCTACCATGCCGCCTGCCTGGCAGGGCTGGGAATCATTCAGGTGCCGCGCATCGGCGTTCGCGAGGCATTGCGCGCCGGAACGCTCATCGAGATCCTGCCGCAGTATCGCGCTGACCCAATGCCGGTGTCCCTGCTCTACCCGCATCGCCGCAACCTCTCCCGCCGGGTACACCTGTTTATGGAGTGGCTGACCGGCGTAATGAAAGACTACGTGGACTGACACGCTATACTGTTCTGAGAGTTAACAAAAGAAGGACTATCGACCTGATGACGCAGGAAAAAGACGTAAAACGCCCTATTCAGGAACTCGACCATGCGCCGGTGCCCAAAGTGGAGACGCACGATCGTGACGAACCAGAAACAAACAACAAGGCCACCCAGGCGCTCAAAACGGTCTCCACGACGGCAGCGAGAATCCAGCGTCAGCCGGTGATTGCCCACCTGATCCGCGCCGCAGAGCGTTTTAACGATCGGCTGGGCAACCAGTTTGGCGCCGCTATCACCTATTTCTCGTTTCTGTCGATGATCCCTGTCCTGATGGTGTCGTTTGCCGCCGCCGGTTTTATTCTCGCGTCACATCCCACGCTGTTAGAGGACATCTTCAATAAAATCCTGATGAACGTCAGCGATCCTACGCTGGCGTCCACGCTGAAAAGCACCATCAACACCGCCGTTCAGCAGAGAACCACCGTCGGCCTGGTGGGGCTGGGCATTGCACTCTATTCCGGGATCAACTGGATGGGCAACCTGCGTGAAGCGATTCGCGCCCAGTCGCGGGACGTGTGGGAGCGCACCCCGCAGGATCAGGAAAAAATCTGGATAAAATACCTGCGCGATTTTGTCTCGCTGATTGGGCTGTTGGTTGCGCTGATTATCACGCTGTCCATTACCTCGATTGCCGGTTCTGCGCAGCAGATGATTATCTCCGCGCTGTATCTCGACAGCATTGAGTGGCTAAAACCCGCCTGGCGATTGATTGGGCTGGCCATTTCGATTTTCGCCAACTACCTGCTGTTCTTCTGGATTTTCTGGCGGCTACCGCGCCACCGACCGCGCAAGAAGGCATTGATTCGCGGTACGTTTATCGCCGCGATCGGTTTTGAGGTGATCAAAATCATCATGACCTACACGCTGCCTTCCCTGGTGAAATCCCCGTCTGGCGCCGCATTCGGTTCCGTGCTTGGCCTGATGGCGTTCTTCTACTTCTTTGCCCGCCTGACGCTGTTTTGCGCGGCCTGGATAGCCACCGCCGAATACAAAGACGACCCACGTATGCCAGGGAAAACCCACCGCTAGTTCATCATTTGATGCCGGATGGCGCGATGCTTATCCGGCCTACCGCCCGGCAGGTCGCTACGCCTTATACGGCACGCTTTGCAGCATATAAATCCAGACCGTAACTTTTATTTAACCTAAAACCAGTTTTATCCTCTAAGTTTAAAATTGTGTGAAGCATTTCATAGACGTGAAATCGCAGGTCTAAACATTATCCCCTTTTTGACCATTATTTGAGCGAAATCCCGCTTTGTTACAGATTGAAATGTCGCTTTTGCTGTGCGTAATATGGCCGTTCGTTCGCCAAAAAATAAGAAAATACTATGCAAGCAACCGCCACCACACTCGACAACGAACAGGAACACGTTCCGGTAAACTCGCGCAATAAAGTCGTCGTTGCCTCCCTCATCGGCACCGCCATTGAGTTCTTCGACTTCTACATTTACGCGACTGCCGCGGTAATCGTGTTCCCCCATATTTTCTTCCCGCAGGGCGATCCGGCAGCGGCAACGCTTCAGTCCCTCGCCACCTTCGCCATCGCCTTTGTCGCGCGTCCAATTGGCTCTGCGCTATTCGGCCACTTCGGCGACCGCGTCGGGCGTAAAGTGACGCTGGTGGCGTCATTGCTGACGATGGGGATCTCCACCGTCGTGATCGGCCTGCTACCGGGCTATGCCACCATTGGCATTTTCGCCCCGCTGCTGCTGGCGCTGGCGCGCTTTGGCCAGGGTCTGGGTCTCGGCGGAGAATGGGGCGGCGCGGCACTGCTGGCGACCGAAAACGCCCCGCCGCGCAAGCGCGCGCTGTACGGCTCTTTCCCGCAGCTTGGCGCGCCTATCGGCTTCTTCTTCGCCAACGGCACGTTCCTGCTCCTCTCCTGGCTGCTGACCGATGAGCAGTTCATGACCTGGGGCTGGCGTTTACCGTTCATTTTCTCTGCGGTGCTGGTCATTATCGGCCTGTACGTCCGCGTCTCGCTGCATGAAACACCGGTATTCGCTAAGGTCGCTGCGGCGAAAAAGCAGGTAAAAATCCCGCTGGGCACCCTGCTGACCCGGCACGTACGCGTAACGGTACTCGGGACATTCATCATGCTGGCGACCTATACGCTGTTCTACATCATGACGGTCTATTCCATGACGTACAGTACCGCAGCCGCCCCTGCGGGGCTCGGTTTACCGCGTAACGAAGTGTTGTGGATGTTGATGCTGGCGGTGATCGGCTTTGGCGTGATGGTGCCGGTTGCGGGCCTGCTGGCAGACGCTTTTGGTCGCCGTAAGAGCATGGTCATTATCACGACAATGATCATTCTGTTCGCGCTGTTTGCCTTTAAACCGTTGCTCGGTTCCGGTAATCCGGCATTGATATTCGTTTTCCTGCTGCTGGGGCTGAGTCTGATGGGGCTGACCTTCGGCCCGATGGGCGCGCTGCTGCCGGAGCTGTTCCCGACAGAAGTTCGCTACACCGGCGCGTCCTTCTCGTATAACGTGTCGTCAATTCTTGGCGCGTCCGTAGCGCCGTATATTGCCGCATGGTTGCAGGGGAACTACGGTCTGGCGGCGGTCGGCACCTATCTGGCGTCAATGGCCGCCCTGACGCTGATTGCGCTGCTGTTGACCCACGAGACGCGCCACCAGTCGTTGTGATTTGACCGCCATCACCCGTAGGCCGGATAAGGTGTTTACACCGCCATCCGGCACTATCATCATTTCTTCATCTGCGACAAAATCATCCGACACTGATTCGCATCGCCTTCTGACGGGGAAATCAACGCCAGAAGCGCGGCGGCAGGCGTGACTAACGTCGCCAGCGCCGCAGCGACCGCGCCTCGCGCGATCAGCGGCCCGGCTTTCACCCCCGCCTGCGGGTTTTTAAACGACCCGCGCACATACAGCGGCGAACGCAGCGTAATAATGCGAATCCCTTTGCTCTCTGGATCGATGGTTAAATCCAGTTGCTCAGAGGCGAAACTCGCGGTTCCGGTGACGTTAACCAACGCATTTTCCGTATCAAAAGCAAAGATTTGCGGGCGCGCAACGCCATTAACGATGTCAAGATTAGCCGCCGCGCAGTTGACTCGTACCTCATCGTCGCCAAATATCTGCCCGACAATAAAGTTGCCCACGTTCAGGCCGACAATCTCCATCAGGTTGCGGCTGATCACGCCATCGTTCATCAGCAACTTCAGGTTGCCATTACTGTTACCTAACAGCGCCGCCACTGAATTGCCGCTTCCCCGGATATCCGCGTCACCGTTCATTTCGCCCAATGTTTTCTGCATCAGTTCGACATCCGGCATCAGCGCTTTCAGTTTAAGACGACGCGCCTGGATATTCGCCCTTCCCTGCATCGGCTTTTTATCCCCTTCCAGATGAATGCTGGAGACAATGCTGCCGCCAGCCAGGCCAAACTTCAGCGGCTGCAAACGTAAATCGGCATTTTTCAGGATGATATGGGTAGAGAGATCGCTGACCGGCAGGCTGCTGCCGTGCTCAATGCGCCCGCCCTTAAAGCGCACGTCGGCATCCATCACGTCCCATTTATCGGTTTCAAAGCGGTCATAAGGCAGCACTTTGTCGGCAGGCTGAATGCTCTTTTCGCCCTTGCTTTGCTCGGCGCGTTTCGACTGTTGCGCCCCTTTCCCGGAATCCACGCCGATCAGCGGCCCCAGGTCAGCCAGGCGAAGCTGGCGCGACTCCACATCCCCTTCCAGTTTGGGGCGCGGCTTGCCGGTGGTGTAAGCAAGAGAGCCGTGAATATCGCTGTCGCCGATGCGGCCATTAAAATTGCGGTAGTCAAAAACTGAGGATGTCTCCGTATCGATTTTCGCCACCAGGCGACCGTCCGTTTCAAACGGCGGCGTGTCCGGCAGCAGTACGCCGGTCAGGTTGTACAATTCGCCCAGCGAGTCGCCGGAAAACTTAAGCTGGAGATCGACGCCGCCCATGTTCAGCGGATCGTTGACCACCCCGGCAAAGGCCACGCGAGTATTGCCCGAGCGGAAATCAGCCTGCACCGGGAAAGGCGCGCCTTCGCTGCGTAACGCCAGCATACCGCCAATTTTGCCCGTGCCGGTCAGCGGTTCCCCGTTATAACGCCCCAGCGCCTTAAGGCCGAAAACATAATCCCCCACATTGTTGTCGTTGTTGCTTTTGGCTCCCGTGACTTCGCTAAAAGGCAGCGGTTTACCCAGCGGATCAACCAGGATCTCGATATCGGCTTTGCTGACCTTATCGTCAATGGCGATGCGCCCTTGATCGAACAAAATCGTATCCAGACGGAACGACCAGGCGGACGGCTGCGCATTGGGATCGTTTTTCTCGTCAGCCGCAAGAGTGAAGGTCCAGTTATTGTTTTTCTCCGAGAGGCGGATAAGGCGGGCGTCAGGCTTCACCAGTTTGATCCACGGCAGCCAGACGGTTTTGGTCAGCAACGCCAGCGGCGCCAGCGTGGCTTCAACGCGCGGGAGATGCACCATCGTGACTTCGGGGATATCCGGCGGATTGCCGAGGATAATGTCTTCGGCATGAACGTGCGGCCAGGGCACCCAGCTTCGCCAGCCGGTTTCCTGTTTCTGACGTTCCCACACCACGCCCAGATCGCCGCGAATGGCGAATGGCCGGTTGAGTTCTGTAGAGACTTTCTGGTTGATGGTCGGTTTGAGGCGATTCCAGTCAAATGTCGCAATCAGGACGATGAGTACGACGATCAACAACAACAAAGTCCCTGATACGGCAGCGGTTATTTTGCCTGCTTTCGTCATGTTTTACTTCCTCACTTCTTTCCTTGCCAGTCCTAAAGATAGTCCAGCAGACGGAAAAGGGAGGCAGGCTGCGTCCTGGAATACCGCGTGAAAGACGCGCCATTCCGGGAAACAGCGGGTATTACAGCATCAGGATCACCTGTTCAAGGTTCTCCAGCGGAACAGGACGCGACAGAAAATACCCCTGCGCCGCGAAAGCGGGCGAACGTTGTACATCGCGCCACTCTTCCAGCGTTTCCACGCCTTCGACGATAACGCCTCGGCAATAGCGGTTCATCAGTTGCAGCAGCAGCGTAAAGAGGTTTCGCCCTTCCGGCGTCTGGCGCAGCATCACAAACAGATCCCGCGCCACTTTGATGTAGTCGTAACGCACTTCGCTCAGGGCAGAGAAATTCGCCATGCCGGTGCCGAAATCATCCAGCCAGAGCGGGCCGAATTCACACATTGAGGCGAACGAAGAGTCTTTCGGTAAACGAATATGTTCCACCAGTTCGAATCGCAGCCAGGGCAGGCGCTCAATCGTTTTCAACACCTCTGGCTGCTGACGCATCGCGATCAGCGTCGGGCCATCGACATTGACCGAGGCCAGCAGGTCATGACGCATGAAAAAATCGGCTTTCTGCTCCAGAAACTGGAGCTGTTCTTTCACCACATCCACGCGGTGTCTTACCGCCAGTTCGGCAAAATAGCGATCCGGGGCAACGCGCCGGGAAGGGTTATCCGGGTGTACCACAACCGTCAGCAGTTCCACGGCCATCAATCGCCCGTTGGTCTGGTAGATTGGCTGATAAGTGTAAGCACGTTCGCACTGCAACCAAAAGCGCCGCTCCTGCAAGCTTTCAATGCTTGCCTCAGGAATGCTTAGCTGCTGGATAACCTGCTTTATCATCTCAGATGTCCTGTTAATGAGAGTGTGACTGCCCGGACTCGTCAAAGGTTATCGGCGCTCTGGCAAAGAACTTTATGTTCAGCGTCCCGCAAAATAGAAACAGCATGACAAAAATCAACACAGAATACGCGTTGGCTCAAAAAAATAATGGAACGATGTTTTAATATAGTTGACCGCTGAATACACCACAGCGCACACTAACGCTAATTTTTTTCAGAGCAGGTTCACGACTATGTCCAAAAAGATTGCCGTGATTGGCGAATGCATGATTGAGCTGTCACAGAAAGGCGCAGACGTTCAGCGCGGTTTCGGTGGCGACACGTTGAATACATCCGTTTACATCGCCCGTCAGGTCGATTCTGCGGCCTTGTCCGTACACTACGTGACGGCGCTGGGCACTGACAGCTTCAGCCAGCAAATGCTGGATTCATGGCAAGGTGAAAATGTCGATACCTCCCTCACGCAGCGCATGGAAAACCGTCTACCGGGCCTCTATTACATCGAGACGGACAGCACTGGCGAACGCACTTTCTATTACTGGCGCAACGAGGCGGCAGCGAAATTCTGGCTGGAGAGCGAGCAGTCTGCGGCAATCTGCGAAGAGCTGGCGACCTTCGACTACCTCTACCTGAGCGGGATCAGCCTTGCCATTTTAAGCCCGTCCAGCCGCGATAAATTACTGTCGCTGCTGCGCGAATGCCGCGCCAACGGCGGGAAAGTCATTTTTGACAACAACTATCGCCCGCGCCTGTGGGCAAGCAAAGAAGAGACGCAGCAGGTATATCAGCAGATGCTGGAATGCACGGATATCGCGTTCCTGACGCTGGATGATGAAGACGCGTTGTGGGGTGAAAAGCCGGTTGCCGAGGTCATTGCCCGCACGCACGACGCAGGCGTCCAGGAAGTGGTGGTGAAACGCGGCGCAGATTCCTGCCTGGTTTCCATCAAAGGCGAAGAGGTGATTGACGTTCCGGCGGTGAAATTGCCAAAAGAGAAAGTGATCGACACCACCGCAGCGGGCGACTCCTTTAGCGCCGGGTATCTGGCAATACGTTTAACCGGCGGCGACGCTGCCGGGGCCGCACAGCGCGGGCACCTGACCGCCAGCACGGTCATTCAGCATCGCGGGGCGATTATCCCGCGCGATGCAATGCCGCAATAACCGCACTGTAGGCCGGATAAGCGTAGCGCCATCAGGCATGACATTCTCGCCGGATGGCGGCGTGACCGCCTTATCCGGCCTACTGCTACTGCGCAGCCGGGATATCCGTAACTTCCGGGTGGACATCATCGGTTTCTGCGCTTGTTGCTGCTGCTGTCACTGGCGCCATGATTTGATCCCACGTTGCCTGTAGGTCCTTCATATTCAGCTCCGGTTCGCCCTTCGGCTGAAGCAGAATCAACGCCATATCTTGCGATAGCTGCTGACGCAGGTTTTGATTCAACATCTCAACGGTCAGGTTATTCAGGAAGTTCTGCCGTAAACGCTGGTACTGTTCCGGGGCAATATCGACCACCTGATTTTGCAACGAGCGCATCCGTTGGCTGATCAAGATATCGGTATCGGTACGCGCATAAGTGGCGAACAACTTCTGCAACTCCAGATTCTTCTGCGCCACCAGCGCGTTAAACTCCTCTTCCGGCAAGCCGTTATCACGGACTTTCGCCAGTTCACGCGCCACCAGCCCCAGGTTCAGATTCAGCTTATCGCCGGGGGATTCAACGTTGATCGCGCACTGCGCACGCAGGAACAGCACCCGGCAGTCAAAGCCGAGACCAATCTCTTTGGCATTGTTCTTGCTGAGCGCCTGCTGAACATGCCAGAACAGGGCTTCACGGGCTAAATCCGCCTGCCAGTAGCGCAGCAGCGCGGCAGACTCGCGAATGGGCTGCCACGGCGTATCCCACATGATGGAGAGACGATCCTGGCGCACGGCGTCAGTCATAATGCTGACCGCTTCGGCGCGCAGAGGGGAAAGCGTCGGCACCGGCGCAGGCGTTTCACGTTTGCCTTGCAACTCGCCGAAGGTTTTGTTGATCTGCTCAGAAACCGAACGCGCATCCACGTTGCCGACGATAATCAGCGTCATCGCGTCCGGGGTGTACCATTTCTGGTAAAACGCGTTAAGTTTCTCCACATCCACAGGCTGTTTCAGCGGCTCGGCCGGATCGTGGCCTAACAGCGCAGACCCTTTCAGACGATAGCGCCACCAGCCCTCTTTGGTGTCCATAGGCCAGGTGGTAACCATATCTTCACTATTGACTGCATGCGCAACCGTCTCTGGCGTGATGGACAGTTTGCCGGAGGTATGCGCCAGATAAGAGAGCGCCTCTTTTAGCAGATCGTTACGGGTGTTGGGCAAGCTGAGGTTATATAACGTGGAATCATAAGAAACGATAACGGGCGGCATAGGGCGTTTGGGGTCAAAGCCCTGCTGCCAGAGTGAACGTGCTTGCGCGGCGTCAAGGCCGCCGCTTTGCGTCAGCGCGATACGGGGAATGGCGTGGCTGAAACCGCTCTGTTGCGTACTTTCGGTGAGCGAACCGGTATTGACCAGCAGACGAACCTCAATACGATCGCTTGGGCGCTGCGGGGTAGCTAATACTTGCCACTGTAATCCATTTGCCAGCGTCCCCTGTTGCCATGCCGGGTCAGGCTGGAGCGCATCTGCCTGCACATAGCCGACAGTAGCCATCATCAGCAGACTGCCCGCTAAGAGTCGAATTTTTGTGCCCTGCATGTAAACCCCTGATCAACAATCCTGGTAATAAAAAGACAGCCTGGAAGGCTTATCTGAATATGACGTTAAAAACACTTCGTGTTAGACCGCGCGAACATAAAAATGTCACGCCAGAAGTGAAAAAATCCCGAAGCCACATGTTGAGTGATTCGGGTGCAGGGGTCAATTATGCGCAAACACCCGCAGTCCTGGAAGGGACTGCGGGCATAAGAGGTGAGATTAAGAGGATAATTCGTGCGTTTTGCCATCAGGCGCACGATTATTCAGCACATCATCCAGCTTTTTGTGGTCCAGTTCTTTCACCCACTTCGCCACAACGACCGTTGCCACGCCGTTACCGACCAGGTTGGTCAGCGCGCGGGCTTCAGACATAAAGCGGTCGATACCGAGGATCAGCGCCAGACCCGCAACCGGTAAGTGGCCCACCGCGGAGATCGTCGCAGCCAGCACGATAAATCCGCTCCCCGTTACCCCGGCCGCCCCTTTCGAGGAGAGCAGCAGCACCACCAGCAGGGTTACCTGATGGAAGATATCCATATGACTGTTGGTCGCCTGAGCGATAAACACCGCCGCCATCGTCAGATAGATCGAGGTTCCGTCCAGGTTAAACGAGTAGCCTGTGGGAATAACCAGCCCCACGACCGACTTACGGCAGCCCAGCTTTTCCATCTTATCCAGCATACGCGGCAGCACGGATTCGGAGGAGGACGTCCCCAGCACAATCAGCAGTTCTTCACGGATGTAGCGGATAAATTTAAAAATGCTGAAGCCAGCTGCGCGGGCAATCGAGCCAAGCACCACCACCACGAACAGAATACAGGTGATGTAGAAGCAGACAATCAGCTGCCCCAACTGCACCAGCGTACCCACGCCGTATTTACCGATAGTAAAGGCCATTGCACCGAAAGCACCGATAGGCGCCAGGCGCATGATCATGTTGATGATGCCGAAAATGACCTGCGAGAAGCTTTCAATCACGTTGAAAATCAGCTGGCCTTTGCTGCCCAGACGATGCAGCGCAAAGCCGAACATCACCGCAAACAGCAGAACCTGTAGGATATTACCGCTGGCGAACGCGCCGATGACGCTGCCCGGGATGATATCCATCAGGAAGCCCACGATTCCCTGGTCTTTTGCTTGTTCGGCGTAGATCGCCACCGCTTTAGCATCCAGCGTCGCCGGATCGACGTTCATCCCGGAGCCAGGCTGAACGACGTTGACGATAATGAGACCAATGATCAGCGCAATCGTACTGACAATCTCAAAGTAAAGCAGCGCAACCGCACCGGTGCGGCCCACCGCTTTCATGCTTTCCATACCTGCAATGCCGGTAACGACAGTACAGAAAATAACCGGTGCGATGACCATCTTAATCAGCTTAACGAACGCGTCGCCAAGCGGTTTCATTTGTGCGCCTAATTCAGGGTAGTAATGGCCAAGGAGGATACCAATGGCAATTGCTGTCAGGACCTGAAAGTAAAGGCTTTTGAACAGAGAGGTTTTCATAGGGTGTCCTTGAAGTAAAAACCACAGGTCTTGTAAGGTTATGGTTAACCTGCGGCCTTAAAATAACACCCACACAACATGACAGAAATGCACCTGGATCATAATTGAAACAAAAATGTTAAAAACTTTGAGCTGGCTCGCACAAGTCTGACCTTTTTTAAGTTTTGTAATCAGGCTGCGCGTTCTTCAGGTAACGTTCTTCAAACACATCCGGCGGAACCGCGCGGGCAAACAAGAAACCTTGCGCCACGTCCACCCCTGCCTGCGCCAGCCAGTCGCGCTGCGCTTCGGTCTCCACGCCTTCCGCGATCATTTTCAGGTTAAGGCTGCGCGCCATCAGGATAATCGCCGTAACCATGCTGTCATCCTCCGGCAATCCCTCAACAAACATTTTGTCGATTTTTAGTATATCGACCGGCAGCGATTTCATGTGCTGAAGCTGACGCAACCCTGCGTATCCCATACCAAAGTCATCCAGCGCGATGCGTACGCCCGCGCTGCGCAGCGGGCGCAGGATGGCGACGGCGGCATGCGGGTCGTCGATGCGTCGGCTTTCCGTTACTTCCAGAATCAATGTATCCGGCTGAATACGATAGCGGCTTAGCAGCTCCAGCAGATCCGACACCATATTCGGGTGCATGAGCTGCAATGCGGAAAGATTCACCGAGAGCGGCATCATCACGCCGCGCTCCTGCCAGGCGGAAAGCTGGCGACAGGACTCTTCCAGCACCCAGTACCCGACCGTCACCATCAGACCGCAGGATTCGATACGGTCAATTAACCCTTCCGGGAGTTCCCAACTGCCATCCGGCTGCTGCACGCGTAATAATGCTTCTGCGCTCAGGACCTTACCGCTGGACATCTCCACCTGCGGTTGCAGCCAGATGGCGAACTGGTGGTTATCCAGCGCGTTGAGAATATCGCTCTCTTCCGTCAATCTCTGCTGCGCGGCTTCCATCTGCGCCGGGTCAAAGAACTGAATCTGATTTTTACCTTTGCGGCGGGCGGTAAAGGCGGCGGAGACGGCGCGACCATAAAGCGCCTCAGCCGTCAGGTCGCCGTAAAACATCGCCACTCCGATGCTGCAACTGGGGCGCAGCTGGATGCTTTCGATCGGCAGCCGTTCATTAATGACAGTGAGCACTTGCTGACCTAACGTAATCGCGTGCCACGGTTCTTTTACGCCGTGCGCGATGATGGCGAAATCAAAGCCGCTTACCTGCGTCAGCACCATTCGCGGCGCCAGCACCGATTTCAGTTTTTCCACCAGCGTAAGCAACAGGATTTCCCGCTGCGTCTCTTTGAGCACGCCTGCGGTATCGCGCAGCGTTTCACAGGTGACAATCATTAACGCCGTCGTCTGCTGACGCGTCACAACCTGTTCCAGAAGCCCCATCAGAAAAGCCTTGTTGGGGAGCTCGGAAACCGGAAAGCGCATCGCATGATCGTTTTGCTCAATGCTGTGACGCTGGGCAATCTGCTGATTCAGGTTGTAGCTACGCACCAGCATACCGATCTCATCGTCATGATGCAGACGCGGCAGCGCCAGCTGATGGCCTGTCAGCTCCTGCGGCGGGATATCGTTAAGCTCCCGGGCGATTTTGCGTAGAGGATGCACAATCAGGCGGTTCATACACCAGGTTATCGCCACCGTCAGCATCAGCGATAAAAGTAAGTAAATGGTCACTAACGTCGAGAGTGTGCTCATCACGAACTTATACATGCGGAACGAGTCCGCCTGGAGCACCAGATACGCCAGCGGCTGTGGGTTGGCTGGCCGCTCAAGGGAATAGACCGGCAGCGAGATCTGCACCGGCAGTTCAAACAGACGCGTCACCGTCACCGGGACGGAGCGCTCAGGAATAAAACTCATTCGTAGCGCCTGGAATTGGTTCGGCAGCACCACGTCGGCGCGGCTGACCACGCCCGCAGGCTGAATGCGCGCCAGGATGGTTTCCGCTTCAGGGATATCCGCTTTCAGGATTGCGGCGGACAGCGGTTCGCGGACAGAACGGGCGATACTTTCCAGTTGCGTAGCCGTGTTATAGCGGTTCTGCTGTACTAAATGAAACAGCAAAACGGTGCAAAAAATAAATACAAACACCAGGACAACGGCCGCAACCATTGCCATCTGCTTAATTGTTAACGAGCGGCTGACGCGCAAATTGACTCTCCATGACTATCCCCAGGCTGCCGCCAGAGTATACCCGATCGCGCAGACATAAAGAGAGGCCGTATCTGAAAAGGACTTTTCCGAATCATCAGTGCCGGATGGCGGCGTGGCCGCAAGCGCGCGTTGTAGGCCTGATAAGACGCGAACGCGTCGCCATCAGGCGTTCGGCGCTTACCAGTCCGCGTACGGCACCAGCGGCTGCGGCGGTAAATCCATATCGCCCTGCCATCCCGCAGCGGAATAACGCACATACAGCAGGAAATGGCTCGGCGTATAATCCTTCGCTTCCTGAATATCAATTGCCGTTCCGAGGAACCAGTTAGACGTCACCCGTCGCTCGATCAGCGCCCGCGCCGTATAACCAAAGCCCTGACTGCTGCCGCCGCCATTCGTCTGCGTGGCCGCCTCTTCGCGGTAATCCGTCGGGATCAAATTCATCAGCGGATAACGCGGCATGGTTTTGGTGCGTGAATGCGACCAGGATACCGAACCGCCCAGCTCCCACGACCAGTTTTCCGTACGCTGCCGCCACATCACCGGCACGGCGAACGACACATACTCCTGCGGACTGTAATAACCGCCATGCCCCAGCGAATACCCGCTCAGGTCTTTGTCGTAGTGCCAGATCATATTGTTCAGGCCGACGGTGACGCGACGGTTATTCTCATTGATGATTTTATAGTAATAGCCCGTCATCCAGCGCACGCGCCAGTTATCCGCGACGTTCTTACCGGTCAGTTGATCGCCGCTCAGCGAAGCCCAGACGCCGTTGGCTTCACCTTTGTCATAGCTCAGGCTCACACCGCCGCCGTCCGCACGCACGCCGCCCCATTTTGTGCCCGTGTTGCTCGGCGCGTCTTTCTGCCCGCCGAAGGCCAGCAGAGAGCTGGAGATTGGCCGACGGTGCGCGTTCAGCGTATAGCCCAGTGGCCCGATATCATTGCTGTAGCTCACGCCGCCAACCACATCGACAACGTTAAAGCCCATCGGCGTAGTCCCGATATCCCAGCTCCAGGTTTCGTTTTTCCAGCCGACCGCCACGCTCGTGCCGGTATCAGACTGACTGCGGTTGCCGCTACAGTCATGCAGCGTACAGGTGCCCCAGTTCTTGTCCCAGGTGCCGTCCGCATGGGTCGAGAAACTGCCGACATCCACGTTCACCAGGTCAGCACGGAAGAACATCCGGCCATCTGACAACGGCGCGTCAACCTGGAACATGGTGGTATGCGCTTTCAGATCGGAGTAGCCGCCGGTGCCGCTCGATCCCCAGTAATCATGCTCCAGCGTGACGTTCAGATCCTGCTGTCGGTATAAATCCGCCGCATCGCTGCGCACGCCGCGTTTTAACCAGTCATCTTTCGCGTCATTACGGGTCAGGCGAGTAAAGGTGTCATTATCCTGCGGGCGGGTCGGCGTAATGCCGGAAGCCACCATCGCGTCTTTGTACGTCTCAAGCGCCTGCTGCGGTTCGCCGTTTTGCGCCTGAAAGCCCGCCGCGTCGCGCAGCACCATCGCAGTTTCCATAGAAGGCGGCTGTGACTTCGCCTGTGGCACAATCGTGTTGAAGGTCTTCTGCGCCGCGACGGTATCGCCCAGTTGCGCCTGAGCCCGCGCCATACGGCGCTGCATATTGATGGACAGCGGCTCCCCGGTCGCCGGGGCGGGAAGTTTCGCCAGTTCCGCCCGCGCCGCCGCGTTATCGCCCTGCGCAATATAGACTTCCGTCAGGCCAAGTCGGGCATCGACATTACCCGGCTCCCGCGCCAGAACCGCATCATAGGCGGCGCGCGCCGAAGAATAATCGCGCCGCTGCTGCGCCCAGTCGGCAAGGGTTAAATCAATGCGCGTAGAGGCGGGCTGTTGGCGAAGCAGCGTTTCCGCTTCCCGCTCTTTGCCGCTATCACGCAGGCGGCTGGCGGTTTCCAGCACCTGATTATTTTGCAGCCTGTCCGCCAGTTCCTGAATGTTGCTGTTCCACTGGCTACGCGGCAGATTATTGATATGCGCCATCGCCGCGCGATCCTGATCGTTGCCCGCGAGGTACAGCCCATAGGCATACACCTGATCCGGGTCGTTCGGTTTCTGACGCGCCAGCGCGCGCATTTGCGCATCGGCCTGGCTGCGCTGCCCGGCGTTCCACAGATCGCGGGACAAACGATACGTTACCCAGACGCTGCCGGGGTCCAGCGCCAGCCTGCGACGATGCAGTTCCGCCGCCTGCGCCCAGTTCCCCTGGTTTTCCAGCGCTTCGGCCTGCTGCGCCAGCCGGTCGTTTTCAAGGCTACGTTCAATATCATCAATACTTTGCCGCTGACGACTGGAGAGCGACGCGATAAACGCCGAGGCTTTCTCCGGGGACTGCTGACGATAGATATTCGCCAGGCCGCGCACGGCGTTGCTGTTGCCGCTGTCCATTCGCAGCGTCTGCTGATAGTAGCGCTCGGCGGCGGGATAATCTTTACGCGCCATCGCCACGTCGCCCAGCCCCAACACGGCATAGCTGTCGGTATTGTCGATGCTCCTGGCCTGCCGGTAGAGGCGTTCCGCCTGGTCCGGGTTATTCGCTTTCAGCGCGGCGTCGCCCTGCTGAATCGCCAGCCAGTAGCGGTTTACCTTCAGCAGGCTTTCCCATTTGCCGCGACTGCTGCTGTTCGGGTCCATCGCAAGCGCTTTCTGGAACTGCGCCACCGCGCGGGCACGATCGCCGCGCTGCGAATAGGCCTGCCCCAGCGCGCCGACGGCTTCGCTGTCGCGGTGATCCGCGCTTACCGCCTGCTGCAATTCCGTTACGGCTTTGCCGCCCTGTCCGGCCTCCACCGCCGCCAGGCCTTGCGCTCTGGCTCTGAACGCCGGGTCGGAAAGCTGTTGCTGCTGTTCACTCAACTTGCTGCGCGCAGCATTGACGCTGTCGCCTTCGCTAAACACCGTCAGGTATTTTTGAAGCGCTTTTACGCTGGCGTCGCTGGCAGGCAGATCTTTAATCTGCTGATACCAGAGAGCGGAAGCCGTCGTGCGCCCGTCGCTGGATTTCGCCATCTGCTCTAATACGGCAAATCCCTCATCGCGTCGCCCGCCGTCAAACAGCAACTGCGCCAGCGTGTTTTGCAGAGCGGTATTGCCCGGCGTACTGGCGTTAATTCTTTTAAGCTGATTAATCGCCTCGTTACGTCTCGCGGGAGATTTTGCCACCGTCGTCCAGTATTCCACCGCCAGATCGCCTTGCGGCGGATGACCTTTAAACAGCGCGTCGTAAGCGGCAATCGCTTCTTCGGTATGACCGGTGGTCGCCTGTAAACGCGCCTCCTGCAAGGACTGGCGCCCTTCCGGCGTGGAAAGCATCATCGTCGTGCGGGAGGATTGATACGCGCTGGAACTCGGCGCTAACTGGGAAAGCCTGTCGAGCTGTTTCTGCGCCCCGTCATTGTCGCCCTGGCGCAGCAGGTAGCGAAACCGGGCGGCGACCACTTCCGGGTTGTTCGGGTCGATCAGTTCCAGGCGATAAAGCGACTGGCGCACCAAATCCTCACGGTGCGAGGCTTCGCCTAACCGAACCTGTTGCAGCAACTGCTGTTGCGCGGAAGGCGCCGCCTCGGCGAATGGCATCCAGGCGATGCCGAGCGTTAGGCCGAGCACTGCCCGATGGCGACGCTTTAGCGTCTTATCCGGCCTACAATCAGCGGCATCCCGTAGGCCGGATAAGGCGTTACCGCCACCCGGCAAAATGAGATGGATGAGACTTAATTTGAACTTGCGCATTCCTGGCCCCAGTCAGGTAGTAATTCACCTTTAGCGGTGAAGCGAAAACGATGCTGATCCCATCCTTGTCCGAAAAGCGTTAGCACATAGCTATAGTAGGCATCGCTACCGGGAAAATTGTCCGCCACGCGCTGTCGCTGCACCGCCTGAGCATCACGGTTTTGCAGGAAAGGCAATAAAGAAGCCGAAAAGCCCACCGGCCCGTCGCCCTGAGCTTTACCACTGGCGACATCCACCTTCTCTGGCGGAACGCCGTTTTTTGTCGTCAGCGTCGCCATCGGTTTCAGGCGCGTCAGCAGCCGCGCTTTTTGCGGATCGCCGTCGTGCATCATCCCCGCCCATAAATAAACGCGGATGGCATCGTAACTGCTGACCAGCGTTTTTTCCGGTTTCAGCTGCCAGCCTTTGTCTTTTTCATAGCGCACCCAGTCCGGCGAGAACCCTTTCGGGGCGGTTTCCATCAGCAAACGCATATTAGTTTCACGCAGCGTGGTCCAGGGCGCGCCAAAGCGGGTAAAATATTGCGCCAGCTGCGGGGGTAGATAGCTCGGATTAAAGCGCCAGCGCGTCTTTTCCGCAAAACCCACGTTCCCCGGCAGCAGCATTGAACCCAGCCCCGGCACCGTTACCACCTCTTCACGCGCAATGCGTTTTAGCAGCGCGGCGCCAGTGTCGGTATAGCGCGACGTTTTCCATAAGCGCCCGGCTTCCAGCAGCGACCAGGCCATCCAGATATCGCCGTCGGAAGCGGAGTTTGCATCCAGCACCTCCCAGGTCGAGGGGTCTTTCTGCCCCCACAACCAGGCAGGCAGATGCGCCTGTAAGGAACCCTGCGCCAGGTTGTTTTGCGTCCAGTCGAGGATCAGGTCAAATGCCGGCCGATCGTTGGCGGCGAGGGCAAAGAACAGCGCATAGCTTTGCCCTTCCGACGTCGTGATTTTGCGCGCGTCGCTGGGGTCAATCACCCGTCCTTCCTGACTGATATAGTCCTTTTTGAACTGTATCCATGCCGGCCACGTACAGGCCGCCTGCACGCTGACGGTCGCCAGCATCAGGGCAGTTAACATCCATCCACGCAGCGCGTTCATCATCGATTACTCGTTATCGGGATCGAGTCGACGACGGCTGATAATGCGCAGCAGACGCCACAGAACCCAGGCCAACAGCACGACGCTAACCGCTGCCAGTATCGCCAGCAGCACCGGATGATTCGATAACGCGTACCAGAGGCGTTCGAACCACGGTAAATGCCCGACGTAGTAAATATCGCCCACCCGCAGGCTGTTGACGCCAGACTCGCGGATCACCGACACGGAGCCAAACATGGCGGCGCGTTTCCCGCTGTCGTTCATCGCTTCGGTCAGCAGTTCATACCCGCGCGGGCTGTCTGCCAGCAGCGCCACCACGCTACGCTGGTCGTTGAACGGCGACTGGAAGCCCACTACCGCCGCCATCGCGCCAGCAGAGGTGATGGTGGATTTCGCATCCGGCGCGCGGTCGGCCTCATCCGGCATGATGCTCGGGAAGGTCGTCTGGCGCATCGGCGTGTTCACCCAGCTTTGCGTCGCCTGTACCAGCAGATCGATGCGTTTGTCATCTTTCAGTGCGTCGGGGATTGTCCCGATCACCATAATATCCGCGTCTTTACCCTGAATCTGGCGGCTATCGTCGGTGATATTCAGGTTAATCGACGGGAAACCGGTCTGCGCGCCAATCGTCCCGGTCACATCCAGCAGCGTTTCCATCTGCGCTTCGTTCGGGTTTTTCGGCATCACGGCAATGGTTTCTGAAAGGTCAGCCATCCGGCTGAACGGGAAGCCCGCATTGGCGAAGGCACGCAGGTCCGGCATCGCGATAAAGTGATAATATTTCGAGAAATCAATGGTGGAGTCGTCGCCAATCACCACATGGTTTTGTACCGGCTGGAACGTCACGCAATTATCCACCGAGCCGCCCGGCATCGGGTTCATGTACTGGAAGTCAAAGCGCAGCTGGTTCATCGCCCCCAGCTTCAGCGCCGGGATCGACACGTCCGTTTTACCGTCAATCAGCCCCTGCAATACCGGCAAACGCAGCAGCAGGCGATTGCTTTCCTGGGTGCTGTTCAGGCTGAACGCTTGCAGGAACTGATCGTTCAGGCTGATATCCATACGCGAGCTGTCTTTGCTCGGCGGCGTGGTGTAACGGTAGTTGAGATTCATATCAATACCGTTGCTGCGTAGCAGATAGAGATCCGGCGGCAGATTCAGCGACAGCGAAATCGCCGCAGGTTCCAGCCCGGTGGACTGGAGCTGCTCTTTATAGGTTTTCAGCTCGCCGAACGTCACCGCACGGTCAGTACGTACCCAGTTCGGCGCATCATAAGGTTTACGCGCCAGCAGAGGCTTCACCTCATCCACCACCACGCTGTCGCCACGGAACAGGATATTCCCTTGCGCAATGCCTTTCGCCGCCTGCAACAGATCGTTATCGTCGCGGCCAAAGACCACCAGCAGCTTCACATATGGGTTGTCCGGGTGGCTGATCATCTCAATCACCGGCGCTTTTACCGGCGGGTGATCGCGCAGGAAATCAGGGCGCTTGTCGTTCGTGGCAAAGACGATGGCATTACGATCCGGCAGCGTGTTGTACATCACCGGGAAATGCTGGCCGCGCCAGCCTGCGCGCGAACCGAACCATGAAGAGACAATGGATGCCGCCTGCTGCTGCATCAGATCCGGCGAACCGGCAAAGACCACAGGCAGCGTAACCTGGCGGTTGTCCCGCGGATCAAAGAATGGCACCGGGAAGTGCGACAGATCGTTTTTCACCGGCAGGGTCTGGTACGTCAGATCCAGCACGCTGCTGCGGCCAACATCCAGCCAGAGCGTACTGCTGGCCGGGTTTTCGCAGACATCACGATAGTGCCCGACGAACTCCAGCCGCACGCGGTTAAAATCGGTGATAAAGAGCGGGTTGATCGGCATCTGGGCCAGCGTCTTTTTGCCCAGTTGCTCTTTCGTGACCGGCAACACGCCCATCAGCTCATCATTGAGGTAGACCTTCAGCTGCGACTGGATCGGCAGCAACGACGGCGACGGGGTGTATTCCAGGTTCAGCATCGCTTTCGACACCACCTCATCGCTGCGCATACCGAACTCAATGCTGCCATTCGGGTTCACGCCACGCAGCACCATGCTGCCCGGCGGCGGCGCGATTTGCGCGAAGGTCAGCTTCACATCGCGGGAAGGCCCGTTTTGCGCCACCACGGGCGCATCGGCGCCCGGCACGCCCGGCATTACCTGGCCGACCGGCTGCTCCGGCGTTTCTGCCGCAGGCGCTGTCGGCGTTTGCGCTGGCTCAGCATTGATCAATGGTTGCGTTGCAGGCGTCGCATTCGTCATGAAAGTGGGGAAAGCGCTTATCCCCATAGCCACTGCATAAACCCAGGAAAGTTTTCTTTTCATCGCGTTATCATCATTGTTGAGCCATCACCTGATCCGGCTGCCGCTCCGGGCGACGCGGAATAAACGACACAATCCAGGAAACCAGCGTCGTCAGAGAACGGAAAATTACTTTGACGGAAGACGGAGCAAATTCCGCAAGATGGCGGTAGCCACGGAAGCCCAGCTTCAGAATATCCAGCAGGCTTTCCAGCGGTTTGTCTTCCGGGAAGCTGTCCTGCCAGAGCGCCCACGTATCCGCGCGGGCAAATGTGCACTGCACAAAGTCGATATGTTGTTTCGTGGTCATCGGCAGCAATTGCAGCCCAACCTCATTGCCCAGCACGCGCACGACCTGAGTAGGAAAGACGTACTCTTGCTGGCCGCGTTTAAGCAATAAATTAACCTTTTGCCCTTCCAGCACCTGCGCCTGCCCGTTGATCCGAATCCCCAGGCCGCCGTCGGAGAAGTCATGCACGGTGCATGAGAACAGGTGGCCATCTTCACGGGCAATGGCCGCCGGCATGGAGATTTCAACGCGGTGCGCCCGGCGTACCTGCTTACTTTCCACAGAAACCGCCACCGCGCCGCCCAGAATGATCAGGTTATAGAAAACCCACACCAGACTGACGATCACCGTGAGTATTTCGTTGGCGGGGCCGTAGTAGTAACGCCAGACGCCCACCACGACCCCCAGCAGGTTGAGCAGCACCAGGAAGATATAGGGCCGGGAAATCACCCAGTCGACATACTCTTCCTCTACCAGCCCGCCTTTCGCGGTAACGTTGAATTTCCCTTTATGCGGGTTGATCAGCGCCACCATCGTCGGCGGCGCGATATACCAGGCCAGCACCGTTTCGTAGATCTCACTCCAGAAGGAGTGGCGGTATTTCCCCTGAATCTTCGAGTTGGTGAGGCTGGCGTGAATCATGTGCGGCAACACAAACAGCGCAATCATCAGCGCGGGCGCATAGATGATATAGGCGTGCAGCAGCAGGAAAGCCAGCGGCGCCGTCAGGAAGATGAGCCGTGGAATACCCGATAAAAAGTGGAACATGGCGTTGACGTAACACAGACGCTGCGCCAGCTTTAAGCCTTTGCCGAACAGCGGGTTATCCAGACGGAAGATTTGCACCATGCCGCGCGCCCAGCGAATACGCTGTCCGATGTGCGCGGACAGGCTTTCCGTCGCCAGACCTGCCGCCTGTGGAATGCGCATATAGGCCGAGGTGTAGCCGCGACGGTGCAAGCGCAGCGAGGTATGCGCATCTTCGGTCACGGTCTCAACGGCAATGCCGCCAATCTCATCCAGCGGTTTACGGCGAATCACCGCGCACGATCCGCAGAAGAACGTCGCATCCCACATGTCGTTGCCATCCTGCACCAGCCCATAAAACAGCGTGCCTTCGTTCGGCGTTTTACGGAAACGACCGAGGTTGCGTTCAAACGGGTCCGGCGAGAAAAAGTGGTGCGGCGTCTGCATCATGGCGAGCTTTTTCTCTTTCAGGAACCAGCCCATCGTCATCTGCAGGAACGAGCGTGTCGGGACATGGTCGCAGTCAAAGATCGAGACAAACTCGCCTTTCGCGTATTTCAGCGCGTTATTGATGTTGCCGGCCTTGGCGTGTTCATGCGTGGTACGGGCGATATACTGTACGCCGACGGTCTGGGCAAACTGGCGGAACTCTTCGCGCCCACCGTCGTCAAGAATCCAGATGCTCAGCTTGTCTTTCGGCCAGTCGATGCCCAACGAGGCGTAAACGGTGTTTTTCACCACGCTGAGGTCTTCGTTGTAAGTCGGAATAAAAATGTCCACCGTCGGCCACTGCGCCATCTCTTTCGGTAGCGGCACGGGCTGGCGGTTAAGCGGCCAGACGACCTGGAAATACCCCAGCACCAGGACAATCCAGGCGTAGGTTTCCGCAAACAGCAAAATCAGCCCGCAAACCAGGCTCAGCGGGTCATCCCAGTTTAGCGTCGAGGTATAACGCCACCAGATATAACGGCATGACACCGTCAGCGACAGCACGATCAACATCAGGGCGGAGAAACGCCCCGGTATCCGCCGCACCAGCAGCGCGACGCCCCACAGTAGTATCAGGAAGATAAACTGCGACAGCGGGTTAAACGGCTGGGTAATACAGATGATCGCCAGAATCAGGGAAAAAGTGACGATGACGCCGAGGATAAAGCGGCGCACCCCGTTGCTAAGATGGCCCAGCTCTTTTTCGCTTTCCAGATGCGTGGTCTTTTTACTGACGCGGTCGGGCAGCGTGTCCATCCACTGATGATAGCGACCGCGCACGCCCAGCAGGCGGGAGAGCGACCGCCAGCGCGGTTCGACCTTCTTCTCTTTACGCGGCGAGAAGGCCATCAACCAGAGCGTTTGAATGGCATAGCGGGCCGGGTCCAGCGGACGCGGTCGGTTGGCGTTAATATGCGGATAGAGCGCTTTATGCTGCGCGCGAATGCGCTGCCAGCGCGGATGCTCAAGCGGAATAAAAGTCCACGCCAGAATCACCCACAGGCAGCCCAGCATCGCACTGAACGGCGACGCGCCATGACGGCGATACCCTTGATAGCGCTCGCTCAGGCGTGCGCCGACCGGCGGAATGAGAAGCCACCGGGTCAGGATGTTCATGATGCGCTCCCGGCAGGGGCGCGATTGCCCGCATAGTGCAGCAAACACCAGTTTGCCAGCGTCAGCACCTCTTCTGCCGCCAGCGAATCGCCACGGTACTCGCCCAGCGGCTGTTTCGAAGCCATACACTCCGCCATCGCTTCATCGCGATGGATCACCATCGGCAGCAAACGACGCTGGCTTTGCAGCCAGACCTGGTACAGATCGTCCTGCAACTGGCTGGCAATGCGTAAATCGTTAATCAGAATATGCGCGCCCGTGGGCAGCGCCTGTTGATGCAGCCGGATATGGCAATTGGTGTCCGCTTTTACCACCGCCAGCGTATGATCGCAGAGACTGACCAACTGTTGCGTCAGCGGTGAGACGCCGTGGGGAAGATCCAGCAAAATCCACGAATAGCGTCGGCTCTCTTTCAGTTCGCGCAGGCCAGCGCAAATAGCTCCCAGCTTTTCCGCCCATTCCTGAGGATTCTCCCGTTCTTCCACCGTAAGCTGTCCGAACGGCAGCAGATCGAGCTGGGTGGTATAACGCAGTCCGGCATCGCGCCAGTCTTTACCGTCCAGTAGCGCCCTGGCCCAGCCGTCGCGATGGGCAAAATCGACATTGAATGACATACGCAGCAGGTTATCGGGGCTGGCATCAACGACCAGCACATTTTCCCCGAGTATTTGCAGCGCCCAGGCGAGCGCCGAAGTGATTGATGTGGTGCCTACACCGCCGCGCACGCCCTGCAATCCCAGAATGGACATCCCTGACTCCCTTATGATGGTTGTTGCGCAAATTCAGCCAATAAAGGCCAACGTTTAATCGCCGCAGCCAGCTGTTCGCGTTGGGAAATATCGGTATAGTCTATTTCGGGCAAGGAGAAAGCCTGACTTAACGCCAGAAAATCATTTTGAAAGGTATAGCCCAATGCTGAATCAAACTGAGAGTCAGGTTCGTTGTTGTTATACATTCTGTATTGTGTCCCTTTTGAATATACTCACCATGCTTCAGACAATTTTTCTGGCAGCATCCCCCCCTCTTCACTGTTAATCTTCAATGCAGGGGATCGTTCATTTCTCGCCTTTCCGTTACGCAAACTGTAAGAGTAAAGAAAACACCATGACCGAGGTCGCAAGGCTTCCTGCCCGCCGAATTGATTCATATGCTAAATCTGATGTGTTTTAATTTCAATGTTAGGTTTATTTCTGAGCTTTCGCTAGTAAACTGATAAACAGATAAAATAGCGACAAGAGGGACGCTGTGGACCCCGTATTTTCTATCGGCATCTCATCATTATGGGATGAACTACGCCACATGCCTGCCGGCGGTGTCTGGTGGGTTGACGCTGATCGCAATGAAGATGCCATCAGCCTGGTGAATCAAACGATTGCCTCGCAGGCAGGGAACGCGAAAGTCGCGGTCATTTGTATGGGCAGCGATCCGGGTGAATTAATCAAATTAGATGAATCTCACGGCCCGGAAAAAATCCAGTTATTTTCAATGCCGGATTCTGAAAAGGGGTTATACTTTTTGCCCCGCGATTTGCTTTGTTCTGTTGATCCTACACATTACTTTTTCATTCTTCTTTGCGCGAATAACGCCTGGCAAAATATATCAGGGGAACGCCTTCATCAGTGGCTGGAAAAAATGAATAAATGGACCCGGTTCCATCACTGTTCGCTTCTGGTTATTAACCCTGGAAATAATAATGACAAACAGTTCTCCCTGTTGATGGGGGAGTACCGTTCGCTTTTCGGCCTTGCCAGCTTACGTTTTCAGGGCGACCAGCATCTGTTCGACATCGCGTTCTGGTGCAGTGAAAAAGGGGTCAGCGCCCGGCAACAACTGACGCTGCGCCATAAAGATGCGCACTGGGAGCTGGCTCACAAGGAAGAGGCGAACATTCAGCCGCGCAGCGACGAAAAACGCATCCTCAGCAATATCGCCGTTCTTGAAGGCGCTCCGCCGCTGTCGGAACACTGGGCGCTTTTTGATAATAACCAAACCTTGTTCAACGAGGCGCGAACTGCGCAGGCGGCGACGATCATCTTCTCCCTGACGCAAAATAGCCAAATCGAACCCATGGCGCGAAATATCCATACGCTGCGCCGCCAGCGCGGAAGCGCGCTGAAAATTATCGTCCGCGAAAATCTCGCCAGTTTGCGGGCGACCGACGAGCGACTGCTGTTAGGCTGCGGCGCGAATATGGTTATTCCGTGGAATGCGCCGCTTTCCCGCTGCCTGACGCTGATTGAAAGCGTGCAGGGACAGCAATTCAGCCGCTACGTCCCGGAAGAGATCGCCACACTCCTGTCGATGACGCAGCCCATGAAGCTGCGCGGTTTCCAGACATGGGACGTCTTCTGCGAAGCCGTACATAACATGATGAGCAACACGCTGCTGCCCGCTGACGGGAAAGGCGTGATGGTCGCATTGCGCCCGGTGCCGGGTATCCGCATCGAGCAGGCGCTGACGCTCTGCCGCCCAAACCGTACCGGCGATATCATGACTATCGGCGGCAACCGGCTGGTGCTGTTTTTATCATTCTGTCGGGTCAACGATCTGGACACTGCGCTGAACCATATCTTCCCGCTGCCGACCGGCGATATCTTTTCCAACCGCATGGTCTGGTTCGAAGATAACCAAATCAGCGCTGAACTCGTGCAAATGCGCCTGCTGTCGCCTGAACTGTGGGGCACACCGCTGCCGCTGACTCAGGGGCCGAACCCTGTGCTCAATGCCGAGCATGACGGGCGAGTCTGGCGACGTATTCCCGAACCCTTACGACTGCTGGATGACAGCGTGGAGCGCCCACAATGATGAACGTCAACGATATCATCCAGATCATCGTCTTTTGCGCGCTGATCTTTTTTCCTCTGGGCTATCTGGCGCGCCATTCGCTTCGCCGCATCCGTAACACAGCCCGACTGTTATTCGCCAGACCCCGTTATGTAAAACCCGCCGGAACCTTGCGCCGTGCAACAAACGTCAAGGCAGACAAAAAATGACTCAGCATACTCAAACCTCATCCATGCCTTCACCTCTCTGGCAATACTGGCGCGGCCTTGCAGGCTGGAATTTCTACTTTCTGGTAAAGTTTGGCCTGCTCTGGGCGGGATATCTCAACTTCCATCCGTTGCAGAACCTGGTCTTCATGGCCTTTTTGTTAATGCCAGTCCCCAAACTCAGCCTGCACCGCCTGCGCCATTGGGTCGCTATCCCAATCGGCTTTGCGCTTTTCTGGCATGACACCTGGCTGCCTGGCCCACAAAGCATTATCAGTCAGGGCTCGCAGGTCGCGGGTTTTAGCGCGGACTATATGCTCGATCTGGTGACTCGCTTTATCAACTGGCAGATGATCGGCGCCGTGTTTGTGCTGCTCGTCGCCTGGCTGTTTTTATCGCAGTGGATTCGGGTCACTCTTTTTGTTGTCGCCATTATGATCTGGCTGAACGTGCTGACGCTGACAGGGCCAGTCTTTACGCTGTGGCCTGGCGGCCAGCCGACCGACACGGTGACGACCACCGGCGGCTCTGCGGCGGCGACGGTCGCAACGGCAGGAGACACCCCGGTGGTCGGCGATATCCCGGCGCAGACCGCGCCTCCGACCTCAGCCAATCTGAACGCGTGGCTGAACACCTTCTATAACGCAGAAGAAAAACGAAAAACGCCGTTCCCGACGGCGCTGCCGGCCGATGCGCAGCCGTTTGAACTGCTGGTGATCAACATCTGTTCCCTCTCGTGGTCTGATGTTGAAGCCGCAGGCCTGATGTCACATCCGTTATGGTCGCATTTCGATATTCTGTTTAAGCACTTTAACTCCGCCACCTCCTACAGCGGCCCGGCGGCGATCCGCCTGCTGCGCGCCAGCTGCGGCCAGTCGTCGCACACGAATCTGTATCAACCGGCAGGCAACGACTGCTACCTGTTTGATAACCTGTCGAAGCTGGGCTTCACGCAGCATTTGATGATGGGTCATAACGGCGAATTCGGCGGCTTCCTGAAAGAAGTGCGTGAGAATGGCGGTATGCAGACGGAGCTGATGGATCAAAAAGGGCTGCCCGTCACGCTGCTGGGCTTTGACGGTTCTCCGGTTTATGACGACACCGCCGTGCTCAACCGCTGGCTGGAAACCACCGAGAAAGATCAGAACTCGCGTAGCGCAACGTTCTATAACACGCTGCCGCTGCACGACGGGAACCACTTCCCTGGCGTCAGCAAAACGGCGGATTACAAAATTCGCGCGCAAAAGCTGTTCGATGAGCTGGACGCCTTCTTTACCGAGCTGGAGAAATCGGGCCGTAAAGTGATGGTGGTGATGGTCCCGGAACACGGCGGCGCGCTCAAAGGCGACAGAATGCAGGTTTCCGGGCTACGCGACATCCCCAGCCCGTCGATCACCAACGTACCGGCAGCGGTGAAATTCTTCGGTATGAAAACGCCTCATCAGGGCGCATCGATTGAGATTGATCAGCCGAGCAGCTACCTGGCGATTTCCGAACTGGTGGTGCGCGCCCTTGACGGCAAACTGTTTGTCGAAGACAACGTCAACTGGGATCAGCTCACCCGTGGGTTGCCGCAGACCGCACCGGTCGCTGAAAACGCCAACGCGGTGGTTATCCAGTATCAGGGTAAACCGTATGTGCGTCTGAACGGCGGCGACTGGGTGCCTTATCCGCAGTAAACGAAAAAGGCCTGATGGCGCTACGCTTATCAGGCCTACAGGTCAGGCACAATCTCCTGAAATTATGCCGATTTGTAGGCCGGATAAGACGCTTTTGTCGCCATCCGGCAAAACTCGCGCAAGCGCTGCAACACGCTGGAAAGATTCTTGCCAGCTGGCAACTTTTCTGACGACCCGTAAAAAACGAAACCCACTAACTCTTTGATATATAAAAACTCCTTTTCTGGCACAGCGATTGCTATTTGAGTGTGAGCTGTTCTGTTCCGAATCAAAGGAGATATCATGTCTGACTGTCGTACTTACGGATTCAACACCCAGATCGTTCACGCGGGGCAACAACCCGATCCTTCAACTGGCGCGCTCAGTACGCCAATCTTCCAGACGTCGACGTTTGTTTTCGACAGCGCCGAACAGGGGGCCGCCCGCTTTGCGCTCGAAGAGTCCGGGTACATTTACACCCGCCTGGGCAACCCCACGACGGACGCGCTGGAGAAAAAGCTGGCGGTACTGGAAAGAGGCGAAGCGGCGCTGGCGACCGCGTCCGGCATTTCCGCCATCACCACCACGCTGCTGACGCTCTGTGAGCAGGGCGATCACATTGTCTCAGCCAGCGCGATTTATGGCTGCACGCACGCATTTTTGTCGCACAGCATACCGAAGTTCGGTATTGACGTGAGTTTCGTTAATGCCGCCAACCCGGATGAGATCCGCGAAGCCATCCGCCCGGAAACCAAAGTGGTGTACATCGAAACGCCCGCCAACCCAACGCTCTCCCTGGTCGATATCGAAACGGTCGCCGGGATCGCCCATCAGCGGGGCGTGCTGTTGGTTGTGGATAACACCTTTATGTCGCCGTACTGCCAGCAACCCCTGCTCCAGGGAGCCGATATCGTGGTTCACAGCGTCACGAAATACATCAACGGACACGGGGATGTTATTGGCGGGGTCATCGTCGGCAAGCAGGAGTTTATCGATCAGGCGCGGTTTATCGGGCTGAAGGATATCACCGGCGGCTGCATGAGCCCCTTTAACGCCTGGCTGACGCTGCGCGGCGTGAAGACGCTGGGGATTCGCATGGAGCGCCACTGCGAGAACGCGCTGAAAATCGCCCGTTTCCTGGAAAGCCATCCGAAGATTACCCACGTCTGGTATCCGGGGCTTCCTTCGCACCCGCAGTATGAACTTGGCAGACGCCAGATGAGCCTGCCCGGCGGCATTATCAGCTTCGAAATCGCGGGTGGCCTGGAGGCTGGCAGACGCATGATCAATTCGGTAGAATTGTGCCTCCTCGCGGTCAGTCTCGGTGATACCGAAACCCTCATTCAGCACCCTGCGTCTATGACACATTCGCCTGTTGCGCCAGAGGAACGGCTTAAAGCAGGTATTACCGACGGGCTAATCCGTCTTTCTGTGGGTCTTGAAGATCCAGAAGATATTATTAACGACCTTGAACACGCCATCAGAAAGGCGACATTCTGACCATTACGGTCGGAGCTGGCCTGCGTCGGCTCCGGCTGTTGAGAATCAAGGCACAACGGCCTGGCTATACGCATCATCCTTCCCGGGGTGACGCGTATTTTGGGCAGGGGGCTCTATGCAGGACAACACATTACAATTAAGCAACAGTAAAGCGACCACCGCAGCGTTCTCAAAAAAACTACCGTTTACGAAATACGATTTTGGCTGGGTGCTGTTATGTATCGGCATGGCCATTGGCGCCGGAACGGTGCTGATGCCGGTACAGATTGGGCTAAAAGGAATTTGGGTCTTTATCACCGCGTTTATTATCGCCTACCCCGCAACCTATATCGTGCAGGATATTTACTTAAAGACGTTATCAGAAAGTGAAACCTGTAATGACTACACCGATATTATCAGTCATTACCTGGGGAAAAACTGGGGCGTCTTCCTCGGCGTGATCTACTTTTTGATGATTATCCACGGCATTTTTATCTACTCTTTATCCGTGGTTTTCGACAGCGCGTCGTACATTAAAACCTTCGGTCTGACCGATGCCGATCTCTCGCAGTCCATCCTCTATAAAGTGGCGATCTTCGCCGTACTGGTCGCTATCGCCTCCGGTGGAGAAAAGCTGCTGTTTAAAATCTCCGGCCCTATGGTGGTGGTGAAAGTAGGCATCATCCTGATCTTCGGTTTCGCGATGATTCCGCACTGGAACTTCAGCAATATTACGGCCTTCCCGCAGGCGTCGGTCTTCTTCCGCGATGTGCTGCTCACCGTCCCCTTCTGTTTTTTCTCGGCGGTGTTTATTCAGGTACTGAACCCAATGAACATTGCCTACCGCAAACGAGAAGCCGACAGAGTGCTGGCGACGCGCATGGCCATTCGTACCCACCGCATCAGCTATATCACGCTGATTGCCGTGATCCTGTTCTTCTCGTTTTCGTTTACCTTCTCCATCAGCCACGAAGAAGCCGTTTCCGCCTTTGAGCAGAATATCTCCGCGCTGGCATTGGCTGCGCAGGTCATTCCCGGACAGATCATTCATTTCACCTCAACGGTACTGAATATCTTTGCGGTTCTCACCGCCTTCTTCGGTATTTACCTGGGTTTTCATGAAGCGATCAAGGGCATCATTCTCAACGTGCTGAGCCGGGTTATCGACGTGGAGAAGATCAATCCGCTGGCGCTGACGCTTGGCATCTGTACCTTTATCGTTATCACGCTGGTCATTTGGGTATCGTTCCGCGTCTCGGTGCTGGTGTTCTTCCAGTTGGGTAGCCCGCTGTACGGCATTGTGTCGTGCATCATCCCTTTTTTCCTGATCTATAAAGTCACGCAACTGGAAAAACTGCGCGGCCTGAAAACCTGGCTGATTCTGCTGTATGGGATTTTGCTGTGCCTGTCGCCGCTCCTGAAGCTGATTGAATAACGCGTTCCGTGCGCCGTCGGTTCCTGGCGGCGCTTAACTCACCCCTTCCAGTTGGTAGCTACGTATTTTATTCAGCACCGTCGTGTGCGAAACCCCCAACGCTTTTGCGATATGCCGGGAGGAGACATTCTCTTCCACCATCTGCTCAATCAGCTGCCGCTCAGCATGTTGCACCTGCTCTTTGAAGGGGCGGTCGGGATGCCCCGGCAACGCTTGTGACACCGTTGAAAGCCCCAAATCATCGCAGGTGATGACATCACTTTCTGACATCAGCATCAGACGGATAATGGTGTTCTCCAGTTCGCGAACGTTGCCCGGCCAGTGGTGGTGACGCAGTGACTCAAAACAGGCTTTGTCCAGTATCAGCCGCCGTTGAAACTCTTTGGCATATTTCTGTACAAAATGGCTAATCAGTAAAGTGATATCCGAAGGACGCTCGCGCAACGGCGGAATCGTGAGCGTCAGTACGTTAATGCGATACCAGAGATCGGCGCGCAGCAGTCGCTGTTCGACCATCTCTTCCAGGTTCGCGTTGGTGGCGACAATAATACGCGCGTTAACCGGGATCACCTGCGCCCCGCCGACGCGGCGGATGCCGCCGTCCTGAAGCACCCGCAGCAGCTTGGCCTGTAAATTCAGCGGCATTTCGCCAAATTCATCAAGAAACAGCGTTCCCTTATCCGCCATTTCAAACAACCCTTTTTTCCCTCTGCCGTCCGCACCGCTGAACGCCCCTTTTTCATAACCAAAAAGTTCGCTCTCCATCAATGCCTCAGGCAGCGTTGAACAGTTGACGGGGATAAACGGATAAAAGCGCCGCTGCCCGGAATTATGAATGGCGCGCGCCAGCAACTCTTTACCCGTGCCAGTCTCACCACGGATCAGGACGGTATATTTGCTGTCAGCGATTTTTAGCGCTTTTTCAATCAGCACCTGCATACTCTGGCTGCTACAGATAATGTCGGAGAAATAGCGCGGTCGCGTCAGTTCGGGCGTGGTCAGTTCAGAAAGATTCTCTGAGAGGTAAGCGACATTAATAATGTCGGCATGTTGATTGAGGCAGGTCTGGACGCTGGAAATATCCTGCAAATGGCGGCACCAGGATTTAATCAGAATCCGACCCGGCGTGACCTTCATGGAGATAATATTAATATCGCGGCAGGAAAACTCCTTGAGGACATCCTCAACCATAGACAGACGATCGATTGTTTTAATATCCCAGCGTATCGTGACCACGTTGGCTCCAGATATTTCTGTGGCAATCAGAAATCTGCTTACATTCTAGTCGCTATGGGATAATGTTCTGCCGATGGACTCACATTGTGGAGCCAAAAAAGGAATATAAAAAAACCGGAGCACAAGGCTCCGGTTATGAGGCAATAACCAACAGTTATTGCTGTCGGTTCTCATCCTGATCGACGGCGAAACAGGCCACCAGTTGACCGCCGTAATCTTTAAGCTGCGGCTGCAACTGGGTGCAGGGGCCAAAGCGACGACGGCAACGGGCGTTGAAGGCGCAGCCCGGCGGCGGATTCAGCGGGCTTGGCAGCTCGCCGGTCAGCTTGATGCGCTCGCGGCGGTCATCCGGGTTCAAACGCGGCGTCGCGGAGAGCAGCGCCTGCGTATACGGATGGCGCGGGTTGGTAAAGATCTGCTCTTTCGTCCCTTTCTCCACGCAGCGGCCGAGATACATCACCATCACCTCATCGGCAATGTGTTCGACCACCGACAGGTCGTGCGAGATAAAGACGTAAGACAGCCCCAGCTCCTGCTGCAAATCCATCATCAGGTTCAACACCTGCGCGCGCACGGAAACGTCCAGCGCGGAGACCGGTTCATCGGCGATCACCACGTCCGGGTCAAGCATCAGACCGCGGGCGATAGCAATACGTTGGCGCTGGCCGCCGGAAAACATGTGCGGGTAGCGATCGTAATGCTCGGTTTTAAGGCCGACTTTCGCCATCATCGCCAGCGCTTTTTCACGACGCTGCTCTTTGCTGAGCGAGGTGTTGATCAGCAGCGGCTCTTCCAGAATCTGCCCCACTTTCTTACGCGGGTTCAGCGAACCATACGGGTTCTGGAACACAATCTGGATTTTCTGCCGACGCAGTTTTTGCGCCTGCGGATCGTGCCTGAGCAGATCCTGCCCCTGATAATACAGTTCTCCGCCAGTCGGCGTTTCAATCATCGTCAGCAGGCGGCCCAGCGTGGATTTCCCGCAGCCGGACTCGCCCACGACCGCCAGCGTTTTACCGCGCTCAAGGGTGAACGATACGCCATCCAGCGCTTTTACCAGGCGCTCGGGCGCAAACAGCCCCTTCTTCACCGGGTAGTGTTTTTTCAGGTCGATAGCCTGCAACAGCGGCTGTTGCAAGGTGGCCTCGTGCGTACTCATAGTGTGGGCCTCCCGGCATCATCGAGTGGATAGTGGCATTTGGACTGGCGGCCATCGCCGAGCAGATTCAGATCCGGCTCTTCGCTACGGCATTTATCCGTGGCATACGGGCAGCGCGGGTTCAACAGACAGCCGTTCGGGCGGTCATATTTTCCCGGCACCACACCCGGCAGCGACGCCAGGCGCGCTTTATCCTGCGCGAATTCCGGCAGTGCGCGCAGCAACGCCTGCGTATACGGATGACGCGGCGCGCGGAAGATATCGTGCGCCGCCCCTGTCTCTACCACCTGTCCGGCATACATTACGATGATTTTATGCGCGGCTTCCGCCACCAGCGCCAGATCGTGAGTAATCAGCACCAGCGCCATATTTTCTTTCTGCTGCAATTCCAGCAACAGTTCGATGATTTGCGCCTGGATGGTCACGTCCAGCGCAGTGGTCGGTTCATCGGCAATCAGCAGTTTCGGACGACAGGCAATCGCCATTGCAATCATCACGCGCTGGCTCATCCCACCGGACAACTGGTGCGGATAGACATCCAGACGCGACGCCGGATCGGGAATCCCCACCTGAGTCAGCAGGTCAATCGCCCGCTGCCGACGGGTTTTCCTGTTGCCGCCCTGATGCACCTTAATCGCTTCCATAATCTGGAAACCTACGGTGTAGCACGGGTTCAGGCTGGTCATCGGGTCCTGGAAGATCGCGGCGCTCTTTCTCAGAGATGCGCTGCAAGTCCTGACCGTTGAATTCCAGTTTTTCCGCCATCACGCGGCCCGGGAAGTCAATCAGCCCCATAATCGCCAGCGAGCTAACCGATTTACCGGAGCCGGACTCGCCGACAATACCAACGACTTCGCCCTGATTTACGCTGTAGCTTACGCGGTCTACCGCGCGAAACGGCGTACCTTCGTCACCGAAGTGCACCGATAATTTATCTACGTTTAATAACGCCATCTCGAACCTCTTACTGCTTCAGTTTGGGATCGAGCGCGTCACGCAGACCGTCACCCATCAGGTTAAATGCCAGCACCGTCAGCAGGATCGCCAGACCCGGGAAGGTCACGACCCACCAGGCACTTTGTGCGAACTGCAACACGTCGGAGAGCATGGTGCCCCACTCCGGTGTCGGCGGCTGCGCACCCATGCCGAGGAAGCCCAGGGCGGCCATATCGAGAATGGCGTTAGAGAAACCGAGCGACGCCTGAACGATCAGCGGCGCAAGGCAGTTCGGGAAGATATTGACGAACATCTGGCGCATCGCGCCTGCGCCCGCCACGCGGGAAGCGGTAACGTAATCGCGGTTCACCTCCACCAGCACGGCGGCGCGGGTCAGACGCACGTAGTGCGGGAGCGCCACGAAGGTCAGCGCCAGCGCGGCGTTACCGATAGAGGGGCCAAAGATCGCCACCAGCACCAGCGCCAGCAGCAGGCTTGGCAGCGCCAGCATGATATCGACGACACGCATGATGATGTTATCAACAATGCCGCCGAAGTAACCCGCGACCAGGCCGAGCACAATCCCCATCACCAGCGACAGCACCACCACCAGGCAGCCCACCAGCAGCGACAGACGTGCGCCATACATCAGGCGCGACAGCACATCGCGACCGACATCATCCGTTCCCAGCAGGTGCGCGATACTGCCGCCTTCCTGCCACGCAGGCGGCGCCAGCAGCACATCGCGGAACTGATCTGCCGGGTTATACGGCGCAATGACGTTCGCGAACACCGCAATCAGGATCATGATGACGACATACGCCAGACCGACAACCGCACCCTTATTGCGTTTAAAATAGTGCCAGAACTCCTGCAACGGGGTCATCGGCACCGGTGCAGAGATAACTTTATTTTCAGTAACCTGTGACATGATGGCCCCTTACTTCTTATGACGAATACGCGGGTTCACCACGCCGTACAGCAGGTCGACCAGCAGGTTGACGAGAATAATCATCGTCGCTACCAGTAACACCCCGCCCTGTACAACCGGATAATCGCGTCGTTGCAGCGCATCAATCAGCCAACGGCCAAGGCCAGGCCACGAGAAGATGGTTTCGGTCAGGATCGCCCCTGCCAGCAGCGTCCCTACCTGCAAACCGATCACGGTCACGACCGGCAGCATCGCGTTACGCAGCGCGTGTACGATGATGACGCGCATCCTTGTGAGACCTTTGGCGCGCGCGGTACGGATATAATCTTCACCCAGCACTTCCAGCATGGAGGAGCGGGTCATACGCACGATAACCGCCAGCGGTATCGTACCGAGCACCATCGCAGGCAGGATCATGTGCGCGACAGCATCAATAAAGTTGCCCTCTTCGCCCCAGATAGCCGTGTCAATCAGCATAAAGCCGGTTAACGGATTGGAGTCATCAAGGAACACCATATCGCTGACGCGCCCGGAAACCGGCGTCAGGTTCCATTGCACCGATACCAGCATGATCAGCATCATGCCCCACCAGAAGATAGGCATAGAGTAACCGGTCAGCGCCAGGCCAACAGCGGTATGATCGAAAATGGAACCGCGCTTCACGGCGGCCAGCACGCCGACCGGAATTCCTACTGCGGTGGCGAAAATCATGGCGCAGACGCCAAGTTCCAGCGTCGCTTTAAAGCGAGGCACGAACTCGTCCCACACCGGCAAACGGCTTTTCAGCGAGATGCCCAAATCGCCATGCATCACCCCCCAGATGTAATGGAGGTACTGCTGCCACATCGGTTTATCCAGACCGAGTTCAGCCAGCAGTTGAGCATGACGCTCAGGAGAGATACCACGCTCACCTGCCATGATCATGACCGGATCGCCCGGGATCATATGGACGAAGGCAAAGGTGAGAAGGGTGATACCGATAAACGTGGGGATGACGAGTCCCAAACGTCGGAGGATGAACTGCAACATAACCCGGATTCTCTCTAATGACGCGCCGCCTGGTGACAGTGCGTCTGTATTGCTCACAAATCTTATCCCACGGCATACACCGCCGTGGGGTAAAGCATTACGCCGGGTGGCGCTGCGCTTACCCGGCCTACGATCGTAGGTTCGTGCAAACGCAGCGCCGCCGGGCATGGGGTGCTCAGGCACCCCTGGCTTTTAATTATTCGACAGAGACGTTTTCGAAGTGGTGTTTGCCCAGAGGATCAACCACATAGCCTTTGACTTCTTTACGCACAGGTTCGTACACGGTGGAGTGAGCGATGATCAGCGCAGGCGCCTGGTCATGCATCACCACCTGAGCCTGTTTGTAGAGTTCAACACGCTTGTTGTGGTCGTCAGTGGCGCGCGCCGGTTGAATCAAGTCTTCAAACGGCTTGTAGCACCAGCGAGAGTAGTTGGAACCGTCTTTCGCCGCAGCGCAGCTAAACAGGGTCGCGAAGAAGTTATCCGGGTCCCCGTTATCACCGGTCCAGCCCATCATCACCGCCTGATGTTCACCTGACTTCGCACGCTTGAGGTATTCACCCCACTCGTAGGTGACAATTTTGGCCTGTACGCCAATCTTCGCCCAGTCAGCCTGAATCATCTCAGCCATACGGCGAGCGTTCGGGTTGTACGGACGCTGTACCGGCATCGCCCACAGTTCAACGGTGAAGCCTTTATCCTGGCCCGCTTCTTTCAGCAGCGCTTTGGCTTTTTCTGGATCGTAGTTGTAGTCTTTAACGTCGTCGTTATAGCCCCACATGGTCGGCGGAATCAGGTTCTTGGCTTCAACGCCCGCGCCCTGATAAACCGCTTTAATGATCGCCTCTTTGTTCACCGCGTAGGTCAGCGCCTGACGGACTTTCACGTCATCAAACGGTTTCTTCTCGGTGTTGAAAGAGAGGTAGCCGACGTTCAGACCCGCCTGCTCCATCAGGTTGATGTTTTTGTCCTGCTTCATGCGCGCGATGTCCGCCGGGTTCGGGTACGGCATCACCTGGCACTCATTTTTCTGTAGCTTGGCGTAACGCACGGACGCGTCAGGCGTAATGGAGAACACCAGACGGTCGATCTGCGGCTTGGTGCCCCAGAAACCATCAAACGCTTTATACAGAATGCGGGAGTCTTTCTGGTACTGCAACAGCTGGAACGGCCCCGTACCGATTGGGTTCAGATCCACTTTCTCCGGCGTACCGGCTTTCAGCATGTTGTCAGCATATTCTTTAGAGAGGATGGAGGCGAAGTCCATCGCCAGGTCAGCGAGGAACGGCGCTTCTGGACGGGTCAGCACGAACTGAACGGTGCTATCGTCCACTTTCTTCACTTCGCTTATCAGGTCTGGCAGCCCCATCCCTTCGAAGTATTCATAGCTGCCGCCGGACACTTTGTGGTACGGGTTTTCAGCATTTTTCTGACGATCGAACGAGAACACCACGTCATCGGCGTTGAAATCGCGCGTCGGTTTAAAGTCTTTGCTGTCCTGCCACTTCACGCCCTGACGCAGGTGGAAGGTGTAGGTTTTGCCGTCTTCGCTGACATCCCACTTTTCAGCGAGGCCTGGAATAACTTCGGTTGTACCGATTTTAAATTCCACCAGACGGTTATAGATAGGTACTGAGCTGGCGTCATAGGTGGTGCCGGAGGTAAACAGCTGCGGGTTGAAGCCTTCTGGAGAACCTTCTGAACAATAAACCAGAGTTTTAGCCTGTACACTTGCTGCGACGGTCATGGCCACCAGGCTCAGACCAAGCTTCAGCATCCCTGACTTCTTCAAGGAAATACTCATTCTTCTGCTCCAAATGTGATGTTGTTGTTTTACCCTTTGCAGTGGGTTTGCACCGCCTGGCCTTTTTTGTTTTTTACCCGGCCGGGTCGGCGTTAAGAGGATGGGGATTCCGTTCACATAAGCGCCTGAGTTGCAGTGCGGATTCTCCATGAAATGCCCCTCATGCCCTACAATCTGTCAACAGAATGTGAAAACGTCAATACAGGCAACCATGATTTACAACAACGGTGAGAATTCACAAACAAAGATTAAAAAAACTTCAAACGACTATTTTCAGCAGGGAAATTTGTGCTACTCCGTTAACACCAGAATTAATCGCTTCATATTTCGCAACATTTGGTGATTAACGTTTGTGCAGATTGTGAAAAATTTCTGACGAAATGCTGCATATCTGAGCGATTAATATCACGAACGCTAAAACGCACAGCGGAAAATGCTGGGCTCAGCCATAAGTAACGCAAAAAAAAATTTAAGCAAAGATAAAAAAAGACAATGGAATATGTCACAAAAACGTGAACAAACAGTGAGAAGTGATGCACATTTTTTGCCAATGGCGAAATCGCCGTAGGCCGGATAAGGCGCCTGCGCCGCCATCCGGCGTTGCCGAAAGTGGGCTACCAATCCCGCCTGATGGCGCTTCGCTTATCAGGCCTACAATGCTGAATTCCAGACAGCAAAAAGCCAGCCCGTAGGCTGGCTTTTCTGAATTGGTCGGTGATAGAGGATTACTCGCCACTGCGTGGCTCGCCCT
>NZ_JAOWFR010000014.1:0-360 GCF_030333565.1 Citrobacter sp. CK185 | reverse complement strand
TGCTGATATGGCTCAGTTGGTAGAGCGCACCCTTGGTAAGGGTGAGGTCCCCAGTTCGACTCTGGGTATCAGCACCACTTCACTTCTCCTTCCCGTTTCTCTCTGTATAAACTTAAATATTCAACAATTCAGGCATATCGCCTGGTTGATGTGGTGATATCACCGATTTATCCGTGTCTTAGAGGGACAATCGATGTCTAAAGAAAAGTTTGAACGTACAAAACCGCACGTCAACGTCGGTACTATCGGCCACGTTGACCATGGTAAAACAACGCTGACCGCTGCAATCACTACCGTACTGGCTAAAACCTACGGCGGTGCTGCTCGCGCATTCGACCAGATCGATAACGCGCCGGAAGA
>NZ_JAOWFR010000002.1:0-218 GCF_030333565.1 Citrobacter sp. CK185 | reverse complement strand
TGCGAAAATTTGAGAGACTCATACACACTTTACGTGTGTCGTTTCAATTTTCAGCTTGATCCAGATTTTTAAAGAGCAAAACTTCGCAGTGAACCTTTTCAGGTACACTCTGAAGTTTTCTTATATGAGCAGTAAAATATGGTGGAGCTATGCGGGATCGAACCGCAGACCTCCTGCGTGCAAAGCAGGCGCTCTCCCAGCTGAGCTATAGCCCCATA
>NZ_JAOWFR010000013.1:0-265 GCF_030333565.1 Citrobacter sp. CK185 | reverse complement strand
ATGGTGGAGCTATGCGGGATCGAACCGCAGACCTCCTGCGTGCAAAGCAGGCGCTCTCCCAGCTGAGCTATAGCCCCATATGATGTAGTTAAACCTCATCCCCAATTCGTTTCCGGGCGCGGCGTGGTGAAGCGAAGCATACTGAAGTATGCGAGCTTTGCCACAACAAAGCACGGGAGCGAATTTGGTAGGCCTGAGTGGACTTGAACCACCGACCTCACCCTTATCAGGGGTGCGCTCTAACCACCTGAGCTACAAGCCTGTA
>NZ_JAOWFR010000012.1:0-223 GCF_030333565.1 Citrobacter sp. CK185 | reverse complement strand
CAGTGTCCCCTTCGTCTAGAGGCCCAGGACACCGCCCTTTCACGGCGGTAACAGGGGTTCGAATCCCCTAGGGGACGCCACTTGCTGGTTTGTGTGAGTGAAAGTCGCCGGCCCCCGTATCTCAAAACTGACTTGCGAGTCATGTTTGAGATATTTGCTCTTTAAAAATCTGGATCAAGCTGAAAATTGAAACGACACACGTAAAGTGTGTATGAGTCTCTCA
>NZ_JAOWFR010000011.1:0-270 GCF_030333565.1 Citrobacter sp. CK185 | reverse complement strand
ATGGTGGAGCTATGCGGGATCGAACCGCAGACCTCCTGCGTGCAAAGCAGGCGCTCTCCCAGCTGAGCTATAGCCCCATACAGTACAGTCAGAACCTCTTACCGATGATTTTTCCTGAGACAAGGCGTGGAATGACGAAGCATACTTAAAGTATGTGAGTCATTTCACAACGCAGTATTCAGGGAAAATCTGGTAGGCCTGAGTGGACTTGAACCACCGACCTCACCCTTATCAGGGGTGCGCTCTAACCACCTGAGCTACAAGCCTGTA